>NZ_JAVTWP010000053.1:0-22608 GCF_032229685.1 Rhizobacter sp. | reverse complement strand
CCATGGGGACGAGTTCCGAAGTAGTACGCGCTGATGAGCTCTAACGTTTGAGGTAGCCGGCGCGGAACGGCATGACGGCGCAACGCCCGGAATGAAATGGAGGGCCTGAAGCCGGCATGCGGTGGAGCGCCCGGATGACCGAAGGGTCAGACGTCGCGCTCGCGGCTGCCGCACACGAATGTGACGGGCTGCCCTTCACAGCAAGCAACGAGTGAACCGGGTTCGACTTTGGCTTCACGGTTGTTCGGCGAACTTGCGCCGCAGTGTGGCGCACCAATCAAGCAGTATGTCTGCGACTTCTTCCGCCTTCTTCCGGTTTGGATTCAACCCCATGCGTTCTTCTTCGACTTGCCAGAGATAGCGAGAAAGAATCTCTCGATCTTGCGCCTCGAGGAGCATTGTGAAAACTTGGGGCAAGTAGCGGTCGTACTCGTCTCTGGCCGTGGGTACACCAGACACACCGATTGGATCCCAGACGTAGTGCATGACTTCGTCGATCCGTTGATAAAGCTCCTTCTCGAAAGGAGTGAGTTTTCTGCCCATGTGGAGAGCGCCGAGATTGTTCTTGCGACGCCTGACGTGTTATCGACATCAAACAGTTTGCCGCTGGCAGGCAGAACCACCTACGGGTGGCAATTTCTCATAACCTTCAATCGCGGACAGCGGTCACCGACGCGCTGAAGTTGCGCTGCTGCATCCAGCACCCGAGGCACAAGACTCCCCTGCGAGCGAAAACTGTGGAGTATTCGGTGGGGTGTTTGGGCCGGCAAGGAACGAGTCTGATCGCACGACAGACACTTGGCACTTTACTGGACGTTCAGGTCCAAAACCTCGAGTAGCGTGGGTCAAGGTGGCAGCACGAGCGGCCGGCGGCCGCGGTGCCGATGTTCACCCTTGCCGACGAGGCTGTGAACGAGCACGAACTCCCGCGCGGCCCAGGGGATCGGTTCGGCGACAGTTTGCTCGGCGAGTTCCGTGCCGCCATGGCCCAACGTCATGTGCGGCCTGCCACCGACGCCGGCCTTCAAGCCGACCTCCGCGAGCGCCCACCCCAGCGCGGCGCGAAACGCTGCGATGCCTGCGGCACCGTCACGTTCGAGCAGAACCAGCGCCTCGTTTCCCTTGAAGCTCATGACGCGCTCGAAGACGATCTCGAATGCCGGGAGACTCAAGGCTGCCGCAGCTTCGACGGCTGCGTTGACCAGCGCGTCCGCCGGCGGTTCGCTGAAGCTCCCCATGTCGCCGCAGGTGACGTGAAGTCGATCGGCCGCGACGCGCGCACGAGTGCTCACGTATTGGCCGCGCAAGGCTTCGCCGGCCGAGGCAGGCTCGGTGGCGCACCGAAGCCCGGCAATGAGAACTGGTTCGACATGCGGGCGATTCTCTCAACGAATGTCGACCGGTCGGCCCACAAGGCGCGGCGATGCCCTGGCCGCCATCGGGCCGCGCCGGGCGCTCGGAGTGGCGCCGCTGCTAGACTGGCTGCCGAACCCCCGGCGGGCCCCCCCCCCCTTTCGATCCAGCCGATGGAATACCCCGGTAACCTTTTCGTCGTCGCTGCGCCCAGCGGGGCCGGCAAGTCGAGCCTCGTCAGTTCGCTGCTGCAGGTCGACTCGCACCTCGTGGTCGCGGTGTCGCACACCACGCGCGCACCCCGCGGGCAAGAACAGCAGGGCCGCGAGTACCACTTCACCGATGCGGCGACGTTTCGTTCGATGATCGAGTCAGGCGCCTTCCTCGAATGGGCCGAAGTGCACGGCCACCTCTACGGCACCTCGCGAGCGGCGATCGAAGAACGCATCACCGGCGGGCAAGACGTGGTGCTCGAGATCGATTGGCAAGGGGCGCTGCAGATCAAGAAGCTGTTCCCGAATGCCGTGCTGATCTTCATCCTGCCGCCGAGCTGGGAAGAACTGCTGCAGCGGCTGCACCGGCGCGGCGAAGACCGGCCCGAGGTGATCGCACGGCGCATGGAGAACGCGCGGGTCGAGGTCTCGCAGGCCCGGCACTTCGACTTCGTTATAATCAACGCTCTGTTCGAGACGGCGCTTTTCGACCTGAAAGCGATCGTGCATTCGCAGCGGCTCAAGTACGCTGCCTTGCAAAGAAGCAAGCCTGCTGTCTTTGCAGCTCTCGACCTCAGCTGATTCCTTGGCGAACCAGCCCGCATTCACTTCTCCCGGAGCACCGCACATGGCCCGCATCACCGTCGAAGACTGCCTGACCAAGATCCCGAACCGCTTTCAGCTGGTGCTTGCCGCCACCTACCGGGCCCGCATGCTGAGCCAGGGCCACGCGCCGAAGATCGAAACCAAGAACAAGCCCGGCGTGACGGCATTGCGCGAGATCGCCGCCGGCGAAGTCGGCATCGAGATGCTGCGCAAGGTGCCGGTCTGAGCGCGCCGACGCGCCTGGCCTGACAAGACCGCGCGGCCCCCGAGCCGCCATGCGATGACCGGGCATCACCCCGGGCTCACCGCAACGCCCAATCCACGTTAAATTCGGAACATGGGCGCCCGATCTCCGAACACCTTGCGTGACCCGCCAGCCGCGGCGGGCAAACGCACGAGTGTTCCTGCCGCTTCCGACGCTGCCGCCGCGTCGTTCGCCGCACTGACCCACAAGCTCGACTACCTCGACGCCGCCGACATCAAGCGCGTGCGCGACGCCTACCGCTTCGCCGACGAAGCGCACCTGGGCCAGTTCCGCGCCAGCGGCGAGCCCTACATCACGCACCCGATCGCGGTGGCCGGTCTCTGTGCAGAGTGGAAGCTCGACGCGCAGGCCATCATGGCCGCGCTGATGCACGACGCAATGGAAGATTGCGGCATCACCAAAACCGAGCTGATCGAACGCTTCGGTGCGCCCACGGCCGACCTGGTCGACGGCCTGACCAAGCTCGACAAGCTGCAGTTCTCCACGCGCGAAGAGTCGCAGGCCGAGTCGTTCCGCAAGATGCTGCTGGCGATGGCACGCGACGTGCGCGTGATCCTCATCAAGCTCGCCGACCGCCTGCACAACATGCGCACGATGGAGGCGGTGGCACCGGCCAAGCGCACGCGTGTGGCCAACGAAACGCTCGAGATCTACGCGCCGATCGCGCACCGCCTCGGCCTGAACCAGACCTACCGCGAGTTGCAGGAGCTCTCGTTCCAGCACCTGCGCCCGTGGCGCCACGCGGCCTTGTTCAAGGCGGTGCAGAAGGCGCGTGGCTACCGGCGCGACATCGTCGAGCGCATTCAGCATGACGTCGAGAAAGCCTTTGCTCAGGCCAAGCTGCCGGCGCAGGTGTTCGGCCGCGAAAAAACGCTGATCTCGATCTACAAGAAGATGCGCGAAAAGCACCTGACCTTCGCGCAGGTGAACGACATCTTCGGCTTTCGCATCGTCGTGGCCACGCTGTCCGAGTGTTACGTGGCGATGGGTGTGCTGCACCAGCTCTTCAAGCCGCTGCCCGGCCGCTTCAAGGACTACATCGCGATCCCCAAGGCCAACGGCTACCAGTCGCTGCACACCACGCTCGTGAGCCCGCTGGGCACGGCGGTCGAGTTCCAGATCCGCACCGAGCCCATGCATGCCGTGGCCGAAAAGGGCATCGCCGCACACTGGCTATACAAGACCACGCGCGGCCCGGTTCACGTGCAGGAAGCGCAGCGCCTGGGCGCCATGTGGCTGCAGTCGCTGATCGACATTCAAGACGAAACCCGCGACGCGAGCGAGTTTCTCGAACACGTGAAGATCGACCTGTTCCCCGATGCGGTCTACGTGTTCACGCCCAAGTCGAAGATTCTGGCGCTGCCGCGCGGCGCCACGCCGGTCGACTTCGCGTACGCGATCCACACCGACGTGGGCGACCACTGCGTCGCGGCCAAGGTCAACGGCGAGCCGGTGGCGCTGCGCACCGAACTGCGCAGCGGAGACGTGGTCGAGGTCAGCAGCGCACCCGGTGCACGCCCGAACCCGGCCTGGCTGAACTTCGTGCGCACCGGCCGCGCGCGTTCGAAGATCCGCCACTACCTGAAGAACATGGAGCAGGAAGAGTCGGAAGACCTGGGCCGCAAGATGCTCGCGCAGGCCTTGCGCGCCGAAGGCCTGCAACTGCCCGAGACCGAAGCGCCCGAGGGCGCGGCCTTGTGGCAACAGCTCGTGCGCTGGAGCGGCAACCGCGCCACCACCGACCTGTTCACCGACATCGGACTGGGCCGCAAGATCGCGACCATCGTGGCCAAGCGCCTGGCGCGCCTGATGAGCGAACAGGGCAGCAAACCCGACCCGCTCACGCTGACGATGGGCCGGTACGCCGCCGACCTGGACGACGCGCCCGCACAAGGGCTGGTGTTGATCGACGGCAGCGAAGGTGCTTCGGTGCAGCTCGCCCCGTGTTGCCGCCCGATCCCGGGCGACGGAATCGTCGGTTACCTCGGCCGTGGCGAAGGCCTGATGGTGCACACCACCGAGTGCAGCGTCGGCAAACGCCTGTTCGAACGCGACAGCGAACACTGGATGGGCGTCGACTGGGCCGAGCAGCCGACGCGCTCTTTCGAAACCGCGGTGTCGCTGCTGGTGCGCAACGGCAAGGGCGTGCTCGCGCAGGTGGCCCAGGCGGTGAGCGAGGCCGAGGCCGACATCACGCACATCGACATGGGCGACGACACCGCCGCCGAGATCACGGAGCTCAACTTGCTCTTGAGCGTGCGAGACCGGCTGCACCTGGCCGACGTGATGCGCACGCTCAAGCGTTCGGCCGCGGTGCTGCGCGTGGCGCGCGTCAAGCCTTAGCGTGGCCCGGCGGTGCGGGGTAATGCACGGCCAGCACCTCGATCTGCTCCAGCCCGCCGGGCGTCATGAGCTGCAGCTCGTCGCCGACGCGGGCCTTCAGCAGCGCGCGCGCGATCGGTGACACCCAGCTGATCTCGCCGGCCAGGTTGTCGGTCTCGTCGATGCCCTTGATCGTGACGGTGCGCTCTTCGTCGCGCTGGTTCACGTAGGTCACGGTGGCGCCGAAGAAAACCTGGTCGCTGCCGTGGTGCACCGAGGGGTCGGCCACCTCGGCGATGTCCAGGCGCTTGGTCAGGAAACGGATGCGGCGGTCGATCTCGCGCAGGCGCTTCTTGCCGTAGAGGTAGTCGCCGTTCTCGGAACGGTCACCGTTCTTCGCCGCCCACGAAACGATCTCGACGATCTTCGGCCGCTCGTCGTCCAGCAGGCCCAGCAACTCGGCGCGCAGCCGCGCGTAGCCGGCCTGCGTGAGGTAGTTCTTCGTGCCAGCAGGCAGGGCCGGCAAGGCGACTTCATCGTCGTCGTCGGCGTCCGCATCGGGTTCACGGGTGAAGGCCTTGTTCATCAAGCGGCCCCGGCTCAGTAGGTTTCGAGATGCAGGCGGCCTTCTTGCCGGAGCGTGGCGCCGATCTTTTCCCAGTGCAGCCCCGCCTGCTGCGCCACGTCGCGCAGCGCCAGCACCACGCCTTCTTCCATGCTCTTCAGGCCGCACACATAGATGCAGGTGTTCGGGTCGGAGAGCAAGGCAGCGAGATCGGCAGCACGTTCGCGCATCAGGTCTTGCACATAACGCTTGGGCTGGCCGGGCGTGCGCGAGAACGCGAAGTTGATGTCGATGAAGTCTTTCGGCAGGTTCTGCAGCGGGCCGAAGTAGGGCAGCTCTTCTTTCGTGCGCGCACCGAAGAACAGCATCAGCTTGCCCCCTTCGAACTTGCCCGAAGCGCGCAGTCGGCGCCGCCACTCGGTCATGGCGCGCATCGGCGCGCTGCCGGTGCCGGTGCAGATCATCACGATGTTCGAGCGTGGGTGGTTGGGCATCAGGAAGCTGGAGCCGAACGGGCCGATCACCTGCACCGAGTCGCCCACCTGCAGGTCGCACAGGTGGTTCGAGGCCACACCACGCACCGGCTGGCCCTGGTGGTCTTCGAGCACCCGCTTGATCGTGAGCGACACGTTGTTGTAGCCGGGCCGCTCGCCGTTGCGCGGGCTGGCGACCGAGTACTGGCGCGCGTGGTGGGCGCGGCCCTGGGCGTCGAGCCCGGGCGGCAGGATGCCGATCGACTGGCCCTCGAGCACCGGAAACGGCATGCTGCCGAAGTCGAGCACCACATGGTGGGTGTCGTACTCGTGGCCGACGGCGGTGACTCGCACGTTGCCGACGACCGTGGCCGTGATCGGGCTCTTCGGCCCGTGCAGGTTGGTGTAGGCGTGCGCGGCCGACCAGGGTGGCAGCGTGGCGCCGTACATGCTCGCGCTGAAGGGCGCCTCGCCCGCGGCGGCGGTGTGTGCGTCGGTCTCGCGGGCGGCACTCGGCGTGTCTTCCGTTAGCACAACACCTTCAGCCGCGAGTTGCTCTGCGCTGATCTCGGCCGGCAGTTCGTCCCAGGTGAGCTGCTCGGCCGGCGTGTAGGCGCGCACGCGCAGCATGGTGCGCCAGTTGTCGATCGAACCGGTGGGGCACGGCGAAATGCAGGCCATGCAGAAGTTGCACTTATCGGGGTCGACCACGTAGTTGCGGTCGTCGTGCGTGATCGCGCCCACCGGGCACGTGGCTTCGCAGGTGTTGCAGCGGATGCAGATCTCCGGGTCGATCAGGTGCTGCTTGATGACCGGGTTGGCGGCGGTGGCCGTGTCCATGTGTGTCTCCTCGCTTCTTCGCGCGCTCGCAAAGAGGCCCATTGTGCGCAAGGGGCCGAAAGGCCCCTTGTTCTGGTGGATCCGGCAGCGCGCTTCAGTTGAAGCGCACGTACTCGAAGTCGACCGGCTGCTTGTTGATGCCCATCGCCGGCGGCGCGATCCAGTTCGCGAAGCGGCCCGGTTCGACCACGCGGCCCATCAGCGAAGCCACGAAAGCGAAGTCATCGGGCGTGGGCAGCCACTCGTTCTTCTTCGCGCTCCATTCTGCCTCGCTGACCACGCGGCCTTCGGGCGACATCTTCACGCCCGCGAGTGCACCGATCTGGCGGTTGAAGGCCTTGTGCGGCACGACCATGCGGGTCGGGATGCCGGCCTTCTCGAGCACCTTGTTCCAGCGGCCCACGCCGGCCACCGAGTCCTTGATGAAGTCGTCGCGCAGCACTTCGTTGAGCGCGTTCAGCATCGGCACGTCCTTCTCGACCAGCTGGCCGTTCTGGACTTCGAGCACCTTGTAGGTCTGGCCCTTGAGGATGTGGTCGTCGCTGCGTTTGCCTTCTTCGTAGCGGCCCTTCAGGCCCGAGCTGTAGAAGATTGCGGCGTTGCTCGACTGGTCGGCGCCGAACAGGTCGATCGTCACGCTGTAGTGGAAGTTGAGGTAACGCTGCACGGTGCCCAGGTCGATCGCGCCGGCCGCACGCACCTTCTGCGCGTCGTCGGTCTTCAGCTCGTTCATCACCTGCGCGGTGCGCTGCAAGACGCGCGACACGCCGCTCTCGCCCACGAACATGTGGTGCGCTTCTTCGGTCAGCATGAACTTGGTCGTGCGGGCCAGCGGGTCGAAGGCGCTTTCGGCCAGCGCCGAGAGCTGGAACTTGCCGTCGCGGTCGGTGAAGTAGGTGAACATGAAGAACGCCAGCCAGTCGGGCGTCTTCTCGTTGAAGGCGCCCAGGATGCGCGGGTTGTTCTGGTCGCCCGACTGGCGTTGCAGCAGCGCATCGGCTTCTTCGCGGCCGTCGCGGCCGAAGTGCTTGTGCAGCAGGTAGACCATCGCCCACAGGTGGCGGCCTTCTTCCACGTTGATCTGGAACAGGTTGCGCAGGTCGTACATCGAAGGCGCCGTGAGGCCGAGGTGGCGTTGCTGCTCGACCGAAGCCGGCTCGGTGTCGCCCTGCGTGACGATGATGCGCCGCAGGTTGGCGCGGTGTTCGCCGGGCACGTCGGTCCAGGCCTTTTCGCCGAGGTTGTCGCCGAAGTGCACCTTGCGCTCGGCGTCACCCGGGTTCAGGAAGATGCCCCAGCGGTAATCGCGCATCTTCACGTGGCCGAACTGCGCCCAGCCGCCGGGGTCGACGCTGACGGCGGTGCGCAAGTACACGTCGAAGTCGGTCGAGCCTTCGGGGCCCACGTCGTCCCACCAGTTGATGAAGTTCGGCTGCCACTGTTCGAGCGCGCGCTGCAGCGTGCGGTCTTCGGCCAGGTTCACGTTGTTGGGGATCTTTTCGCTGTAGTTGATGCTGCTCATGGTGTGCTCTCGTTAAACCCGGTTCCAGTCGAACTGTGCCTTGTCGCCCTTGCCATAGACCTTCAATGCGCCCTTCTCGCCCACGGCGTTCGGGCGCTGGAAGATCCAGTTCTGCCAGGCCGTGAGGCGGCCGAAGACGCGCGTGAACATGTTCTCGGGGCCATTGAAACGCAGGTTCGCTTCGAGGCCCGTCAGCGCGTCGGGCGACATGGCCACGCGCTCTTCGATCGCGATGCGCAATTCGTCGTCCCAGTCGATGTCGTCGGGGTTGCTGGTGACCAGGCCGATCGCGAACGCGGCGTCGGCGTCGAGCGGCTGGCCGGATTGGGCACGCACCGCTTCGAGCGCGGGTTGCTCGTTGTAGTAGCGGCGCTGCAGACGGCTCTGTTCGGTGACCATCGGGTAGATGCCGAAGTTGGCCTCGCCCACGGTGACCTTCGGCGCGCGCGCTGCGTCGTCGGGCAGCGCGAGGTGGTAGCTGCGGTCGCAGGCCAGCGCCAGCTCGAGCAGCGTGCCCGCGAAACACGAACCGGCATCGATCACCGCGAACAGGCTGCGCGACGACACGTCGAGGCGGCTGAAGGTGCGGCGCAGCAGGCCGATGGTTTCGCGCACCAGCCAGTGCTTCTGGTGCGCGAGCATCAGCGCGTCGCTGGCGAGCACGGCGGCCGCATCACCTTCGGTCTTGAGCAGCCAGGTGCCGATGTCGAGCTCGTTGGTGCGCATCGACAAGATCGCGTCTTCGAGTTCGCGGCCCATCTGCAGCGGCCACCAGGCCACGCCGGCCGCGACGATGCCTTCGAGTGTGGTGGGTTGGGCAGCGGCGGGCGCTTTCACGGTGAAGGTGGCGGTGCGCTTGGCGCGGTCGATCTGCACTGTGACGAATTCGTAGCGCAACGCGTCGGCTTCGAGCGTGCACTGCAGCGGCGTGAGCGCCACACCCTTTCCGTCGGCCGGCCGGTCGCTCTGCGCGGCCAGCACCAGCGCGCGCTCCTGCACCTTCTGCGCGAACACCTGCGGCTTGGCGATCTCGTCGACCAGGCGCCAGTCTTTTGCCTTCTGCCCGCGCACACCTTCGACGCTGGTGCAGAACAGGTCGGCGAGGTCGTGCCGCACATGGCGCTTGTCGGTCACGCGGGTCAGGCCGCCGGTGCCGGGCAAAACGCCGAGCAAAGGCACTTCGGGCAGGCTCACGGCCGAGGAGCGGTCGTCGACGAGGTAGATCTCATCGCACGACAAGGCCAACTCGTAGCCGCCGCCAGCACAGGCGCCGTTGACGGCCGCGATGAACTTCAGGCCCGAGTGTTTCGACGAGTCTTCGAGGCCGTTTCGGGTTTCGTTCGTGAACTTGCAGAAGTTCACTTTCCACGCGTGGCTGCTGACACCGAGCATGAAGATGTTGGCGCCCGAGCAGAACACCTTGTCTTTTGCACTGGTCACGACCACCGTGCGCACTTCGGGGTGCTCGAAGCGGATGCGGTTGATCGCATCGTTCAGTTCGATGTCGACGCCGAGGTCGTAGCTGTTGAGCTTGAGCTTGTAGCCCGGGCGCAGGCCCGCGTTTTCATCGAAGTCGGCCAGCAGCGTGGCCACCGGGCCCTCGAACTTCAGCTTCCAGTGCCGGTACTGGGAAGGGTCAGTCCGGTAGTCGACACGCGGTGCTTCGTTCATGGAGAGTTCCTCGGGATCGTGCGAACAGCCGCACTGGTTGCGCCAATGAAATGCATAATACTGCATCTTCTTGAGAAAGATCAAGCAGTTTTGTGCATGCCTTCTTCTGCTCCCTCACAGGGGGAGGAAAGCGAGCTGGCTTCAAGGTTTCGAAAGGCATGCAGTCGAACGCGATGCCAGAGAAGCGAAAGCAACATATTGCACTATCTCTGATCCCTCAACTGCTCAGGCTGCACACCCGGCGGCGGCCTGCCAGTGGCCATCCCTGCCCCGCCATTCCGCGTGTTCGACCGCATGACGCCGATTGAAATGAGAACTTCTTCTCGGCGTGGCTGTGTGCCCTGCCCCACTCAGGGGGAGGCGCGAGGCGTTGCCGGCGCCTAGTCTGAAGACATGAACAATCCATGGTCGAACCTCGTCGAGAGCCTCTCGGGCACGCAGCGAAAGCTGCCGAAGTCGTGGCCCGCGAGCAGGGTGCACCGGGTGCTGGACGACCGCCCCGCCGCGAAGCCGAAACATCCAGCACGCGAGGGTGCCCACCAGCAGCTGCGGCCCGACCCGCTGGCGCGGGGAGTGGGATCACCCACGCCGTGCGCCTGCGCCGCCTGCGTGCTCGGGCTGAAACAGCCGCCAGCGGCTACGAGGGTTCGCTAGCCCGAGCCTTCGGCTGCGCGTCGGAAACTCCACCGCAAAGAGCATGAAAGCATCAGAACGGCAAGACCTGCTCGACACGCTGCGCGCCCGCTTCGAGAAGAACGTGCGCCGGCACAAGACACTGAAATGGGCCGATGTGCTCGCCCGACTGGAAGCCGCTCCCGCGGCCCTGGTTTGTTTGCGAGCAATGGAGACGAGCGGCGGCGAACCCGACGTGATCGGCCACGACAAGGCGACGGGCCACTTCACCTTCTGCGATTGCTCGGCAGAGAGCCCGGCCGGGCGCCGAGGTCTCTGCTACGACGGCGAGGCGCTCCGGTCACGCAAGGAAAACAAGCCCGCCGACAACGCCGTCGACATGGCCGCCGCGATGGGCATCGAGTTGCTGTCGGAAGAACAGTACCGCGCGCTCCAGCAGCTGGACGACTTCGACACCAAGACATCGAGCTGGGTGCGCACGCCCGCCAGCGTGCGCTCGCTCGGTGGAGCGCTGTTCTGCGACCGGCGCTATGACACGGTGTTCGTGTATCACAACGGCGCGCAGTCGTACTACGCCGCCCGAGGCTTTCGCGGCTCGATCCGGGTCTGAACGCAGCCGACAGGTCACCCGAACAAGAAAAAACGGCCTGGAAACCGAAGTCTCCAGGCCGTTGTTCCATTTCTTGTTGTTCTGGTGCGGCTGGCAGGAATCGAACCCACGACCCCTTGGTTCGTAGCCAAGTACTCTATCCAGCTGAGCTACAGCCGCGCAGCCGCAGATTATAGCAGTTGAAATGCGTCAGGGCAGGCGGGCTGCAGCTTCGAAGCAGCGGGCGACCCGCGCGGCGTCACCTTCCTGCTGTGCCAGCCGCGCCAAAGCGAGCCAGGCCTTGCGCCGCGCCGCGGTGGGCAAGGCCGCATCGGCGGCCGACTGCTCGAGCGCCAGCCGGGCCTTGCCCCAGAGCTGGCGCTCGGTGAGCGCGCAACCCAGTGCGAGCGCCATCGAGGCTTCGCGCGGGTAAGCCTGCGACGCCGCCTCGAGGCGAGGCAACCACTCGGGCCCCAGGCCCTGCACCGCAGCCGCCAAGGCCTGCGCGACGGCGCTGCGCTCGTCGGCGCTCAACTCCGGCAGCCGATCCCAGAACGGCCGCAACCAGCCCCGCGCTTCGTCGACAGCACCGAGCTCGGCGGCGCGCACGGCCGCGCGCGCAGCGACGAACGGGTCGCGCCGGTCGACCGCATCGAACTGGAGCCAGGTGCGCCGCAACTGGTCGGCGTCGTGCGCGGTGGCGAGCGATTCGAACGCGAGCGAACGCAGCAGACCTTCGGCCGCGCCCTTCGAAAAAGCCTGGTGCTTGGCCAGCAGGCGCGCTGTCTTGAGCGCGTCTTGAGGCTGGCGGCCCAGGCGCGTGGCCTGGAGCTTCAGGCGCAATGCGTGGGTGCGCCGCGCCACACCCACGGGCAACTCGGCCAGCAGTTCCATCGCACGCGGCGCGTCACGGTCTTCGAGCGCCCACTCCGCCGCGAGCAGGCGCGCGCCCTCTTCTGCCGATCGCGCTGCGGCACTGCGGCGCGACAGGTGCAGGGCACGGCGCAACTCTTCGTCGCGACCGGTGCGGTCTTGCAGGCGGTGCGCGCTGCCGGCGGCCAGCAGGTGGCCGAGCACGGTGAACTCGTTGTCTTGTGCCAGCTCGGGCGTGTCGGCCTGGATCGCCAGCGCGCGTTGCGCCGCCTTCTGGGCGCGGCTGTAGCGGCCGCCGAAGTATTGCGCGAGCGCGTCGCGCAGCGCCGCCTGCGCGCTGCGGTCTCGCCGAGCCACGCGCCACTCGCGCGCGCGCTGCGGCAGGCCGATCAGCGTGTTCAGCGCCTGGATCGCACTGACGAGCAGGAAGCAGCTGCCGAACAGCAGCAGCAGGAACAGGTTCAGCGAGATGTCGTAGCGCCAGCCGCGCCAATACAGCGCGACGAGCCCGTCGTTGGTGCCGAGCGTGCTCGCCGCCACCACCGCCGCCACGAAGAGCAGCACGAACCAGATGGTGGCGCGCATCTGAGCGTCAGCGCCCGGCAGCGGCGGTCAGCGCGGCGAGCGTGTCGTCGGGCCGCGGCACGCCCACGCTGCGCGCCTGGCCGGCCACCTGCTTGACGAGTTCGATCGCGAGTAGCGTGCGCTTCGAGCCGCGGTCGAAGTAGCGGTCGAGCGCCGCCTGCGCACCCTGCAGGTCGGTCTGCGCGATGCCGAACTGCCGGCTCAGAAGAGCCAGCCGTGCATTGAGCAGACGAAGCTTGAGGTTCTCGCGCAGAAAGTACGACTGCTCCGGCGCCAGCAGCATCGCGTCGGGGTGGTCGGTCTGCGTCACGCGCACCAGCGACTTCGCTTCGCCCCAGACGCGTTCGCTCAGCGTGTTCCAGAACTCGCCGACCTGGGCCGACCAACCCGGCGCTGCGCTGGCCGCACGCCCGACGGACGCAGCACTCGCGCTTCGGCCCGCGGCCGACGCCGGCCGCGCCACGTCGCGCGCCGGCTCGCGGCGCGTGTCGACCACGGCCACGAGCGGCAGGTCGTCGACCATGCGGATCGCCTCGTCGAGCTTGATGCCGAGCGAGGAGATGTCGGCCACGCTGACGGCTTTCACACGGTCGAGGTCACGCACGATCGCGCGCCGCACGCCTTCGAGCCGCGGTTGGTTGTAGCGCGCCAGGCGCTCGTCGCTCTGTTTCAGCGTGGCCACCAGCGGCTCGGCGCTGCCGGTGATCGCGGTCTGCTGCAAGGCCACGCGGATCGCCGCTTCCACGTCGACCAGGATGTTCTCGTCACGCGAGCGCGAGAGCGACTGGATCAGCTCTTCGAGCTGGCCACGCTGCACCGCCACTTCGGCCACGCGGGCTTCGAGCAGCGCCAGCTTGGCGGCGGTGCTGCCCATGCCTTCCTGGGCCTGCTTGGCCAGCATGCGGGCTTCGGTCGAGAGCGCCGCGCTGTCTTGCTGGCGCCGCACCAGTTCCTGTTCGAGCGTGAGCACCCGCTGGTCGGCCTTCCAGGCGAGCACCACACTGGCCACGGTCAGCGCGCCCAACACGGCGCCCGCGCCCCAACCGATGCGCGACGCCAGGGGCGCCGCTGCGCGCGCCGGCTCTGCGGCAGCCGCAGTCGGGGCAGCCGGGGCTGCGGCCACCGGGGTGGAAACCAGGTCGGGGGGAAGCTCGTTCACGATCGCATCGATTGTATGCAGGCGACCACCGCTTCCAGCGGCGGGCGACACTCGGTCACACGTGCGATGCCGAGCTGGCGCGCGCGCTCGACGATGCGCGGGTGCGTGGCCAACGCGCGCGCTTCTGGCCAGCGCGGCGTCTCGAAGCCTTGCACCAGATGCTGCAGGTGATCGATCGCTTCGGAGCTGCTGAAGTACCAGAGGTGCGACGCCGGTTCGCGCAGCGCGCCGGCCAGCACGGCCTGCTGCGAGGCGTCGAACAGCGGCGCCTCGCGGCGGTAGGCCGCCACGTGCGCCACCCGCGCACCGCGGCCGCGCAGCGTCTCGGCGAGCCAGTCACGGCCCCCGTCACCACGCACGATCAGCACCTGCGCGCCGTGCCAGTCCTGCGTTTCGAGTTGCTGCCACAGCGACTCCGAATCGAACTGCGCGGCGTCGGCAGAGGGTGCCACCGTCTGCGCAACGGGCACGCCCATGTCGAGCAGGCTGCGCGTCGTTCCCGGCCCGGGCGAACCGGCGATCACGCCAGCCGGCCAGCCCATGCCGGCCGGCCGCAGCGCGAAGAAGTGCTCCACGGCATTCGGGCTCACGAACATGACCAGCCGGCAGGTCGGCAACGATTTCCAGGCTTCGTGCACCGCCGCCGCATCGGCCGCCGGGCCCACGCCGATCAGCGGCAGGGCCACGGCCTCGATGTGTTCGGCGCCCAAGCGCCGCACCCAATCAGCGGCCTGCGCTGCCGGCCGCGTGACGATCACCCGCAGCATCGGCGGCACCGGCCGGTTCAGGGCGCGGCGCGCTGTTCGGCCGCGGCGCCGAGGTACGCGGCCGCGCCGGCCTGGCGCAGCACCTCGGCCGCGCGCTCGCCGAGCGCCCGCGCATCGGCGTCGGTGGCGACCTTCGCGCTGTCGGTCACCCGCAACAAGGGCGACTGCGGTGCCACCGGGTGGCCGAGGGCGACACGCAGTTCCAGCGCCGCGCCATTCCAGACCGCGTGCGCCGCCAGCGGCATGCTGCAGCTGCCGCCGAGGGCACGCGACACGGCCCGTTCTGCCTGCACCGCCAGCCAGGTGGGACGGTGCGTCAGCTGCGCCAGTTGTTCGCGCAGCGCGTGGGCGTCGGCCCGCACCTCGATGCCGAGCGCGCCCTGCCCCGCACAAGGCAGCATCTGAGCCGGCTCGAAGCGCGAGCGGATTCGTTCGGCCAACCCGAGCCGCATGAGCCCGGCCGCGGCGAGCACGATCGCGTCGTAGCCGCCTTCGTCGAGCTTGCGCAGGCGCGTGTCGAGATTGCCACGCAGCGGCTGCACGTCGAGGTCGGGCCGCAGCGCGGCCAGCTGCACCACGCGGCGCAGGCTCGAGGTGCCCACGCAGGCGCCCTGCGGCAAGTCGGCCAGCGTGGCGAAGCGGTTCGACACAAAAGCATCGCGCGGGTCTTCGCGGTCGAGCACCGCGGCCAGCTCGAAGCCTTCGGGCAGGTCCATCGGCACGTCTTTCAGCGAATGCACCGCGAGGTGCGCACGCCCTTCTTCCAACGCGGTTTCGAGCTCCTTGACGAACAGCCCCTTGCCGCCGACCTTCGAAAGGCTGCGGTCGAGGATCTGGTCGCCACGCGTCGTCATGCCGAGCAGCGCCACGCTCATGCCGAAACGCTGCGTCAGCAGGTCACGCACATGCTCGGCTTGCCAGAGTGCCAGGCGGCTTTCGCGGGTGGCGATGAGGGTGCTTGAAGTCATCGAACAATGCTAGCAGGCGCGCCTCTTGCGTGAGCCCCGCGGCCACCCGCAGCGGCACGCTGCTACGATTCGTCGGCCCGTAACCAAATTACATCAATCGAGGTAACCATGGCCAGCGCCAAAGCCCTTGCACCCCGCCGCAGCGCCAAAAACGACGCCGCCCAGAAGAACAAGCCACTGGTCGACGACATTCGCCTGCTCGGCCGCATCCTGGGTGACGTGATTCGCGAGCAAGAGGGCAAGGCGGCGTTCGAGCTGGTCGAGCGGGTGCGCCAGTTGTCGGTGGCCTACCGGCTGAAGAGCGACGCCCAGGCCGGCCGCGCGCTCGACCGGCTGCTGAAGAACCTGTCGGGCGACCAGACCGTCAGCGTGATCCGCGCTTTCAGCTATTTTTCGCACCTCGCCAACATCGCCGAAGACCGCCATCACGTGCGCCGGCGCGACCACCACGAGCGCCAGGGCCACCTGCACGAAGGCTCGCTGACGATGACGCTGGAGCGCCTGGCGCAGGCCGACATCCGCGCCGCCGACATCGCCAGCACGCTGGCACGTGCCTACATCTCGCCGGTGCTCACCGCGCATCCGACCGAGGTGCAGCGCAAGAGCATCCTCGACGCCGAGCGTGCCATCGCCGAGCTGGTGGAAGAGCGCGACACGCTGCACACCGAGCGCGATCGCAACGAGAACGAAGCGCTGATGCGTGCGCGCGTCACGCAGCTCTGGCAGACGCGCATGCTGCGCACCGCCAAACTGACCGTGGCCGACGAGATCGAGAACGCGCTCAGCTATTACCGCTCGACTTTCCTGCGCCAGATCCCGCGCATGTACCGCGACATCGAACAGGCGCTGCCGGGCCACGAGATCGCGTCGTTCTTCCGCATGGGCAACTGGATCGGCGGCGACCGCGACGGCAACCCCTTCGTCACCGCCGACACGCTGCGCATGGCGCTGGCACGGCAAAGCGAAACCGTGCTGCGCTTCTATCTGACCGAAGCGCACGAGCTCGGCGCCGAACTCTCGATCTCGGCCACGCTGGCACCGGTGTCGGCCGACATGCTCGCGCTCGCTGCGAGCTCGCCCGACCACAGCGTGCACCGCAGCGACGAACCCTACCGGCGCGCGCTGATCGGCATGTATGCGCGGCTGGCGGCCACGCTCGAACTCTTCACCGGCACGGAAGCGCTGCGCCATGCCGTGGCGCCGCAGAACCCCTACCTCTCGGCCTCAGACTTCCTGAGCGACCTGCGCGTCATCGACGCCTCGCTCGCCGCGCACAACGCACAAGCCCTGGCCGCACCGCGCCTGCAGCCGCTGCTGCGCGCGGTGCAGGTGTTCGGCTTCCACCTCGCCACGGTGGACCTGCGGCAAAGCTCCGACAAGCACGAGGCCGTGGTCGCCGAGCTGCTGCGCGTGGCGAAAGTCGAGGCCGACTACAGCGCCCTGAGCGAAGACGCGCGCCGCGCGCTGCTGGTCGGGCAACTCAACGACGCGCGGCCGCTGCGCGTTCGTGCCGCAGCCTACAGCGAGCACACGGTCGGCGAGCTCGCGATCTTCGAAGCCGCCGTCGAGATGCTCGCGCGTTACGGCCGCGAGTCGCTGCGCCACTACATCATCTCGCACACCGAAGACGTGAGCGACCTGCTCGAAGTGATGCTGCTGCTGAAGGAAGTGGGGCTGCTGCGCGGCACGCTCGCAGACGGCGCCGTCAGCGACCTGATCGTCTCACCCCTCTTCGAGACCATCGGCGACCTGCGCAACGCCGCGCCGATCATGCGCGCCTTCTACGCCCTGCCCGGCATCACCGGCATGATGAAACGCAGCGGCGCCGAGCAAGACATCATGCTCGGCTACAGCGACAGCAACAAGGACGGCGGCAGCTTCACCAGCAACTGGGAGCTGTACCGCGCCGAGCTCGATCTCGTGGCGCTGTTCGCCGAACTCGGCCGCGAACACGGCATCACGCTGCGGCTGTTCCACGGCCGCGGCGGCACGGTCGGGCGCGGCGGCGGCCCGAGCTACCAGGCGATCCTGGCGCAGCCGCCGGGCACGGTGAACGGCCAGATCCGCCTGACCGAACAGGGCGAGGTGATCGCCTCGAAATACGCCCACCCCGAGATCGGCCGGCGCAACCTCGAAACGCTGGTCGCCGCCACGCTCGAAGCCACGCTGCTGAACCCGACCAAGAGCGCGCCGAAGAGTTTTCTCGAAGCGGCGGCGGCCATCAGCGACGCGAGCTTCGCGGCCTACCGCAAGCTCGTTTACGACACCCCCGGCTTCACCGAATACTTCTTCAGCGCCACGCCGATCCGCGAGATCGCCGAGCTCAACATCGGCTCGCGGCCGGCATCACGCAAGGCCACGCGCGCGATCGAAGACCTGCGCGCGATCCCGTGGAGCTTCAGCTGGGGCCAGTGCCGTGTGGGCTTGCCGGGCTGGTGCGGCTTCGGCTCGGCCATCGAGGCGTATCTCGGCAAGGAACCGAAGCAGCGCAAGGAACGCCAGGCGCTGCTGCAGCGCATGCACAAGCAGTGGCCGTTCTTCGGCACGCTGCTGTCGAACCTCGACATGGTGATCGCGAAGAGCGACCTCGCCATCGCGGCGCGCTACGTCGAGCTGGTGGAAGACAAGAAACTCGGCAAACGCATCTTCGGACTGATCCGCGCCGAGTGGCAACGCACCAGCGACGCGCTGGAGTTGATCACCGGCGAGAAGCTGCGCCTGGCGTCGAACCCGTCGCTCGCGCGCTCGATCGAACACCGCTTTCCGTACCTCGACCCGCTGAACCACCTGCAGGTCGAGTTGATGCGGCGCTATCGCCACCGCACCGAAGGCGACCCGGGCAACGCCAAGGTGCAGCGAGGCATCCACATCTCGATCAACGGCGTGGCGGCCGGCTTGCGCAACACGGGCTGATTCAGGCCGAGGTGCGCCGCACGCGGATCGTGTAGTCGCCTTTGCCACCGGTGCGGTTGTAGTGCCGCACCTGCGCGTAGTAGAGCCCCGGCACCAGGCTCGCGGCGATGCGCGCGTTCGTGCCTTCGCCACTGTCGTCGTCTTCGGCGATCACGTTGGTCGCGCTGTTCGGGCCGAACAGGCGCATCACCACGTCGGTCGGGCCTTTGGTGTCGATGACGTGGCTGCCACCGGTCACGACCGTGAACCTGAACAGGTCTTCTTCGCCGGGCTTGCCGATCGAGGCGCCGGTGCGGCGCGACGCGTTCACCTTGATCTCGGTCGCGTCGACGACCGTCGGTGCGCTCTTCGGGTAGGCCTGCGCGCTGGCGATGAAGGCCTTGTCGGTGGCCGAGAGAACCTCGTTCGCATGCGTGCCGACGCCGCTCTTGACCCAGCTGCCGGGAAAGAAGTACAGCATGATCGAATCGGGGTCGAACTTCGTGCCTCGCAGCTGGTCGGCGCGGTACTTGTCGAGCACGTTGTGCCGGATCGTCGCTTCGTCCCAGTTGTTCGGCGGCCCCGACAGGCTCTGGATCACGGTGGCTTCGTTCCACTCGATGCCACCATCGGGGTTCTGGTGTTCGTGCGCCAGGCCGATGGCGTGGCCGAACTCGTGGCCGGCGGTGCCGCCGTCCATGAAGCCGAGGTTCATCGTGGCCTGGTTGCTCGGGATGCCGCGGTTGTCGGTGCCGATGTAAGACCACGCACCGTCATCGGGGTCGAAAGAGATGCGGATCTCGGCGTCGGGCGCGTTGTTGAAGTCGAACTTGAGGTTCGCGAACGCCGTCCACCACTGGGCCTGCTCTTTCGCCTTGGCCTGCTGCGCGGCCGTGCCACCCAGAAAACGCACGCGCAGCGTGCTGCCGTTCATCCACAGCTTGCCGATGACCGCGATCGCACGGGTCCGGCCGCCACGGGTGACGGTCGACTGAAAGCGCATCTGGTTGCCGGGCAACACGCGGTCGGTGCAGAAGTGATCGTGCTTGGCCATGAGGGACTCCGTGCATTCGGTGGAAAACACCTGCCCCGCTTGGGGCACACGCGACGCAGGCTACGCCCCGGCTCGGGGCCAGTCCATAGACCGATTTAGGGGGGCGGGAAGGTGTTGGCGGGGGGCGTGGCAGCCCGCCGCTCACTGCCCGGCGGCGATGATCGCTTCGCGCACCGCGGCGGCCTGGCGGCGCGACACCGCCAGCCATTCGTTCACCGGCGCCATGCACACGGCCCAGCCTTCGCCGCCTTCGTCTTCGCCTTCGCTGGCGATCACGCGGCGCTCGAGCGCACGCACCGCGCGGCGCGCCACCAGCGCGTTGCGGTGCACGCGCAGAAAGCGATTGCCGAGGCGCTCTTCCAGGTCAGACAGCGGCTCGTCGAGCACATAGGTGTGTTCGGCGGTGCGCAGCGTCACGTACTTCAGCTCGGCCTTGAAATACAGCACGTCGACGAGCGGCACGCGCACCACGCGGCCCCGGTCGCTGACCACGATGACTTCTTCGGCGTCGTTCGCACGCACCGCCTGCGGCAGCGCGAGCCGTTGCGCCAGCCGCTGTGCGACACGTTGCAGGGCCGCGTGCAGTCGCTCGCGCTTGACGGGTTTGGTGAGGTAGTCGACCGCGTCGAGATCGAAGGCGCGCAGAGCATGTTCGGCGTGCGCCGTCACGAACACAACCGCCGGCGTCGGTGTGCCCGCCTCCGCCTGCTGGCGCAACTCGGCGGCGAGCTGGGTGCCGTCGCGGCCGGGCATTTGCACGTCGAGCAGCAGCACGTCGCAGGGCTGGGTCACGAGCCACGACAAGGCCTGCGCCGCGTTCGCCGCTTCGCCGACCACGGTCGCGCGGGGTTCGATGCAGTCGTTCACCAGGCCACGCAGGCGCAAGCGCGCCAGCTCTTCGTCGTCGACGATGAGCACGCGCAATGCGCCGGTCGGCGCGTTCACAGCGGCACCACGATCTGGACCCGGAACACGTCGCCTTCACGCCGCGTCTCGAACTGCGCCGCCACGTCGTGCATCAGGCGCAGGCGCTCGCGCACGTTGCGCAGCGCCATGCCGTTGCCGGGGCGCGAAGCGCTCTCGGGCACGCTGTTGACGATGGAAACGAGCGCACGGCCCAGCTTCACGCGCGTGCGCACGCGGATCACACCGCCCGTGTCGGAAGGCTCCACGCCATGGCGCACCGCGTTCTCGACCAGCGGCTGCAGCAGCAGCGGCGGCACGCGCGCGGCACCGGCTTCCGGGTCAAGCTCCCAATTGACCTGCAGCCGGCTGCCGAAGCGGATCTGCTCGATCGCGAGGTAACGTTTGGCGAGCTCGACTTCTTCGGTCAGCGTGACCGACTCGCCGCTGTCGGTGATGGCCACGCGGAACAGTTCGGCCAGGTCTTCGAGCACACCTTCGGCACGCGCCGGGTCGAGCCGCACCAGCGTGAGCGCGGTATTCAGCGTGTTGAACAGGAAGTGCGGGCGGATGCGCGACTGCAGCTCGGCCAGCCGCGCCGTGGTGTCGGCCGGCAGCATGGCCTGCGAGCGCATGCGCAGCCACTGGAACATCACCGCCGCCATGCCGGCGCCGGCCAGCGCGAGTGCCAGCCAGGGCGTGGGGCCGAGGCCTTCGGCACCCACGAGCAGCCAGGCCGGCGCCGAGCCCACCACGCCGCCGGCCGCGCCCAGCAACACCGCGAACACCCACTGCGCCGCCAGCGACAAGGCACCGAGCGGGCGGCTCAGGCCGCAGGCGACGAGCAGCCACAGCAAAACGCCCGGCAGCGCCGCGCTCGACGCGGTGGCCACAAGGGCGAGCCAGCCAGCGAGGTTCGTGGCGTTGAAGAGCACGCCCACCGCCACCACCGCGTGCACGAACAGCACCGCCCGCAGCACCACGCCGGCGTGGCACACATCGAACACCGAATGGGCCTTGGCACGCACCGGCTCGGCCGAGCCGATGGCGTCGAACACCGTGGTGCCGAAGCCGGTGGAGCGCGCCTCGGCCGGCCGTGAAGGCGAAGCCCCCAGGCGGCCGGGCCGGCTGGCCGGGGCGTCGGGGTCGGTGTGGCGCGAAGGGCGTGGGGGCATCGGTGGCAGGCTGGCGTGGGCGAGGTGGCGAGAGGGCCTCTATAGAATCGACGACGCTCGCGACCCGGGCCGCCAGCATGCTCATCGGTCGCGCATTGTCCCCAACTCCGGCACGCCTGCACAGAGGCGGCCGTGCCGCAAATCACACGCCATGTCTGCCAACCAACTCGACAAGAAGTCCCAAGCCTGGTCTGCGCTTTTCTCGGAACCGATGAGCGACCTGGTGAAGCGCTACACCGCGAGCGTGGGCTTCGACCAGCGCCTGTGGCGCGCCGACATCCGCGGCAGCCTGGCCCATGCCGAGATGCTGGCGGCGCAGAAGATCATCTCGGCCGAAGACCACGCCGCCATCGAGCGTGGCCTGGCGCAGATCACGCAAGAGATCGAAGCCGGCACGTTCGAATGGAAGCTCGATCTCGAAGACGTGCACCTGAACATCGAGGCGCGCCTGACGAGCCTGGTCGGCGACGCGGGCAAGCGCCTGCACACCGGCCGCTCGCGCAACGACCAGGTCGCGACCGACGTGCGCTTGTGGCTGCGCGACGAGATCGTCGCCATCGGCGGGCTGCTCACCGAATTGCAGCGCGCGCTGGTCGAAGTGGCCGACAAGAACGCCGAAGTGATCCTGCCCGGTTTCACGCACCTGCAGGTGGCTCAACCGGTGAGCTTCGGCCACCACCTGCTCGCGTACGTCGAGATGTTCTCGCGCGACGCCGAGCGATTCAACGACGTGTTCCGCCGCACCAACCGGCTGCCGCTCGGCGCAGCAGCCCTGGCCGGCACGAGCTACCCGCTCGACCGCGAGCGCGTGGCGCGCTCGCTGGGCATGGTCGACGAGCAAGGCCACGCCAGCGTGTGCCAGAACAGCCTCGACGCCGTGAGCGACCGCGACTTCGCAATCGAGTTCACCTCGGCCGCCGCCTTGTGCATGGTGCACTTCTCGCGCTTCAGCGAAGAGCTGGTGTTGTGGATGAGCCAGAACTTCGGCTTCATCGACCTGGCCGACCGCTTCTGCACCGGCTCGTCGATCATGCCGCAGAAGAAGAACCCCGACGTGCCCGAACTTGCGCGTGGCAAGACCGGGCGCGTGGTCGGCCACCTCATGGGCCTGATCACGCTGATGAAAGGCCAGCCGCTGGCCTACAACAAGGACA
Organism: Rhizobacter sp.; assembly: GCF_032229685.1. Taxonomy (GTDB): domain Bacteria; phylum Pseudomonadota; class Gammaproteobacteria; order Burkholderiales; family Burkholderiaceae_C; genus LMDS01. Next base: position 27 of record NZ_JAVTWP010000053.1, on the reverse strand, counting down.
ACCAGGAAGACAAGGAGCCGCTGTTCG
>NZ_JAVTWP010000052.1:0-3807 GCF_032229685.1 Rhizobacter sp. | reverse complement strand
GATCGCTTTGCGCCTGGGTCTGCCAGCGCGGGTCGCCGGTCAGCTCGGCCAGCATTCGCCAAGCATCGGCGCGGTCGAACAACCAGGGTTCGTAGGTGGTGTCGGTGTAATCCCAGCGACCCTGGTCGGAGGTGAAGGCCGATGTGACCACGTGCCCGCCGAAGTTCCAGTTGCGCGCGCCGGTTTCGGCGAAGTTCAGGAGCGTCGGCAGCAGATTGCCTGCAGGAACGGGCGCTGGAGCCGGAGCAGGTGACGGAGCTGGCGCCGGTGCGGGTGAGGGGGCCGGCGAAGGAGCCGGTGCGGGCGCGGGCGCAGGTGCAGGTGCGGGTGCGGGTGCCGGCACGGGGGAAGGCGCAGGTGCGGCGCCCACATCGGCGTCCGACGAGCCACCGCAGGCGCTCAAGGCAAACAGTGAGGTGAGGACGTGCAGTCGAAGACGTTTGTTCATGTCAGAAATCATAGGTGTCGGCCCGGCGGACTGACGTCAGAAACACACAGCCGGTGACAAGACATACAGGTCCGTGACGTGGTGCCGTCTAATCACGGTCGGCCCAGGCAAGGATGTTTCACACTTCAGGCTTGGAAATGTTCGACACGATCGATCGCTTCTGAGCAGGCTTGCCCCGCATTGCATATCCACTGGATCGTTGCCCGACTTCCTGACCCGATGCCATGACATCCGCCGGAGCCCGCCCACCCCACAGTCCAGACCACCGCATCGATTACCTCGACGGTTGGCGCGGCCTGGCGATCCTGCTGGTATTGCAATCGCACTTTCTGCCTTGGGCCGGCATCGAGTCGGGCCAGCTCGGCGTCGACGCGTTCTTCTGCCTGTCGGGCTTGTTGATGAGCGAGATCCTGTTCGTGCGCCGCACGCCACTCGTTCGCTTCTACAAACGCCGGATCAGCCGGATCCTGCCGGCCTTCGCGCTCTTCGTCGTCGTCGTCTTCGGTGTCGCTGCCGCGCTCGGCGCGAAGCACGAATGGGTCGAGTTGTTGTCGACCCTCTTCTTCCTGCGCACCTACTTCCCGGCGCAACCGGACATCTGGAGCACCGGCCTGCCGATCGGGCACTTGTGGTCGCTCAATGTGGAAGAACACTCCTACGTGTTTCTGAGTGTGCTGACCTTGTTGCCCTTCCTGCGCCGGCGCGAGGCTTGGGTATTGGGTGCCGTCAGCGTGGTCAGCATGGCGCTGTACTACGTCTACAGCGTCTCGCCCTCGATGCGCAACGCGTCGTACGAGATCCGCACCGAAGTGGCTGCCTCGTTCTTGCTGGTGTCGGCGGGGTACTTCCTGGTTCGTCACCGCGTCGCGCCGTGGGTGAGTCCGTGGATGCCTCTGGCGGCCTTTCCGATCGCGGCGCTCGGCTACCTGCCGACCGCGCATTGGTGGGTCTCGGCGATTGTTTCGCCGCTGGCCCTGGCCTTCGCGGTCAACCACCTGAGTGAAGCGCCGGCCGCTGTACGCCAGCTGCTGGCGACAGTGCCGATGCGGACAATGGGTGTGTGGTCTTATTCGATCTACTTGTGGCAACACCCCTTCTTCACCTACAAGGCGATGCTGCCGACCGGCGTTGCCTTTCTGGGCGCCATGGCGACCGGCCTCTTGTCTTTCTACCTTCTCGAGAACCCCGCTCGCGCGTGGATCAACGCAAAGTGGTAGCTTGACGCTGCTCCCGGTCGACCGGGCGGGCCGTTGCAGGCGACAGTGCGGGCCGACGGCAGCAGCGTGAAACAGCAGAAAGAGCAGGGGGCATCGATGTTCGTGCAGAAATTTCTCGGCCTGCGGCTTGTGGTCGCCGTCACGCTCGTCGGCCTGAGTGCGAGCTTGGCGGCGCAAACGGCGCCGAAGCCGGGCGCAGCCGCCAAGCCGCCTCCGTCCGCTGCGCCGCCAGCCGCGCCCGCGTGGCGCGTGGCGACGACCCATCCTCGCATCCTGTTGAACGACGCTGCCACCAAGACCAGGCTGCAGGAGTCGCTGAAGAGCGGTTCCGCAGCGGCTTCGCGTTTCCAGACGCAGGTGTCAGCGCAACTGCTCGGCGCCAAGGCTTACGCCTACCAGCCCTGGTACTCGGCGCTGATGTTCCAGCTGACCGGCGAAGTCCGCTACGCCAGGCATGCGATCGACGAAACGGAAAAGTTCGTCGTCTCCGAAGAAGACAAGATCTCGAAGAACCAGCGGGCCGCGGTCGCCGGCGACAGCTATCTCGAGATCGGCCAGCAGATCGGGAACGTCGCGCTGGTCTACGACTGGTGCCACGAACACCTGAGCCCGGCACAACGCGAACGCTGGGCGAACTACTCGAACCAGGCGGTGTGGAACGTCTGGAACCACACCCAGGCACGCTGGGGCAACACGGTCTACCCGTGGACCGGTTGGTCGGTCGACAACCCGTCTAACAACTACTACTACTCTTTCCTGCGCGCGACCATGCTGCTCGGCCTGGCGACTCGCGGCGAGAACCCGCAAGCCGACACCTGGTTGCAGCTCTTTCGCACCGCGAAGATCGAGAACCAGCTCGTGCCGACCTTCAACCGCGAACTCGCCGGCGGCGGCTCGCGCGAAGGCACGGGCTACGGCACGGCGATGAAGAACCTGTTCCAGCTCTACGACTGGTGGTACCGATCGACGGGCGAACAGATCGCCCTGCGCACGCCGCACACGCTGGCGTCGATGTCGCACCTGATCCACAGCATCGTGCCGACGCTCGACCGGCTCGCCCCCACAGGCGACCACGCACGCGACTCGACCGGCGCGTTGTTCGACTACCACCGCGAATACCTGATGGTGCTCATGTCGTTGTTCCCGGACGAGCCGCTGTCGGGCGCGGCACGCACGCTGCTGGAACGATCGACCGTGCCGCAGATGAAGAACAGCTTCATGTACTACGTCGACTTCCTCTACGAACAACCCGGCATCAAGGCCCGGCCGCTCACCGAACTGGCGACCACCTACTACGGGCCGGGCACCGGGCAGGTGATGATGCGTTCGTCGTGGGAGCCGAGCGCGACCTACGCCAATTTCATCTGCGGGCCCTACACCGAGAGCCACGCGCACCGCGACCAGGGCAGCTTCGTGATCTACAAGGGCGCCTGGCTGGCGACTGACTCGAACGTGTACTCGCACTCGGGCATCGAACAGGACGAAGAACTGCACAACATGGTGCGGTTCGGCGCCGCCGGCGCCACGGTGAAGCAGCGCGCCGGAACCACTTGCGCGCTCAACGCGCTGGCCGACACGCCGCACTACACCTATGCGTCCGCCCGCATGACGGCCAACTACCGTGCGCAACCGGCCGTGGTGCAGAGCGAGCGCGAGTTCCTCTTCATCAAGCCCGACACCTTCGTCGTGTTCGACCGTGCCGCGGCGAACAGCGCCTCGATACCGCGCGTCTGGACGCTCAACCTCGGTGGCCCGCCGACGATCGAAGGCGACTCGATCCGCTACACCGAAGGCAAGGGCCAGCTCGACGTGAACCGCCTGGCCCCCACCGGCCTCACACCCACGGTTCAAAGCTGGGCCCAGATGCGCACCGGCATGCGGGGCGGCGTGCGCGTCGACGTGGCCGACACCGAGGGCAGCAGTTCGGTGTTCCTGCACGTGCTCTCCACGAATGGCGCCGTGGTGTCGAGCACGCGCGCTGACGCGCCCGGGCAAACCGGCGCATCGATCAAGCTCGCCGACGGGCGGACCGCCACGGTTCGCTTCTCGACCAAGGGCGGTGCCGCAAGCCTGGATCTGCGCGGCGCCGACCAGAGCGCCCAGGTCAGCGGTGCCTTGCCGATGACCGTGACAGCGCCTGCG
>NZ_JAVTWP010000051.1:0-4008 GCF_032229685.1 Rhizobacter sp. | reverse complement strand
AGACCTTGACGAGGTCGCGGTCGGCGCCCTGCATCAGGCCGTCGAGCATCTCGACCACGTCGAGCCGCGCGCCGAGCGTCGAATACACCGTGCCCATCTCAAGGCCGATGATGCCGCCACCGATGATCAGCATGCGCTTCGGGTTCTGGCGCAGCTCGAGCGCGCCGGTGGAGGTGACCACGCGCGGATCGTCCTTCGGCAGGAAAGGCAACTTCACCGCTTCGGAACCGGCGGCGATGATGGCCTGCTTGAACTTCACGGTCTGCGTGCCGCCCTTGGCGAGCGCCACGGTGAGGTGGTGCGGGTCGAGGAACTCGCCCGTGCCCTGCAGCACCGTGACCTTGCGCATCTTGGCCATCGCGGCCAGCCCGCCAGTGAGTTTGCCGATCACCTTTTCCTTGTGGGTGCGCAGCTTGGCGAGGTCGAGCGTCGGCGGCGCGAAGGTCACGCCCATCGCGTCGAAGTGCTTGACCTCGTCCATCACCGCGGCCACGTGCAACAGCGCCTTCGACGGGATGCAGCCGACGTTCAGGCACACGCCGCCGAGTGTCGCGAACCGTTCGATCAGCACGACCTTCATGCCGAGGTCGGCGGCGCGGAAGGCGGCCGAATAACCGCCCGGGCCGGCGCCGAGAACGACGAGGTCGCATTCGGTGTCGGCGCCGCCGGCGTAGCTCGACGCTGCGGGCGCCGGGGCAGCCGGTGTTGCAGCCTTCGCAGGCGCGGGCACAGGCGCCGCGGCGGGTGCATTGGGCGCGGCCGCCGGTGCCGCGGCACCGTCTGCTTCGAGCGAAACGATCACCGAACCTTCGTTGACCACGTCACCCACCTTGACCGCCACGCTCTTCACGACACCGGCGTGCGAAGACGGGATCTCCATCGACGCCTTGTCGCTCTCGACCGTCAGCAGGCTCTGCTCGGCCTTGACCGTGTCACCCGGCTTGACCAGCAGCTCGATGACCGCCACGTCCTTGAAATCGCCGATGTCCGGCACCTTGATGTCGATGAGGGCCATGGTCAGCCTTTCACTTTGAGTTTGATGGTGTGGGCATGCACCGGCCCACTCGAGTTCTTGTCGAATTCACAGCCTGCACGCACGCCGAGCTCGGCCACTTCACGCGCCGTTTTCGCCTTGTCGAAGCCGGCGTGCATCGCACCGAGCGCAAACGCGCGGCCGGTGCCGATGCCCCAGAAGCGGTCGAACTCGAACACCTCGCGGTACGAGTACACGCCAAAGATGCCGGCGTGGTTGGCGATCAGCGCGGTGAACTGCGAGCTCTCGTAGGGGTCGGAATCGTCTTCCTTGGTGTTCAGGAAGAAGTTCTCCTTCAGCTTCGGGTGCAGCTTGAGAAAGGTGTCGAACACCTGGTCGCGCGAATGCAGCTTGAGCTCGTCGGGCGGCAGCGCCGCGAGCGCACGCCGCAGCACCGGGAAGTGCGCCGTGGTGCCCGCCATGCCGATCCACGAATCGCCGACCTTGAACAGTTTTTCGTTGGCCTCGTAGCCATGCGCCAGCCGCGTGTCACCGAAGGTGACCAGCGTGTCGGCAGCGATGGCCACGGTGCCGCCCAAGCGGGCCACCACGACGGTCGTCATCAGCTGCTTTCCTAGAGCAACACGCGGCGGAAGTCGCCGAGGATCTGCCCGAGGTAGGCGTTGAAGCGTGCTGCCGATGCGCCGTCGATCACGCGGTGGTCGTAAGACAGCGAGAGTGGCAGGGTGAGGCGCGGCACGAAGCCCTTGCCGTCCCACACCGGCTTCATCGCGCTCTTCGACAGGCCGAGGATCGCGACCTCGGGCGCGTTGATGATCGGCGTGAAGTGCGTGCCGCCGATGCCGCCGAGCGAGCTGATCGAGAAACAACCGCCGGTCATGTCGGCCGGGCCGAGCTTGCCGTCACGCGCCTTCTTGGCCAGGTCGCCCATCTCGGTGCTGATCTGGATCACGCCCTTCTTGTCGGCGTCTTTCAACACCGGCACGACCAGGCCGTTCGGCGTGTCGGCCGCGAAGCCGATGTGGAAGTACTGCTTGTAGACGAGGGTGTCACCGTCGAGGCTGGTGTTGAACTCCGGGAACTTCTTCAGCGCCGAGACCACGGCCTTGATCACGAACGCGAGCATCGTGACCTTCACGCCCGACTTCTCGTTCTCCTTGTTGGTGGAGACACGGAAAGCCTCGAGCTCGGTGATGTCGACCTCGTCGTTGTTGGTGACGTGCGGGATCATCACCCAGTTGCGGTGCAGGTTCGCGCCGCTGATCTTCTTGATGCGAGACAGGTCCTTGCGCTCGACCGGGCCGAACTTCGTGAAGTCGACCTTGGGCCACGGCAGCAGGCCGGCGAGACCACCGCCACCACCCGCCGCAGCCGCGGCTGGTGCCTTCGCCGCCTGTGCCTGCGTCTGCACGGCGCCGGCCATCACGCCCTTGACGAAACCCTGCACGTCTTCCTGCGTGATGCGGCCTTTCGGGCCGCTGCCCTTCACTTCTTCGAGCGGCACACCGAGCTCGCGGGCGAGCTTGCGGATCGTGGGCGACGCGTGCGGCAACACGCCCTTCGCCATGGTCGGTTCATGGGCAGGGAGCGACGCCGTCGGCACGGGCTTTTCCGCCGCTGCGGCGGGCGCAGACGCCGGGGCCGAAGCAGCAGCGGGTGCCGGCGCGGCAGCGGCCGCAGCCGGCGCAGCGCCACCTGCGGCTTGCACCACCGCGACCAGGCTGCCCTTGGCGACCTTGTCACCGACCTTGACCTTCATCTCCTTCACCACACCGGCGTGAGAAGACGGGATCTCCATCGACGCCTTGTCGCTCTCGACCGTGATCAGGCTTTGCTCGACCTTGATCGCGTCACCGGCCGCGACCATCACCTCGATGACCGTGACTTCGTCGAAGTCGCCGATGTCGGGCACAACCACATCGACCGGGCCGCCACTCGCGGCAGCCGGTGCCGCCGCCGGAGCGGCTGCGGGCGCAGGTGCTGTGGCGGCCGGTGCGGGTGCGGGGGCCGCCGCGGGTGCAGCGGCCGCGTCGCCAGCCGCTTCGAGCACCAGCACCAGAGAACCTTCCTTGACCTTGTCGCCGAGCTTGACCTTCAGCTCCTTGACGACGCCGGCGTGCGACGACGGGATCTCCATCGAGGCCTTGTCGCTCTCGACCGTGATGAGCGACTGCTCGGCCTTCACCGTGTCGCCGACTTTCACCATCAGCTCGATGATTTCCACTTCCGCGAAGTCGCCGATGTCGGGGACCTTGACTTCAACCGTTGCCATTTTTGTTGTCTCCGTCCGTCTTTATTTATGCGTAGAGCGGATTGATCTTGTCGACATTGATGCCGTACTTCTTGATCGCCTCGGCCACCTTGGCCATCGGCACCGTGCCTTCGTCGGCCAGCGCCTTCAAGGCCGCCACCACGACGTAGTGGCGGTTCACCTCGAAGTGCTCGCGCAGCTTGCTGCGGAAGTCGCTGCGGCCGAAACCGTCGGTGCCCAGCACCTTGTAGGTGCGACCCTTGGGCATGAAGGCGCGGATCTGCTCGGCATAGTTCTTCATGTAGTCGGTCGAGGCGATCACCGGGCCGGCGTGTTTGTCGAGCTGCTCGGTGACGTAGGCCACGCGCGGCTTCTTCTCGAGCGGGTGCAGCAGGTTCCAGCGCTCCGCGTCCTGGCCGTCGCGCGCCAGTTCGTTGAAGCTCGGGCAGCTCCACACGTTGGCCGCCACGCCCCAGTCTTTCTCGAGCAGCGCCTTCGCGGCCACGCTTTCGAGCAGGATCGTGCCGCTGCCCAGCAGGTTCACGCGCGGTGTCTTCTTCGCGCCCTCTTCGAGCAGGTACATGCCCTTCAGGATCTGCTCTTCGGTGCCCGCCTTCAGGCCCGGCATCGGGTAGTTCTCGTTCAGCAGCGTCAGGTAGAAGTACACGTTCTCCTGTTTCTCGACCATGCGCTTCAGCCCATGGTGCAGGATCACGCCGACCTCGTGCGCGAAGGTCGGGTCGTAGCTGATGCAGTTCGGGAT
>NZ_JAVTWP010000050.1:0-24890 GCF_032229685.1 Rhizobacter sp. | reverse complement strand
CCGGCGATGATCACGCCGTAGACCTCCATCGAGGTGATCGCCATCAGGAACAGCAGGCCGGCGTTGACGTTGGCCAGCGCCACTTCGGGGCCGAAAGGCACGACGGCCCAGGCGGCCAGCGCCGGCATGATCGTCATCACCGGGCCGAGGAAGAACAGGGCCTTGTTGGCGGCCGTCGGAACGATGATCTCCTTGAACAGCAGCTTGACGGCGTCGGCGATCGGCTGCAGCAGCCCGAGCGGGCCGACACGGTTCGGGCCGGGGCGGATCTGGCTCCAGCCGATGGCCTTGCGTTCCCACAGCGTGAGGTAGGCCACGCAGCCCATCAGCGGCAGGATCAGCGCAACGATCTTGATCACGGCCCAGGCCACGGGCCAGACCGGGCCGAGCAGGGAGCTTCCAAACGAGGTGATGGTGTCGAGCATGTTCGGCCTATGCCTTTTCGACGCGGACTTCGCCGAACATCGCGCCCAGCATGGCGGTGTCGACATGGCCGGCCGGAACGCGCACGGTGCCCGCGGCCAACGTGCTGTCGACGCGGGCGCCGAGCACGACCATGGCCGCACCTTGCGACACGCGCACCTTGTCGCCGTCGTTCAGGCCGAGCTGCGACCACAAGGCCGGCGGCAGGCTGGCCACCGGTGCGCGTGCATCGGCGGTGAGCTGCAGCGACGTGGCGCGGCGCACCAGCGAATCGGTGGCGTAGATCGGCACGTCGGCGATGCGCTCGAGCGTGGCGCCAGACGCCGTGCCAGGCACCGCCGCACCGCCTGCGTTGCTCAGGCGGGCGGGGATCGAGGCGACGTCGCCGAGCGCTTCGGAGCGCACGTCTTCCGAGGTCTCGAAGTCGAAGCCCTTCAGGTCGAGCATGTTGCCCAGCACACGCAGCAGCTTCCACGCGGGGCGCGTCTCGCCGAGCGGCTTCACGACACCGTGGAAACTCTGAACCCGGCCTTCGGCATTGACGAACGTACCCGAGGTTTCTGTGAACGGCGCGATCGGCAGCATCAGGTCGGCCACGTCCACACCGGCGGTCTTGAACGGGCTCATCACGACCACCAGGTCCATCGCACTCAAGGCAGCGTTGGCAGCGGCACCGTTGTGCGCGTCGAGCGCGGGCTCGAGGTTCAGCAGCAGGCAGGCCTTGAGCGCGCCACCGGCGGCGGCGCCGAGCATCTGCCCGGCGTTGAGGCCGCCATTGCCCGGCTGCGCGGCCACGAGCTGCGCACCGACGCTGTTGGCCGCTTCGCCGAGGAAGCCGACGCTCGCGCCAGTCTGCTCGGCGATCCAGTTCGCGAGCGCCAGCAGCGAAGCTGCATCCGGGTGCTGCGCCGCTGCGCTGCCCAGCAACACGGCCTTGCGCTCGCCACTGAGCAGCGAGCTCGCGATTGCCTGGGCGGCCTCACCGGCCTGCCCGGCCAGCGGCGCGTTCGCGCCCTTGGCTTGCGCCACGGCAACAGCCACATCGGCGAGCGCCTGAACCCACTGGCTCGGCGCCGCGGAGAGCTGGGTCGCGACCGGCATCAGCCAATCGTCGTGCACCGCATGGATGCTGTGCACCTTGGCGCCCTTGCGGGCGGCCTGGCGGATGCGTTGCGCGAACAGCGGGTGGTCCTTGCGCAGGAACGAGCCGACGACCAGCACACGTTGCAGGTTCGATAGCGAGGCAATCGAGGTGCCCAGCCACCGAACGCCCTGCGTCGCGCTGAAGTCGGCGTGGCGCGTGCGGTGGTCAATGTTCTCGCTGCCCAGGCCGCGCACGAGCTTGGCCAGCAAATGCAGTTCTTCGACCGTGCTGTGCGCCGAGCCGAGCGCACCGATGCTCGCCGCGCCTTGGTCGGCCTTGATCTGCTTCAGGCTGCGCGCGATGTATTCGAGTGCGGTCGGCCAGTCGGTGGCTTGCCAGGAACCGCCCTGCTTGACCATGGGCGCAGTCAGGCGCTCGGGCCCGTTCAGCGCTTCGTAGGAAAAGCGGTCGCGGTCGGCGACCCAGCATTCGTTCACGTCTTCGTTCTCGAGCGGAACGACGCGCATCACCTGGTTGTTCTTGACCTGCACGATCAGGTTCGCGCCCGTGCTGTCGTGCGGGCTCACGCTCTTGCGGCGCGACAGCTCCCAGGTGCGGGCGCTGTAGCGGAAAGGCTTGCTGGTGAGCGCGCCGACCGGGCAGACGTCGATCATGTTGCCCGACAGTTCGGAGTCGATCGTCTCGCCGAGGATGGTGGTGATCTCGGAGTGCTCGCCGCGGTGGATCATGCCGAGCTCCATCACGCCGGCAACCTCTTGGCCGAAGCGCACGCAGCGGGTGCAGTGGATGCAGCGGCTCATCTCTTCCATCGAGATCAGCGGGCCCACGTTCTTGTGGAAGACGACGCGCTTCTCTTCGTTGTAGCGCGTGCTCGAGGCGCCGTAGCCGACCGCCAGGTCTTGCAGCTGGCACTCGCCACCCTGGTCGCAGATGGGGCAGTCGAGCGGGTGGTTGATGAGCAGGAACTCCATCACGCCCTTCTGGGCCTGCAGCGCCTTCGCACTCTTGGTGCGAACGATCATGCCCTGCGTGACCGGCGTGGCGCAGGCCGGCATGGGCTTGGGCGCCTTCTCGACGTCGACCAGGCACATGCGGCAGTTGGCCGCGATGCTGAGCTTCTTGTGATAGCAGAAGTGCGGGATGTAGGTGCCGGCGTTGTCGGCGGCATGCATGATCATGCTGCCTTCAACAACCTCTACCTTCTTGCCGTCGAGTTCGATTTCGATCATGGGGTTCTCAGGCGGCAAGCGCTTGTGGAGCGGCCGCGACCTTGGCGGTCTTGTGTTCGATCAGGTGCACGAACTCGTCACGGAAGTTCTTGATCATCGCGCGCACCGGCATCGCCGCTGCGTCGCCGAGCGCACAGATGGTGCGGCCCTGGATGTTGTCGGCCACCGAGTTCAGCAGGTCGATGTCTTCCATGCGGCCCTTGCCGTCGGCGATGCGCTCGACCATGCGGTAGAGCCAGCCCGTGCCTTCGCGGCAGGGCGTGCACTGGCCGCAGCTTTCGTGCATGTAGAAGTACGACAGGCGCAGCAGGCTCTTCACCATGCAACGGGTGTCGTCCATCACGATCACCGCGCCCGAGCCGAGCATCGAGCCGGCCTTGGCGATGGCGTCGTAGTCCATCGTCGTGTTCATCATCACCTCGGCGGTGAGCACCGGCGACGACGAGCCACCCGGGATCACGGCCTTCAGCGTGCGGCCTTCGCGCACGCCACCGGCGAGTTCGAGCAGCTTCGAGAACGGCGTGCCCAGGGGCACTTCGAAGTTGCCGGGGCGCTGCACGTCACCGACGACCGAGAAGATCTTGGTGCCGCCGTTGTTCGGCTTGCCGATCTCGAGGTAGGCCACGCCGCCATTGCGGATGATCCACGGCACCGCCGCGAAGGTCTCGGTGTTGTTGATCGTGGTCGGCTTGCCATACAGGCCGTAGCTGGCCGGGAACGGCGGCTTGAAACGCGGCTGGCCTTTCTTGCCTTCGAGCGATTCGAGCAGCGCGGTTTCTTCACCGCAGATGTAGGCGCCGAAACCGTGGGCCGCGTGCAGCTGGAAGCTGAACGTGGAGCCGAGCAGGTTGTCACCCAGGTAACCCGCAGCGCGCGCTTCTTCGAGCGCCTCTTCGAAGCGTTCGTAGCCTTCGAAGATCTCGCCGTGGATGTAGTTGTAGCCGACCTTGATGCCCATCGCGTACGCCGCGATCGCCATGCCTTCGATGACGATGTGCGGGTTGAACATCAGGATGTCGCGGTCCTTGCAGGTGCCGGGTTCGCCTTCGTCGGAATTGCAGACGAGGTACTTGGCCCCGGGAAACATGCGTGGCATGAAGCTCCACTTCAGGCCGGTCGGAAAGCCGGCACCGCCTCGGCCACGCAGGCCCGAGGCCTTGACCTCGGCGATGACCTGGTCGGCCGTCATGCCGAGCGGCTGGCCGTCACTGCTGTTCGGGTCCGTGCCTTGCGCCAGGATCTTGCGCAGCGCCTGGTAACCGCCACGCGCCTCGTAGTCTTTCAGGCGCCAGTTCTTGCCATCGAGGCCGTCGTAGATCTGTGCGCCGATGTGGCGGCCGTGAAAGCAGGTTTCGACGCCGCTGGCCTGGAACTTCGAGAGGTCGGGCAGCGTGTTCATGCGGCGTGGGCCTTCAAGGTGGCAACGAGTTCGTCGAGCTTCTTGTTGTCCATGAAGCTGACCATCTGCCTGTCATTCACCAGCAGCACCGGTGCGTCGGCGCAGGCACCGAGGCACTCGCTCTTCTGCACCGTGAACAGGCCGTCGGCCGTGGTGCCGCCCTCTTCCACCCCGAGGCGCGAGCACAGGTGATTCAGCGCTTCCTGGCCATTGCGCAACTGGCATGGCAGGTTGGTGCAGACGTTGAACTTGTACTTGCCCAGCGCGTGCTGGTTGTACATGTTGTAGAAGGTCGTGACCTCGTGCACCGCGATCGGCGGCATGCCCAGGTAGTCGGCGACGAGCTTCTCGCTCTCGCCCGACACGAAGCCCTGTTCCTGCTGCACGATCGCCAGGCACGCCATCACGGCCGACTGCTTCTGGTCGGCCGGGTACTTGGCCACTTCCTTGTCGAAGCGCGCGCGGGTCGCGTCGGAAATCATCTCGTGAGCGCTCACCGGTCGATCTCTCCAAACACAATGTCCATCGTGCCGATCACGGCCACGGCGTCGGCGATCATGTGGCCACGCGCCATCTCGTCGAGCGCCGCGAGGTGCGGGAAGCCGGGCGGGCGGATCTTCAAGCGGTACGGCTTGTTCGCGCCATCGCTCACGATGTAGATGCCGAACTCGCCCTTCGGGTGCTCGACCGCCGCGTAGGCTTCACCTTCGGGCACGTGGAAACCTTCGGTGAAGAGCTTGAAGTGGTGGATCAGGTCTTCCATGCCCGACTTCATGTCGAGCCGCGACGGCGGTGCCACCTTGTGGTTGCTCGTGATCACCGGGCCTTCGTTGGCACGCAACCAGTCGACGCACTGCTTGATGATGCGGTTCGACTGGCGCATCTCTTCCACTCGAACGAGGTAACGGTCGTAGGTGTCGCCATTCACGCCGAGCGGAATGTCGAAGTCCATCTGGTCGTAGACGTCGTAGGGCTGGTGCTTGCGCAGGTCCCAGAGCACGCCCGAGCCGCGCAGCATCGGGCCGGTGAAGCCGAGGTTCAGGGCACGCTCGGGCGTGACCACGCCGATGCCGACGGTGCGCTGTTTCCAGATGCGGTTGTCGGTCAGCAGCGTCTCGTAGTCGTCGACACACTTCGGGAAACGCGCGACGAAATCGTCGATGAAGTCGAGCAGCGAGCCCTGGCGGTTCTCGTTCAGCGCCGAGATCGCCTTGGTGTTGCGGATCTTCGAGGCCTTGTACTGCGGCATCACGTCGGGCAGGTCGCGGTACACACCGCCCGGGCGGAAGTAGGCGGCGTGCATGCGCGCGCCCGAGGCCGCTTCGTACATGTCGAACAGGTCTTCGCGCTCGCGGAAGCAATAGATGAAGACGTTCATCGCACCGCAGTCGAGGCCGTGCGCGCCGAGCCACATGAGGTGGTTCAGCAGCCGTGTGATCTCGCTGAACATCACGCGGATGTACTGCGCGCGCACCGGCACGTCGACACCCAGCAGCTTCTCGATCGCCAGGCAGTAGGCGTGTTCGTTGCACATCATCGACACGTAGTCGAGACGGTCCATGTAGGGCAGCGACTGGATGAAGGTCTTGCTCTCGGCGAGCTTCTCGGTCGCGCGGTGCAAGAGGCCGATGTGCGGGTCGGCACGCTGGATCACTTCACCGTCGAGTTCGAGCACGAGGCGCAGCACACCGTGCGCGGCCGGGTGCTGCGGGCCGAAGTTGAGCGTGTAGTTCTTGATGTCAGCCATGCTGGTGCTTCAACGCAAGCCGCCGTAGTTGTCTTCGCGGATGATGCGCGGCGTGATCTCGCGCGGTTCGATCGTCACCGGCTGGTAGATCACGCGCTTCTGCTCGGCGTCGTAGCGCATCTCGACGTGCCCGGAGGTCGGGAAGTCCTTGCGGAACGGGTGGCCGATGAACCCGTAGTCGGTGAGGATGCGACGCAAGTCGAGGTGACCCTCGAAGATGATGCCGTAGAGGTCGAAGGCTTCACGCTCGAACCAGTTGGCCGAGCTCCAGACCTCGGTGAGCGAATCGATCACCGGCACGTCGTCGTCGGGGCAGAACGACTTCAGCCGCAGACGCCAGTTGTGGGTGACCGAGAGCAGGTGCGAGACGGCGCAGAAACGCGCGCCTTCCCAGGGCTGGTCTTTGTAGGCGGAGTAGTCGACACCGCAGAGGTCGATCAACTGCTCGAACTTGAGCTCGGCATGGTCGCGCAGTGCGAGGGCAGCGGCGATGTAGTCGGCGGCGGCGACGGTGATCGTGATCTCGCCGCGTTCGCGCACCAGCGTCTTGACGCGCTCGCCGAGAACCGACTGCAACGCAGCCTGCAATGTGTCGAGTTTGCTCATCAGCGCGCGATCGTGTTTTCGCGGCGAATCTTCGCCTGCAGTTGCAGCACGCCGTAGAGCAGCGCCTCGGCCGTGGGCGGGCAGCCCGGCACGTAGACGTCGACCGGCACGATGCGGTCGCAGCCGCGCACCACCGAGTAGCTGTAGTGGTAGTAGCCGCCGCCGTTGGCGCACGAGCCCATGCTCAGCACCCAGCGCGGCTCGGCCATCTGGTCGTAGACCTTGCGCAGCGCCGGCGCCATCTTGTTGCACAGCGTGCCGGCCACGATCATCAGATCGCTCTGGCGCGGGCTGGGGCGAAACAGCATGCCGAAACGGTCGATGTCGTAGCGCGCAGCGCCGGCGTGCATCATCTCGACGGCGCAGCACGCCAGACCGAAGGTCATCGGCCACAACGAACCGGTCTTCGACCAGTTCAGCAGCGTGTCGACGCTGGTGGTGACGAAGCCCTCTTTGAGTACGCCTTCAATGCCCATCGTGATGCTCTCTCATCATTCCCAGTCGAGCGCACCCTTTTTCCACTCGTAGGCAAAGCCGACGACAAGAATGCCCAGGAAAATCATCATGGCCCAGAAGCCCGTCGGCCCGATCTCCTTGAGCGACACCGCCCAGGGGAAGAGGAACGCGATTTCGAGGTCGAAAAGAATGAACAGGATGGCGACGAGGTAGTAGCGCACGTCGAACTTCATGCGCGCGTCTTCGAAGGCTTCGAAGCCGCACTCGTAGGGGGAATTCTTGGCTTTGTCGGGCCGGCGCGGGCCGAGCACGAACCCGAGAACCTGCGGCGCCACGCCCACTGCTGCCCCGATCAGAATGAACAGGATGACGGGCAGATAAGGTTCCAGATTCATGTCGTGTCACACGCCGGCAAGGCGTGCCTGGGCTGGAGCACTCCGAACTCGCCGCTATGGCGTCAAGCCCGAACAATTCGATGGTGCCGTCGGCGAGACTCGAACTCGCACAGCTTTCGCCACTACCCCCTCAAGATAGCGTGTCTACCAATTTCACCACGACGGCCTAGCACTCGATTCGTGTCTGGTTTGCGTGAGGAAATTGCTTACCAAACAACAGGAGATTCTAACCACAAAGGTCGTGCGATCCAGCGAGTTCGCTGCACCGCAACAACGCTGTCACGCCCTCTGTGACAGTCGCTGTTCGACGCGCCTGACGCGCGTCACTTCATTTGGACGGAACTGCGCCCGCGCCCGACGCAGGAACGACCGATGCAGCAGGTGCCACGGCGGCCGGCGCACTCGCCGCGCCGGGGATCAGCGCGGCGCCGGTGGCGGGCACGCTGGCGGCCGGAGCGCTCATCGCCGGACGATCGAGCACGCTGCCCGTGGCCGGGCGTGCACGGTCGTTCGAGAAGTAGGCCAGAGCCAGCGTGCAGGCGAAGAACACCGCCGCGCACACCGCCGTCGAGCGCGACATGAAGTTCGCGCTGCCGGTTGCACCGAACAGGCTGCCCGATGCACCACTGCCGAACGACGCACCCATGTCGGCACCCTTGCCGTGCTGAATGAGCACGAGGCCGATCATCACCAGCGCTGCAATGATCTGCAACGCCACCACCAGGTTCAACAACAGGTTCATTTCTTTCGACTCCGAGAATATGGTTGGGTCAGCCCGCGGCGCGGCAGATGGCGGCGAACTCGGCGGCCTTCAACGAGGCACCACCGATCAGGCCACCGTCGATGTCGGGCTGCGCGAACAGCACCGCGGCGTTGTCGGCCTTGACGCTGCCGCCGTAGAGGATCTTCATGACGGCCGCGTGTGCGCTCGCGGCCTTGAGCTGGGCGCGCAGCAAGGCATGCACGGCCTGCGCTTGTTCGGGCGAAGCCGTCTTGCCGGTGCCGATGGCCCAGACCGGCTCGTAGGCCACCACGATCTGCGGAACGCAGTGCGCGAGCGTGTGAATCACCGCCGACAACTGGCGCTTGACCACGGCGTCGGTCTGGCCGGCTTCACGCTCTGCCAGCGTTTCACCGACACAGACGATGGGCGTGAGCCGGTGCGCAAGCGCGGCCTTGGCCTTGTCAGCCACGAGCTGGTCCGACTCGCCGTGCATCGCGCGGCGCTCGGAGTGGCCCACGAGCACGTAGCGGCAGCCGAACTCGGCCAGCATCGCCGCCGACATCTCGCCGGTGTAGGCGCCCGACTCGAACGCCGAGCAATCCTGCGCGCCCCACTTGATGTTTTCGCCCTGCAACGACAAGGCCACCTCGCCGAGGTAGACCGCCGGGGCACACACCGCCACGTCGGCCACCCACGGGCCGGCGGCCTTCAGCGCAGCCAGCAGTTCGGCGTTGGCTGCACGGCTGCCGTTCATCTTCCAGTTGCCGACGACGAGTTTGCGACGCATCGAATGTGATTCCGTTGGGCTGTTCACCACACCAGCACGAGCTTGCCGATGTGCTGGTTGCTTTCCATCAGCGTGTGCGCAGCCGCTGCCTGCTCGGCCGGGAACACCTGGTGGATCACCGGCTTCACGCGGCCGGCTTCGAGCCAGGGCCACACGTTATGGCGCAGAGATTTCGCGATGGCGGTCTTGAACGACACCGGGCGCGGGCGCAGCGTCGAACCGGTGATGACCAGGCGCTTGCGCAGCACGAGGCCGGCATCGATCTGCGACTCGACCCCACCCTGCACTGCGATGATGACGATGCGCCCGTCTTCGGCCAGGCACTTGATCTCGCGCGCCACATAGGCGCCCGCGACCATGTCGAGCACCACGTCGACGCCCTTGCCGCCCGTGATGCGCTTGACCTCTTCGACGAAGTCGAGCTCACGGTAGTTGATCGCGTGGTCGGCGCCGAGTTGCACGCAGGCGGCGCACTTCTCGTCGCTGCCGGCCGTGGCGATCACGGTCGCGCCGGCCGCCTTGGCGAGCTGGATCGCCGTCACACCGATGCCGCTGGTGCCGCCCTGGATCAGCAGCGTCTCACCGGCTTGCAGGCGCGCCCGGTCGAACACGTTCGACCAGACCGTGAAGAAGGTTTCCGGCAGGCTCGCCGCTTCGATGTCGCTCAGGCCTGCCGGCACCGGCAGGCACTGGCCGACCGGCGCAACGCACAGCTCGGCATAACCGCCGCCGGCCACGAGCGCACACACACGGTCGCCGACCTTCAGGCCCGCTTCGGCCAGCGCCGTCGAGTCACCCGACTCGATGACACCTGCCACCTCGAGGCCGGGCAAGTCGGAAGCACCCGGCGGCACCGGGTACAGGCCCTTGCGTTGCAGCACGTCGGGCCGGTTCACGCCGGCCGCGGCGACACGAATCAGCGCCTCGCCAATGCCGGCAACGGGCGCGGGCCGCTCGGTGGCGACCAGCACCTCGGGCTTGCCGAATGCCGTGATCTCGATGGCCTTCATCTTGTGAGTCTCCAGGGTCTTGAACACACACCGCGTTGCGCCATGAAAAGGCGCAGCGCGGCACTCCACCCGGAATCAGTCCTGATGCGGCGCTTGTTGTTCGCGCTCGATCAGCGCCTTCATCGACAGCTTGACGCGACCCTTCTCGTCGGTTTCGAGCACCTTGACCTTGACGATCTGGCCTTCCTTCAGGAAGTCGGTGACCTTCTCGACGCGCTGGTGCGCGATCTGGCTGATGTGCAGCAGGCCGTCCTTGCCCGGCAGCAGGTTCACGAGCGCGCCGAAGTCGAGGATCTTCGTGATCGGGCCTTCGTAGACCTTGCCGATCTCGACTTCAGCGGTGATCTCGGCGATGCGCTTCTTGGCGTTCTCGGCCTTGCCCGCATCGGTCGACGCGATCGTGATCGTGCCGTCTTCGCCGATGTCGATCGTGCAACCGGTCTCTTCGGTCAGCGCACGGATCGTGGCGCCGCCCTTACCGATGATGTCGCGGATCTTTTCCGGGTTGATCTTCATCGTGTACAGGCGCGGTGCGAACTGCGACACCTCGGTGTTCGCGGTGCTCATCACCTCGGTCATCTTGCCCAGGATGTGCAGGCGCGCTTCCTTGGCTTGCGCCAAAGCGACCTGCATGATTTCCTTGGTGATGCCCTGGATCTTGATGTCCATCTGCAGCGCGGTCACGCCAGCGGTCGTGCCGGCCACCTTGAAGTCCATGTCGCCGAGGTGATCTTCGTCGCCGAGGATGTCGGTCAGCACCGCGAAGCGGCTGCCGTCCTTGATCAGGCCCATGGCGATGCCGGCCACGTGTGCCTTCAGCGGCACACCGGCGTCCATCAGCGCGAGGCAGCCGCCGCACACCGAAGCCATCGACGAGGAACCGTTCGACTCGGTGATTTCAGACACCACGCGCATCGAGTACGGGAAGTCGGCCTGGCTCGGCAGCACCGCGACCAGCGCACGCTTGGCGAGGCGGCCGTGGCCGATCTCGCGGCGCTTGGGCGTGCCCACGCGCCCGGTTTCGCCGGTGGCGAACGGGGGCATGTTGTAGTGCAGCATGAAGTGCTCGGTGAACTCGCCCGAGAGCGCGTCAATACGCTGCGCGTCGCGCGCGGTGCCGAGCGTGGCCACGGCCAGCGCCTGGGTTTCACCACGCGTGAACAGCGACGAACCGTGGGCGCGCGGCAACACGCTGTTGCGGATCTCGATGGCACGCACGGTGCGCGTGTCGCGGCCGTCGATGCGCGGCTCGCCCGAGAGGATCTGGCTGCGCACGATGCGCGCTTCGATCTCGAACAGCACGTTCTCGAGGTTGACCTTGTCGAACTCGACGTTGTCGCCCTTCAGCGCGGCCATGGTGGCGGCCGTCACTTCGCGGGTGGCGTGGGTGCGGGCCTGCTTCGAGCGGATCTGGTAGGCCGCGCGGAGCGGGCCTTCGGCCAGCGCGGTGACCTTGCCGATGAAGGCTTCGTCTTTCGCGGGCGCTGCCCATTCCCAGGCCGACTTGCCGGCGTCACGCACCAGCTCGTGGATCGCATTGATCGCGATGTTGCTCTGCTGCTGGCCGAACACGATGCCGCCGAGCATGATCTCTTCAGAGAGTTGCTGGGCTTCCGACTCCACCATCAGCACGGCGGTTTCGGTGCCGGCGACGATGAGGTCCATCTTCGAGTCGAGCAGTTGTGTCTTGCCCGGGTTCAGCACGTATTCGCCGTTGATGTAGCCGACGCGCGCAGCACCGATCGGGCCGTTGAACGGGATGCCCGAGATCGCGAGCGCAGCCGACGAGCCGATCAGCGCGGCGATGTCGGCCGAGACTTCCGGGTTCAGCGACAGCACGTGCACCACGACCTGCACTTCGTTGTAGAAGCCTTCGGGGAACAGCGGGCGCAGCGGGCGGTCGATCAGGCGCGAGGTCAGCGTCTCGAGCTCGCTCGGGCGGCCTTCACGCTTGAAGAAGCTGCCGGGGATCTTGCCGGCGGCGTAGGTTTTTTCGATGTAGTCGACGGTCAGCGGGAAGAAGTCTTGCCCGGGCTTCGGGTTCTTGGCGGCGACCACGGTGGCGAGCACCACGGTGTCTTCGATGTTCACGATGACCGCGCCGCCCGACTGGCGCGCGATTTCACCGGTCTCGAGAATGACGGTGTGCTGACCCCATTGGAAGGTCTTGCTGACTTTTTTGAACATGCTCATTCAGGTGTCTCCGGTTGGTGTGGAGCGCTTTCGGCGAGGGGCGACGGGCCACCTCTCCAAAGACGAAGAGCCTGTGCTGGCGAATTCCAGACAGGCTCTCTTTCGATACCGCTGATTACTTGCGCAGGCCCAGCTTCTGGATCAGCGCGGTGTAACGCTCGGCGTCACGGTCTTTCAGGTAGGCCAGCAGGCTCTTGCGCTGGTTGACCATCTTCAACAGGCCCCGGCGACCGTGGTGGTCTTTCATGTGGGTCTTGAAGTGCGGCGTCAGGTCGTTGATGCGTGCGGTCAGGATGGCGACCTGAACTTCCGGCGACCCGGTGTCGTTGGCGCTGCGCGCATTGGCCTTGACGATCTCGGCCTTGTCGATGGTGGCGTTGGACATTTCTCGTTTCCAGTTGAATGAAACCGAGTCACCCTGCCGCCCATGAAGGCTCGATGGAGGAATGCCACGGTTTCGAAAATGCTCGCGGTGGAGCCCACTTGCGCACACCGGTGAAACCGACCAGTGGCGTGCCTTGTTCCTTGCCCGGCAGATACCCGCCAGACGCAAAACCCGCAGATTATAGCCCGAGGAATCGTTTCAGCCGCTCGACCCCCTGCGTCAGCCGCTGGGGATCGTTCGACGCGAAGCACCAGCGCAGCCAGCCCTCGGCCTCGCCGCCGAAGGCCACGCCGGGCGCCAGGCCCAGGCCCGCCTCGGTGACGAGCCGCTTGGCGAAGGCGAGCGAATCGTCTTGCCCTTCGACGCGGAAGAAGGCGTACATGCCGCCTTCGGGTGTGGCGACCTGCACGCCCGGCAAGGCCTGAAGCTGCGGCAACAAGGTGTCGCGGCAGTGTTTCAGGCGCTGGGTCAGGCCCGGGACGAAGTCGGCGGCGCCGGCGAGCGCCGCCAAACCAGCGCGCTGCACGAAGACCGGCGCGCACGAGGTGTTGAACTCGACCAGCTTGCCCATGGCCTCGATCAGCGCCGGCGGCATCACCAGCCAACCCAGGCGCCAGCCGGTCATCAGGAAACTCTTCGAGAAGCTGTGCGCCACGACCAGGCGGTCGTCGGGCTCGGCGATGTCGAGGAAGCTGGGCGCGCATTTCGCCCGCGGCTTGAAATACACCCGCTCGTAGACCTCGTCGGCCACGATCCAGGTGCCGGTGCGCCGGCAATGCGCGAGGACCGTCTCCTGCTCGGCGCGTGTCAGCGTCCAGCCGGTCGGGTTGTTCGGTGCGTTGACGAGCAGCACGTTCGTCTTCGGTGTGACGGCCGCGAGCAGCGCCGCCATGTCGAGCTGCCAGGCGCCTTCGCGCACCTGCAGCGACACCCGCTTCACGCTGGCGCCGAGGATCACCGGCTGCGAGGTGAGGTTCGGCCACACCGGCACCACCGCCACCACTTCGTCGCCCGGCCCGGCGAGCGCCTGCATCGCCAGCATCAGCGCATTGACGCCCGACGATGTGACCGCGATGCGCGCCGCGCTCACCGGCCGGTGCAGGCTACCGATGTAGGCCGACAGGGCTTCGCGGAGCTCGGGCAGGCCCAGGTTGTGGGCATAGAAGGTTTCGCCTTCGTTCAGCGAGCGGATCGCGGCGTCGCGAATGAAGCCTGGCGTCGGCTCGTCGCTCTCACCGAACCAGAACGGCAGCACATCGCTGCGGCCGAGGCCGGCGTTGGCGACCTCGCGGATCTTCGAGCCGGGCAATTCATCGATGACTTGGCGCATGGGTTTCCTTCAGGGGCGTTCCATCTTGCAGGTGTGGGGCTGTTCGGTCTGGCGCGCTTCGATCCGGCGCAGCGTCTTGAAGCCGAAGCCCGAACCTTCATTGTCGTGCGCCACACCGGGGGCGCCCACTCGGTCCATCACGCTCACGTAGAGCGGCTGGATGAACTGGTGGTCGGCAGCGCGCATCGTGCCTTCGTGAAAACCACCGAGCGTGTTCCGGTCGAGCACCATGCCTTCGAGCGCCCTGGCCACAGCCACCGGGTCGGTGCTGCGGGCCTGTTCGATCGCCGCGGCCAGCATCTCGACCATGACCTGCATGCGCGCGTGCACATAGTCGTCCTGCGGCTTCGGGAAACGCTCGCGGAAGCCCGCGTAGAAACGCTCGGAAGCCGGCGTGCCCACGTTCGGGTGCCACTCGGCCACCGCCAGCACACGGACCACGCCGGCCTCGCCGATCGCCGCTGGCGCCCCCAGGGCATTGCCATAGAACGTGTAGAAACTCGCATCGACGCCAGCCTCACGGGCCGCCTTGATCAACAGCGTGAGGTCGTTGCCCCAGTTGCCGGTCAAGACCGCCTGCGCGCCGCTCGCCTTGATCTTGGCGGCGTAGGGCAGAAAGTCCTTGATTCGGCCGAGCGCGTGCAACTCGTCGCCGACGATCTGGATGTCGGGGCGCCGGGCAGAGATCTCGGCGCGCGCCCTGCGCAACACCTGCTGCCCGAAGCTGTAGTCCTGGCCGATCAGGTAGACCTTCTTTACACGGGCATCGTCTTGCAGCACGCCGGTCAGCGCGGCCAGGCGCATGTCGGCGTGCGCATCGAAACGAAAGTGCCAGAAGCTGCACTTTTCGTTGGTGAGCAACGGGTCGACGGCCGAGTAGTTGAGGAACAGCGCGCGGCGCTGCGGCTCGCGTTCGTTGTGCTTGTTGAGCGCGTCGATCAGCACCGCGGCCGCCGACGAGCTGTTGCCCTGCATCACGAACCCCACGTTCTGGTCGAGCGCCAGCCTCAGCATCGCCAACGTTTCCTCGTTGTTGCCCTTGCTGTCGAAGCGCAGCAATTCCAGCGGCCGCGCGCCGCCGGGCAAACGCACGCCACCGCGCGCGTTGATGCGCTCCACCGCCAGCAGCAGGTTGCGGTGTACGGCTTCGCCGGCATGGCCGAAGCTGCCCGACAGGCCTTCGATCATCGCGATGCGGACCGGCACGGTGCTGCCTTGCGCGGCCACGCCGCACAGCACCAGAGCCAGGCCCAGCGCTCCCAGAAATCTCGTCGGCTTCCGCAATTTCAAGGCCCTTGAAAACAAAAATGCCGCTCCAAATTCAGCGGCATGGTTGCTGCACGGTGCAGCAGCGAAACCCGATTGTAGGAGCCCGCCATGTTCGTCCTGCCTCTGTCCCGTACCGCCCACCGCCTGGCCACGCCGCACTACAGCCGTGCGTTCGATCGTCTGTTCGACGAGTCGTTCGATCGCCACGTGCGCGGCGCTTCGGCCAGCGCCGAAACGCGCACCCCGGCACTCGACGTCAGCGAAACCGACACCGCCTACA
Organism: Rhizobacter sp.; assembly: GCF_032229685.1. Lineage (GTDB taxonomy): Bacteria > Pseudomonadota > Gammaproteobacteria > Burkholderiales > Burkholderiaceae_C > LMDS01. The sequence goes on along the minus strand of NZ_JAVTWP010000050.1, from coordinate 9,552 downwards.
ACGTCGTGTTCGACGTGCCTGGCGTGACCCGCGAGCAGCTCAAGGTGTCGGTCGAAGGCCGCCGCGTGAGCATCGAAACCGTGGACCTGCCGAAGGCCGAGCCCGCCGAGGGTGCGTCGGCCGAAGCGCCGAAGGACGCGGCCCGCACGCTCTACCGCGAACGCAGCGTCGCGCGCTACGCCCGCACCGTGAGCCTGCCGGCAGAGGTCGACCAGACCGCGTCGCAAGCGAAGTTCGAGAACGGCGTGCTGACGCTCACGCTGGCAAAGAAGGTCGCGACCGGCGCGACCCAGTTGAGCATCAACTGAGCGCGGCGTTGACCGTGGCCAGCGGCCAGCGCGGCCGCACATCGAACGCGTAGTCGTTCGAGGCGGCGGCGCTGTCGCGCTGCATGCGCATCGCCGCGGCGAGCGCGATCATCGCGCCGTTGTCGGTGCACAGCGCCAGCTCGGGGTAGTGCACCCGGACCTGGCGTTTGGCACATTCGCGGTTCAGTTGTTCGCGCAGCAAGGCGTTCGCCCCGACACCGCCGGCTACGACGATGCGCTTGAGCCCGGTGTCGCGCAGCGCCTGCACCGACTTGCGCACCAGCACGTCGACGATCGCCTGCTGCGTAGCTGCCGCCAAGTGCGCCTTGTCCTCCTCGCACACGTTGCTGCCCAGCTTGAGCACCTGCGTGCGCACCGCCGTCTTCAACCCCGCGAACGAGAAGTCGAGGTTGCCGCTGTGCAGCAGAGGGCGCGGCAAGGTGAAGGTCGACGCGTCGCCGAACTCGGCCAGACGTGCCAGCGCCGGCCCGCCCGGGTAGCCCAGCCCGAGCAGCTTGGCCGATTTGTCGAAGGCTTCGCCGGCCGCGTCGTCGATGGTCTCGCCGAGCAGTTCGTAGAGGCCCACGTCGTCGACGCGCATCAGCTGGGTGTGCCCGCCCGACACGAGCAGCGCGATGAACGGAAACGCCGGCGGGTCGGCCGAGAGAAACGGCGACAGCAGGTGGCCTTCGAGGTGGTGCACGCCGACCACCGGCTTGCCCAGCGACGCAGCGAGCGAACACGCCACGCCGGCGCCGACCAGCAGCGCGCCGGCCAGCCCCGGGCCGCGGGTGTAGGCCACCACGTCGATGTCGGCCAGCGCGGCACCCGCCTCTTGCATCACTTGGCGCGCCAGTGGCAGCACACGCCGGATGTGGTCGCGCGAAGCGAGTTCGGGCACCACGCCACCATAGGCCTGGTGCATGTCGATCTGGCTGTGCAGCGCATGTGCCAGCAGCGTCGGCGTGCCGCTCGCGGCGGCGCGCACCAGCGCCACGCCGGTTTCGTCGCACGACGACTCGATGCCGAGAATGTTCATGGGGCGAAGTTTAGGGCCGCACCCGCCCTGCCCCGTGGCTTCAGCGGGCGTGCGTGCTGCCCCCGCCGCCCGGCACGCTGCGCAGGTCTTGCGCCACCTTGCCGTCTTGCAGCACGATCACGCGGCTCGCCGAGGCGATGGTCTCGGGCCGGTGCGCGACGATGATGCGCGTGAGATCGAGCTGGCGGATCGCCTGGTTCACCTCGCGCTCGCGCTCCACGTCGAGGGCGCTGGTCGCCTCGTCGAGGAACAGCAGCTTGGGCCGCTTGTAGAGCGCCCGCGCCAGCAGGATGCGCTGTTTCTGCCCGCCGGAAATGCTCGTCCCCATGTCGCCGATCAGGGTGTGAAAGCCCATCGGCATCGCGCCGATCTCGTCGGCCACGGCCGCGATGCGGGCGCACTGCGTGACCCAGGCCGGGTCGGCCTCGGGGTCGAAGAAGCTGATGTTGTCGGCGATCGAACCGGCGAAGAGCTGGTCGTCCTGCATCACGGTGCCGATCATGTCGCGCCAGGCACGCAAGCCGAGCTGGCGCAACGCGAGGCCACCGACGCGGATCTCGCCCGTCTGCGGCGCATGCACGCCCAGCATCAGCTTGAGCAGCGTGGTCTTGCCACAACCCGACGGGCCGACGATGGCGACCGATTCGCCCGGCTCGATGACGAGGTGGAGGTGCCGCAACACCTCGGGCTCGGCTTCGGAATAACCGAAGCTCACGTCGCGCAGCTCGAGGCGCGCGCTGCCCGCCGGCAGCGGCTGCGCCGGCTCGGCCTGCGGCTCGGGCGGCGTGAGCACGATGTCGGCCAGGCGCTCGCCCTGCAACCTGAGCATCTTGAGCTCGACCACCTTGTCGATCAGCGCGCTGACGCGCTGTGCGAACTGTTCCTTGTAGGCGATGAACGCGAACAGCATGCCGACCGAGAAGATGTGGTCCATCACCAGCAGGGCACCGACCCAGACGATCGCGATGCGCTCGAGCCCGAACACCAGCTTGTGCAGCACGCTGAACATCAGGTCGAGCTTTCGGGTCGCGATGTTGGCGTTCATCGCATCGACCACCAGGTTCATGAAACGCGCCTGCCGGTCTTCCTGGCGGTTGAAGAGCTTGATCGACTGCACGCCGCGCAGCGATTCGAGGAAGTGGCTGGAACGCTTGGCCTCGAAGATGATCGACTCTTCGGTCGCTTCGCGCAGCGGGCGGAAGAAGGCCCAGCGCAGCAGCGCATAGGCGGCCACGCTGGCGCAGGCAATGGCCGTGAGCGTGCCGCTGTAGACGAACATCATGGCGAGCGTGACGACCACCAGCAGCCCGTCGAGCACCGATTCCACGAAGCTCGTGGTCAGCGTCTGCTGGATCTTCTGCACCGCGCCGAAGCGCGACATCACGTCGCCGGTGTGGCGTTTCTCGAACCACGAAACCGGCAGGCGCATCAGGTGCGCGAACACGTTCGACAACCACTGCAGGTTGAGCGTGGCCGACAGGTGCAGCACCGCCCACGAGCGGATCGCACTCGCGCCAACCTGCATCAAGACGAGCAACGCGAAGCCGATGCCGAGCGTGACGAGCAGATCACGGTCCGCGCTGAGCAACACGCTGTCGACGACCCATTGCAGGAAGAAGGGCGACAGCAGCAGGAACGCCTCGAGCGCCAGCGCCAGCGTGAAGATCTGGATCAGCGAACGCTTGAGCCCCGTCACACGGCCGAGGAGTTGGCGCAACGACACGTTCTGGCGCGCGGTCTGCGGCTCGAACTCGGCCTGCGGCGCCAGCTCCAGCACGATGCCGGTGAAGTGTTTCGACAACTCGGCCAGCGGCAGTCTGCGCACGCCACGGGCCGGGTCGTGGATCACGGCCACGCCACGGCGGACTTCCTTCAGCACCACGAAATGGTTCAGGTCCCAGTGCAGGATGCAGGGCAGCGCGAGTTCGGGCAGGTGCTCCATCTCGGCCCGCAACGCCCGCGCGTTGAGCCGCATGTGACCGGCCAGGCGCACCAGGTCGGCCATGGTCGCGCCCTTCAGCGAAACCGAAAAGCGCTGGCGCAGCGTGGGCAGATCACTTTGATACCCGTGATGCGAAGCGACCATGGCCAGGCAGGCCAGGCCGCACTCGGCCGCTTCGGTCTGCAGGATCATCGGCAGGCGCCGGCCCGACATGCCCAGACGCAGACCCTCGAGCACGGAAGCCACCGCCCTCACACCTTGCCGGCGATGCCGAGCACGGGCTCGAAGAGCCACTCGATCAGGCGCCGACGGTCGAGCAGTACGTCGGCTTCGAGCTGCATGCCCGGCACCAGCGCCTGGGCCTGGCCGTAGGCAGCCACGCTTTGCTGGTCGAGCGTGACGGTGATGCGGTAGAGCGGTTCAGCCGCCGCGTTGGCGGCGGCCTGCATCGGCAGCCCCGCGAGCTCGGCGCTTTGCAGCGGCGCGCGCGAGACGATGGCCACCGCGCCGGTCTGGTGGCCGAACTTCTGGTACGGAAAAGCCTGGTAGCGCAGTTGCACCGGCTGGTTCGGCCGCACGAACCCGACCGCGCTCGACGGTGCGAAAAGCTGCGCCTGCAAGCGCGCGTTGGCCGGCAGCAGGCTGGCCATGGCCACATTCGGCGTGACGGTCTGGCCGACCTGGGCCAATACGCCGGTGACGACGCCGTCTTGCGGCGCCCGCACCACGATGCGCTGCCGGGCTTCGTTCTCGGCCGCCTGCTGACCCAGCGCGGCCAGGTCACGCGCGATCTCGCCCTGCTGTGCCTGCGCTTTCATCGGCAATTCGCGGCGCTGCGCCTGAAGCGAGGCGATCTCGCGCAGATGGGCCGACCGCTGGCGCTCCAGCGCCTGCAGCTGAGCCTTCAGGCCGAGCACTTCTTCGGCCTTGGCCTGCACCTGTGCCGACGACACGAAGTTGTCGTTGCGCAGCGATTCGAGCCGCGCCTGCGCCTGCTGCGCCAGTGTGAGGCGTTCGCGCTGCAGGTCGGCCTCGGCCGTCATGGAACCGAGTTCACGCCGCATGTCGTCGATCTGGCGGTCGAGCGCACCGAGCTGGTTCTGCTCTAGCGCACCACGCTGTCGCGCCGCGCCCTGCAGGCTCTGTTCACGCAACGCGAGGCTGGCGCGCACCGCCGCTTGGGTGTCGCCACTCAGCGTCGACTGACCGACCGACAGCACGAACAGCACGTCGCCCTGACGCACCGACGCGCCCTCGACGGCGTGGGCTTCGAGCAGCGTGGCCGGCTGAGGCGACATCAGGCGCAAGACGCCTTGGTCGGGGACGAGGTAGCCGGTGACACGAGCCTTGCGCGTGTACTCGCCCAGCACGAGATAACAAGCGACCGCCAAGGCGGTCGCCAGCACGAACAGCGTGAGCAAGCCGAGCGAAACCGGCCGGATCAGCTGAATGCTGCCCAGCCAGTCGCGCTGGCGGTTTTCCAGGACTTCGGGGCGGAACAGGCTGGCCACGACAGCCCGGCCGGTTTACCAGCCGCCGTTCGGGCCGGCGGCGCCGGCGCTCGACCAGCCGCCGTTCGGGCCGGCGGCCTGGACGCCGCCCGCCACCAATTTGAGCGTGGCGGCGTCGAGCGCGATCGGGGCGCTCTTCGCCGATGCCTGGGCGGCAGCGACGGACGGGGTGGCGAACTGGGAGACGGTGGTTTGACGTTGTTGCATGCTCTGCTCCTGAAGGTGGGGTACACGCCATCCGTGCACTTCAGCCATTCAAACAGGAGCGAAGCTTTTACGTAACTGTCAAGTCTTACAGGGTGGGGGTTGACGCGACAACCCGGCTTTTCGGGAATCCTCAGCGAATCAAGCCAAGGCGCAGGGCCTTCAGCACCGCCTGGTGCTTGTTGACGCAGCCCAGCTTGTGGGTGGCGTTGTTCACATGCAGCGCGGCGGTGCGCTCGGTGATGCCCAGAACCTCCCCGACTTCACGGGCAGTGCGGCCTTCCATGGTCCAGCGCAGGGTTTCGAGCTCGCGGGGCGTGAGCGCCGGGTTGCCCGGCTCGGACCCACCGGGCGCCAGGATGCGCAAGGCAGCGTCTTGGGCGTGCACGGCAAAGAGCTGCAGGTCGGCGACCACGCGGGTCAATTCGCCGGCGTGCATCGGCACCGGCTGGTCGCGGTCGACACCGAGGAAGAAATGCCGGCCTTCGGGCATGTGCAGCGCCAGCGCAATGCCGTTGCGGTAGCCGTAGCGGGCCTGCTCTTCCCATTTGTCGCCCAGGCCTTGCGAGACGTAGGTCTTCTGGCTCCAGATGATGGGCATGCTCTGGCGCTTGCAGTGCTGCATCACCGGGTCGAGGCGCCAGTTCTCGCGGTTCTGGAAAGAGTCGCGGTAGGCCTGCGGCGTGTTGTCGACGGTGATGAACTCGGCCTCGCCGAGCAGGTGGTCGATGACGACGGTGGCCGAGACGGTCTCGAAGCCGATCCTCTTGGTGAAGGCCACGACCTCATCCCGGAACTCTTCCCGGCTCTGACTCCCCAGCACTTCTGTGAACCCACCCTGAAGCATGCCGCCCCTTCTCACCTCACCGCGCAATCCTTCACGTCCGTGGCGCCCTGCAAAACAAGAACCTGACAGGGTTGACAGATGGCAAAAGCGGAATCCGTCGCCACACTCTCGCCTATCGATTCAACCACCGAGGACCCATCATCGGCGCGACGACGTTGACCACCCGAATGACCCCTGCCTGGATTGTCTACGCGTGGCCGCCTGTATTGTGGCAGGCGAGCTCGGCCTCGCATCTGCATCTTGTCCATCTCGGCACGCGCGTGTTGACTTTCGGCGACGAGGCCAGCCCTTGCAGCGGCCAGACGCTGTGGGGCGACGCGAGCGTCGACCACTCGGCCGGCGTGGCCTGGGACTGGGTCGAATTGCAGGAAGGCGTGGTCGCCATGGCCGACCCGTTCGGCATGGTCACCAACCTTCGGCTGCTCGACGCGCATGGCGAGGCGCTCAGCCACGTGCAGGTCACCGTGCACTTGCACCAGCTGGTGCACGCCCTGCCCTGGCAAAGCGAGGTGCAGCGCGCGCTCAGCAAGCCATCCTGAGCCAAATGAATCAGCTTGTATCGTGCGATCAGACTGTGTCGGAAATCACGAATTTGCAGCTTCCACCCCTTCACGGCCCTGGCGCGAGCGCATACCCTGTGAATTCTTGACGAGCGGCGGGCCCGACCCGAAGCCGAAAAACACATCGTTGGAGCCATGAAGGAATACCGCCTCGCCGCCTGGCCGGAGCTCCAAGCTCCTTTCGACCGCACCGCGTTTCGCCGCATGCTGAGCGACATGTCGCACCGGCACATGTCGCTGACGCAGTTGGTGGGCGTGAGCGGCATCCGCCGCCAAGAGGTGCGCCAGTTCATCGAGATGCTCGACGCTCGGGGCATGATTTCCCAGCGCGACTCGCTCGTGCCCGACTCGCTGTTCGGCTCCCTGCGGCCGCTCGGCGGCTGGCTGCGCCGCGCCATGTCGAGCCATCCCGGCCCGCGCTGATTCCAGCCCGGCGCGCCGTTCGGCCCGCCTGTTTCTGCTCGACTGAGCACCTGCTCGCCCGCCACGCGCGGCGGCCCGAGCTTGGCGTGAATGTTGCTCATGACGCTGCATGTCTTCGGTCCAGGACCTGCGCCTCGTCATCATCGCCCCCGACTCGCTCTGGCCCGACCCGTCGGACCCGGGGGCCCGCATCGAGGCCGAGCGCTCGCGCATCCTGCGCATCGGCCTGCTGCAAGACGGCTACAACATCGTCGCGGTATTGCCTGCCGATGTGTTCCTGCCCGAGCGGCTGGCACAGATCGGCCCCGACATGATCATCGTCGACGCCGAGAGCCAGGCGCGCGACACCCTCGAGCACGTGGTGATGGCCACGCGTGATGCACGCCGCCCGATCGTGCTGTTCACCGAAGACAACGACACCACCCATGTGCGCGACGCCATCGCCGCGGGCGTCACCGCCTACGTGGTGGCCGGCATGGCGCCGGAGCGGGTGCGCCCCGTGCTCGACGTGGCACTGGCCCGCTTCCAGCACGAAGAGGGCATGCGGCGCGAGCTGGCCGACGCGCGCAGCCAGTTGTCGGAACGCAAGACCATCGATCGCGCCAAGGGCATCCTGATGGCGCGCAGCGGCCTGAGTGAGGTCGAAGCCTACGCCCGCCTGCGCAAGACCGCGATGGACAAGGGTCTGAAGCTGGCCGACGTGGCCCAGCGCATCCTCGACGTGTCGGAGCTTCTCGCCTGAGCGGCGCACGGTCTCGGTGCGGGCCGGCACCCGACGACCTCGTTTTTTCTGGCACGCGCATTGCTTGATTGACCCCGAGCGGCCAACGGCGGCCGCTCGAATGAATTCACCGCACCAGCGCTGGTGCGGTTGCTTCAGGACGACGGCGTCCCCACCGATCGTGGCTTCACGGCCCGAGACGTGCGGACGCCGTTTTTGTTTTCCGAACCCGACGACAGCACAGCCATGACACCCATCCTTCATCGAAAGATCAGCATGAGCAGACGCAACCTGATCAAGGGCGCTGCCGCCGCAGGCGCCGCCGGCCTCGTTCCCGGCCTTCAGTCGGCGGTCTACGCCCAGGGCTCCGACAAGCCGGAAAAGGAAGAGGTCCGCATCGGCTTCATTCCGCTGACCGACTGCGCCTCGGTCGTGATGGCCTCGGTGCTCGGCTTCGACAAGAAGTACGGCGTGAAGATCATCCCGACCAAGGAAGCCTCCTGGGCCGGGGTTCGCGACAAGCTCGTCAACGGCGAGCTCGACATGGCGCACGTGCTCTACGGCCTGATCTACGGCGTGCACCTCGGCGTGGGCGGCCCCAAGAAAGACATGGCCGTGCTGATGAGCCTGAACAACAACGGCCAGGCGATCTCTTTGTCGAAGACGCTGGCCGACAAGGGCGCCGTCGACGGACCGTCGCTCGCCAAGGTGATGGCCAAGGAAAAGCGCGAATACACCTTCGCCGGCACCTTCCCCACCGGCACCCACGCGATGTGGATGCACTACTGGCTGGCCGCGTCGGGCATCGACCCGGTCAAGGGCGCCAAGCTGATCACCGTGCCGCCGCCGCAGATGGTGGCCAACATGCGCGTGGGCAACATGGACGGCTTCTGCGTCGGCGAGCCCTGGGGCCACCGCGCGATCATGGACGGCATCGGCGTGACCGCGATCACCACGCAGGACATCTGGCGCGACCACCCCGAGAAGACGCTCGGCACCACCGCCGACTTCGTCAAGAAGAACCCGAACACCTGCCGCGCCGTGATGATGGCGATTCTCGAGGCCGGCCGCTGGATCGACGCGAGCCTGCAGAACAAGTTGAAGATGGCCGAGACCGTGGCCGACAAAAGCTACGTCAACACCGGCGTCGACGCGATCAACCAGCGCATCCTGGGCCGCTACCAGAACGGCATGGGCAAGACCTGGGACGACCCGAACCACATGAAGTTCTTCAACGACGGCGCGGTCAACTTCCCGTACCTCAGCGACGGCATGTGGTTCCTGACGCAGCACAAGCGCTGGGGCCTGCTGAAGGAGCACCCCGACTACCTCGCCGTCGCCAAGCAGATCAACCAGATCGATCTCTACAAGCAGGCGGCAGGCGCACTGAAGATCAGCGTGCCCAAGGACGTGATGCGCAGCAGCAAGCTGATGGACGGCGTGGTCTGGGACGGCAAGGACCCGAAGAAGTACGCCGACAGCTTCGCCATCAAGGCTTGAACCGAACCACTCTCCGGAGAACCGCCATGGTCAGTGCTGTCTTTCATTCACCGCGCGAGGCCTCGGCCGAGGCTAAGGCCGCGACGCCGCCCAGGAGTGCCGAACCCGCATCACCCCGGCCCGCGGCACCCGCGGTCTCGAAGCCACGCTTCGACGCCCGCGAGTTCTGGTTCAAGGTACTGCCACCGATCGCCGGCGCGGCCCTGCTGATCGGCATCTGGGCCTTGCTCACGCTGAAGAGCACGACCTTCCCGACGCCCGCGGCCACCTTCGTCGAGGCGATCAAGGTGTTCTCCGACCCGTTCTACAGCAAGGGCCCGAACGACCAGGGCATCGGCTGGAACATCCTGTTCTCGCTGGAGCGCGTGGCCCTCGGCTTCGGCCTCGCGGCGCTGGTCGGCATCCCGATGGGTTTCGTGATCGGCCGTTTCAGCGTGCTGAACAGCATGCTGTCGCCGTTGATCAGCCTGCTGCGGCCGGTGTCGCCGCTGGCGTGG
>NZ_JAVTWP010000049.1:0-4120 GCF_032229685.1 Rhizobacter sp. | reverse complement strand
CTTCGGCCTGCGCGGCAAGATGGACAAGTGCACCTTCTGCGCCGGCGGCCCCGAAGCCAACGGCAGCGCCGCCGAGAACGAGAAGTACGGCCGCAACCGCCTGTCCGAAGGCAAGCTGCCGGCGTGCGCCGAGATGTGCTCGACCAAGGCGCTGCTCGGTGGCGACGGCGACGTGGTGGCCGACATCTTCCGCACCCGCGTGTTGAACCGCGGCAAGGGCAGCGAAGTCTGGGGCTGGGGCACCGCCTACGGCAAGCCCACTCAGACGGCAGCCGCCGCACCGGCCGCCACCGAGGTGAAGAAGTGAGCCTCGCACGCGCAGGGCTCGTTGCTGTCGCCGTGGCGTCGGCGATGGCGCTCGCCGGCTGCGGCGAGAAGAAGCAGACGATGACCGGCGCCGGCAAGAAGTCCGACCCGGCACCGTGGGTCGCCAGCAGCAGCGCCAACCCGGCCTACACGGCGCCCGGCTGGAAGGGTGGCGACAAGGCGGCGTGGGAAGCGCAGATGCGTCAGCGCAACCAGGCACAGAACGACTACGTGCGCTGAAAGGCCGGAGGCTCTCTTTATGCGACGTTTGCTGAACCGACTTCATGGCACCCGGCTTGCCGGCCTGGCGCTCGTCGCCTTGCTCGGCGTGGCGCCGGTCGGGGCGGCTTGGGCCCAAGACGCTGCGGCGCCGGCGGCTTCGGCTGCGAACGCGAACGGTCCTCCGCCCGGTTTCGTGGCGCCAGCCGAGCCCAAGGCCGACGAGAGCAACGCGCAGCGCGCAAAGAGCCAGCCCGGCAACAACGCGCCGTTCTGGCGCGGGGTGCGCGATTCGGGCATCGAAAAAGGCACGAGCAGCCTGCCGGGCGCCGAAAAGGGCGTGCTGATCCAGGAGTTCGTTCAGTATCCGGGGTCACGCCTCACCAACGCCGGTGAAGCCTGGCGGCAGGTGCGTAACCAGTGGCTCATTCCCTATGGCGGCGCGCTGTTCCTGATCACGCTGCTGGCGATCGCGTTGTTCTATTTCGCCAGGGGCCCGCTCGGTGGCCACAGCCAGAACACCGGCCGCGTGATCGAACGTTTCACCTACTTCGAGCGTGCCGCCCACTGGAGCAACGCGATCGCCTTCTGCGTGCTGGCGATCTCGGGCCTGGTGATGGCCTTCGGCAAGTTCACGCTGCTGCCGCTGATGGGCCATACCCTCTTCGGCTGGCTGACCTACGCGCTCAAGACCGCGCACAACTTCGCCGGGCCGCTGTTCGCGGTGTCGCTCGTGATCGTGTTCCTGGTGTTCGTGCGCGACAACTTCCCGAGCCGCGGTGACCTGGCCTGGCTGCGCAAGGGCGGTGGCCTGTTCGGTGGCGCCGAGCCGGCTTCGGGCCGCTTCAACGCCGGCGAGAAGATCATCTTCTGGGCCGGCGTGTTCGCGCTCGGCTTCTTCGTCGTCAGCTCGGGCCTCACGCTCGACAAGCTGCTGCCGGGCCTGGCCTACACGCGCGGCGACATGCAGATCGCCCACATGATCCACGCCGTGTCGGCGGTGCTGATGATGTGCCTGTTCCTCGGCCACATCTATCTCGGCACGCTCGGCATGAAAGACGCCTACAAGGCCATGAAGACCGGTTACGTCGATGAGGCCTGGGCCGAGGAGCACCACGCGCTCTGGCACGCCGACATCCAGGCCGGCAAGATCCCGGCGCAGCGCACCCGGCCCGACACGCCGCCCGAGCCCGTGCAGCCATCCCCTTCCGTTTGAGCGAAAGAGCCACCATGCGCCTTGCCCTTGCCGTGTTGACGACCGCGCTGGCCTTGCCGGCATTTGCCAAGCTGCCCGCGCCGAGCGACGAGGCCAAGGCCAAGGCGGCCGAGGCAGCACTGAAGACCGCCTGGAGCGACAAGGTCGCCGGCTTCCAGTTGTGCAAGGCCATGGACAAGGCGGCTGCCGCCTACCAGGCCGCGGCCAAGAAGGCGGGCAAGGAGCCGGCAACACCGGTGGCCACACCGGCTTGCGCCGACCCGGGTGCCTTTGTGCCGCCCGCGCCTACACCGCCGATCGAAGCGGCGGGTGCCCATTCGCCGGCCGCTACCACCGGCGCACCGCCGAGCACGAAGGCGACCGCGGCAGAGATCAAACCCGCGCCGAAGAAGTAGGCGGCCGGAACCGGCCCGCGCGGGTGCGCGGGCCATTGCGTACAGTCGGGTCATGCACAAGACTGTCGTTCCCCCGATGCTGCCCCGACTCACGGTGGCCAGCGCACCGCTCACCCACGAAGTGACCGTGCGCGACGAGTTCGGCGCCGAACGCCGCATCGCCATCCCGGCCGAGCGTGCTCTCACGGTCTTCGTCGACAAACGCGAACTCGTCACGCTGATGACGCTCGGCGCGGCGCCCGAAATGCTGGTGCTCGGCTACCTGCGCAACCAGCGGCTGGTGGAGTCGATCGCCGACATCGAATCGATCACCGTCGACTGGGACGTGCAGTCTGCGGCCGTGAAGACTCGCGCCGGCATCGAACGTTTCGACGAAAAAACCGCCAAGCGCGTGGTGACCACCGGCTGCGGGCAGGGCACGGTGTTCGGCGACATGATGAGCGAGCTCGACACGCTGCACCTTCCGCCGGTGAACGAACCTTCGGCGCGCCTGAGCCAGCCCACGCTCTATGGCCTGCTCGATGCGGTGCGCCTGCAAGAGAGCACCTACAAGTCGGCCGGCTCGGTGCACGGCTGTGCGCTGTTCAGGCAGGACGAACTGCTGAGCTTCGTGGAAGACGTGGGCCGTCACAACGCCATCGACACCATCGCCGGCTGGATGTGGCTGCACGGGCTGACCGGCGAAGACAAGATCTTCTACACCACCGGCCGGCTGACGAGCGAGATGGTGATCAAGTCGGCGCAGATGGGCGTGCCGATCGTCGTGTCACGCAGCGGAGTGACGCAGATGGGGCACGAGGTCGCGCAGCAACTCGGGCTGGCGCTGTTCGGGCGCGCCACGAACCGGCATTTCATCCAGTACTGCGGCTTCGAGCGCTTCGACGCGCAACCGGAGCCGCCGCGCGCTTAGGGTCGCGCGCTCAGGCCGAGTGCTCAGGCCTGAACATTCAGGCAATGCGCGCCATGTCGCGCAGCACGGTGGGGCCGGCGCGGCGCTCGATCTCGGTCAGCAGCGGGCGGTTCCAGCCCAGCATGAACATCAGTTCGGCGGTCACGAACATCGGGCCGATGAACAGGCCGGTGATGTCGTCGACGAAGGCCGGCTTCTTGCCTTCGTACCAATGGCCGATGAACTGGATCAGCCAGCCGACCACGAAGCTGCCCACGCCCCAAGCCAGCCAAGAGGCCATGCTGCCGTAGGCCACCTGGTGCCCCAACAGCACCAGCGCGCCGACCACGGCGCTCACCGCCACGCCCAGCGAGAGGTTGCCGCGGCTCAGGTACCAAGCCGCCGTGAGCCCGAAGGCCAGCCACGCCGGGCTGAGCAGCAGCCCGCGAAATGCGAACGCGGGCCGTGCCAGCAACACGCCGATCGCGAACACGATCATCGGCACACCGATGAAGTGGCTGACGATGTTGCGCCGGTCGCGGTGGTATTCGGCGTACTGGCTCAGCAGGTCGGTGGCGGCGCGCATGGGTGTCTCCGGGGTCGAACTGCTGCAAATGGTAGGCCAATCGAGCCTGCCGCGCCACACGGAAACGGCTGGTTTCAAGGGGGCTTCTCCGTGGCCGTCCCTACAATCGGCCCACATTTCCCGAGGCCCGCAGCACATGAGCATCAAGAGCGACAAATGGATCCGCCGCATGGTCGAGCAGACCGGCATGATCGAGCCCTTCGAGCCGGGCCAGGTGCGGCAGAGCGCCGAGGGGCAGAAAATCGTGAGCTACGGCACCAGCAGCTACGGCTACGACATCCGCTGTGCGCCGGAGTTCAAGGTCTTCACCAACATCTACAGCACCGTCGTCGACCCGAAGAACTTCGACGAGAAGAGTTTTGTCGACATCAACGCTGACGTCTGCGTCATTCCGCCGAACAGCTTCGCGTTGGCGCGCACGGTCGAGTACTTCCGCATTCCGCGCAACGTGCTCACGATCTGCCTGGGCAAGAGCACCTACGCACGCTGCGGGATCATCGTCAACGTCA
>NZ_JAVTWP010000048.1:0-146523 GCF_032229685.1 Rhizobacter sp. | reverse complement strand
GAACCCCTATGCGCGGGGCGGCCAGTACGAGCGCTTCTTCGAGGGCCGCAACAACGTCGATTTCGCGAACGACTTCGTGGTCATCGAGAACGAGGAGCTGAAGCGCCGGCCCGACCTGCATGCCGTCGTCAACATCCTGCTGCTGCACCAGATCACCGGGGAGATGTACCTGACGCGCAACCGGCGCAAGGTGCTCTTCATCGACGAACTGAAGCAGCAACTCGGTGATATCGGCGCCGACGATCCGGTCAAGGCCGCCGTGGTCGAGGAAGCGGCCCGCCGCGCGCGCAAGTACGGCGGCTCACTGGGCACCGCCACACAAAGCGCTGACGACTACTACGGCTCGGCCCAGATGGAAGCGGCCTTCAACTGCTCGGACTGGGTGTTCCTGCTGCGCCAGAAGCCCGAGTCGATCGAAATGCTCGACCGCAAGGGGCGGCTGTCGATGGACGAACCCAAGAAGCGCCTGCTCAACTCGCTGCGCACCGAGCCCGGTGTCTTCTCCGAGGTCTACATCTCTTCTCCGGTGGGTGAAGGCGTGGCGCGCAACATCCTCGACCCCGCGACGCATCTGCTGTTCTCCAACAAGCTGGAGGACAACGCGCCGATCGACGAACTGCGGGCGCAGGGCCTGAGCATCGACGAAGCCATCGCCGAGTTGCTGCGGCGCCGGGGGCATGTTGCATGAAGGCGCTGCTGGTCCAGGCCGTGCTGGCGATGGTGATCGTGTTCGGCACCCTGGCCGCGTACGACAGGTTGGTGATCCGCCCCGGGCAACTCGTCGGTGTCGTCGACGTCGGCGAGGTCTACCGCCAGAAGGAGGCTGAGTTCACGCTGATCCTGACGAAGGCCGGCACGGACGGCGAGCGTGACAAGGCCATGCTGATGGCGCGCGCGTTCGCGCAGCGCTTGCCGGTCGCGCTGGAGGAACTCCCACGCGATTGCAGTTGCCTGGTCGTGCTCAAGAGCGCGGTCGCCGGCTCGACGCCGCGCACGCTGGACCTGACCGCGCACCTGCGCCGAAAGCTGGAGGCGCCATGAACGCACTGCGCTTTCGGTTCGTCGCCAACTTCGAAGACTTTCTGCGCCACATGCGCGCACGCTGGTACCTGTACGTGCCGGTTTTCGCGGTTTGGGGCTTCGCCTACGCCCGCGTCTTTGTCGACCCGACGCCGCGCGTCCCGGTGTTGTTTAACTGGACGCCCAGCCTGCCCTACAGCGTCGCGCTGGTGCACTACGGGACGCACGACCTGCAGCGCGGCGACTTCATCGTCTTTGCCTTCGCGGGCGAGGCGCAGACCGCCTACCCGGGCCTGCATGGCCAACCCTTCTTCAAGATCGTGCGGGGTCTCCCCGGTGATGCAGTGACCGTCGCCGGCCGTGTGGTTGCCGTCAACGGCAAGGTGGTCGGCACGGCCAAGACGCATGCGTACGACCGCCGGCCTCTCGAACCGATCGCCGCCACGGTGATCCCGCCAGGCCACTACTACTTGCAGGGCACGAGCCCCGACTCGTTCGATTCGCGCTACCGCGCCAGCGGGCTGGTGCGCGCGGAGCAGGTGCTTGGCACGGTGGTGCCGCTCTTCTGAGGGGAAGTGATGAAACTTGCGCTGCTCCAACTCGCCGTCGTCGCTGCCGCCGCTGCTGCACCAACCGCGACGGCGGTGGCACAGCCGGTGCCTGCAAGCCCGTCCGTTCCGATCACGGACGGCATGCCGCTGGGCGACTACCTCGCCCTGCTGGCTCAGATCGCCACACCCGCCCGCGATGGTGCGCTGGCCTACCTGCAAGCATTCCAGCAGCGTTGCGGTCGGCAGATTAAGACGGCGGAACTGCGTCGGGCGATGTCCGAAGGCGATGGCGATCCCGTCCTGATGGGGATGATTCGCGCGAGCCATCTGGGCGACTCGAACGGCGTCGCTCAGCTCGGCCAGCGCGTGGTCTGCGACCCGAGGGCTGGTCGGTGAGACACGCCCTCGCCGCCATCGCTTCGTCGGCGCTGCTGATGTGCGGATGCGGCGCCCTCGCCACCGATCTCGGGACTTTGGGCCCCACCTACGGGATCAGCGAGCCGCACCTGCTGAACTTCATCGAGCAGCGCCTGCGCGACAAGGAGCGCAGCGGTGAATTGCAGCGACTGATCGAGCAGGCGCAGACCCGTGGCACCGAAGCGGTGACCCGGCCGCAGCCGATTGCCGGCCTGCGCGCCACCGAGACCGCCCGCACCTTCTACTTCGATCCGAGCTTCACGCTCGACCGCAACATCGTCGATGCGCAGGGGCATCTGATGTTCGCAGCGGGCTTGCGCAAGAACCCGCTCGAAGTGGTGTCGCTGTCGAAGCATCTGCTGTTTTTCGACGCCCGCGACCGGCGCCAGGTGGCACGGGCTCGCGAGTTGATGACGCGCTACGACGGCAAGGTCAAACCCATCCTGACCGGCGGCTCCTACCTCGACCTGATGAAGGCCTGGCGCATCCCGGTCTATTACGACCAGCAGGGCATGCTGACCCGGCGCTTCGGCATCCAGCAGGTGCCTGCCATCGTGTCGCAGGAAGGCGCGCGCCTGCGCATCGACGAGGTGCTGCTGCCATGACGACCGCCCGCGCCTTCTTTGCGGCCACGTTCGCCGTGCTGTTCGCGCTCGCGTCCACATTCGTCCATGCCGCAGACAGCCTGACCTGCACCGGCAAGTTCCCGAACCCGATCACCGACATCTGCTGGAGTTGCATCCTGCCGATGAGCATCGGCGGCGCCACGGTCGCGAACTTCGACGGGCAAGAAGACATCGCCAATCCATCGAACCCCGTCTGCAGTTGCGGCGTCAACCCGACCATCGGTCTGTCGATCGGTTTCTGGGAGCCGGCCCGACATGTCGAGGTCGTGCGCAAGCCCTTCTGCCTGGTCTCGCTGGGCGGCATCGATCTCGATCCCGGTGTCGCGGCGCCAGCGGCTGCCCGGTTCACGCGGTCCGAGGGAGACGGTGATGGCGGCAGCTTCTACCAAGCCCACTTCTATGTGAACCCGGTCCTGTACTGGCTCGAGGTCGTGACGGACTTCCCCTGCCTGGAGCGGGGCTCGTTCGACCTGGCGTACCTGACCGAAGTCGATCCGCTCTGGAACGACGACGAGTTGACGCTGATCCTGAATCCGGAAGCGGTGTTGTTTGCCAACCCGGTGGCCGTGGCCGCCTGCGCAGTCGACTGCGTCGCAGCAACGGCGGGCTTCGGCATCGCCGAGATGTTTTGGTGCGCGGGTTGCCAGGGCGGCATCTACCCCTTCGACGGGCATGTGCCGTACCACATGGGGGGTGTGCGCACGGCTGCGCTGCTGGCCCAGCGCCTGACCGCAAAGATGCACCGCGAGCTGTTGGCTTGGGGCTGGCATGGCAAGGCGGGACTCTGTGGACCGTACTTCCTTCCAGCGATGGACAAGACGGCCTACAAGACCCAGCTCACCTACCCCGTCGCGAACACCGGGAAAGACGGCGGCCGCTGCTGCCAACCCTTCGGTCGCAGCACCATCGTCTGGGGCGCAGGCAAGGAGTACCCGGTGCGCGGTGAGGACTTCGCCTTCATGCTGTTTCGAAAGAGGAACTGCTGTGTGGGCTACTGAACTCACCCATCGCAGCGGCGGCGCCGTCCGATCTGCCATCACGGCCGGGGTGGTACTGGCCTGCTGTGCCGGCACATTCGCTCAGAAAGCGCCGACCGTGACCGACGCGGACATCGAGCGAGCCCGTCGCGCACAACCGGTGATCACCGACCGCGACATCGAGCGGGCGCAGCAGAAACACAGAACGCCAACCGATGCCGAGCTGGCCCGCGTGCCCGTGCCGTCCACGCCCAAGGTGGATGCACTGCCCCAACCTGCGACGCAAACGCCCATCGACCTGGAAGCCCTCGCCAAAGGCTTCGATGCGCAGGCGGACCAGCCGGCGATGGCCGCCAAAGTTGGTCCTGGGCTGCTGATCTTCGTCAGCTTCTCCATGCCAGAGTCCACACTCGCCCGCCTGGTCGATCAAGCCTCCCGCGCCCGCGCATCGCTGGTGCTGCGCGGCTTCGTCAACGGATCGCTGCGAGACACGGTCGAGCGCATACAGCACCTGATCGGCAGTCGCCAGGTCTCCGTGCAGATCGACCCGCAGGCTTTCGACCGCTTCGCCATCGTTCGGACGCCCTCGTTCGTACTGGTCCGCGACGGGGCTCAGCCGAAGCCATGTGGCGCCAGCATGTGCTTCGCCAACGACCAGTTCGCGCGGGCGGCCGGCGACGTCAGTCTCGACTACGCGCTGGAGCACATTCAGCGCGCGTCGCCCCGGCTCGCGAAAGACGCCAGCGGCTTTCTGAAGCGCATGAAGGGCGCGGGGAGTTGAGCATGCGCAAGTGGATCGCGTGGTTCACGATCTTCTGCTTCGTCACGACGCAGACCTCGGCCGTCGCCGGGCCGCACGAGGAAGGCGTTGCCGCCGGTCAGGCGGCCAACCCGGTGGCACGCGGCAGCGTCACGACGCCGAACGCCACCGCCGTGGTACCGGGCTACACCACCGCGCCGCCCGAATCGGCCTACTACCGGCAGCCCAACATGGCGGCCCAGGGCAATGCGCGGCTCGCCTTGTGCGCGACGCTGCCCAACGATCCCGTATGCCAGGCGCAGCGCGGCGCACTGTCGTCGGCGAACACGCCGCGGCCCGCAATCTCGACCGACGACCCGTCGGTGGCTGCCGCCCGCGACATTGGTCGCAGCCCGTCCAGCGTGCTCGGAAGCCTGGCCGCCTACTACAGCGGCTGCACCACGACGATGACCCCTGTGCCGGCCACGACCCAGACGCGCAGTTGCCTGCGCTACCAGGGCGTCGGCAACTACAGCTGCGGCCGGTCACTGACCGTCAGCACCGAGCGCACCACCAGTTGCACCCCGGGTGACTGGTTCGCACACGCCGGCGCGGGGCGCACGGGCCTCGATGCCCAGTGCTTGCCTGACCGACCCGAGACTGCCCAGCACTTCCGCGTCACGCAGGACGCTGCGCCGCTGAGCTTCTTTAACGTGGACATGACCCGTCCTGTGGCATTCCCCGAGATGGTCGCGGTGCTGAGCACGACCTACTCAGGAATGACCGGCCAGCCAATCCGCAACGGTGTGTGGGTGGCCGACAAGTCTTGTGTCGGCGGTACTTGCAGCCTGACCGCGATGATCGCCGCCGAGTCCCAGGAGAGTTGCACTGGCAGCGGCGACTCGGGCTACACCTGCACCAGCGTCGAACCCTTCCTGAAGGACTACGCGGCTTGCCGCGCCGGCACGCAAAGTGGCGACAACATCCAGAACACGGTTTGTACTGGAGGCGACAGCGGCAGCTGCAACACCACCGCCCTGGACGCCACCAAGTGCTACGTACCCGCCGACTCTTCCGGCACCTACGCCGGCACTGACATCACCGGCACCGTCCCCGGCCTCCTATGGAACTTCGACGCGGATCGCGCCGTGGTCGGCTGGTCGATCAATCCTGGGTTCGGCCCGATCTCGACGATGCGACTGAGCTACGCCAGGCCGCTGACGACGGTGACCGCGACCGACCGCTGGGACGACCAGTGTCCAGCGTTGGCATCCGGTGGCCGTTGCACCGTCAGCACCGCAGCGGTCTGCACGGACGGCCCGGCCACGAAGGTGATCGACGGCGTGTCCATCACGCGCGACTGCTGGGAAACCACGAGCACGATGACCTGCACCAGCGCCGCTCCGGCTGATCAATGCGCGCCGCTGATCGCTGCAGGTTGCACGCCGACGGGCTCGGCCTGCAAGCAGACCAATATCGCCACCGGCACCTGCGAGGTTCTTGAGGACCGCTACAGCTGCCCCGTGCCGGCACGGACCGTCACCAGCGCCAGCAACTGCCCATCGAACGTGTTCTGTCTAGAGGGCAGTTGCTTCAACATCAGTTCGCCGAACGATCCCGACTTTGCGCGAAGCATGTCGCTTCTCGAGGCCGGTCGCGAAGCCGGCGTCTATATCGACTCCGACCGCATGCAGGTGTTCAAGGGCGAGGAGAACCGCTGCCGCGACCGACTGTTGAAGAACTGCTGCTACTCCGACGGCGCCGGGGCCGGCATGAGCAATCAGAGCGTCTTCGGCACCGGCTCACGGCTGGTCTACGACGCACTCATGAACTCGGAGAACCGTGAGTTCCTGTACCAGGGCGTGTCGGCCCTGCTGACGGGCGGGGGCTTCAGCGGCACGTTCAGCTCCTACGGGGTGACAGTCGCCGTGAACGGCGCAGCCCTGCCCGCTGGCTCGACGGTGCTCTATGCCGGCGAAAGCCTCGTCGTCGCCTTCGACCCGTGGTCGTTGGTCATCGCCATCATCATCTACATCATCCTGTCGATGATGTCCTGCAACGAGGAAGAGGGAAAGCTCGCGATGAAGGAAGGCGCGAAGTTGTGCCACACGGTCGGCAGTTGGTGCTCTTCGTGCTTCCGCGTCCATGGCATCTGCTCCTCCTGCGAGGAACACACGACGTCGAAGTGCTGCTTCAACTCGATGCTCGCGCGCATCGTCAACGAGCAGGGCCGGATTCAGATCGGCAAGGGTTGGGGCGGCGCCGAGAGTCCCGATTGCACGGGCTTCACCATCGCGCAATTGCAGACCCTCAATTTCGCGGCGATGGACCTGACGGAGTTCTACGCATCGCTTGTGCCGACGCTTCCAAACCTAACCACGCTGCAAGGCAATGGCGCGAGCCGTATCCCGACCTGCTACTACGGCCAAGGGAGGTGCCAGTGAGGTACTTCGTTGTCACCTGGTTGGCGACGCTCAGCAGCCTCGCACTCGACGTATCGGCGCAGGATCGCAAGCCGGTGCAGGACGCGCGACCGCTTCTGATCGCCGCAATCGACGCGCCCGGCGGTGCAGCCCACGGCAAGCTGGTGGGTGAGATGGCCCACGCCATCACGCAACGCTTCAAGGGCACGTCGCCGATCTACATCGACGTGATCACGGAGCGTCGCTATGCGCAAGCGGGTTGCCGCCGCCTCAAGGTGCGCTTCTGGCAGGACGGCGTGCAATTGCCGGGCGCCCCCGCACCACGCCGCCAGACCATCGACTTCGGGATCAACTATTGTCGCGACGGTCAGCCGCCGAAGTCGTTGTCATGAGACTTCCGTCGTGAAACACACCTTCGTGATCTGCGCGCTGCTGCTTGCCGTCCTGTGCCCGACAGCAGCCCGTACGCAGACCCCTGCCTCGCCCTACTGGACCGACACATGGCGAGGCTGGCACTTCTATGAAGACCCGGAAGCCGACGCGCAGGACCGCCCCTTCCTTCCGCCGAAAATCGCCACCCCGACCGCCAAGCCCAAGGCTCTGCGCCCACCCGAGATCGCCGAATTCGAGCGGCTGCAAAAGACGCTCGAAGAAACCCGCAACATCGCCATCATGCGACCGACCGAGGCCAACGTTCGCCGCTACATGGAACTGGAATCGAAGGTGGTGGCGCGGGCCTCGACCTTTGCCGATGTGGCGCAGCGCGTGGCCTGGGGAACACCCGAGCTCGACCCGACCTTGCAGGGTCGGCCGGTCAACGCCAAGGCGCTGGAAGTGTTCGAGCAGCAGCAGATGTCGCAGCGCACCGAGTCCATCGGGACGCTGGGCCGTGACCACGTGCTGTTCTTCTTCTTTCGCGGCGACTGCCCGTACTGCCACGCCTTCGCGCCGACGCTGGGCACCTTCGAAGCTCGCTACGGCATCAAGGTGGTGGCCATCAGCATCGACGGCGGCACGATGCCCGGCTTCCCGGACGCCCGTCGCGACAACGGCATCGCCACCACGCTGAAGGTCAGCCAGGTTCCCGCCGTCTACCTCGCCCAACCCTTCACCGGAAAGATCATGCCCATCGGTTTTGGCGTGCTGTCCGAATCGCAGCTGCTGGAGCGGATCGCGACCGTGTCGGCACCGACCAGCGAGTCCGGGCCGTCGAAGGATGGCCAACCGGTGGTCCTTCAGTAACCCGTGCGGGAGCATTCCATGAACACCATCGAAACGCAACGCCTCGGCCGCCGCTCCATCGCGACTGCAATGGCCGCAGTCCTCGTCGTGTCGCCGATCACCTTGCGCGCTGGTGACTTGAATGCCGAGGTGAACAACATGTTCAACAGCCTCGGCACGATCGGCAACTACACGGCGCCAGGCGCGTTCCGCGGACAGACCTTCAACACTTACACCGGGGGCAGCCTGTTCATGCGGGCGCCGAACAAGGTCTATCAACTGGCTGCCATCCAGTTTCCCAGCGCCAAGGCCGGCTGCGGTGGCATCGACGTGTTCGGCGGATCGTTCTCGCACATCTCATCGGCCGAGTTCAAGAACATGCTGCGCAACATCACGGCCGCCCTGCCGGGCATTGCCTTCCAACTCGCACTCGAAGCCGTCTCGCCTTTGCTCGGCGGGCTGACCAAATGGGCGAAGGGCCTGGAAACCTGGATCAACAACGCCCGCATCAACTCGTGCGAGACCGCGAAGGCCATCGTCAGCACGGCGGCCGAAGCCGCAGGCTACAGCTCGCAGGAGGCCTGCGGAGACCTTGCCATCGAGCTGGGGCTCGAGACCGACCGCGATGCCGCACGGAGGCGCTGCGCAACGGACCGCACCAGTATCCTGGCCTCGGCACGTACGTCGGGCGACGCCAACGTGCGCAACAAGGCGCCCTTCGTTGGCAACCTGACCTGGAAGGCGCTGCAGTACACCGGGACTTACCTCGACGATCAGGAACGTGAGCTGATCATGAGCATCGTCGGCACGGTCGTCTTCTATCCCGAAGATGCGGCGCGAGATCCAGAGCCGATTGCTCCGACCATCACCTCGATCAGCCAGTTGCTGTATGGCCAGGGCCCAGGCGCTGGAACCGACGTGACGCAGCACCTGCTGCGCTGCAACGACTACTCAAACTGCGATGCGGTGACGCTCAACACGGCCTATGCGCACACGCCGTTCACCGCGCGCGTCGAAACCATGATGCGGTCGATCGCCGACAAGATCGCCACCCGCGCCGCGATCCCCAACAACTCGGCCGAGGTCGGCTTCGTCAACCAGACCACCGAACCGGTCTACAAGATGCTGTCGATCGGCGCGACCATCCCGGGCTCGGGCCTGGCAGACAGCCTGATCGGCCAGTACCGTGACGTCATCGCGGCCGACTACGCCTACGTGTTCCTGGAGCGCAACCTGCGCCTGGGCATGGCGGCACTCGACAAGGACTACACGTTGCAGCAGAGCCAGCGCGACCTCGCCACGCACATCCGCCAGCGCGCCCAGGCCATGCTGCTGCAACTGTCTCAGGAGAAGAACCTGCTGTACCAAAAGGTCGGCTCGTTCCGTGCGGTATCCAGCCACCTCGAAGAGCTCGAACGGCAGCTTCGCTCCAGCATGCCGCAGCACGTGATGGACATGCTGGGTCGGCAAGCGGCCTATCTGTCTCGGTAGACGGCAGCAAGTGAGCCCGCTGTGTGGGAGATTTACGCCTACCAGAACGCGGACAGCCTGTTCGGCATTTTCAACGCAGCTGCGGCAATCCACGCGTCGAGCGACTACATGGCCGCCGTCGCAGCGGTGGCCTTCTGCGGCTTCGTCGCCGCGCTGATCGCATACGCCTTTGCGCCGGAGAAGCTGCAGGGCTGGAAGTGGCTGGCCACCGTGTTGCTGGTGTTCGCCGTCCTGATCGTGCCTCGCGTGACGGTCGGGATCGTCGACAAGACAGGTGGCTCGCCAGTCAAGGTGGTGGCCAACGTGCCGTTCGGCGTCGCGATGCTGGGTAGCGTCACCAGCACGATCGGGCACACCCTGACGGGCCTCTTCGAGACGGCGTTCCAGGTGATCCCCGGCGCCGGCGCACTGCCCAGCGAGCTGACCTACGAAAAGAACGGCCTGATGTTCGGCAACCGCCTGATCCGCGACACCGGCAACGCCGTGTTTCAGGACCCGAACTTCCGCACCGACCTCATCAACTACATCCATAACTGCACGATGTACGACCTGATCGACGGGACTGTCGATCCGGGAACATTCTCCAGCTCGGACGACGTGTGGGCGCTGATGAGCACGCCCAACCCGGCGCGCTTCAGCACGATCACCGGCGGCGGTGGTGCCGTGACAGTGGATACGTGCCCGAACGTCTACACGAACCTCAATGGGCGGCTGCCGGCGCAGATCACCCGCATTCAGGGCAAGCTGGCGTTTCAGCTGAACCCGACCTTGCCGAGCGCTGCCGCAACAGCAGCCATCGCCGGCCAGATTCAGCAGGCCTACTTGAAGAACAGCATCGCCACGGCAGCAGCGACTGCCGCCGACTTGATCCGCCAGAACGCCGTGCTCAATGCGATCAACGACACAAGCAACGTCATCGGGCAGAAGGTCAACGACCCAGCATCCATGGTCCTGGCTGTCGGGCGCGCGCAAGCTGTCGCGCAGCAGAACGCAACCTGGCTCAACTATGGCAAGGTCGCGGAGCAGGCACTGCCGGTTTTTCGCAACGTGATCGAGGCCATCACTTACGCCCTGTTCCCGCTGTTCGTGCTGTTGCTCCTGCTGACCAGCGGGCGCGAAACGATGATCGCCTTCAAGGGCTACGCCGCGATCCTGATCTGGATTCAGCTCTGGCCGCCGCTGTATGCAGTGCTCAACTACATGGCGTCGATCTACGCGGCCTACGACCTGGCGGCGGCGGCCGATCTCGGCACCGGCGCAAAGGCGCTGTCGTTACAGACCGCTTCGACGATCTACTCGCGGGCAATCTCGGGCGAAGCCATCGTGGGCTACCTGGCGATCAGCATCCCCTTCATCGCCTGGGCAGCACTCAAGCGCATGGAGAACTTCGGCACCGCGCTGGTCGGCGGACTGTCGGGGCTGCAGGGCATGCTGTCGGGCAGCACCGGCTCGGCAGTCGTCGGCAACGTGAACATGGGCAACGTGGCAATGGACCAGTTGCAGTTGGCACCGAACCGCACGTCGGCGTTCATGAGTTCGTGGCAGAACGATTTGACGGGGAACACGGTTTCGTCGAACGCCTTGACAGGACGGACGGCAGTGAGTCTGCTGCGCAATCAGGGGTTCGCGTCGCGCGTCGTGTCGATGAGGGTGAGCGAGCAGGACGTGACTGAGGCCAGTCGGCAGGTGGATGCGGCGCGCAGTGAGGCGGTGTCGGCGAGCACTGAGCGATCTGCGGTGCTTGCCGACACTTTCAGTCGTGGCCTTGCGAAACTTCGATCAATACGCTCCAGTGGGGGAACGACTTCCAGCAGTTTCGAGCAAGTCGGAGAGAACCTTACGCGCCTTGACCAAATTACTAGGAGCGTGGCTGATCGAACCGGGTTGACGCAGTCGCAGGTTGCGCAAATCGCGTTTGGAGCGGCTGCGCATGTTGGGCTGTCGACACCCATCGCCGGAGCTGATGCACGCGCCAGCGCAGGTAAGAACTATCAAGCAAGCCTTTCAGCCGAACAGCAGAAGGTCTTGGGTTCGTTAACAAGCGATCAACTCGCTGAGTTCAAACAGTTTGGTGATCGAGTGTCGCGCGACAGCAGCGTGATCGATGCCGTAGCGTCCGACTCGCGGGAATCCAAGGACTTGTCCTCGCGCATGGCGTCGTCCACTGCTCGCTCGACGCGCGCCGACGCAAGTGTTGCCGAGCGCACCGCCCTCGCCGAGCGGCTGTCTGCAGCGCGTGATCGCGGCGAGACGATTTCCATAGACACCGCGCAGGATCCGCACAACCTGGCGATGTTCATGCGATTCGCAGAGCAGTACGGGGGCAATAGCGCGTCCGCTTTGGCCTTGTTTGAAGCCGAGCTCGCGCGGCAAGGCCTTCCGCCAAATCGCTCGTTCTCTGACGGCACAGCGCTCCCTGCTTCGTTCGGAGAGATTCATCGACTCCACGAAAGCGCGGCTGCGAATGCCAAGCTCGGCCCCGACATCGCAGCGCGGGCAAGGTCGAACCGCCAGACCGTGGCCGGAACTGACACGACACTTCCGTTTATGGCGGGCGCCACCGCGCCGTCAGGTATTCGCGCCACCGTTCAAGAAATTGGTGTCGATATCCGGCAGCAAGTCAGATCGGATTCGGCCGCAGTAAACGCAAAGACCGAAATCGTTAACGCGCCCGACGGTACGCTTCAGTCCCGGAAGTCGCTGTTGAAGCAGGCGGGCAAGCAGGTTGCGGGCGACGCCGGCGCATCCATCGACAACGCAAAGGACATCGTCAAGGACACGCTACGCAAGAAGTAGCGGGATTTCTAGAGCTTGTCCGGGTCGAACTGATGGCGTCCGTGCTCTGGCTCAAGCGCGCTGGTCAAGGGCGGTCGCCCCTTGTCGCGCCAGTAGTTGTCCATCAAGTCCATCGGCGTCATGCCTTGCCCGGGTACCGCGGAGTTGTCGAACGCCTGCTTCTTCCTGACGCGAGCGGAGATGCTGGAAATCGACCCGCCAATCGCTGCACCTGTGACAGCACCGATAGTCATCATCACAATTTTCACACCCCAGTCGTCAGCCAATGCCGAAGCCAAGCCGACGGCTGCGCCAACCGCGATGAATATGAAGAAGAGTGCCTTGCGCATCTGAGACATGCCCCCGTTAGCAGCCTACTCGCCGGCCGCGAGTTTGCAACCCCTTCCTACGTTGAGGCCAACCGAAACGCCGCAGCCATGGCATCCTGCCCTCGGGCTCGCACGCCAACGTGTGTGGCGATCGTTCGCCACTGGCGCACGACCGTCAGGCAACGGCCGATGACCCCTTCTGCATCACGAACAGATACACGAAAGTACGGTGCCACGGCGCGAGCGAGATCGAGGTCCAGTGCGTTGTCGGCCTGACTGATATTCAGCTTCAGCCCCTGGGCGTGCGGCACCGGGTTCATGTCGAAGGCCGGCGCGAGGCGCCACCCCTTCCCGGGCACCAGGATGAAGCCGTGGTTTCGCAGGTGGTCGTCGGTGTTGGAAACCATCAGATTGAAAACGATCCGCGTCCACAGTTCCCCAAGATCGATGTCGGTCTGCGCGCCGTGATCGATTAAGACACGCGCGATCTCAAGGTAGCTTGCGCCCGTAGAAGCGTCGTCGCCGTCCTGGCGTCCGGTGAGTGTCATCGCCGACGCGAAGTGAAGCCGCCGCCCGGAACCCGTGCGATCAAATCGCTTCACGAGAAAAGTATTGTGCGGGTTGGCGAACCGGCGCGCCAGACTGTCGGGAACTTGCACCCCACAGCCACGCGCCAGCGTGTGCACCACCATTTCCCAGGCACCCACGTCATGCTCGTCGCGCACGCTGGGAAACTTGGCGATCCACAGGTGGCCATCGGGATCGACGACGCTGGCCTTGGGCCGCGCACCACCCAACGACCCGCCCGGCGCGATCAGCATGCGCAGCCACTGATCACCCTGCGCAGCGGTGTTGTCCTCGTCGCGTTCCAGCGCCAGGCTGGCGGCCTCGAGTTCACGCAATTGAACAAATGGCGGCGCAGCAAGGTCGTACTGGTTGTCCAGAAAATCACCTGCATCATCGAGCCGAAACCTCAGCGCGCCGACGCGGAACGCGTCATGCACGCCGAGCAGATAGTCCGACTCGACAAGTCGTACAGCCGCGGCTGTGGTCCCGGCCCTTTGTGCACGCTCAAGACGGCGTCGCATGAGAAGTCTTCCCCAACGATCCGGGCTCGCGTCGGCGAAGACGCCGAAGGTTTCACTGCCCTGCTGCGGGTGTTGACGCCCTGCCTAAATTTGCGCGGCCACCTCTGTACACTGCTTCAGCGTTTGTTAAGACGTTGAATGTGCATCCTTGCGAAATATCGAACTGAGAGCTCGAAGTGCCGAATTGCCGCGTCTGGCACACGGGCACACGGGCACACGGGCACACAGGCACACAGGCACACGGGACCGATGCTGCTTCAATCACGTTCACGCTTTGGCACGGATACGCCGCCGGGATCAATCCCAGCTGAACACGGCAATCGATCAGTTGACGGGCGATTCGGCGCCAATGATGCCGCAACCGTGCTGAGCTTGGACAAGAATCAGGCCGCTACCGGCGACGAGGAGACGATGGAGCACATCAGCGGCGAACTGCAAACTTGGCTATCGGGCGTGGAGCAATCTGCGTCGCAGATCGGCAAGCGTGCGGGCATCCACGGAGTACACCTCATCGGGTTTTCGGCAGCCTTGGAATCGAGAGATGTCCAGATACTCTCGCCGCGGCTGAACGAGATCTGGGCTGGGACGGTTGAAGTCAAGAATTCGGGCGACCCCCATGGCCATGCGGAGGGGCCGCGTGATCCGGGCGGTGGGCGAGATCATGCGTAACTCGGCGGCGAACGCCCCGCATGCGGTGTCTCGATACGGCGGCGGGGAATTCGCGATCCTGCCGCCGCAGACCGCGCTCAACCGGTGCGCTCATCTGCCGCGCCAACGCAGCGTTGTATGAATCGAAGAATGACGGGCGAGACCGCGTGACCTGCGGCTGATTTTGATGGGGAACTCTGTTGAGAAATTCCAGTTCGCGCTCGACCGCGCGTCGGCCTGACCCGGTCGGAACACGTCGCGACGACATGCCCGTTCCTTCCAGTGGGCTCAACGGACGCCCTGCGTCTGCTCGCGGCAGTGCCGCAGCCGGAGGTGATCTGGTTCAAGACTCATCGCTGACCTCCACTCAGAACGATCTCAAACAGCAGATCGCGCAAGAACTGCGCGCCCGTGACGCGGTGCTGGTGGCCCACTACTACGTCGACGGCGACCTGCAGGACCTGGCGCAGGAGACCGGCGGTTGCGTTGCCGATTCGCTCGAGATGGCGCGTTTCGGCCGCGACCACGCGGCTCAGACACTGGTGGTTGCCGGCGTGCGTTTCATGGGCGAGACGGCGAAGATCTTGTCGCCGCACAAACGGGTGCTGATGCCCGACCTGGAAGCCACCTGCTCGCTCGACCTGGGCTGCCCGCCCGACCAGTTCGCGGCCTTCTGCAGCGCCCACCCCGAGCGCACGGTCGTCGTCTACGCCAACACCAGCGCGGCGGTGAAAGCGCGTGCCGACTGGATGGTGACGAGCTCGTGCGCCGTCGCCATCGTGCGCCACCTGCAGGGCCTGGGGCAGAAGATCCTGTGGGCGCCCGACCGCCACCTCGGCCACTACATCCAGCAGGAAACCGGCGCCGACATGCTGCTCTGGGACGGCGCCTGCATCGTGCACGACGAGTTCAAGGGCCTGGAGCTGGAGCTGATGCGCCGCGAGCACCCGCAGGCGCTGGTGCTGGTGCACCCGGAGTCGCCCGCCAGCGTGGTGGCGCAGGCCGACGTGGTGGGCTCGACCACGCAGCTCCTCAACGCGGTGGCGCTTGGCAAGGCGCCGGCCTACATCGTCGCCACCGACAACGGCATCCTGCACCGCATGCGCCAGTTGGCCCCCGGCAAGACGCTGCTGGAAGCGCCGACCGCCGGCCAGAGCGCCACCTGCAAGAGCTGCGCGCACTGCCCGTGGATGGCGATGAACGAACTGCAAGGTGTGCTCGATTGTTTGCAACAAGGCCGCGGCGAGATCAGCGTGCCCGAGCCGGTGCGCGGCCAGGCGCTGGGCTGCATCGAACGAATGCTCGACTTCGTGGCGGCGCAGCCGGCGGTCAAACCGCTGGCACACGTGCCGAACCTCGGCGCCGCCTGACATGTTCGAGCACAACGAGACGCTGGAACAGGCGCGCGAACGCAACATCCACGACGCGCTGCGCGAAGACCTCGGCAGCGGCGACTGGACCGGCCGCCTGATCCCCGCGGGCCGCCGCGTGCATGCCACGGTGAAGGTGCGCGAGAACGCCGTGCTCGCCGGGCGCGACTGGTTCGACGGCTGCGTGCACGCGCTCGACGCGAAGGCGCACATCGTGTGGCGCTTCGAAGAGGGTGCCGACATGGCGGCGCAGGCCCAGGTCTGCGAGATCGAAGCCGATGCGCGCGCCTTGCTCTCGGCCGAACGGCCGGCGCTCAACTTCCTGCAACTGCTCTCGGCCACCGCCACGACCACACGCGAGCACGTGCGCGCGATCGAAGGTGCGTCGCCGAACCCGTTGGGCTGCGCCGTGCTCGACACGCGCAAGACCGTGCCCGGCCTGCGCCAGGCGCAGAAGTACGCGGTGCGGGTGGGCGGTGGACAGAACCAGCGGCTCGCGCTGTGGCACGGCATGCTGATCAAGGAAAACCACATCGTCGCGGCCGGCGGTGTGGCGGCGGCGCTGGTGGGTGCATTTGCATTGCAATCGGGCGTGGAGATCCAGATCGAGGTCGAGACGCTGGATCAGTTGCGCGAAGCGCTTGCGGCCGGAGCGAAGAGCGTGTTGCTCGACAACTTCGGCGAGCCGGCGATGCGCGAGGCCGTGGCCGTCACGGCCGGTCGCGCCGTGCTTGAGGCCTCGGGTGGCGTCACGCTTGCACAACTGCGCGGCATCGCCGCCACCGGCGTCGACCGCATTTCGGTCGGCAAGCTGACGAAGGACGTTCGGGCGGTGGACTACTCGATGCGGGTGTCGGGCGGGGTCGAATGAGCGGCCATTGAGTCGTTCGACGCCACCGCAGCGGACAGTGTCGAACGTCCCATCGGCCCCCGAGCAGCGCACATCGGGGATCTGCTGCTCTCCAGCAACTTGACCAGCGCATGCAGCACGCGGTTGACGGGCGTCGCAACGCCAAGCGCTTCGCCTCGACGTACGACAAAGCCGTTGAGATGATCGATCTCGCTGCGCTTTCCACGCGCGAGATCCTGCGACGTCGAGGAGTACTGGGCTGGCATGGTCCGCGCGATCTGGCGGACTGCTGCATCGACGTCACCCGCAATCTGAACCCCGTCGGCCCGCGCGACGGCCAGACACTCCGCAACCACGTCACGCATCACCTCGCTCACGCCGTCGCCCTGTACCAGGGGGCCATAGGGAAGCCGCGCGATTGCCGAGAGCGCGTTGTACGCACAGTTCAGGATCAGCTTGGTCCAGAGCGCCCCACGAACGTTGTCGGAAATCTCGGTGGGCACGCCTGCTTCGATCAGAAGCTGTTGCACGGCATGGCTGCCGCTGAACAGCTCGATGACCAGTTCGCCGCGGCCGTGATGCCTGACGTGACCGGGGCCGGCCATCTCGGTGGCGACATAGACCACCGCGGTCGCCACCACTTGAGGCAGCAGGGCTCGCAATCGCTGTGCGTTGTCAACGCCGTTCTGCAGCGTCAGGAGCACCGCGTCGGGCGCGAGGTGCGTGCGCATCTGGGCCGCTGCGGGTTCGGTGTCGGTCGACTTCACGCAGAACAGGACCAAGTTCGCCCCACTGACGGCGCTCGCCTGCGTACTGGCGGAGAGATGCACCCGCTCATCCCAACCGTGCGCTTCGAGCCGAAGCCCATCCCGCTCGATCGCCCGGACGTGCTCCGAACGACCAATCAGCACCACGTCGTAGCCGGCACGCGCAAGCATCCCGCCGTAGTAGCAGCCGACGGCGCCCGCGCCCATCACGGCGATCCTGGTTCGCGAATCGACCGCCAAACACTTTGAATCCCGTGACAATATTTGCTCCTTGCCGATGATGATACGGGGCCGCAGACGAAGGCCCCGAACAACGCAAGAGCAGACCGGGATCAGCGGGGGTCGCCGCCTGTCGGCGAAGGATTGTCGAACAGCAGCTCGGCGCAACTCAGCCGTTGGACGCGAGCGTGCAACTCAAAGCTCCACCCTCGGCGGGCCGTCGGCACGGCCCGCCGCCTCGCTGCGCGCCGGCCGCGTCAGCACGGTCGGGAAACTCACCGGCAGCGGGTTCGGAAAGTCGCGGCTGTAGTGCAGCCCGCGGCTCTCGTGGCGCATCAGCGCCGAGCGCACGACCAGCTCGGCGCAGTCGACCAGATTGCGCAATTCCAGCAGGTCGCGGTTGACGCGGAAATTGGCGTAGTACTCGTCGATCTCGCCGCGCAACAGCGCGATGCGGTGCAGCGCGCGCTCGAGCCGGCGCGTGGTGCGCACGATGCCGACGTAGTTCCACATCAGCAAACGCAGCTCGTCCCAGTTGTGCGAGATCACGACCTGCTCGTCGGCGTCCTCGACCTGGCTTTCGTCCCAGTCCGGGACCGCCGGCCCCGCGCTCTGCGCCTGACGCACGATGTGCTCGGCGCAGGTGCGGCCCATCACGACGCATTCCAGCAGCGAGTTGCTGGCCAGCCGGTTCGCGCCGTGCAGCCCGGTGTAGCCGGCTTCGCCGACCGCATACAGGCCTGAAAGGTCGGCACGGCCATCGAGGTCGGTGACGATGCCGCCGCAGGTATAGTGCGCGGCCGGGACCACGGGAATGGGCTGGCGCGCGATGTCGATGCCGAGTTGCAGGCAACGCGCGTGGATGGTCGGGAAGTGCGCTTTCAGGAAGGCTTCGCCCAGGTGCGTGGCGTCGAGCAGCACGCAGTCGAAGCCGTGTTTTTTCATCTCGAAGTCGATCGCGCGGGCCACGATGTCGCGCGGGGCAAGCTCGGCGCGCTCGTCGTGGTTCGGCATGAAACGTGTGCCCCCGGCGGGATCGCCGGCGGGTGCATCGGGCAGGCGCAGAATCGCACCCTCGCCGCGCAGCGCTTCGGTGATCAGGAAGCTGCGTTCCTGCGGGTGGTACAGGCAGGTGGGGTGAAACTGGATGAACTCCATGTTCGCGACCCGGCAGCCGGCGCGCCAGGCCATCGCGATGCCGTCGCCGGTGGCGGTGTCGGGGTTGGTGGTGTAGCGGTAGACCTTGCCGATGCCGCCGGTGGCCAGCACCACCGCGCTGGCGGCGAGTGTTTCGACGCGGCCTTGGGCGATGTCGAGCGCGTAGACGCCGTAACAGCGCTGCGCCGGCGCGCGCTTCAGGTGGCGCGAGGTGATCAGGTCGACGGCCATCGTGTGTTCGCGCAGCTCGATGTTCGGGTGCGCCGCGGCGCGTGCGAGCAGGGCGCTGTGGATCGCCTTGCCGGTCGCGTCGGCCGCGTGCGCGATGCGCCGCACGCCGTGGCCACCCTCGCGCGTGAGGTGCAGGCCGAGCGGGCCGGCCGCATCGTCGGTGAAGAGCACGCCTTGCTGCATCAGCCACTCGACGGCGGCGGCGCTGTTCTGCGAGATGAAGCGCGCGCTGTGTTCGTCGACGAGGCCGGCACCGGCCTCCTGCGTGTCGCGCACGTGCGCAGCCACGCTGTCGTCGGCGCCCAGCACGCCGACGATGCCGCCTTGCGCCCACGCCGTCGCGCCTTCGTGCAGGCCGCGCTTGGCGAGCACGATCACGCGGCGCTGGTCGGCCAGATGCAGGGCCGTGCACAGCCCGGCCAGGCCGGCACCGACGATGACGATGGGCAGGGCAGCGCTGTCGGGCATCGCCTAACTTGCCGCGTCGAGTTCGAGGTTGTCGATCAGGCGTGTTGTGCCGAGTTTCGCCGCCGCCACCACAACGAGCGCCTCGCCGCTCGATGGCGCCGCCAGATCGCTGCGCCGCCGGATCGCCACGTAGTCGGGCGACCAGCCACGGGCGGTGAGCGATTGCATCGCCGCGTCTTCCAGCGCCGCCAGATCGCGCCGGCCGCTGCGCAGCGCCTCTGCAATCCCCTTGAGTTCGCGCGACAGCGTGACCGCCTCGACCCGCCGCGTGGCATCGAGGTAGCCGTTGCGCGACGACAGTGCCAGGCCATCTTCGGCGCGGGTCGTCTCGCCCGCGAGGATCTCGATCGGCAGCGCGAGCTGCCGCACCATCTGGCGGATCACCATCAGCTGCTGGTAGTCCTTCTTGCCGAAAACCGCCACACGGGGCTGCACGCAATTGAAGAGCTTGAGCACCACGGTGCACACGCCGGTAAAGAAGCCGGGGCGGAAATGGCCCTCGAGGATGTCGGCGAGCGCGCCGGGCGGCTGCACCTTGTAGGCCTGCGGCTCCGGGTACAGCTCGGCCTCGTTCGGTGCGAACACGAAGTTGCAGCCCGCGGCGCGCAGCATCTCGCAGTCGCGCTCCAGCGTGCGCGGGTAGGTGTCGAAGTCTTCGTGCGGTGCGAACTGGAGCCGGTTGACGAAGATGCTCGCCACCACCGGGCCGCCGGCTTCCTTCGCGCACTCGATCAGCGACAGGTGGCCGGCGTGCAGGTTGCCCATGGTGGGCACGAGGGTGGTCCGGGTGGTGCCGGCCAGCGCCTGGCGCAGTTCGGCAATGGTGTGGATGACGCGCATGGTGGAACGGGTTCAGTAGGTGTGGATCGACTCGACGGGAAAGCTGCCGTCGCGCACGGCGGCGACGTAGCGGCGCACGGCATCCTCGATGCTGCCGCCACCTTCCATGAAGTTGCGCACGAAGCGCGGCAGCCGGCCTGAGGTGATGCCGAGCATGTCGTGCAGCACCAGCACCTGGCCGCTGCAGCCGGGGCCGGCACCGATGCCGATCACGGGGATCGGCAGGGCCTGCGTGAGCTCGGTGGCGAGCGCACTCGGAATCAGCTCGATCACCAGCATCGAGGCACCGGCGTCGGCCAGCGCATGGGCATGGCGGCGCAAGGTGTCGGCGGCTTGTGCGTCCCGCCCCTGCACGCGGTAGCCACCGAGCGCATGCACCGACTGCGGTGTCAGCCCGAGGTGCGCACACACCGGAATGCCGCGCTCGACCAGAAAACGCACGGTGTCCACCGTCCAGCCGCCGCCTTCGAGCTTCACCATGTGCGCGCCGCTTTGCATCAGGCGGGCCGCGCTGCGCATCGCCTGATCGGTGCTTTCGTGGTAACTGCCGAACGGCAGGTCGCCGACGATCCACGCTTGCGTGTTGCCACGCGCCACGCACTGCGTGTGGTACGCCATCTCGTCGAGCGACGCCGGCACCGTGCTGGCATGGCCTTGAAGCACCATGCCGAGTGAATCGCCGATCAACAGCACGTCGACGCCCACCGCGTCGAGCAGCCGCGCGAAGCTGGCGTCGTAGCAGGTCAGCATCGCGATTTTTTCACCGCCCGCGTGCATCGCACGCAGCCGGTGCAGCGTGACGGGCTTGCGCGCCTCGCTCACTTCGCGACCGCCTGCACCTCGACCCGGTGCTTGAGCCCGGTGGCGCGGTTGCCGGCATCGACGAACACCAGGCGCGGCAGGTGGGGCTCCGGCTGCGCATCGGACACCATGCCGAACGCCGCGATGATGACGAGGTCGCCCACCGATGCACGCCGCGCCGCCGAGCCGTTCAGCGAGACGATGCCGCTGCCACGCTCGGCGCGGATCGCATACGTGATGAAGCGCTCGCCGTTGTTGATGTTCCAGATGTGGACCTGCTCGTTCTCGCGGATGTCGCAGGCGTCGAGCAGGTCGTCGTCGATCGCGCACGAACCCTCGTAATGCAGCTCGCAGTGCGTGACCGTGGCGCGGTGGATCTTGGATTTCAGAAGCGTTCGGAACATGGTCTGACCTCGATGCAGATTGTCAGCACGCGGCGATGCCGAGTGTGTCGAACAGGCGCCTGTCGGCGGCCCAGTCGGGGTTGCCGGTGACCAGCAGCTTGTCGCCGTAGAAGATCGAATTGGCTCCGGCGAGGAAACAAAGTGCCTGCACCGCTTCGCCCATCTGCTGGCGCCCCGCCGACAGGCGCACGCGCGCGCGCGGCATCGTGATGCGGGCCGCCGCAACGGTGCGAACGAACTCGAACGGGTCGAGCGGCGCGATCCCGTGCAGCGGTGTGCCCTCGACCTGCACGAGGTGATTGATCGGCACCGACTCCGGGTACGGCTCGAGGTTGGCCAACTGAGCGATCAGGCCGGCTCGCTCGCGGCGCGACTCGCCCATGCCGACGATGCCGCCGCTGCACACGTGGATGCCGGCGTCGCGCACATGGCCCAGCGTGTTCAGGCGGTCGGCGTAGTCGCGTGTCGTGATGACGCGGCCATAGGCTTCGGGCGCGGTGTCCAGGTTGTGGTTGTAGTAGTCCAGGCCGGCCCCCTTGAGCGTGCGCGCCTGGGTGTCGCTGAGCATGCCGAGCGTGCAGCAGGCTTCCAGCCCGTGGTCCTTCACGACGCGCACGAGCTCGGCCACCTTCTCGACATCGCGGTCCTTGGGCGCGCGCCACGCGGCGCCCATGCAGAAGCGGGTGGCACCCTGGTCGCGCGCCGCCTTCACGGCGGCCGCCACCTCATGCACCTCCATCAACTTGCTGGCTTCCACGCCGGTGTCGTAGTGCACCGACTGCGGGCAGTACGCGCAGTCTTCCGGGCAACCGCCGGTCTTGATCGACAGCAAGGTGGACAGCTGCACCTCGTTGGCGTCGAAGTGCTCGCGGTGCACCTGCTGGGCGCGGAACAGCAGGTCGCTGAAGGGCAGGTCGAACAGCGCCTGCACCGCGTCGACCGACCAGCGCTCGGTCGTGGCCACCCCGGTAGCTCGCGCGGCGGGACGGATCACCGTGATGGGTTGGGCGGAAAGTGTTGGGTTGTTCATGGTCATCGGCTTCCAGTGGGTTTCAATGGTTGGTCAGCGGTCGCTGCGCGCGGTGGCATTCTGGCTGTGTATCAGGCTGCGGCCACGGCCTGGAGCGCCTTGACGAGCTGCGCCACATCGGCCTGGGTGTGCGCAGCCGACAACGAGACGCGCAGTCGCGCCAGGCCCGGCGGCACCGTCGGTGGGCGAATCGCCGGTACCCACAGGCCTTGCACGCGCAGCGCGGCCGCGGCCTCGAGCACGGCCTGGTTGCCTCCGACGATGATCGGCTGGATCGCCGTGCCCGACGGCGACAGCTGCCAAGGCAGCCCCGCCAGGCCGTCGCGCAGTTGCTCGATGAGCCGGCCCAGGTGCTCGCGCCGCCAGCTCTGCGCTTCGATCACGCGCAGGTTGGCGCGCACCGCCTCGACGATCATGGCCGGCGCGGCGGTGGCGAAGATGTAGGTGCGACTGCGCTGCAACAGCCACTCGACGGCGGCGGCCGGGCCGGCCACGAAGGCCCCGGCGACGCCCGCGGCTTTGCCAAGGGTGGCCATGTAGATGAGCCGCTGCGAGCGCACCCCGAAATGGGCTGCGGTACCGCGCCCTTGCGGACCCAGTACACCGAAGCCGTGGGCATCGTCGATCAGCAACAGTGCATCGTGGCGCTCACACAATTCCAGCAGCTGCGGCACCGGCGCGATGTCGCCGTCCATGCTGAACACGGCATCGGTGAGCACGAGCTTGCGCCGCGCCGTGGATGTCGCGAGCAGCCGATCGAGCGACGCCACATCGTTGTGCGAATAGACATGGATGGCGGCGCGCGAGAGCCGCGCACCGTCGATCAGGCAGGCGTGATTCAGCGCATCCGAAAAAACCGCATCGCCGCGCCCCACGAGCGCCGGCACAACGCCGACGTTGGCCAGGTAGCCGGCGCCGAAGTACAGCGCCCGCGGCAGGCCGACGAAATCGGCCAGTTCGCGCTCGAGCGCCTCATGCGCCGCGCTGTGCCCGTTCACCAGCGCCGACGCGCCCGCGCCCACGCCATACTGCGCGGCAGCCCGCTGTGCCGCTTCGACCGCCGCGGGATGTTGGGACAGCCCCAGGTAGTCGTTGCTGCTGAAGGACAACAACCACTGGCCGTCGACTTGCAACCGGGGGCCGTCCATGGCCTGCACCACGCGCCGACTGCGGCGCGTGCCGGCCTGGTCCAGCGCCGCCAGGCGGGCCTCGAAATCGTCCTGAGCCATCGTGGCGAGTGACAGCGTCATACCGGCACCTGCCGACTCATCAGTTCGCCTGGCAGAGCCAGTTTCAGCCGATCCGCCTGCGGCCGTTTCAGCCACGGGATGTCGCCGAGCAAGGGCGCCTGCAGCCGCGAGCGCAGCGTGGCGACGTTCTCCTCCTGCGCCGCCATCGTGGGGTCGATGCGGTTGACGACCCAGCCGGCCAGCACGAGACCGCGCGCGCGGATGGCCTCCTGCGTCAGCAGCGCATGGCTCAGGCAGCCCAGGCGCAACGCCACCACCAGCACGACCGGCAGCCCCAACGCCTGCGCCAGATCGGCACCGGTGTGCGTGTCGGTCAAGGGCACGCAAAAGCCACCCGCCCCTTCCACCACCACCGCATCACCCAGCGCGGCCAAGCTTCGGTAACGTTCGACAATCAGCGCGATGTCGATCCGCTGACCGGCACGCTGCGCAGCGAGATGGGGTGAGATGGCTTCGGGCAGCAGGTACGGGTTGTCCAGCTCGCCCGGCACACGCAGGCTGCTGGCGGCACGCAATGCGCGCACATCGTCGTTGTCCCACCCGAGCGCGGTGCGCTGCGCGCCGGCCGCAACCGGTTTCATGCCCACGACCTTGGCGTGCTGCCCGTGCAGGCGGTGCAGCAATGCGCAGCTCACCAGCGTCTTGCCGACTCCGGTATCGGTACCGGCGACGAAGACCCCGAGACCCGTGCTCATGTTGCGCGAGCCACTTGCTCAGACGCAGGCGTCGAGCGCGCCCAAGGTGCCTTCGACGAGGCATTGGCAGGCCTCGTCGTCGATCACGTAGGGCGGCATGAAATACAGCGTGTTGCCGATGGGCCGCAACAGTACGCCCCGCTTCAGCGCGGCCGCGTGGAAGCGGCGCGCGAAGGTGGGATCGTCGGTGGCGACGTCGAAGGCCCAGATCATGCCGATGTGCCGCGAGCGCAGAACCTTGCGGTGGCATGCCAGCGGCTGCGCCAGCGCGTTCAGGCGCTGCGCGGTGCCCCGGTTGCGCGCCAGCACGTCGTCACGCTCGAACAGGTCGAGCGTGGCCAGCGCCGCCCGGCAGGCCAGTGGGTTGCCAGTGTAGGAATGCGAGTGCAGGAAAGCGCGCGCGGTTTCGTCGTCGTAGAAGGCGTCGAAGACCTCGTCGGTGGTCAGCACCGCCGACAGCGGCAAGAAACCGCCAGTCAAGCCCTTGGACAAACAAATGAAATCGGGCCGGATGCCCGCCTGCTGGTGCGCAAACATGCTGCCCGTGCGGCCGAAACCGACCGCGATCTCGTCGGCCACCAAATGCACTTCATAACGCTCGCACAATGCGCGCGCCAAGCGCAGGTACTCGGGGTCATGCATGCCCATGCCGGCCGCGCATTGCACCAGCGGCTCCAGCACCAGCGCCGCCGTCTGCCGGTGCTGCGCCTTCAAATACTGCTCCAGCGCCAGCGCGCAGTGGCGCGCATGCTCAAGCGCGCCCACCCCTGGCTCGGCGCGGCGGACATCGGGGCTCGGCACCGTGTCGCTCGGGCGCACCAGCGGGGCGTAGGCGGATCGGAACAAGGCCATGTCGGTGACCGAGAGCGCGCCCACGGTTTCGCCGTGGTAGGCCTGTTCCAGGCCCACAAAGCGAGACTTCTCCGGCCGCCCCCGGTTGCGCCAGTAGTGCGCGCTCATCTTCAGCGCGATCTCCACTGCCGAGGCTCCGTCCGACGCATAGAACGCATGGCCCAAGCCGGTGAGCGCCGCCAGGCGTTCCGACAATTCCACCACCGGCGCATGGGTGCAGCCGGCCAGCATCACATGCTCGAGCCGATCGAGCTGGTCGGCCAGCGCGGCCTTGATGTCGGGGTGCTGGTGGCCGAACAGGTTGACCCACCAGGAACTGGTGGCGTCCAGGTAGCGCCGGCCCTCCAGGTCGAAAAGCCACACACCCTCGGCCCGGGCCACCGGCAACAGCGCCTGGGACTCGTGCTGCTTCATCTGGCTGCACGGATGCCAGACGGCGCGACGGCTGCGCTCTTGAAGGGTCGGGCTGTCGGGCACGGGGCGGACTGGGGCGGGCCACGGTCGAGCGGCTGCCCGGCTCAGGCGGCCGGCCGGATGTGCAGGGTCGCCTCGTCTTCGACGCGCTGCCAGATCTCCACCGCGATCGGGTTGTTGCTCTCCTCGAGGATGTGGCCGACCAGACCGATGGCGCGCGCGAACACGCCGATGCCGCGCACGATCTTCCACGGCAGCCCGAGCTCGCAGCAGATCGCGCCGATCGCGCCGGTGGCATTGACCGGCAGCATCTTGCCCGACGCCCGCTCGGCCTCGGCACAGATCAGCTGTTCGAGCCGGATGTAGTCACCGAAGAAGCCGTTGTCCTTGGCAATCTGGAACAGCCGCGGCGCCCGCGGGTCGACCGGCTTGTGCAGCGGATGGCCCAGGCCCGGCACGATCTGGCCGCGCGCCCGGAATCCGGCGACGGTCTCGCGCGCGATGCGCTCCAGGTCGGCGCCCTTCGTGCCTTGTGGCAATGCCTCGTAAAGCATCCTGGCCGTGCCCTCGGTCGATCCGACGAACACCGTGCCCAGCCCGCACAGGCCGGCCGCCACGGCCGCCTGCAGCGACTCGGGCGCGCCAGCGTAGGTCAGGCGGGCGGCCAGGGCACTCGGCGTGATGCCGTGCTCCACCAGCGTCACCGAGATCGCGTTGAACATGTTCGATTCCTGCGGCGTCGGCATGCGGCCGAGGATCTGCAGGAAGGCCATGTCGCCGAGATTGATCTTGCCGAGCAGTTCATCGGGCAGGCTCTTGCCGCGGACCTCGATGCGGTCGGGGGTGCTCCAGGCGATGTCGGAGCGGATCGGTTTGGTCTTGCGGGCCATGGAATGTCCTTCGAGTGAATTGATGGGTCAGGTCGCGGCGCCGGCACGGCGAAGAATGACGAGCGCGAGTTCGTTCAGGGGGCGGTCGATCATCTGGCCGTCGACCGACACCGCGGCGCCGCCGGCGGCCGCGAAGGCGTCGCGGACCCGGCAGGCCCACGCCACCTGCGCCGCCGTGGGCGAGAAGCTCGCCTGCACGGGTGCGACCTGTTTGGGATGGATGCACAACTTGGCGCCGAACCCCATGCGCCTGGCGCGCTCGGTATCCGCGCGCAGGCGTTCGGTGTCGTCGATGGCGGTGCTGACCCCGTCGGCCGGCGACGCCAGGCCGGCCAGCCGCGATGCCAGCACGAGCTCCATGCGGAAAGGCAGCAACTCCTCTTCATGGCCGTCGGGGCTGCAGTCGATGCCGAGATCGAGCGCCAGATCGACGCTGCCGAATGCCAGACGCACCACCCCGGGCACGCGGGCGATCGCGCGCACCTCGGCGAGGCCGCGTGCCGACTCGATGATCGGCAGCACGTCCTTGAAGGTGGTTTCCACGACCTGGCAGACGGCGTCGAAGCCGTCGGCCTTGGGCAGCATCACGGCCGCGACACCCGGGTGACGGCACAGTTCGAGATCGTCGGCGAACCACGGCGTGCCGTGCGCGTTGATGCGCACCACCAGCGGCGCCGCTTCGTCGAGCGCGGCGGCGAGCGCGTCGCGCGCCCGAACCTTGGCCTCGGGGGCGACCGCGTCCTCGAGGTCGACGATGACCGCGTCGGCGCCCGTGGCACGTGCCTTGGCGTAGCGCTCGGGCCGATCGCCGGGAACGAACAGGTAGGCGCGCGGCAGCGGCGCGATCAGGCCGGCGTCGCTCATTCGGCCATCCAGCGTTCGATCCGGGGGCACTCGGCGACCGACCAGATGCGTGCGATCAGCGTGTCCATTTCGGCCGGCGTCGCGCCCTTGCCGTAGGCGGCCAGGCGGCGCGCCTTGTCTTCCAGTTCGGGTCGAGTGAGCGTGTTGCCGGGGTCGCCCTTGGGTTCGTCGACCCGGGCGCCCAGCTCGCGGCCGTCGCGGGTGGTGACGCTGACGCGGCCGATCCAGCGCCGCGGGTAGGCCTGGTCGATCTCGGCGTCGAGTTGCATCGTGACGCGGTCGCGCAGCGCCGCCACGCGAGGGGCGAGGAATTGCTGGTCGAACTCGTCGAGGCCGGCGAAGCCGAACTCGGCCACGAGCGCGAGCACCGTGCCCATCGAGAACTTGGCCTGGTGCACGGTGCCGGGCACGACCACACGGCCGAGCACGTCGATCGCGCCCTGGTGCACATGCGCGGTCACCTTCGCCAGATCGTCGGCCTTCAGGCCGTGCCTGCGCATCAGCTGCAGCAGTGCGTCGGCGCTGGGGTGGGTGTGGCGGCAGGAGGCGTGGTACTTGAACGAGGTTTCGGCGGTGGCCCAGCGAGTGCCCAGGCCATCGGTCAGGCGCGCCGGGTCGGCGTCGCTCGACATGCCCGCGGCCATGCCCTGCGCGCCTTCGAGGATCTGGCGCGCGCCGGTGAACCCTTCACGCGCCAGGTAGGCCGACGCCAGCCCGCTCGATGCCGCATGGGCACAGTGGAGTTGCTTTGAATCGGCCGCATCGCGCAGGAATTCCCACAAGCCGGCGGCCTGCGTGCCCGCACTGCCGAAGGCATGCAGCATGGTGGTCGCGTCCAGACCGAGCAGCCGACCGGTCGCGGCTGCGGCAGCCACCGTGCCGGCCGTGGCGGTGGTGTGGAAGACGCGGTAGTGCGAACGCCCGAGAAACTCGCCGACCCGGATGCCGACCTCGTAGCCCGCCACCGCCGCGGTGAGCAATTCGCGCCCGCTCGCGCCGAGCGCCTGGGCCACCGCGAGGGCGGGCGGGAACACCACCGCCGCCGGGTGGAACACCGAGCCGTTGTGCACGTCGTCCTGCTCGGCGAAGTGCGAGGCCGCGGCGTTGACCATGGCGGCGAAGTGCGGCGACGTGGTGCGGCGCGTGATCAGCACTTCCGCGCTGCCGGCGCCGGGCCCCATCGCGCGGGCATAGGCCTCGATCGCCTGCACCGGCCGCGCCCCCTTGCCCGCCAGCGCCGACGCGGTCCAGTCGAGCAGCAAATCCTCGGTGCGGCGCAGCACCGGCGCCGGGATGTCGTCGTAGCGCAGGCCGGCCGCGAAGGCCGCCAGCGCCGCCGTGGGTGAACTCGAAGTGGTCATGGCCATGCGGGGTGGTTCAGATCGCCCGGTCGGCGCGCAGGCGCGCAATGTCGTCCGCCGCGTAGCCGAGCTCCGCGAGGATGCTGTCGGTGTGCTCGCCGAGTGCCGGCACCGGCCCCATTGGCGGCGGCTCGCTGCCCGACAGATGGTGCGGCGGGAACAGCGCCGGCAAGCTGCCGCCCGGCGACGCGATCTCGCTCCAGCGCCCGCGCGCCGCGAGCTGCGGGTGGCGCCACAGGTCGGCCATCTCGTTGAGCTGGGCGTTGGCGATCTGCGCCGCGTCGAGGCGTTCGACGAGCTGCGCCGCGGTCAGCGTCGAGCACACGCCTTCGATGACGCCGCGCAGGTGCTCGCGGTGCGCCAGGCGCTTGGCGTTGCCGAGGTACTCATTCGCCAGCGCCGGCAGCTGCAGAACCTTGTCGCAGAAGGTCGTCCACTCGCGGTCGTGCTGAACCGCCAGCACCACCTGCTTGCCGTCACCGCAGGTGAACGGGCCGTAGGGGTAGATCGCCGCGTGCGACGCGCCGGCGCGCGGCGGCGGCGGCTGGCCGTCGAGCGTGTAGTACAGCGGGAAGCCCATCCATTCGGACATCGCCTCGAGCATCGAGATCTCGAGCCGCTGGCCGCGGCCGGTGCGGCCGCGCTCGAGCAGCGCAGCCAGGATGCCGCTGTAGGCGTACATGCCGGCGGCGATGTCGGCGATCGACAGCCCGGCCTTCGACGGCTGCTCGGGCGTGCCGGTCACCGACAGGAAGCCGGCCTCGCTCTGGATCAGCAGGTCGTAGGCCTTCTTCTCGGTGTACGGACCGCCGTCGCCATAGCCCGAGATGTCGCACACGACGATGCGCGGGTTGACCTTCTCGAGGCTCGCGTGGTCGAGCGCCATGCGCGCTGCCGCACCGGGCGCCAGGTTCTGCACCAGCACGTCGCAGCGCGTCACGAGCTGCTGCAGCACGGCGCGCGCCGCCGCGTTCTTCAGGTCGAGTGTCAGGCTTTCCTTGGAGCGGTTGCACCATGCGAAGTGCGAGGCCGACCCCTTGGCGCGGGTGTCGTAGGCCCGGGCAAAGTCGCCCTCGCCCGGGCGCTCGACCTTGATGACGCGCGCGCCGAGATCGGCCAGCTGGCGGGTGCAGAACGGCGCGGCGATCGCGTGCTCCAGCGTGACGATCAGCATTCCCTGAAGCGGTCGCATCGCAAAGCCCCTGGTTGTCAAAACGAGCGCGGCAGCCCGAGCACATGCTCGGCCACGTACGACAGGATGAGGTTGGTCGAGATCGGCGCCACCTGGTACAGGCGGGTCTCGCGGAACTTGCGCTCGATGTCGTATTCGCAGGCGAAGCCGAACCCGCCGTGGGTCTGGATCGCCGCATTGGCCGCTTCCCACGAGGCCTTGGCGGCCAAGTACTTGGCCATGTTGGCCTCGGCCCCGCAGGCTTCGTGGGCGTCGAACAGGTCACAGGCCTGCCAGCGCATCAGGTCGGCGGCCTCGATCTCGATGTGACTCTCGGCGATCGGGAACTGCACGGCCTGGTTCTGGCCGATCGGGCGCTCGAACACGCGCCGCTCGCGTGCGTAGGCGGTGCTGCGCTGCACGAACCAGCGGCCGTCGCCGATGCACTCGGCGGCGATCAGCGTGCGCTCGGCGTTCAGGCCGTCGAGGATGTACTTGAAGCCCTTGCCTTCCTCGCCGATCAGGTTCTCCGCCGGAATCTCGAGGTTGTCGAAGAACAGCTCGTTGGTCTCGTGGTTGACCATGTTGCGGATCGGCGTGACGGCAAGGCCCTTGCCGATCGCGTCTTTCAGGTCGACGATGAAGATCGACATGCCGTCGGACTTGCGCTTGACCTCGCCCAAGGGCGTGGTGCGGGCGAGCAGGATCATCAGGTCGGAGTGCTGAACGCGCGAGATCCAGACCTTCTGGCCATTGACGACATAGCGGTCGCCCTTGCGCACCGCGGTGGTCTTCAGCCGAGTCGTGTCGGTGCCGGTGCCGGGCTCGGTCACT
Source organism: Rhizobacter sp. (assembly GCF_032229685.1). Taxonomy (GTDB): domain Bacteria; phylum Pseudomonadota; class Gammaproteobacteria; order Burkholderiales; family Burkholderiaceae_C; genus LMDS01. The sequence continues at coordinate 115,749 of NZ_JAVTWP010000048.1, read as the reverse complement.
GCCATCGACTGCAGGCGCAGATCGCCGGTCGCGATGCCGGGCAGGTAGCGGCGCTTCTGCTCATCGGAGCCATGGCGCAACAGCGTGCCCATGTTGTACATCTGGCCGTGGCAGGCGCCGGCGTTGCCGCCGCAGCGGTTCACCTCCTCCATCACGACCGAGGCCTCGCCCAGGCCGAGGCCGGCGCCGCCGTACTCCTGCGGGATCATCACCGCCAGCCAGCCGGCCTTCGTCAAGGCATCGACGAACTCGACCGGGTAGCCGCGCGCCTCGTCGACACCGCGGAAGTACGCGTCGGGGAAGCGTTTGAACAGATCGCGCAATGCCGCGCGCAGTTCGGGATGACGTTCGCGGGCTTCGGACATGGGATTGGGGTGTGCAAGAAGTATTGGGGGGACGCGTCAAGCGGACGGGCGCTCGAGTCAGACTCGCGACGCCGCCCCGAACGCCATGTGCAAACCTGGATTAGAGCGCAGCCGCCAGCTCGGGCACCAGCACGAAGAGGTCGCCGACCAGCCCGTAGTCCGCGACCTGGAAGATCGGTGCCTCGGGATCCTTGTTGATCGCGACGATCACCTTGCTGTCCTTCATGCCCGCCAGATGCTGGATCGCGCCCGAGATGCCGACCGCGACGTACAGCTGCGGCGCGACGATTTTGCCGGTCTGGCCGACCTGGTAGTCGTTCGGCGCATAGCCGGCATCGACCGCGGCGCGCGACGCCCCCAGCGCCGCACCGAGCTTGTCGGCGAGGGGCTCCAGCACGGCATGGAACTTCTCCGCCGCGCCCAGGCCGCGCCCGCCGGAGACGATGACCGACGCCGCGGTGAGCTCGGGGCGCTCGAGCTTGACCACCTCGCGACCGACCAGTCGGGTCAGGCCCAGATCGGCCGATGCGGCGACGGCTTCCACCGGTGCCGCGGCACTGCCGGCGGCGACCGGGTCGAAGGCCGTGGTGCGGATGCTGAGCACCTTGATCGTGTCCTTCGACTGCACCCGCGCGATCGCGTTGCCCGCGTAGAACGGCCGCTGGAACGTGTCGGCCGACTCGATCGCGATCACGTCGGAGATCTGCGAACTGTCGAGCAGCGCGGCAATGCGCGGCAGCACGTTCTTGCCGAACGGCGTGGCTGGTGCCAGCACGTGGCTGCAAGCCGCATCGGCACGGACCCGATCGACCACCAGCGCGGCCAGGTTCTCGGCCAGCTGGTCGCCGTAGTGGGCCGCGTCGGCGAGCAGCACCTTGGCCACGCCCGAAAGCGCCGCCGCCGCCTGGGCGGCCGCCGCGCAGCCGGCGCCGGCGACCAGCACATGGACGTCGCTGCCGAGCTTCGAGGCCGCCGCGATCGTGTTCAGGGTCGCGCCCTTGAGCGCGGTGTTGTCGTGTTCCGCAAGGATCAGGATCGTCATCAGAGCACCTTCGCTTCTTCTTTGAGGCGTTTCACGAGTTCGGCGGTATCGGCCACCTTGATGCCGGCCTTGCGCGACGGCGGCTCGCTGACCCGCAGGGCCGTGGTTCGCGGCGCGACGTCGATGCCGAGTTCGGCCGCCTTCAGGACCTCGAGCGGCTTCTTCTTCGCCTTCATGATGTTGGGCAGCGTGATGAAGCGCGGCTCGTTCAGGCGCAGGTCGGTCGTGATGACCACCGGCAGCTTCATCTCCAGCGTTTCGAGGCCACCGTCGATCTCGCGCGTGATCGTGGCGGTCTCGCCGTTGACCTGCACCTTGGAGGCGAAGCTGGCTTGGGCCCAGCCCATCAGCGCGCCGAACATCTGGCCGGTCTGGCCGGCGTCGTCGTCGATCGCCTGCTTGCCGAAGATGGCGAGCTGCACACCTTCCTTGCTGGCGACGTGCTGCATCAGCTTGGCGACGGCCAGCGGCTCGAGCACGGCGTCGGTCTCGATCAGCACGCCACGATCGGCGCCGATGGCCATCGCGCTGCGCAGCGTCTCCTGGCAGCCGGAGGCGCCGCACGAGACCGCGATGATCTCGGTCACGACCCCGGCCTCCTTCAGACGCACCGCCTCTTCGCAGGCGATTTCGTCGAACGGGTTCATCGACAGCTTCTGGTTCGCCAGATCGACGCCCGACCCATCGGATTTGACACGGGCCTTGACGTTGTAGTCGAGCACCCTCTTGACAGCCACGAGTATCTTCACTTGATCTCCATCGGTACATGAAAGGAAGAGCTCGCTGCTCGGCCCGCCACGCGCGGCAGCAGCAGCAAGAACAAGGATCGCGCCAACGCATCGATATCCAGGCGGCCCCCGGGCCGGTACCACTGCGTGGCCCAGTTCAGCGCACCGAGCACAGTCTGGCGCACCAGCACCGTGTCGGCGTCCACCAAGCCCAGCGCGGCGGCTTCACCGAGCGGCAGCATCCAGAGATCGTCGTAGTCGTCGCGGGCGCTCAGCACCCGCGCCCGTGCAGGCGGCGACAGGCTGCGCCATTCGTAGAGCACGACCGACATCGCATCCAGCTTCGGTCCGAGCAAGGCAGTGAGGTGGTGGCGCAGCATCGCCAGCAGCCGCTCCGGCAGACGCGACTCGCCTTCCAGTCCTTCACGGACCGACTTCATGATGTCACGCACGCCTTCCTCCATGATCGCCACCAGCAGTTCTTCCTTGCTCTCGAAGTAATAGAAAAGCGAGCCCGAGGTGATGCCCGCCGCCTCGGCGATGTGGCGCACCGAGGTGCGCTCGAACCCGCGCTCCCGGATCAGGCTGGCCGCCGTCCGCAGGATCAACTCTCGACGCCCGTTGTCGCGCAGCCCTGTCATTGCCTATACTCTACCATCTATCTAACAATCGTTAGGAAGGTCACTCGACTCGCCGTTCGGGTCGGGTGATGGTCTGACCCGCGTAGAGGACACTTTCGGATGGCTGCCAGTTCCTGTAAACGGGCGCGCTGTTTTTCATTTGCATCGGCGTGCGGTGAGCTGATGGCGTTCATGCACCGGCCGATCAGCGCCTGGCTCATCGGTGGCTGCGCCGTCCTGATTCTGGCCCAGCTGCCAGGCCACGCGCGCAGGCTGCGCGCCGAGCCCTGCTCCGGTGCCGACTCGCCGCCACAGGCGTAACGGGCGCGCCATGCTTGTCACCGCCGAGCACGAACAGCTGCGCCGCACGGTGCTGCGCTTTGTCGAAACCGAGATCAACCCGCACGTCGACGAGTGGGAGGCCGCGGGCATCTACCCGGCGCACGAGGTTTTCAAGAAGCTCGGAGCGCTCGGCCTGCTGGGCATTCACAAACCCACCGAGTACGGCGGCCAGGGCCTGGACTACAGCTACGAGCTGATGATGGCCGAAGCCCTCGGCCATGCCCACAGCATGGGCGTGCCACTGTCGATCGGCGTGCAGACCGACATGGCCACGCCGGCGCTGGCGCGCTTCGGCTCCGACGCGCTGCGGCGCGAGTTCCTCGTGCCGTCGATCGCCGGCGACTGGGTGGCGGCGATCGGCGTCTCCGAGCCACACGCCGGCAGCGACGTCGCGGCCATCACCACCACGGCGCGGCGCGACGGCGGCGACTACATCGTCAACGGCTCGAAGATGTGGATCACCAACGCCACCCAGGCCGACTGGGTCTGTCTGCTGGTGAACCTGGGCGACGGCCCGGCGCATCGCAACAAGAGCCTGCTGTGCGTGCCGCTGGACACGCCCGGCGTGACACGCGGCAAGCGCCTCGACAAGCTGGGCATGCGCAGCTCCGACACGGCGCCGCTGTATTTCGACGAGGTGCGCATCCCGCAGCGCTTTCGCATCGGCGACGAGGGCCGCGGCTTCGAATACCAGATGCAGCAGTTCCAGGAAGAGCGCCTGTGGGCCGGCGCGGCCTCGCTGATGCTGATGGAGCGCACGATCCGCGACTGCGCGGCCTACACCGGCGCGCGCCGGGCCTTCGGCGCACCGCTGCTCGACAACCAGTACCTGCACTTCAGGCTCGCCGAACTGCAGACCGAGATCGAGGCCCTGCGCGCGCTGGTCTACCGCGCCGCCGAGCTCTACATCGGCGGCCAGGACGTGACCACGCTGGCCTCGATGGCCAAGCTCAAGGTCGGGCGGCTGCAACGCGAGGTGGCCGACAGCTGCCTGCAGTTCTATGGCGGCATGGGCTTCGTCAACGAGACGCCGGTGTCGCGCTTCTACCGCGACGGCCGGCTGTGCTCGATCGGCGGCGGTGCCGACGAGATCATGCTGAAGATCATCAGCAAGAACCTCGGGCTGTACCCGCGCCGCTGAAGGCGGCCGCCGCAACCACCGAGGCCACAGGAGAACCGCCATGGCCGCAACCCGCTTCCGCACGCCGCTGTGCGACCTGCTGGGCATCGAGCTGCCCATCATGCTCGCCGCGATGGCACCCGACATTTCCGACCCCAAGCTGGTCGCCGCGGTCTCGGAAGCCGGCGGCATCGGCGTGCTGGCCTGCGCCGACAAGGACCCGGAGCAGATCATCGCGATGGCCGCCGAGACCCGCAAGCTTACCGGCAAGCCCTTCGGCATGGACATCGGCCTGCCGGCGCGGGTGGAAACCTACGGCCACGACTTCCGCGCCGCCGCTGCCAAGGCCCACTTCCCGCCGCAGCACCTGGCCTTGCGCGAGCGCTTCCTGCAGGAGCGCGGCATCCCCTTCGACGACGACGCCGCGCGCGCCACGCCGGGCATGAGCTCGGTCGCCTCGTTCAAGCTCGGCGAGACCTTCAGCCGCGAACAGGTCAAGGCGATCCTGCTGGCGCGGCCGGCGCTGTTCGTCTCGGCGCTGGGCAACCCCGCGTTCATGGTCGCCGAAGCGCATGCGCTCGGCATCAAGGTGATGAGCCTGGTGGGCAAGGTGAAGGACGCGGTCAGCGTCGCGCGCGGCGGCATCGACGCCGTCATCTGCACCGGCACCGCCGCCGGCGGCCACAGCGGCGATGTCGACGGCATGGTGCTGGTGCCGCATGTGGTCGAGCGCGTGGCGCCGGTGCCGGTGGTGGCCGGCGGCGGCATCGTCGACGGCCGCGGCCTGGCCGCGGCGCTGGCGCTGGGCGCGGTCGGCGTCTGGGTCGGCTCGCGCTTCATCGCCAGCCGCGAATGCAGCGCGCCCGACTGGTACAAGCAGCGCATCGTCGACGCCGGCGACGGCGCCACGGTGCGCAGCAAGTGGTACACCGGCAAGACCTGCCGCCACCTGCGCAGCGAATGGGACACCGCCTGGGACGCCTCGGGCCTGGCGGCGCTGCCGATGCCCGATCAGGCGCTGCTGACCACGCCGATGGCGCTGGGCGCGGCAAGCGTCGGGCGCCACCTCGAATCGGGCATCTTTTGCGGCCAGGGCGTGGCGCGCATAGCCAGCGTGCTGCCGGCGCACGAGATCGTGACGCGAATGATCGACCAAGCGCGAGACATCCTGCAGCGCGAGCTGCCCGCGCGCGTCAGCTTCAACTGAACTCCGACCGACGAAAGACCAAGACCATGGAAGTCATCGACACCCCGCAGCGCACCCCCAAGCTCGGCACGCTCGCACAGGCCGCCGCGCTGATCACCGACGGCAGCACGCTGGCCTTCGGCGGCATCCACTCGCACAACGGGCCGATGGCGCTGATCCGCGAGATCGTGCGCCGCGGCACCAAGGGCCTGAAGCTGATCGCCAACGTCAGCGCCGGCATGCCGGCCGACCTGCTGGTGGGTGCCGGCTGCGTCGACACGCTGACCGTGTGCTACGTCGGCCTGGAACACCTGGGCATGGCGCCGCGCTACCGCAAGGCGGTGGAGGAAAAGCGCATCAAGGTCATCGACGGCGACGAGATCTACTACGTGCTGGGCCTGAAGGCCGGCGCGCTGGGCCTGCCCTTCGTGCCCTACCCGCCCGGCCACGAAGCGCGCGACAACCCGAAGCGCGAACCCACCTACCAGCGCACCACCGACCCCTACACCGGGCGCGAGATCATCGTCTCGCCGGCGATCGCGCCCGACGTGGCGATCATCCATGCCGCCAAGTGCGACCCTTACGGCAACGTCGTGCACCTGGGCTCGGTGGTCGGCGACGCGCTGATCGCCAAGGCCTCGCGCCGCACCATCGTCACCACCGAAGAGATCGTCACGCTGGAGAGCATCCAGGCCGACCCCAAGCGCACCAGCATTCCGGGCCACTACATCGACATGGTGGTCAAGGTGCCGTACGGCTCGCACCCGCTGTCGTGCCATGGCGTCTACAACCACGACGAGCCGGCGCTGATCGCCTACCGCGACGGCGACATCGATGCCTACCTGCGCGACTATGTGTTCGGCCCCGCCGACCACTTCGCGTACCTCGAGAAGTTCGGCATCGAGCGCCTGCTGAACCTGCGTGAATCGATCTGAGGAGCCGCCATGTCGAACATCAAGACAGCACAGGACTATTCGGTCGGCGAACTGATGGCGGTGGCCATCGCGCGCCAGATGAAGGGGCACGACGGCGACTGGGCCGCGGTCGGCGCCTATTCGCAGCTGCCCGCGGCCGGCATCAAGCTCGCGCGCATCCTCTACGCCCCCAACCTGTGGTGGCTGGCCGGCGGCGGCGGCGCCATCAATTCCAGCTCGAAGCTGCAGACCTCGACCTCGGACCACCGCGTGATCCGCGGCGCCGAGTACGTGATGGACATGGAGGACATCGTCGACATCGAGATGTGGCGCCACAACCGCGGCAACGAGCAGATCGTCGCCGTGATCGGCGGCATCCAGATCGACAAGCGTGGCAGCAGCAACATGGTCTGCGTCGGCGACTACGCCGCGCCCAAGGTGCGCGGCGTGGGCACGGTGGGGCTGTGCTTCGGCGTGTCGTTCGGCGTGCTGTACTTCTTCACGATGCACCACAACCGCAAGATCTTCGTCGACGAGGTCGATTTCATCAGCTCGCCCGGCCACACCGCCGACCGCGCCAAGTACGTGCAGACGCTGTGCATGCCACCCAAGCGCGTGTTCTCGCCGCTGGGCGTGTTCGACTTCGCCCCCGACAGCGGTTTCATGCGCATCCTCTCGCTGCACCCCGGCGTCACCGTGGCCGAGGTGCAGGCGGCGACCGGCTTCGAGGTCAGGGTGCCGGCCACGGTGGTCGAAACCGAGCCGCCCACGCCACAGGAATTGGCGGTGCTGCGCACGATCGTCGATCCCGACGGGTTGCTGAAGGAACTGCGCATCACGCGCTGAGCGGTGTCCAACCGGCGCGGCAGCCGGACCGCCGGCCGGTTTTCCTGTACCATCTTGCTTTCTAACGGTCGTTAGGTTTGTTCGAGAGCGCCGTCGCTTGATTCGCTCCTGCGGCCAGCAGCCTTCGTTTCGAGCGATGGCGGCGCGTCCAGCGTCGTCGCCGGCCGAGCCTCTGATCCGGATCGAACCCACCCGAGACGCATGCCAGTTCTGCAGACCCTGATCGACCCCGGCTCGGAGCGAGTCATGCAGCATCGCGAACAGATGCTCGCGATGATCGCGAAGTTCCGCGGCCTCGAAACCCGTGTCCGGGACACCTCGAACGGGATGGAGGCGAAGTTCCGCGCCCGCAAGCAGCTGCTGCCGCGCGAGCGCGTGGCGCGCCTGCTCGACCGCGGCTCGCCCTGGCTCGAGTTGTCCACGCTGGCCGGCTACCGCATGCACGACGACGATGGCGAGAAGAACGTGCTCGGCGGCGGCATCGTCACCGGCATCGGCATCGTCTCGGGCGTGCGCTGCATGGTGTTCGCCTCCGACAGCGCGATCAAGGGCGGCACGATCACGCCGATGGGCATGCGCAAGAGCCTGCGCGCCGAGGCGATCGCACTCGAGAACAAGCTGCCGGTGGTGCGGCTGGTCGAATCGGGCGGCGCCAACCTGATGCACGTCGGCGAAGTGTTCATCGAAGGCGGTCGCGGCTTCGCCAACCAGGCGCGGCTGTCGGCGGCCGGGATCCCGCAGGTGACGGTGATGCACGGCCATTCCACCGCCGGCGGCGCGTACCTGCCAGGCATGTCGGACTACGTGGTCATGGTGCGCGGGCGGGCCAAGGCTTTTCTCGCCGGCCCGCCGCTGCTGAAGGCGGCCACCGGCGAGATCGCCACCGACGAAGAACTGGGCGGGGCCGAGATGCACACCCGCATCTCCGGCGTCGCCGAATACCTGGCCGAGGACGATGCCGACGGCATCCGCATCGCCCGCGACGTGCTGGCGCGCATGCCCTGGAACGACCAGCTGCCGGCGCAGGCATGCCGCGCCTGGAAGCCGCCGCGATACCCCGCCGAAGAAATCGCCGGGTTGGTGCCGCCCGACTACCGCCAGCCCTATGACGTGCGCGAACTGCTGGCGCGGCTGATCGACGATTCCGACTTCCTCGACTTCAAGCCAGAATTCGGTGCCGCCACCGTGTGCGGGCACGGCGCGATCGAGGGCCAGCCCTGCGGCTTCATCGGCAACAACGGGCCGATCGACCCGCAGGGTGCGAACAAGGCCACCCAGTTCATGCAGCTGTGCAACCAGTCGGGGACGCCGCTGGTGTATTTGCAGAACACCACCGGCTTCATGGTCGGCAAGGAGGTCGAGCAGGTCGGCATGATCAAGCACGGCGCCAAGATGATCCAGGCCGTCACCAACAGCACGGTGCCGCGCATCACGCTGATGATCGGGGCCTCGTTCGGCGCCGGCAACTACGGCATGTGCGGCCGCGCCTACGACCCGCAGTTCGTCTTCGCCTGGCCCAACGCCCGCGTCGCGGTGATGGGCGGCGAGCAGGCGTCGACGGTGATGCGCATCGTCACCGAGGAGAAGATGGCGCGCGCCGGCAAGACGCCCGAGCCGGCCATGCTGGACGCGATGAAGGCCGAGATCCTGCAGCGCTTCGACATGGAGTCGCAATCGCTGTTCGCCACCGCGCGGCTGTGGGACGACGGCATCATCGACCCGCGCGACACACGCCAGGTGCTGGCCATGACGCTGGCGGTGTGTCGCGAGGGGCGTGCGCGCAACCCGCGGCCGAACAGCTTCGGCGTGGCGCGGATGTGAGCTCGGCATGACCCGGACCGCGTTCACCAAGATCCTGATCGCCAACCGCGGCGAGATCGCCTGCCGCGTGATCCGCACCGCGCGGGCCGAGGGGTATCGCACGGTGGCGGTCTACAGCGAGGCCGACGCCGACGCGCTGCACGTGCGCCAGGCCGACGAGGCACTGTGCATCGGCCCGCCGCCGGTGCGCGACAGCTACCTGAGCATCGAGGCGGTGCTGCGCGCGGCCGCCGCCAGCGGCGCCGGCGCGGTGCATCCCGGCTATGGCTTCCTGTCCGAGAACGCCGAGTTCGCGCGCGCCGTGCAGGCCGCCGGGCTGGTCTTCATCGGCCCCGACCCGCATGCCATCGAGCAGATGGGCAACAAGGCCGCGGCCAAGCGCCTGATGCTCGCGGCCGGCGTGCCGTGTGTGCCGGGCTACCAGGGCGCCGACCAGTCCGACAAGACCTTGCTGACACAGGCGCACGAGATCGGCGTGCCGATCATGGTCAAGGCGGCGGCCGGCGGCGGCGGCCGCGGCATGCGGCTGGTCACCAACATGGCCGATTTGCCGGCGGCGCTGGTCAGCGCGCGTTCCGAGGCCGCCAGCGCGTTCGGCTCCGACGAGCTGATCCTGGAACGCGCGGTGGTCGAGCCGCGCCACGTCGAGGTGCAGGTCTTTGCCGACCGGCTCGGCCATGTGATCCACCTCGGCGAGCGCGACTGCTCGATCCAGCGCCGGCATCAGAAGGTGTTCGAGGAAGCGCCCTCACCCGCCGTCGGCGCGGCGCTGCGCGAACGCATGGGCGCCGCGGCCGTGGCCGCCGCGCGTGCGGTCGACTACGTCGGCGCCGGCACGGTCGAGTTCCTGCTCGACCGCGACGGCAGCTTCTACTTCCTCGAGATGAACACCCGGCTGCAGGTCGAGCACCCGGTCACCGAATGCATCACCGGGCAGGACCTGGTGGCTTGGCAACTGGCGGTGGCACGCGGCGAGGCGCTGCCGCTGACGCAGGACCAGGTGCGGCTGCAGGGCCATGCCATCGAGGTGCGCCTCTACGCCGAAGACCCGTGGGCCGGCTTCCTTCCGCAAAGCGGCGACGTGGCGCTGTGGCAGCCGCCGACCGGCACCGGCATCCGCGTCGACCACGGGCTGGTCAGCGGCCAGACCGTCAGCCCGTTCTACGACCCGATGATCGCGAAGATCATCGCCTTCGGCGCGACCCGCGACGAGGCCCGGCGGCGCCTGCTGGGCGCGCTGCGCAACACCCGCGTGCTGGGTCTGCCGACCAACCTGGGCTTTCTGGAGGCGGCGGCCGCGCACGACGAATTCGCAACGGGTGCGGCCACCACCGGCTTCATCGACCGACACTTCGGCCCCGAGGTGTTGCAGCGCCCGACGGCCGCCAACCGAGCCGTGGCCGTGGCAGCGGCGCTGTGGTTCGACGCCACGGCGTATCGCGGCGCGCAGTCCAACTGGCGCTCCAACGGCACGCCGCGCTGGCCGCTCGAGCTGACCGAGGGCGAGCGCCGACACCCCACCCACGTCACGGCGCTGGGCAACGGGCGATTCCGCGTCGAACTCGACGGTGACACGGCGCACGACATCGCGATCGGCACGGCCGACGGCGCGGCCGTGCCGCTGTCGATCGACGGTCTGCAGTGTCAAGGCACGCGCACCTTCAGCGGCGCGACGCTGCACCTGGCGCTGGACGGCCATGTGAACGCCTTCGACGACATCACCCATGCGCCACCGCGCGGCAGCGAACAGGCGGCCGAGTCGAGCGTCACCGCGCCGATGAACGGGCGCGTGCTGGCGGTGCTGGTGCAGCCCGGCGACGCGGTCACGAAGGGCCAGCGCCTGGCGGTGCTGGAAGCGATGAAGATGGAACACCAGCTGGTCGCGCGTCGCGACGGCGTGGTCGAACGGGTCGGCGTGCGGCCCGGCGATCAGGTCGCGAACCGGGCCGTCATCGTCACCCTGATCGACGAGGTTGCGGCGCCCTGAGCGCGCGGCATCGACCCCATGAGCAACACCGTGAACGCCACCCCTGCCAGCAGCCCCTTCTACACCGCCGAGCACGCGGCCTTCCGCGACGCGATGCGGCGCTTCGTCGCGCGCGAAATCACGCCGAACGTCGAGGCGTGGGAAGCAGCGGCGAGCTTCCCGCTCGATCTGTACCGCAAAGCGGCCGAGATCGGCCTGCTCGGCCTGGGCTTTCCCGAAGCCCATGGCGGCAACGACGGCGACCTGTTCATGACCATCATCGCGGCACAGGAGCTGGCGCGCTGCGGCGCCGGCGGCGTGCTGGCGAGCCTCTTGTCGCACACCATCGGCTGCCCGCCGATCGTCAACGTGGGGTCCGAGGCGATCAAGCGCAAGGTGTTGCCCGCGGTGCTGCGCGGCGAGAAGATCAGCGCCCTGGGCATCACCGAACCGTCGGGCGGCTCGGACGTCGCGAACCTGAAGACGACGGCGCGGCGCGATGGCGATCACTACGTGCTCAACGGCTCCAAGACCTTCATCACCTCGGGCATGCGCGCCGACTTCTACACCGTGGCGGTGCGCACCGGCGGCGCGGGCGCGGGCGGCGTGTCGCTGCTGCTGGTCGAAAAGGGCACGCCCGGCTTCACGCAGACGCGGCTCGAGAAGATGGGCTGGCTGTGCTCCGACACCGCCACCTTGTACTTCGACAACTGCCGCGTGCCGGTAGGCAATCTGGTGGGCACCGAGAACCAGGGCTTCAAGGCGATCATGCTTAACTTCAACCGGGAGCGCATTTTCTTGGCCGCCGGCGCGAATGGCTTCGCACGCGTGTGCCTCGACGAGGCGCTGGCCTGGGCGCGCGAGCGTGAGATGTTCGGCGGGCGGCTGATCGACCAGCAGGTCACGCGCCACAAGCTGGCCGACATGGCGATGCGCATCGAGGCGACGCAGGCCCTGCTGGAGTTGCTGGCCTGGCGCGTCGAACAGGGCGACACGCCGGTGGGCGAGATCTGCCTGCTGAAGAACCAGGCCACCCAGACCATGGCGCATTGCGCGAGCGAAGCGGTGCAGATGCACGGTGGCGCAGGCTTCATCCGCGGCGTCACGGTCGAGCGCATCTACCGCGAGGTCAAGGTCAACGCGATCGGCGGCGGCGCCGAGGAAGTGATGCGCGACCTCGCCGCGCGCCAGCTCGGGTTCCACAACGCAGGCCGCATGCCATGAACATCCATCCCCCCGACATCGACGCTTGTGATGAAGACTTGCTCGAATCGATGCGAATCGCCTTGCTCTGCGCACCTCCCGTCGACCGCGACGGCGACTTCCCGCGCGCCTGGTGGCAGCACCTGGCATCGCGCGGTCTGCTCGGGGTGGGGTTCGATGCCGACGGCCGCGCGGCTCGCGCCGACTGGACGGCCATCGCGGCACTGGCTGGATTGATCGCACGCGAGACGGCGAGCGTGGGGTTGGCACTCGCGTGGCTGATGAACGAAATGCTGGGGCGCTTCGTGATCGGTCCGCACGCCCGCAACGAAGCCCAGCGGGCACTCGTGCGGATGATGGCGCGCGGCGCCAAGATCGTGGCGCTCGCCATCTCGGAACCGAAGGTCGGCGCGCACCCCAAGTACTTGAGCTGTTTCGCCAGCCGTCACGATGACCATTGGCAGCTCGACGGCGAAAAGGCCTTCGTCAGCAACGGCCCGGCCGCCGATGCCGTCGTCGTGCTGGCCGTCACCGGCGAGGCGGGCGGCCGCAAAATCTTCGATGCCTTCGTTGTCGATACCGATGCGACCGGCCTGAACAGGTTGTCCAACGGTCGCCCGGCCGCGCTGCCGCCGCTCGGCCATTGTGGGCTTGCGTTCGACGCCTGCCACGTGGCCCGCGCCGGCCGCCTGCGCACCGATGGCCGCGCCTTCGATCTGATCGCCCGGCCGCTGCGCGCGCTCGAAGACGCCCTGTTGGCAGGTGTCGTGTGCGGCGCGATGCAGGCCGAGCTGGACGCGCTGGCGTCGTGGCAACGCGGCGCCGCACCGACGCCCGCGACCCTGCGCACCCTCGGTGCGCTGCAACTCGAGCTCGCGGCGCTGGCGCAACTGGCCGCCGCATCCGCCTCGCACCTCGACAAGCAGGGTGCGGACGATCGCCTGGCCGACCTGAATGTCGGCGTTCGCCTGGCGCTGGAACGCTGGCAGAACGCCTGCGAATCGTTTGCCGCGCCGTTCGACGATCACGGCCGCAATCTGCTCGAACTCAGACGCGACATCCACACCGTTCTCGGCATCGCTCGAGGCGTCGGCGAAGCGCGCCAACTGACGGCAGGCACCGGCCTGCTCAACAAGAAGGAACCCGATGAAGTCCCTGCATGACTCCCATTTCGATACCGTTGATGTCGTGCTGTCGCGACTCTCGCACGTCGACTACATCGCCAACCGGCAGCTCGCTACCGCGGTCTACCTCGCGTTCAACCTCGAGAAGCCGGTGCTGGTCGAAGGGCCGGCCGGGGTCGGCAAGACCGAGCTCGCGAAGAGCATGGCCAGCATCCTCGAAGTGCCGCTGATCCGACTGCAGTGCTACGAAGGCCTCGACGAGTCGAAGGCGCTGTACGAATGGAAGTACGGCAAGCAACTGCTCTACACGCAGCTCCTCAAGGACAAGCTGGCCGAGATGATGCAGGGCGCGGTCGGCTTGGCGGCATCGATCGAGAAGCTGCATTCGCACGACGATCTGTTCTTCTCAGAGCACTTCCTCGAGCCGCGGCCGCTCTACCAGGCGCTGCACCAGGAACGCGGCTGCGTGCTGCTGATCGACGAGATCGACAAGTCCGACCCCGAGTTCGAGGCCTTCCTGCTCGAGGTGCTGTCGGATTTCCAGGTCTCGGTGCCCGAGCTCGGCACGATCGTGGCCAAGGTCAAGCCGCTGGTCTTCCTGACCAGCAACAACACGCGCGAGATGAGCGACGCACTGAAGCGCCGCTGCCTGCACCTGCACATCCCGTTTCCGGAGGCGGTGGTCGAACGGCAGATCTTGGAACGCCGCGTGCCCGGCCTGTCGCAGACACTGAACCGCGAACTGGTGGCCTTCGTCCAGGCGGTGCGCGCCATCGACCTGAAGAAGCAACCCTCGGTCAGCGAGACGATCGATTGGGCCAAGACCCTGCTGCTGCTCAATGCCGAGCACCTGAACCTCGACCTGGTGCGCGACACCCTCAACGTGTTCCTCAAGTTCGAGCAAGACATCGCGTCGGCCACCGAGCAGCTCCCGGCGCTGCTGGCCCAGGCGCGCAAGGACGCGGAGTTTCCTCTTGCAAGCCACTCTTGAAGACTTCTTCAAGGCGCTGCGCGGCAGCGACCTCGAGATCAGCCTGAACGCGCAGATCGATGCCGCGCGCGCCACCGCCCTGGTCGGCTGGCGCGAACGCGACCTGCTGAAGAGCGCGCTCGGTGCGACGCTGGCCAAGACGCTGCCCGACCGCGCGGTGTTCGACCAGACCTTCGACCGCTTCTTCCGCTTCGACTCCTTCGGCACGCGCCAGCTGGGCCGGGCGCCGGCCGGTGCCGAACCGGCTCCGCCGCCGCAGGCCGATCCGCCCTCGAATGCCGAGGGCGGCGGGGGCAGCGGCGGACCCGGCGGCTGCCAGGGCAGCGCGGGCCAGGCCTTGTCGCAGCTGCTGCAGTCGGGCGACTCGGCGGCGCTGTCGCGCCGCATGCAGCAGGCTGCGCGCGAGGTCGGCCTGACCGACATCTGGTTCTTCACGCAGAAGGGCTACTACACCCAGAAGATCCAGCAGGCGATGGGGCTGGAGCTGCTCGACCGCGAGATCAGCGACGCGCGCCGGCAGACGCTGGCCCCAGAGCGGCTGGCCGCGCTGGAGCGCGCCCGCAAGCACCTGTTCAACGAGGTGCGCAACTTCGTCGAGCGCAAGCTCTCGATGTACGGCACCGCGCCCACCCGCGAACTGCACGACGACTTTCTGCAGACCCAGAAGCTGTCGAACATCGACCGCCGCGACTTCGCCCGCATGCACGAGATCGTGCGCAAGATCGCGCGCCGCCTGGCCGAGCGTCACGCACGCCGCAAGCGCCGCGAACAGCGCGGCCAGCTCGACTTCCGCCGCACGATGCGCGCCAACGCGGCCTATGGCGGCGTGATGTTCGAGACCTTCTGGCGCAGCACGAAAGTGGAGCGCCCGCGCGTGGTGGCGATCTGCGACGTGAGCGGCTCGGTGCGCCAGTACGCGCGCTTCCTGCTGCTGTTCCTGTACAGCCTGGACGAGCTGGTGTCCGACGTGCAGTCCTTCGCCTTCACGAACCACCTGGTCGACGTCAGCGCGACCTTCGAGGCGCTGCCGGTCGAGCAGGCGGTCGACAAGGTGATGCAGGCGGTGGGCGGCAGCGGTACCGACTACGGCCAGGTGTTGGAGGACATCGACGAGCAGCTGATGCACCGCATCGACCGCCGCACCACGGTGCTGATCCTGGGTGACGCGCGCAACAACCGCGGCGAGGCGCACGCCGAGGTCATGAAGACGCTGTACGGGCGCGCGCGGCGCGTGATCTGGCTGAACCCCGAGCCGGTGTCGTTCTGGGGTCTGGGCGATTCGGAGATGAAGCGCTACGCGCCCTACTGCCACATCGCGCGCGAATGCAATTCGCTGCGCCATCTGGAGCGCACGCTCGACGAGCTGCTGCGCACCAACAGCGCCAGTGCCTGACAGAGGAGGCCGACCGATGGTCCGTCCCACCTTGCAGCTGCATGCCGCCCGCACCCCGGCGACACCGCGGCCGGCGGCCACGCTGCTGTGGTTGCGTGACAGCGTCGCGGGCCCCGAGGTGTTGCTGACGCGGCGCTCGCCGACCGCCAGCTTCCTGCCCGGCGTGTTCGTGTTCCCCGGCGGACGCATCGACGCCGAGGACGCGGGTGCCCTCGACCTGGTCCACGGCGCTGCGGGCGACCCGGCCGAGCGGCTGACGCCGGCATTGGCCGCGCTGCGTGAAAGCTTCGAGGAACTGGGAATTCTGCACGCCGTGCGCGACGACGGCGGCCCGTTGACCGATCGGGACATGGCGTCGATGCGGCGCGACCAGGCCCTGTACCCGCAGTTGCGCGCGCACCGGCTGAAGCTGGCCGCGGCCGACGTGCGCACGCTGGCGCGTTGGACCACCGATCGCGACGTCGGCCCGCGGCGCTTCGACACCGCCTTCCTGATCGCGCGCGTCCCCGCAGGCCAGACCGCGGTGGCCGACGACGCCGAACAGTTCGAACCGGTCTGGTTGCCTGCCGAGGACGCACTGCAACGTCACCAGGACGGCACACTGCCGCTGATCTTCCCGACCCTGCGCACGCTGCGCTGGCTGGCGCCGTTCCGCGACGTCGACGCCGCGCTGCAGGCCTGCGCGAGCGGCCAGCCGCTGTGGGAGTCGTGCCCACGCGGCGCCTTCGTCAAGGGCCAGCCGCAACGTTACATGGAGCACGACCTGCCCTTCGGCGAGCTCGAGATGGTCTGCCCCGACGGCCAGCTCGAACACGCGCTCGACTGGCAGCACGAACGCCCGGTGCAACTGCTGCGCCACCTGTGGCGGCTGACGGCGCCGAACGGCGGCGTGATGACAGGGCCCGGCACGAACAGCTACATCATCGGCAGCGCCGCCGGAGGGTTCGTCGTGATCGACCCCGGTCCGCGCGACGACGCGCACGTGGCGCGCCTGTTCGCGGCAACCGAGGGGAACATCCGGGCCCTCCTCTGCACGCACTCGCACCCCGACCATTCGCCAGGCGCAAAGCCGCTGGCGCAGCTCTGCGCCGACCGCACCGGCCGGCGTCCGCCCATTCTCGGCATGGCGTCGGTACCGACCGCTCGGGATCATTCGCTGTTCGTGCCCGATCGCGAACTCGGCGACGGCGAGCGCGTGCATCTTGCCGACCCGGAGCACCCGGTGACCCTGCGCGCGATCCACACGCCGGGCCACGCCGCCAACCACGTGTGCCTGGTCGTCGAGGAAGACGGCCTGCTGTTCTCGGGCGACCACGTCCTCAACGGCAGCACCACGATCATCGACCCGCCGGACGGCAACATGGCGGCCTACCTTGATTCGCTCGACGCGCTGAGCGCGGCGTGCGGCGGCGACGCCATCCGCTTCATCCTGCCCGCGCACGGCCACGTGATGGGCTCGGCCGCTGACACCATCGCCCGGCTCAAGGCCCACCGGCTGGGGCGCGAAGCCAAGGTGATCGCCGCGATGCGCGCGAAGCCCGAGGGCGAGTCCGAGGACTGGGTGGCGCTGGCCTATGCCGACACGCCGAAGAATCTGTGGCCGATGGCGAAGCGTTCGCTGCTGGCGCACGTGGAGCGCATCCGTGCGCTCGATCTGGCCTCTTGAATCGGAGTTCGAGCCGTGACCGACACCCCCCTGCCCCAGCATGTCGTCGATGCGTTCTGGAAACGCTGGGGCAACAACACCTTCATGCGCGCACAGGGCCTGGAGGTCGACGTGGCGGGCGTCGGCGAGGCCGTCGTGCGGTTGCCGCAGGTGATGGCCACGCAGCGCGGCGGCGGCGGCTCCGACAGCGTGCTCAACGGCGGCGTGATCGCCTACATGTTCGA
The DNA here is from genome assembly GCF_032229685.1 of Rhizobacter sp. Taxonomy (GTDB): domain Bacteria; phylum Pseudomonadota; class Gammaproteobacteria; order Burkholderiales; family Burkholderiaceae_C; genus LMDS01. The sequence continues at coordinate 98,198 of NZ_JAVTWP010000048.1, read as the reverse complement.
CGGCGCGCTCGGTTGCGCGATCGCCTCGTCGCTGCTCGCGCGGCCCGAGATGCGCGGCATCGACCCGCAGCGCTTGCGCCAGTCGACGATCAACCTCGACATCAGCTACGTCGAAGCCGCCAGCGGTGATCACTTCGAGGCCCGCGGCAAGGTCGTGCGCGCCAGCCGCAGCGTGGCCTTCGCCGAGGGCCAGTTGTTCGACGCACAGGGCCGCGTCTGCGCCACGGCCAAGGGCATCTGGCGCATCTTCTGGCCGCGCGGCGATGCCTAGGCCGGGCCGCGAGACCGCTTCCCTTTCCAGGAGACAAGACCCATGAGCAAAGACACCCTCCGCATCGGCTGCGCTTCCGGCTTCTGGGGCGACACCGAGTTCGCTGCGGCCCAACTCGTCGAACGCGGCGACATCGACGTGCTGGTCTTCGACTACCTGGCCGAGATCACGATGTCGCTGCTGATCCGCGCCAAGGCCAAGGACCCGACGCAGGGCTACGCGCCCGACTTCGTCGCGACGATGAAGCCGCTGATGAAGCAGATCAAGGCGCGCGGCATCCAGGTCATCGCCAACGCCGGCGGCGTCAACCCTTCCGCGTGCCGCGACGCGCTGGTGGCCGCCGCGCAGGCCGAGGGCGTGGAGCTGAAGATCGCCGCCGTGCTCGGCGACGACCTGATGCCGCAGGTCGAGGCCATGCGCGCCGCCGGCGTGCAGGAGATGTTCTCCGGTGCGGCCTTTCCGGCCAAGGTGATGAGCGCCAACGCCTACCTGGGCGCGTTCCCGATTGCCGCGGCGCTGGCCGCCGGCGCCGACATCGTCGTCACCGGCCGCTGCGTCGACAGCGCCGTCACGCTGGCGCCACTGATCGCGCGGTTCAACTGGAAGGCCGACGACCTGGATCAGCTGGCGCAGGGCAGCCTGGCCGGCCACCTGATCGAATGCGGCACCCAGGCCACCGGCGGCAATTACACCGACTGGGCCAGCGTTCCGGGCTGGGACGACATGGGCTTCCCGATCGCCGAGTGCCGTACCGACGGCAGCTTCGTCATCACCAAACCGGCCGGCACCGGCGGGCTGATCTGCCCCTCGACGGTGGGCGAGCAGATGCTCTACGAGATCGGCGACCCGCGCGCCTACATCCTGCCCGACGTGGTCTGCGACTTCACCGCCGTGACGCTGACGCAGGCCGGCCCCGACCGGGTCGAGGTCAAGGGTGCACGCGGCCGAGCGCCCACCGACCAGGCCAAGGCCAGCCTGACCTACGCCGACGGCTTTCGCGCGATGAGCCTGTTCATGATCGGCGGCATCGACGCCGGCGCGAAGGCGCGGCGCACCGGCGCCGCGATGCTGGCGCGCATGCGGCGCCACTACCGCGAACGCGGCTGGCCCGACTTCACCGAGGTCAGCGTCGAGGCGATCGGCGCCGAGGACACCTACGGCGCACGGGCGCGCAGCGCATCGCGCGAGGTGATGCTCAAGGTCGGCGTGCGCCATCCGCTGAAAGACGCGCTGGAGCTGTTCTCGCGCGAGGTCGCGCCGATGGCGCTGATGTCGTCGCCGGCGATCACCGGCTTCACCGGCGGCCGGCCCAAGGTGCAGCCGGTGGTGCGGCTGTTCTCGTGCCTGGTACCGAAGTCGCAGCTCGGTGTCAGCATCGACATGGGAGCGCAAAAGGTCACCGCGCCGCAACTCGCCGGCAAGCCGTTCGACCTCGAGGCGCTGCCGGCCGTGGGCGGCCCGCTGCCGCCGCCCGACGCCTTCGCACGCGGCACGCGCACCGTGCCGCTGGTGCAACTGGCCTGGGGCCGCAGCGGCGACAAGGGTGATGCGGCCAACATCGGCATCATCGCGCGCCGTCCCGAATTCCTGCCCTACATCCGCGCCGCGATCACCGAAGAGGCGGTGGCCCACTGGTTCGCGCACCTTGTGCACGGCAAGGTCGAACGCTACGACCTGCCGGGCACGCAGTCGCTGAACTTCATGCTGCACGAGGCCCTGGGCGGCGGCGGCATCGCCTCGGTGCGCATGGACTCGCAAGGCAAGGCCTATGCGCAGATGCTGCTCGACCACCCGGTGCCGGTGCCCGCCGACCTGGCCCTCTGACCCCGCACGCTTCACACGAGCTGCAGAACGACCTCGAAAGGATTCCGAATGAACACCGTTAGCATGCCAGCCGGCCGCAAGACCGCGTCGTCCATGATCCAGGCCCGGGTGCGCGACATCCAGGAAGCCACGCGCGGTGTCACTGCGCAGTACCCGCGCAGCTACATCCTGCAGTGCATCAAGGAAGACCGCTTCCCTGAGGAGCTGTGGCAGGCCCTGGGCAAGTTCGGCCTGCTGGGCTTGTCGATCCCCGAGGAATACGGCGGCTCGGGCGGCGGCGTGCTCGAGATCACCGCGCTCAACGAAGCGCTGGCGCTGGCCGGCGTGCCGACGCTGTTCCTCGTCGTCACCGGCCTCGGCCGGGTGCCGATCGTGCGCCACGGCACGCGCGAGCAGATCGCCAAGTACGTGACGCCGACCTGCACCGGCGAGCTGAAGATGTGCTTCGCGATCACCGAGCCGAACGCCGGCACCAACAGCTTCGCGATGACGACCCTGGCCACGCCGGACGCCGACGGCGGCTGGACGCTGAACGGCCAGAAGGTCTTCATCTCGGGCGCGCGCGACGCCGACATCATGCTGGTGGTGGCGCGCACCACCAAGGCCGGTGAAGTGAAGCACCGCACCGAGGGAATCTCGCTGTTCGTCGTCGACATGAAAGCGCCGGGCATCACGCTGAAGCAGCTCAACATTCAGGTCGAGACCGCAGAGCGCCAGTACATGGTGTTCTTCGACAACGTCAAGGTCGCCGCCGACGGGCTGATCGGCGAGCCCGGCAAAGGCGCCAAGCTGATGTTCGAGGGCCTGAACTCCGAGCGTCTGCTGGCCGCGGGCGCTGCGCTCGGCCTGGGCGACTACGCACTGGCCAAGGGCGTGGCTTATTCGAAGGACCGCAAGCCCTTCGGCAAACCGATCGGCAGCTACCAGGCGCTGCAGCACCGCATGGCGCTGGCCAAGGCCGAACTCGAAGCCGCGCGGTTGATGACCTACGACGCCGCCGACCGCTTCGACAACGGCGAGGACGCCGGGGCGCACGCCAACATGGCCAAGCTGCTGGCCTCGCGCGCCGCGGTCGCCGCGGTCGAGGCGGCGCTGCAGACCCACGGCGGCTACGGCTTCGACCGCGACTACGACGTCGTCACGCTGTGGCCGATGATCCGGCTGCTCGAGATCGCGCCGATCAACAACGAGATGCTGCTGAACTACATCGGCGAGCACGTGCTCGGGCTGCCGAAGTCGTACTGATGCAGCCTCCACCCGTGCAGGAGCATCAGTTCACCGCCGGTGGTCACCGCCTCAGCGCGAGGACCTGGGGCCGGATCGACAGCGCGCGTCCCGTGGTCGTGATGCTGCACGGCGGGCTCGATTGCACCAGCACCTGGAAGGACCTGCCGGAGGCGATCGCGGCCGCCACGGGCATGCCGGTGCTGTCGTACGACCGCTGGGGCTACGGGGGTTCGGACGCGCTCACCGCGGGCCGCGTGCGGGCCTATCGGCATGAAGAAGCCGGTCCGGTGTTCGGCGACCTGTTACGCCACTTCGGCATCGGCAGCGCGGTGCTGTTCGGGCACAGCGACGGCGGCGCGATGGCGGTGCTGGCCGCGGCGGCACACCCCGAGATCGTGCGCGCGGTTTGCGCCTGCTCGCCGACGATCGCACTCGACCTGCACATGGTGCGGGCGATGGCCGGCGCGCGCCAGGCCTTCGAACACGGCGGCCTGCGCGAACGCCTGATGCGCCACCATGGCGACAAGACCGATTCGATGTTCTGGGCCTGGCACGGACCCTGGTCCAGCGATGATGCGGTGCACTGGTCGATGGCCGAACAGATCGGCGCGGTGCGCTGCCCGGTGAGCGCGGTGTTCGGTCAGGCCGACGACTACGGCTGGCGTCCCAGCGCCCGCGCCCTGGTCGAGCACGGCACGATGGCGCTCGAAGTCAGCGCCCTGCCCGGCGTCGGCCACGATCCGCAGCACAAGGCGCGCGAGGTGGTGCTGGATGCGTTGCAGCGCGTCTCGCGTCAGGCGGGTCTCGCGTCGGCGCCAAGGCGCTGACCGAGGCGGGACACGAGAACGTGGCCTACCCGATCACCGGGGGCAAGGCGCTGACTTGCGCCGAGATGGCGCGCATCCTCTCGGATGCACTCGGCAAGGCGGTCAACCATGTGAACGTCCCGCTCGCAGCGGCCAAGCAGGGAATGCTGGACGCCAGGATGCCGGAAAAGCTGGCCGACATGATGAACGAACTCTACGCTCTCGGCCCGGCCGGCCACCTGGCCTATGTCGCCGACACGGTCAAGTCGGTGACCGGGCAGGCCCCGCGCAGCTTCCGCCAGTTCGCGCAAGACCACGCGACGGTGTTCAAGGGCTGACTCCACAGGTTTGGTCTAGTGCCGCCCCGCCGGGACACCCGATCTCGCCAGGGTGGCCGACAGCAGGCCAAATCAGTGACCGATGACCGAACGCCTGTATTCAACCGGCGTCAGATTGAAAATCCGCTTGAACAAACGTGTCATGTGGCTCTGATCCGAAAAGCCACTGCTTGCGGCCACGACTTTCAGCGGCATGTCGCGCGAGGTAGCCAGAAGCCGCTTGGCGCGTTCGAGGCGTCGGCGAAGCACATAGGCATGCGGCGGGCAACCGAACTCGGTGTGAAACACGCGGATCAGGCTGGACGTGCTGAGGTGTGTGACCGCGGTCAGATCCTCGAGCGAGATGTTCGTCTCGATGCTGTCCTCGACGTACTCCTCCAGCAAGCGCCGCTGCGCGAGCGAGAGCCGACCTCCGCAGCGATTTTCTCGGAGAACGACATTGGCATGCCGGCGCAACAGGTGGATGCATAGCTGGGTCTTCAATGCGCCGACGTAGAGGCGGCCGCCCAGGCAGCCACTGTTCAGTTCGTGCTCGAAGGCGGTCATCAGCGCCGGAAGGACGGGATCTTCCACCCTGAGGCGGTCTTCCATCTCGACGTCCTCGATGTCGCGCTCCAAGACCTCACGGGCCACGCGGGCGATCGCATCTTGGGACAGGTAGATGTGCGACACGTCGATCGGCTGGTCCCACTTCCATTCGGACTGTTCCGCGCGCGTCAGGATGGACACGACGCCCCGCTCCACCGTCGCGGTGCGCCACGGCCCGCCATCACGCCGACTCATCTGCGCCGGGCTGCCCTTGTATCGGACGAGCATGTAGTCCCGCATCGCGGGGATGGCGACGTCCAGGCTGTCATAGTGATAGCCTTTGAGTGAAACCCCGTCCCAATCCGACGCCGCGCTGTCCAAGGTAAGTTCACCCGGAATCCATCGCGGCACTTGGTCCGGTGTGATCAACTCGTGCGCCATTCAACCCCCAAGATTCCGAGGTGGTCTCGGCGCATCCAGCGATGCATGCATGGACGACAGCGTCGGTACCGAACCTTACTTACGAACTCTAGTTCCACCCAAGCGGGGCGCGCAACCCGGGGAACCCTGACGGACACCCTGTCTGCCTAGGCATGCTGGCTGCCGTCGGGCATGTGGCTGACGGCGGTATTGCCCGGGCAACAGCCTTCGGCACGCTCGACCCGCCAGCGGCTGTTCAGTTTCATTTGTGCTCCCCCCGTGCATTGCGCGTCCGACGGTTTCGCCTGTTCGCCAGCCTCGATCACAGGGCCTCGCGAAACAGCATCGCGTAGTCCGCCGCGCCAACCGGCCGCGGATTGGTGCGCGTGCAAAGGTCGGCCACCGCGTGCGGAACCATGTCGTCGATCAAGTCCGCCCCGACCCCCATCGCCATCAGGCCCTTGGGCAGGCCGATCGCGGCGTTCATGCGCTCGATCTCGCACGCCAGATCCGCATTTTCCGGCAGGCCCATGGCCTGGCGAATCCGCGCGTACGGCAGCGCGCAGGCGGCTTCGTTGAAACGCAGCACGGTCGGCAGGATCACCGCGTTCAGGGTGCCGTGATGGAGCCGCAGCGCCTTGATGCGCCCGGCCGCGTGGCTCATCGAGTGCACGGCGCCCAAGCCCTTGACGAACGCGAGTGCGCCTTCGGTCGAAGCCATCATGATTTCCCAGCGCGCCTGGCGGTCGGAGCCCACCTCCACTGCCCGCTGCAAGTGGCGCCAGCCGCGCCAAAGACCATCGAGCCCGATACCGTCTGCGGGCGGGTTATCGCCGGAAGCGAGGATGGCCTCGATGCAGTGCGTGATCGCATCCATGCCAGTTGCCGCGGTCGTGAGCGGCGGTAGACCGAGGGTCAGCTCCGGATCGCAAAGGGCCAACTTTGGGAAGAACAGCGGGTTGGCAAACGTGAGCTTGCGGCCGTTGCTCATGCTGATGACGAAACCCATCGAGGCCTCGCTGCCGGTGCCCGCCGTGGTCGGGATGGCGACCAGGGGCGCGACCCCCTTGACCCGCTTGTTTCCGCCGGTCAAGGGGTCGTACTGCGCGAGCGGTCCGCCACTGGACGCGAGCAGCGCCACGGCCTTGCCGAGGTCCATTGGGGAGCCGCCACCGATACAGACGACGCCATCGCAGCCAGCGCTTTGATACAAGGCCAAAGCTTCGCCCACTGCCTCTTCGGTCGGGTTGCCCGGCGTGCCGTCGTAGATGGCCGCGGGCTGCTCGGCGAGGCCTGCAATGGCGGAATCGACCAAGCCGGCCGCGCGCAGGCCCGCATCGGTGGCGATCAGTGGGCGCTTGATGCCCAGCCTGGCAAGGGCGTCGGGCAAGTGCCTCACCGCGCCGAAGTCGAAGCGAAGTGAGTTTCCGTAGTTCAGCAATGCCATTTCAGTATTCTTTCGGCGCTCCAGCGCGGCGCCGCGACGGTACCGCGCTGGCAGATCGGAGGATCAAGGATCTTCTCGCAGACCTCTTCGCAGGCCAGGTTCAGGTTGTCGTGTAGCCACCGTCGACCACCAATTCGGCGCCGTCCACAAAGGAAGATTCGTCGGAGGCCAGGAAAAGCACCGCCTGCGAGACTTCCACCGGCTTGGCCGGGCGCTTGAGCAGCGTCGGCCCGAGAATGGCGGCACGCACCTCGGGCGTTGCGAGCAGATCCTTGGTCATCGCCGTATCGATGACGCCGGGGTGCACCGAGTTGACGCGGATGTTGAACGGCGCAAGGTCCACGGCGCTTGCTTTGGTCAACAGCCGCACCGCCCCCTTTGACGCCTCGTAGGCGGCGGCGCTCGGCGCGCCGACCAATCCGTAGATCGACGAAATGTTGATGATGTTGCCCGCGCCGCTCTTCTGCATTGCCGGGACAACGGCGCGCGTGCCGAGGAAGACGCCGCGCACGTTGACGTTGAAGACGCGATCCCACTCGTCATTGGTAGTGTCCTGTACCGGTTTGAGGATCAGGATGCCCGCGTTGTTGACCAGCACGTCGATTCGCCCGGCCTTCTTCACGATCGCAGCGACGGCATCGTTCCAGTCCGACTCCTTGGTCACGTCCAGCACGAGGAAGTCGGCCTTATCGCCCCGCTCGCGGATTCCGCCAGCGACGGCTTGCCCGCGCGCCACGTCCATGTCGGCGACGAATACCCAGGCACCTTGCGCCGCCAGCAGTTCGCAGTGCGACTGCCCCATGCCCATGGCGCCGCCGGTCACCAGAATGACTTTGTCTTGTACACGTTTCATGATGTCTCCTTGGTCGATTGAAGAATGCTCATTGCAGCTGGAAGCCTTTGTAGCCCTGGCTGCGGACCTCCGCCAGCTGCTGCCGGTAGGCGCCGATGCCGGCCATGTAGAACATCACCGTACGCGGCTTGCCCGGGATGTTTGCACCGAAGATCCACGATTCGGCTTTCGGAAACAGCGTCATGTTGGCGATCTCGTTGCACGTCTTGCCCCAGCCGGTTTCGGCCTCGACGGTGGGCTCCACCGTCTTGAAACCCTTCGCGTTGACGTCCTTGATCAGATCGCTGATCCACTCGACCTGGGTCTCGATCGACGGCGGCAGGTTGGTGAACGGGCCGTTGGGGCCCAGCACCATGAACATGTTGGGGAAGTTCGCGTTCGTGACGCCGAGGTAGCTGCTCGGCCCGGCCTTCCAGTGGTCCTTGATGGAGAGACCCTTGCGGCCGCGGATGTCGATCCTGGTGTAGTTCCCATCGACCGCGTCGAAGCCGGTCGCAAAGACCAGCACGTCCAGTTCATGCTTGACGCCATCGGCCGTTTTCACGCCCTTGGGAGTGATCTCGGCGATCGGGTTGGCCTTCACGTCGACCAGATTCACATTCGGCCGGTTGAACGTCGCGTAGTAGCCGTTGTCGCACAGCGGACGCTTGGCATAGAGATCCTGCGGCGTCAGTTTGCGAGCAGTCTCCGGATCCTTGACGATCTCGCGGATCTTGCCGCGAATGAACTCCTGCGCCTCCCTGTTGGCCTGCTCGTCGGTGGCAATGTCGCAGAAAGTCTCGAACATGAAGCGGAAGCCCCCGCCGTTTTCCCACGCCTTCTGGAAAACCGCCTGCCGTTCGGCCGGGCTCACGCTCATCGCCGGCACTGCGCTCTCCTGGAAGCCGAAGGCGACGACGGAGTTCTTCACCTGGCTCCAGATCTGGTCGTAGTTCTTCTTGACGTCGGCAACATACTCAGCCGTGACCGGGCCGTTGGCGACCGGAACGCTGTACTGCGGCGAACGCTGGAACACCGTGAGCTGCTTGACCTGCGGTGCAGCGGCGGTGATGAACTGCACGCCCGTCGACCCGTTGCCGATGACGCCGACACGCTTGCCCTCCAGGCTCACGCCTTGAGGCCAATTGCCCGTGTGGTACCAATCGCCCTTGAAGGACTGCAGGCCTTTGAAGTCGGGGACGTTGGTCGCCGAGAGCAGGCCCAGGGCCGTCACGATGAACTTGGCGGTGTAGCTTTCGCCGGTGTCGGTCTCGATTTCCCACAGGTTCGCGGACTCGTCAAAGTGCGCCTTCTTGATGCCTGTATTGAGCTGGATATCGGGGTGCAGCTTGTAGCGATCGGCCACATGCTGCAGATACTCCAGCACCTGGGGTTGCTTCACGTAGCGGGTCTTGATGTCCCACTCCTGCAGCAATTCCCGGTCCCACGAATAGCAGTAGACGAAGGTCTCGGTGTCCGACAGCGCGCCCGGATAGCGATTCCAGTGCCAGGTGCCCCCGACGCCGCTGGCCTTGTCGAACAGGCGGACCTTCAGCCGCACATCGTCGCGCAGCTTCTTCAGCGCGTACAGGCCGCCGAAGCCGGCGCCGACAATGATGGCATCGTAGTGATTCGTGTCTCTCATGATCTGGTTCCGTGTCTTATGACTATCCGTTGCGGGCTGACTGTCTCGGCTAAATGAAGCGGGCGAATACCGATGCTCGTCCTGAGTCCTCGGATGCCCTTTGGATTCGGGATGGCAAGGGTCACAGTCGCTTGAACCACTTCGCCACGCGGCGCAGTTCGTCATCGGCCTCGGGCGCCCTGCCAGCGAGGAACGGGTACACATGCTGCATGCCGTCCACCACCGAGAGCATCACGTCCACGCCGGCGGCCTTCGCGATTCGCGCCAGGTCGGTGGCGTTGTCCAGCAACGTCTCCGCCGAGCCGGCTGTGACGTACAGGCGCGGGAAGCCTTTGAAATCGGCCTTCAGCGGGTTCGCCAGCGGGTCGGTACGCGAGCCCTTTTCCCCCAGAAACATGCCCGACATGGCCTCGAGGACGGGCTTCTTCACCAGCGCGTCGCTGGCGTCGTTGCTGGCCAGGGTCGCGCCGACATGCTCCATGTCCAACCACGGCGAAAAGGCGATCACAGCCCCAGGCAGGGCCACGCCCTCGGCGCGCAGCTTGAGCACGGTCGAGATGGCGAGGTTGCCACCGGCGGAGTCGCCGCTGGTGACGATGTCTTGCGCCTTGAAGCCGCGCGCCAGCAGTTGGCGATAGACCGCAGTCGCGTCCTCGATCTGGGCCGGGAAGGGGTGCTCGGGCGCGCGCCGGTAGTCGATCACGAAGGCGGTCACGCCGAGGTGCTTGGCGAGGTGGCCGGCGAGCTTGCGGTGGCTCGATGCCGAGCCGACGGCGAAGCCGCCGCCGTGCGTGTAGAGGACGACCTTCGAAGTGTCGGCATCGAGGGGCAACGCCCACAGGCCCTCGACCCCGGCCAGCGCCTCGGACTTGTAGGTCACCCCTTCGGGTTCGCGCGTGGGCGGTGCCACTCGTCGAACAGGCTGCGCAGGTCGGCGATGGTCAGTGCAGGATTGGCCGTCATGCGGTCGGTCCAGCTCTGGTACAGGGCGCGCAGGGCATCGGATTCAGTTGAAGTCGCCATGGTGAGGTCTCCGTATATTGAAAATGAACATGTTGAAACTTGGCCATCGACACCGAGGCGCCGGACGGAACGCCCAAGCCGGGCGAGAGCCGGCAATTTGCAATGCAAGAGATGGGCATCCGCGCCGCATCGGGTTTGACGTCAGGGCACCGGATCCGTCATCGGCGTCGGCCTGGAAAGCTGGCGCACGCATGCGGCAGTCGGTCGCGGGAACGGCCATCGTCAGCCGGCGCACGGCTCTGCCCAACGGGTGAAGTCCGCATCGTCCTTGTCTCCTTCTTTTTGTAGGGCGCCGTTTGAGAAGCGCAGCGCCATGGTGCGACCATGGAGGGCGGACGTATTGAACGTTCTCGTCAACGTATAGAACGAAATTGCGGCCGCAGTGCCGCGGGCGGCGGGTCGGTCACGCCGCCGGCGTGTGCCTCAATTCAGGTGCAAATCCCGCGGTCTTTGCGTGTCACTCGAGGGGGACGCGCGAACAAGGCCTCTCCGGTCACCGGAGGTGGGACGCCGACTTGCGCCCGACCACGCGATCGCGTCCAAGGGCTGACGCCGCACCACTGGCGGCGGGTCAGATCGGCGCGCTCGACGACGGACCTTTCGGTACGTCCCCTGCCAACGTGATCCGGTGCATCACGCGGCGATACCCGTGGTAGTCGTTGACGGGGTAGTGGTGGGTGCAGCGGTTGTCCCACAGCGCGATCGAGCCCACCTGCCAGCGGAAGCGGCAGGTGAACTCCTCCTTCTTCTGGTGCTCATGCAGGAAGTGCAACAGGGGTGCGCTTTCGTCTTCCGTCATGCCGGCGAAGCGCACGGTGTGGCCCGCATTCATGTACAGCGCACGCTGCCCCGTCTCGGGATGAACGCGCACGGCCGGGTGTTCCGCTTCGTACGAGCGTCGCTCGGCGCGCCCCCCTTCGGCGATTCGATCCTCGCGCGTGCGCGAGGTGTCGGCCTTGTCTGAACTGTTGACGCAGCGCAGGCCGCCCAACAGCCTCTTCATGCCGTTGGAGAGCGCATCGTAGGCCGCCACCTGGTTGGCGAACAGGGTGTCGCCGCCCTGCGGTGGCACCTCGCGCGCGAGCAGCAGCGTGGCCATCGGCGGTCGCTCGAGGTAGGCGGTGTCCGTGTGCCAGACGCCACCGAAATTCACCCGCTCGTGTTCGAGCTTCTTGACTTCGATGATGTACGGGTAGCCCGCAATCCCGTTGACGAACGGGTACTCCACCGGCGTGCCGATGGCCTGCGCAAAGGCCAGGAACTGCTCGGGTGTGAGGTGCTGGTCGCGCAGGAACACCACGCCGTGCTCGAGCCAGATGCGCCGCAGCGCGGCGCTCTGCTCCGCGGTCAGCGGCTCACGCAAATCGAGCCCCGAAATCTCGGCGCCGACCGCGCCGGCCAGGCGCTTGACGCCCATCGTTGATTGACTCATGGCTTGGCCTCCGGTGCGCTCGCCCATGCGGCGCCGCTTTTCAACAGCGCGGCGATCCGCTGCGCACCATAGCCGCATTCCTGCAGCACCGACTCGGTATGTTCACCCAGGCGCGGCGCCGGCTCGATGGCGCCGGGCCGGTGGTCGCTCCAGTCGACCGGCACGCGCGGCATGCGCAGCGTGCCTTCGCTCGGATGCTCGACGCTGGGCACCAGGCCCACCGCCCGGATGTGCGGGTCATCGAGCAGGCTGTCCACGCTGTTCAGCGGCGTGGCCGGCACGTCGATGGCGTCGAACAGGGCGAGCCACTCGGCGCTGCCGCGTCCGGCCAGCGTGTCGCCCAGAAAGGCGTAGACGTGGTCGATGTGGTGCGTGCGGCTGGCGAGGTCGGCGAAGCGCGCGTCCTGCAGCAGATCGTCGCGCCCGATCGCTGCCAGGAATCGCCGCCATTGGCCGTCGTTGTAGACCAGCGCACAGATGTAGCCGTCGCGCGTCGCGTAGGGGCGGCGCCCGGGCGAGAGCAGGCGCACATAACCGGTCTCGCCTTCGGGAGGCTCGAAGGTCTGCCCGTACAGGTGATCGCCGAGCACGACGCTCGCCAGGGTCTCGAACATCGGCACGTCGATGCGGCAGCCGCGACCGGTCTTCTCACGCGCGAACAGCGCCATCGAGATGCTGTGCACGGCGTGCAACCCGGCCATGCGGTCGGCGATGACAAGCGGCACGTAGCGCGGCTCTCCTTGCCCGGCGCGCGCCTGCAAGTCGGCGATCCCCACCGCGCCCTGGATCAGATCGTCGTAGGCGGGCCGCCCCGCATAGGGGCCACTCTCGCCATAACCGTACATGCCGCACCAGATGATGCCGGGCCGGATGGCTTCGACAGCCTCGTAGCCCAGACCCAAAGCGTCGATCGATGCCGGCCGCAGGTTGTGCATGAACACATCGGCGCCGGACAGCAGCCGCTGCATCGCCTCCAGGCCCTCGGGGTGCTTGAGGTCGAGCACCACGCTGCGCTTGCTGCGGTTCAGGTTCAGGAACAGCGGGCCCATGCCGCGGTGGCGTGCCGGACCGATCTGGCGCGTCGAGTCGCCACCGCCCGGTGACTCGACCTTGATCACGTCGGCGCCGTGATCGGCCAGTATCTGCGTCGCATACGGGCCCATCAGCACGGCCGACAGATCGATGACCCGCACACCCGCGAGCGGGCCCGATCGCTGACTGGCGGGCTGGGTGGCAGACGAGTCGTGAGGGGTCATGCGATTGTGTTTTCCGGTTTCAAGATGGGACCTTTGTCAAGCTCTCGCTCGCCTGCCGGCGGGAGTCAGGCACGTCGGCTCCCGGCGACACGCAGGATGGCGCGCTCCAGCTTCAGGGGCTCGATGGGCTTGACCACGAAGTCGTTCATGCCGGCGTCCAGTGCCTCGGCGCGCTCCGTGGTGAAGGCAGCGGCGGACAGACCGATGATCGGCATGGCGACGGCGTCGAACTCGGCGCGCAGGCGGCGTGTGGCCTCGAGGCCTCCCATGACCGGCATCTGCAGATCCATCAGGACGACGTCGATCGGCGGGCCTTGCGCCGCACGGGCGCGCACGACCTGCAGGGCCTGCTCGCCGTCGCCCGCCTGAGAGACACACGCACCCCGCTGTTCCAGCAGCGCGACGCAGATCAACATGTTCACCAGGTTGTCTTCGACCACGAGCACGTTCAGGCCGCGCAGTGCGCCGACATCGAGCCCGACGAAGTCGGAGTTCACGGGTGCCGACTGCGACGCAGGCAGCGGCAGCTCAGCCCAGAACACGCTGCCCCGACCGACCCGGCTTTCAGCACCCACGGTGCCCCCCATCAGCGCCGCCAGTTCGCGGCAGATCGACAGGCCGAGCCCGGTGCCTCCGAAGCGTCGGGTGGTGGAGTCGTCGGCCTGCGTGAATGGTTGAAACAGGCGCCCGCGCGTGTCTTCGTCGAAGCCTGGCCCGGTGTCATGCACCGCCAGACGAATCGCCCCGGCATCCGGACGGGAAACACGAATCTCGACCGAGCCCTCCGACGTGAATTTGAGCGCGTTGTTGACGAAGTTGGCGAGGATCTGGCGCAGGCGCAGCCGATCACCCTGCACGACCGGCGGCACGTCGGGCTCGATGTCGACGTTGAAGGCCAGATCGCGCGCACGCGCCAGCACGCCGAAGGAGGCATGCACCGAATGCACGAGTGCATGAAGGTCGAGTGGCCCGTCCTCCAGCACCATGTGACCGGCCTCGATCTTCGACAGGTCGAGAATGTCGGACACGATCGCGGAGAGGCTGCGCGCGCTTTCGGCGATGAGATCGACGTATTCGCGCCGGCGCCGCTCGTCGCCGGTTTCCTGCTGCAGCAGGCGCGCCAGTCCGAGCAAGGCATTCAGCGGCGTGCGCAGTTCGTGGCTCATGTTGGCCAGGAACTGGCTCTTGGCGTGGCTGGCGGACTCGGCCCTGGCGCGCGCTTCATTGATGCCTGCGGCCAGCTTGACGCGCTCGCTGATGTCTTCGCAGATCCACAGTGTTCCACCTGCCGTGCCACGCGCCGGCTCCAGCGCCTGTGCGGCGAGGCGCACCGCCCGGCGGCCGCCGTCGGGCCCCACCATCTGGAGCAGTTCGTGTTCGGCAAGCTCGCCGCGCGCCAGGCGGGGCCCGAGCGCGCGGCCGATCTCCTCGTACGCGGCGTCGCTCGGCCACACCGCCCGCCCCGGCAGGCCCACCAGCGCGCCGGGAGCCCAACCGAAAATGCGCTCGAAGGCCGGGTTGACGTGCACGAAGTGCCGGTCGCGTGTCAGCGCGATGCCGACGGGGATCCCCAGGAGAATGGCCTCGCGTTCCGCTCGCGAGCTGGCCTCGCTGGCTTCGCTGGCCTGTGCCCGCACGACCAGCTGGGCCTGGCGGTGGCACGGGTCACCGATACCCGCCGCGCGCACGGCCAGTTCCAGCCGCGCACCGTCGTTGCGACGCAGTCGCAACATGGCCTCGTGGGCTTCCGGCCCCGTGGCGACCGACTCGAGCAGTGAGTTCAGTCCGGAATCGGCGGCCAGCCATCCGGCATCGCAGGGGGTGCGGCCGACGACAAGCGCGGCGGCGAAGCCGAGCCGCTCGACGAATGCCTGGTTGACGTGCAGGACACGCCGCGACGCGAGCTCGATCAGGATCGCCGGGTCTGACAAGAGCGAGGCGGTTCCCGCGAACCAATCGACCCACGATGCCTCTTCGGTGGCCATCAGCGTTTCACGGCGATCCGGTCGGCTACAGCTCGCCGCGCCCCGCAAGGAGCTGGCGCGCAATGGTGCGGCGCTGGATCTCGGCGGTGCCGTCGGGGATGCGCATCACGCGCGCGAATCGGTAACCCTCTTCGATGCGCAACTCGTTCGTCAGCCCCATCGCACCGTGCACCTGGATGCTGCGGTCCATCACGCGGCCCAGCATCTCGGTCGAGAAGGCCTTGACCATGCTGACCTGCGCGGTCGCGGACTGTCCCTGGTCGATGCGCCAGGCACAGTTCTGGATCATCGACTTGGCGGCGTAGATGTCCATCGCGCTGTCGGCGAGCATGAACTGCACAGCCTGGTGCTCCGCGATCGGCACGCCCGAGGTCTTGCGCACCTTGGCGTACTCGACCGCCTGGTCGAGCGCCCAGCGCGCCAGCCCGAGGCAGGTGGCGGCCATACCCATGCGGCCGGCATTCACGCCGTCCATCGCCACCGCCAGGCCACGGCCGACCGCGCCCAGGCGGTGGTCATCGGGCACGCGCACGCCGTCGAGCACTACCACCCCGGTGTCGCCGCCGAGATGCCCCACGGTGTTGATCAGGCGTGGCACCGAAAAACCGGCCGTGCGGGTGTCGACGAAGAAACCTGTGACGCCGCCTTTGCGCTGCACCGCCGCTTCGGGATCGGTCAGCGCGAACACCATCGCATGGTCGGCGTAGGGCGAGTTGGTGATCCACTGCTTGGTGCCGTTGAGCACCCAGTGATCGCCGTCGCGCAGCGCACGCGTTTTCATCGCAAGCACGTCGGAGCCTGCGTCCGGCTCGCTGAGCGCGAAGCACAAGGTCTTGTCGCCGCTGACTATGCCTTCGCGGTAACGCTCGAAGACCTGCGCGTCCAGATGCCGCAGCACCGGCGACAGGCCGTTCGTGAATGGTGACGGCAGCACCACCGTCTGGATCAGCGGGCGGCCGGGGCCAAAGCGGTGGTTGATCGCCTCCTGCACATGGACCATCACCTGCGCGCCCAGGCCGGCGCCGCCGAGTTTCTCGTCGCCGAACAGGCTGTAGTAGCCGAGCTCGGCAGAGCGCATTCGCACCCGGCGGCGCAGCGCCAGCGCCTCGGGCACGTAACGGCCGTCGGCCTGGAACAGGGTGCGTTCGCTGCCGAGCACGTCGCGGTGACGCTCTTCCAGCGGTACCACTTCGCATTCGATGAAACGCAGAACCGCCTCGGCGATCGCGGTGGTGTCGGGGTCGATCTCGAAGTCCATGGTCATGCAGCCGCAGCGTCAGGCGAGCCTGAACTTGGGCAGTGTGACCTCGTCGGTCACCGCATCGAACTGCACCGCCACGCGCTGGCCGATGCGCACCGCGTCGACGTTGTCGGTGACGATGTTGGTCATCATGCGCGCCCCTTCGTCAAGGTCGATGACCGCCACCACGTAGGGTGCGTCGGCCTTGAACGCCGGGCCGGCCGGCCGGCGCGCGACCGTGAAGCTGTAGATGCTGCCGGTGCCGCGCGCGTCGGACCATTCCAGCGCGTCTGAGTGGCAATGCGGGCACAGCGCGCGCGGGTAGAAATGGTGGCGGCCGCAGTCGCGGCAATGCTTCAGGATCAGCCGGTTTTCCTTCAGCGCCGACCAGTAGGGCGCGCTTTCCGGGTCGACGGTGGGCAGGGGCTTTTCGTACATGGTGGTCGTCGCTTGAAAAGATCAGCGGGTCGAAAGAATGCAGGTGGCGCCGCTGGACAGCATCCCGCCGGTGCCGTGCACCAGCGCGGTGACGGCGTCCTTGATCTGGCGCTCGCCGCATTCGCCGCGCAGCTGGCGCACCGCTTCGATCAGCAGGAAGATGCCGTACATGCCCGGGTGCGCATACGACAGCCCGCCGCCGTTGGTGTTGAGCGGGAACGCGCCGCTGGGTGCGGTGCGCTGGCCCGAGACGAACGCGCCGCCCTCGCCACGCTTGCAGAAGCCGAGCGCTTCGAGCGTCATCAGCACGGTGATGGTGAAAGAGTCGTAGACCTCGACCACGTCGATCGCGTCGTGGCCGATGCCGGCCCTCGCGAAGGCCTCGCGCCCGGCCACTTCGGCGGCGGTCAGGCGCGCCAGATCGGGCATTGCAGCCGTGGTCCAGTGGCTGTGCGATTCGCCGTAGCCGCGCAAATGCACTGCCTTGCGGCCCAGCGCCTTGGCGTGCGCGGCGGTGGTCATCACGATCGCGCCGCCGCCGTCGGTGACGAGGCAGGCGTCGAGCAGGTGCAGCGGGTCCGCGATCATCGGGCTCTTGAGCACATCGTCGATCGACAGCGGCCCGCGCATCGTGGCGGCCGGGTTCAGCGCGGCCCACTTGCGCGTCGCCACCGCGATCTCGGCCAGGTGTTCCGGGGTCGTGCCGAACTCGTGCATGTGGCGCATCGCCGCCATCGCATAACCGCCGATCGGCGTCGGCGCGCCCCAGGGCGTCTCGTACTGCATCGTCAGCACCGACGGCCGCCCGGCCAGGTTGCGGCTGACCTCGCTGCGCTGCAGGCTGCCGTAGGTGATCAGCGCGACCTCGCAACGCCCGGCCTCGATCGCGGTGGCGGCATGCGCGACGTGGGCCTCGAAGGCCGAGCCGCCGATGTTGGTGCTGTCGGTGTAGCGCGGCACCAAGCCCAGGTATTCGGACAAGGTCACGCTCGGCAGCAGGCCCGGCCCGGGGTTGCCCCAGAGGCCGGCGGTCAGCAGGCCATCGACCTCGCGCATCGGAATGCCGGCATCGGCCAGCGCGTCGCGCGCCGCCAGCGCCTGCATCTGCAGCACCGACATCGGGGTCAGCACCTTGCCGTCTTTCAACGGCACGTCGGCGACGCCGACGATCACCGCCTCAGGTTTACTCATTGCAGTCGAACTCCATCACAATACAAGATTCCCGAACAAGCGTTAGGCCGAACGATATGCCTCAAACCGATTCACTTCAAGACCGGATTGCCCTTGTGACCGGCGCCACCGCCTTCATCGGGCGTGCCGTGGCGCACGAACTGGCGCGGCGTGGTGCTCGCGTGGTCGTCAACGGCCGCAATGCCGACAGCGGCGGCGCCGTGGTCGAAGAGATCACCGCCGCCGGCGGCCGGGCTGAATTCGAGGCCGCCGACCTCACCGACCGCAGCGCCGTGCAGGCGATGGTCGCGCGCATCGTCGAGCGCCATGGCCGGCTCGACGTGCTGGTGGCCAGCGGCGCCGGGGCCAGCAGCGATTCGCTCGCCTTCAAGCTGTTCGCCGAGATGGAGGGCGCCGATTTCGACGCCTACATCCGCTCGCACTGGCTGACGCGCGCCTACGCGATCCAGGCCGCTGCGGCGGCGATGCGCACGCAGCGCCACGGCAAGATCGTCGCGATCGGCACCGACGCCGGGCGCGTGGCGACAGTGGGCGAATCGTTCATCGGCGGCGCCACCGGCGGCATGATGCAGATGTGCCGCGTGCTGGCGCGCGAACTGGGCCGCGACGGCATCCGCATCAATGCGGTGGCGATGAGCTACATCTGGGACGCCGAACCGCGCTGGGGTGGCGGCTCGCCGGCGCTGGCCGGCGCGCACGGCCAGGGCATGATCGAGAACCTGCGCAAGCGCATGCTGTTCCCGGTGCGTTGCAAGGACATCGCGCAGGCTGCGGCATTCTTCGCCGGGCCGGAGTCCGACGCGATCACCGGCCAGACGCTCAGCGTCAACGGCGGCCTGAGCACACCGGGCTGACATCGTCAGGTGCCGGCGTGCGCGGCCTTCACGGCCGCGCGATCGAGACTGCCGGCCGGATTGCGCGGCAAGGCGGCCACGAAGACCACATGCTTGGGCTTCTTGTAGCGGGCGATGCGCTGGCCGACGAATTCGATCAGGGCCTCGGCCGCCAAGCTCTGGCCCGGCTTCAGCACGCACACCGCCTTGACCGCCTCGCCCCACTGCGCGTCGGGCACGCCGAACACGATCGCCTCGGCCAGCGCGGGGTGTTCGAGTAGCGCGCGCTCAACCTCGGCGGGATAAACGTTCTCGCCGCCCGGCTTGATCAGTTCCTTGGCCGGCGAGCGGCCGGCGTACCAGAGGTAGCCATCGGCGTCGAAGCGGCCCATGTCGCCGGTGTGGTGCCAGCCGCCGCGGAAGGTGAAGGCGTTGTCTTCGTCGCAGCCCCAGTAGCCGCTGAAGACCATCGGCCCACGCACCACGATCTCGCCGGTGCCGCCCGCGGGCACCGGCTGGTCCAGGTCGTCGACGATCGCCACCGTGTGCTGGGCGACGGGTCGGCCGGCGCTGCCAGGCCGCTCGGCGTAGCGCGCGGTGGATACCGAACCCGAGGTCTCGGTCTGGCCGTAGGCGACCCAGAAGTTGGCATGCGGACAGGCCGCCGCGAAGCGGGCCAGGGTTTCCGGCGCGTCGATCCCGGTGACCACGCGCAGGCGCGCGAGCTTTGAGCCGGCCTCGGCCGCCGCGTCGAGCAACGCGCCCAGCATCGGCGGAAACGAACCCATCACGCTGCCACCCTGTTCGTCGATCAGTGCGACCAACGCCTTCGGGTCGAAGCGCGGCAGCACGATCGTCGAGCCGCCGGCCACCTGCAGCGCCAGCGTGTAGCCGATGCCGGCCAAGTGGAACAGCGGCAGCGCACCGAGCTGCACGTCGTCGGGCGTCAGGTTCCAGGCCTGCTGCGACTTGGCCGCGGCGGTGAGCAGGCCGCGGTGCGACAGCAACGCGCCGCGCGGGCGCCCGCCGACAGCGGCGGTGTGGACGATGGCCAGGCCGGCGCTGTCGTCGATGGCGGCCGCGGCCATCGGCGCATCGACATACAAGTCGGCGACGGCGCGCCAGGACGCATCCGAAGCCGGCCCGAGGCTGTACGCCAGCGCGGTCGTGCGCACCGACTCGGGCGCGAGCGCGTGCAGCTCCGGCGCGGCGATCAGGACGCGCGGCGTGGTGTCTTGCAGCACATACGCGACCTCGTCGGCCGAGAGCCGCCAGTTGACCGGCACGACGATCGCGCCCAGCCGCGCCGCCGCGCCGAACAGATCGACGTACTCCTGACCATTGTGGGCCAGGATCGCGACCCGGTCGCCGATGCCGACGCCCAGGCCGGCCAGGCCGGCGGCCAAGCGGGCGACTCGAACCGCGTATTGCGCGTGCGTGACCCGCTGCGCGCCGCTGACGAAGGCCGTGCGGCTGCCGTACAGCCAGGCATTGCGCTCGATCTGGTCATGCAGGGTGAAGGATCTGAGGCTCACGGTTCGGGTGCTCCGGTGACCGGCCCTGCGGCCGGGGTGGAAGAAGGCATCACGTCGCCGAGAAAGTCGATCACGCTGGCGGTGAAGGCGTCGTTGGCGTCACCGGCCACCATGTGCCCGGCCCCCGGCAGGTTGACGAAGCGCGCGTGCGAGAAGGTCTGGCGGAACGCGGCGGCGCCAGCCTCGCTGATCACGTCGCTGCGCCCCCCGCGCACCAGCAGCAGCGGCCCGCCGTATTGCTCCAGGGCGCGCTCGAAGAATGCCGGATCGTTGCGGTGGTTGTGGTTCTCGTCGTTCATCAGGCGCTGGTCCCAGTGCCAGGCCCAGCGTCCAGCGGCGTTCAAGCGCAGGTTCTTCTGCAGCCCGCGGTGATGCCCGACGACGGCCCGGCCGCGGTAGGCCGCGATGTGACGGGCAGCGTCGTCGAGTGTGGCGAAACCTTCCGGGTGCGCGCGCATGAAGTCCACGATGCGGTCCACGCCCTTGGCCTCGATGCGTGGCGCGATGTCGACCAGCGCCAGCGCCGCGATCGGCGGTGCGTCGCTGCGCGCAACCATCGCCATGCCGATCATGCCGCCCAGCGATGCACCGACCAGGGCCAGCCGTGGGCTGCCGAGGTCGCGGCAGAAGCGGGCCATGTCGCGCGACAGGGTTTCGATGCGGTAGTCGCCGTCGACCGACCACGCCGTGTCGCCGTGTCCGGGCAGGTCGAGCGCGATCGAGCGCCAGCCGGCCCGCGCCAGCGCCTTCGCGGTGCCGCCCCAAGCATGGCGGGTCTGGCCGCCGCCGTGCAGCAGCAGGACCGTGGGCGCGTCCGCGGGGCCGGCGATATCCGCGACCCACGCACCACCGTCGAAACCCGCGAATTCACGCCGTTCGGAAGCGACCGCCATTGCCGTCACGTCGCGACGCCCGGCTTGACGTCGCGCTCGAAGTCGGCCGTTGCGGCGTTCTGCATCCAGCTCTGGTAGTTGGGATAGATGCGCTGGAAGGCTTCCAGCATCTCCTCGCGCGGCACGTCGGGATAGGAACCCCGGTCCTGGATGTACTCCATGTGGCGCCGGCCGCGGGTGTCGAACTCGTGGAAGATCGAATCGGCACGGCCGTCGAATTCCAGCGGCTTGACCCCGGCCTTCTCGCACAGGCTCAGGTTGAAGGCCGGCGTGGCCTTCAACCAGCGGCCATCGATGAGCAATTCGGTGTAGCCGTGGTAGGCGAACACGTCGCAATTCATCATCTCGCGAAGACGCGGGCTGGTCAGGTGATTGCGCACATCGGCGAATCCCAGGCGCGACGGCAGGCCCAGCACGCGCGCGGCCGCCGCCAGCAAGGTGGCCTTCGGGACGCAGAAGCCGCGCCCGCTTTCAACCACCTGGCTTGCCTTGAGCCCGACTTCGGACATGTCGAAGTGGTACGGGTCGTAGCGGAAGCCGTCGCGTACTGCGTAGTACAGCTTGACGCCGATGTCGCGCGGCGACATCGACGCGTCGGCATGCGAACGGGCAAACGCCTGCACCGCGGGATGGTCGCTGTCGGCGAAGCGTCCCGGCACCAAATAGGGCGTCAGGTCATCGGCTCGGGTCGCCTCAGCGGTTTGCTCGTTCATCGTGTGCTCCAGCAGGCGGCAAGATTGGGACAGCGTTCGGAGCGGCAAGCCGGCCCGCGCCCACGTGGGCGGGGAAACCCTTGTCCCGTCGAACACCACGAAACCATCAAACGACTATACCATCGAACATACGTTAGTTAGATACAGGCTCCCTGTCCATCATGAGTATCGCCCCCCCTTTTCCGACCCTGCTCTCGCCCCTCGAACTCGGCGCCCACACGGTGCGCAACCGCACCCTGATGGGATCCATGCACACCGGCCTCGATGGGCTCGAACGCGGTGTCGAGCGCTTGGCCGCGTTCTACGCGGAGCGCGCGCGCGGCGGCGCCGGTCTGATCGTCACCGGCGGCTACGCCATGAACCTGGAGGCCTTGCTGGACGATCACGGCCCGCAGCTGATCACGCCCGCGCAGGCCGATGAGTTGCGACCGATTCCACAGGCGGTGCACGCCGCGGGCGGCAAGATCATTCTGCAGGTCTTGCACACCGGCCGCTACGGCAAGACGGCGCAGCTGGTGGGTGCGTCCAACATCCCCTCGCCGATCAATCGCCGCGTCCCTCGCGCGCTGAGCACCGTCGAGGTCTGGCAAGCCATCGAGGACTACGTTCACTGCGCCGAGCTGGCGATGCGCGCCGGCTTCGACGGCGTCGAGGTGATGGCCTCCGAGGGTTACTTCATCAACCAGTTCGCCGTGACGCGCACCAACAATCGCCGCGACGAGTTCGGCGGCAGCGCAGAGAACCGGCATCGCCTCGCGGTCGAGATCGTGCGCCGCACGCGCGAGCGCCTTGGGCCGCAGGCGCTGCTGATGTACCGCATCTCGGCGCTCGACCTGGTCGAAGGCGGCGCCCCGGCGCACGAGATCATCGCGCTGGCGCAGGCCGTCGAGGCGGCCGGGGCCGACGTCATCAACACCGGCTTCGGCTGGCACGAGGCCCGCGTTCCGACGATCGCCTACGTCGTGCCGCGCGCGGCCTTCCGTTTCGCCGCGGCACGCATCAAGCGCGCGGTGTCGATCCCGGTGATCGTCTCCAACCGCATCAACACGCCCGAGGTGGCCGAGGAGATCCTCGCCGGCGGCGACGCCGACATGGTGTCGATGGCCCGGCCCTTCCTGGCCGACTCCGACTTCGTGCTCAAGGCTGCCGCGGGCCGGCCCGACACCATCAACACCTGCATCGCCTGCAACCAGGCTTGCCTGGACTTCATCTTCACCAATCGCCCGACCTCGTGCCTGGTTAACCCGCGCGCCGGCCGCGAGCTGGAGTTCGCCGAGATGCCCGCCAGCACGCGCAAGCGCCGCGTCGCGGTGATCGGCGCCGGCGCGGCCGGGCTGGCCTGCGCCGTGACCGCTTCTGAACGCGGCCACAGCGTGTCGCTGTACGAAGCCGCTCCCGCGATCGGCGGCCAGCTCAACCTGGCCCGTGCCGTGCCGGGCAAGGAGGAATTCCACGAACTGGTGCGCTACTTCGGCGCCCGCGTCGAGCAGCAAGGCATCGCGCTGCACCTGGGCACCCGGCCCGGCGCGGCCGAGCTGGCGGCGGCCGGATTCGACCGCATCGTCGTGGCCACCGGCGTGCGCCCGCGCCACCCGCAGATCCAGGGCATCGACCACCCCAAGGTCGTCGGCTACGCCGAACTGCTCTCTGGCCGCAAGCAGGCCGGCCGGCGCGTTGCCGTCATCGGTGCAGGAGGCATCGGCTTCGATGTCGCGGAGTATCTGCTGCACGAGGTTGTCCCGAACGGTGCGGCGAACGGCGCCGAAGCGGGCGCGGACGTGGTCGGCGAATTCTTCGCCGAGTGGGGCGTGGACACCGCGCTCGACGTTCCCGGCAGCCTGAAACCGCAACAGGCACCTGCGACCGTTCGCACGGTCACACTGTTGCAGCGCAAGCCCGAGAAGCCGGGCCGCACGCTCGGCCTGTCCACCGGCTGGGCGCTGCGCGCCCGGCTCGAGCAGCGCGGCTTGCAGACCCTGTCGGGCTGCAGCTACGAGCGCATCGACGATGCCGGGCTGCACCTGCGCGTCAACGGCGAGGCCCGCCTGCTCGAGGTCGACACGGTCGTGATCTGCGCCGGCCAGGACTCCGAGAACACGCTCGCCGCGGAACTGCGCGGCCACGGCATCGAACCCGAGATCATCGGCGGCGCCGAAGTGGCGGCCGAGCTCGACGCGCTGCGCGCCATCGATCAGGGCACGCGTCTGGCGATGACCTTTTGAGGACTGAGACGATGGACTTCAGCGAGAACCGAGAACACGAAAGCATCCGCGAGGCGATCGGCCGCGTTTGCGCCAACTTCGGTGACGACTACTGGCTGCAGCGCGACCGCGACGGCGGCTTTCCGCACGAGCTCTACAACGCGCTGGCCGAAGGCGGCTGGCTCGGCATCTGCATGCCGCAGGAATACGGCGGCAGCGGCATGGGCATCGCCGAAGCCACCGTGATGATGACCGCGATCGCGCGCTCCGGCGCCGGGTTGTCGGGTGCGTCGGCGGTGCACATGAACATCTTCGGACTGCAGCCGGTCGTCGTGTTCGGCAGCGACGCGCAGAAGCGCCGCATGCTGCCGCCGCTGATCGCCGGCCAGGAGAAAGCCTGCTTCGCGGTCACCGAGCCGAACACCGGGCTGAACACGACCAAGCTCAAGACCCGCGCCGAGCGCAGCGGCGACCACTACATCCTGTCTGGCCAGAAGGTCTGGATTTCGACCGCGCAAGTGGCCAAGAAGATGCTGATCCTGGCCCGCACCACGCCGACCGAGGAGTGCACCAAGCCGACCCTGGGCCTGAGCCTGTTCTACACCGACCTCGACCGCCAGTTCGTCGAGGTGCGCGAGATCGAGAAGATGGGCCGCAAGGCGGTCGACTCGAACCAGCTCTTCATCGACGGCTTGCGCGTGCCGGTCGAAGACCGCATCGGCGAGGAGGGCCGCGGCTTCGAGTACATCCTGCATGGCATGAACCCCGAGCGCATCCTGATCGCCGGCGAGGCGGTGGGCCTGGGCCAGGCGGCGCTCGACCGCGCCGTCAAATACGCGAACGAACGCATCGTCTTCGACCGCCCGATCGGCCAGAACCAGGCGATCCAGCACCCGCTGGCGCAGTCATGGATGGAGCTCGAGGCGGCCTGGCTGATGGCGATGCGCGGCGCCTGGAAGTACGACCAGAAGCTGAACTGCGCCGCCGACGCGAACGCCGCCAAGTACATGGCCGCTGAGGCTGGCTTCAACGCCTGCCAGCGCGCGATGGCCACGCTCGGCGGCTTCGGCTACGCCAAGGAATACCAGGTCGAGCGCTACCTGCGCGAGATGCTCATCCCGCGCGTCGCGCCGATCAGCCCGCAGCTGATCCTGTGCTTCATCGCCGAGAAGGTGCTGGGCCTGCCCAAGTCCTATTGACTCCTCAACCGAACCTGCCCATTCCTCCATGTCTGCCGTCATCTCCGATCCTGACCGTTTGCAGCAGCTCGACATGCTGCGCTCGAGTGCCCTCGCCTTCACTGTCAAGGAGTCGCCGCTGTCGCGCGCCCGTGCGCTGCGGGCCAAACCGCCGGGCTTCGATTTGCGTTTCTGGGACGCCCTCGCGTCACAGGGCTGGACCGGGCTGCTGGTGCCCGAATCGGCGGGCGGCTACGGCCAGGGCTTCGCCGAGATGGCCGAGGTGACGACTGCGCTCGCCGGGCAGGTGG
This sequence comes from Rhizobacter sp., assembly GCF_032229685.1. Lineage (GTDB taxonomy): Bacteria > Pseudomonadota > Gammaproteobacteria > Burkholderiales > Burkholderiaceae_C > LMDS01. The sequence continues at coordinate 72,631 of NZ_JAVTWP010000048.1, read as the reverse complement.
CGCCCGAGCCGGTGACACCGGTGCTGGTCTTCGCCGGCCGCGTGCTGCAGGCCTGTGCCCGCAACGAGACGGCGCAGCAGCTGCTGGCCGAGCTGGCGCAGGGCCGCGCGCTGCCCGCGGTGGCGTGGCAGGAGGACACCTCGGGCGCAGCCGGCTTCGACGCGGTGGGCGGTCTGGCCGAACCGGCGACGGTGTGCGCTCGTCAGGGCCAGAGCCTGACGCTGCGCGGCGGCAAGCGCCATGTGCGGCCCGGCGCCGCCGCCACCGGTTACATCGTCAGCGCGTCGTCCACCGAGGGGCTGGTGCTGGTCTGGGTGCCGGCGCAGAGCAGCGGCCTGACCAAGACCAGCGAGCGCCTCGCCGACGGCACTTACGCGGCGCGTCTGGCCTTCGACAGCATCGAACTGCCGGCCAGCCACCTGCTGGCCGCCGGCGCGTCGGCCGAGACCGCCCTGGCCGGTGCGTACGACGAAGCGCTGGTGTTCACCGGCGTCGAGCTGCTCGCGGTGTCGCGCCGCATGCTCGCGATGACGCTGGAGTATCTGCGCACACGCAAGCAGTTCGGCAAGCTGATCGGCAGCTTCCAGAGCCTGCAGCACCGGGCGGTGGACATGCTGATCCAGCAGGAGTTGAGCGACGCCGTGGTCGCGCAGGCGATCGCGGAGCTTGACCGTGGCTGCGGCGGCGATGAGCGCGCGCTGCTGGCCGCGCGCGTCAAGTCGCGCTGCTCGGAAGCCGCGTTGATGATCGGGCGGGAATCGGTGCAACTGCACGGTGCCATCGGCGTCACCGATGACTGCGACCTGGGCCTGTACCTGCAGCGGGCGCTGGTGTTGTCGGCCTGGCTCGGCAATGCCAGGATGCAGCGGGGCCGGTTCGCGTCAATGAGCCGGCAGCTCGCCCCAACAGCGGAGGCGACGGCATGAGCACGGACTGGAACGCGCTCAACACCGAGACCTTCCGCGCGAAGGTGCGCGACTTCTTCGAGCGCGAGTATCCGCAGGAACTGCGCTACCCGAAGCGGCGCCTGCGCTGGGCCGAGATCCGCGACTGGACGCTGAAGCTCGCGGACCACGGCTGGCTCGCCCCGAGCTGGCCGACGCGCTACGGCGGCATGGGCCTGGCGCCGGAGAAGCTGATCGCCTTCATCGAGGAGCAAGAGCGCCACGGTGTCGCACGCGCGCCCGACATGGGCATCTCGATGGTCGGCCCGCTGCTGATCCAGCACGGCAGCGATGCGCAACGCGTGCAGTACCTGCCGCGCATCCTGTCGTGCGAGAACATCTGGTGCCAGGGTTACTCGGAACCGAATTCCGGCTCCGACCTGGCCAGCCTGCGCACCGAAGCGGTCGAGGACGGCGACGATTTCATCGTCAACGGCCAGAAGACCTGGACCACGCTGGCGCAGGACGCCACGCACATCTTCCTGCTTGTGCGCACCGACAAGACCGCGAAGAAGCAGGAAGGCATCAGCTTCCTGCTCGCCGACATGAAAACGCCGGGCATCACGGTGCGGCCGATCCGCAACATCGCCGGCCACGAAGACTTCTGCGAAGTGTTCCTCGAGAACGTGCGCGTACCGCGCAGCCAGCGCGTCGGCGAGCTCAACAAGGGCTGGACCATCGCCAAGGCGCTGCTCAGCTTCGAGCGCATCTTCCTCGGCAGCCCGAAGCAGAGCCAGTACGCACTGGCCCGGGTGCGCGAGGCGGCCGAACTGCTGGGCCTGTTCGATGACGCGGTTTTCACCGACCGCTACACCCAGCTCGCGCTCGACGTCGCCGATCTCGGCACGCTCTACACGCGCTTCGTCGAGCAGGTCAAGCGCGGCGAGACGCTCGGACCCGATGTGTCGATGCTCAAGATCTTCGCCACCGAGACCTACTCGCGCCTGGCCAACCTGCTGGTCGACGTGGCCGGCTCGAGCGGCGGCACGCCCGGCGACATCGACCTCGACGGCAACCACATCGACGTGCTGACCACGTTCTACAACGCCCGCCCCGCCACGATCTACGGTGGCAGCAACGAGATCCAGCGCAACATCCTGGCCACCAACGTGCTGCAGCTGACGGCCTGACGCGGCGCGCGCCATTTCCCATTCCATACCGAAGGAGTTTTCACGCATGCACAAAGGAACAATGCTGCAAGGCAAGGTCGCGGTCGTCACCGGGTCGGGCCGCGGCATCGGCCGCGACATCGCGCTGCAGATGGCCGCCCAGGGGGCGAAGATCGTCGTCAACGACATCGGCGCCTCGGTCAGCGGCGAAGGCAACGACGCCAGCCCGGGCCAGCAGGTGGTCGACGAGATCAAGGCGGCAGGCGGCGAGGCCGCGCTGAGCACCGACAGCGTGTCGGAGTGGACGTCCGCGAACCGCATCATCCAGTGCGCCGCCGACACCTTCGGCCGCATCGACATCGTCGTCAACAACGCCGGCATCCTGCGCGATCGCATGTTCTTCATGATGTCGGTCGAGGAGTGGAAGGCGGTGATCGACGTGCACCTGAACGGCTGCTTCTACGTATCGCGCGCCGCAGCGCCGCATTTCAAGACACAGCAGTCGGGCGCCTATGTGCACATGACCTCGACTTCGGGCCTGATCGGCAACCTGGGCCAGGCCAACTACGGCGCGGCGAAGCTCGGCATCGTCGCGCTTTCGCGCTCGATCGCCGGCGACATGAAGCGCTACAACGTGCGCTCCAACTGCATCTCGCCGTTCGCCTGGAGCCGCATGATCGGCGCGATCCCCACCGACACGCCCGACCAGCAGGCGCGTGTGGCCAAGCTGAAAAAGCTCGACACCGCGCAGATCGCGCCGATGGCCGCCTTCCTCGCCAGCGACGCGGCGGCCGAGGTCACCGCACAGATCTTCGCGGTGCGCGGCAACGAGATCTTCCTGATGAGCCAGCCGCGGCCGGTGCGCGGCATGCACACCTCGGAAGGCTGGACGCCCGAGACCATCGCCGAGCGCGTGTTGCCGGCGATGAAGCAAAACTTCTTCCCGCTCGAGAGCTCGAACATCGTGTTCTCCTGGGACCCGGTCTGAGGCCGAGCGCCATGGCGATCGACTACGACAAACTGATGGCCTGGCCGTTTGAGGACGTGCGCCATCGCTACACCCCGCGCGACACGATGCTCTATGCGCTCGGCTTGGGACTGGGCGCCGACCCGACCGACGAGGGCGAACTGCGCTACGTCTACGAGAAGGATCTGGTCGCGTTGCCGACGCTGCCGGTCGTGCTCGGCTACCCCGGCATGTGGCTCAGGGACCCGGCCACCGGCGTTGATGCGGTGCGGCTGGTGCATGGCGAGCAGAGCCTGACGATTCACCGCCACCCGGCGCCCGAGGGCGAGGTGATCGGCCGCACCCGGGTCACCGGCATCGTCGACAAGGGCACCGGCAAGGGCGCGCTCATCTACACCGAGCGCCGCATCACCGACGCCGCGAGTGGCGAGCCGATCGCGACGCTCGGCTCCACCACCTTCTGCCGCGCCGACGGTGGCTTCGGCGGGCCGACCGGACCGGCCAAGCCGGTGCACGAGTTGCCGACGCGCGCGCCTGACCACGTCGTCGATCGCAAGACCCCGGCCGGCATGGCCCTGATCTATCGCCTGTCGGGCGACTACAACCCGCTGCATGCCGAGCCCGCCCTGGCCCGCGCCGCAGGTTTCGAACGCCCCATCCTGCACGGCCTGGCCACCTACGGCATCGCCGGCTGGGCGCTCACCCAAGCGGCCAGCGCGGGTGACCCCGCGCGCATCGCCTCGATCGAAACGCGCTTCTCGTCACCGGTCTATCCTGGCGAGACGATCCGCACCGAAGTCTGGCTCGACGGCAGCGTCGTGTCGTTCCGGGCGCGTGTCGTCGAGCGTGATGTCGTCGTGCTCAACAACGGCCGGGCCACACTGCGCTGAGCCGCAGACCTATCTTCCATATTTTCAACAGGACTCCAGCATGAACTACTCCGACTTCCAGTTCCTCCAATTCGACCACAAGCCCAACGGCATCCTGCTGATCACGATCAACCGGCCGGAAGTGATGAACGCCACCAACGCGCGGCTGCACTGGGAGCTGACGAAGGTGTGGGGCGTGGCCAACGACGACGCGAAGACCAAGGTGGTGGTCATCACCGGCGCCGGCGACAAGGCGTTCTCGGCCGGCGGCGATCTGAGCTGGGTGACCGACATGGTCGGCAACCCCGCAGCCATCGGCAACGTGATGAACGAGGCCTCCGACATCGTCTACAACGTGATGGCCTGCGAGAAGCCGGTGATCTCTGCAATCAATGGCGTGGCCGTCGGCGCGGGTCTTGCGGTGGCGATGATGGCAGACATCAGCATCATTGCCGAGGAAGCGAAGATCACCGACGGCCACGTCAAGCTCGGCGTGGCCGCCGGCGACCATGCCGCGATCTGCTGGCCGCTGCTGTGCGGCATGGCCAAGGCCAAGTACTACCTGATGACGGCCGAGTTCGTCTCCGGCAAGGAGGCCGAGCGCATCGGCCTGGTGAGCCTTTGCGTGCCCCGCGCGCAGCTGATGGACAAGGCGATGGAAGTGGCCAACAAGCTCGCCTCGGGCAGCCAGCAGGCGATCCGCTTCACGAAGCGCTCGCTCAACGGGTGGATGCACATGGCGCGGCCGATCTTCGAGAGCTCGCTGGCCATGGAGATGCTGTGCTTCTTTGGCGACGACGTGAAGGAAGGCGTGGCCGCGGTGCGCGAGAAGCGCCCAGCGAACTTCCCGTCGGCCAAGGTCTGAGCCCACCACGGCATCGCATCACTTCACAGGAGTAGCGCATGGATTTCGAGCTCACCCAAGAACAGCGGATGATCTACGAGTACGGCGACCGCGTGTCGCAACGCTTCGACCACAAGTACTGGAAAGCCTACGCCGAAAAGAGCGAACCGCCGGCCGAGCTGTACAAGCAGATCACCGACGACGGTTTCCTCGGCATCATGGTGCCCGAGGCCTACGGCGGTGCCGGCCAAGGCATGACCGAGATGCTGCTGTTCATGGAGGGGCTCGCCAACAACGGCATCCCGCTGCTGAACCTGGTGGTCGGCCCCACCATGACCATGGGCCTGCTGGCCAAGCACGCCAGCGAGACCATGAAGCGCCGCCTGCTGCCGGGCGGATGCGCCGGCGACATCAAGTTCTGTTTCGCCATCACCGAGCCCAACGCCGGTTCGAACTCGATGGAGATCACCACCACCGCGAAACCGGACGGCAAGGGCGGCTTCCGTCTGACCGGACAGAAGGTCTTCATCACGGACGCGAACCGCGCCGACTACGCGATGGTCATCACACGCACCACGCCGCGCTCGGACGTGAAGAAGAAGACCGACGGCTTCACGATCTTCATGGTCGACATGAAGAAAAAGGGCATCAGCATGACGCTGATCCCGGTTGCGTTCCCAGTACCCGAGACGCAGTGGCAGGTGTTCTTCGACGACGTGCCGCTGACGGAGGACGATGTGCTCGGTGAGGTGAACAAGGGCTTCGGCATCCTGTTCGACACGCTCAACCCGGAGCGCATCATCCTGTCGGGAATGTGCACCGGGATCGGCCGCTTCGCGCTGAAGAAGGCGGTGGCCTACGCCAACGAGCGCAAGCTGTTCAACAACACACCGATCGGTGCCTACCAGGGCGTGCAGCATCCGCTGGCAATCGCACGCAGCGAGATCGAGATGGCCTCGTTGATGGCACTGAAGGCGGCATGGGCGTTCGATCGGGGCCAGCCGGCGGGCGAGTTCGCCAACATCGCCAAGTACGCCGGTGCCGAGGCCGGCATTCACGCCGTCGATGCCGCCATTCAGACGCACGGCGGCAACGGATTCACGAAGGAATACGGGATCTACGACCTGTATGGCCTGGTACGGCTGTTGCGCACGGCGCCGTTGAACCGCGAGATGGTTCTGAACTACATCGCCGAGCATGTGATGGGCCTGCCGCGCTCGTACTGAACCGGCACTCCGTCCACCGCGTCTGCCTCCACCGGCATCGGCGCGTCGCGTGGCCGGGAAACGCGCCCGGTCAATCATGGATGAGAGGGAGATAAAAGATGTCTGTTTCGCGCCGCCAATTCGCGTTGGCGCTCGCCACCGTCGGCCCTGCCCTGCTGGCCGCGCGCGAGACCGCCGCTCAGGATCCCTACCCGGGCAAGCCGGTGCGCTTCATCGTGCCGTTCGCTGCCGGTGGCCCGGCCGACATCGTCAGCCGCATGATGGGTTCGCGCCTGCAGGAGCAGCTTGGCCAGCCCGTGGTGATCGACAACATCCCCGGCGCCGGCAGCACGCTCGGCGTCGCGCGCCTGAGCAAGCTGCCCGCCGACGGCTACGCGATCGGCTTCGCCCACACTGGCTCGCTCGGCATCAGCCCGCACCTGTACAAGAACGTCGGCTACGACCCGGTGCGCGACCTGACGCCGATCGCGCGCCTGTGCGACTACGTCAACCTGCTCGTGGTCAATGCCAGCAGCCCGTTCCGCACGCTGGACGAGTTGCTGGCCGCGGCTCGAGCCAAGCCCGGATCGTTGAGCTACGGCTCGGCCGGCATCGGGTCATCGAACCACCTGTCGGGCGAACTGCTGGCGATCAAGGCCAGCGTGACGATGACCCACGTGCCTTACCGCGGCAGCGCGCTGGCAATGAACGACCTTCTCGGCGGTGGGCTGCAGTTCATGTTCGACGCGCCCAACACCTCCACACCGCACCTGCGCGCCGGCAAGCTGCGCGCCCTCGGAACCACCGGCCGCAAGCGGCATCGCCTGTTTCCCGACCTGCCGGCCATCGCCGAAAGCGTGCCGGGCTACGAGTTCAGCGGCTGGATGGGCCTGATGGCACCGGCCGGCCTGCCGAAGCCGATCCAGCAGCGCCTCGTGGCCGAGACCGAGAAAGCCTTGGCGACGCCGGGCACCGGCGATCGCCTCAGCGCACTCGGCCTGGACGTCAACTTCGGCGGGCCCGACGAGGTCGCGCGCGCCATCGTCGCCGACCTGGCCCTGTGGGGCCCGCTGATCAAATCGCTCGGCGTGCAGGTCGAGTGAGTCCGACCGACGACCGCCGCCCACGACCCGCAACGCCGATGCCCGACACCGCCGTTCCGCTGATCCTCGAAGCCCGCAAGCTCAGCAAGGAGTTCAAGGGCTTCCTGGCGGTCGACGCCGTCGACCTCGGCGTTCGCCGCGGAAGCATCCATGCGCTGATCGGCCCCAACGGCGCTGGCAAGACGACGATGTTCAACCTGCTGACGCGCTTTCTCAGCCCGACACGCGGCAGCATTCGCTTCAATGACCAGGACATCACCACGCTGCGCCCGGACGTCGTCGCGCGGCGCGGCTTGGTGCGCTCTTTCCAGATCTCCGCAGTGTTCCCGCACCTGACGGTGCTCGACAACGTGCGAGTCGCGCTGCAGAACAGGCTCGGCAACTCCTACCGCTTCTGGCGTTCCGAGAGTTCGCTGCGCAGCCTGAACGCGAGGGCCGTCGATCTGCTGGAACAGGTCGACCTCGCCGGCCATGCCGGTGCGGTGGCCGCCGATCTGTCGTACGGGCGCAAGCGCGCGCTCGAACTGGCGACGACGCTGGCGATGGACCCCGAACTGCTGCTGCTGGACGAGCCAACCTCCGGCATGGGCCATGAAGACGTCGGGCGCGTCATCGCGCTGATCCGCAAGGTTGCCGTCAACCGCACCGTGCTGATGGTGGAGCACAACCTGCGCATGGTCGCCGACCTGTCGGACACGATCACCGTGCTGCAGCGCGGCAGCGTGCTGGCGGAAGGCTCGTACGACGAGCTGTCGCGCGACGCGCGGGTTCGCAGCGCCTACATGGGCACCAAGGCATGACGGCCCTCACCAGCACATCGGGGCCGGCGATGCAGGTGACCAACCTGCATGCGCATTACGGCGAGACCCACATCCTGCACGGCATGGACTTCACGGTCGAGCGCGGCCAGGTCGTCTGCCTGCTGGGCCGCAACGGCGCCGGCCGCACGACCACGCTGAAAGCGGTGCTCGGGCTGGTCGGCAGCCGCAGCGGCTCGATCAGGATCAACGGGCACGAGACGATCCGCCTGCCGACCGAACGCATCGCGCGGCTGGGCATCGGCTACTGCCCCGAAGAGCGCGGCATCTTCAGCAGCCTGACGGCCGAAGAGAACCTGCTGCTGCCGCCGACGATCGGCCCCGGCGGCATGTCGCTCGACGAAATATACGAGATGTTTCCGAACCTGCGCGAGCGGCGCAAGAGCCAAGGCACGCGGCTGTCCGGCGGCGAGCAGCAGATGCTGGCGCTGGCGCGCATCCTGCGCACCGGCGCGCAACTGCTGCTGCTCGACGAGATCACCGAGGGCCTGGCGCCGGTCATCGTCGAAGCACTGGGGCACGCGATCGAGCGCCTCAAGGCGCGCGGCCTGACCCTCGTGCTGGTGGAGCAGAACTTCCGCTTCGTCGAGGAGCTCGCGGACCGCTACTACATCGTCGAGCACGGGCGCATCGTCGAGACCGTCGAGCGCGCCGAACTGGATTCGAAGGCCGCGCTCATCGAGCGGCACCTGGGTGTTTGAAGCAATGGAGACAGGCATGAACGCAAAGCTCAAGAAACTCGTCGGCGCACTCGTGGTCGCCACCTGCCTGGCAGCGCCAGGCGTCGCGCAGACCGCGAAGATCTCGGACGGCGTCATCAAGATCGGCGTCATGACCGACCTCAGCGGCATCTACTCCGACCTCGCCGGGCCCGGTGCGGTGCTCGCCGCCAGGATGGCGGTCGATGACTTCGGCGGCAAGGTGAACGGCGTGCCGATCGAGGTCGTCGTCGCCGACATGGTCAACAAGCCGGATGTGGCCTCCAGCATCGCGCGCAAGTGGCTGGAGCAGGACAAGGTCGACGTCATCGTCGACCTGCCGATGTCGGCGGCGGCGCTGGCGGTCGCCAAGATCGTCAAGGAGAAGGACAGGATCCTGCTGGTGTCGAGCGGTGGTACGAACCGGCTGACGAACGAGGACTGCACCGACCGCACCGTCCACTGGACCTACGACACCTACGCGTTGGCCAACGGCACCGCGCGCACGCTGACGCAGGAAGGCGCCAACAGCTGGTTCTTCATCACGCCCGACTACGCCTTCGGCACGTCGATGGAAAAGGACGCCAGCGAGGCGATTCGCGCCGCCGGCGGCAAGGTCGTGGGTTCCGTGCGCCACCCCTTCCCCGGCAGCGACTTCTCGGCCTTCCTGCTTCAGGCGCAAGCCTCCGGCGCGAAGGTGGTGGGTCTGAACAATGCTTCGAATGACCTGGTGACCTCGATCAAGCAGGCGAACGAATTCGGCATCAGCCCGAAGCAGCGCGTCGCCGCGATGATCATGATGATGACCGACATCCACGCGATGGGCCTGAAGACAACCCAGGGCATGGTCTACACGGACGGCTTCTACTGGGACCTGAACCCCGAGACCCGGGCCTGGAGCAAGCGTTTCTTCGAACGCCACAAGCGCATGCCGACGATGATCCAGGCCGGCGTGTATTCAGCTGTCAACCACTACCTGCTCGCGATCAAGGCGACCGGCACCGACGATGCCGGCAACGTGATGAAGCAGATGAAGGCGACGCCGGTGAACGACTTCTTCGCCAAGAACGGCCGCATCCGCGAGGACGGCCGGATGGTCCACGACATGTACCTCGTGCAGGTCAAGACCCCGGCCGAATCGAAGGTGCCCTGGGACTACCTCAAGGTGCTGAAGGTCATCCCGGGCGATCAGGCCTTCCTGCCCCCGGCCAAGAGTGCCTGCCCGCTGCTGAAGAAGTAGCGTCATCCGGCGAAGACACCCTGTCCCGCACGCCCTTCCCGAACCAGGACATACCCCCATGCACCACCTCCGAAGCATTTCAGTCATGCTGACCGTTGCGCTGGCATCGACGACCGCGCTGTCCCAGGACAAGATCTCGGGCGGCGTCGTGAAGATCGGCGTGATGAACGATCTCACCGGCCCGTATTCCGATCTGGCCGGCACCAAGTCGGTCGACGCCGCGAAGATGGCGGTCGAGGACTTCGGCGGCAAGGTGCTCGGCAAGCCGATCCAGGTCGTCGCGGCCGATCACCAGAACAAGGCCGATGTCGCGTCGGCCCGCGCGCGCGAGTGGTTCGAGCGCGACAACGTCGACGTCATCGTCGACCTCGTCAACTCGTCGACGGCACTGGCTGTCTCGAAGATCGCGCGCGACGCCAACAAGCTGGTGCTGGTGTCCGGCGGCGGGACCACGCGGCTGACCAACGAGGACTGCAATCCGAACACCATCCACTGGACCTACGACACCTACTCGCTGGCCAACGGCACCGCCCGCGCGATGGTCAAGCAGGGGCTGGACAGCTGGTACTTCATCACCGCCGACTACGCCTTCGGGCAATCGCTCGAGAAGGACGCGACGGCGGTCATCAAGGAAGGCGGCGGCAAGGTGCTGGGCAGTGTGCGTCATCCGCTGGGCAGCACCGACCTGTCCTCGTACCTGCTGCAGGCCCAGGCCTCGGGCGCGAAGGTGATCGGCATGGCCAACGCCGGACCGGACATGAACAACACCGTCAAGCAGGCCACCGAGTTCGGCGTGGTTCCGAAGCAGTCGCTCGCGGCGCTGCTGATCTTCGTCGACGAGGTCCACGCGATGGGCCTGAAGGTCACGCAGGGCATGTACCTGACGACCGGCTTCTACTGGGACACGAACGCCGAGACAAGGGCGTGGAGCAAACGCTTCTTCGAGCGAAACAAGCGCATGCCGAACATGGTGCATGCGGGCGTCTATTCGAGCGTGATGCACTATTTGAAGGCGATTCAGGCCGCGGGCACGGACGAAACCGCCGCGGTGACGGCGAAGATGCGGGAACAGCGGGTCAACGATTTCTTCGCCACGAACGGCCGGGTTCGCGCCGACGGCCGCATGCTGCACGACATGTACCTGATGCAGGTGAAGAAGCCGGCCGAGTCCAGGTACCCCTGGGACTACTACACCGTGCGCCAGGTGATCCCGGCCGACCAGGCCTTCCTGCCCGCCGACAAGAGCGTGTGCCCGTTGTTGAAGAAGTAGAGGCAGACCACCGTGTTTGAATGGTTGGGCGTCACGCCGCAGGGGCTCTTCGGGCAGATCCTGATCGGCCTCATCAACGGCTCTTTCTACGCCATCCTGAGCCTCGGGCTGGCGATCATCTTCGGCCTGCTCAACATCGTGAACTTCACGCACGGCGCGCAGTACATGATGGGGGCGTTCGTCGCGTGGAGCGCGGCCAACTACCTCGGCGTCGGCTACTGGTGGTCGCTGCTTCTAGCGCCGCTGGTCGTCGGCGTCGTCGGCATCGCGCTCGAAATGTTGCTGCTGCGGCGCCTGTACAAATCGGACCACGTCTACGGCCTGCTGCTCACCTTCGGGCTGGCGCTGATCATCGAAGGCGGCTTCCGGCAGGGCTTCGGCATCTCGGGCGAGCGCTACGAGATTCCCGAGCAACTGCTGGGTGCCACCAACCTCGGCTTCATGGTGCTGCCGAACTACCGCGCCTGGGTCGTGCTCGCTTCGGCCACGCTGTGCCTGGCCACCTGGGCGCTGATCGAGCGCACACGGCTCGGCGCCTACCTGCGTGCCGGCACAGAGAACCCGAACCTGCTGCGGGCCTTCGGCGTCAACGTCCCCCTGCTCGTGACGCTGACCTACGGATTCGGCGCCGCGCTGGCGGGGCTGGCCGGGGTGCTGGCGGCGCCGATCTTCCAGGTCAACCCGACGATGGGGTCGAACCTGCTGATCGTCGTGTTCGCGGTTGTCGTGGTCGGCGGGCTGGGCTCGATCATCGGCTCGATCGTCACCGGCATCGGCCTCGGCCTGGTCGAAGGCCTGACCAAGGTGTTCTACCCCGAAGGGTCGGCGGTGGTGATCTTCGTCGCGATGGCGGTGGTGCTGCTGCTGCGCCCGCACGGTCTGTTCGGCAAGGAGAAATGAACATGGCCTGGAGCAGAGACAAGACAGGCCTGGTCGTGCTGCTGGCGATCGGGCTGGTCGCGCCTTTGGTCGTCTACCCGATCTTCCTGATGAAGGCGCTGTGTTTCGCGCTGTTCGCGTGCGCGCTGAACCTGCTGCTCGGCTATGCCGGCCTGCTGTCGTTCGGCCACGCCGCCTTTTTCGGGGGAGCCGGGTACGTGACCGGCTATGTGATGACGGTGCTGCACTGGCCGGTCGAGGCGAGCATCGCAGCCGGCACGCTGTTCGGCCTGGTGCTGGGCGTCGCCTTCGGCGGCCTCGCGATCCGGCGCCAGGGCCTGTACTTCACGATGGTGACGCTCGCGCTGGCGCAGATGGTGTTCTTCCTGTGCCTGCAGATCAAGGCGACCGGCGGCGAGGACGGCCTGCAGGGCATCCCTCGCGGCATGCTGTTCGGTGCCATCGACCTGAACAAGTCGCTGAACCTGTACTACCTGGTGCTCGCGGTCTTCCTGGCCGGCTTCGTCTTCATCTACCGCGTCGTGCACTCGCCGTTCGGCAATGTGCTGAAGGCGATCCGCGAAAACGAAACGCGCGCCATCTCGCTCGGCTACAACGCCGAGCGCCACAAGCTGGTGGCGTTCATCCTCTCGGCCGGGCTGGCCGGACTGGCCGGCGCCACCAAGTCGGTGGTGTTCCAGCTCGCGTCGCTGACCGACGTGCACTGGTCGATGTCGGGCGAGGTCGTGCTGATGACCCTGGTCGGCGGCATGGGCACGCTGTTCGGCCCGGTGGTCGGCGCCCTCTTCGTGGTCTCGCTCGACCACCTGCTCGCGCCGTTCGGCTCCTGGTTCACTGTCGTGATGGGCGTGATCTTCGTGGCCTGCGTGCTGCTCTTCAAGAAGGGCATCGTCGGCTCGCTGCGCTGGCCATCGCGCCCCGCGCGGCCCACCGCGGGCGGCGTGCTGCCGGCGGTCACTTCAGGAAAAACCACATGAGTTCCACCGTCGTTTCATCGGCGCGCCGCGGCGCGTCCTTCGGTCTCACCGACGACGACCGCGCCGTGCTCGAAGCCGCCGACCGTTTCGCGCGCAAGGAACTCGCGCCGCTGTCGCGCCGCATGGACGACGAGGAGTGGTGGCCGCCCGAGGCCTTCGCCAAGATCGGCGCGGCCGGCTTCATGGGTGCGACCGTGCCACCCGAGTACGGCGGCGCCGGCATGGACTTGTTCAGCTCAGGGCTGGTCTGCCAGGCCTTTGCGCGCTGGAACCCGGCCATGGCCCTGTCCTGGGCCGCGCACGACAACCTGTGCGTCAACAACATCTTCCGCAATGCCAGCGAAGCGCAGCGCCGCCAGTACCTGCCGGGCCTGTGCAACGGCACCCAGATCGGCGCGCTCGGCCTGACCGAGCCCGGCGCCGGCTCCGACGCGCTGGGCAGCATGCGCACCACCGCGCGCCGCGACGGCGACCACTTCGTGCTCAACGGCGGCAAGCTCTACATCACCAACGGCCCGGTCGCCGATGTGCTGCTGGTCTATGCCAAGACCGCGCCCGAGCGCGGCGCCAAGGGCATCTCGGCGTTCATCGTCGAGAAGAACTTCCCGGGTTTCAAGGTCGCGCAAAAGCTCGTCAAGATGGGCTTTCGCGGCAGCCAAACCGGCGAGCTCGTGTTCGAGGACTGCCGTGTGCCGGCCGCCAACCTCGTGGGCGCCGAGAACGAAGGCGTGAAGATCGTGATGAGCGGGCTCGATCTCGAGCGCGCGATCGCGGGGCAGATCTGTGTCGGCATCTGCGAGCGTGCGTTGCAACTGAGCGTCGAGTTCGCCAAGACCCGCGTGCAGTTCGGCAAGCCGATCGGCAGCTTCCAGATGGTGCAGGCGCTGCTGGCCGAGATGTACACCGAAACCGAGGCGATGAAAACGTTCGTCTGGCGCACCCTGGCCGAGGTCAACGAACTCGAGATCGGCGGCGGCGGCCGCGGCGAGGCCCACAAGCTCACCGCCGCGTCGATCCTGTTCGCCGGCGAGGCCTGCAACCGCGTGCTGAACAAGGCCCTGCAGGTTCACGGCGGCGGCGGCTACATCTGGGAGTCCGAGATCAACCGCCTGTTCCGCTGCATCAAGATCCTCGAGATCGGCGCCGGCACCTCCGAGGTGCGCAAGATGATCATCGCCCAAGAGCTACTCAGAGGCTGATGCTGCAACCAAACCGGGAGACGACATGACCAAGACCCTCCATATGGCGCTGGCCGCACTGGCGATGGCGTTGCTGCCGTTGGCGGCGACGGCCCAGTCTGCGAACGACTACCCGAACAAGCCGATCCGCTTCATCGCACCGATCCCGGCGGGCGGCAGCACCGATGTGCTGACCCGTGACATCGCCCGCCGTCTGCAGGAACGCTGGGGACAGCCGACCGTGGTCGAGAACAAGCCGGGCAGCACCGGCAGCATCGGCGCGGCGCTGGTGGCGCGGGCGCCGGCCGACGGCTACACATTGCTGCTGGTGAACTCGGGGCATGTCATCAACGAGTTCGTGTACGCCAAGCTGCCGTACGACCCGATCAAGGACTTCGTTCCGGTCGTGCACGCCGCCTCGATCGCGATGGGCCTGTTCGTGCATCCCTCGGTGCCGGCCAAGAATCTTCCGGAGTTCCTTGCGCTGGCGCGCAGCAAGCCGGGCGCGCTGAGCTTTGCTACTTCGGGCAACGGCGGTGCCGGGCACCTGGGCGGCGAGTCGATCAAGGCCGCCACCGGCATCGACATGGTCCATGTTCCCTACCGCGGCAGCGCGCCGGCGCTCGCCGATGTCGTGGCCGGCCAGGTGCCGGTGTCGATCGCCGACGTGCCGCTGGCGCGACCGCACGTGCGCTCGGGCGCCCTGCGGCCGATCGCGCTGGCCGCGGCGCAGCGCTCGGCGGCGCTGCCTGACATGCCGACCTTTGCCGAACTAGGCGTCCCGAACCTCGACTTCTCGGTCTGGGTCGGTTTTCTGGCTCCGGCCGGCACCCCCAAGGCGATCGTCGACAAGCTCAACCGCGAGATCGTCTCCATCGTGCGCGAGCCCGCGATGGCCGCCCGCCTGCTCGAAATCGGTTTCGAGGTGGTTGGCAGCACGCCGGCCGAGTTCGGGCAGACGATGAAGACTGACCATGAACGCTACGGCGTGGTGGTGCGCAAGGCGGGCGTCAAGCTCGATTGATCGGCCCGGCGTCGGCACCTCCCAGAGCGCGCACCATGCCCATCACCCTGGCCGTCGACTTCGGCAGCACCTACACCAAGGTGGTCGCGATCGATTGCGAGGCCGAGACGCTGGTGGGCGTGGCCCAGTCGCCGACCACGGTGAGCGAGGGCGTGATGCTCGGCCTGGACCGCGCGCTGACGCGGCTCGAAGCGGCGTGCGGCGTGCGGCGCGCCGACATCTCGCGGCGCTTGGCGTCGTCCAGCGCTGCCGGCGGCCTGCGCATGGTGGCGATCGGCCTGGTGCCCGACCTGACGGCCGAAGCAGCACGCCGCGCCGCGCTCGGCGCCGGCGCCAAGGTGCTGCGAGCATTCGCCTACGAGCTGTCGCGGCGCGACACCGACGAGTTGCTGCGTATCGCGCCCGACATGATCCTGCTGTGGCGGGACCGACGGCGGCGAGCGCAAGACCATCGTGCGCAGCGCCGGCGCACTGGCGGCAGCCCAGCTGCGGGCGCTCGTCGTCGTGGCCGGCAACCGCACGGCGCAGGACGAGGTCGAAGCCATTCTTCGCGAAGCCGGGTGGCGAACCTAATCCTGCTGGTGCTCGGCATGTTCATCGACGGCATCGCGATGATCGTTCTGACGGCGCCCTCGATTTCTCTCATAGTGCTCCGCTGACTTCGAAAGGCCGCCCATGACACCCTCCTCCAACGCCACCGCACCGACCATCGCCGAAACGCTGGCAGCGTTCGTCGCCGACCTGACGCCGCAGCAGATTCCGCCAGCCGTGCTCGAGCGTGCCCGCCACCTGATCCTCGACGCGGTCGGCATCGCGCACGCCTCGACCCACTACGATTTCGCGCATCGCTCGCTGTCGGCGATGACCGAACTCTCGGCCGGCGCCGGCAACACGCCGGTGATCGGTTTGGCGACGAAACTCTCGATGCGCGACGCGATGCTGATGAACGGCATCCTGATCCATGGCCTGGACTACGACGACACGCATGCCGCCGGCGTGATCCACGCCACCGCGAGCACCTTCCCGTGCGCGCTGGGCAGCGCCGCGCAGGCCGGGCTCGACGGCGAGGCCTTGCTCACCGCCTACGTCGCCGGCATGGAGGTCGGCACGCGCTTGGCATCGGTCGCGAAAGGCGGCTTCCACCAGGTCGGTTTTCACCCCACCGGCCTGATCGGCGCCTTCGCCTGCACGCTGGTCGCCGGCCGCCTGTTCGGCCTGAATGCCGCGCAAATGGCCATGGCGCAGGGCATCGCGCTGTCGGTCGGCTCGGGCAGCATGGAATTCCTGCAGGACGGCGCCTGGACCAAGCGCATGCACCCGGGCTGGGCCGGCGTGGCCGGGGTGACGGCGGCGACGCTGGCGCGCCACGGCTTCAAGGGCCCGCGCGCGACCTACGAAGGCCGCTTCGGCGTCTTCAACAGCTACCTCGGCCCGCTCGCCAAGGAATGCGATCTGGGCCTGGCGACCGGCGGCCTGGGCGAGGTCTGGGAGCTCGCCAAGGTCACGGTCAAGCCGCTGCCAGCCTGCCACTTCACGCATGCCTGCGCCGACGCGGCGGCGATCCTGCGCAAGCGCCACGGCCTGCGCGTGGCCGACATCGCATCGGTGCGCGCGCTGGTGCCCGCGGAAGTTGTGAAGACCGTGTGCGAGCCGGTGGCGACCAAGAAGCGACCGCAGAACAGCTACGACGCGCAGTTCAGCATCCCCTACACCGTGGCCACCGCGCTGGCCAAGGGCCGCTTCGGCCTGGCCGAGCTCGACGACGCGGCGCTGCGTGACGAGCAGGTGCTGGCACTGGCGGCCAAGGTCGAGTACGAGGTCGACCCCGATTCGCCCTTCCCGACCTACTACTCGGGCGAAGTGGTCGTGACGCTGAACGACGGGCGCGAACTGCGCCACCGCGAGCACATCAACCGCGGCGCCGCGGACCGCCCGATCGTCAACGCCGATGTCGAACGCAAGTTCATCGACAACATGCAGCTCGTCACGTCACCCGGACGTGCGGCACAGGTGCGCGACCTGGTGCTGGCGATCGACCGCGACTGCGCGGCGCTCGACCTCCAGCGCGGTCTGGCCGCGCTCGGCTGACACCCTCCCATTGGATCCCTCATGACCACCGACCCCGACCACGATACCCAGATCCTCGACGCCATCGACCGATTCCTGAAGACCGAGGTGCGGCCGCACGTCAAACGCCTCGAGCAGGCCGACGAGTACCCGGCCGAGATCGTCGAGCAGATGAAGAAGATGGGCCTGTTCGGCTGCATCATCCCGGCCGAATACGGCGGCCTGGGCTTGTCCACCGCGACCTACGCCGCGGTGGTGGCGCGCATCGCCTCGGTGTGGATGTCGATCTCGGGCATCATCAACTCGCACCTCATCATGGCGGCGACGGTGCTGCGCAACGGCACCGAAGCACAGAAGCGCGATCTGCTGCCACGCTTCGCCAGCGGCGAACTGCGCGGTGGCATCGGCCTGACCGAGGCCGATGCCGGCACCGACCTGCAGGCGATCCGCACGCGCGCCGTGCGCGACGGCGACCACTACGTCATCAACGGCAACAAGACCTGGATCACCAACAGCCTGCACGGCGGCTGCCTGGCCCTGCTGGTCAAGACCGACCCGGCGGCGAACCCGCGCCACAAGGGCATGAGCCTGTTCATCGCCGAGAAGGGCCCGGGCTTCATCGTCTCGCGCAAGCTGAAGAAGCTCGGCTACCGCGGCATCGACACCTGCGAACTGGTGTTCGACAACTACCGCGTGCCGGCCGATCGCTTGATCGGCGGCGTCGAGGGCAGCGGCCTGCAGCAGGTGCTGTCGGGGCTGGAACTCGGGCGCATCAACGTTGCGGCGCGCGGCCTGGGCCTGGCGAGCGCCGCGATGCACGACGCGGTGGCCTACGCGCAGCAGCGCAAGACCTTCGGCAAACCGATCTGCGAACACCAGGCGATCCAGCTGAAGCTCGGCGAGATGGCAACCCGCGTCGAGGCCGCGCGGCTGCTGATCGAGGCGGCGGCACGTGCGTACGATCGCGGCGAGCGCTGCGACATGGAAGCCGGCATGGCCAAGTACTTCGCGACCGAGGCGGCGATGGACAACGCGCTCGAATGCATGCGCATCCATGGCGCCTACGGTTATTCGCCCGAGTTCGACGTCGAGCGCTACTACCGCGACGCGCCGCTGCTGCTGATCGGCGAGGGCACCAACGAGATGCAGCGCATCATCATCGCGCGCCAGCTCGTTCAGCGGCACCCGGCGTGATGCCCGAAGAACCGGGAACGGCCGAATGGCGCGGGGTGCTGATGCCGGTCGCCGCGATGCTCGCGGCCCAGGCCTTGCTGTCGATGGCCACCGTCACGCTGCCGGTGCTGGCGCCGGCAGCCGCTACCGAGATCGGCGCGCCCGTGGCCTGGGTCGGGCTGTTCGTCGCCGTCATCTACGCCAGCAGCATGGCCTGCGGCCTGGCCAGCGGCGCGCTGGTACGGCGCTGGGGTGCGCTGCGCCTGGCCCAGCTGTGCCTGCTCAGCGCCGGCGCCGGAGTGGCCCTGCTCGCCACCGGGAAGGTGGCTGGCATGGCCGTCGGTGCGGTACTGATGGGCATGGGCTACGGGCCGCTGAATCCGGCCAGTTCGCACCTGCTGAACCGCGTCTCGCCGCCGCGCCACCTGTCGACGATCTTCTCGGTCAAGCAGAGCGGCGTGCCACTCGGCGGTGTGCTTGCCGGCGCGCTGTTGCCAGCACTCGTGCTGTGGAGCGGGTGGCGCACGGCCGCGCTGTGTGTCGCCGCCGCCTGCGCGCTGCTCGCGCTGGCCCTGCAACCGCTGCGTGCCGGCTTCGACGTCGATCGCACGCCGGGAACGCGGGTCGGCCTGGGCAGCCTGGCGGAACCTGCGCGCATGGCGCTGGCCGACCGCGCCGGCAGACCCCTGGCGTTGAGCTCGTTCTTCTTCGCCGCGCTGCAGCTGTGCCTGGGCACCTACCTCGTCGCCTACCTCACCGCGCAGCAGGGCTACGACCTGGTGCAGGCCGGGCTGACCCTGGCCGTCACCCAGGGCGCCGGCATCGCCGGGCGCCTGCTGTCGGGTGCGCTCGCCGACCGCAGCGGCCGACCGCGCGCGGTGATGGGCGCGATGGGCTGCACGATGGGCGCCTGCGCGATCGCCTCCGCCTTTGCCGGCCACTGGCCCACGCCGCTGTTGCTGCTGCTGTATGCCGTGTTTGGCGCCAGCGCCATCGGCTGGAACGGTGTGTACCTGGCGGAGGTGGCGCGGCGCGCGCCAATCGGCGCCGTCAGTGCGGCCACCGCAGCGGCGCTGTTCGTGACCTTCGGCGGCGTGTTGGCCGGGCCGCCGGTGTTCGCGTTCATGCTCCAGTCGGGCATGAGCTATGGCGCGGCTTTCGTGGCGGTGGCCGCGCCGGCCCTGGTGTGCGGCCTGGTCCTGCTGCGGTCGCCGCGACCTGCGACAGGATGACCCGGCCACCTGCCGGGCCGCACCATTTTTTCGCACCCATTCGAACGAACGGAGACAGCACATGGCATCGATGATTTCCTACCCCCGCCCCGATGGGCAAACCGTGAACGCCTACTTGGCCGAACCCGAGGGCGGCAGCGGCCCGGGCGTGGTCGTGATCCAGGAATGGTGGGGTCTGAACGATCAGATCCGCGGTGTCGCCGACCGCCTGGCTGCGGCCGGGTATGTCGCGCTGGTGCCCGACCTGTACCGCGGCAAGTCGACGGTCGAGGCCGAAGAGGCGCACCACCTGATGAGCAGCCTGAAGTTCGGCGAAGCCGCCACCCAGGATGTGCGTGGCGCAGTGCAGTTCCTGAAGGCGCGCTGCCCGAAGGTGGGAGTCACGGGCTTCTGCATGGGCGGCGTGCTGACCCTGATGGCGCTCGCCAACGTCCCCGAGGTCGATGCCGGCGTCGCGTGGTACGGTTTCCCTTCGCCAGAGCACCTCGATGCCGGCAAGATCCGCGCGCCGCTGATGGGGCACTGGGCAACGCAGGACGCCGCGTTCGCGATCGCCACGGTCGATGTGCTGGAGGAGAAGTTCCGCGCCGCGAAGCTCGACTACACCGGCCACCGCTACCTCGCCTACCACGCCTTCGCCAACGAGACGGCGGTCGGGCGCGGCCGCATCCCGATCAGCCAGTACGACGCCGCTTGGGCGCAGATGGCCTGGGACCGCACGCTGCGTTTTTTCGGCCGGCACCTCGGCTGACCCACTGGAGTCCTTCATGCAGCGCAAGCATTTGTTGAGCGGCGTCGTCGTCGTCGACTTCACCCAGTTCCTGGCCGGACCTTCGGTCAGCCAGGCGATGGCCGAACTCGGCGCCGAGGTCATCAAGGTCGAATCGGCACCCACTGGCGACCCGGGCCGCTACCTGCCGCTGCAGCGCGACGGGCGCAGCGGTTACTTCGTGCAGCAGAACACAGCGAAGGAAAGCCTGTGCGTGGACCTGCGCCACGCCGAAGGCAAGGCGCTGGTGAACCGGCTGCTGCAGCGCGCCGATGTGCTGGTCGAGAACTTCTCGCCCGGCGTGATCGAGAAACTCGGCTTCGGCTGGGACGCGGTGCATGCGCTGAACCCTCGCCTGGTGATGGCCTCGGTGTCGGCGTTGGGGCAGGACGGGCCGCTCGCGAAGATGCCGGGCTTCGACTTCACGGGCCAGGCCTATTCGGGCGTGGCCAGCATGGCCGGCGACCCCGACGGCGCGCCCGCGCTGATCGGCGTCGCGGTCGGCGACCTCGGCACCGGCATGAGCGCGCTGGCCGCCGTCTGCGCCGCGCTGTACCACCGTGAACGCGGCGGCGAGGGCACGCGGGTCGAGGTGTCGCTGCTCGACTTCCTGTTTCGCAGCCACGAGGCCAACGTCGAGATGCACACGCTCAGCGGCGGCAGCATCAAGCCGAGCCGCAGCGGCTCGCAATCGACCGCCTACGCGCCGGTGGGCTACTACAAGGCGCGCGATGGCTACGTGAACCTTGTCATCCCGGGCCCGATGTGGCCCAAGCTGTGCGAGGCCATGGGCCAGCCCGGCTTGGCGACCGACCCTCGCTTCAAGACCAACGAGGACCGCGTCGCGCACCTTGCCGAGCTGGTGGCGATCATCGAAACCTGGATGGCCGGGTTCGAAGGCGTCGACGCGGTGGTGACGCACTGCGCTGGCTTTCGCCTGCCGGCCGCGCCGGTGCTGTCGGTCGAGCAGGCCGTCAAGCACCCGCAACTGGCGGGGCGGGGCACGGTGCGCACGGTGGCCGACCCGATCCTCGGCGAGGTCACCATCGCCGGCCAGCCGATCCGCGCGCAGGGCTTTGCGCACCACACCGGCAAGCCGGCCCCGCTGCTGGGCGAGCACAACGCCGAGGTGCTGAAGCGCCACCTCGGGCTGGGTGATGCCGACGTGGCACGGCTGACGCAGGCCGGGGTGCTGGCGTCGGCGCAGGTCTGAAGCGCCGCGGCTAATTGTGATCACTTGCCACTTGCAACCACGCGCGCAACATGCCCAGACCCCCGATTCGACAGATGAAGCGCCAGGTCGCAGCCGGTGGCCGTCCGAACGCCTGCGTCGATGCGGTGGCACGCGCCCGGGATTCCGCCCTGTCCCTGCTGACGCGCAGCGTCGAGTGCGGCCATACACGCCTCGCGATCATGCGGCTGTCGACGGCGGTGCGGGCGAGTGCGGCCATCACGCCGCAGCACTGGGACTACTGTCGCGAGACTGTCTCGCGCAGCGCCGACGCCGACCTGATCGCGATGTTCCTGCAGGCCGAACAAGCCGCCGGCCATCGCACATAGTCCGCCCATCGCATGGGCGCATGCCAACATTCATTCACCGGAGAACAACATGACTGCTCGAGAAATCTACATCGTGGGTGCCGCGCGCACCGCCATCGGCAGCTTCGGCGGCACGCTCAAGGACGTGCCGCTGTCGCAACTCGCAACCATCGCGGTGCGTGAGGCGCTCGAACGCAGCGGTGCGGGAGCGGCCGACGTCGGCCATGTCGTGATGGGCAACGTCATCCCGACTGAACCGCGCGACGCGTACCTCGCGCGCGTCGCCGCCATCGAGGCCGGCATACCGCAGGAGACGCCCGCCTTCAACGTCAACCGGCTGTGCGGGTCCGGCCTGCAGGCCATCGTCTCGGCGGCACAGACGCTGCTGCTGGGCGACGCCGAGATCGCGATAGGCGGCGGTGCCGAGTCGATGAGTCGTGGCCCCTACCTGCTGCCGGCGGCGCGCTGGGGCGCGCGCATGGGCGACACACACGCCACCGACTACATGCTCGGCGTCCTGCACGACCCGTTCCACGCGATCCACATGGGCATCACTGCCGAGAACGTTGCGGCGAGTGCCGGCATCACGCGCGAAATGCAGGACGCGCTGGCCCTCGAAAGCCAGCAACGCGCTGCACGTGCGATCGCCGAAGGCCGCTTCAAGGCCCAGATCGTGCCGGTCGAGATCGCCACGCGCAAAGGCACGGTCGCATTCGACACCGACGAGCACGTCCGCGCCGACGTGACGCTGGAGCAACTGGCGAAGATGAAGCCCGCGTTCAAGAAGGACGGCTCGGTCACCGCCGGCAACGCCTCCGGGCTGAACGATGCGGCGGCGGCGGTGGTGCTGGCCACGGCCGAGGCAGTCAAGTCCCGCGGGCTCAAGCCGATCGCGCGCTTGGTGGCTTACGCCCACGCCGGCGTCGACCCGAAGCTGATGGGGCTGGGTCCGGTGCCGGCCTCGCGCCTGGCGTTGCAGCGCGCCGGTCTCACCACCCGGGATCTCGACGTCGTGGAGTCGAACGAAGCGTTCGCGGCACAGGCGTGTGCCGTGACGCGCGCGCTCGAACTCGACCCGGCCAAGGTCAACCCGAATGGCTCCGGCATCTCGCTGGGCCATCCGGTCGGTGCGACCGGCGCCATCATCACCACCAAGGCCCTGTACGAGTTGCAGCGCATCCAGGGGCGCTACGCGCTGGTGACGATGTGCATCGGCGGCGGCCAGGGCATCGCGGCGATCTTCGAGCGCGTCTGACGCAGACTTCGCTGTCGGAACACCGTGGCCATCGTGACCTTCGCGACGCGCCAGTCAGTGAAGCAACTCGGCAAAAGGCCGAATTGACACGCCGCGCGCACCTGCCTACCATTTGACAGGTTACAAGCCATTTGGTGCCAATCACCTTCCAACGCGGTGGTTTCGGGGCGAGGCGAAGACCGATCGGCCCACCCTCCAGAGGCACACCATGCACGTCGGAATGAGCGTCTTCTTCCAGAACCTGGTCGGTGGCATGCCCTGCGAGATGGCCGCGCGCAACCTGCAGCCCTTTGCCGACGAGGTGCTGCCGCAGCGTGAGAAGCCCGGCAGCGACCGCGCTGCGACGGCGACCGACGGAGCGCGCGTGGCAGCATGAACCGCCCGCGCGATCACGACCCGGCGCTGGCGTGTGACGTCAGCGCCGAGGCCTACCGGCAGGCGATGCGCCAGGTCGCCGCCGCGGTGCTGGTGATCACGACGCGCAGCGCGGGTTCGCGCAACGGCCTGACCGCCACTGCCGTGATGTCACTGACGGCCGAGCCGCCGCGCATCGCCGTGGCCGTCAACCGGGGCGCGAGTGCCTACCCGATGCTGCGCGAGAGCGGTGTGTTCGCGGCCAATGTGCTGCGCTACGACCAGGCGGCGATTGCCGGGCGCTTCGCCGGTGCCGAGGCCCTCAAAGGCGAAGCGCGCTTCGAAGGCGCGGACTGGACCGAACTCGTCACCGGCGCGCCGGTGCTGGCGCAATGTCTGGCGTGTTTCGACTGCCGGGTCGAGAACGTGGTCGAGACCGGCACGCACGACCTGTTGATCGGGGCCGTGCAGTCGATCCGGCTGAACCCGACCGAAAGGCCGCTGCTGTACCTCGAAGGCAACTGGGCCAGCCTGATCCAGGCGAACGGGGCCGAGATCGAGGCCTATCGCGATACCGTTTTGAGGTGCATCGACACGCTCGACAACGCCACCCGCGCCGGCGGCGATTGCGGCGCGCAGCTGCGCCGCTTCGTCGAGGATTTCACGGCGGTCAACATCGCGCAGACCAGCACGACACGCGAATTTCTGCAACGCGAGCCCTACGTCGCGCCCGACAAGCTGGCCGAAATCAACGCCGTGCGCAGCCGCTTCGACGGCGCATTGCGACAGCTGATCGCGCGCGGCGTAGCCGACGGCAGCTTCGCGATCGAGGACGAGGGCCTGGCTGCGCTGGCGATCACCGGCATGCTCAGCTGGGTGCACCGCTGGTACAGCGAGGGCGGTCGTCTCGCGCCGGAGGAGATCGGCGCGCGCCTGGCAGGCCTGGCCAGCGGCATGGTCGCAGCCAGGCTCCAAGGCGGCTCAGTGTCGAGTCGGCGTCTGCGGTCAACCCGCTGAGTGCACCGTGGCCATCAAGGACGAGACGAGCTGTTCAGGAACGATCGCATCCGACATCTGCTGCGCGTCATGCGGCGCACGCCGGACGCGATCGACACCGCGCGCGACGGCGCGGGCACGCCTGTCGACAAGTTGAGCCAACCGAGTCTCGACACACCAACCCCCAATTCGAGCGAATCGCCATCCATGGACCACGAGCAACAAGTCGCACTGATGCGCCAGGCCTTTGCCCACATCGACGCCGGCACCACCGATCTCGCCGAGTCGGTGTTCTTCAATCCGGTCGCCGCTTATTGCAGCCCGCAACGGCTGGCGCGCGAGTCCGCGCTGCTGTTCCGCGAGTACCCGTTGCTGATGGGCCTGTCGAACCAGATTCCCGAGCCCGGCGACCACTTCACCGATGACCACACCGGCATTCCGATCCTGGTCGTGCGCGGCAACGACGGCCGGGCAAGAGCGTTCCAGAACGTCTGCCGCCATCGCGGCGCGCGGGTCGCCGAAGGCTGCGGGCGGCAGAAGAACTTCGTCTGCCCGTACCACGGCTGGACGTACGGCCTCGAAGGCCAGCTGCGCGGCATCCCCGACCAGCGCAACTTCCCCGGTGTCGAGCGCGAGGCGCATGGCTTGGTGCCGCTGCCGATGGCCGAGCGCCACGGCATGCTGTGGGTCCAGCCGAGCGTCGGGCCGGACGGCATTGAGCTCGATGCGCAGCGCCATCTCGGCGCGCTCGATGCCGAGTTCGCGTCCTTCGGCCTGGACAAGTACCACCACTACGAAACGCGCGAGATCCGTCGCCAGATGAACTGGAAGCTGGTCATCGACACGTTCCTCGAGAGCTACCACTTCAGCGTGCTGCACCGCAATTCGGTGGCGCCGCTGTTCTACCCGAACCTGTGTCTGTTCAAGCCCTTTGGCCTGCACCTGCGCGAAGTGCTGCCGCGGCGCAGCCTCGAGAGCCAGCGCGGCCTGCCCGAGAGCGAGTGGGACCTGATCCCGCACCACACCATCGTCTACGTGCTGTTCCCGAACACCGTGTTCGTGATGCAGGTCGATCACGTCGAAACCTGGCGCGTCTACCCGGTCCCGGGCAAGGTCGACGAGTGCGTGATGTACCTCGACTTCCACGTGCCCAACCCGATCGACTCGGACAGCGCGCGACGCCACTGGCAGCGCAACATGGACCTGACGATACGCACCGTCTGCGAAGAAGACTTCCCCGCCAGCGAGGGCATGCAGCGGGGCTTCTCGTCAGGCGCGCAGACGCATTCGACCTACGGGCGCAACGAACCGGCGCTGGCCCACTTCCAACGCACGGTCGCACAAGCGATCGGCGAATTCAACCCAGCAGGAGACGCAGCATGAGAATGAAAGACAATGTCGTCATCGTCACCGGTGCCGCGCGCGGCCTCGGTCGGGCCTTCGCCGAACGGCTTGCAGCCGAGGGCGCCGGCATCGTCTGCGGCGATGTCCGGCCGTGCGACGACACCGTGGCGACAATTCGCGGCGCCGGCGGCCGCGCGATCGCGGTCGCGCTCGACGTGACCGACATGGCCGCCTGCAACGCCGCCGCCGAAGCGGCCGTCAAGGAGTTCGGCCGCCTCGACGCGCTGGTCAACAACGCCGCGCTGTACGCCGACCTCAAGGGCGCGCGCTTCGACCAGATCGACGAGAAGCAGTGGGACGCCGTGATGAACGTCAATGTCAAGGGCATCTGGCAGATGTGCAAGGCAGCGGTGCCGCACATGCGCAAGTCAGGCGGCGGCAGCATCGTCAACATCTCGTCGCTGGCGGCCGTGCACGGGATGGCCTATGCCATCGACTACGGCGTGTCCAAGGCCGCGGTGATCGGCATCACGCGCTGCCTGGCGCGCGAACTCGGACGCGACTGGATCCGTGTCAACTCGGTGGCGCCGTCGCTGGTGCTGACCGAAGGCACGACGACCTACTTCGGTGCCAAGCACGAGCAGGTGACCAAGGCGATCGCCGGCAGCCAGGCACTCCAGCGCAATCTGGACCCGGGCGACCTGGTGGGCTCGATCGCCTTCCTCTGTTCGGCCGACAGCCACTTCATCACCGGCCAGACGCTGATGGTCGACGGCGGCACCGAGTTCTTGTAGGCCGGCCGGGTCGTCGGTCGGCTTTGCGCACCACCCTCACCGTCGCCGCAGGGCGACCCCGAACAATCTCGTCCCTCTTCGATTGGAAACAGACGTGGTCACGCGATATCAGGCAGTCAGCCCTCGATCAGCATCCACGCTGCTCCAGCGCGTGTTTCTCTGCATGTTGGTGGCGCTGTACGGCATTCCGAACAGCCAGGCCCAGACGGCCGCGGGTTATCCAAACAGGCCGATCCGTTTCATCGTTCCCTACGCTGCCGGCGGCAGCACCAGTCATGTGGCCCGGCTCGTTGCCGGCAAGCTGACCGAGGCCTGGGGCCAGCAGGTCAACGTGGACAACCGGCCGGGCGCCAACACGGTGATCGGCTCCGAGGCGCTGGTCAGGTCGCCGCCCGATGGCTACACGATCTCGCTGGCCGCCTCGACCCACGCGACGGTGCCGCACCTGATCGCGAACCTGCCTTACGACCCGATCAAGGACTTCACGCCGGTGGCGTCCATGGTCACGACACAACTGGTTCTGGTGCTGCACCCTTCGGTGCCGGCCAGGGACCTGAAGGAGTTCATCGCGCTGGCCAAGGCCAAGCCGAACGAGCTGAACTTCGCCGCCGTCGGCACCGGCAGCTCGACGCACCTCGCCGCCGAGGTCTTCAAGAGTGTCGCCGGCGTGAAGATGCAGCATGTTCCGTACAAGGGAACCGCGCTCGCGCTGACCGACCTGATCGGCGGCCAGATCCAGCTCAACTTCGACACGCCGGTCACGTCGATTCCGCACATTCAGTCCGGCCGGCTCAAGGCGATCGCGATCACCGGCAAGAGCCGCCTGCCGGCACTGCCCGATGTGCCCACCTTCGCCGAAGCGGGTCTGCCCGAGTACGACTTCCAACTCTGGTTCGGCGTGCTTGCGCCGGCGGGCACGCCCCCGGACATCGTCGAGAAACTCTCCGCGCAGATCGGCAAGATCCTGGCGATGCCCGACGTGAAGCAGCAACTGACGGCCCAGGGGCTGGACGTTTCCTATCGCTCGCCCGAGCAGTTCGGGGCGCTGATCCGCGCCGACCTCGACCGCTTCGGCAAGGTGATCAGGGCCGCCGGGATCAAGATCGAGTAGCCGATCCAGGCTCCGCAAAAACCGGCGACGACCGCCTTTACCTAACAATCGTTCGACAGATATACTCGCGGGCAACGCGCTTGGAGCGCACTCATCGGAAAGAGGAAGACCCATGGATCTCGAACTCAAGGAAAAATCCGTCATCGTCACTGGTGGTGGCTCCAACATCGGCCGCGCCATCGTGCTGGCATTCGCCGGCGAAGGCGCGCACATCACGATCGGCGATGTCGACACCGCGCAGGCCGACAAGACCGCCGAATTCGCCACCAAGCTCGGCGCCGCATCGGTTCAGGTGCTCAAGACCGACGTCACCAACCTCGAGCAGGTCCAGGCCATGTTCAAGGCGGCCACCGACAAGCACGGCCGCGTCGACGTGCTGGTCAACAACGTCGGCTGGGACAACCTGATGTTCTTCACCCAGACCACGCCCGACTTCTGGCGCAAGGTGATCGACATCAACTACGTCGGCGTGCTGAACTGCACCAAGACCGCACTCGACCTGATGATCAAGCAGAACGGCGGTGCGATCGTCTCGATCAGCTCGGATGCCAGCCGCCAGGGCGAGCCGCGCGAAGCCGTCTACGGCGGCGTGAAGGCGGCGGTCAACAGCTTCATGAAGACCATCGCCAAGGAAAACGGCCGCTACGGCATCCGCTGCAACGTGGTCTGCCCCGGCGTGACCATTCCCGCCACGACCGACGAGGTCGGCGGCAACAGCATGTGGAGCAATGCCGACAGCATGTTCACGCCCGAGCAGTTCGACAAGATCGCCAAGTCGCTGCCGCTGCGCAAGGTCGGCCGGCCGCAGGACATCGCCAATGCCGTCGCCTTCCTGGCGTCGAGCAAGGCCGGCCACGTGACCGGGCAGGTGCTGTCGGTCTCGGGCGGCTACAGCATGATCGGCTGACGGGGGTAAGGCCATGAGCTACCAGGACATCCTGTACGAGGAGCGCGACCAGATCGCCTACATCTCGATCAACCGCCCCGAGGTCATGAACGCATTCCGCGGCCAGACGGTCGAGGAGATGCTGCACGCCATGCTGAAGGCCGGCTGGGACAAGAACATCGCGGCCATCGTGATCGGCGGTACCGGCGATCGTGCCTTCTGCACCGGCGGCGACCAGTCGGCCCACTCCGGCCAGTACGACGGCCGCGGCACCGCGGGCCTGCCGATCGAGGAACTGCACAGCGTGATCCGCGACGTGCCCAAGCCGGTGATCGCGCGCGTGCAGGGCTACGCCATCGGCGGCGGCAACGTGATCGCGGTGTTGTGCGACATGACGATCGCCTCCGACAAGGCGGTGTTCGGCCAGGTCGGCCCCAAGGTCGGCTCGGTCGACCCCGGCTGGGGCACGGCCTATCTGGCGCAGGTCGTCGGCGAGAAGAAAGCGCGCGAGATCTGGTACATGTGCCGGCGCTACACCGCCCAGGAAGCGCTGGCGATGGGGCTGTGCAACGTGGTCGTGCCGCACGACCAGCTCGACGCCGAGGTCGCCAAGTGGGGCCGCGAGATCGTCGAGAAGAGCCCGACCGCGATCGCCATCGCAAAGCGCTCGTTCAACGCCGCGACAGAGAACATCCGGGGCATCGGCAGTCTCGGCATGCAGGCGCTCAGCCTGTACTACAACACCGACGAATCCAGGGAAGGCGTGCGCGCGTTCCTGGAGAAGCGCAAGCCCGATTTCCGCAAGTTCGGCAAGTCTCAGGGCTGAAGCCGCTGCGAGCTTGCCGGGAGGCAGCGTCGCGGCCGGTCACAAAGCGGGTTTACCCCGCTTTGTCATTTACCTAACTATCGTTAGATTAGCGAACCGTGAGGCGCGCCACCGTCCTGCGGGCCGCCGCTTGAGGAGCCGTTGCTCCGGCCAACGCGTCGGCCCGACGCCCGATTCACCTGAGCATCATTCGTGGGAACCGACTGCACGATGCTGACCCTGACCAACATCCAGATCGTCTACGACAACACGATCGAAGCCGTGCGCGAAGCCTCACTGACGCTCGGCAAGGGAAGGATCGTGGCCCTGCTCGGCGCCAACGGCGCGGGCAAGTCGACCACGCTGAAGGCCATCTGCGGCGTGCTCTACCCTGAAGACGGTGAAGTCAAGGGCGGGCAGCTCACGTTCGAAGGGCAGTCCCTGCTTGGCATGACACCGGATCGCATCGTGCGCGCCGGCATCGTGATGGTGCCGGAGGGCCGGCGCCTGTTCGACCAACTGACGGTCGAAGAAAACCTGCTGATGGGCGGCTACACGCGCACGGTGGCCGAGTCGAAGACCGGCCTGGAGCGGGTCTACGCAATGTTCCCGCGCCTGACGGCCAAGCGCAACACGGTGTCGGGCTACCTGTCGGGCGGCGAGCAGCAGATGGTCGCGATCGGCCGCGCATTGATGTCGGCGCCGAAGCTGCTGATGCTGGACGAACCCACGCTTGGCCTGGCGCCGCAGATCTGCGACGAGATCTTCGCCATCATCACGCGGCTGTGCAAACAAGACGGCGTCAGCGTCCTGCTGGTCGAGCAGAACGCACAGATGGCGCTGTCGATCGCCGACGACGGCTACATCATGGAGAACGGCCGCATCGTGCTCGACGGCCCGGCCGAGAAGATGCTGCGCAACGAAGACGTCCGCGAGTTCTACCTCGGTTTCGGCGAAGGCGGCTCGCGCAAGAACATGCGCGACGTCAAACATTACAAGCGCCGCAAGCGCTGGTTGTCCTGAGGCGGCGGCATGGAAAACACCTTGCTGCGGGTCGAGAACCTGTCCAAGCGCTTCGGCGGCGTCGAGGCGGTGGCTGGCGTGAGCTTTCATGTCGAGCGCGGCGAGATCTATTCGCTGATCGGCCCAAATGGCGCCGGCAAGACCAGCACCTTCAACATGATCAGCAGCGTCGTGCGCCCGAGCGGCGGCTCGGTGCACTTCGATGGCCGAGACATCACCGGCATCGCGCCGCACCGTTTGTCGGCGGCGGGCATCGGGCGAACCTTCCAGAACCTGGCGGTCTTCAAGCACGCGACAGTGGTGCAGAACCTGCTCGTCGGCCGCCACTGCCACATGCGAACCAACGTCTTCGACGCCGCCTGGTTCTTCGGTCGCGCGCGCAGCGAAGAGCTCGCACACCGGCGCAAGGTCGAGGAAATCATCGACTTTCTCGAGATCGAGGACATCCGCGACAAGCCCGTCGGCGCCCTCTCCTACGGCATGCAAAAACGCGTCGAGCTCGGCCGCGCGCTGGCCACCGAACCCAAGCTGCTGCTGCTCGACGAGATGGTCTCGGGCATGAACACCGAAGAGACCGAGGACATTGCGCGCTTCATTCTCGACATCCGCGACGAACTCGGCATCACCGTGCTGATGGTCGAGCACGACATGGGCATCGTGATGGACATCTCCGACCGCATCTGCGTGCTGAACTTCGGGCGCAAGATCGCCGAAGGCAGCCCTGCGGACATCTCGACCAATCCGACCGTGATCGACGCCTATCTCGGCGGTGCGAAGGCGGCGGCATGAGCACCGTGTCCGACGCCACGAAACACGGGCCTGCTGGGCCGCCGGCCAGCGGCTTCGGTCGCTGGGCATCCGCGATACCGGGCGGACTGGCCTCGGAAGCCGCAGCACGCGGCGGCGCTGTCGACGCCGAGGACGACTACGACGCGCTGCTGCACTCCGGCGAGCACACCTTCCCCAAGCTGCTGCGGCACTGGGCGCACGCGACGCCCGATGCGCTGGCGTTCCGCGAGAAGGACTACGGCATCTGGAACCGGATGACCTGGCGCCACTACCACGCCACGGCGCGCCGCTTCGCGCTGGGCCTGCTGCAACTGGGCTTCGCGCGCGGCGAGCGCTTGGCGATCGCCAGCGAGGATTCGCCGGAGTGGATGTTCGCCGATCTCGGCACCCAGGCCATCGGCGGCGTCGTCGTCGGCATCTACCCGACCAATCCCTGGCCCGAGCTGCAGTACATCGTGCACCACTCGAACAGCCGCTTCGTCGTGTGTGGCGACCAGGAGCAGGTCGACAAGGTGCTGGACGCGCAAGCCAAGCATGCCGTCGGGGTGCCTGACGTGGTGAAGATCATCGCCGTCGACATGAAAGGCCTGCGCTCGTACCCGCGCGGCATGCTGATGTCGTTCGAAGAAGTGCTCGAGCTCGGCGACCAGTACGCCGCCGCCTCGCCGGAACAGGCCCGCGCCTTCGACGACGGCATCGACGCGACGCAACCCGATGACACCTGCATGCTGGTCTACACCTCTGGGACCACCGGCCCGCCCAAGGGCGCGATGCTGTCGCACCGCAACCTGCTGGTCACCACCGACAAGCTGCGCCGCCATTTCCGTCTCGACCGGCACACGATGGAGGTGCTGTGCTACCTGCCGCTGTGCCACGTTGCCGAGCGCGCGTTCTCGACCGTGATGCACATGATGACCGGCGGCGTCGTCAACTACGCCGAGTCGATCGACACGGTGTCGGTGAACCTGCGCGAGATCGCGCCGACGGTGTTCCTCGGCGTGCCGCGCATCTGGGAAAAGCTGCAGCAAGGCATCCTGATGCGCATGCAGGACTCCACGCGCCTGCAGCGCTGGGCCTTCGCGCGTTGCATGGCGGCCGGGCAGCGTCTGTTCGAGCGGGTCGAGCGGCGCGGCGGCGAGCGCACCTTGGCCGACCGACTGCAGTTCTTCGTGCTGTGGCTGCTGATGTTCCGCAACCTGCAGAAGTTCACCGGCCTGGACCGCATGCGCTGCGGCTTCTGCGGCGGCGCCAGCGTCTCGCCGGAAGTGCTGAAGTTCTTTCGCGTCCTGGGCCTGCCGGTGTACCAAGTGTATGGCATGACCGAGTCGGGCGGCGTGATCTTCCACCAGCACGCCAAGGCCGAGCGACTGGGCGCCACCGGCACGCCGATCGAGGGTCTGAACTGGAAGATCGCCGAAGACGGCGAACTGATCGTCAAGCACCCGGCGGTGTTCAAGGGCTACATCCACGACAACAACGCCACCGCGCTGACCGTGCTCGACGGCTGGCTGCACACCGGCGACGTGGTCGCGCTGGCGCCGAACGGCGAGCTGATGATCGTCGACCGCAAGAAGGCCATCATCATCACCAGCGGCGGCAAGAACATCTCGCCCTCGGAGATCGAGAACGCGCTGAAGGACAGCCTCTACGTCCGCGAGGCCATCGTGCTCGGTGACGGCCGGCACTACCTGTCGGCGCTGGTGCAAGTCGACTACGAGACCGTCGGCAAATGGGCCCAGGAGCGGCGCCTGGCCTTCACCACCTACAAGAGCCTGTCGCAGTTGCCCGAGGTGCGCGAACTCGTCGACGTGGAGGTGCAGCGCGTCAACAAGCTGTTCGCACGGGTCGAGAACGTCCGCAAGTTCGTGATTCTCGAAAAGGAACTCGACCATGACGACGGCGAACTGACGGCCACGCAGAAGGTCCGGCGCAACATCATCGGCAAGAAGTTCGCGCGCGAGATCGAGATGATCTACGGCGGCGGGACAGCGTGATGGACTACTTCATCCAGCTTCTTGTTTCGGGCATCGCGGTCGGCCTGGTGTACGGTTTCATCGGCATGGGCTTCGCGATGATCTACCGCGCCACCGGCGTCGTGAACTTCGCGCAGGGCGAGCTGATGATGCTGGTGGCGTACATCGCCTTCACGCTCGCCGGCACGTTCAAGTTCGGCTTCTGGCCGCTGCTGCTGGTCACGGTCGTGATCTCGGTCCTGGTCGGCCTGCTCATCGAAGTGCTGCTGATCCGGCCCATGCTCGGGCAACCGGTGTTCTCGACCGTGATGGTGACGATCGGCCTGGCCGTGATCATCCGCTCGGTCGTGGTGATGATCTGGGGTGCCGATCCGATGCCGCTGAACGTCGGCCTGCCGACCGAGGCGATTCGCATCGGCCCGGCAGGGGTCTACCCGGCGCAGCTCTACGCGCTGGGCATCATGGCCGTGGTCGTGCTCGGCCTGTGGGCGTTCTTCCGCTACTCGCGGGTGGGCATCGCGATGCGCGCCACCGCCAACCTGCAGACCGTGGCGCTGCTGATGGGCATCAACGTCAAGCGCATCTTCGCGCTCTCTTGGGCGCTGTCGGCCGGGCTGGCCGCCATCGCCGGCGTGCTGGTCGGGGTGATCTACGACCTCAACCCCGGCATGTGGCTGACGGGGCTGCGCAGCTTTCCGGCGGTGATCCTGGGCGGGCTCGATTCGGTGTTCGGCGCCGCGCTCGGCGGCATCCTGATCGGCGTGGCCGAGAACATGTCCGAGGGCTACATCGGCCGCGGCATGAAAGAGATCGCCGGCTTCGTGCTGATCCTGATCGTCCTGATGGTTCGGCCCTACGGCCTGTTCGGCAAAGCCGAGATCGAGCGAGTCTGATGCGCAGCCGAAACTTCAAGGAAGACTACCGCAAGCTGTTGGCGCTGACCGACTCGGTGCCGGTCATCGTCTGGTCGTGTCTCCTGGTCGCGGCGCTGGCGCTGGTGCCGCTGTTGCTCGGCAAGTACCACGTGTCGACGGTGCTGCTGCTGATGGTCACCGCGGTCGGCGTGCTCGGGCTGAACCTGCTGACCGGCACCACCGGTCTCATCTCGCTCGGACACTCCGGATTTCTGGCCGTCGGCGCCTATGCCGCCGGCATCTTCGCGACCCGCTACGGCTGGCCAATGCCGGCCTGCATCGCCGCCGGCGGCACCTGCGCGGCGCTTGCCGGGCTCGTGGTCGGCGTGCCGTCTCTGCGACTCAAGGGCCTGTACCTGGCGATCACGACAATGGCGTTCGCGGTCATCATCAACCACATCATCCTCAACGGCGGCGCCCTGACCGGCGGCTCCGAAGGGCTGTCGGTGCCGCAGCCGACGCTGTTCGGCGTGGCGCTGACCGCCGAACGCGGCTATTACTACGTCGTGCTGGCGACGCTGGTGGGCGCCACCTTCGTCACGCTGAACCTGCTGCGCAGCCGGGTCGGGCGCGCCTTCATGGCGATCCGCGAGCACGACATCGCCGCCAAGGCGATGGGCGTCGACCTGGTGCGCTACAAGCTGCTGGCCTTCATGGTCAGCGCGTTCTACACCGGCGTGGCTGGCGGCCTCATGGCGTTCTACACGCGCTACCTCAACGTCGACGGTTTCAGCCTGCTGATCTCGATCGAGGCGCTGTCGATGCTGATCGTCGGTGGCCTCGGTTCGGTCGCAGGCGCTCTGCTCGGCACGGTCTTCATCTTCGGCCTCAACGAAGGTCTTGGCCTCCTGTTCGGCGCCCTGGGCTCAGGCATGCTGTCGACGGCGGCATTCGAAATCAAGGGCATCGTCTACGGCCTGGCCATCGTGCTGTTCCTGCGCTTCGAGCCCGACGGCCTGATCCGCCGCTGGCGCGACATCAAGCACTACTGGACCAACTGGCCGTTTCGATTCTGAGCGACCCGCCGCGCCTCCATCCACCACCACCCCAGGAGCTCCCCATGCGTCAGACACTTCGTTGCTTCCGCACGATGCTCAGCGTTGGTCTGCTCGCCTGCCTCGGTACACGGGCGCTGGCGGCCGACCCCGGCCTCACCGACGACCGCATCGTGCTGGGCGTCGTGTTCCCGCTCAGCGGGCCACCCAGCCTGATCGGCAAGGCGGTGGTGACCGCGCTGCGCGTCTGGGAGAAGGACGTGAATGCCCGCGGTGGCATCCACGGGCGCAAGATCGACCTGCGGGTCGAGGACGACGGCTACGTGCCGCAGCGCTCGGTGCAGTCGCTGAAGAAGCTGATCGACGTTGACAAGATCTTCGCCCTCGTCGGCACATCGGGGTCGTCGCACCTGGTCGCGATGATGCCGACGATCGACGAGCAGCAGATCCCGGCGCTGAACTTCGGCGCCGTCGCCAGCCCCCATTTCACACCGCCCCACAAGACGGTCTTCAACATCGGCGCCACCTATTGCCAGGAGATCACCGGTGTCATGAAACACCTGATCACCCAGCAGAAGCTGCAAGGTGGCAAGTTCGCGATCGTGTACCAGGAAGACGACTACGGTGCCGACGTCAAGTGCGGCTACGACGCCGCGCTGAAGTCGTTCGGCCTGTCCAGCACGATCGATATCCCGTACAAGCGCGGCGCGAAGGACTTCTCGGCCGAGATCCTCGCGGTGCAGCGGGCCGGTGCGACCTTCGTGCTGACCGGGGGCATCATCACCGAGACCGCGGCGATGCTCAAGGAGATCCAGAAGAACCAGATGAACGTCGTTCGTCTGGCGCCGCACCCGTCGCATCTGGGTCCGGTCCTGGCTCTGGCCGGCACGGCGGCCGATGGGCTTTATGTCGCCGACTACGTGCCGCCGATCACTGACACCGAGACGCAAGGCATCGGCAAGCTGAATGCGCTGACCTACAAGTACCTCAGCGCCGACGACGTGAAGACCATGAACCGCTATTCGCTGACTGCGTTCGTCGGTGCCCAGTTGGTCGAGTCCGCGCTGACGGCGTGCGGACGCAACCTCACCCGCGCCTGTCTCGTGCAGAAACTGGAGCAGACAAAGAACTTCGCCAGCGACGGCGTGATGGCGCCACTGACCTTCGGCCCGAACATCCGCCAGTCCGGTACCCGACCCATCCTGCTCAAGGCCAACGCGGCCACCGGCAAGTTCGAGCGCGCATCGGACTTTCTCAGCGACAAGTGAGTCGGCCGTCCTACCACTCAGCCTCCGAAAGCCCGCCCATGAGATTCCTGCAGTCATTCCTTTCGCTGGTCGCCTTCGTCGGCATCGCAAGCCACTGTGCAGCGACACGCGCCGAACCGGGCGTGACCGACACCAGGATCGTGCTCGGTTCGGTCACACCGGTGAGCGGACCGCCCAGCCTGCTCGGCAAGGCCCACATGGCCGCGCTCAAGGTCTGGGAGCAGGACGTGAACGCGCGCGGCGGCATCAACGGCCGCAAGATCGAGATCCGGCCCGATGACGACGGCTACGTGCCGCAGCGCGCGCTTCAGGGCGTCAAGCGCCTCAACGAAACGGAAAACATCTTCGGCCTGATCGGCACCTCGGGGTCGGCCGCGCTGCAGGCCATGCTGCCGTACATCAACGAGCAGAAGATTCCGACCATCAACGCGATGGCCGTGGCGGCGGCTCACTTCACACCACCCAACAAGACCGTGTTCGTGATCGGCCCGACCTACTGCCAAGAAGTCAGCGCCGCGATGACGCAGATGGTGAAGACCAGGAACCTGCAGAAGGAGAAGTTTGCACTGGTCTACCAGGACGACGAATTCGGCAGCGACGTGCGCTGCGGCTACCAGAAGGCGGTCAAGGCGCTGAGTCTGAACAGCGTGTCTGAGATTGTCTTCAAGCGCGGCACCAAGGACTTCTCGGCCGAGGTGCTGAGCCTCAAGCAAGTCGGCACGACGTTCCTGCTGTCGGGCGGCGTCGTCGCCGAACATTCGATGCTCATGAAGGAGGCGGCGAAGAACCAGATGCCGTTGACCATTCTCGCCGTGCATTCGGCCCATTTGACGCCGGTGCAGGCGCTCGCCGGTGCTGCTGGCGACGGCTACTTCGTTGCCGACTACGTGCCGCCCCTGACCGAGCTGAGCGTTCCCGGCATGGCCAAGTTCATGGGGCTGGCGCAAAAATACCTGAGCCCCGACGAACTCAAGACAATGAACCGCTACTCCATCACCGCTTACGTCGGCGCACTGGTGATGGAAGACGCGATCCGCCGCTGCGGCAAGGACCTGACCCGGACCTGCGTGGTCGACAAGCTCGAGGCGATGAAGAACTTCGGCACCGACGGCCTGGCTTCGCCGATCAGTTTTTCACCCTCGGTGCGCCACTCGCCGAGCAGCGTGCTGATCTTGCAATCGGACGCGAAGGCCTCCAAGTTCAACCGCGTCTCCGATCCGATTCCGATCGTCGACTGACGTGGTTCCAGGCCCCGACGCCCCTGCGAGCTCGCACTCGCCGCTGCGGCACTTCGACACCGTCCTCATCGCCAATCGTGGCGAGATCGCGCTGCGCATCCTGCGCACGCTCAAGACCCTCGGCCTGCGCGTGGCGGTCGCGCACCACGCGGTCGACGCCGACAGCCCCGCGGTGTTGGAGGCCGATGCCGCGGTCGAACTGCATGGGCCCACCCCGGTCGCCGCCTACCTCGACATCGAACAAATGGTCGCGGCCTGCCGCCAGACCGGTGCGCAGGCGCTGCACCCGGGCTACGGTTTCCTCTCGGAGAACGCTGCGTTCGCGCGCGCGCTCGATGCCGCCGGCGTCGCCTTCATCGGCCCGCGCGCCGACACCATCGAGCTGATGGGCGACAAGGTGCGCGCGCGCCGCTTTGTTGCCGAGCGCGGCTTCCCGGTGGCGCCGAGCGCGATCGAGGACGACGACCCGGCGAGCTTCGTCGCGCGCGCCCGCGCGCTGGGCGCGCCGCTGCTGATCAAGCCCTCGGCCGGCGGCGGCGGCAAGGGCATGCGCATCGTGCGCGACCTCGCGCTGCTCGAAGCCGAGATCGCCACCGCGCGGCGCGAGGGCGAGCGCTACTTCGGCGATGGCCGCCTGTTCGTCGAACGCTACGTCGAGCGCCCGCGCCACATCGAGGTCCAGGTGCTCGGCGACGCCCACGGTCAGGTGGTCCACATTTGGGAACGCGAATGCTCGGTGCAGCGGCGCTTCCAGAAGATCATCGAGGAAACGCCGTCGCCCGGCCTCACGCCCGAGCAGCGTCGCGATGTCTGCGAATCCGCGGCCGGCATCGCGCGGGCCTGCGCCTACCTCGGCGCCGGCACGGTCGAGTTCATCTACGGCGCCGGCGGCGAGTTCTATTTTCTGGAGATGAATACGCGACTGCAGGTCGAGCACCCGGTCACCGAAATGATCTGCGGCCTCGACCTGGTGCGCGAGCAGGTGCGGCTGGCGCGCGGCGAGCCGCTCGGCCTCGTGCAGGCCGACATCGCGCATCAAGGCCATGCGATCGAATGCCGGCTCTATGCCGAAGACCCGGCGCATGATTTCCGCCCCGCCACTGGCGCCATCCTGGCCTGGAAGCCCCCTTCCGGCCCGGGCGTGCGCGTCGACGCTGGTGTGCGCGAAGGCGGCGCCGTCACGGCCGCGTTCGACCCGATGGTCGCCAAGATCGTCTGTCACGGCGCAACGCGGGCGCAGGCCATCGCGCGCTCGGTGCGGGCGCTGCAGGACACCGTGCTGCTCGGCGTCACCACCAACGCGACCTACCTGGCGCGCGTGCTGCAGCACCCCGAGTTCATCGCGGGCCAAGCCGACACCGGCATGCTGGCGCGTTGTGCCGGCGATCTTCGATCGGCGCTGTCCGAGCCCGAGATCGACCTGCTGCTGGCTGCCGCGGTGCTGTCCGATCGCGAGCTGATGCATCGGGTTCATGCCGTGCCGCCGATGCACGCTGCGATGGGCGGCTGGAGGAACTGAACCCAATGCACGCGCGTTATCTGATCGCCGGCGTCGCGCACGACGTCATCGCAACCCGCGGCCCGGACGGCGGCGTGCAGCTGCGCCGCGGCGACCGCACGCTGGTCGTCAGCCGCGAGGCCCTGGCCGACGGGCGCTGGCGCATCAGCGTCGGCGGTCGGTCGCGCGTCGTTCAACTCGCCGTGGGGGCGGATTCGGTGTTCGTGCATGCCGAGGGCATGGGTGCAGCCGAGGTCGAACGCCAGCAATTGACGCACGCCACCGCCGGCGCGGCCGGCGGCGGCTCCGACCTGCTAAGCGCACCGATGCCAGGTGTCGTGATCGCGGTGCACGCCGCCGCGGGCGAGGTCGTTCGTGCCGGCCAGGCGTTGATGGTGATCGAGAGCATGAAACTCGAAACCACCCTGCTCGCGCCGCGCGACGCGCGCGTCAAGACCGTGCACTTCCTGGCCGGTGCGACCTTCGCGCTGAAGGCCGCGCTGATTACCCTCGAAGACGTCTGAACCATGAAGCGCATCGAATCCCGCATCGACACTTCGTCAGAGGCGTACAAGCGCAACCATGCCGCGATCAGCGCCATCGTCGACGACTTCCGCGCCCGCCAGGAGCAGGCGCGCCACCTGTGCCCGCCGCGCGACCTGAAGCGCCTGCGGTCGCAGAACAAGCTGCTGCCGCGCGAGCGGCTCGACCTGCTGCTCGATCCCGGCACGCCATTCCTCGAGTTCTCGTCGCTCGCCGCCTGCGGCCAGTACGACGACGAGGTCCCGGGCGCGAACGTCATCACCGGCCTGGGCGTGGTCAGCGGCCGCGAGGTGCTGATCCACTGCGACAACTCCGGCATCAAGGGCGGCGCCTGGTACACGCTGACACCGCGCAAGATCACCAGGCTGCTCGACATCGCGCTCGAGAACCGCCTGCCGGTGCTGCACCTGTGCGACAGCGCCGGTGCCTTCCTCGAAGAGCTGTCGGGCGTCTACATCGAAGGCGGGCGCGTGTTCCGCAACCAGTGCCTGCTGTCCAAGGCCAACGTGCCGCAGATTGCGATGGTGTTCGGCCACTGCACCGCCGGCGGCGCCTACATCCCGGCGCTGTGCGACTACAGCATCATCGTGCGCGGCGCCGGCGGCGTGTTCCTCGGCGGCCCGCCGCTGGTGAAGGCCGCCACCGGCGAGGAGCACACCGCCGACGAGATCGGCGGCGCCGATCTGCACACGCAGATCTCCGGCACGGTCGACTACCCCGCCGACAGCGAAGCCCACGCGATCGAGATCTGCCGCGAGCTCGTGGCCCAGCTCACGCCCGCGACGCGCAGCTTCCTGCCCGAGCGCGAGCCCGAGGTGCCCTACTACGACCCGGGCGAGATGCACGGCATCGTCAGCCCCGACCACAAGGTGCAGTTCGACCACCGCGAGCTGATTGCACGCATGGTCGACGGCAGCCGCTTCCACGAGTACCAGCCGGCCTACGGCACCACGCTCATCTGCGGCTACGCCTACCTGTGGGGCTACCGCATCGGCATCCTGGCCAACAACGGCGTGCTGTTCTCCGACAGTTCCAAGAAGGCGGCGCACTTCATCGCGCTGTGCAACCAGAACCGCACGCCGCTGCTGTTCCTGCAGAACACCACCGGCTACATGATCGGCCGCAACTACGAGATGGAAGGCATCACCAAGGACGGCGCCAAGATGCTGATGGCGCAGGCCGGCAGCGAGGTGCCCAAGTTCACCGTGATCACCAGCGCCGCGTTCGGCGCGGGCTACTACGGCATGTGCGGCCGGGCTTGGGACCCGCGCTTCATCTGGGCCTGGCCCAACATCCACATGGGTGTGATGGGCCCCGAGCAGGCCGCCAACACGCTCGCCGACGTGAAGATCGCGCAGCTGCGGCGCCACGGCCATCCCCCCGACGAGGCCGCGATGAAGATCCTGCGCGACCGCGTCTTTGAAAAGGCCGAGCGCGAATCGAACGCCTATTTCGCAACCTCGCGGCTGTGGGACGACGGCCTGCTGGCGCCAGTGGACACGCGCAATGCGCTGGGCATGGCGCTGTCGGCCGCCTCGCACGCACCGATCGCCGCGCCGAGCTACGGCATCTTTCGTTTCTGAACGGGCCGCTGGCGCCAAGTGTCAAAGTGAACCGCGGCGCTCTGCGCATCGACGCGACGCTCAGTAAACTCCCAAGGCCAGCCCCGCCGCGAAGGCGGCCCCCAGTTCCTCGCATCGCGCGAGTGCCGGAGCGTCGATCTGCTTCGCGCGCAGGATGTCCGCCGGTGCCTGGGCATGGGTGCAAACAATCACCGCCTCGACGATGCGCCGCAGCCGCCATCCGGTGGCGATGCGCTCGATCTGGCGGACGGCGTTGCTGCCGTCGCTGCCGGCGCAAATCAGGAGGGCGTAGGGTCGGCCGTTGATGCGGTCGAGCACGGCATAGTAGCTGCGGTCGAAGAAGTCCTTCAACATACCGGACATGGCGGCCAGACTCTCGGGCGTGGCGAAGATCAGGCCGTCGGCCGCCAGGACATCGTCGGGCCCGGCATCGCGCGCGTGCAGCAAACGGACGTCAACCGTGCCCTCGCTTCGCGCCCCGGACGCAGCCGCCTGCGCCATCTGCAACGTGCCGCCGGTCATCGTGTGGTACACGATGAGCAGCGACTTTCGCAGCGTGGTCACACAGTCATCGATTCGGGCAGCATGAAGGGCACGGTGATCACGCGGTCACCTCGAAACCATGGAAGCTGACAAACTCGTCCAAGCCGGCACGCTCGGTGATGAAGGCGTTCTCCGGTGCGTCCACGTCTTCGTGCCCGAGCGCGATGCCGCACAGCAGGATCTCGTTGTCGCCCATCGGCAGCTGCTCGCGGGCGATCTTGTGAAACCAGGCGAACGCGGCCTGGGCGCAGGTGTGCAGCCCCTGGGCGCGCGCCGCCACCAGGATGTTCTGGATAAACATGCCGACGTCCATGAAGCTGCCGGTGTTCAGGCGCCGGTCGAGCGTGACGATCAGCCCCACCGGCGCGTCGAAGAAGGTGTAGTTGCGCAGCATCTGGCGTTCGCGCGCAACCTTGTCGTCGCGCGCAATGTCGAGCGTCGCGTACAGCCCGAAGCCGCACCGGCGCCGACGTTCCAGGTAGGGCTCGAACCAGCTCGTCGGGTAGTAGGCGTACTCCGGCTGATGGCGGTCCGGGTCGCCGCTGGCGGCTTCGACGATGGCGTCGCAGAGCTTGTCGCGCCGCTCGCCGGCAACCACGTACACGCGCCAGGGCTGCACGTTGTTGCCGCTCGGCGCCCGCGCCGCCACGTTCAGGATGTGGCTCACCACCGCGGCGGGCACCGGGGTGGGCAGGAACCGCCGGACGGATTTACGGCTGCGGATCGCTTCGTCGACATGCATGGGCTTCTCCGGGGGTCATTGGTGCGCAGATCACGGGCCCGGCCCGGGGGGCGTCACCTCTGGACTGCGCTGATGGCTTCAGCTACTCTAGCGACATGGATTCTACCAAACGACCGTTCGACTGGCTTCCGACACCCGAGATCCTCGCGCAATCGAATCTCGGTGCCTTCATCCGCCGCACCGGCGAGCCCGATCTGCAGGCCCTGTCACGCCGCGCCGACGCCGACCCGGCGTGGCTGATGCAGCAGGTGTTCGAGTTCTGCGACTTCCGCTTCTACAAACCGTACGAGCAGATGCTCGACACTTCGCGCGGCATCGAGTGGGCGCGCTGGTGCGTCGGCGGCACGACCAACATCGTGCTCAACTGCATCGACCGGCACCGCGACACGCCGGCCTGGGAGCGCCCGTTTCTGGTCTGGGAGGGCGAAGACCAGCGCGCCCAGCGCAGCCTGAGCTACCGCGAGTTCGACGCCGAGGTCTGCCGGCTGGCCGGCGCGCTGCGGGCACTCGACGTGCAGCCGGGCGACCGCGTGGGGCTTTACATGCCGAACCTGCCGGAGACCTTCATCGCCTTCTTCGCGGTGATGAAGATCGGCGCCGTCGTCATGCCCTTGTTCTCGGGCTTCGGCCCGCAACCGCTGATCTCGCGCCTGAACGACGGCGAAGCCAAGGTCGTGCTGACGGTCGACGGCACCTGGCGCCGCGGCACACCGGGCGCGATGAAGTCGGTGCTCGACGAGGCGCTGAGCGAGGTGCCCAGTGTGCGCTCCGTGCTGGTGCTGCGCCACCTCGGCGACGCGCTGGATTGCCCGATGAAGCCCGACCGCGACCATGACTGGGCCACGGCCGTCGCGATCCAGCCCGCCGCATTGGCGACGA
Organism: Rhizobacter sp.; assembly: GCF_032229685.1. Lineage (GTDB taxonomy): Bacteria > Pseudomonadota > Gammaproteobacteria > Burkholderiales > Burkholderiaceae_C > LMDS01. The sequence goes on along the minus strand of NZ_JAVTWP010000048.1, from coordinate 29,172 downwards.
TGGAGATGGCCGCCGACGACCCCGCCGTGCTGCTCTACACCTCGGGCACCACGGGCAAGCCCAAGGGCTGCGTCTGGACCCATGTGAGCTTCCTCGGCTCGATGGTCACGCGCGACATGCACATCTGCGCCGACTTCAAGCCCAGTGACCGCTTCTTCTTCATGAGCGACATGGGCTGGATGGTGGGCGCGATGTGCGCCTGCATCCCGAGCTTCTTCGGCGGCAGCCTGCTGGTCGCGGAAGGCACGCCCGACTTTCCGGACACCGGCCGCTTCTGGCGCCTGCTGCAGGACCACCGCGTCACCTACGTCGGCGTCGCGCCGACCTTGATCCGCGGCCTGATGCGCTACGGCGACGCCGAGGTCGAGCGCTTCGACCTGTCCGCGTTGCGGGTCGCCGTGTCGGGCGGCGAGGCCTGGACCGAGGCGCCCTGGCGCTGGTTCTTCGAGCATGTGTGCAAGAAGAAGCTGCCGTTCCTGAACATCGTCGGCGGCACCGAAGTGGGCGGCTGCAACTTCACGGGCACCGTGCATCACCCGCTGCGGCCGGGCTCGTTCGGCATGGGCGGGCTCGGCGTTGGCGCCGACATCGTCGACGAGGCCGGCCAGCCGGTGGCCGATGGGCAGGTCGGCGAGCTCGTGCTGCGCAACCCCAACATCGGCATCACGAAGAGCCTGTGGCGCGACGACGAACGTTATCTCGACAGCTACTGGCGCACCCTGCCCGGCATCTGGGTCCACGGCGACTTCGCGATGCGCGACGCCGACGGGCTCTACTACATCCTCGGCCGCAGCGACGACACGATCAAGATCTCGGGCAAGCGCACCGGACCGTCCGAGATCGAGACGCTGCTGACCGGCACCGGCAAGGTATCTGAAGCGGCGGTGATCGGCGTGCCTGACGAGATCAAGGGTTCGGCCATCGTCTGCGTCTGCGTGCCGATGCCGGGCGTGCCGGCCGACGCGGCGCTGGAGCAGGAACTGTCCGCCGCGGTCGTGCGCGGCATGGGCACGTCGTACCGGCCGCGGCAGGTGCTGCTCGTCACCGATCTGCCGAAGACGCGCAACATGAAGATCATGCGGCGCGTGGTGCGCTCGGTGTATCGCGGCGACAGCCCGGGAGACCTGTCGTCGCTGGTCAATCCGGAGACGGTCGTCGAACTGCGCGCGAAGCTGGCCTCGGACAACAAGGCCTGAGAGAAGCAACATGTGCAGCCTGGATCCCCTGTTCGAGAACAACCGCGCCTGGTCGGCAAGCTGCGCGGCGCGGGATCCCGAATACTTTGCGCGGCTTGCCCGGCAGCAAGCACCCCGGTACCTGTGGATCGGCTGCTCCGACAGCCGCGTGCCGGCCAACGAGATCGTCGGGTTGCGCCCGGGCGAGGTCTTCGTGCACCGCAATGTCGGCAATCTGGTGGTGCACTCCGACCTCAATTGCCTGACCGTGCTGCACTACGCCGTCGAGGTGCTGAAGGTCGAACACGTGCTCGTGGTAGGGCATTACGGGTGTGGTGGTGTGCAGGCCGTGCTCGACGGCCGCCGCACCGGCCTGGCTGACAACTGGCTGCGCCACCTGGAGGATGTGGCGCGCAAGCACGCGCCGCGGCTCGACGGCGTCGACGATGCGAACGAACGGGCGGCGCTGCTGTGCGAGCTCAACGTGATCGAGCAGGTCAGCAACGTCTGCCGCACCACCGTGCTGCGCCGCGCCTGGGAGCGCGGTCAGGCCGTCGAGGTGCACGGACTGGTGTATGGCCTGAACGACGGCCTGTTGCGGCGGGTCGGCCCGAGCGTCGGCGGCATCGACGCTCGAGATTCCGGTTACGTCGATGCGCTGTCCACGCTCGGGGTGCCCTGACAAGGTGGCCGAAGGGCGCGCTGGCGCGAAAGGCGCGACAAGATGATCCGACTCGAAGTGACCGACGGCATTGCCGAGATCCTGCTCGACAACCCGCCGGTGAACGCCCTCACCGACGCCTTGCTGGATGCGCTGATGGCCGCCCTGCGCGAGGCCGGCGCCAACCCGCACGTGCGCGCCATCGTGCTGGGCAGCGCGATCCCCGGCCGCTTCTGTGCCGGGCTCGACCTGCCACGCTTCAAGGACAGTTCGCCCGCCGCGGTGCACGCGACCGTGGGCCGGCTGTATTCGCAATTGTTCGAGCTGCAGTCCGGCCTGCCCAAGCCGACGATCGCCGCGATCAGCGGCGCGGTGCGCGGCGGCGGCATGTCGGTGGCCATTACCTGCGACATGCTGGTCGCCGCCGACGATGCCAGCTTCGGCTACCCCGAGCTCGAAGTCGGATTGCTGCCCGCGATCCACTACACCCATCTGCCGCGGATCGTCGGGCGCTACCGCGCCTTCGACCTGCTGTTCACCGGCCGCGTCTTCGATGCCCGCGAAGCGATGGCGCTCGGCCTCGTCGGGCGCATCGCGCCGCCCGATCTCGTGCTGAGTGAAGCACACAAGCTGGCCCGCGTCTTCGCGGCCAAGTCGCCGACGCTGATGAGGCTCGGCAAGGCCGCCTTCGGGCGCGCCACGGACAACGGCTACCGGCAAGGCGCGGCCCATGCGGTCGACCTCATATCGACGGTTTTCGGCACCGATGACTGCCGCGAAGGGCTCACCGCATTCACCGAAAAGCGTGCTCCGACATGGGATCGCGACTGACGTAATGCAGACCGAGTCGAACTGTCAAACAAACGTTTGGTCAACGGCGCTAAAATTCCACTTCGGCACGAGCCAGAACACGGAGAAAAGTTTTGCCCAAAGACCTGCCAGCTGCCCGCCGCACGCCAGAGCGTGAGTTCGTGATCATCGGCGCCGGCATGTGCGGCCTGTACCAGTTGCACAAGCTGTTGCAGCTCGGTGCCGACGTCACGGTGCTCGAACGCGGCGACGACGTCGGCGGCACCTGGTACTGGAACCGCTACCCCGGCTGTCGTTTCGATTCGGAGAGCTACACCTACGGCTACGCGTTCTCGAAGGAGCTGCTGGCCGAGTGGGACTGGACAGAACACTTCTCGCCGCAGCCGGAAAACCTTCGCTACGTGAACCACGTGGTCGAGAAGTTCGATCTGCGCCGGCACGTCCAGTTCGGCTGCTCGCTCGAGCGCGCGACCTTCGACGAGCACAACGAGCTGTGGACGCTCGAGCTGGCCGGCGGGCGCACCCTGACGTGCCGCTTCCTGCTCACCGCGATCGGACTGCTTTCCGCACCCACGATGCCGCGCCTGAAGGGCATGGACAGCTTCCGCGGGCCGTCGTTCCACACCTATCACTGGCCCAAGGAGCCGGTGGACCTGGCGGGCAAGCGGGTGGCGGTCATCGGCACGGGCGCCACCGGCGTGCAGCTGATCGGCGCGATCGCCGACAAGGTGGGCGAGCTCACGGTGTTCCAGCGCCGGCCGAACTGGTGCGCGCCGCTGCACAACGCGCCGATCCCGCCGGCCGAGATGGCTGACATCCGAGCCCGGTACGACGAGATCTTCAGGAAGTGCGACCTGACCCCGGGCGGCTTCATCCATGGGCCGGACCGGCGCCGGGTGGCCGAAGTGCCGCGTGAAGAACGCCTGGCATTCTGGGAGCGTCTGTATGCCACGCCGGGCTTCGCGATCTGGCTCGGCAACTTCCGCGACGTGCTGATGGACGAGGCCGCCAATGCCGAGTTCTCGGCCTTCGTGGCCGAGAAGATCCGCCAGCGCGTGAAAGACCCGGTGCTGGCCGAGAAGCTGATCCCCAAGGACCACGGTTTCGGCGTGCAGCGCGTGCCGATGGAGACGCGCTACTACGAGGCCTACAACCGCCCCAACGTGCACCTGGTGAGCATCGGTGACACCCCGATCGAATGCATCACGCCCACCGGCATCCGCACCAGCGAACGCGAGTACGAGTTCGACCTGATCGTCTACGCCACCGGCTTCGATGCGGTGACCGGCGCCTTCGACAACATCGACTTCGTCGGCGTGAACGGTGAGCGCCTGCGCGACAAATGGCGCGACGGGCCGGTCAACTACCTGGGCCTGCAGGCCGCCGGGTTCCCCAACCTCTTCATGCTGGCGGGGCCGCAGAGCGCATCGCTGTCAACGAACTTTCCGCGTGGCATCGAGACGGTGGTCGACTGGGCGAGCTCGCTGTTCGAGCATGTCGTGCAGCAGGCGATCACGCGCGTCGAGCCGACCGTGGAAGCCGAGACACTGTGGACCGAGCATGTGAAGGAGCTGTACCAGGGCCTGCTGCTGCGCAAGGCGAAGTCATGGTTCACCGGCTACAACTCCAACCTCGAAGGGCACGACAAGATCCGCTACCTCATCTACAACGGCGGCGCACCGCGCTATCGCCAGCGGCTTGCCGAAGTCGCCGCGCAAGGCTATGAAGGGTTTCGCCTTTCGTGATCGGCGGCGGCTGTCAACCGACCCGCCGGATCGACACCACGGGTTCGGCGCCGTGTTCGAGGTCGACGGTCACGAACGTGCCGGAGTGCTCTGAAAGCCGCTCCGGCGCCCCGCAGTAGTAGGCCACGGTGGCGCCCCTCGACACATTGCGCAGGCCGTGGTGGTGGCCGAGCGCCACGTAATCACGCCCACTCGCTTCGATCTGATCGGCCCGGATCGGCGATGAACGCCCGCTGTGATAGCCGTCCTCGACGAAGATGCCGTGCCCCATCGCGAGGTTCCACCAACCGTCATGAATGTCGGGCATGTCGGCCAGAGGGCGGAAGTCCGGCGAATGAACGGCCATGCCCTTGCCCCAGGCGCTGATCTTCAATTCCGGCAGTTCGAGCGTCTCGCCCTGCGGGCTCATGACCATCTGCACGTTGGCGATCCGGTTGAAATCGTGGCGTCGGTAAATTCCGTCGTCTTCCAGGCAGTCATGGTTGCCCGGAATCATCAGCACGGGGAGCGGCAGACGGTCCAGCGCCTCCATGGCCCAGACGATGGTGTCATCGGAGGCGCGGTTGGAGTCGAACAGGTCGCCGACGATCAGCAAGGCATCGGGGCGCTGTTCGATGACATTGTCGAGCAGCGTTCGAAACCGGTCGCGGCAGCGGTCACGCCGGTCGATGCGGTCTTCTCCGCCGTGGTAGTCGGTATCCAGATGGATGTCAGAGACATGGGCAAGACGGACTTTGGTGCGCATGGCGGCAATCGAGCGGGTCAGGAAAGCGATGGTCCGAACAGGAAGCGCCGAACGCTGTCGGCGAACGCGTCGGGCTGGTCGGTGAACAGGGCGTGCCCGGCGCGCTCGATGCGTTCGACGCTGCAGCGCGGCATCGTCGCGGCCATGCGCTCGGCCAACGCCGGCGTCACGACGCGACTGTGGCTGCCGAATTGCAGCAAGGTCGGGGTCGGGATGGCGCCCACCATGCCCCACAGATCCATCGACGCGGGAACAGGCCGCCGGTGCTGCGACAAGGCCGGGTCGTACTTCCAGGTGTAGGCGCCGGTGTCGGTCCTGCGCACGCCTTGGGCCACGCTTTCCGCGACCACGTCGGGCGGTGCCATGGCCATGATCCGGCGCAGATAGGCCGTCGCGGATTCGACGGAATCGAAATCCTGCGGCGGCGGCGTTTCAGAGATGCGGGACAGGTCGGTGCCCGGCGCCACCTCGGGCAGGCCGGCCGTGATGTCCACGAGCACAAGGCGCTCCAGATCCTCGGGGTGGCGGTGCGCATACACCATCGACACCAGCCCACCCAGCGAGTGGCCGATCAGCGTGAAGCGGGTCAAGCCCCGCTGCGTGACCACCGCACGCAGGTCGCGGTAGAAATCCTCGAGCTGATAGCTGTCCGCGCCACCCCAGCCGCTGTCGCCGTGACCCCGCTGGTCCAGCGCCAGGATGTGGAGCTGGTCGCTGAAGCGGCGCGCGAAATTGTTCCAGACATGGGCGTGCAGACGGATGCCGTGCACCAGGATCACCGGATGCCCGCCGTGGTTGCCCCAATCCAGGTGATGCAAGTTCAGATCGTCGTGGACGACGAAACGGCTTTGCGCCGGGACGGGTGGGGTCATGGCGCCCTTCACGTCGACTGCCCTGGCACAGGGCCATTCATCGCTTCATCGATCAGCCGCGCGACGAGCGCCGGATCTTCCATCGGCAACATGTGGGTCTTGTCGGTCAGGTTGAGGTCGCGGCCGTGGCGAAACTCCTGGGCCAGCCCGGGCCACGTCGGCGACCCCAGCGGATCCCAAGGCAGGATGCTCGGATCGCCCGAGCCGGCGCGCACCACGAGCACCGGGATCTGCAGCGCACGGATGCTGGCGTAGATGCCCAGGTTCTGCTGCGCCAGCGGATAGACCTTGCCTTCGAAGGCCGGATCGCAGGCGAGCTGGAAGCCGCTGCCGCCGTCGGCCGGGCGCAGGCCATGATCGCAGTAGTCGCGCAGGGCCTGACGATCGAACACGTGGTACGGCGGCCGCTCGACGAACCGGTCGAACATCGCCTGGGCAGAGTCGAAGCGGTTCTTGCGCGCGGCCGCCGGATGCAGCGCGCCGGACGGCGGCAAGGGCCGGTGGTACTCGGCCGGCGCGAAGATCGTCGGATCGATCAGCACCAGCCGCGCGAACCGGCCCGGCTGGTAGGCGGCCGCCTGCACCAGCGCATGGGCGCCCAGGCTGTGGCCGACGCCCACCGCGTCTTGCGCGTCGAGCGCGACGGCGAGCGCGGCCAGGTCGTGGCCGAAGTCCGCCCAGCCGTCGAAGTCCGCCGCCTCGCTGCGGCCATGGCCGCGCTGCTCGGCCGCGATCACATGGCGGCCCGGCAGCCGGTGGACGACTTGGTCCCACACGCGGCCATGAAAGCCGGTGGCATGCACCAGCCACACGCTGGGCCCTTGACGGCGCCGCTCGGGGCGCCACTCGAACCAGGCCTGGCCAATGCCGTTCGCGACGGTGCGATGCAGGCGCGGCGCGTCGGTCATCGTCGTGGGCGCGGTCAGATCACGGCCGCCAGGCGACTGGCCTGGTCGATGGCGCGCTTCGCGTCGAGCTCGACCGCCTCGAAAGCGCCGCCCACCAGATGCGTGCGCACCCCGCTGGCCTGCAGCGCGTCGTACACGCTGCGCAGCGGCGTCTGACCGGCGCAGACGATGACGCTGTCGGCCTCGAACAGCCGAGGCTCGCCGCCCACCCGCGTGTGCAGGCCGGCGTCGTCGATCTTCAGGTACTCGACCCCGCCCACCATTTGCACGCCGCGCCGGCCCAGGCTCATGCGGTGCGTCCAGCCGGTGGTGCGGCCCAGCGTCTTGCCGAGCGCGTCGGGCTTGCGCTGCAGCAGAGCGACCGTGCGCTCCGACTTTTCAACCTGCGGCAACACGCCGGTGACGCCGCCGCGGGGGTGGTTGTCGAAGTCGATGCCCCATTCGCGCGCGAACACGGCCACGTCGAGCGACGCGGAAATGCCAGCGTGCGAGACCAGCGTCGCAACGTCGAAGCCGATGCCGCCCGCGCCGATGATCGCGACGTGCCGGCCCACCGGCTTGCGGCCCAGGATCACGTCGACGTACGGCAGCACCATCGGATGATCAATGCCCGGAATGTCGGGCCGGCGCGGCGTGATGCCGGTGGCGACGATCACGTCGTCGAACCCTTCGGCGCGCAGCAACGCGGCGTCGGCCGCGGTGTTCAGGCGCAGTGCGATGCCGAGCTTGTCGATCATGCGGCGGTAGTAGCGCAGCGTCTCGGCGAACTCTTCTTTGCCGGGGATGCGGCGCGCCAGGTTGAACTGGCCGCCGATCTCGGCACCGGCCTCGAACAGCGTGACATGGTGGCCGCGCTCGGCCGCCACCGTGGCGGCGGCCAGGCCGGCCGGCCCGGCGCCGATGACTGCGATGCGCTTGGGCGCCGCTGCGGGCCGATAGTTCAGCTGGGTCTCGTTGCACGCCCGCGGGTTGACCAGGCAGGTCACCTGCTGGCGCCCGCCGAAGTAGTGGTCCAGGCAGGCCTGGTTGCAGGCGATGCAGGTGTTGATCTCGTCCTCGCGGCCCTCGGCGGTCTTCAGCACGAACTGCGAGTCGGCCAGCATCGGCCGCGCCATCGACACCAGGTCGGCGTCGCCGCGCGCGAGCACCTGCTCGGCCACCGCCGGCATGTTGATCCGGTTGCTGGTGATGACCGGCACGCTGACGGCCTGGCGCAGCCGGCCGGTGACCTGCGAGAACGCCGCGCGCGGCACCATCGTGGCGATGGTCGGCACCGGCGCCTCGTGCCAGCAGAAATGGGTGCTGATGATGCTGACGCCCGCCGCTTGCAGGCCCTGCGCGAGCGAGGTGATCTCGTCCCAGGCCAGGCCGCCGTCGAGCATGTCCATCGCCGGGACGCGGAAGATCACGATGAAGCGCTCGCCGACCGCGGCGCGCACCCGGCGCACCACCTCGAGCGCGAAGCGCATGCGGTTCTCCCACGGCCCGCCCCATTGATCCGTGCGCAGGTTGGTCTTGCGCACCATGAAGGCGCTGATCAGGTAGCCGGCCGAGCCGATGATCTCGACGCCGTCGTAGCCGGCCGATTGCGCCAGCGCCGCGCAGTGGGCGAAATCGCTGAGCTGCTTCTCGATGCCCGCTTCGTCGAGCTCGCTGGGCGTGTAGCGGCCGATGCGCGACTTGACCGCCGACGGCGCGACGCAGGCCGGCGTGTCGGCCAGCGCGCCGGTGTGCAGGATCTGCAAACAGATCTTCACGTCGGGGTCGGCCGCGTGCACCGCGCGCGTGATCAGGCGGTGCTGCTCGGCCTGCTCGGGGCTGGCCAGCTTGCTGTCCAGCCCGCCCTCGTCGTTGGGCGGGAAGCCGCCGGTGATGATCATGCCGACGCCGCCGCGCGCGCGCTCCGCGAAATACTCGGCCATGCGCGGGAATCCGCCCGGCGTTTCTTCCAGCCCGGTGTGCATCGAGCCCATCAGGATGCGGTTCTTCAGCCGCGTGTGGCCCAGCTCGAGCGGGGCGAAAACATGGGGGTAGCGCGTGGTGCCGTTCATCGCGGAGCCTGTTGGTGGTGTGAGCGGACTATGCGCCGCCATGGCCGGCGCGTTGACCGCGCAGCCAGGACGAAAGATAGCCGCGGATGTACTGCGGCGGGTGAGCCACCTCGCCGCCGAGCTCGGCAGCGGCACGCCAGGGCCAGTGCGGGTCGTGCAGCATGCCGCGCGCGATGGCGGCCATGTCGCACTGGCCTGTGGCGATCGCTTGGTTTGCATGGACCGGATCGAACAGCATGCCCACGCCCATCACCGGCAGGCCGGCGGCCACGCGCACCGCAGCCGCCAGCGGCAGTTGATAACCTTCGCCGAGCGGGATCTTCTGCTGCAACGACATGCCGCCGCTCGACACGGTGATGAAGTCGCAGCCGCGCGCCTTCAGTTCGCGCGCGAATGCGCACGAGTCGTCGAGTGTCCAGCCACCGTCGACCCAGTCGGTCGCCGAGATGCGCACACCCAGCGGCCGCTCGCGCGGCCACTCGGCGCGCACCGCGTCGAACACCTCCAGCGGGAAGCGCATGCGATGGTCCAGGCTGCCGCCATGCGCGTCGCTGCGCTGGTTGCTCAGCGGCGACAGAAAGCTGTGCAGCAGGTAGCCGTGGGCGGCGTGCAGCTCGACCAGCTCGAAGCCGAGGCGCGCCGCGCGCCGGGTGGCTTGCACGAAGGCATCGCACACCGTCTTCATACCCTGCGCGTCGAGGGCCTCGGGTCGCGGCCAGCCAGCATCGAACGCGAGCGCCGACGCGGCGACGGTGGGCCAAGGATCATCGCCCGCCTTGAGCGCGTCGCCACGCTCTTCCCAGGGCCGGTGCGCCGAGCCCTTGCGGCCCGAGTGCGCGAGCTGGATGCCGAGGCGGGCGTTGCCGTGGCGGCGGAAGAAGTCGACCACGCGCACCAGCGCGGCTTCGTTCTCGTCGGAGTACAGCCCCAGGCAACCGTGCGTGATGCGGCCGCGACGCTCGACATGCGTGGCCTCCACGACCACCAGCCCGGCGCCCGAGACGGCGTATTGGCCCAGATGCACGAGGTGCCAGTCGGTGGCACAACCGTCGACCGCGCTGTACTGGCACATGGGCGAGACGACGATGCGGTTCGGCAGTTCGATCTCGCGCAGCCGCAGCGGGCTCAGCAAAGCGTGAACGTTCATGGGATCGTGTTCCTCAGGCATCGTGGATCGTGTTGCCGACTTGTCGCAGCACCTGCGATCGCACCAGCTCCTGCGTGAGCTGCCCGATCCAGTCGCCCACCGGCGCCGACGCGGCGAAGCGTTGGTGAATCGTCTGGAAGTGGCGCGTGCCGGCGGCCCATGCGACCAACTCGGCGACCGGCATCCGTCTGCTGTCCAGCAGCTTGAATTTCAGCATCACCTTGGCGGCGTGGCGGGCGTGCCGCTCCGGGTTCTCGATGAACGCATCGAGGCGCGCGCGCGCCCGGCCCAGAACCTCGGGCACGAAGGCGAACACCCGACCATGGCCGGGAACGACCCAATGAGGATCGAGTTGCTCGATCAGGTCGAGGGTCGAACCCACCTCGTCGAAGGCCGCCCGGCCTTCGAGCTCTTCGAAGACCACGCCGAAACCGTTTTCCCACAAGGCATCGGCCGAGATCAGCGTGCGCGACCGAGGCTCGAACAGAATGACCGACTCGGGATCGTGGCCGGGCGCGGCGTGGACCTGCCACATCGTGTCGGCCAGGTCGATCTCGGTGCCGGGCAGCACGTGGCCGTCGAATCCGAAGCGCGGGCAGAGTTGCCCGGTCGGGGCGTAGCCAAGGGCGACCGGATCCCAGTGCGTGACCGCGCTCGACAGGCCGGGCGGAATCAGCGTCCGCACTGCCGGATACAGCTGCTGGAGCGCGGCGTTGCCACCGCAGCGGTCACTGTGCAGATGGGTGTTGACGAGCCGGTCCAGCGTGCGCCCGCGCAACGCCGCAGCGACCAGCGCCGTGGTCTGTGGCGCATGCGTGCAGTAGCCGCTGTCGACGAGGGTGCTGGATCGCGCGCCGAGGAAGAGCGTGCTGTTGCTCGACAGCCAGCCGCGCTCGATGACTTGCATGCCGTTCGGAAACCGAATGTCGGTCATGCGCCGCCCTCGTTCGTCACCCGTGCCTCAGCGCCCCTTCCACACCGGCTTGCGCTTCTCGGCAAAGGCACGCGGGCCCTCTTGCGCGTCCTCGCTGGCATACGCGGCGCGATAGATGTTCTGCGCCAGTGCCATGCCGGCATCGCAGCCAGCGCTCATGGCGGTCATGATCGATTCCTTGCCGGCCATCACTGACAGCGGTGCGTTGTCGCGGATGCGTTCCGCCAGCGACTGGGCGCGCGCGCGCACCGCGTCGGGCGTGTCTTCGAGGTAGTTGATGAAGCCGAGCTGGTGGAAGGTGTCGATCGGGTACAGCTCGCCGGTCAGCACCATCTCCATCAGCAGCGGCTGCGGCAGCATCCACAGCAGCGGGATCGCCCACGGGCTGCCGCGCCCGGCGATGCGCGTTTCGGTGATGCCCACCTGCGTGCCCTTCAGACCCACGCGCAGGTCGGAGTTCAGGCTCAGCATCATGCCGCCGGCGATCAGGTGCCCGGTCATCGCCGCGATGATGGGCTTGGCGACGCGGCGCTGGCGGCCGTGGAACGGGTCTTTCATCTTGGTCAGGATGTCGACGCCCTCCTCCTTCTTCACGCGCGCTGCTTCGCGCAGGTCCAGCCCGGCGCAGAAGGTGCCGCAGTCGGCCGAGGTCAGGATGGCCACGCGCACGTTCTTGTCGGCGTCGACCTCGCCCCAGCAGTCGTGCAGTCGGTTCGCTGCCGCAGGCGACAGCGCGTTGCGGATTTCGGGGCGGTTGATCTTGACGGTGGCGATGCCGTCGCGCACCTCGTAGATCACGGTGTCTGCGTCGTTCATGGGTTGTCTTTCTGTCGCGAGAGGGTTGATTCAGGCTGCGGGTTCGTGCTTGCGGCGCCATGCCGGCGCGCGCTTCTCGAAGAAGCTCTTCAGGCCCTCGCTCGCTTCTTCGGTCTCCCAGAAATCGGCCAGGCGGTCCACCGTGTAGATCAGGTTGTCCGCGGGGTCGTGGGCCAGGACGAACTGCACCAGCTTCTTGGTCATCTGCACCGCGCCCGGCGCGCAAGCCAGCGCCAGGTCGATCTCGGCGTTGACGGCGGTATCGAGTTCGGCCACGCTGACCACTTCGTGCACCAGGCCGTAGCGTTGCGCCTCGGCGGCCGACATGATCTTGCCGTTCAGGAACACGCGCCGCGCGTAGCTCGGGCCGAGCTTGGCCGCGACATAGGGCGAGATGGTCGCCGGCACCAGGCCCAGGCGCACCTCGCTGAGCGAGATGCGCGCGCTGTCCACGGCCACCGCGACATCGCAGATGGCGATCAGGCCGACGCCGCCGCCGTAAGCCGAGCCGTTGATGCGGCCGATGATCGGGCGGCCGAAGCTGTCGAGTCGGGCCAGGATCCTGGCCAGCGGCACGCCGCTGCGGATGCGGCTGGCGCGGTCCTGGTCGCCCTGGCTCTGCTGCCAGCGGAAGTCGCCGCCGGCGCAGAAGTTCTCGCCATCGCCGCTCAGCACCACGACGCGCGCTGCGGGGTTGGCCTCGATGAGGTCGAGCGCCTCGCCGATCTCCTGGAACATCGTCGGGTTCAGCGCGTTGTGAACATCGGCCCGCGCCAGCGTGAGGCGCGCGACACCGGCCGCATCGAACACGAGCCGGATGGTCTCGAAGTCTTTCATGGATTCATGGCCTTTCGTTGCTGAAGACTGGGCGCCTCACCCGCGCGCGACCTTCCAGGCCGCCGGGCGCTTGGCGAGGAATGCGGCGATGCCTTCGCCGGCGTTCTCGGTCTCCCAGGCGTCGGCCAGCGCAGCCGCGGTGTAGTCCATGCAGTCGCGCGGCGGGCGGCCGATCACGTCGTTGAACAGCTTCTTCGTCGAGGCGATTGAGCCGGCCGGAATCGCCATGATCAGCGCGAGTTCTTCCTCGACCGCGCGGTCCAGTTCCTCGGGCGCGGCGACGCGATCGACCAGGCCGATGCGCTCGGCCTGAGCCGCGTCGATGAACTGCGCCGTGAGCGCGTAGCGGCGCGAGCGCGCCAGGCCGATGCGGCGCGCGACATACGGGCTGATGTTCGCCGGCAGGAGGCCCAGGCGCGCCTCGGTCAGCGAGAAGCGCGCGGCGGTCGAGGCCACCCCGACGTCGCAGATGCAGGTCATGCCGAAGCCGCCGCCGGTGGCCGCGCCGTTGATGCGGCCGACGACGACCTTGGGCAGGTTGTCGAATTCGTAGAACAACTCCGCCAGGACCTTCGATTCCGCGATGCGCTCCGAGCGGCTCTGCTTGAGCACGCTTTGCATCCAGTTCAGGTCGCCGCCGGCGCAGAAGGACTTGCCCTCGCCGGTCAGCACCACCGCGCGCAGCTTGTCGTTGGCGGCGATGACGCGCAACGCATGGCGCAGCTCCTGCACCAGCCCCATGCTCATCGCGTTCTGGATGTCGGGGCGCGCCAGCGTCAGCCGCGCAACGTAGTCGCCATCCATTTCCAGCCTGATCGATTCGTACTTCAACGTCGTCTCCTTGTTGTCATTGAATGGGCGGGGAGCGCTATGCCGCTTCCGCGGCGTCGACCACCGCCACCACCAGGCCGCGCTCCACCGTCTGCCCGGCCGCGACCGTCAGGCTGCGCAGCGTGCCGTCGTGTTCGGCGCAGATCTTCAGTTCCATCTTCATCGACTCCATCGACACCACCACGTCGCCGGCGCGCACCGCGTCGCCGACCGCGGCGTGGGTCTGAAGAATCGTGCCCATCATCGGCGTGCGCAGCTCGCCCGAGGTCACCAGCGCCGCAGCGGCCTGGGCCAGGTAGGCGATGGCCTCGAAGATGAACGCGCTGCCCTGGGCCTGCACGAACAGGTTGCCGTCGCGGCGCGCGATGGCCAGGGTTTCGACCGCATCGCCGACGCCGAGCTGCCACAGCCCGCCCTGCGCGCGCAGCGACAGGCGGATGCGCTCGTCATCCACCTGCACCAGCAGTTCACCATCGGCCAGCGGCGCGCCGAAGCGGATCTGGCGCAGCTGTTTTCCTTCGCGCAGCAGCAGCGTCGGCACCGCCGTCACCGGGTCGTCGCCGGCGTGCATCTGCCAGCCGGTGACGTCGGTCGCGGTCCAGGCGCCGTACGAGGCGGCGGTCTGCCGCGCATCGAGCAACCACCAGGCGGCGGCCGCGGCCAGCAGCGTCGTCGGCGCGGGTTCGGCGCGGCCTTGCGCCGTCATCACTTCGTCGACGCTGCGGGTGTGGAAGCTGGCGTCGCGCGTTTGCGGCAACGCGATCAGCTGCTGCAGGAAGCGGCAGTTGGTCGTCACGCCGAGCACGCGCGTGGCGCCGAGTGCGAGCGCGAGGCGGTCGAAGGCGGCATCGCGATCAGGCGCGTGCACGATCAGCTTGGCCAGCATCGAGTCGTAGTACGGCGTCACCACCGAGCCCGCGCGCACGCCGCTCTCGACACGCACGCCGGCGCCGGGGAACTGCACGTCGATGATCTCGCCGGTCGACGGCATGAAGTCGTGCGCGGCATCCTCGGCACAGACGCGCGCCTCGACCGCGTGGCCACGCAGCGTCACGTCGGCCTGGCGCAGCGGCAGGCCCTCGCCGGCTGCCACGCGCAGCATCAGCTCGACGATGTCGACACCGGTGACCTCTTCCGTCACCGGGTGTTCGACCTGCAGCCGCGGGTTCACTTCGAGGAACCAGTGCCGGTCGCCGGCAACGAGGAACTCGACCGTGCCGACGCCGCGGTAGTTCAGCCGCTGCGCGAGCCGCACCGCGTCGGCCAGCATCAGCTCGCGCAGCCCGGCGGGCAGCGGCGCGGCGGGCGCTTCCTCGATCAGCTTCTGGTGCCGGCGCTGCAGCGTGCATTCGCGCTCGAACAGGTGGATGACCTCGCCGCGCCCGTCGCCGGCGATCTGCACCTCGACATGCCGGCCGCGTTCGATGTACGGCTCGACGATCAGCGCCGGGTCGCCGAACGCGCTCTTGGCTTCGCGCATCGCGGTGCCGATGGCATCCGGCAACGCGTCGTGCTGCCGCACCACATGCATGCCCTTGCCGCCGCCGCCCGCGGCCGGCTTCAGCAGCACCGGCAGCGGCAGTGCGCGCGCCCAGGCGGCCACCACCTCGGCGTCGGCGCTGGCTTGCTCGCCGCCGCCGAGCACGGCCACATCGGCCGCACGGGCCTCGGCCTTCGCCGTCGCCTTGTTGCCGAGACGTTCGATGACCTCGGGCGTCGGGCCGATGAAGACCAGCCCGGCGGCCTCGACCGCACGCGCGAACGCGGGGTTCTCGGCCAGGAAGCCGTAGCCCGGGTGAATGGCCTGCGCCCCGCTGCGCCTGGCGGCAGCGATCACCGCGTCGATGCGCAGATAACTTTCGGCCGCCGTGGCGCCACCCAGGCCGATCGATTCACCGATCACCGCCGTGTGCAGCGCATCGCGATCGGCACTCGAATGAACACCGGCCACGGCGATGCCGAGGCGCTGGCAGGTACGGGCAATGCGGCAGGCAATCTCGCCACGATTGGCGATCAGGATCTTGGTGAACATTCAGCGTCCGCTCCAGCGCGGCACGCGCTTTTCGTTGAAGGCCTTGACACCTTCGAGCCGGTCGTCCGACGACACCAGCACGTTGTAGGCGGCGATGTCGAGGGCGTAGCCGGTATGGAAGTCGACCTCGCCGCCGCGCGATGCGGCGAGCTTGGCATAGTGCACCGCCATCGGCGCGGCCAGCACGATCTCGCGCGCCTCGGCCACCGCCACGGCCAGCGCCTGGCCGGTCTCGGCCAGCGTGGTCACCATGTCCCATTGCGCCGCTTGCTCGGCCGAGAAGCGCCGCGCCGTCAGCAGCAGCTGCTTGGCGCGTCGCGCGCCGACGGCGCGCACCAGGTTCTGGATGCCACCGCCGCCGGGCATGATGCCGCGCCGCACTTCGGGCAGGGAGAACACCGCCGTTCGCGCCGCCACGATCCAGTCGCACATCAGTGCCAGCTCGCAGCCGCCGCCGTGGGCGTGACCCTCGACCGCGGCGATCGCGGGGCGCGGAAAGTCCTTCACCGCGAGCAGCACTTCCTCGGCAAGCTGGTGCTGCTTGCGCCAGGCGGCGTCGGTCATGCCATTGCGCTGCTTCAGGTCGCCGCCGGTGCAGAAAGCGCGGTCGCCGGCGCCGCTGAAGATCAGCACGCGCAGGCTGTCGTCGAACGCCAGTTCGTGCAGCGCATTGCGCAGGTCGACGAACATCTGGGTGTTCATCGCGTTCATCACGTCGGGCCGGTTCAGCACCAGGCAGCGGATGCCGTCCTCGGGCGCGGTGCCCGGCGCGGGCTGGATCAGCAGGGTTTCGTAGTCCATCGGGCTCTCAATATGAACGCGGCATGCCCAGCAGGTGCTCGGCCACCTGCGCCAGCACCAGGTTGTTGGAGATCGGCGCGGTGCGGAACAGCCGGCTCTCCTTCCACTTGCGCTCGATGTCGTAGTCGCAGGCCACGCCGTAGCCGCCGAAGGTGGTCATCGCCGCCTCGGCCGCCTCCCAGGCCGCTTCGCTGGCCAGGTACTTGACCATCGTCGCCTCGCGCCCGCACGGCAGGCCGGCGTCGAACAGCGTCGCGGCCTTGTTGCGCATCAGTTCGGCGGCCTCGATGTTCATGTGGGCGCGCGCGATCGGGAACTGCACGCCCTGGTTGGCGCCGATCGGGCGGTCGAAGACGACACGCTCGCTGCCGTAGCGCGCGGCCTTGCCGACGAACCAGTGGCCGTCGCCGATCGCCTCGCTGGCCACCAGCAGACGCTCTGAATGCAGCGAATCCAGCAGGTAGTGGAAGCCCTTGCCTTCCTCGCCGATGCGGTCGTCGTCGGTGAGTTCGAGGTTGTCGATGAAGACCTGGAAGGTGTGGTGGTTGATCATCGTACGGATCGGCGTGGCCTTCAGCGCCGCGCCGGCCTTCTTGATGTCGATCAGGAACAGGCTCAGGCCGTCGGTCTTCTTCTTCACCGCGTCGATCGGCGTGGTGCGCGCGATCAGCAGGTACATGTGCGAGTGGCTGTAGCGCGAGGTCCAGATCTTCTGGCCGTTGACGACGTAGCCGCCCGGCACCTTGCGCGCGAAGGTCTTGATCGCCAGCGTGTTGGAGCCGGCGTCGGGCTCGGTCACGCCGAAGGCCTGCAGCCGCAGGCTGCCGTCGGCGATGCGCGGCAGCGTCGCGCGCTTCTGCGCTTCGCTGCCATGGCGCAGGATCGACGCCATCGTGTACATCTGCGCATGGCAGTGCACCGCGCTGCCGCCGTTCTGGTTGATCTCCTGCAGGATCAGGCAGGCGTCGAGCAGCGGCAGCCCGGCGCCGCCGTATTCCTCGGGGATCAGCGCGGCCAGCCAGCCGGCCTTGGCCATCGCGTCGACGAAGGCTTCCGGGTAGGCGTCGTCCTGCGCGCACTGGCGCCAGTATTCGGGGCCGAAGCCCTTGCACAGGTCCTTGACGGCGGCGCGGATCTGGCCCTGGGTCTCGGTGTAGTCGAAGTTCATGCGGATGTCGGCCTTGTCTGTGTCAATCGACGACGCGTTGCTGTCGCAGCGCCGCCAGTTCATCTGCATGCAGGCCCAGCGCCGTCAACACCTCGTCGGTGCTCGCGCCCAGCACGGGCGGCGGCTGCCCGCTGCGCCCGCGCCGGCCCTGCGAACTGAAGGGCAGGCCCATCGCCTGGTGTTGCGGTGCGCCCGGCAGCGGCAGCGCGCCCAGCATGCCCACCGCCTGCACCTGCTCGTGCGCCAGCATCTGGGCCACGTCGTGCATCTCGCTGCAGGGCGCGCCGGCCGCGCGCAGCGCCGTCACGCAGTCGACGGTGCTGCGCTGCCGGGTGCGCGATTCGAGTTCGGCGTGCAGCGCCTCGCGGTAGCCGATGCGCGCCGACATGTCGATGAAGCGCGGGTCCTGCGCCAGGTCGGGGCAACCCAGCGCGCTGCAGATGCGGCCGAACAGCCGGTCGTTGGCCGCGGCGATGAAGACCTTGCCGTCGGCGCTGTCGAAGAGTTCGTAGGGCGCCATCATCGCCATCGCCGAACCCATCTTGCGGGGCAGGCGCTGGGTCGCCAGATAGTTCGCGACCGGCACCGTCATCCACGACAGACCGGTCTCGAGCAGGCTCGCGTGCACGCGCATGCCCTCGCCCGTGGTGGAGCGGCGCAGCAGCGCGGCCAGGATCGCCATCGTGGCCCACATGCCGGTGCCCATGTCGATCAGCGACACGCCGACGCGCGCCGGCTCGTCACCTTCGTGGCCGCTGACGCTCATGATGCCGGTGAAGGCCTGCATCAGCGGGTCGTAGCCGGGCAGCGCGCGCATCGGGCCGACCTCGCCGAAGGCGCTGATCGCGCAGTACACGAGGCGCGAATTGGCCGGCCGAAGGTGTTCGTCGCCGAGGCCGCGCGCTTCGGCGCTGCCGGGCTTGAGCGAATGCACCAGCACGTCGGCACCGGCCGCCAGGCGCGCGACCAGCTGCTGGCCGGCCGCGCTGTCGAGGTCGATGCAGACGCTCTTCTTGTTGCGGTTCAGCGCCGCGAAGCCGGTCGAGACGCCGGCCACTTCGGGTGGCTTCCACTGGCGCGCATCGTCGCCGCTGCCCGGGCGTTCGATCTTGATGACCTCGGCGCCGAGGTCGCCGAGAGTCTGGGTGCAGAACGGGCCGGCCACGTTCTGCGTCAGATCAATGACGCGGCAGCCCTGGAGGATGTTCTCGAGCATGGGTGGTGTGTTGCCTGCGGCCCTACATCCGGAACACGCCGAAATGCGTGTCGCGCTGCGGCTGGCGGCCCGCCATCTCGAACAGCAGCGCCATCGTGTCGCGCGTTTCGAGCGGGTCGATCACCATGTCGCACCACATGTTGGCGGCGTAGTTGTACGGGCTGGCGAAGGTCTCGAACTGCTTGCGGATCGGCTCCTTGAAACGCTCCTTCTCGTCCTCGGTCCAGCTCGTGCCCTCGCGCTCGTGGATGTTGTCGCGCACCATCGTCATCGTCGTCGCCGCCTGCTCGGGCCCCATCAGCGCGGCGCGGCCGGTCGGCCACATCATCATCACGTGCGGCTTGAAGGGGCGGCCGCACATCGCCAGGTAGGCGGCGGCATACGAGCCGCCGGTGATCAGCGTGTAGCGCGGCACGTTGGCCGAGGCCATCGCGGTCATGAACTTGGCGCCGTGCTTGGCGATGCCTTCGCGCTCGACCGCCTGGCCGACCATGAAGCCCGACACGTCAGCGATGAAGAGCAGCGGGATGTCGCGCTGGCAGGCCAGCTCAATGAAGTGCGCGCCCTTCAGCGCGCACTCGGAAAAGATCACGCCGTTGTTGGCCAGGATGCCGACCTGAAAGCCCTTGATGCGCGCGAAGCCGCAGATCATCGACTGGCCGAACAGTGGCTTGAACTCCTGCAGCTCGCTGTCGTCGATCAGGCGCGCCAGCACCTCGCGGTTGTCGGTCGGGTGGCGTGTGTCGGCGCTGACGATGCCGTAGATCTCGCGCGGGTCGTAACGCGGCGGGCGGGCGGGCGCCACGTCCCAGCGCTGCTTCGGGCCGGTGCCGAGGTTGGCGACGATGTCGCGCACGATCGCGATCGCGTGGCCGTCGCTCTCGGCAAGGTGGTCGGTGACGCCGCTGATGCGGCTGTGCATGTCGCCACCGCCGAGCGTCTCGACGTCGACCACCTCTTTGGTCGCGGCGAACACCAGCTGCGGCCCGCCGAGGAACATCGCGCCCTGGTTGCGCACGATCACCGCCTCGTCGCACAGCGCCGGCAGGTAGGCGCCGCCCGCGGTGGACGGGCCGTGCACCGTCGCGATCTGCGTGATGCCCTCGCCCGACATGCGGATCTGGTTGTAGAAGATCGAGCCGAACTGACCGTCGTCGGGGAAGATGAAGGCCTGCTCGGGCAGGTTGGCGCCGCCCGACTGGACCATCGTGATGCACGGCAGCCTGTGCTGCCAGGCGAACATCTGCGCCCGCACGTGCTTCTTCGACGTGATGCCGTAATAGGTGCCGCCCTTCACGGTGGCGTCGTGAATCATCAGCATGCACGGCCGGCCGCTGACCAAGCCGACGCCGGTGATGATGCTGCCGCCCGGCGGCACGCCCTCGTACAGGCCGTCGCCGGCGAGCTGGCCGAATTCGAGGAAGGGTGAGCCGGGGTCGAGCACCGCCGCCAGGCGCTCGCGCGGCAGCAGCTGGCCGCGCTCCTTGTGCAGGCGGCGCGCTTTCTCGGGCCCACCCACGAGGGCCCGGGCGCGGCGCGCGTGCAGGTCGGCAATGCGCGCGAGGTAGGCGTCGCGGTTGCGGGCGAAGGTGTCGCTGCCGGGCGAAACCATGGTCGACATCGGCGTCATGCGCAGGCTTTCATCAAAGGGGCGTGGCGTCGGTATGACGCGCGGGACAGACGCGTGCCCACTACGCAGGCACGCTCAGGGCAGCGAAGCGTTGCAGGTGATGGTCGACTCCGCCGAACCAGTTCTGGAACAGCGTCAGACGGCGAAAGTAGTGGCCGATGTCCAGTTCCTCGGTCATGCCGACGCCGCCGTGCAACTGCACGCCCTGCTGCCCGACATGGCGGGCGCGCTCGCCGATCGCCACCTTGGCCGCGGACACCGCGCGCGCGCGTTCGGCGGGCACCGGGTTGTCGGCCTGCAGCGCTGCCAGCAGCAGCATCGAGCGGCTGGCTTCGACCGCGGCGAACATGTCGACCAGTCGGTGCTGCAGCACCTGGAAGCTCGCCAGCGGCGCGCCGAACTGCTGGCGGGTGGCGAGGTACTCGCCGGTCTTGAACAGCACCGCCGTCATCGCGCCCAGCGCGTCGGCGCAGGCCGCGACCGTGGCCAGGTCGACGGCGCGCTCCAGCGTAGCCAGGCCGGCCGCGGGGTCGCCCAACAGGGCAGCGCCGTCGAGCGCCACGTTGTTCAGGTGCAGCTCGCCGGCACGGGCGCCGTCGTAGCGCGCATAGGCCGTCAGGCTCAGCCCCTCGGCTCGGGCCGGGACGACGAACAGGCCGATCCCGTCACGCTCGCCCGCCGCGCCAGCCGTGCGCGCAGCGACCACGAAGGCATCGGCCCACGGCGCTGCGGGGACGCCGGTCTTGTGGCCGGACAGCACCCAGCCCTGGCCCTGCCGGCGCGCGCTGGCGCTCACCCAGGCCAGTTCGTGGCGCGAATCGGCCTCGGTGTGGGCCAGCGTGTAGATGGCCTCACCGGCGATCAGCGGGGGCAGCAGGGCCGCGCATTGCGCCGCGTTGCCGGCACTGGCGATGGCCTGGCCGGCGAGCACGGTGCTGGCCAGGTAGGGCTCGACCACCAGCGACGCGCCGAGCGCCTCGGCGACCTGGATGAGCTCGGGCATCGCACCGAAGCCGCCATGCGCTTCGGGCAGGCCCAGCCCGAGCCAGCCGAACTCGGCAAAGCGGCGCCAGTGCGCGCGGCTCATGCCAGGGTCGGAGGCGATCAGCTGGTTGCGCAGGTCGAAGCGGTATTCGGCACGCAGGTATTTCTGCGCGGCATCGCGCAGCATCTTCTGTTCGGGGGTGGGCGTCAGGTCCATCGCTTGTCTCGGTGCGCCGGCGTCAGGCCCGGTCCTTGCCCAGCATCGACCGGGCGAGCACGGTCTTCTGCACTTCGTCACTGCCGCCGTAGATGGTGGCAGCGCGCAGGAAGGCGTAGCGCTCCATCGCATGCGCGTGGTCGGAGTCCGCGAGCGCGCCGTTCGCATGCCAGGGCCAGGCCTGCTCGGCGCCGATTTCCACGCTCAGCTCCGACAGCGTCTGCTGCACCGCGGTACCCATGATCTTCAGCAACGACGACTCCGGCCCGGGCGCCTTGCCGGCCGCAGTGTCGGAAAGCACGCGCAGGTTCGTGTATTCGAGCGCCATCAGGTCGATCTCGGCCCGCGCAAGCTTGGCGCGCATCGCGGCATCGTCGATCAGGGGCCGGCCGCCCGAGCGCCGCTCGGCTGCCGCGCGGTAGAGATTGGCGAGCGCCGCCTTGCTGTCGGCCACGCCGGCGATGCTGGTGCGCTCGTGCGTCAACAGGTACTTGGCGATCTCCCAGCCCTGCCCCTCCTTGCCCACGAGGTTGGCCATGGGCACGCGCAGGTCGGTGAAGAAGACCTGGTTCAGGTGGTGCTCGCCGTCGATCGAGACGATCGGCCGCACCTCGATGCCGGGGCGGTCCATCTCGATCAGCAGGAAGGAGATGCCTTCCTGCTTCTTGCCGGTGTTCGCGGTGCGCACCAGGCAGAACATCAGGTTGGCCCAGTGGGCGTAGGTGGTCCAGATCTTCGAGCCGTTGATGACGTAGTCGTCGCCATCGGCCACCGCGCTCGTCTTCAGGCTCGCCAGGTCGGAGCCGGCGCCGGGCTCTGAATAGCCCTGGCACCACCAGTCCTCGCAGCGCCGGATGCGCGGCAGGTACTTCGCCTTTTGGGCCTCGGTGCCGAAGGCCATCAACACCGGCCCCAGCATGATCACGCCCATCGACAGGCCGACGGGTGCGTTGGCCGCAGCGCGCTCCAGGTCGAACAGGTAGCGCTGCGTCGGCGTCCAGCCGGGGCCGCCATGCGCCTGCGGCCAGCCGACGACCAGGTAGCCCTGCTCGTCGAGCCGGCGCTGCCACTGCACGATGTCTTCCTTGTTCAGCATCTCGCCGGTCACCACCTTGCGGCGCAGGTGCTCGGGCGTGTTGGCGGCGAACCAGTCGCGCACCTCACGCTGGAACGCGCGGTCGCTGTCGCTGAACGAAAGATCCATGGTGGCCGGCCCTGCAGACAACGATCAGATCGAGATGCCGCCGCCGCAGATCAGCGTCTGGCCGCTGATGTAGTTCGACTCTGGCGTGCACAGCAGGTAGACCGAGCCGGCTGCCTCTTCGGGTGTGCCGCTGCGGCCGAGCGGGATGCTGCGCTCCATCATCGCCAGCAGGTCCGGGTTGACGCCGACCTTGATCTTGCGGCCCTCGACGTCGATGGAAGCGTTGCCGCCGGCCGTGGCCTCGGTCAGACGCGTCTTGATCATGCCGAACGCAACCGCGTTGACGTTGACCTTGTAGCGCCCCCACTCCTTGGACAGCGCCTTCGTCAACCCGATGATGCCGGCCTTGCCGGCCGAGTAGTTGGCCTGGCCGGCGTTGCCGCCGGTGCCGGCGATCGACGAGATGTTGACGACCTTGCGGAAGA
Organism: Rhizobacter sp.; assembly: GCF_032229685.1. Taxonomy (GTDB): domain Bacteria; phylum Pseudomonadota; class Gammaproteobacteria; order Burkholderiales; family Burkholderiaceae_C; genus LMDS01. The sequence continues at coordinate 5,963 of NZ_JAVTWP010000048.1, read as the reverse complement.
TTTCCTTGCCGGCGTCGGCCTCGACCTTCGACTGGTGGCGGATGTAGTCGGCCGCCGCGCGCAGGATCTTGAACGGCGCCGTCAGGTGCACGTCGAGGATCGCGTGCCACTGCTCATCGGTCATCTTCTGGACCACGTTGTCCCAGGTGTAGCCGGCGTTGTTGATGATGATGTCCAGGCCGCCGAAGCCGTCGATCGCGCTCTTCACGAACGCCTCGGGGAAACCGTCGGCGGTGATGCTGCCGGCGCAGGCCAGCGCCTGCCCGCCGGCGGCCTTGATGTCGGCCACGGTCTGCTCCGCCGGTGCCGGGTCGAGGTCATTGACGACGACCTTGGCGCCCTCGCTGGCGAGCTTCATCGCGATGGCGCGGCCGATGCCGCGGCCGGAACCGGAGACGATGGCCACCTTGCCTTCGAGCTTCTTCATGAGTTTTGTCCTTGATTGAGATGTTGGAAACGTGCCGGCTGGCGTTTCAGTCCAGCGCGACGAGCGCCTCGCCGGCCAGCGTCACTTCGCCGCTGCGTTTGGCCGCGGTGAGTTCGACGCGGGCGCAGGGTCGACCGTCATGCACGAGCTTCTCGACGACCTTGCCGCTGCACTGGATGCGATCTCCAAGCTGGGTGATGGCCGCGAAGCGCACGCCGTAGCGCAGGATGCGCCGCTGCGGCACCCATTCGGCGAGCGCGCGCGCCAGGTAGGCCATCGACAACATGCCGTGCGCGAAGACGTCCTTCATGCCGGATTTCTGCGCGAAGTCGATGTCGATGTGGATTGGGTTGTGATCACCCGAGGCGCCGGCGAACAGCGCCAGCGTGGTGCGGCTGATGGGTGCCAGCTGCAGCACCGGCATGGCATCGCCAACGGCGACCTTTTGAACGTTGAATGTCATGGTCGGTCCCTTCAGCCGTGGCGGACGACGATGACCGAATGCAGGTCGGCGACATGCTCGCCGAGCTGGTTGGTCACCTTCGTGCCGTTGACGACGAATTCGAGCGCGCCGCCCTTCTTGTCGTAGATGTCGCTGACCTTCGACTCGAAGCGCAGCGTGTCGCCGGCGCACACCGGCGCGTGGTAGTCGAATCGCTGCTCGCCGTGCAGCACCTTGCCGAGGTCGATCTCGAGCGTTTCGATCAGCTTCATGGTCTCGCCCGAGTCGCCCGGCGCGCCGAAGATGAAGGTCGGCGGCGCGACGATGCCGCGGTAGCCGGCCGACTTGGCCGCCGCGTCGTCGGTGTGGATCGGGTCGGTCAGGCCGATCACCTTCGCAAAGAAGGCGATGCGGCCCTTCTCCACGTCCCACAGCACGGGCGGCGGCGCGTAGCCGATGTGTTTCTTGTCGATCATGACGGCATGGTCCTCGGTGTCGCGCCTCAGGCGGCCTTGTAGAGTGTGACGACGCAGGCGCCGCCGAGTCCCAGGTTGTGTTGCAGCGCGACGCGCGCGCCCTTCACCTGGCGCTTGTCGGCGGTGCCGCGCAGCTGGTGCGTCAGCTCGTAGCATTGCGCCAGCCCGGTGGCGCCGAGCGGGTGGCCCTTGGACAGCAGCCCGCCGGACGGGTTGGTGACGACCTTGCCGCCGTAGGTGTTGTCGCCGTCGAGCACGAACTTCTCGGCACCGCCTTCCGGGCACAAGCCGAGGCCCTCGTAGGTGATCAGTTCGTTCTGCGCGAAGCAGTCGTGCAGTTCGACCACGTCGACATCGCCGGGCCCGATGCCGGCCTGCTCGTAGACCTGGCGACAGGCATCGCGCGCCATGTCGTAGCCGACCACGCGCATCATGTCCTTCGAGTCGAAGGTGCTGGCAAAGTCGGTCGCCATCGCCTGCGCGGCGATGCTGACCTGGGTGTTCAGCCCATGCTTCTTGGCATAGGCTTCCGAGCACACGACTGCCGCGGCCGCGCCGCAGGTCGGCGGGCAGGCCATCAGGCGCGTCATCACGCCTTCCCAGAGCATCGGCGAGGCCATCACGTCCTCGGTGCTGACCTCCTTGCGGAACAACGCCAGTGGGTTGTTGACGGCATGTCGGCTGGCCTTGGCGCGAATGCTCGCGAAGGTTTCCAGCTTGGTGCCGTACTTGTCCATGTGGGCCTTGCCGGCGCCGCCGAAATAGCGCAGCGCGAGCGGGATCTCGGGGTGGCCGACGAGTTCGTCGGTGATCTGGTCGAAGTCGTCGAACGGCGTCGGCCGATCGGCGAAGGCGGCCTTGATCGCGCCCGGCTGCATCTGCTCGAATCCGAGCGCCAGCACGCACTCGGCCGCACCCGATTGCACCGCCTGGCGTGCCAGGAACAGCGCCGACGAGCCGGTCGAGCAGTTGTTGTTGACGTTGAGCACCGGGATGCCGGTCATGCCCACCGGGTACAGCGCACGCTGGCCGCAGGTCGAGTCGCCGTAGACGTAGCCGACGAAGGCCTGCTGGATCGCCTTGTAGTCGACGCCCGCATCCGCGAGCGCGAGCCGCGTGGCCTTCTCGCCCATCACGTGATAGGGCTCGCTCGCGCCCGGCTTGGCGAACGGGATCATGCCGACGCCGGCGACGATGACTTTCTGATTCATGGCAAACCTTCCATTGGTTGGGGGAAACTCATACACACGATCGGCAAGAGGCGCGTGTCCTGCGGCAGCAGGATCATCGAAAGTTCATGGCTCATGCTGGTCTCTTGGGCCTTGTCAAACGGGGTGCTTCCGGACCGGCGTCAGCCACATGCGCTCGATCTCGTGACGCTGGATCTTCCCGGTGCTGCTGCGCGGGAACGAGGCCAGCTCGACGACGCGGAATTCCTTCGGCTGCTTGTAGCCGGCGAGTTGCTCGCGGCAGCGCGCGCCGAGTGCGTCGGTATCGGCCGCGGCACCCGGCTTGAACGCGACGAACACGATCGGCACCTCGCCCCAGCGCTCGTCGCGCTGGCGCACCACCGCGGCGTCGGCAACACCCGGCTGCGCCAGCAGCACGCGTTCGATCTCGGCAGGGTAGATGTTCTCGCCGCCCGACTTGATCAGGTACTTGGCGCGGTCGACGAAGTCGAGCGTGCCGTCGTCGCGGCGCACGAACAGGTCGCCCATGTGGAACCAGCCGCCGCGGAAGTCGTGTGCGTTGACCTCGGGCGCGTTCCAGTAGCCCGAGAACAGCGTCGGCCCGCGCACCGCTGCCTCGCCCGGCGTGCCCACCGGCACGTCCCTGTCGTCGGCATCGACCAGGCGCACGCGGCAGAAACCCGATTCGCGCTTGGCTAGGCTGGTCGGCACGACCCCGGGCGTGAGCCTGGAGCCCGAGGCCGGCGCCAGGCCGGTTTCGGTGGCGCCGAAACTGTTGATGTAGGGTGCGTTCAGCAAGCCCGTCAAGTCGGCGATCTGCTGCAGCGGCACCAGATCGGCCATCGCACCGACCACGCTCACGCCGCGCGGCCGGGTCGCGTTGCGTCGCAGGCCGTCGATCAGCAGGTCGATCATGCCGGGCATCGCCACCAGCCAGCCGATGAGTTCGCGCTCGACCGTCGCGCACAGCCGATCGATGTCGAGCCCGTCCTGCACCACCACCTTGCCGCCGATCATCAGCGTGGCCAGGCTGAAGTCGGTGGCCGCCATGTGGAACAGCGGTGACCAAGCCACGTAGCAGTGCTCGGCGCCGATGCCGTATTCGCCGGCGAAGCACATCGCCCGCGCCACCATTGCGCGCTGGCTGATCACCGCGCCCTTGGGCATGCCGGTGGTGCCACTGGTGTAGAGGATCACCAGCCCCTGCTCGGGGTCGACGTCGTGCTGCGGGTCCTGGGCCGGCATGCCCGCCAGCAGCGTGTCGAACTCGCGGTCGATGTCGATCACGTCGGCGACGCCGTGGTCGAGGCGCGCCAGCGTCGGCGCGTAGCGCGTCGAGACGAATACCGTGCGCGGCGAGACCAGGCGCAGGCAGTGGATCAGCTCGATGTCGGAGAGGCGCCAGTTCAGGCAGGCCACGATCACGCCGAGCTTGGCCGCGGCGAGCTGCAGCAGCAGGTATTCCCGGCGGTTCTCGGCCAGGATGGCGATCCGGTCGCCGGCCGCCGCGCCGCGCCGCAGCAAGGCCTGCGCGAGCTGGTTGACACGTTGATCGAGCGCGCGATAGCTCAACGCGCCGAGCGCGTCTTCGATCGCGGTCGCGTCGGCACGCGTGGTGGCCTGCTTGCGCAGCAGGTCCGCCACCGTCAAGGGGTGCGCGCCGATTTCCGTTGCCATGCCAGACCGCCGTGCTCCGGTTGCGGCGCCATCCACTCAGCACCGAGGGATCGAAGTCTACCTAACGCTTGACAGTCTTACAACACGCGCATACCCTGCATGGCTGTTGATCGCTTGGTCGGGCCGCCGTTCCAGTTGATCCTGTTCGCCGATCCCATCGCTCCCGACCACCATGCCCGAAACACGCTCCAGCCGCTTCACACTGTCGCCCGACGATCAGGCGGTGCTCGAAGCCGCCGACCGTTTCGCGCGCAAGGAACTGGCGCCGCTGTCGCGCCGCATGGACGACGAGGAGTGGTGGCCGCCCGAGGCCTTCGCCAAGATCGGCGCGGCCGGCTTCATGGGTGCGACCGTGCCACCCGAGTACGGCGGCGCCGGCATGGACTTGTTCAGCTCAGGGCTGGTCTGCCAGGCCTTTGCGCGCTGGAACCCGGCCATGGCCCTGTCCTGGGCCGCGCACGACAACCTGTGCGTCAACAACATCTTCCGCAATGCCAGCGAAGCGCAGCGCCGCCAGTACCTGCCGGGCCTGTGCAACGGCACCCAGATCGGCGCGCTCGGCCTGACCGAGCCCGGCGCCGGCTCCGACGCGCTGGGCAGCATGCGCACCACCGCGCGCCGCGACGGCGACCACTTCGTGCTCAACGGCGGCAAGCTCTACATCACCAACGGCCCGGTCGCCGATGTGCTGCTGGTCTATGCCAAGACCGCGCCCGAGCGCGGCGCCAAGGGCATCTCGGCGTTCATCGTCGAGAAGAACTTCCCGGGTTTCAAGGTCGCGCAAAAGCTCGTCAAGATGGGCTTTCGCGGCAGCCAAACCGGCGAGCTCGTGTTCGAGGACTGCCGTGTGCCGGCCGCCAACCTCGTGGGCGCCGAGAACGAAGGCGTGAAGATCGTGATGAGCGGGCTCGATCTCGAGCGCGCGATCGCGGGGCAGATCTGTGTCGGCATCTGCGAGCGTGCGTTGCAACTGAGCGTCGAGTTCGCCAAGACCCGCGTGCAGTTCGGCAAGCCGATCGGCAGCTTCCAGATGGTGCAGGCGCTGCTGGCCGAGATGTACACCGAAACCGAGGCGATGAAAACGTTCGTCTGGCGCACCCTGGCCGAGGTCAACGAACTCGAGATCGGCGGCGGCGGCCGCGGCGAGGCCCACAAGCTCACCGCCGCGTCGATCCTGTTCGCCGGCGAGGCCTGCAACCGCGTGCTGAACAAGGCCCTGCAGGTTCACGGCGGCGGCGGCTACATCTGGGAGTCCGAGATCAACCGCCTGTTCCGCTGCATCAAGATCCTCGAGATCGGCGCCGGTACCTCCGAGGTGCGCAAGATGATCATCGCCGAGGAATTGCTCAAGGGCTGACGACCGCAGGGACCGCAGCACCATGCAGGCTGCGGACCTGAACCCACAAGAATGGAGAAAGATGCAAGCGACGACTGCCTCCCGGTTCGAGCGGCGAGGTGCCACGGCGTGGATCACGCTGGACCGGCCCGACGCGATGAATGCCCTGTCGGACACGATGTGCCGCGAATTGCTCGCCGCCATCGCACGGGTCGAGCATGACCCGGAAGTTCGCGTACTGGTACTCACCGGCGCCGGTCGCGCTTTCTGCGCCGGTGCCGATCTCAAGGGCGTGTTCGAGAACGCCGGCTCCGGGCCCGCAGCGGACGACGCGATGAGTGCCTTCCTCGATCTGATCGGCGGCATGATCGAGCGCCTGCGCGCGCTGCCGAAGCCGACCATCGCGGCACTCAAC
>NZ_JAVTWP010000047.1:0-4466 GCF_032229685.1 Rhizobacter sp. | reverse complement strand
GGCGCGGCGTCGGCCAGCGTGCGCGAGACGGTCGACGGGTTGACCGAATCGGTGGTGCGCGCGCTGCTGCGGTCGCGGCCGGGCGGTGGCACCTTTCACATCGAAGATGTGCAAGACCACGTCGAACTCGGCCTGATGCGCGGCGGCCACCACGAAGTGGCGCGCGCCTATGTGCTGTACCGCGAACGCCGTTCGCAGGAACGCGCGCGCCAAGGCCAGCCGGCTGCGCCGCTCGAGCCTGTGCTGACCGTGCTCGATCGTGGCCAGCGGGTGCCGCTCGACCTGGAGCACCTGAAAGCGCTGATCGACTCGGCCTGCGCCGGTCTGGGCGGCGATGTGCAGCCCGACCCCATCCTGGCGGAAACGCGGCGCAACCTGTACGACGGCGTTCCGATCGACGAGGTGCACAAGGCCTCGATCCTGGCGGCGCGCACGCTGATCGAGAAGGACCCGGGCTACACGCGGGCGACCGCGCGCCTGTTGCTGCACACGATTCGCCGCGAGATCCTCGGCGAAGAAGTGCTGCACGCCGACATGCACACCCGCTACGTCGAGTACTTTCCCGGCTACATCCAGAAGGGCGTGCGCGCCGAGTTGCTGGACGAGAAACTGTTGCAGTTCGATCTGGTGCGACTGGGTGCCGCACTGAAGGCTGACCGTGACCTGCAGTTCGACTACCTCGGTCTGCAAACGCTGTACGACCGCTACTTTCTGCACATCGAAGAAGCGCGCATCGAGCTGCCGCAAGCCTTCTACATGCGCGTGGCGATGGGCCTGGCGCTGAACGAGATCGACCGCGAAGCGCGTGCCATCGAGTTCTACGAAGTGTTGTCGAGCTTCGACTTCATGAGCAGCACGCCGACGCTGTTCAATGCCGGTACGCGCCGTTCGCAGTTGTCGAGCTGCTACCTCACGACCGTGGCCGACGACCTCGATGGCATCTACGAAGCGCTGAAGGAAAACGCGCTGCTCTCCAAGTTCGCCGGGGGTCTGGGCAACGACTGGACCAACGTGCGCGCGCTCGGCAGCCACATCAAGGGCACGAACGGCAAGAGCCAGGGTGTGGTGCCGTTCCTCAAGGTCGTGAACGACACAGCCGTGGCCGTCAATCAGGGTGGCAAGCGCAAGGGCGCTGTCTGCGCTTACCTGGAAAGCTGGCACCTCGACATCGAGGAGTTCCTCGAGTTGCGCAAGAACACCGGCGACGACCGTCGCCGCACGCACGACATGAACACCGCGAACTGGATCCCCGATCTGTTCATGAAGCGCGTGATGGACGGCAGCGACTGGACGCTGTTCTCGCCGAGCACCTGCCCCGACCTGCACGACAAGTTCGGCAAGGCCTTCGAAGTGGCCTACACCGCCTACGAAGACAAATGCGCGCGTGGCGAGATCAAGCTCTTCAAGAAGACGCCGGCACGCGACCTCTGGCGCAAAATGCTCTCGATGCTGTTCGAGACCGGGCACCCCTGGATCACGTTCAAGGACGCCTGCAATGTGCGCTCGCCGCAACAGCACGTGGGTGTCGTTCATTCCAGCAACCTGTGCACAGAGATCACGCTCAACACCAGCGAGACCGAAATCGCGGTGTGCAACCTGGGTTCAGTGAACCTGGTGCACCACCTCAAGCGCGAGAACGACGTCGTGCAGATCGATCACGTCAAGCTGAAGAAGACGGTCTCGACCGCGATGCGCATGCTCGACAACGTGATCGACATCAACTACTACGCTGTCAAGAAGGCGCGTGACTCGAACCTGAAGCACCGCCCAGTGGGCCTGGGCATCATGGGCTTCCAAGATTCTTTGTACGAACTGGGCTTGCCCTATGCGTCGGATGCGGCAGTGGCTTTTGCTGACCAGTCGATGGAAGCGGTCTGTTATCAGGCCTACTGGGCATCGACGGAACTGGCCGCCGAGCGTGGCCGGTATGCCAGCTACCGCGGTTCGTTGTGGGACCGCGGCATCCTGCCGATCGACTCGCTCGACCTGCTCGAACAGCAGCGCGGTGGTTATGTGGAAGTCGATCGCAGCGCGACACTCGACTGGAACGCGCTTCGCAGCCGCATCACCGAATTCGGCATGCGCAATTCCAACTGCGTGGCGATCGCGCCGACCGCAACCATCTCCAACATCATCGGCGTGAGCGCGTCGATCGAACCTTCGTTCGGGAACCTGTCTGTCAAGTCGAACCTGTCTGGCGAATTCACGATCGTCAACGAGTACCTCGTGCGCGACCTGAAGAAGCTCGGCCTCTGGGACGATGTGATGGTGATGGACTTGAAGCACTTCGACGGTTCGCTGCGCCGCATCGACCGGGTGCCCGAGGACCTGAAGGCGCTGTACGCCACGGCGTTCGAGATCGAGACGCAGTGGCTGGTCGAAGCTGCTGCACGACGCCAGAAGTGGATCGACCAAGGCCAGTCGTTGAACATCTACATGGCCGGTGCTTCGGGCAAGAAGCTCGACGAGACCTACAAGCTCGCATGGCTGCGTGGCCTGAAGACCACCTACTACCTGCGCACGGTCGGGGCCACTCACGCAGAGAAGTCGACAGTGAAAGCGGGTCAGATGAATTCGGTGTCGAGTGGCGCGGGTGCATCGACGCTGAGTGCCAAGAGCGCGCCCGCGAGCGTCGAAGCCGCACTCAGTCTGACGCATGTCGAACCCGCGACCGACATCAAGTTCTGTGCGATCGACACGCCGGATTGCGAAGCCTGCCAGTGAGACGGTCGGCGGTCATGGCGTTGATGACGGATGTCGAGACCGGCGTGCTCGGCATGCTCTCGTGAAGGTGTCGAGCCGAGCCGCGCCGATGCAATATCGCAACAAGCAATGCGCTCGAAAGTCAATAAGTGCTTGGGGTTCTTGCGCAACACTCTCATAATCAGAAAGCACTGGAAAATTCACCATGTTGGTTTGGGAAGAAGAAGTTAAACCCTCGACAATCCACGCAGCGAACTTGTCGCAGAGCCACTCGACGCCTGCGTTCGCAGACGCCTCTGCTGCGGTTTTTCCGGATGCAGCACCTGTAGACGTCCCGGCAACAGCCCGCCGCGTCAAGGCCGCCGACAAGCGAATCATCAACGGTCGCACCGACGTCAATCAGTTGGTCCCGTTCAAGTACAAGTGGGCTTGGGAAAAGTATCTGGCGGCGTGTGCCAATCACTGGATGCCGCAAGAGGTCAACATGTCGAGAGACATCGCGACATGGAAAGATCCCAACGGCCTGACCGAGGACGAGCGTCGAATCATCAAGCGCAATCTCGGTTTCTTCGTGACCGCCGATTCGCTCGCTGCGAACAACATCGTGCTGGGTACCTACCGCCACATCACGGCGCCGGAGTGCCGCCAGTTCCTGCTGCGCCAAGCCTTTGAAGAAGCGATTCACACGCACGCGTATCAGTACATCGTCGAATCGTTGGGTTTGGACGAAAGTGAAATCTTCAACGCCTACAACGAAGTCAAGTCGATTCGCGACAAGGACGAGTTCCTGCTGCCGTTCATCGGCGAGATCATGGACCCGGACTTCCAGACCGGAACGGCAGAGAACGACCAGAAACTGCTCAAGTCGCTGATCGTCTTTGCGTGCCTGATGGAAGGATTGTTCTTCTACGTCGGCTTCACGCAGATTCTCGCGCTCGGTCGCCAGAACAAGATGACCGGCGCTGCTGAGCAGTATCAGTACATCCTGCGTGACGAATCGATGCACTGCAATTTCGGCATTGACCTGATCAACCAGATCAAACTCGAGAACCCGCAGTTGTGGACCTCGGAGTTCAAGAGCGAGATCAAGGCGCTGTTTCACAAGGCAGTCGAACTCGAGTATCGCTACGCTGAAGACACGATGCCGCGCGGAGTGCTCGGTCTGAACGCGTCGATGTTCAAGGGATATCTGCGTTACATCGCCAACCGGCGTGCAACCCAGATCGGTTTGGAAGAGCTTTTCCCGAACGAAGAGAATCCGTTTCCGTGGATGAGCGAAATGATCGACCTGAAGAAGGAACGCAATTTCTTCGAAACCCGTGTCATCGAGTACCAAAGTGGTGGTGCGCTCTCGTGGGACTGACATGTGCCCACGGGAGGCAGGTCGTGCGCAAGAGATCAAGATCTGCAAATCGTGTTGAGTCGACGCAGAAGCGACTCACCGGTTTGCCTCCGGATTCATCGTACCTAAGCGCCCCTCCTGGGCAGACTTGGGGCGATGAATAGCTGTCCAGCCGTGGCTTCAAGCCATGAACGACAGTTTTTTTCAACTTGATCAAGGAGAAATGAAATGGCAACTGCAAAGAAAGCTCCGGCGAAAAAGGCCGCTGCGAAGAAGGCTCCGGCGAAGAAGGCCGCTGCGAAGAAGGCTCCGGCGAAGAAGGCCGCTGCGAAGAAGGCTCCGGCTAAGAAGGCCGCTGCGAAGAAGGCTCCGGCGAAAAAGGCCGCTGCGAAGAAGGCTCCGGCGAAGAAGGCCGCTGCGA
>NZ_JAVTWP010000046.1:0-162510 GCF_032229685.1 Rhizobacter sp. | reverse complement strand
CGGGTCATGGGGTGCTGTCCGTTCAAAGCGTGAAGTCGTAGTCGATCACCAGCGGTGCGTGGTCGCTGAAGCGTTGCTCGAGGTAGATGTGCTCGGCCTTGGCCTTGGCGGCGGTCTTGGGCGTGGCCAGGTGGTAGTCGAGCCGCCAGCCCACGTTCTTGGCATAGGCTTGGCCGCGGTTGCTCCACCAGGTGTATTGCTCGGGGTGCGGGTTGAGCGTGCGGAACACGTCGACGAGGCCGATCTGGTCGAGCAAGTTCGTCATCCATGCGCGCTCTTCGGGCAGGAAGCCGCTGTTCTTCTGGTTGCTGCGCCAGTTCTTCAGGTCGATTTCCTTGTGCGCGATGTTGATGTCGCCGACCAGGATCAGCTCACGTTCGGCGGCCAGCGCGATCAGGCGCGGCGCCATCAGCGCCAGGAAGCGGAACTTCGCCTGCTGCCGCTCTTCGCCGCTCGAGCCGCTCGGAAAGTAGCAGCTGATGATGCTGAGCTTGCGCTTGGGTGTGTCGAAGCGCGCTTCCACGTAGCGCCCTTCGGCGTCGAATTCCGGGTTGCCGATGCCGAGGATCACCGCGCTCGGCGTCTTGCGCGAGTACAGGCCCACGCCGGAATAGCCCTTCTTGTCGGCGTAGTGAAAGTGGCCCTTCATGCCGGCCACGGTGTCGAACCGGCCGACCACCGTGTCGGCCTGGGCCTTGATCTCCTGCACCCCCATACAATCGGCGGCCACGCCTTCGGCCCAGGCCTCGAAGCCTTTGGTCGCCGCCGAGCGGATGCCGTTCAGATTCAACGAGACGAGACGGAACACGAAAGACTTCCCGATGAGCCAAGCCGCGCCGACCACCGCCCTCGCGCAAGACTTCGTGAAGTTCGCGGTCGAGGCCGGCGTGCTGCGGTTTGGTGAGTTCAAGACCAAGGCCGGGCGGCTGTCGCCCTACTTCTTCAACGCCGGCCTGTTCGACGACGGCGCCAAGCTCGGCCGCCTCGCAGAATTCTATGCGCGGCGTCTGCTGCAGGCGCGCGCCGAGAGCGGCCTGGCCTTCGACATGCTGTTCGGCCCGGCCTACAAGGGCATCACGCTGGCAGCCACGGTCGCGGTCGAGCTGGCGCGCCTCGGGCACAACCTGCCCTTCGCCTACAACCGCAAAGAAGCAAAAGATCACGGCGAAGGCGGCACGCTGGTCGGCGCCGGGGTGGCCGGGCGCGTTCTCATCATCGATGATGTGATCTCGGCCGGAACCTCGGTGCGCGAATCGATCTCGATGATCACGGCCGCGGGCGGCACGCCGCACGCCGTCACCATCGCGCTCGACCGCCAGGAGAAGGCCAGCGACGAAGGCGAAGGCGCGCAGATGTCGGCAGTGCAGTTCGTGGAGCGGCAGCTCGGGCTGCGGGTCGTGGCGATCGCCACGCTGGCCGACTTGCTGCACTATCTGCAGGCGAGCGACGACCCGGCCCTGAGTGCACATGTCGGGCGCGTGGCGGCCTACCGCGAGAGGTATGGAGTCTGAATGAAGCAGCGTGAGTTCGGGTTGGTGGTGCGGGGGCTGGTGCCGGTGGCGTTGTGCAGCCTCGTCTTGCTGCCGCCCGCGCACGAAGCCCGCGCGCAGAAGGAAGGGCGCAGCGCCATCTACACCTGCACCGACGCCAACGGCAAGAAGCTCACCTCCGACCGCCCGATCGCCGACTGCACGACCCGCGAGCAGCGGGTGCTCAACGCCGACGGCTCGGTGCGCAACGTGCTCGGCCCCACGCTCACCGCCGACGAGCGCGCCGACAAGGAAGCGCGCGACCGCGATGCCGCCGCCGCGCTCGCCGCCAAACAAGACGCCGTGCGCCGCGACCGCAACCTGATCGCGCGCTTTCCCGACGAGGCCGCGCACCGCAAGGCGCGCAATGCCGCGCTCGACGGCATGCGCACCGCGCTCAAGGCTTCCGAGGCGCGGCTCGAGCTGCTGGCCAAGGCGCGCAAGCCGCTCAACGACGAGGCCGAGTTCTACAACGCCAAGACCTTGCCGGCCACGCTGAAGGCCCAGATCGAAGGCAACGAAACATCAACCGAAGCGCAGCGATCGCTGATCCAGACCCAGCAGCTCGAGGTGGTGCGCATCAACAAGCTCTACGACGCCGAGCTGGAGCGTTTGAAGAAGCTGTGGCGCGGCGCGCCGGCGGGTTCGCTCGGGCCGCTGCCGGTGGGTGAAAGCGCGCCCGAAGCGGCAGGCGCCTCGACGCCGAAGTAAGCCACGCGGGCCGCCCCGGCCCGCGCTCAGCCGAGCTTTTTCTTCAGCAGCTCGTTCACCTGCGTGGGGTTGCCCTTGCCCTTGGTGGCCTTCATGGCCTGGCCGACCAGCGCGTTGAAGGCCTTGTCCTTGCCGGCGCGGTATTCCTCGACCGACTTGGCGTTGGCGGCCAGCACGGCGTCGATGATGGTTTCGAGCTCGCCGGTGTCGCTCATCTGGCGCAAGCCCTTGGCCTCGATTACGGCATCCACTTCGCCGCCGAACATGCACAACTGGTCCAACACGTCCTTGGCGCCCTTGTTTGAGACGGTGCCATCGACTATCCGATGAATCAACGACCCAAGCTTCTCCGCGGCAATCGGAAACTCTGCGATCGTCGTGCCCTGCGCGTTCAAGCGCATCGCCACCTCACCCATCAACCAGTTCGCCACCAGCTTGGGCTGCCCGCAGGCCTTGGCGGCCGTCTCGAAGTAGCTGGCGAACGCCTGGCTCTGTGTCACGCTCACGGCGTCGTAGGCGGGTAAGCCGTAGTCACGCTGGAAGCGCGCCGCCATCACGCTCGGCAGTTCCGGCATCTCGCCACGCACCCGCTCGACCCAGTCGGCGCCTATCACCAGCGGTGGCAGGTCGGGGTCGGGGAAGTAGCGGTAGTCGTGCGCGTCTTCCTTGCTGCGCATCGCCCGTGTTTCGCCGCTCGCCGGGTCGAACAGCACGGTCGCCTGCTGCACCGTACCGCCGTCTTCGAGCAGGTCGATCTGCCACTGCACTTCGTAGTCGATCGCCTGCTGCATGAACTTGAAGCTGTTCAGGTTCTTGATCTCGCGCCGCGTGCCGAAGGGCGCGCCCGGCTTGCGCACCGACACGTTCGCGTCGCAGCGGAACGAGCCTTCCTGCATGTTGCCGTCGCAGATGCCGATCCAGCGCACGAGCTGGTGCAGCGTCTTCGCGTATTCCACCGCTTCGGCAGCCGAGCGCATGTCGGGCTCGGTCACGATCTCGAGCAGCGGCGTGCCGGCGCGGTTCAGGTCGATGCCGGTCTGGCCCTGGTAGTCCTCGTGCAGCGACTTGCCGGCGTCTTCTTCGAGGTGGGCGCGCGTGAGGTTGACCTTGTACGGCACGTCGCCGACCAGGAACTCGACATACCCGCCCTGCACCACCGGCGTTTCGTACTGGCTGATCTGGTAGCCCTTGGGCAGGTCGGGGTAGAAGTAATTCTTGCGCGCGAAGATCGACAGCGGCGCGATCTTCGCGTTCACCGCCAGGCCGAAACGAATGGCGCGTTCGACCGCGCCGCGGTTCATCACCGGCAGTGTGCCGGGCAGGGCCAGGTCGACGGCCGATGCCTGCGTGTTCGCATCGGCGCCGAACTGCGTGCTCGAGCCGCTGAAGATCTTCGACTGCGTGGAAAGTTGCGCGTGCGTTTCGATGCCGATGACGACTTCGAAGCCGCGAATGAGTGCGGGTTTTGCCATGGGGAATTCAGTAGCCTTCCGGCTTGGCGTTGTGCCAGTCGGTGGCCTGCTGGAATGCATGCGCGGCGTGCAGCAGCACGGCCTCGTCGAAGTAGTTGCCGATCAGCTGCAGCCCGACCGGCATGTGGCCCGCGCCGAAGCCGGCCGGCAGGCTCATGCCGGGCAGGCCGGCCAGGCTGGCGGGCAGCGTGAAGATGTCGGCCAGGTAGCTCGCGACCGGGTCGTCGCTCTTGTCGCCGAGCTTCCAGGCCACGGTGGGTGCCACCGGGCCGGCGATCACGTCGCACTCGCGGAAGCAGGCCTGGAAGTCGTCGGCGATCATGCGGCGCAGCTTTTGCGCCTGCAGGTAGTAGGCGTCGTAGTAACCGTGCGAGAGCACGTAGGTGCCGATCATGATGCGGCGCTTCACCTCGGGGCCGAAGCCTTCGCTGCGGCTCTTTTCGTACAGGCCCTGCAGGTCGGCGTACTCGCCCGCGCGGTGCCCGTAACGCACGCCGTCGAAGCGGCTCAGGTTCGACGAGGCCTCGGCCGGCGCGATGATGTAGTAGACCGGGATCGACAGCTCGGTGCGTGGCAGGCTCACGTCGACGAGCGTGGCGCCGAGCTTCTCGAACTCGGCCAGCGCGGCGCGCACGGCGCCGTTCACGTCGGCGGCCAGCGCCGCTGGGAAGAACTCTTTCGGCAGGCCGATGCGCAGGCCCTTCAGTGGCTGGGCGGCGGTGGCGCCCGTGCGGGCCTTCAGCATCGCGGCGTGAAAGTCTTGCGGCGCGCGCTCGGCGCTGGTGGCGTCGCGCATGTCGAAGCCGCTCATCGCACCGAGCAGCAGCGCGCAGTCTTCGGCGCTGCGCGCGAACGGCCCGGCCTGGTCGAGGCTGGAAGCGAAGGCGATCATGCCGTAGCGCGAGCACACGCCGTAGGTCGGCTTGATGCCGGTCACGCCGGTGAAGCTGGCGGGCTGGCGGATCGAGCCGCCGGTGTCGGTGCCGGTGGCGGCGGGCATCAGGCGGGCGGCCACCGCAGCGGCCGAGCCGCCCGACGAGCCACCCGGCACACGCGTCACGTCCCAGGGGTTCTGCACCGGCCGAAAGGCCGAGTTCTCGTTGCCGGAGCCCATCGCGAACTCGTCGCAGTTGAGCTTGCCGAGCGTGACCATGCCGGCGCCGCCGTCGGCCAGACCGAGACGCGCGACCACGGTGGCGTCGAACGGGCTGCGGTAATCGGCCAGCATCTTCGAGCCGGCGGTGGTGGGCCAGTCGCGCGTGACGAAGATGTCTTTGTGGGCGAGCGGCACGCCGAGCAGCGCGCCCTGGCGGCCACTGGCGCGCTGCGCATCGGCCGACGCAGCCTGCTGCAGGGCGAGCGCCGGGTCGCCGGCGAGCACGGCGCCAAGATGTTCGTGAGCCGCAACCCGTGCGAGCAGATGTTTCGTCAGTTCGGTGCTGGAAACGGCCTTCGCGGCGAGCGCCCGCCCGAGTTCGGCCACACCCATGTCGTGCAGTTGCTGCGTCATCCGATGACCTTCGGAACGAGGTACAGGCCGTCTTCCACGGCCGGCGCGCTGCGCTGGTTGAGCGCGCGGTCGGCCTGTTCGGTGACGGCGTCTTCACGCAGCCGCAGGCTCACCTCCTGCACGGCCGAGAGCGGGGTGTACAGCGGCTCGACGCCGCTCGTGTCGACCGCGCTCATCTTCTCGACGATGGAGAAAAAACCGTTGAGCTGCGCGAGCATCGCTGCCTGCTCGGTGTTCTGGAGTTCGAGCCGGGCGAGGTGGGCGATGCGGCTCACGTCTTGCGGGGTCAGGGCCATGAAAATGCGCTTGCAGTGGGGTGCCGGAAAGGGCTGGATACAGGGTGTGAACGGGTCGTTCTGCCCGGGGCTTGCGGTATTATCCCCGGTTATCCACAAGCCCCGAGGGACTGCGCAGCCCGGCAGTTCGCCACGCGCCCTGGCGGCTTGGTGACCCTGAATCGAGGCCGCCCTTTTCGCCGCTTCGGCCCGCCGTTGCGGCAGGCCGAAGACCAACAACAACGCCCAACACAGCTTTCGCCCGCCCTGCTGCGCACGCGCCACCGCCCGCAGGGGGTCGGGCGACACCACTCACACACCATGTTCGGATCCTTTCGTCGCTACTTCTCGACCGATCTGGCCATCGACCTCGGTACCGCCAACACGCTGATCTATGTGCGTGGCAAGGGCATCGTGCTCGACGAGCCTTCGGTCGTCGCCATTCGCCATGAAGGCGGGCCCAACGGCAAGAAGACCATCCAGGCCGTCGGCGCCGAAGCCAAGGCCATGCTCGGCAAGGTGCCGGGCAACATCGAGGCGATCCGCCCGATGAAAGACGGCGTGATCGCCGACTTCACCGTCACCGAGCAGATGCTCAAGCAGTTCATCAAGATGGTTCACCCGCGCTCGGTGCTGCGCCCGAGCCCGCGCATCATCATCTGCGTGCCCTGCGGGTCCACGCAGGTCGAGCGCCGCGCGATCCGCGAATCGGCGCTTGGCGCCGGTGCTTCCGATGTGTACCTGATCGAAGAGCCGATGGCCGCGGCCATCGGCGCCGGCCTGCCGGTGTCGGAAGCCAGTGGCTCGATGGTCGTCGACATCGGCGGTGGCACCACCGAAGTCGGCGTCATCTCGCTCGGCGGCATGGTCTACAAAGGCAGCATCCGCGTCGGTGGCGACAAGTTCGACGAATCCATCATCAACTACATCCGCCGCAACTACGGCATGCTGATCGGCGAGCCCACGGCCGAGAGCATCAAGAAGCAGATCGGCAGTGCCTTCCCCGGCTCCGAGGTGAAGGAGATGGAAGTCAAGGGCCGCAACCTGAGTGAAGGCGTGCCGCGCAGCTTCACGATCAGCAGCAACGAAATCCTCGAAGCGCTGACCGACCCGCTGAACCAGATGGTCTCGGCGGTGAAGAACGCGCTCGAGCAAACCCCGCCCGAGCTCGGCGCCGACATCGCCGAGCGCGGCATGATGCTGACCGGCGGCGGCGCCCTGCTGCGCGACCTCGACCGCCTTCTCTCCGAAGAAACCGGCCTGCCGGTGTTGGTGGCCGAAGACCCGCTGACCTGCGTGGTGCGCGGGTGTGGCATGGCGCTCGAGCGCATGGAGCGGCTCGGCTCCATCTTCACCTCCGAGTAGAAATGGCGCACCCGGCGGCGGAGTACCGCCACCACCCGCCAAGCGGGTGCTCGGGCGGCTTGCGAGCGGCCCGGCGCTGGCCCGAGCGGCACGCCGGCGGCGCGTAACCATGTCTCTCGGCACCATCGACCGCACCCCGCCGCCCTTCTTCCGACAGGGCCCGTCGGCGCTGACCAAGCTGATCCTCTTTTCGGCGCTGGCGCTGTTTCTGATGGTCGCCGACAACCGCTTCACCATCGCGCGCCAGTTGCGCGCCGGCCTGGCCACGGTGCTCTATTACCCGCAGCAGGCCTTGCTCGTGCCGGTGCAGGCGTGGGGCGATGTCGGCGAGTACTTCATGGGCCTGAAGCGGGCGCTCGAAAGCGCGGCGCTGGCCAAGGCCCAGCTCGCCGGCCAGGCCGAGCGCGCCTTGCAGGTCGAGCAACTGCAAGGCGAGAACGCACGCTTGCGCGCGCTGCTCGAACTGCGACCGCGCCTCACGGTGCGCTCGCAAACGGCGCAGGTGCTGTACGAGGCTTCCGACCCCTACTCGCGCAAGGTCGTGATCGACCGTGGTGCGACCAACGGCGTGGTGCTCGCCTCGCCGGTGATCAACGAGGCCGGTGTGCTCGGCCAGGTGACGCGGGTGTTCCCGCTGTCCTCCGAAGTGACGCTGCTCACCGACAAGGATGCCGCCATCCCCGTGCTCAACGCGCGCAGCCAGGCGCGCAGTGCCGCCTTCGGCAGTGCCGCCGGTCTGGGCGAGGCGATGGAGATGCGTTTCATGGCCGGCAACGCCGACGTGCAGGTCGGCGACACGCTCACCACCTCGGGCGTGGACGGCGTGTACCCCCCCGGCCTGCCGGTGGCCAAGGTGGCCCTGGTCGACCGCAAGGTCGACTCCGGCTTCGCGCGCATCGTGTTGACCCCGACCGCCCTGCCCGACGGTGTGCGCCACGTGATGGTGCTCGAGCCGGTCGGCCTGCAGATGCCGCCACCGCCCGAACCGGCCGAAGAGGCCAAGCCGCGGCCGTCACGCAAGGCGGGCCGCAAGTGACCGCCGCCGCCCGTCCGCAGCGAGGTGCGCCATGATCATGCCGCGCTCGTCCGACCAGCTGCTGTTGCCGGTCAACCCGCTGTTCGTGGCGTTCACGCTGGTGTTCGCGCTGCTCGTCAACCTGGTGCCGCTCGGCCGCGCGCCGGCCATGCCCGACCTGCTGGCACTGGTGCTCGTGTTCTGGAACGTGCACCAGTCGCGCCGTGTCGGCGTCGGCCTGGCGTTCATGTTCGGCGTGGTGATGGATGTGCACGACGGCGCCGTGCTCGGCCAGCATGCGCTGGCCTACACGCTGCTGAGCTTCTTCGCGATCACGATCCACCGTCGCCTGCTGTGGTTCACCGTGCCTTCGCAGGCGGTGCAGATCCTGCCGCTGTTCTTCGCCGCGCACGCCGTGTCGCTGCTCGTGCGCATGGTCGCCGGTGGCATGTTCCCGGGCTGGGAGATGCTGCTGGCGCCGGTGTTCGAGGCGCTGTTGTGGCCCATCGTCACGTGGTTGTTGCTCGCGCCCCAGCGCCGCGCCCCTGACCCGGATCAGAATCGGCCCCTGTAGGGCAAAAAATGACAGAGCTCAAGAACGTCGAACAGGAAGTCGGGCGCTTTCGTTTGCGCCTGGCGGCTGCCGCCGTGTTCGTCCTGATCGCGTTCGGGTTGCTGGCCTCACGCCTCGTCTACCTGCAGATCTACAAGCACGAAGAGCTCATGACGCAGGCCGAGAACAACCGCATCGCGGTGGTGCCGATCGTGCCGAACCGGGGCCTGATCCTCGACCGCAACGGCGTCGTGCTGGCCAACAACTACTCGGCCTACACGCTCGAGATCTCGCCGGGCAAGACCGCCGACCTCGAAGCCACGATCGACCGGCTGGCGCAGATCGTCGAGATCCTGCCGCGCGACCGCAAGCGCTTCAAGCGCCTGATGGAAGAGAACAAGAGCTTCGAGTCGCTGCCGATCCGCACCAAGCTGAGCGACGACGAAGTGGCGCGTTTCACCGCCCAGCGCTTCCGCTTCGCCGGTGTCGACATCAAGGCCCGGTTGTTTCGCAACTACCCGCTCGGCGAAGTCGGCAGCCACCTGATCGGCTACATCGGGCGCATCAACGAAGCCGAGAAAGAGAAGATCGACGAGTCGGAGGACGAGGCCAACTACCGCGGCACCGAATACATCGGCAAGCTCGGCATCGAGCAGAGCTACGAGGCCGAACTGCACGGCACGACCGGCTTCGAAGAGATGGAAACCAGCGCCAGCGGCCACCCGGTGCGGCGGCTGCGCAGCAACCCGGCCACGCCGGGCAACGCGCTCGTGATGTCGATCGACATCCGGCTGCAGGCCCTGGTCGAAGAAATGTTCGGCGACCGACGCGGTGCGCTGGTGGCGATCGACCCGCGCAACGGCGAGGTGCTGGCCTTCGTGAGCAAGCCCAACTTCGACCCCAACCTGTTCGTCGACGGCATCGACAGCGAAAGCTGGAAGGCCCTCAACGAATCACCCGACAAGCCGTTGCTGAACCGGGCGCTGCGTGGCACCTACCCGCCGGGTTCGACCTACAAGCCGCTCATGGCGATGGCCGCGCTCACGCTCGGAAAGCGCACGCCGCAGCAGTCGATCAGCGACCCGGGGTACTTCAATTTCGGCAACCACCGGTTTCGCGACGACAAGGAAGGCGGGCACGGCAGCGTCGACATGTACAAGTCGATCGTGCAGTCGTGCGATACCTACTACTACATTCTCGCCAACGACATGGGCGTCGACGCCATGCACGACTTCATGGCGCCGCTCGGCCTGGGCCAGCTGACCGGCATCGACGTGCAGGGCGAGCTGCGTGGCACCCTGCCGTCGACCGAATGGAAGCGCCGCAGCTACCGTAAGAAAGAGCAGCAGAAGTGGTACGCGGGCGAGACCATCTCGCTCGGCATCGGCCAGGGTTACAACGCGTTCACGATGCTGCAGCTGGCGCAGGCCACCGCCGCACTGGCGTCGGGCGGTCACCGCTACACCCCGCACCTGGTGAAGGTGGTCGAGAACTTCGAGACGCGGGCGCAGAAGCGCCAGGTCGGTGAAACGCTGCCGACACTGCCGTGGAACCCCGAACACGTGGCCTTCATCCGGCGCGCGATGTTCGGTGTGACGCAAGAGGGCACGTCGGCGCGGTCGTTCGCGGGCGCGCCTTACCAGTCGGGTGGCAAGACCGGCACGGCGCAGGTGATCTCGATCGGCAAGAACGAGAAGTACAACGCCAACCTGATCGACGAACGCCACCGCGACCACGCGCTCTATACCGCTTTTGCGCCGCTCGACGAGCCCCGCATCGCGCTGGCGATGGTGGTCGAGAACGCGGGCTTCGGCGGCACCTCGGCGGCACCGATCGCGCGTCGGGTGCTGGACTTCGTGCTACAGGGCGTCTACCCGAGCGAAGCCGATCTGGCCGCCACGAAGCTGGGCCAGTCGAGTGCGCCGACCGGCACGCCGCGCCCGGCCGATTCGGTGCCGCTGCCGGGCGTGACGATCGACGGCTCGACCGCCTCGCTCGGGCCTCAACGCATCAACGCGCCTGCCCCTGCCCCTGCGACTGCGCCGGCGTCGGCGGCATCGGCCGCACAGCAGGTCGCGCTGCAGAAGCCGCGGTGAAGGGGCCGCCATGAGCTCGGTGTTTGACAAACCCTCGCTGCTGCAGCGCCTGAAGCCGGTTTTCACCGGCTACGACGGCCCGCTGATCGTGGCGATGCTGCTGCTCGGCGCCGCCGGGCTGCTGACCATGTATTCGGCCGGTTTCGACCATGGCACGCGCTTCGTCGACCACGGCCGCAACATGCTGCTGGCGCTGGTCGTGCTGTTCGTGGTGGCGCAGGTCTCGCCGACGACGCTGATGAAGATCGCGGTGCCGCTGTATCTGGTGGGCGTGGGCCTGCTCGTCGCCGTGGCGGTGGTGGGCATCACGAAGAAGGGCGCGACACGCTGGCTCAACGTGGGCATGGTGATCCAGCCGAGCGAGATCCTGAAGATCGCCACGCCGCTGATGCTGGCGTGGTGGTTCCAGCGCCGCGAGGGCCAGCTCCGTGCGCCCGACTTCATGATCGCGCTGCTGATCCTGGCGATCCCGGTCGGCCTGATCGTCAAGCAGCCCGACCTGGGCACCGCGATCCTGGTGTTCTCGGCCGGGCTGTACGTGATCTTCTTCGCAGGCTTGTCGTGGAAGCTGATCGTGCCGGTCTTGCTCGTGGGGGCGGTCGGCATCACCGCGATCGTCGTCTCGGAAGACCGCATCTGCCAGCCCGAAGTGAGCTGGCAGCCCTTGTTAAAGGACTACCAGAAGAACCGTGTCTGCACGCTGCTCGACCCGAGCACCGACCCGCTCGGCAAGGGCTTCCACACGATCCAGGGAATGATCGCCATCGGCTCCGGCGGCATCGAGGGCAAGGGCTTCATGAAGGGCACGCAGACGCACCTCGAGTTCATCCCCGAGCGCACGACCGACTTCGTTTTCGCCGCGTTCTCCGAAGAGTTCGGCCTGGTCGGCTGCGCCGCGCTGCTGCTCGGTTTCATCTTCCTGATCTTCCGCGGGCTGATGATCGCGGCCGAGGCGCCGACCGTGTTCACGCGCTTGCTCGCGGGCGCCATCACGCTCAGCTTCTTCACCTACGCCTTCGTCAACATGGGCATGGTCAGCGGCATCCTGCCGGTGGTGGGCGTGCCCTTGCCCTTCATCAGCTATGGCGGCACGGCGATGGTCTCGCTGGGGCTGGGCCTGGGCATCCTGATGGCGATCTCGAAGAGCCGCAGGCTCATTCAGAGCTGATCAGCGGAACTTGCGCGCTCCGGTGCGGCGGGCAGGCGCAACGTGAAGCGGGCCCCGGGCCCGAAGGCCGCGCCGGCCTGCTCGTTCAGGCCCGGCCGATGGCGCAGGTTGGCATCTTCCAGCGTCACTTCGGCGTCGTGTTGCTGCGCGATCTCGCGCACGATCGCCAAGCCGAGGCCGGAGCCGTCGACGTTGGTGCCGAGCGAGCGGTAGAACGGCTGGAACACCTGCTCACGCTCGGCCGCCGGAATGCCCGGCCCGGAATCTTCCACCTGCAGCACCACGACCTGCCCGAAGGGGTCGTCGAGCACGCGCACGGTCACGGTGCCGCCGGCCGGTGTGTATTGCAGGGCGTTGTCGACGAGGTTGCGGATCAGTTCGCGCAGCAAGAGGGGGTGGCCCAGCACCAGCGGGCCCTGGCGGTGGCGCGACTCGGCCACCGACTCCGGGCCCTCGAAGCCCAGGTCGATGCGCTTTTCGAGCGCGCGCGGCACGAAGTCGCGCACGGTTTCGGTCGCCAGCACGGCGAGGTCGACCACCTGCTGCTGCGAGACGTGCTGCTGGTTCTCGGCGCGTGCCATCGCGAGCAGCTGGTTGACCATGTGCGCCGCGCTCTGGCTCGAACGCGCGATCTGTTGCAGCGGCCGCTTCAGCGCCTGCGGGTCGTGCTGGCCGGCGTCGATCTGGCGCTGCGCCAGCTCGGCCTGCGTGCGCAGCCCGGCCAGCGGCGTCTTGAGCTGGTGCGCGGCGTCGGCCAGGAAGTGCTTCTGCGCCTGCATCGACTGGTCGAGCCGTGCCAGCAGGTCGTTGATGGCGCGCACCAGCGGCGAGACTTCTTCCGGCGCCTGCGCGGCGTCGATCGGGCTCAGGTCGTTGCTGTCGCGGTGGCGGATGCGCTGCTGCAATTCGTTGAGCGGCGCGATGCCACGCGCCAGCGCGAGCCACACGAGCAGCACCGCCAGTGGCAGGATCACGAACTGCGGCAGGATCACGCCCTTGATGATCTCGGTGGCCAGCCGCGAGCGTTTGCCCAGCGTCTCGGCCACCTGCACCAGCGGCGCGCTGGCACCGTCGGTGTCGGCGCCGCGCTCGGCCACGTTGACCCACATGTAGGCCACGCGCACGCTGTCGTTGTTGAGCGTGTCGTCGCGAAACCGAACCTCGCCGCGGGGCGCGCGGTCTTCGTCGCCGGGCACGGGCAACGCGGTGTCGCCGCTCAGGTACTCGCCGCGCAGGCCCAGCACCTGGTAGTAGATGTCGTCGGCCTCGTCCGTGCGCAAGATCTCGGAGGCGCCCGCCGGCAGCCGGAACACCGCCTGCGAACCGCTCACCGCCACTTCTTTCGACAGCACCCGCACCATTTCGCCGAGCTCGCGGTCGAAGGGCTTGTTGGCGATGCCCTGCGCCACCAGCCAGGTGAGCACCACGCTCATCGGCCACAGCAGCAGCAGCGGGGCGAGCATCCAGTCGAGGATCTCGCCGAACAACGAACGCTGCTCGCGCGGGCGGGGCTCGGGTTGGCGGGCAGCGGAGTTCGGCACGTGCGACGTTGACGGGTGCTAGGCGGGGATCCGCTCCAGGCAGTAGCCCAGCCCGCGCACCGTGGCGATCCGCACCGGGCCCTGCTCGATCTTCTTGCGCAGCCGGTGGATGTAGACCTCGATCGCGTTGTTGCTGACCTCTTCGCCCCACTCGCACAGCCGCTCGACGAGCTGGTCCTTGCTGACGAGGCGCCCGGCGCGCTGAAGCAGCACCTCGAGCAACGACAGTTCGCGCGCCGAAAGCTCGATCATCTGGTCGTTGATGTAGGCCACGCGGCCGGTCGCGTCGAAACTGAGCGGGCCGTGTTTGATGATCGTGGAAGCGGTACCCAGGCCGCGCCGGGTCAGCGCGCGCACGCGCGCCTCGAGTTCCTGCAGCGAGAACGGCTTGGCCATGTAGTCGTCTGCGCCGAAGTCCAGGCCCTTCACGCGCTGCTCCACGCTGTCGGCCGCGGTCAGGATCAACACCGGCACGCTCGACCCGCGGGCGCGCAGCTTGCGCAGCACTTCGAGGCCGTGCAGCTTGGGCAGGCCCAGGTCGAGGATCACGCAGTCGAATTCGTGCGACGCCAGCGCCGCGTCGGCCTCGGTGCCGCTGCCGACCTGATCGACAGCGTAGCCGGCATTGCGCAACGCGCGCAGCAGCCCGTCGGCCAGCACTTGATCATCTTCGGCGATCAGGATGCGCATGCTTGTCTCCTCGCCCTTCGGGCCCATCGATTGTAGGGATGGCCTGCAAATGAACGTTCAAGGTACTGTACAAACATCCAGCTTTCTGGATAATGCGAGCAACTTTCAGGAGAACCCCTTGGACGCAACCGCCAAAGTCGCCACCCCCGCCGTCAATACCGAAAAGGCCAAGGCCCTGCAGGCCGCGCTCGCCCAGATCGAAAAGCAGTTCGGCAAGGGCACGATCATGCGCCTCGGCGAAGGCGAGGTGATCGAAGACATCGAAGTCGTCTCCACCGGCTCGCTGGGCCTCGACATGGCACTCGGCGTCGGCGGCCTGCCACGCGGCCGCGTCGTCGAGATCTACGGCCCCGAGTCGAGCGGCAAGACCACGCTCACGCTGCAGGTCATCGCCGAGATGCAGCGCGTCGGTGGCACCTGCGCCTTCATCGACGCCGAACACGCACTCGACATCGGCTATGCGCAGAAGCTGGGTGTGAACCTGCAAGACCTGCTGATCAGCCAACCCGACACCGGCGAGCAGGCCCTCGAGATCGTCGACGCGCTGGTGCGCTCGGCCTCGGTCGACCTGGTCGTCGTCGACTCGGTCGCCGCGCTCACGCCCAAGGCCGAAATCGAGGGCGAAATGGGCGACTCGCTGCCCGGCCTGCAGGCGCGCCTGATGAGCCAGGCGCTGCGCAAGCTCACCGGCAGCATCAAGCGCACCAACACCATGGTGATCTTCATCAACCAGATCCGCATGAAGATCGGTGTGATGTTCGGCTCGCCCGAAACCACCACCGGAGGCAACGCGCTCAAGTTCTACGCCTCGGTGCGGCTCGACATCCGCCGCATCGGCAGCATCAAGAAGGGCGAAGAAGTCATCGGCAACGAGACCAAGGTCAAGGTCGTCAAGAACAAGGTCTCTCCGCCGTTCAAGACGGCCGAGTTCGACATCCTCTACGGGGCCGGCATCAGCCGCGAAGGCGAGATCATCGACATGGGCGTCGAGGCCAAGGTGCTCGAGAAGAGCGGCTCCTGGTACGCCTACAACGGCGAGAAGATCGGCCAGGGCAAGGACAACGCG
The DNA here is from genome assembly GCF_032229685.1 of Rhizobacter sp. Lineage (GTDB taxonomy): Bacteria > Pseudomonadota > Gammaproteobacteria > Burkholderiales > Burkholderiaceae_C > LMDS01. Next base: position 147,519 of record NZ_JAVTWP010000046.1, on the reverse strand, counting down.
CGCGAGTTCCTGAAAGAGAACCCCTCTCTGGCCTTCGAGATCGAGAACAAGGTGCGCACCGAGCTCGGCGTTCGGCTGCTGCCGGGTGCCGACTCGGCCGAAGCCAAGCCGGCCAAGCTGAAGGTCGTCAAGGAATAGTGAAACCACAGCGCTCGCTCAAGGCCCGCGCGCTGCAGTATCTGGCGCAGCGCGAGCAAAGCAGGCTCGAGCTGCGGCGCAAGTTGCTTCCGCACGCCCGGGCCGAAGAACTGGCGCTGGCGTCATCTGCCGAGTCGGGCCAAGCCGATGCGGGCGACATGCCGGCGTCGCCGGGCGCCTCGGCCCGGGTCGAAGCTGTGCTCGACTGGCTTACCGCCCACGACTACCTTTCGCAAGAGCGCTTCGTCGAGTCACGTGTGCACGCCCGGTCGGCCCGGTTCGGCAACGTGCGGATTCACCAGGAACTGAAACAGCATGCCGTCGCGCTGGCGCCCGGCGCGGCGCAGGCATTGAATGACACAGAGCTCGACCGCGCGCGGGCGGTGCGTGCCCGCAAGTTCGGCGAGGCGCCCGCAAGCAGCACCGAACAGGCACGCCAGATGCGCTTCCTGATGGGCCGCGGCTTCTCGCCCGACGTGATCCGCCGCGTGCTGCGCGATGCGCGGTGCACCGACACGGAAGCTGCGGAACCCGGCCCGTCGCCGGACTGAGCGGCCATGGCGCCGTGCGCGGCGCGTCAGCTTTGGTGCAGAGCAGCATGCTACATTCGCCGGCTGTTGTGGGCTTGGTTCGGCGCAGATCGCCGGCACCGGCGCCCGCTCGCTGCGCACTCATCCAACCCCGCCCGCGAACGCACTTTCCACGATGGCCCTGCCGACCGCCGCCCGCGAGCGCGAGCTCAAGCACCGCCGCAGCATCGACGTGCAGATCTTCGCGCGTGGCAACGGGCTTTGGGAGGTCGACGCGCACATCACCGACGTTCGCACCCGGGAAGCGCACATGGTCAACGGCGTGTTGCCCGCAGGCCAACCGATCCACGACATGCTGCTGCGCCTCGTGGTGGACGAACGCTGCAACATCGTCGAAGCCGGTGCGCAGACCATGGCGATGCCCTACCCCGGCCAGTGCGACACCTACGGCGATGTCTACTCCCGGCTCGTCGGGCTGAACCTGATGAAGGGCTTTCGCCAGGCCGTGAAAGAACGTGTCGGCGGCGCCCAGGCCTGCACCCACATCACCGAACTCGCCCAGGTGCTGCCCACCGCGGTGGTGCAGGCCTTCGCCGGCGACGTGATCGACACGCACGGCGCCAGCGCCGACAGCACCCAGCCTTTCCAGATCGACCGATGCCACGCGCTTCGCGCCGACAGCCCCACGGTCCAGACGTATTACCCGCGCTGGTACCGCGCCGCGAACACGCCAGCCGCCCTCACCCCGTCCGACAACTGAAAGTCCGAGAGACCCGACCATGAAGATCCACGAATACCAAGGCAAGGAAATCCTGCGCCAGTTCGGCGTGCCGGTGCCGCGCGGTTACGCCGCGTTCAGCGTGCTCGAAGCCTCCGAAGCCGCCCAGAAGCTGGGCGGCCCGGTCTGGGTCGTGAAGGCGCAGATCCATGCCGGTGGCCGTGGCAAGGGCGGCGGCGTGAAGCTGGCGCGCTCGCTCGACGACGTGAAGAAGATCTCGGGCGAGATTCTCGGCATGCAACTCAAGACCCACCAGACCGGCCCCGAAGGCCAGAAGGTGCGCCGCCTGCTGATCGAAGAAGGCGCTGACATCAAGAAGGAGTACTACGTCGCTGCCGTCACCGACCGCGCCACGCAGAAGGTCGCGATCATGGCCAGCAGCGAAGGCGGCATGGACATCGAGGAAGTGGCCCACGCCACCCCCGAGAAGATCCTGAAGGTCTTCGTCGACCCGGCCACCGGCCTCACCGACGCACAAGGCGCCGAACTCGCCAACGGCATCGGCGTTCCCGCTGCCTCGCAAGCCCAGGCGATCGACGTGTTCAAGAAGCTGTACCAGTGCTACATGGACACCGATTGCTCGCTGGCCGAGATCAACCCGCTGATCCTCGAAGGCAACGGCAACATCAAGGCGCTCGACGCGAAGTTCAACTTCGACAGCAACGCGCTGTTTCGCCACCCCGAGATCGTGGCCTACCGCGATCTCGATGAAGAAGACCCGGCCGAGATCGAAGCCAGCAAGTTCGACCTGGCCTACATCCAGCTCGACGGCAACATCGGCTGTCTGGTGAACGGCGCCGGCCTGGCGATGGCGACCATGGACACCATCAAGCTGTTCGGCGGCGAGCCGGCCAACTTTCTCGACGTGGGCGGCGGCGCCACCGCCGAGAAGGTCACTGAAGCCTTCAAGATCATGCTTGGCAACCCGAAGGTCAAGGCGATCCTCGTCAACATCTTCGGCGGCATCATGCGCTGCGACACCATCGCCGAAGGCGTGATCGCCGCGTGCAAGGCCGTCAACCTGAATGTGCCGCTGGTGGTGCGCATGAAAGGCACGAACGAAGACCTGGGCAAGAAGATGCTCAAGGACTCGGGCCTGCCCATCATCACCGCCGAATCGATGGCCGATGCCGCCAAGGCGGTGATGGCCGCGCTCGCCAACTAGCACCGAACAGTCACCAAACTTCTACATCGCACCACGCCCGTCGCCGGGCCGCCCCAAGACGGGCGTGATCCCCTCGGGGGATCGGGTGCGGTACACCGCACACGAGGGGCACCATGAGCATCCTGATCAACAAAGACACCAAGGTCATCACGCAAGGCATCACCGGCAAGACGGGCCAGTTCCACACCCGCATGTGCCGCGACTACGCGAACGGCAAGAACTGTTTCGTGGCCGGCGTGAACCCGAAGAAGGCCGGCGAAGACTTCGAAGGCATCCCGATCTACGCCAACGTGACCGCAGCCGCCAAGGCCACCGGTGCCACGGTCAGCGTCATCTACGTGCCGCCGGCAGGCGCCGCCGCGGCCATCTGGGAAGCCGTCGAGGCCGACCTCGACCTGGCGATCTGCATCACCGAAGGCATTCCGGTTCGCGACATGCTCGAAGTGCGCAACCGCATGAAGGCCAAGGAAGCCAAGGGCGGCAAGAAGACGCTGCTGCTCGGGCCGAACTGCCCCGGGCTGATCACGCCCGACGAGATCAAGATCGGCATCATGCCGGGGCACATCCACAAGGCCGGGCGTGTCGGCGTGGTCTCGCGCTCGGGCACGCTGACGTATGAAGCGGTGGCGCAACTCACCGAGCTGGGCATCGGCCAGTCGAGCGCGGTCGGCATCGGCGGCGACCCGATCAACGGGCTGAAGCACATCGACATCATGCGGCTCTTCAACGACGACCCGAACACCGACGCCGTGATCATGATCGGCGAGATCGGCGGCCCCGACGAAGCCGACGCGGCGCGCTGGTGCCAGGCCAACATGAAGAAGCCGATCGTCGGCTTCATCGCCGGCGTGACCGCACCGGCCGGCAAGCGCATGGGCCATGCCGGCGCGCTGATCTCGGGCGGCGCCGACACGGCCGATGCCAAGCTCGAGGTGATGGAAGCCTGCGGGTTCACCGTGACGCGCAACCCTTCCGAGATGGGCAAGCTTTTGAGAAACTTGCTGTAAGTCAAGAGCCCTGCCCGAAGCCGGGCCAGAGAATCCGCTACCGGAGTCCGTCGCGAGCCTTGGAGCGAGCGCGGCTCAAGAACTCGAACGACAACGGAGACTACGAGAATGGATCTCACCAGTGGCCCATTCTGGGCAGCTCTCGGCTCGATCATCCTGGCCAACATCGTCCTGTCGGGCGACAACGCCGTCGTGATCGCGATGGCCGCACGCGCGCTGCCGGCGCACCAGCAGAAGAAGGCGATCTTCTGGGGCAGTGCTGCCGCGATCGTGATGCGGATCGTGCTCACGCTGATCGCCGTCGAGATGCTCAAGTGGCCCTACCTCAAGATCATCGGAGCGCTGCTGCTGCTGTACATCGGCATTTCTTTGCTGAGCGAAGACACCGGCGGCGAAGAGGGGCACAAGGAGATCGGCTCGCTGCGTGCCGCGATCCAGACCATTCTGGTGGCCGACCTGGTGATGAGCCTGGACAACGTGCTGGCCGTGGCGGCTGCCGCCAAGGGCAGCACCGGTCTGCTGATCATCGGCCTGGCGGTCAGCATTCCGCTGATCATCTTCGGCAGCACCTTGCTGCTCAAGGTCATGGACCGCTTCCCGATCATCATCACGCTCGGCGCGGCGCTGCTCGGTTTCCTGGCGGGCGAGATGTTCTTCACCGACCCGGCCGTGACCTCGCGGTTTGGCGAAATCCCGCACGACATGGTCACCCTGGCCGGGGCGGTGGGTGCAGCGATCGTGGTGGTCGTGGGCATGTGGCTGCAGCGCCGTGGCCGCGAGAAGGCCAGCGCTTCGACTTGACACTGCCAGCCTTCGTCGGCCTAATCGGGGCCAGAAGGGGAGTAGCTCGACTTCGCTCTGCCGGCGTTCACCGCGCGGCAGTGGCAAGTTAAGGCAAGCCGTCACTACGTGGTGCTTTCACAAAGAGGCGCCACCGGTTTGCCAGGCCATAACATTCACTCCATGCCGAGCAAGACCTTCGATGCAGGCCGCGTGAGCGGCAGGCTCGAGGCTGGCATGCGTTTCCTGGCGAAACAGCGACCCGATCCTGCGGTTCTCGTGCGGTTTGCACCGTTTGTCGTGCAACTCACACCGGAGCTCCCATGGAACCTTTCTCAGCCCCCTGGCTATCGGCCCTGCTGGCCATCATCCTGATCGACCTCGTCCTCGCTGGCGACAACGCCATCGTGATCGCCCTGGCCGCGCGCCAGCTTCCTGCCCGGCTGCAACGCCGCGCCATCGTCTGGGGCGCGGTCGGTGCCATCGCCGTGCGCAGCCTGATGACGATCGGCGTCGTCTGGCTGCTCAAGATCCCCGGCCTGATGCTGATCGGCGGCATTGGCCTCGTGTGGATCGCCTACAAACTGCTGACGCCACAGAGCGGTGAGGCGGGCCACGACGTGAAGGCCACGACCTTCTGGGCCGCGATGCGCACCATCGTGATTGCCGATGCGCTGATGGGCGTGGACAACGTGCTCGGCGTGGCCGGTGCCGCCAGCGGCAGCTTCGACCTGGTCGTGATCGGCCTGCTGATCAGCGTGCCCATCGTGGTGTTCGGCAGCACCTTCGTGCTGAAGCTGGTCGAACGCTTCGCGATCATCATCTACATCGGCGCCGGTGTGCTGGCCTACACGGCGGCGCACATGATCGTCGGTGAGCCCCTGCTCGACGACATCTACGACCCCAACCAGCTCTACCGCGTGCTCACCCACGTGGTTCTGATCGCCGGTGTTCTCGGTGCCGGCTGGTGGGCTTCGCGCCGCGCCGCCGCGTCGTCGACCACCCCCCATCCCGCCGCTTGACCTTCCTTCTGGAGAACGACAATGGAAAAAATCGCTGTGTTCGTCAACGACGCCGAGTACGCGCAGCACCTGCTGCAACCCATGCTCCAGGGTGACGAGCCCACCCACTGGGTCCTGATCGGGTGCCCGCCCACGCTGTCGCGCCATATCGGGCGCTGGGTGTCGCAATCGGCCCGCCAGCAATGGCGCGAGCGCTGGGCCGCCGAGATCTTCGCCAAGCTCGAGCCGGCGCTGGCCGCGCGGCCAGGCGGCCGGGTCGAGAAGATGCTCGCGGGGCGCCCGCTGATCGACGTCTCGGCCCGCCTGCAGACGCGCCTGCACAACGTGCGCCTGCTCGACGCGCGGCGCCCGCGCCTGGGCAAGGCCGACGAGCCGATCACGGCCGAACAACCCGCCGCAGACGGTTCGCGCTGGGCCGCCCCGGTGGCTGCCACCACGGGTCTGGCGGCGATGTTGGCGCTCGCCGACTGACCCGCTGACGCTGCCCGCACGCACACGCCCCGCGGTGTGGGCGTGTGCTACCGTGCCGCCGCATGAGCAGGCGCACGATCACTGGCCCACGTTGCCGACCCGGGCGGTCCGACCGATGCCGATGACGGCAGAAACGGTCGCCGTTCTCGCAGTCGCCTGGGCCGCGGTCCTGGGCCACCTGGCTTGGGTGCTGCCGCGCGTCGCGCCTGCCCAAGCGGGTGGAATGACGGCTGCCTTGGCCATCGTCCTTGCCGGCATGGCCTTCTGGGTCACCAGCGGGTGCTTGTGGCCGTTGACGGCGCTCGTGTTCGGTCAGTGGGGCTGGTGGCTCCGCGGCCGCCAGTCGACAGCCACCGCCGGCGAAGGCCGGGCTGAGGAGGTCACTGCCACCGAACCGTCGTCGCCGCCGTCTGCTGGCGAGGCGACGCCACCGCCTGAACGCGCGATGCTGGGCCGCTACCGGATCGAGCGCGAGCTGGGGCGAGGCGCGATGGGGGCGGTCTACCTCGGCCGAGACCCGCAGATCGGCCGCCCGGTCGCGATCAAGACCATGGCGCTCGGCCGCGAGTTCGCCGGCACCGAGCTGGTCGATGCGCGAACCCGCTTCTTCCGTGAAGCCGAGATGGCCGGGCGGCTCCAGCACCCCGACATCGTCACGATCTACGACGCCGGCGAACAAGACGGCCTGGCCTACATCGCGATGGAGTTCGTCGCGGGCCGCGACCTGCTGAGGCACACGGTGCCCGGGCGGCTGCTGCCGCTGGCCGACGTGCTCCAGATCGGCGCCCGCGTGGCCGAAGCGCTGGCCTACGCCCACCGGCAGGGCGTGGTCCACCGAGACATCAAGCCGGCCAACGTGATGGTCGACACGGTATCGGACACGGTCAAGGTCACCGACTTCGGCATTGCCCGTGTGGCCGACGCAAGCCGCACCCGCACCGGCCGGGTGCTCGGCACGCCGTCGTTCATGTCGCCCGAACAGATGGCGGGCGGCCGGGTCGACGGCCGCTCCGACCTGTACTCGCTCGGCGTGATGCTGTTCCAGCTCGTCACGGGCTCGCTGCCGCACGCGTCGGACTCGATGGCGCGGCTGATGCACCAGATCGCCCATGAGCCCGCGCCCGATGTGCGCAGCCTTCGCCCCGAGTTGCCCGAGGGTCTGGCGCAGGCGATCGCGGCAGCGCTCGAAAAGCGGCCGGAGCTTCGGCCCGCCGACGGCGCGCTGATGGGCGCCACCCTGCGCGCGATCCGCGCCGGGCTCGGCGATGCACCCGCTGCGCCGCAGCCGGTGGCGCCGGGCTCGACACCGGGTTCAGGTAGTTTCGAGGCGACCACGAAGATTTGTGTCCCCGATCCAAGGCACAATTCCGAGCTCTGACGCCCGCTGCAGCCCGCGCACATGCCCGAACAGGCCTCTCGACCATGACCTTCGAATTCTTCAGCGCCACCGACACCGGCCGGGCTCGCAACAACAACGAAGATTCGGTGGCGGTCGACGAATCCACGGCCCTCGTGATCCTGGCGGACGGCATGGGCGGCTACAACGCCGGCGAAGTGGCCAGCGGCATGGTCACCTCGTTCATCAAGACCGAGCTCGGCCGCTGGCTCAGCGAAGCCTCCGAAAACGCCACCGACACCGACGTGCGCCGCGCGATGGACATCTGTGTCGACAACGCCAACCGCGCGATATTCAACGCCGCCAACTCCAACCCGCAGTACGCCGGCATGGGCACCACGCTGGTGGTCGGCGTGTTCCGCGATTCGCGCCTGCTGATGGGCCACGTGGGCGACTCGCGCGCCTACCGCCTGCGCGCTTCGCGGCTGGTGCAGATCACGCACGACCATTCGCTGCTGCAGGAGCAGATCGACTCCGGCCTCATCACGCCGGAGCAGGCCGCGTTCTCGTCCAACAAGAACCTGGTGACGCGCGCGGTTGGGGTGGAAGACACGGTTTTGCTCGAAACGCACCTGCACGACGTGCTGCCCGGCGACACCTACCTGCTATGCTCCGACGGCCTCTCCGACATGCTCGACGATGAAAGCATCGCCCAGCTCATGTTGGGCTGCGAAACCTTGCCCGAGGCGGCTCACGCGCTGGTCGAAGCGGCCAACGACGCGGGTGGCAAGGACAATATTTCGGTGGTTCTCGCGCGTGTGCGCGGCCCGAGCGGCACGGCCAAATCGTGGTGGCCGTTCAGGCGTTGATGATGTTGCTTTTTGAGCGCGGCGGCCGTGGGGGCCGGGCACAAGAGACTTGAAGAGACGGCACGGTCTTACAGAAAAGGTCAACAAGCATGGGCAAACTGGTCGTATCGCTCGACGGTGTGGTGATCAAGGAAGTTCAGATCACCAAGGACAAGACCACGCTTGGCCGTCGGCCCTACAACGACATCGTGATCGACAACCTCGCGGTCAGCGGCGAGCACGCCGTGCTGCAGATGGTCGGCGCCGACGTCTTCATCGAAGACCTCAACAGCACCAACGGCACCTACATCAACGGCAAGGCCGTCAAGAAGCAGCTGCTCACGCACAACGACACCGTCGAGATCGGCAAATACAAGATCAAGTTCCTGGTCGAAGACGGCACCGACTACGAGAAGACCATGATCATGAAGCCGGGCACCATGCCGGCGCCGGCCGCTTCTTCCGGGTCGGGTTATGCGCGCACCACCGGGCTGAGCTCGTCGGGTTTCGGCGCGCTCGGTTCCGCCAACACGCCGGCCTCGATCAAGGTGCTCAACGGGGCGGCCGCCGGCCGCGAAGTGGTGCTGACCAAGGTCGTCACCACCGTCGGCAAGCCCGGCGTGCAGGTCGCGTCGATCACCAAGCGACCGGGCGGCTACGTGCTCGCCCATGTCGAAGGCTCGTTGCAACCCACCGTCAACGGCAGCGCGGTCGTGGGTGAAACCGTGCACCTGAAAAACGGCGACGTGATCGAACTCGCCGGCACGCAGATGCAGTTCGTCCAGGCCTGATCGCGCCTAGAGCCCCCTGCCGCGCCGCCTTGCCGAGCGGCTGATTTCCGCGTTTCGCATGAATTCGCGCTCCCTGCTCTGGAGCGTGCTGCGGGCTGCGTTGCTGCTCGGCGTACTGCTGGGCGCCATCGCCCACGCTGCCGGGTACCTGCCGCTCAGGTTCGTCGGCCAGCTCGATCTGGCGATGGCCGACGCGCGCTTGCGGGCGCTCATGCCACGCACGCTCGATGCACGGATCGTGATCGTCGACGTCGACGAGAAGAGCCTGGCCGAAGTCGGCCGCTGGCCCTGGGGCCGCGAGCGCATGGCCGCGCTCACCGACGAGTTGTTCACGCGGCAGAAGGCGGCCGTGGTCGGCTTCGACATGCTGTTCGCCGAACCCGATGCCGATGCTGCACTGCCGGTGCTCGAGCGCCTGGCCAGCGAACTGCCCGAACTCGCACCCCGCCTGCCAGGCTGGCGCAACGAGCTCGACCACGACCGCCGCTTCGCTGCAGCCTTGAGCGGCCGCGAAGCCGTGCTCGGCTTCTATTTGACGAGCGACCGCGGCGGGCGCCAGACCGGCACGCTGCCGGCCCCGGCGATCGATGCTGCCTTCCTGCGGAACAGCCCCGGCCCCTTCACACGCTGGGACGGCTACGCGGCCAACATCGACGTGCTTGCCCGCGCTGCGCCAGCGGCCGGCTACTTCAACTTCGCACCCGACGCCGACGGCCTGGTGCGCAGCCTGCCGCTCCTTGCCCGCGTGGGCAACGAACACCACGAAGCCCTGGCGCTGGCGATGTTCCGCAGATTCACCGGTGCCCCGCGCGTTCAGCCGCAGTTCGACGCCCCGGGCGGCGGCACCTTGGTCGGCGTCGTGCTTGAGCAGGCCGGCCGGCGCCACGCGATTCCGCTGAACGAGCATGGGCTCGTGCGGGTTCCGTTTCGCGGCGGGGGTGGGCCGGGTGGCGGATCGTTCGAGTACGTTTCTGCGAGCGATGTGCTGCAAGGCCGCGTGCCGGCCGCCCACCTGGCCGGCAAACTGGTGCTGGTCGGCTCCACCGCGCCCGGCGTCTACGACCAGCGCTCGACACCCGTCTCGGCCGTCTATCCCGGCGTCGAGGTGCACGCCAGCCTGCTCTCGGGCCTGCTCGACGCGCGGGTGCCGGTGCAGCCCGATTGGGCGGCGGGATACGAGATCCTGCTGTTGTTGCTGATCGCGGCCGTGCTCGTCGTCGCCCTGCCGCGCCTGCGCGCCGCACGCGCCGCGCAGTTCACGGCACTGCTGGTCGTGGCGCTCGTGCTGCTGAACCTGTGGGCCCAAGGTGCTCGCGGCTGGGTGTTGCCGCTGGCGGCGCCGCTGCTGCTGGTGTTGCTGGTCTACCTCGGCACCACCGTCTGGGCCTACATCGTCGAAGGCCGAAGCCGTCGTTCACTGGCACGCCTGTTCGGCACCTACGTGCCGCCCGAGCTCGTCGAAGAAATGGCGCGCGACCCCGCGCGTTACGACATGCGCGCCGAGAACCGCGAGCTCACCGTGATGTTCTGCGACATGCGCAACTTCACCCAGGTCTCGGAACGCCTCGCACCCGAAGACGTGCGCGGCCTCGTCAACCGCTTCTTTTCGAGCATGACGACCGCCATCCGCGCCCACCGCGGCACGCTCGACAAGTACATCGGCGACGCGATCATGGCCTTCTGGGGCGCGCCGCTGCACGACCCAGCCCACGCCCTGCACGCCGTGCAGGCAGCCCTGGCGATGGTGCAGCGCCTGAATGCGCTCAACAGCGACCTGCGCGAGCGTGGCCTGCCGCAGATCGGTGTGGGCATCGGGCTGAACACCGGCCTGGTGTGTGTGGGCGACATGGGTTCCGACATGCGCCGCAGCTACACCGTGATGGGCGACGCGGTGAACCTGGCCTCGCGCATCGAGGCGCTCACACGGCACTACGGTGTCGACGTGCTGGCCGGCGAAGCCAGCTTCCAGGCAACGCGCAACGCCGAAGCTGCGGGCTTCCGCTGGGTCGAGGTCGACCGCGTTCGCGTCAAGGGCAAAAAGAAGCCCGTGACGCTTTTCACACCGGTAGGTGAAGCCGCATTGCGGCCCCTCATGTTTGACGAAGAAATGCGACTTTGGGACCTTGTGCTCACCCACTACCGCCTTCAACATTGGGACGAAGCCCAAGCCCGATTGGCCACGCTCCAGACCCGGTTCGACAGCTCGCCCCTGCTCGGCCTGTATCAACAGTTCAGCGGGCGCATCCAACACCACCGCAGCGTGCCCCCGCCCGCCGATTGGGACGGGGCCCATACCTTCGACAGCAAATGATTCTCCAAGTGCTCGGGTGCTCCGGGTCGATCGCCGCGGGCTGCAAGACCACGGCTTTCCTGCTCGACGACGACGTGCTCATCGACGCCGGCACCGGCGTGGGCGACATGGCACTCGACGCGCTGGCGCGCGTTGACCATGTGCTCATCACCCACTCGCACCTCGACCACGTGCTCTCGATCGGCCTGCTGGCCGATGCCGTGATGCGCCTGCGCCGGGCTGCCGGCAGCGCGCCGATCCAGGTGCACGCGCTGCCCGAAACCATCGCGGCGCTGCGCGCCCACATCTTCAACGGCGTCATCTGGCCCGACTTCACGCGCCTGCCGAGCGCCGAGCACCCGGTGCTCGAACTCGTGCCGTTCACCGTGGGTGACGTGCTCACGCTCAACGGCAAACGGGTCGAAGTGCTGAGCGCATCGCACACCGTGCCCGCCGTCGGCTTTGCCGTCGATGGCGGCGAAGCTGGCCACTGGGTCTTCACCGGCGACACCGGCCCCAACCCGGCCCTGTGGCAGCGCCTGCACGGCATGAAGGTCGCGCATCTGGTGATCGAAACCGCCTTCAGCGACGAAGAACGCCAGCTCGCACGCATCAGCCGCCACCTGTGCCCTGCGGCGCTCGGCCACGAACTGGCCCAGCTCGAAGGCAGCGTCGACGTGCACATCACGCACATCAAGCCCGGCGAAGTCGAAGCCGTGATGGCCGAGATCGGCCGCCTGGGCACGCCGCACCGCATTCATGCGATGACGGCGGGCGACACGATGACGCTCGGCTGAGTTGCCTTCAAGCGATCAGGTGCAGGCCCCTCTTGCCGCCGCGCACTGCGTCCGTCACCAAGCGCCGACCGAAGCCCGCCAGCTGGCCGCCGGTGCACACGCCAACGCCAACAGATAGCTGTCTGTCACCTGGCCTGAGCTCAACAAACGTGTCGAATCCACGTGCTCGTTGTTGAGCAGGCCGATGTTGTCGGCCCAGAACGCATGGCCTGGCAGGCCGCGCAGGGTTTTCATCAGCTTTGCCACGGCGGCAGGCGTATCCGGTGACTTGGGGTAACGCGCGTGGCGATGATGCGCAACGCGCCGTCTTCTGTCAGCGGGCAAGTGGCCCTGGCCTCGTGGCCTGGGCGCTCGAACCAGTTGTGTGCCGCGTCGTGTTGGGTGTGTGAAGGGTCGAGCAGGGCGATCAAGACATTCACGTCTGGCAAAGACGTGGTCACGGCAGCTCGCCGCGGAGTGGGTTCACCAGCTCCGGCGTGACTGGCACGCCATCTGCGCGCACCGCCAGTAGAAGCATGCCATTGCGAGTGTGCCGTCACGTGGTGGCGGGTTTCAGCGCTTGCCGCGACGGGGCAGAAATCACCTCGCCGAGGCTCTTGATCTGCCGGGCCGCCAGCCCTTTGGCCGCCGCCAGCACATCGTCGTCAATCGTCAACGTGGTTCGCATGTTGCAGGCTCCGGTGGTCGCATCAAACATCACACTTTCTTCTCGGTCGTTTCGTTTGGGCGCCTGGTAGCACTGGCGCAGAGCTGGCACGAAGTCCCCCACCTTTTCGACCGATTCGGGGTGGTCGCCGCGCGCTAATCTTCATGTGCGGGCCGGAGTTGGCGACCGGAATCAGGTTCGTGAGAACCGGCACGCCAGAGTGACCATTTGTGTCAGTGGCGCCAGAGTGCGTCGCCGGCATCAAAAGGCCGATGACCGTTTGTGTCAGCTTTGTGGGTCAAATTCACGCGTTTCGGGTAGGTTTGCCGTGGCACAGACGCTGCATATAAGACCCCGTCCCCCCCAACCATCTCTCCAGGAGTTCTACATGAAGCGTTCCATCCAGAAGGGTTTCACCCTCATCGAATTGATGATCGTCGTGGCGATCATCGGCATTCTGGCAGCGGTTGCGCTGCCGGCTTATCAGGACTACACGATCCGTGCCCGTGTGACGGAAGGCCTGTCGTTGGCTGGTGATGCGAAGACGCAAATCGGCACAGGCTCGGCCACTCTCGCCGATCTGGGCGCCACTGCCGCCACCTGGAATGCGCAAGCCGGCAACTTGGGTGCCACCAGCAAGTATGTGACGAGCGTTCTTATGAATGCTGCGGATGGCGAAATTACTGTGACGTACAACGCTGCCAACGTCGGTAGCATCGCTGCCCGAAACATCATCCGTCTGACGCCTTACATCCGTTCCGGCGCTGGCGCCCCCACTCAGCTGGCGACTTCGTACACCTCGGGCGTGACCGGCTCGATCGACTGGGGCTGCGCATCGGAGACGAACACGACCAGCGCAAGCGCAACCCGTCAGATGCCCGTCGTTGCAGCAACCGGTGCCGCTGGCCTGCTCGCCAAGTACGCTCCGAGCGAGTGCCGCTAAGCATTCTTCAGTTCTCGGAAGGGGCGCTTCGGCGTCCCTTTTTCGTTTTGCGCGAACCGACTTGTGCATGCGCCATAAACTCGGACCCCGATGCTCCAAAATCTCGACCTCGCTCGCCGTGCCCGTGCCGCCGGCATCCACCTGCTCATTTCTGCTGGCGTGGCCGCGATTGCAGCCGCCCTCGTCTTCGGTATCTGGTTCCCCGGCATCTACCGCCAGGTGGCCGGCGGTCGTGACCTCTTCATCCTGATCACCAGCGTCGACGTGGTGCTCGGCCCGCTGCTCACTTTCGCGGTGTTCAACCTCAAGAAGGGTTGGCCGCATCTGCGCCGCGACCTCGCCATCATCGGCGTGATCCAGCTCGCCGCGCTCATTTACGGCCTGATCGCCGTGTACGGCGCGCGGCCGGTGGCGATGGTGTTCGAGACCGACCGGTTCCGCGTCATCACGGTGGCGCAGGTCGAGATGGACGAGCTGCCGAAAGCGCGACCCGAGTACCGGCAGCTGCCGCTCACCGGCCCCTGGCTGCTCGGCGCGCGAGCGCCCAAGCCCGGCGATGAAGCGAACGAAGCGCTGTTCAAAGGCTTGCGCGGGATCGACCGCGCCCAACGCCCGCCTTTCTGGCAACCCTACGCCGACTCCACCGCCGACGCGCTCGCCCGCGCGCGCCCCCTGGCGACGCTGCTGGCCAAGTACCCGGCGCTTTCCAGCGACGTCAAAGCCGAACTGAAAGCGCTCAAGGTCGACGAGGCGAGCGCGAAGTTCTTGCCCTTGATCGGCCGCGGCGGCGACTGGGTCGCGATCCTCGACGGCGCCGGGCAGCCGGTGCACTACGTGCAGGCCGAAGGCTTCTTCTGAGCCGGGCCGCCAGAGCGGCCTGCGCTCCGCGCAGAGGCCGGCCCGAAGCGGCGCCAGCCAGCCTCTAGAATCCGCCGCCATGCGCGCAGACACGAGTGAGCCCACGGGCCGGGCACGGGCACCGACGGCGGTCTTTTCGTGAGTGAAGCCCACACCGGCGTGGCACCTGCGGCCCCCGACCTGAAGCTGCTGCTGACAGCGCTGGCCGTGAACGCGGTCGCCTTGCCGGCACTGCTCGCTTTCAACCTGCCGCCTTCTTCCACCTTCCTGAACCAGGCGACGGCGCTGGTGGGCTGGGGCGCCTTGCTCACGGTGTTCGCGGGCTCGATGCAGGGCCTCGGTGCTCGCTGGTCGAGTGGTGCGGTGGCGTTGCAGGCCGCACTCGCTGTGTTGCTGCTCGCCGCACTGGCGGCGCCGCTGTGGGCTGGCGCGCCGTGGTCGCTGGCGCTTTCGTCGGCTGGCCTGATCGGGGCGGCGTCGATCACGGCGCTGGTCGGCGCCGCAGTGCAACGCGCCGGGTACGGGCTGCTGGCGTTTCGGTCCTTGTGCATCGCCCTGGCCGTGGCGGGGGTGGCCAGCAGCCTGATCGGCATCGTGCAGGTGTACTGGCCGGCCTGGGCCGACGGCAACTGGATTGCCCCGAGCGGCATTCCTGGCCGCGCGGTCAGCAACATGCGCCAACCCAACCACATGAGCAGCCTGCTGCTGTGGGGCGTGATCGCCGCCGTGTGGCTCGGCAACGTGGCCGCCGCCAGCCGCAATGCCCGCACCGCGGCGCGCGCCGCGGTGTTGCTGATGCTCTTCGGCCTGGTGCTCAGCGGCTCGCGCACCGGCATGCTGGGCACCGGCCTGCTGGCGCTGTGGGGTGTGCTCGACCGCCGCCTCTCGCGCGAAGCGCGTGCCACGCTCGTGCTCGTGCCAGTGGTGTTCGCGCTGTTCTGGTGGGGTGCTGCGGCCTGGAGCCACCACAGCCACGAAGTCTTCGGTGGTGATGCGCAGTTCAACAAGAGCGACATCTCGAGTTCGCGCTTCGGCATCTGGGCCAACACGCTGGCGCTGATCAAGACCCACCCCTGGTTCGGCGTCGGTTTCGGCGAGTTCAATTTTGCGTGGACGCTGACGCCCTTTCCGGGCCGCCCGGTCGCGTTCTTCGACCACACCCACACCTTGCCGCTGCAGTTCGCGGTCGAGCTCGGCCTGCCGCTCGCCGCGCTGGTGAGCGCCTTGCTGCTGTGGGCCTTGTGGGGCAACCTCTGGCAGGCGCTGCGCACAGCGCCGAGCGCGGCGACCGAAGGCGCGGGCGTGCACCGTGCCGCCTTCGTGATCGTGCTGATGGTGCTGATGCACAGCCTGCTCGAATACCCGCTGTGGTACGCCTACTTCCTGCTGCCCGCGGCGTTCGCCTTCGGCCTGGGCGTCGAGCAACCCGCCGACACGGGCGTGCGAGCTACTTCGCCCGACCGACAGCGAACCCGGCCCCTGCTCGTGGCTGCGATGGTGTTGATGATGGGCGGCCTGTTGTCGGTGGCCGACTACCTGCGCGTCGTCAAGATCTTCATGCCGGCCGAGACGGCGGCGCCGCTGGCCGAGCGCATCAAAGACGGCCAGCGCAGCGTGTTCTTCGCGCACCACGCCGACTATGCCGCGGCCACCACCGCCGAGCGCCCGTCGGAAGCGATGGCTGCCTTCGCACGCGCGCCGCATTACCTGCTCGACGCGCGCCTGATGCAGGCCTGGGCCCAGGCCTTGAACGAATCAGGCAAGGTCGACGAAGCGCGCTTCGTCGCGCAGCGCCTGAAGGAGTTCAGGAACGCGCAGTCGGAAGAGTTCTTCAAGCCTTGCGCCGACGCCTCAGCGGCCGAGCCGCCGCCCTTCCAGTGCGAAGCGCCGCAGCGCTTGCTTGGGTTCGAGGACTTCCGGTAGCGGCCCGTACCGGTTGGTGATACTCTTACCAAAGTGCGATCGATCAAACTTGAGTAAGACCATGAGCATCGCCACCTTGTCGAAAAAGTTCCAGATCTCCGTGCCCAAGGGCGTGCGCGAGCAGCAGCGCTGGGAGGCGGGCCAACAGTTCGTGTTCATCCCCAAAGCGCTGGGCGTACTGATGGTGCCGGTGCCGGCGCTCGAACAACTCAAGGGCATCGCCAAAGGCGCCAAGGCCACGGGTTACCGCGATCGCGACGATCGTTTCTGATGCGCGTGGTCGACACGTCGGCCTGGGTCGAGTGGCTGATCGGCAGCGCGTTGGGCAAACGACTGGCGGCCGAGTTTCCGGTGCAAGACGCCTGTGTCGTACCTACCATCGTTCAGCTCGAACTCTCGAAGTGGCTGCTTCGTGAGGCCGATGAAGACCGCGCCGACAGCGTGATAGCCCACACCCAGACGTGCGTGGTCGTGCCACTGGACACCCACATCGCATTGCTCGCCGCCGAGCTGCACCAACGCCACAAGCTGGCCACCGCCGACGCGATCGTCTACGCCACGGCGCAGCGGCAAGGCGCCGACCTGCTCACCTGCGACAAGCACTTCGAAGGGCTGCCCGGCGTAGCCTACTTTCGCAAGCGCACCTGATCGGTGTTCAGCCCGGCGCGACCCAGTCGCCCGACTTGCCGCCGTGTTTTTCGAGCACGCGGATCTCGCCCATCACCATGCCGCGGTCGGCGGCCTTGCACATGTCGTAGACGGTGAGCAGGCCGATCTGCACGGCCGTGAGCGCTTCCATCTCGACGCCGGTGCGGCCCAGCGTTTCGACCTGCGCGGTGCAGCGCACGCTGGCACTCGCCGCATCGATCTCGAAGTCGACCGTCACGCGCGTGATCGGCAGCGGGTGGCACAGCGGGATCAGCTCCGACGTGCGCTTGGCCGCCTGAATGGCCGCGATGCGCGCCACCCCGATCACGTCGCCCTTCTTCGCCGTGCCAGCTTCGATCAAGGCCAGCGTGGCCGGCAGCATGCGGATCACGCCGCTGGCGCGCGCCACGCGGTGGGTTTCGCTCTTGGCCGACACGTCGACCACGTGGGCCTGGCCATGCGCGTCGAAATGTGTCAGCGGCGAAGACGGTGTTGAACTCATGGGGCGAAACACTCTCGAAAGCTTTGTGCGGCATGATGCCATGCACGACTCACCCCCCGAGACTCTGCGCGCGCGCCGACCTGCCTTGCCCGACACCCGCTTCCGCCCTTCACCACTGCGCGTGCGCCTCGTCGCCGCGGCGTGTGCTGCTGCATTGCTGATCAGCGCGCCGGCGTCGGCGCAGAACCGGTTGCCGGCGCTCGGTGACCCGGCTTCCGAAGACTTCAACCTCGGCACCGAACGCAAGCTCGGCGACGAGATCATGCGCGAGATCCGCGCCGACCCCGATTACCTCGACGACCCTGTCCTGCTCGAATACCTGCAGTCGCTGTGGCAGCCGCTGGTGGCGCAGGCGCGCGTGCGCGGCAACATCACGTCCGACATCGATCAGCGCATGGCCTGGGAGCCCTTTCTCGTGCGCGACCGCAGCGTCAACGCGTTCGCGCTGCCCGGTGGTTACGTGGGCGTGCACCTCGGGCTGATGGCCATCACCGCCACGCGGGACGAGCTGGCGTCGGTGCTCGCGCACGAACTCTCGCACGTCACTCAGCGCCACATCGCCCGCAGCATCGCCAACAGCAAGCGCCAGTCGCTGGTCAGCCTGGCAGGCCTGATCGTCGGTGTGCTCGCGGCCTCACGCGCCGGCAACAGCAGCGTCGACGCCGCCAACGCGGCGATCGCCGGTGGCCAGGCGCTGGCGATCCAGGGCCAGCTCAACTTCTCGCGCGACATGGAGCGCGAGGCCGACCGCGTCGGCTTCGCGATGATGTCGGGCGCCGGTTTCGCGCCGGGTGGCATGGCCGCCATGTTCGAGAAGCTCGACCAGTCTTCGCGCCTGAACGACAGCGGCGGTTTCCCCTACCTGCGCAGCCACCCGCTCACCACCGACCGCATCGGCGAGGCCCGCGCCCGGCTCGGCGCCGCGCCACCCGCGCCGCTCGTCAGCGTGCTCGAACACTCGGCAGCGCAGGCCCGAGCGCGTGTGCTGATGGACACGCGCGTCGACGCTTTGCGCCGCTGGCAGGCGCTCGACGCCGAGCGGGCCTCGGGCAGCGTGGCCGACAAGCTCGCCAGCGCCTACGAAAGTGCGCTCGGCTCCACGCTGCTGCGCGACTTTGCGCGCGCCGACGCGTCGATCGCGGTGGCGCTCAACATCGTGCGCACCAGCCCGCGCAGCGACGCCCGCGCCGAACGCGCGGTGGCGCTGCTGAACGCGCAGTCGCTGCTGGCGCGCGGTGACGTGGCCAAGGCCAACGCGGCGCTGCAGCCCTACGCCGGCGACGGCTCGCGCCCGGTGCTCTTGCTCACCACGCAGGCCGTGCTGGCCGAGTCGCCCGCGGGCACGCCGCGGCCCGACGACGCAGCGCTCAAGCAGCGCGCTTCTGATCTGCAGACCTGGGTGGCCGTGAACCCGCTCGACCCGCTGGCGTGGACGGCGCTCAGCCAGGTCAGTGAACGCCTCGGCCAGCCGCTGCGTGCGATCCGCGCCGACGCCGAAGCGCGTTTCGCGCTTGGCGACCTGGTGGGCGCCGTCGACCGGCTGCACGCCGGCCAGCGCCGCGCACGCAGCGGTGGTGCGGTCGACTTCATCGACGCGTCGGTCATCGACGCGCGGCTGCGCGACGTGGAGTTGCTGCGCAAGCAGATCAAGGCCGACGAGAAGGGGCAGCGCTGAACGATCGGGCCTGAGCCCGCGCTCTTAGACTTGCCGGCATTCACAGGCCGGGAGTCGGAATGCCACAAGGGTTCATCGGAAAGGCGGCGCTCGTCGTCGGCGCACTCTGGGCGGTGGTGGGTCATGCCGCCACCATCACCAGCGTGAGCCCGCAGGGCGAAGTGGCGCAGGTTCGCCAGATCACGGTGAAGTTCTCTGAAGCGGTCGTGCCGTTCGGCGACCTGCGCCTGCCCGACCCGATGAGCGTCGCCTGCCAGGGCGTGGTGCCCAGCGGCGCGGGCCGCTGGGCCAACGACCGGGTCTGGCTGTACGACTTCAGCGAGGCGCCCGGCCCGGGCACCCGTTGCACCTTGAAGGCGAGAGGCGACTGGAAGCCGAGCAGCGGCACGCTGACCGGCGTCACCGAATACAGCTTCACGACCGGCGGCCCGGCGGTGATCTCGATGCAGCCCTACGACGGCGGCCAGATCGACGAAGACCAGTTTTTCCTGCTGCGCCTGAACGGCGCGGCCGTGCCGAGCGCGGTGCTGGCCAACGCCTGGTGCGAAGTCGAAGGCATCGGCGAACGTTTGCCGGTGCGCATCGTCGACGGCGAGCCGCGCGCGCAGTTGCTCAAGGCGCGCAACATCAACAACAAGGCCCAGGCCGAGCGCACGCTCGTGCTCGGCTGCACGCGCCCTTTGCCGAACGGCAGCGCGGTGCGCTTCATCTGGGGCAAGGGCATCGGCGCGGCGGCCAACCCGAAGATCTTGACCAGCGCCGAGCAGCGCTTTCGCTTCACGGTGCGGCCGGCCTTCACGGCCGAGTTCTCGTGCGAACGCGAGCGCGCCAACGCGCCTTGCCTGCCGATCCGCCCGATGAGCCTGCGCTTTTCGGCGCCGATCTCGCGCGAAGCGGCGGCCGCCGTGCGGCTGAAGGCAGCCGGCGGAGAAACCTTCAAGCCGGTGTTCGACAAGGACGACAAGGCCGTCGAGCTCAGCGACATCAGCTTCCAGAAACCGCTGCCCGAGAACGCCACGTTCACGGTCGAGCTGCCGCGTGATCTGAAAGACAACGCGGGGCGCGCGCTCTCGAACGCCGCGAGCTTTCCGCTCAAGGTGGCGACCGGTGATGCGCCGCCCATCGCCAAGTTCGCCGCGGCGCCCTTCGGCGTGATCGAGCTGAACGCCGAGCCGGTGCTGCCCGTCACCTTGCGCCACGTGCAGGGCGACATGCGGCCGGCCGCACCGGGCGGGCAGGTGCGCGTGCGCCGCTTGCAGACCGACGCCGACATCCTCGCGTGGTACGCGCGGCTGCGCCAGTACGACGACGGCCAGCTCTCGGCGCGCGAAGCGGGGCTGCCCGAGAAAGACTGGTATTCGTTCGAGGAGACGACGAATGCGCAGGGCCGCAAAGTGCGCCAGCGCATCGAGCGCTACGTGGCCACGCGCGAACTCTCGCTGCTGAACAAGGACGCTGCGGCGAAGCGGCTCGACCTGCCGCAACTCGCGGGCGGCGACCCGCGGCCGTTCGAGGTCGTCGGCATCCCCTTGCCCGAGCCGGGCTACCACGTCGTCGAGATCGAATCGGCACGCCTGGGCGAATCGCTGCTCGACAAGAAAGCACCGATGTTCGTGCGCACCGGCGTGCTCGTCACCAACCTCGGCGTGCACTTCAAGCTCGGGCGCGAGAACAGCGTGGTGTGGGTGACCTCGCTCGACCGCGGCCTGCCGGTGGCGGGCGCCGACGTGGTGGTCAGCGACTGCAACGGCCACAAGCTGTGGGCCGGCCAGACCGACGCGCAGGGCATCGCCCGTGCGGCCCAGGCTTTCGACACCCGCTTCGACAAGTGCCTGGCCGACAGCGGCCTGTTCGTCAGCGCCCGGAAGGCCGACGCCAAGGGCGTGGTCGACACCACGTTCGTGTTCAGCAGCTGGCAGAAAGGCATCGAGGCCTGGCGCTTCAACGTGCCGACCGGGCGCGGTGCCGAGCCCGACGCGCGCGCGGCCACGGTGTTCGACCGCACGCTGTTCCGCGCGGGCGAAACGGTCTCGATGAAACACTTCCTCCGCTTCGAAACTTCGACGGGGCTGGCGAACGCGAAGCCCGACGAGCTGCCGACGCGCATGAAGATCGTGCACGAAGGCACGGGCCAGGAATTCGTGCAGCCGCTGCAGTGGAACGGCACGCGCCACGCGGTCTCGGTGTGGAACATTCCTGCCGCTGCCAAGCTCGGTGTCTACAACGTGCTGCTCGAACGCGAGACCGGCAGCGAGAACCGGCGCCGGCAGTGGACGAGCGGCAACTTCCGCGTCGAAGAGTTCAGGCTGCCGCTGGTCGACGCGCGCCTGAGCGGCCCGAAGGCCGTGGCCGTGGCGCCGAAGGAGTTGCCTCTCGAGCTGCAGCTGAACTACTTCTCGGGCGGCCCGATGGCGCAGGTGGCGGCGCGCGCCAGCGCCGTGCTCAGGAGCCGCGCGACCAGCTTCACCGGCTACGACGAGTATTCGTTCGAGCCGCCGCGCGATGCCGCCAAGGCGCAGAGCGGCGGCGAAGACAGCGAATCCGAAACGAGTGCCAGCGACAGCAGGCTCGTCGCCGACAAGTTGCCGCTCACCACTGACAAGAATGGCGCCGCGAGCTTCACGCTGAAAGACTTGCCCAAGATCACGCGGCCGAGCGAAGTCAGCGCCGAGGTGACCTACAACGACCCGAACGGCGAAGTGCTGACCATTGCCAGCAGCGTCCCGCTCTGGCCGAGCGCGGTGGTGCTGGGCGTGAAGACCGGTTCGTGGGCGAGCAGCCGAGGCAAGGTCAAGTTCACCGTGCTCGCGCTCGACACCAAAGGTGCGGCGCTGAAGGGCCAGAGCGTGGACGTGCGCGGCCGCCTGAGCCAGACCATCAGCACGCGCAAGCGCATGGTCGGCGGCTTCTATGCCTACGACAACCGCACCGAAGTGAAAGACCTCGGCGCGCTGTGCAGCGGCAGCACCGACGACCGCGGCCTGCTGCTCTGCGAAGCCGAACTGAGCAACGCCGGCCAGGTCGAGCTGATCGCGAGCGCTCAAGACGCGGCCGGCAACCCGGTGCAGGCCGCCAGCAGCGTGTGGGTCACGAAACAGGGCGAGCTCTGGTTCGCGCAGGACAACGACGACCGCATCGACGTGCTGCCCGAGAAGAAGCGCTACGAACCCGGCGAGACCGCGCGGCTGCAGGTACGCTCGCCGTTCCGCGAAGCGACCGCGCTGCTCGCGGTGGAGCGTGAAGGCATCATCGAATCGCGCGTGATCACGCTGCGCGGCGACGACCCGACCATCGACCTGAAGATCGAGAAGACCTGGGGCCCGAACGTGTACGTGAGCGTGCTCGCGCTGCGCGGCCGCATTCGCGACACGCCCTGGTATTCCTTCTTCACGTGGGGCTGGAAGGAGCCGCTCGCCTGGGCTCGCAGCTTCTGGTACGACGGCCGCGAGTACCAGGCGCCGACGGCGATGGTCGACCTGGCCAAGCCGGCGTTCAAGCTCGGGGTGGCCGCGCTGCAGGTGGGCATCCGCGCGCACGAGCTGCAGGTGAGCGTGGTGGCCGACAAGCCGCAGTACGCGGTGCGCCAGAAGGCGAGCGCGCGCATCAAGGTGCAGTTCGAAGGAAAGCCGGTGGCCGGCGCCGAGGTGGCGTTCGCGGCCGTCGACGAAGGGCTGCTTGCCCTGCGCAGCAACGACTCGTGGGACCTGCTGAACACCATGATCCGCCAGCGTGCCTGGGGCGTGGAAACGGCCACGGCGCAGAGCGAAATCATCGGCCGCCGCCACTACGGCCGCAAGGCCGTGGCGGCAGGTGGTGGTGGCGGGCGGGGCAGCACACGCGAGCTGTTCGACACGCTGCTGGTGTGGAAAGCGAGCGTGGTGCTCGACGCCAACGGCGAAGCCGTGGTCGAGGTGCCGCTCAACGATTCGCTGACGAGTTTCAAGCTCGTGGCGATCGCCGATGCGGGCACACAGCAATTCGGCACCGGCAGCACCAGCATCCGCGTGACGCAAGACCTGCAGTTGCTCTCGGGCCTGCCGCCGCTGGTGCGCGAGGGCGACAGCTTCAACGCGATGCTGACGCTGCGCAACACCACGGCGCGCGAGATGAAGGTGCGGGCCACGTTGCAGGCTGTGGCGAATGCGCCCGCCGCCGCGGGCGGCGAGATCGCGCGCACGCCGCTGGCCTTCGCACCGCAGGACGTGGTGCTGGCCGCAGGCTCGGCCAAGGAGATCGGCTGGCCGGTCAGCGTGCCGGCCGACATCTTCAGCGTGAGCTGGGAGGCTGCGGCCGAAGAGCAGGGTGGCGCCGCGGCGCCCGAGCGTGCCAAGGACCGGCTCAAGGTCACGCAGCTCGTCTCGCCCGCCGTGCCGGTGCGTGTGCTGCAGGCCACGCTGCAGCAGCTCGAAGGCAGCTTCAGCTTGCCCGTCGCCGCGCCGGGCGACGCGCTGCCCGAGACCGGCGTGAAACGTGGCGGCATCGTGGTCGGCGTGCAGCCGAAGCTCAGCGGCGCGCTGCCCGGCATGCGAGGTTTCTTCGAGACTTACCCTTTCATTTGCCTGGAGCAGAAGACCTCGAAAGCCGTCGGCCTGAAAGACGCGGCGCTGTGGAGCGCCGTCGCCAACACCTTGCCGACCTACCTCGACAGCGACGGCCTGGCGAGCTACTTCCCGCCGCGCGCTGAAGACGGCCCGCGCGGCAGCGACAAGCTCACCGCCTACGTGATCGCGGCCACGCACGAGGCCGGCTTCGAGCTGCCCGCAACGACACGCAGCGCCATGCTGGATGGCCTGACCGCGTTCGTCGAAGGCCGCATCGAGCGCAAGTTCTGGTCACCGAAAGCCGACCTCGACGTGCGCAAGCTCGCGGCCATCGAAGCCTTGTCGCGTCATGGCCGCGCGCAAGCGAAGATGCTCGGCTCGATCAACCTCACGCCGAACGTCTGGCCGACGGCCGCGGTGATCGACTGGCTGCGCATCCTGAAAAAGGTCGACGGCATTCCGAACGCAGCAAAACGCATCGACGAGGCGAACCAGATCCTGCGCAGCCGCCTCACCTACGCCGGCACCACGCTGAAGTTCAGCAACGAAGAAGACGACTTCTGGTGGTGGCTGATGGACAGCGCCGACGCCAACGCGGCGCGCCTGATCCTGGCTGTGCTCGACGACCCTGCGTGGAAGGACGACATTCCGCGCCTGGTCGTCGGCTCGCTCGGCCGCCAGCGCGGTGGTGCGTGGCTCACGACCACAGCCAATCTCTGGGGCTCGCTCGCGCTCGACAAGTTCTCGGCGAAGTTCGAATCGGTGAAGGTGGCGGGCCGCACGACGGCCGCACTCTCGGCAGCGAGCGGCGCCGTCGATTGGGCGAAGAGCATCGAAGGCGGGTCGATCAAGCTCGCGTGGCCCGCGCAGCCTTCGTCGTTGACGGTGGCGCAGGAAGGCAGCGGCAAACCCTGGCTCACCGTGCAAAGCCTGGCCGCCGTGCCGCTGAAAGCGCCGATTCGTGCCGGCTACAGCGTCGTGCGCAGCGTGATCGCGGTCGAGCAGAAGGACAAAGCCAAGTGGTCGCGCGGCGACGTGCTGCGCGTGCGCCTTGAGGTCGATGCGCAGAGCGACATGACCTGGGTCGTGGTCAGCGACCCGGTGCCCGGCGGCGCGACGATCCTCGGCTCGGGCCTGGGCCGCGATTCGGCCATCGCCAGCGGTGGCGAGAAGCGCGCCGGCAACGCCTGGCCCGCGTTCGAGGAGCGCAGCTTCGAGGCCTTCCGCAGCTACTACGAGTATTTGCCGCGCGGCAAGCACGTCATCGAATACACCGTGCGGCTGAACAACCCCGGCAAGTTCGCGCTGCCGCCGACACGCGTGGAAGCGATGTACGCGCCCGAAACCTTCGGCGAAGCGCCGAACGCGGCGCTCGAGGTCGGGCCATGAGTTGTCGGGCCTTGAGATGGGCGCGCGGCGTCGCCGTGTTGTCGCTCGCTGCCTGCGCAGCGGCCGCGCAGGCACTGCCGACGTTCGCCGAAGTCAAGGCAGCGCATCGGCCTTCCGACATCACGCTGCTCGACCGCCACGGCGTTCCGATCCAGACCTTGCGTGCCGACAAGACCGTGCGGCGCCTGCCCTGGGTGCCGCTGGCCGACATGTCGCCGGCGCTGCTGCAGGCCATCGTGCTCAGCGAAGACCGGCGCTTCCACGAACACAGCGGGGTCGACTGGAGCGCGGTGGCGCGCAGCGCCTGGGGCAATGTGTGGAACCAGAAGACCCGCGGTGCGTCGACCCTGACGATGCAGCTCGCCGGGCTGATCGACGAAGGCCTGGCGCGCCCCGCCGCCGGCCGCAGCGTGGTGCAGAAGATCGGCCAGGCGCTGACCGCCACGCAGCTCGAGACCCGCTGGAAGAAGAGCGAGATCCTCGAGGCCTACCTGAACTCGGTGCCTTTCCGCGGTGAGATCATCGGCATCGACGCGCTGGCGCAAACGCTGTTCGGCAAACACCCGAGCGGGCTCGACGCGCAAGAGGCCGCACTCGCCGCGGCTTTGGTGCGCGGCCCGAACGCGCCGGCCGCGACCGTTGCGCAGCGGGCCTGTGGTGTGCTTCAGCTTCAGGCCATGGGTTGCACCGGTGTGCTGGCCCTGACCGAAACCGCGCTCGCCCGGCGCGGCGGCATGCCACTCGGCGAACAGCTCGCACCGCACTTTGCGCGCCAGTTGATCGCCGCCGACGGCGCCGCCACGCAACGCAGCACGCTCGACGCCGGCCTGCAGCGCGTGGCGGTCTCTGCCTTGCGCCGCCAGCTCGCCGAGCTCAGCGGCCGCAACGTCGAAGACGGCGCACTCGTCGTGCTCGACAATGCCAGCGGCGAGGTGCTGGCCTGGGTCGGCTCCAGCGGCGACTTCTCGGGCGCGGCGCAGGTCGACGGCGTGCTCGCGCGGCGCCAGCCGGGCTCCACGTTGAAGCCCTTCGTCTACGAGCTCGCGTTCGAGCAAAAGCTCATCACGCCGGCCAGCCTGCTCGACGATTCGGCCGCGCAGATCGAAACCGCCGGCGGCCTGTACCTGCCGCAGAACTACGACCGCGACTTCAAGGGCTGGGTCAGCGCGCGCACCGCGCTCGGGGCGAGCCTGAACGTGCCGGCCGTGCGCGTCGGCGCGATGCTCGGGCCTGAGGCGCTGGTGCAGCGGCTCAACGCGCTCGGCCTGGCGTTGCCACAGAGCGGTGGTTTTTACGGCAACGCGCTCGCGCTCGGTGGCGCTGACGTGACGCTGCTCGCGCTGACGAACGCCTACCGCGCGCTGGCCAATGGCGGCATGTTCACGCCGGTGGCGCTCCGGGGTGCACCCACACAGGCCACGCCGTCGCGTGTCGCCGACCCGGCCGCGGTGTACCTGGTGGCAAACATCCTGGCCGACAACAACGCGCGCGTGCGCACCTTCGGCCAGACCAGCCTGCTCGCGACGCGTGGTTTCGCCGCGGTGAAAACCGGCACCAGCAAGGACCTGCGCGACAACTGGTGCATCGGTTTCACCGAGCGCTACACCGTCGGCGTGTGGGTCGGCAACGCCAGCGGTGCGGCGATGCACGACGTGAGCGGCATCAGCGGCGCAGCGCCGGTGTGGCGCGCACTGGTCGAACACCTGCACCGCGGCCGGCCGTCGGCGTGGCCGGCCATGCCGGCGGGTGTCGTGCGCGAGCAGGTGGCGTTCGATGCGGCCCGCGAGCCGGCGCGCGAAGAGTTCTTCATGCGCGGCACCGAACAAGCCCGGCAAACGGCCGGCACGCAAGTGGCGAACGCGCGGCGCTACGGCATCACGAGCCCGCGCGACGGCAGCCTCTTCGCGATCGACCCCGACATCCCGCCGGCTGCTCAGCGCATCCGCTTCGAAGGCGAGCATGGCGCGTGGGTGCTCGACGGCAAACGCCTGGGCAGCGCCAGAGAGTGGTCGTGGGCGCCGTGGCCCGGCCGGCACGAACTGAAGCTGCTCGCCGCCAATGGCCAGGCGCTGCAGACGGTGCGTTTCGAAGTGCGCGGGGCCGAGGCGCGCAACGCTCGGCCTGGCAAACGCTAGCGGCTGAAGATGCGCTCCATCGCCGCGTCGATCACCATGCCGCACAGGCTGTAGAGCAGCGAGCCGATCAGCGCCGCGGCGAAACCGCTGACCTGAAAGCCGTCGAGCATCGACGCCGCGAAATAGAACATCAGCGCGTTGATGATGAACAGGAACAGGCCCAGCGTGACGATGGTGACCGGCAGCGTCAGCAGCACGAGGATCGGCCGCAGCAGCGTGTTGAGCAAGCCCAGCACGAAGGCCGCGATCATCGCCGAGCCGAAGCTCGTGATCGTGACACCGGGGTAGAGGTAAGCCACCAGCAGCAGGGCGGCGGCCAGAAGAAGCCAGCGAACGATGATTTTCATGCCGAAAGAATAGCGCGCAAACGCGACGACGCGCCGGGATAGCGCGCGGCACCGCATTTCCGTGGGCGCGGCAGGTATTTCAACACGAATCATTCGCATTTGTGTTAAATTTGTTGAAGAACTTGCCGCGCGCCTTGTGGCGTCGCGCTTCGACACCGTCTCATGAGCCCCCCGACCTTTCCGCTGAACCCCGTGGCCGCCGGCATCGCGCCGCCGCCGAGCTATCGGCCGCCGCCCCTGCCGCGGCCGGGCGACGGCGCCGACGGCCTGTCGCCGAACCAGCGCCGGCTGATGGTGGTGGCGATCCTCGCTGCGCACGTGGCCGGCGTGTGGGGCTTGTTGCAGGTGCAGCAGGTGCGTGACGCCGTGCGTGAAGCCGCGCCGATGTTCGTGGACCTGCTCGCCCCGCCCGCGCCACCCGCCCCGCCACCACCGCCTGCGCCGCAGCCGATCCAGAAGAAGCAGACGCCCGCGCCGGTGATCGCCGCGGCACCGAGCCCGGCGCCCGCCGCGTTCGTGGTGCCGGCCCCACCCGAAGCACCGCAGCTGCCCACGCCACCGGCGCCTGTCGCCGTCGTCGAAACGCCCCCGGCGCCGCCAGCCCCGGCACCGGCGCCGGAGCCGAAGATGATCCCGGCCTCGGCCATCCAGTACCTCGTGCCGCCCGAACCCGAGTACCCGCGCCTGTCGCGCCGCAACGGTGAAACAGGCACGGTCATCGTGCGTGCTTTCGCCGACGAAGCGGGCATGCCGCACCAGGTGCAGGTCGAGAAGTCGTCCGGCTTCGTGCGCCTCGACGAAGCCGCGATGGCCGCGGTGCGCAAGACCCGCTTCAAGCCCTACACCGAGAACGGCAGGCCCGTGGCCGGTTGGGTCCGCATGCCCTTTCCTTTCGAGCTGGAGAAGTGAATCGTGAACGCAGACGCTGCAAACCTGGGCTTCGGCCACTTCATCGCGCAGAGCGACGTGGTCGGCAAGACCTTGCTGGTGATCCTGATCGTGATGTCGATCGCCTCGTGGGCGATCATCGCGATCAAGGGCGCTTCGTTGCTGGCGCGCAAGAGCCGCAGCAACACCTTCCTGAACTTCTTCTGGAACGCGACTTCGCTCGACGCGGTGGCCGGTGAGATCAGCACCCACGGCGCGCACGACCCGTTCTCGCACCTCACCGCGCACGCCATGCAGGCGCAGGCGCACCACGCCAAGTACGGCGCAGCCAAGCTGGAAGAGGCGGGTTCGTCGAGTGAGTTCGTCACGCGCACCATCAAGAAGGTGCTCGATGAAGAAACCACGCGGCTCGAGAACGGCCTGGCGGTGCTGGCCACCGTGGGTGCCACCGCGCCGTTCGTCGGCCTGTTCGGCACGGTCTGGGGCGTGTACCACGCGCTGGTGGCGATCGGCATGAGCGGCGCCGGCACGCTCGACAAGGTGGCCGGCCCGGTCGGCGAAGCGCTCATCATGACGGGCCTGGGCCTCGCGGTCGCGATCCCCGCGGTCATGGGCTACAACTGGCTGACGCGCAGCAACCGCGTGATGGCCGCCAAGCTCGACGCCTTTGCCTACGAGCTGCACACCTTCGTGTCGATGGGTCAGGCGCTCGGCCACGGGGCCGAAGCCGTACCGGCCGCCAACGTGCGTGCCATCCCGGCGCGACCGGCCACGGCCTGAAGCGAGGGCACGAACCATGGCCTTCGCCAGTTTCGATTCGAAGAGCGCCAGCGCGCCGATGTCCGACATCAACATGGTGCCGCTGATCGACGTGATGCTGGTGCTGCTCGTCATCTTCATCATCACCGCGCCGCTGCTCACCCAGGCCGTGAAGCTCGAGCTGCCCAAGGCGAGCTCGCAGGTCAACGACCTGCGGCCCGAGAAGATCGAATTCGCGATCGACGCCGCCGGCCTTCTGTACTGGAACGGCGAGACCGTGTCGCGCGCCGTGGCCAGCCAGCGTTTCGTGGAAGAAGGCAAGAAGCAGCCGCAGCCCGAAGTGCATCTGCGCGCTGACCAGGCCGTGGCCTACCGCTTCGTGGCGCAGACGCTGGCCGACGCGTCGAAGGCGGGCCTCACCAAGGTCGGCTTCATCAGCGAGCCCGAAGCGGCGCGCTGAAGCCATGAGCCAGAACACGCCGAACCCGGACGACACGCCCGCAGGCGCCGCGGCCGCGCCTGCCGTGCCGGCCGCTGCCGCGCCGCGCCCGGCGGCACCTTCGACCACCGTGAAGATCAGCAGCGAAAAACTGTTCGCTGGCGCACTCGAAGTGCAAATCGACCACCACGGTGCGCTCTACCGCCTGAAAAAAACATCGCTCGGGAAACTGATCCTCACCAAGTAGCGACCCCTTCACCCATAACAAAGACACCGCACCAGCCCGCCCGTCGCCAGCCCGTGCCCAACCCCAAGGAAAACCACGTGCTGCGCCAAACAAGAAAACCCCGCTCCCCGCACCGCCCGCCGACACCGGCCGTGGTGCCGGCCGCCACACCGCCTTCGCGCCTGCTGCCGCTCGGCGCTTTGGCTGCCGGCTTCGGCCTGTTCAACGTGGGCGCGTTCGCGCAGACGGCGCCGGCGCCGGCCGCTGCTGCGTCTGCGCCCAAGTCCGAAGCGACCTTGCCGGCGATCCCGGTGAAGGCCAAGGTCGAGACCGACGCCAACTCGGTGCGCGCCACCACCTCGACCATCGGCAAAGGCAACCAGGAGCTGCGCGACATTCCGCAGTCGGTGACCGTGATCACCGAGAAGCTGATGGACGACCGCCGCATCGACACGCTGAAAGAAGCGCTGCACCAGACCGCCGGGGTGACCTTCCTGGCGGCCGAAGGGGGCGAAGAAGACATCCGCCTGCGCGGCTTCTCGCTGGCGGCGAGCGGTGACATCTATGTCGACAGCCTGCGCGACCCGGCCTTCTACGAGCGCGACACCTTCAGCTTCGAGCGCATCGAGCTGCTGCGCGGCTCGGCCTCGATGCTGTTCGGGCGCGGTTCGACCGGCGGCGTCGTGAACCAGGTGAGCAAGCAGGCGCTGCTGACCAACGTGAGCCAGGTCGACTTGACCGTCGGCAACGGCAACTTCCTGCGCTTCGGCGGCGACTTCAACATCAAGACGAGCGACACCGCGGCGCTGCGTGTCAACGTGATGAGCACCACCGCGGACGGTGGCGGCGGCAACGACAAGCTCGACAAGCAGGGCCTGGCGCCGACCTTCCGCTGGGGCATCGGCACGAACGACGAGTTCTACGTGTCGGGTTACTACCTGCGCAACAACAACGGCATCAACTACGGCCTGCCGTGGTTGCGCAAGAAGGGTGCCGCCGCCGGCGCGCCGCTGGACTCGAGCGCCAACAACCCGGCCGGCTTGATCGAAGGCCTCGACCCGAAGAACTACTACGGTGCCGCGAGCGACTACAACCAGGGCGGCGCGTCGCTGGCCACCGCCGGCTGGACGCACCGCTTCGACGACGGCGGCGAGCTCAAGTCGGCGATCCGCCAGGGCCGCTACTTCCGCGACCAGCGTGCCGGCACGATCCGCTTCTTCACCAACACCAATGCGGCGAACGGGCCGATCGTCTACGCGCCCGGTTCCGAAGGGCCGACCTACGTGACCGACTCGACCTTGTTGACGCGCGGCACGCAGAACAAGATCCAGGACATGACCACCACCTATGGTCAGACCGACTACAGCAACAAGTTCACCTGGTTCGGCATGAAGAACGAGGTGCTGACCGGCGTCGACGTGGCGCACGAGCAGTTCAACGGCTTCGCGGGCGTGTTGCCGACCGGTGTGGTGCTCGACAAGAACACACCGCGCACGACGATCGGCACGCCGAACGACGGCACCGGTTTTGTCGACGAAAGCCAGCGCCTGGTGCGCCGGCAAGCCGCGTTCGACGCCAAGTCGGTGGGCGTCTACGTGCAAGACCTGGTGCAGGTCGCGCCGAGCTGGAAGCTGCTCGGCGGCTTGCGTTGGGACTACTTCAAGGGCGACTACCGCACCTACCAGAGCGCCAACAGCGCGACCGTGCCGGTCGGCACCGAAACCGCTTCGCGCAACCGCTCCGACAGCCTGTTCAGCCACCGTTTCGGCGTGCTGTTCCAGCCGAGCGACACGCAGTCGTACCACTTCTCGTACGGCACCTCGTTCAACACCTCGGGCGACACCTACCAGTACGACCTGCCCGGTTCGAACACCGACCCCGAAGGCAGCCGCAACTTCGAGCTCGGCGCCAAGCTCGACCTGTTCGAGGGCCGGATGAGCGCGCGCGTGGCGGCCTTCCACTCGAACAAGTTCAACGAGCGCAACCGCGACAGCCCCGACGGCACGCCGCTCGAAGCCTATGTGCTCTCGGGCAAGCGCCACACCGCGGGCCTGGAGTTCGACCTGGCCGGCCGCATCACGCCGGCCTGGGAAGTGTTCGGTTCGTACGCGTGGATTCCGGTCGCGAAGATCGACAAGGGCCCGCCGAGCGGCGTGGCGCTCTCGGGTGAACGTGTCGGCGACCGGCCTTCGCTCACGCCGCGCCACAGCGGCACGATCTGGACCACCTACCAGGTGCTGAGCAGCGTTCGCCTGGGCGCCGGCCTGAACGCGCGCAGCTCGCAGACGCCGAACCGCAACCCGGTCGGCATCGTCGCACCGAGCTTCGTGACCGGTGATCTGCTGGCCGAGTACACGATGAGCGACGCGGTCGGCTTCAAGCTCAACGTGAACAACGTGACGAATAAACTCTACGCCGACTCGCTCTACACCGGGCACTACATCCCGGGCTTGGGCCGCAAGGTCCAGCTCACGATGACCGCGAGGTTCTAGAAGACATGCCGCCCCGGGCCCCGGGGCGGCCCCAGCCAGCCCTGAGGCCAGCCATGCTGCTCCATGTCAAGGAAGTCCTGACCGCCGAAGAACTGCGCGAAGCCCGCGCCATCCTGCAGCGGGCGAGCTGGGTCGACGGCCGCGCCACGTCGGGCGTGCAGTCGGCTCACGTGAAGAACAACGAGCAGTTGCCGCAAGACAGCGCCGAAGCCAAGGCGCTGCAGCAGATCGTGCTCGGCGGGCTGAACCGGCACGCCACGTTCTTCTCGGCGGCGCTGCCCAAGCGCGTGTACCCGCCGTTCTTCAACCGCTACGGTGGTGCCGCCAACACCTTCGGCAACCACATCGACAACGCCGTTCGCTTCATCCCCGGAACGCTCGGCGACCGCGTGCGTACCGACATCAGCTGCACCCTGTTCCTGAACGAACCTGCCGACTACGACGGTGGCGAGCTGGTCGTGGAAGACACCTACGGCGCTCAGCGCATCAAGTTCGCGGCCGGCGACATGGTGCTTTACCCCGGCACCAGCGTGCACCGCGTCGAGCCGGTGACGCGCGGTTTCCGGCTTGCGAGTTTTTTCTGGCTCGAGAGCATGGTGCGCAGCGACGAGCAGCGCCGCCTGCTGTTCGAGATGGACTCGCACCTCATGCGCCTGCGCAATTCCGTCGGCGAAACCGACCCGGCGGTGATCGGCCTGACCGGCACGTACCACAACCTGTTGCGCCTGTGGGCCGACGTCTGAACGCTGCACCTTTCTGATCAACCCCTCGAGGAACCCGTGATGAAACGAACCCTGATCGTCTGCGCCGCCCTGGTCGCCCTGGCCGGAAGCGCCTTCGCGCAACACGCCGAAAAGTGCGACCCGATCCCCAAGGAAGAGTGGAAGCCGCAGGCCGAACTCGAACGCAAGCTCACCAACCAGGGCTGGAAGATCAGCCGCGTAAAGATCACCAACGGCTGCTACGAGGTCTACGGCCGCGACGAGAAGAACGGCAAGGTCGAGGTCTTCTTCCACCCGAAGACTTTCGAGCTCGTCACCGCGCCGAAGTGACGCGCGGCGGATGAAGCGGCCCGCCGTGCCGGCCGTGAAGGTCTGGGACCGTCCGGTGCGCCTGCTGCACTGGACCCTCGTCGCCTCGATCGCGCTCGGCTGGCTCACCACATTTCTCTGGTTCGGCGCGCACCAGCCGGTCGGTTGGGTCGCACTCGTGGCGGTGGTGGCGCGCCTGGTCTGGGGCTTTGCCGGCAGCCGCCACGCGCGCTTCACGCAGTTCGTGCGCGCACCGCGCGCCACCTTCGCCTACCTGCGCCGCATGCAGCGCGGCGATGAACCGCGCCACCTGGGCCACAACCCGCTCGGCGCCTGGATGATCGTCGCCTTGCTGGCGAGCGTGGTCGCGCTCTGCGTGACCGGCTGGCTCTACACGACCGATGCGTTGTGGGGCGACGAGACGGTCGAATGGCTGCACCGCGTCTTCGCCTGGGGGCTGCTCGGCCTCGTCGTGCTGCATGTCGGCGGCGTGATTTTCACGAGCCTGCGGCAACGCGAAAACCTCGTGCGCGCGATGCTCGACGGCACGAAGCGCGCACCGCAAGGCGACGACGTGATGTGATCGACACGAGCCCGCGCGATGCGCCAGTGACGCATTGCAGCGACAAAAGCGCGCTTTCCCTCGAAAGAATGCGTACTTTCACAGTGAAAACTTCTTCTCTTTGCCCTATACAGGTATTACCATTCGCTCCGCGCGGTGCTATGGAGAAATGAGAGTCCACGCGGCTCTCGCCCAAACCGAGCACATCAACAACTTACTTGATGGAGAGAATCAACATGGCAACTGCGAAGAAAGCTCCCGCGAAGAAAGCGGCAGCGAAGAAGGCGGCTCCGGCCGCCAAGAAGGCTCCGGCGAAGAAGGCCGCTGCAAAGAAGGCGGCTCCGGCTGCGAAGAAGGCGGCTCCTGCAAAGAAGGCCGCTGCGAAGAAGGCCCCCGCCAAGAAGCGCACTCCCAACGCCGCCTTCATGAAGGCCATGACCCCGAGCGCTGCCCTCGCTGCCATCATCGGCTCCAAGCCGGTGCCGCGCACCGAAGTCACGAAGAAGGTCTGGGAGTACATCAAGGCCAACAAGCTGCAAGACGCAGCCAAGCGCACGATGATCAACGCCGACGCCAAGCTGAAGGAAATCTTCAAGAAGGCTCAAGTGTCGATGTTCGAGATGACCAAGCTGATCAACGGTCACCTGAGCTGAACGGCGCTTCGCGCCTGAACAGAAAGCCGGTGCTTGCACCGGCTTTTTTCATGGCCGAACGCGCCGAGGGCGCGTTCTTCACGGGCGCGAGTTGCGCGTGTCGGCTGGCTCCTTGAGGCCGAACAACGCCGCGGCATTGCCCCACGCGATGCCCTTGGCCACGGCCGGCGGCAGGTCGCCGAGCCACAGGCGCGCCTGCGTCATCAGCGCTTCGTAGCTGTCCCAGCGCGCGTTGACCCAGGTGTCGGAGCCGACCAAAAAGCGGCCCGGAAATTCGAGCATCAACGTTTTCCAGTCGGCGCTCAGGTGGCCGCTGCCGTCGGTGAGGCCTGGCCGGTACGACAGCTCGCCCATCAGCTTCGGGTACTTCAGCAGCAGCGCGCGCACCCGTGCGACCGGCGCGCCGCCGATGCCGGTGTGGGCCCAGATCAGTTTCGCGTCGGGCGCGTGCGCCATCAGCAGGTCGATCGCGTCGTCGTCGACGTGCGCCAGCACGGCCAGGTCTTTCGCCTGCGCCAGCTGCATCAGCTTGCGTGCGACGGGCCCGTTGGCGTTGGCACTCTCGTACAGATGGAACTCGCCGATGCCGCGGAACGGGCCCGAGGGCGTGCCGGCGGCGAGCTGCTGCAGCACCATCGTGTGGATGGATTCGTCCTTGAACCAGCCGCTGTAGTCGGCGCGGTTGCGGTACAGGCGCACGAAGGGCACGACCGTGACACCGGCGGCGCGGGTCGCGTCGAGCGCGGTGGCGAGAGCGCGTGTGCCGTCGTTGGGCCGGCTGTTGGCGACGATCGCGCGCACGCCGCTGCGCTGCATTCGGCCGAGCACATCGGCCATCGGGTAAGGTCCGACGGCTTCTTCGTTGTAGTGCAGGTGCGTGTCGAACAGCGGGCCGGCATACGGTTCGGCGCGTGCGTTCATCGCCAGGGCAAACAACGCGAGCGCGCCGAGGCCGAGGCGTCGAAGCATGTTGCGCGGAGTCATGCTCATGCCTTTGCCAGGCGCCGCTGCAGAAAGTCGAGCCGGTCCTGGCCCCAGAACAACTCGCCTTCCACGACGTAACTCGGCGCACCGAAAACGCCTGCGTCGATGGCGCGCTGCGAATTGGCGGCGTAGCGCTCTTGCACGGCTGCCGAGTGCGCGTCGTCGGCGCGCTGCGCCGGCAGCCCGAGCGTCTTCAGCATCAGCGCGAGCTCCTGTTCGTCGGCGATGTTGCGGTCTTCGACCCACACGGCGCGCATCACGGCACCGGCGATGGCCATCGCGGCGTCAGTACCGTCGTGAAGCTCGACCGAGATGATCACGCGCGAGGCCGCGTCGCTCGCCACCGGGAAATACTTCGGATGCAGGTTGAGCGGCACGCCGAGGTGCTGGCTGAAGCGGGGCAACTCGACCAGCCGATAAGCCTGCCGCTGCGGCGCCCGCTGCCCCAGCGGCAGGCCGCCCGACACGGGGAACACCTTGCCCAGATCGACCGGCAAGACCTGGATCTGCGCGCCAGCGGCCCGCGCGATGCTGGCGAAGCGTTCATGGCCGAGGTACGTCCAGGGTGATTGCGGCGAGAAGTAGTAGTCGACGGTGGTGCTCACGGCGCTCCTTCGAAGGTGGTGCAGAAGTCTATCGAGCCCGCGCGTCCCGTGCGCGGGCAGGGCGCATCTCGCGCATCAGTCCTACAGACGCTGCCACGCTGGCGTTGTAGATTGAGCGGATGAAAAGATCGAGACAAACCTTGTGAACTGGGATCAGTTCGGGCCGGTGGTGGCCTGGCCCGTGATGCTGCTGGCGGCCTGGCTGGCGGGTGAATGGGCCTTTCGCTTCGCGCGCGTGCCGCGGGTCTGCGCTTACGGGTTGGCCGGTCTCGTGCTGGCCGGCACGGGCCTCTCGCGTGAAGTGGCTTCTCATGCGTCGCTTGGTTTCATGGCCAACGTGGCGCTCGCACTCACGCTGTTCGAGCTCGGCTACCGCATCAACCCGCGCTGGTTTCGCCACAACCCCTGGGTGCTGGCAGCGGGCGTCTTGCAGGCCGCGCTCACGTTCGGCGCGGTGTTCTGGGTGGCGGGCCAGTTCGGCCTGGCGATCGACCACCGCCTCGTGCTCGCCTCGTTGTGCGTGGCCACCTCGCCGGCCGCGGTGATGCGCGTGACGCACGAGCTGCGCAGCGCCGGCCAAGTGACCGAG
This sequence comes from Rhizobacter sp., assembly GCF_032229685.1. Lineage (GTDB taxonomy): Bacteria > Pseudomonadota > Gammaproteobacteria > Burkholderiales > Burkholderiaceae_C > LMDS01. The sequence goes on along the minus strand of NZ_JAVTWP010000046.1, from coordinate 110,731 downwards.
CGGCTGCTGCACCTGTGCGCACTCAACTGCCTGCTGGCGGTGCTGCTGCTTAAGCTCGTGGTCGGCTACTGGCACCTCGAAACCAGCGGCGACCTCGGCAAGGCCTTGTTCAACAGCGTCTACGTGATCGTGCTGTCGCTGCTGGCCGGTGCGGTGGCCGGCGTGATCGCGCCGGCCCTGAACCGCCTGGCCACCAGCAGCCAGAGCACGACCGTCACTTTCGCGATCTGCGTGCTGCTGCTGGCCGGCGTCGCGCAGACCCTGCAGCTCTCGCCGCTGCTGGCCGCGCTCGCTTTCGGCGCCGTGGCGCGCGAGCGCCGCATCATGCTGAGCCACGCGCAGCGCAACTTCGGCGTGCTGGGCGACCTGCTCGCGGTGTTCCTCTTCGTCTACATCGGCAGCCTGCTGTCTTGGGAAGGCCTGGCCGCCGGCTTGCTGCTCGGCGTGGCGCTGCTGGTGGTGCGCACGGGCTCGCACACGCTGGTCAACGTGAGCCTCGCGCGTTTCAGCGGCACCACCTTCCGCAAGGGCGCGCTGACCGGCTTCGCGTTGATGCCGATGTCGGCCTTCGTGCTGCTGCTGCTCGAAGAAAGCCGCACCTATGGCTTCGACCTGGCGCGCGAGAGCCTGCCGGTGATCGTCGGCCTGCTCGTGCTGCTCGAAGTGGTCGGGCCCTGGGTCACGCAGCGCGCGCTGTTGTGGGCCCGCGAAGCGCACCCCGAGGAGAACTGATGCCATTGGAACCCTTCGGCCAGTCCAGCGCGCTGTCGCTCGGCGTCGAGCTCGAACTGCAGCTCGTCAACACCGTCGACTTCGATCTGACCTCGGGCGCCAACGACCTGCTGGAGCTGCTCTCGCGCAAGCCCTTTCCGGGCACCGTCACGCCCGAGATGACGCAGAGCATGATCGAGATCGCGACCAGCATCCAGACCCGCCACACGCCGCTGCTCGCCGAGCTGCGTGGCATGCGCGACACGCTCGTCAAAGCCTGCGACCGCCTGAACATCGACCTCTGCGGCGGTGGCACGCACCCGTTCCAGCGCTGGTCGGAGCAGCGTGTGTTCGCCAAGCCGCGCTTCCAGCAGATCTCTCAGCTCTACGGTTACCTCGCCAAGCAGTTCACCGTGTTCGGCCAGCACGTGCACGTGGGTTGCGCTTCGGGCGACGACGCGATGTTCCTGCTGCATTCGCTCAACCGCTACGTGCCGCACTTCATCGCACTGAGTGCCTCGTCACCGTTCTTTCAGGGTGTCGACACCATGTTCGACTCGGCGCGGCTCAATTCGGTGTTCGCCTTCCCGCTCAGCGGCCGCGCGCCCTTCATGCTGAGCTGGGACGAATTCGCCAACGGCTACTTCACGAAGATGGAAGCGACCGGCGTGGTGAAGTCGATGAAGGATTTCTACTGGGACATTCGCCCCAAGCCCGAGTACGGGACGATCGAGCTGCGCGTGTGCGACACGCCGCTCACCGTCGAGCGCGCCGCCGCACTCGCGTGTTACCTGCAGGCGCTGTGCAGCCGCCTGCTCGAACGCGACCAGCCGGTGCCCACCGAAGACGATTACCTCGTCTACACCTTCAACCGTTTTCAGGCCTGCCGCTTCGGCCTGGACGGCACCATGGTCGACCCGCAGACGCGCGAGAGCCGCACGATCCGCGAAGACATTCTGGCCACGCTGCGCAAGGTGGCGCCGCACTTCGTGGCGCTCGAAAGCCTGCCCGCACTCGAAGAGATCGAACGCTGCGCCGCGCGCGACGGCAACCACGCCACGCATTTGCGCAAGGTGTATGGCGAAACGCGCAACCCGCAGAGCATGGTGCAGGAGAGCGCGCGCGCGTTGCGCTTCGGCCCGCGCGTCTGACGGCGCGGCTCAGGCCGCCAGCAGCGGCTTCAGGTATCGCCCGGTGAAGCTGTCCGGGTTTGCCGCCACCTCTTCCGGCGTCCCTTGTGCCACCACCGTGCCACCCCCCGCGCCACCTTCCGGCCCCATGTCGACGATCCAGTCGGCGGTCTTGATCACGTCGAGGTTGTGCTCGATCACGACGATGGTGTTGCCCGCGTCGCGCAGCTGGTGCAGCACCCGCAGCAACAGGTCGATGTCGGCGAAGTGCAGGCCGGTGGTGGGTTCGTCAAGAATGTAGAGCGTGCGGCCGGTGTCGCGCTTGCTCAGTTCGAGCGCGAGCTTCACGCGCTGTGCTTCACCGCCGCTGAGCGTGGTGGCGCTCTGGCCGAGGCGGATGTAGCCCAGGCCCACGTCGAGCAGCGTCTGCAGCTTGCGCGCGATGTTGGGCACGGCGTTGAAGTACGCGTGCGCGTCTTCGACGGTGAGGTTCAACACGTCGGTGATGTTCTTGCCCTTGTAGAGCACCTCGAGCGTTTCGCGGTTGTAGCGTTTGCCGTGGCACACGTCGCAGGGCACGTACACGTCGGGCAAGAAGTGCATCTCGACCTTGAGCACGCCGTCGCCCTGGCAGGCTTCGCAACGCCCGCCGGCCACGTTGAAGCTGAAGCGGCCGGCGCCGTAGCCGCGCTCCTTCGCGGTGTTCATCTCGGCGAAGAGTTCGCGGATCGGCGTGAACATGCCGGTGTAGGTGGCCGGGTTGCTGCGCGGCGTGCGGCCGATCGGGCTCTGGTCGACGTTGATGACCTTGTCGAAGGCCTCGAGGCCGCTGATCTCGTCGACCGGCTCCGACTCGGCGTGGCTGTTGTAGAGCTTGCGCGCCACGCTGGCGTAGAGCGTGTCGTTGACCAGCGTGCTCTTGCCCGAACCCGACACGCCCGTCACGCAGGTCAGCAGGCCGACCGGGATCTCGACCGATACGTTCTTCAGGTTGTTGCCGCGTGCGTTGACGATGCGGAGCTCGGTCGGGCCGTCGCCGTGCACGCCCCAGGCCTGGCCGCGGCGCGGAACGCGGCGTGCGGGCACCGCGATGCGCCGCGCGCGCGACAAGTACTGACCGGTCAGCGAGGCCGGGTTGGCGGCCACTTGCGCCGCCGTGCCCTGCGCCATCACGCGCCCGCCGTGCACGCCGGCACCCGGGCCCATGTCGATCACGTGGTCCGCGGCGAGGATCGCGTCTTCGTCGTGTTCGACCACCAGCACGCTGTTGCCGATGTCGCGCAGGTGGCGAAGCGTGCCGATCAGGCGTTCGTTGTCACGCTGGTGCAGGCCGATGCTGGGCTCGTCGAGCACGTACATCACGCCCGTGAGCCCCGAGCCGATCTGCGACGCCAGGCGGATGCGCTGCGACTCGCCACCCGAAAGCGAATCGGCGTTGCGGTCGAGGCTCAGGTAGTTCAGCCCTACGTCGTTCAGGAACTTCAGGCGCGAGCGGATCTCGCGCACCACCTTGTCGGCGATCTCGGCCTTGGCGCCTTGCAGTTTCAGCTTCTCGAAGTAAGCCAGGCACTCGCGCAAGGTGAAGTGTTCGACGCGGTAGATCGGCTCGCGCTCGCCGCTGGCCGCATCGGCCAGGAACACGTGGCGCGCTTCGCGGCGCAGGCGCGAGCCTTCGCAGTCGGGGCAGGGCTTGGCGCTCTGGTAACGCAGCAGGTCTTCGCGCACCGCGGCCGAGTCGGTCTCGCGAAAGCGCCGTGACAGGTTCGGCAAGATGCCCTCGAAAGGGTGCGACCGTTTCACGCTGCGCATCTTGCCGCGTGAACCTTCGGCTTCGTAGACGAACTCGATGTTCTCTTCGCCCGAGCCGTGCAGCAGCACGTGTTGTGCGTCTTTCGGCAGTTGCTCGAAAGCGGCGTCGATGTCGAACCGGTAGTGCCGCGCCACGCTCTCGAGCAGCGAGAAGGTGTAGCCGTTGCGCCGGTCCCAGCCCTTCACCGCGCCGCTGGCCAGGCTGAGCGACGGGAAGGCGACCACCCGGTCGGCGTCGAACACCGTGGTGTGGCCCAGGCCGTCGCAGGTGGGGCAGGCACCGACCGGCGAGTTGAACGAGAACAGGCGCGGTTCGAGCTCGCTCAGGGAGTAGCTGCAGACCGGGCAGGCGAACCTGCTGGAGAACAAGTGCTCCTTCGCCGTGTCCATCTCGAGTGCCACGGCGCGGCCGTCGGCGATGCGCAAGGCCGCCTCGAAACTTTCGGCCAGGCGTTGCTGCAAACCGGGCTGCACCTTCACGCGGTCGATCACCACGTCGATGTCGTGCTTCTCGGTCTTCTTCAGCTTCGGCAGGTCGGCCGCTTCATGCGCCGTGCCGTCGACACGGAAGCGCACATAACCCTGCGCCTGCATGTCGGCGAAGAGCTCGGTGAACTCGCCCTTGCGGTCGCGCACGACCGGCGCCAACACCATCAGGCGGGTGTCTTCAGGCAACGCGAGTGCGGCGTCGACCATCTGGCTCACGCTCTGCGCCTGCAGCGGCAGCTGGTGGTCGGGGCAGTAGGGCGTGCCGGCGCGGGCATAGAGCAGGCGCAGGTAGTCGTGGATCTCGGTCACGGTGCCGACGGTCGAGCGCGGGTTGTGCGAGGTCGCTTTCTGCTCGATGCTGATGGCGGGCGACAGGCCCTCGATCACGTCGACATCGGGCTTGTCCATCAACTGCAAAAACTGGCGCGCGTAGGCCGACAGGCTTTCCACATAACGCCGCTGGCCTTCGGCGTACAGCGTGTCGAACGCGAGCGAGCTCTTGCCCGAACCCGACAGCCCCGTGATCACCACGAGCTGGTTGCGCGGGATGTCGAGGTCGATGTTCTTCAGGTTGTGGGTGCGGGCCCCGCGAACGCGAATAGCGTTCGCGACCTCAGCGGACGGAACGCGAATAGCGTTCGCGACCTCCACGGAGGGAACGCGGATCTGCTGCGTGGCCTCTTTCGGCGCTGAGGGGGCAGAGGCTTCAGGCAGGTCGGGCATCGTGTGGGCGCGGCAAAACCGATCATGATAACGACCCGTGCCCGCACGGCCGGTGGCCGCGCCTCGGAGCTTGTGTCAGGGCGTGGCCGCGTCGAGCGCCTGGCGCAGCGAACCGGCCTCGCTCGCGCTCAGCGCGGCCGACGAGGAAGCGCCGGCGGCCTCGACCCACAAGGCGTTGCCGCTGAACCCCAGCGTGGCCTGGAGCACGCTGTCGCGCAAGAGCCGCACGCTGTTCGCCGGCTCGCGTGGCGTGCCGTCTGCGTCCACCCGCCAGAGCGCGCCGGTGCTGGCTTCGGCCGTGGCGAGCCAGGCTTGCAGGGCCGGGGTCATCGGCTGCGGCGCGCCCGCACCGCGCTGCCAGCGCCAGCGTTCAGGCTGTGGCGCGATACCCGCTCGCAACGCGGCCAGCGGCGCATCGCCGGCACCGGCCACGCGTGCCTTGGCGAGCGCGGGGCTCGCGGCGCCCTGCGAGGCGCGCAGGGCGTCGCGCGGCGACGTGGCCGAGTCGGCGGCGGTGGTGGCGGGTGCCGACAGCTCGGCCGCTGCTTTTGCGGCCGGCGCCGCACGCTCGCGCCGCTCGGCGAAAGGGGCGGGTGCTTCGTTGGCGGTGGTGGCGGCCCGCGGTGCCGGCGCCGGCGGCGCGGCCGGGAAAGCGGCAGGTGGTGGCGCCGCCGCGGCCACTGCGGGTGCGGTGTCTGCTTCGGCGCGTTGCCGCGGCAGTTCGACGGCGGGCCGCGACACGCGGGCGCTGGTCTCGGCATCGCGCGTCTCGGATTCTTTCTTCGCGGCTTCTTTCTTGTCGGCCAGGCGGCCGCGGGCGGCGATTTCGGCGGGCCGGGGCGCAGCCGCCTCGGCCGGCGTGGCCTGCGGCGCGGCGGCCACCACGGCGGGCGGCACGGCGGGCGGCACGACATCGGCGCGCGCCTGTGGCGTCGAAGAGACCACCTCGGGCTCGCGGGGCAGGGTGGCGTCGAGCGGCTGGTCCCACCACATCACCCCGACCAGGGTCGCCACCATCACGCTGGCAAAACCGGCCGCCACCGGCGGGCGCGCGAGCCAGGCCCCCACCGAAGCGAGCCACTGCAGCGGGCCGCGCGACTCAAGCGCGGGCGCTGCACGAGCAGCGGCCGGTCGAGGCGCCGCGGCCCGCGCTTCACGCAGGATCGCCGCGCTGAGTGCCGGCGGTGCGTCGGCGTTCGCGTCGGGCGCGTGGCGCAGGGCCTGTGCGAGCCAGGCGTCGCGGTCTTCGTCGCGCGGGCTCATGACGCGTCAACCCCCGCGTTCGTGAGCACGGGCGCGAGGTAGGCGCCCATGCAGGTGCGCAACTTCTTCATCGCGTAGCGCAGCCGTGTTTTCGCGGTCTCGAAGCCGACTTCGAGGGCGGTGGCCACCTCGTCGAGGGCCAGGCCGTCGTCGTGGTGCAGCAGGAAGGCGCTGCGCTGTGGCAGCGGCAGTTGCTCGAGGCAGGTCAGCAGGCGTTCGCCGGCGCGGCGCCAGAACGCGAGTTCTTCGCTGTGCGGCGCGGCGCTCGCCGGTGCCGGCCAGTGCTGCCACGCGTTGGCATCGGGCTCCCACGGTTCCTGGCCGCCGCTCTCGAACGCGTCGATCGAGACCTCGCGGCCGCTGCGCCGCAGCAGGTCGATCACGCGGTGGTGCGCGAGCGTGAACAGCCAGGTGCGAAAGCTCGCACCTTGGGGCGACCAGGTGCTGCGCGCTTTCACGACACGCAGCCAGGTGTCCTGAAACACCTCGTCGGTCTGCGCGGCGAGCGCGGTGCCGAGCAGTCGCCGCACGAAGCGGTACAGGCCGGCGCGATGGCGCTCGTACAAATGCTCGAAGGCGGCAGCGTCGCCACGGGCATAGGCGGCCATCAGCGTGTCGTCGTCGGGTTCGGGCGTGCTGTGCATCGGTAAGAAGTCTGCCTCATTCGAACCTGATACGGCCGGTGGGTGTGGGTGGGGTGAAGTGTTTTCACCGAGGCGATGCGCGGCGTCGCCTTCACCCCGACTTGCGGGCAGCGGCGTATCACCCGCACCCACCACCCCAGGACAAACCCATGAAACTCCCACGCTTCACCGCCGCCCCGGCCCTGTTGCTGATCGCCGCGCTGGCCGCTTGCGCTGCTTCGTTCGATGAACAGAGCGCACACGCTGCCACCGCCCCCACCGCGTGGCCACCGGCCTGGCAAGACGCGCCGCCCACACCCCCGGGCAGCTTCACACCGCCGGCCTTCGAGCCGCCTTCGGCCAACCATTGCCAGCGTGCACCGACCACGCGTGAAGTGCCGGGCCGCAGCGCGCAGGAGAACGACGCCGCCTGGCACCTGCGCAAGGACTCGGGCGACAAGCGGCGGGCCGATGCCGAGGCGGTGGCGTCGAGTGCAGGCCGCGCTGCGCCCAGGGCCGCGGCGCCGGCCGCCGCCAAGGAAGAGTCGGAACGACGCATGCGCCCGTTGAGCGACGCCATCGCGCCCGCGAGACAGGCGCCGGTCGACGCCGTCGTCACGGCCGGGGTCGTCGACGACAACGCCGACTTCGGCGCCTACCTCGCCTACCGCCATCGCAACACGCAGCAGCCGGTGCGTGACCGTGACATCAGCGAGCGTTATCTGCTCGAAGTGCTCGACGCCGCCGGCCGCCCGGTGCACGACGCCGAAGTGGCGGTGCAGCGTGCCGGTGTGGCCGAGCCGGTGATGTGGGCCCGCACCGACACCGCCGGCCACGTGTGGCTGCACCCGCGCGCATTCATCGCGCCGGCCTTCTCGGCCGAGCCGCTGCTGGGCGTGGCCGTGCGCAAGGGCGCCACGCAGGCGCGCGCCACGCTCGTGCGTGGCCAGGCGAACGCGCTGCAGGTGCGGCTCGACGCAACGCGTGGCCCGCAGCGCCCGCGCCTCGACCTCGTCTTCATGGTCGACGCCACCGGCTCGATGGGCGACGAGATCGGCAAGCTGAAGAGCTCGATGCGCGCGATGGCCGACCAGATCGCGCAGCTGCCCGGCCAGCCCGACATCTGCTACGGCCTGGTCGCCTACCGCGACCGTGGCGATGCCTTCATCACGCGCACCCACGACCTGACCAACGACCTGGGCGCTTTTCAGGCGCTGCTCGCGAAAGTGCAGGCCCAGGGCGGCGGCGACACACCCGAAGCCTTGAACGAAGCCTTGCACGAGGTCGTGCACGGCCTGGCCTGGCGCAGCGACGCCGCGCGGCTGGTGGTGATGGTGGCCGACGCGCCGCCGCACCTCGACTACGGCGGCCCGCAGTACGGCACCGACATGCAGGCCGCGCTGGCCAAGGGCATCAAGTTGTTCGCGGTCGGCGCGAGCGGGCTCGACCCGGTGGGCCAATACGTCTTCCGCCAGCTCGCTCAGTACACCGCGGGGCGCTTCGTGTTCCTGACCTACAAGAACGCGGTCGACCCGACCAGCGGCCCGGGCACGCAGACCGTGCACGACGTGAAGAACTATTCGGTGCAGACGCTCGACAAGCTGGTGCTGCGGCTGGTCGGCGAAGAGATGGCGCGGCTCGGGCGCGGCTGAGCGACGCGTTCAGCCGCCGAGCACGCGCAGGATCTCGCGCCCGTAGGCTTCGAGCTTTTTCGCGCCCACGCCGCTGACCTGCGCCAGCGCGTCGAGCGAATCGGGTTGCGCCTGCGCCATCTCGGCCAGCGTGGCGTCGTGGAACACCACGTAGGCCGGCAGGTTGTGTTCGCGTGCCACCTCGGCGCGCCATTCCTTCAGCGCGGCGAAGCGCTCCAGGCCTTGTTCGTCGAGCGGCAGCGGCGGTGGTTTGTCCTTGCCGCCGCGCCCTGATTTCGTCACACGGCCGCCGGCCTTCGAACGCTTGGGCGTGGCGCTCGCTTCGCGGAGCAGCATCTGCACGTCGCCACGCAGCACGTCGCGCGCGGTGGCCGTGAGCTCCAGCGTGTTGTATTCGCCTTCGGTCTGCAGATAGCCGAGCGCGATCAGCTGGCGCAGCACGACGCGCCATTGCGCTTCGCTCACGTCGGCGCCGATGCCGAAGGTGCTCAGGCTCTCGTGCCCGTATTGCGTGACCTTGTCGGTGCTCTTGCCGCGCAGCACGTCGATCAGGTGGCCGGCGCCGAAGCGCTGGCCGCGGTTTTGATGAAAGCGGTAGATGCAGCTCAGCGCCTTGCGCGCGGCTTCGGTCGCGTCCCAGGTGGCGGGCGGGTTCAGGCAGTTGTCGCAGGCGTTCTGATAGGGCGCACAGCGTTCGCTCTGTTCGCCGAAGTAGGCGAGCAGGCGCACGCGCCGGCAGTCGTGCGCTTCGGCCAGGGTGAGCAGCGCGTCGAGCTTGCCGCGCTGGCCACGCTTGAACTCTTCGGCGGCCGGGCTCTCGTCGATCATGCGGCGCTGGTTCACCACGTCGGCGAGACCGTAGGTCATCCAGGCGTCGGCGGGCTGGCCGTCGCGGCCGGCGCGGCCGGTCTCCTGGTAGTAGGCCTCGATGTTCTTCGGCAGGTCGAGGTGCGCCACGAAGCGCACATCGGGTTTGTCGATGCCCATGCCGAAAGCGATGGTCGCGACCATCACCACGCCTTCCTGGCGCAGGAAACGGTCCTGGTGCTTGCGCCGCACATCGGCGTCGAGCCCGGCGTGGTACGGCAGGGCGCTGATGCCTTCGGTGTTCAGCCAGGCCGCGGTTTCGTCGACCTTCTTGCGCGACTGGCAGTACACGATGCCGGCGTCGCCCTCGTGTTCGTCTTGGATGAAACGCAGCAGCTGCTTGCGCGCGTCGTCTTTCTCGACCACGGCGTAGCGGATGTTCGGCCGGTCGAAGCTGCTGATGAAGACGCGCGCTTCGCCGAGCGCGAGGCGCTCGATGATGTCGGCGCGGGTCAGCTCGTCGGCGGTGGCGGTGAGCGCGATGCGCGGCACGCCGGGGTAACGCTCGTGCAGCAGGTTGAGCGCGAGGTAGTCTTCACGGAAGTCGTGGCCCCACTGGCTCACGCAATGCGCTTCGTCGATCGCGAACAGGCTGAGCAGGCCGCGTTCTTCGAGCGAATCGAGCTGCGCCAGCATGCGCGGCGTGGTCAGGCGCTCGGGTGCCACGTAGAGCAGCACGAGCCGGCCGCCCATCATCTCGCGCTCGATCTTCTGCGTCTCTTCGAGCGTGAGCGAAGAGTTCAGGAAGGCCGCGTGCACACCAGCTTCTTCGAGTGCGCCGACCTGGTCGTGCATCAGCGCGATCAACGGGCTGACGACGATCGCCACGCCACGCTCGGCACGGTGGCGCGCGATGGCCGGCACCTGGTAACACAGGCTCTTGCCGCCGCCGGTGGGCATGAGCACCAGCGCGTCGCCGCCTCGCACCACGTGGTCGACGATCTCGGCCTGCGCGCCACGAAAAGCGCTGTAGCCGAAGACGTCGTGCAGGATCGTCTCGGGGGACGTGGAGGCGAGGGTGGTCAAGGGGTCAGGCCGACGGCAAAGCCGCGATGGTACGGGACGGGGCGTGCGGCGCCCCCGCACCTTCGGGGGCAGCCGGGCGAGTGCACCCGCCATTCCCGCCTGCGGGTGGTGGTGGCTCGGGGTCGGGGAGCGATAATTGCACCAACCCCATCGCACACCCCGCGGAGCACCACCATGGCATCGGTCAACAAAGTCATCATCGTCGGCAACCTGGGCAAGGACCCGGAAGTGCGCTACATGCCCAGCGGCGGCGCCATCTGCAACGTCAACGTGGCGACCACACGCCAGTGGAAGAACAAGGAATCGGGCGAGAAGCAGGAAGAGACCGACTGGCACCGCATCGTCTTCTTCGACCGCCTGGCCGAAATCGCCGGCGAGTACCTGAAGAAGGGCCGCTCGGTCTATGTGGAAGGCCGCCTGCGCACCCGCAAGTGGACCGACAAGGAAGGCAAGGACCAGTACACCACCGAGATCGTCGCGACCGAAATGCAGATGCTCGGCGGCCGTGAAGGCATGGGCGGTGGCGGTGGTGGCGACGAAGGCGGGGGTGGTTACGGCGAGCGCAGCGCGCCGCAGCGCTCGGCCCCGGCTGGCCGCCCTTCGGCGCCGGCGTCGCGCCCCGCGCCGAAGTCGACGACCGGCTTCGACAACATGGACGACGACATTCCGTTCTAGAACTTGCTCAACGCCCGGCCATGCGGCCTTTCGGGCTGTCGGCGCGGTATTTTTCCCAGGCGGCCCGGCTGCTGGGGATCAACTTCATCACGCGTTCTTGAGACTCGACCGAGATGGACTTGTTCTTCATCAGCACCGGGATCTCCGCCAGCAGCAGGTCGGGGTACTTCTTCAGGATGCTGCCCGCGAAGACGTAGGTTTCACCGACCGCGTTCTTGACGTACCAGGCCGACAGGTTCTTCCAGATCTGCTGGCTCTCGTGCAGCGTCACGAGGTTTGCCTTGTAGGCGTTGCAGGCAAAGCCCCACATGGTCTTGAAGGTCGCGACACCGTCGGGCAACTGGAGCGAACCCTTGTAGCTTGGCAAGGTGCATTTCAGCTTCTTCAGCACGGTTTCGATCGGTTCCCAGCGGGGATTTTTGCCCAACTCCTGCGTCAGGAGTCTCTCGTACTTGGGGAGCTGGGTCCAGATCTTGACTCGGCCCTCCGTCATTCCCGAATAAATGACGGTCCGGTCCCGCTTCGCGGCGATCTTCGTCCGGTTCGCGGCCAGCCACTTGTGAAAGACGATGTAGGTCGGCTGCATGCCTTTCAACGGGTCTTCGCTCACGGTAGGTTCCTCGAGTTTGCTGGGAAGGTACATCTTCCGCCGACGCCGCACCGGCGTGCATCCTGCAAACAGAGGTTGCCGCCTCGCTCAAACGATCCGTTTGAGCACGTCGTACAGGTCTTTCGGCCGCACCGGCTTGAACAGCACGATGTGGCCGCTTTCGTGGATGCGCTGCACCTGGTCGGGTGCGGTGTCACCGGTCACGAGCACCGCCGGCACCGTGTAGCCGCACACCTGGCGGATCTGCTCGATGGCGCGGATGCCGTCTTCGCCGCCGCGCAGCCGCAGGTCGGAGATCACCACGTCGATCACCGAATCGTGGTTCAGCGCCGCGCGGCGGGCTTCGTCGACGGTGGCGGTGGCCAGCACGGTGTAGCCCCACTGGCGCAGCAGGTCCGACACGCTGGTGCGGATCGCTTCTTCGTCGTCGATGAACAGAATGGTGCGGATGTCGTCGATGCGTGTCGGCACGGTGTCGGAGCCGACGGTGAATTCTTCCATCTGCTCAAGGTCGGAGCCCTTGATCCAGATGCGGAACAGGCTGCCCTGGCCGACGCGTGATTGCACCGTGAGCGTGTGGTCGAGCAGCAGCGTGAGCCGCGCCACGATGGCCAAGCCGATGCCCAGGCCCTTGTTGCGGTCGCGCTCGGGGTTCTCGACCTGGTAGAACTCGCCGAAGATCTTCGGCAGCTCGGCTTCCGGAATGCCGATGCCGGTGTCCCACACTTCGATGTTGGTGCCGCCGCGCCAGTTGCGCGCCAGCACCACGATGCCGCCACTGTGGCAATAACGCAGCCCGTTCTGCACCAGGTTGGCGAGCGCACGCTCCAGCAACTGCGGGTCGCTCTTGACGACCTTGCCGCCGGGCTTGAAGCGCAGTTGCAGTCCGGCTTCTTCGGCCTGCCCGCCGAAGCTCATCTGCAGGCGCCGGAACAGGTCGCGCAACGGAAACAGCTGCGGGTGCGGCTCGACCGCCTGCGCGTCGAGCTTTGAAACGTCGAGGATCGCGTTGAAGGATTTGTCGAGCGCCTCGATCGACCGCATCATGTTGTAAATCAGCGGCAGGTCGGGCGAATTCGCCATGCGCTTCTCGAGCGTCGAGCCGAAGAAGCTCAACGCGTGCAGCGGCTGGCGCAGGTCGTGGCTGGCGGCAGCGAGAAAGCGGCTCTTGTCCTTGCTGGCGGCGGCCGTCAGCTCGACCTGTTCGTTCAGGCGTTTGACGAGCGCGGCGTTCTCGAACTGCGCGCGCAGCGTGGTGCTGAGCACGTGGTTCTGCTTCAGCACGTAGGTCAGGTTGACGAAGATGAAGAGCAGGGCGAACGCCGCGAGCCCCAGATTGGCCGGGCTGTAGTGCCACAGCAGCGCCAGCGGCGCTGGGCCCATCAGCGGCACGATCCAGAGCATCACCGAAAGGCGGTCGGTGGCGATGGCGGTGATGCCGCTCACCGCCACGCCGAGCAATACCAGCAGCAGGATGGCGGTGTAGGCCAGGTCGCCGGCAGGCAGGAACATCAGTGGCGCCAGCCCCCAGGTGGCGCTCATGCAGAACAGCGCTGCGCGGTAGCGGAACAGCCACACGGCCGGTTCGCGGCGCGTGCCCTTGGCACGCTGGAACGAGACCAGCACCGCCAGCCGCGCCGCCTGGCAGCCGTGCGCGAGCACCGCCCACACCAGCACCAGCGGGTCGTGGGTGTGGCCGTAGAACATGAGCCAGAACACCAGCGCCACCACCACCGCGCCAACGGCTGCCGGAATCGCGTTGTCGTAGAGGCGCTTGACTTCCGCGCGCATCACGCTGCGGTCGATGAAGTCGTCGGCGAGCAGCGGCTGGCCCGCGGCGGCCTGAACCACCGAGCCGGGGGCGCGGCCTTGCGGCCTGACGATCTTCATGCGGCGAGGCTCCGCTTCACTGCCGCGCCGGCGCCTGCGGCGTTCAACGGAACAGGCTGATCAGGTGCGAGCGCGATTTGACATCGAGCGCCAGCAGGATGGTGGAGACGTAGTTCTTCACGGTGCCGAGCGACAGCTTGGTCGAGTTGCTGATCTCTTGGTTGGTGCAGCCCGAAAGCACCAGTTCCAGGATCTCGAGGTGCCTTGCGCCGAGTTCGGCCACGCGGTCGTAGCTCGACGCCGACGGGAACTTCGGAAACGCCTGCACTGGCCGCGCCGGCGCCGAGCCCCCGGCCGGGTCGAGCTCGAGGATTGCCCGCAGCGTCTCGCGCATCGGGTCGGGCGAACCGCCCTTGTGAAGGTACCCGGCCGCACCCATCGCCTTGGCCTGTCGCACCACGAACTCGTCTTGTGTGCCACTCAGGATGAGCACCCGCGCGCCGGGGTGCACCGCGAGCATCTGCGACAGGCCGTGCAGGCCCTTGCAGTCGGCCAGGTTCAGGTCGAGCAGCACCACGGCAACATCTTGGTGTTCACCGTACAGGCGCAGCGCGTCGGCGAGCGTGGAAGCTTCGATCCAGTCGATGTGGGCGCCGTCGGTGCCGCTGAACAGCGCTTTCACGCCCATGCGCACCAGATCGTGGTCTTCGACCAGCAGCACCTTGTGGCGGCCGCCCGACGCCAGGGTCGCACTGTCTGCCGGAGCGATGTTCACTGACATGACGGGCCTTGAGCTGCTGATCGAGCGCATTCTTGCATAGCGGCCCCGCGCGAAACGGCTGTCTGGCGGGGCAGACCGACGCCGCCAGTTCGCTCGGGCCCCGACTGCGCCAACTTCAACCTAGGGGGGTGCGTGGCGCAGTGCGCACACCGTGCCGGGCCCGCGCCGGGCAACGGGTTTCGGGGCCGGAATTGCCCTAACTAAAGTCATTGGACTGGCCCGGCACGGCCTTCTAGAGTCCGGCGCTACCGTGAGGAGGCCGCGTGGTTGCACTGAGGTTCGTCCCGAGAATTACCCTCCGTCTGGCGCCGTTGATTCTGCTGGCCGTCGGTTCGTGGGCCGTCGCGCAGACGCAGTTCGCCGACGTCGAGCGCTCGATGGTCCAGCTCAACAAGGCGCGCCTGCAAGACGCCGACACCATCCTCGGCTTTGCGGCCGAAGGTGCGGCCCTCTACGCGGCCGAGCCGATCAAGCTCACCGGTTACCAATATTGCAGCCAGGCCGTCTCGCTGGCCGAAGCCGGTGAGTTCAGGCAAAGCCTGCGCGCGGCGTCGAAAGCCTTGCACCTCGCGGTCGACAGCAGCAACGAAGACCTGCTGGCGCTGGCCAAGCGCGACCTGGCGATCGTGATGAGCTACGGCGGTGACCTCGACAAGGCCGAGCTCTTCGCGCGACAGGCGCTGACGCACCAGGCCAAGGACCCGAAGGTCGTGGTCGGCCCCGCCTACAAGATCATTGGCGACGTGCAGGCGCGGCGCCGCAACTTCCCGGCTGCCATCGCCAGCTACGAACGCGCCGCGGCAGAAAGTTCAGATCGTTTCCGGCCGCTCGTGATGGGCTCGCTCGCGAACGCGCTGCTCGACGCGGGCGACCTGAAACGCGCCCGCAGCGTGCTCGACGCTGTGGTGCTGCCCGACAACAACCAGGCGCTGCGTGCCCAGCTCGACCGCTCGCACGCCCGGCTGCTGCTCGCCGAAGGCCGGGCCCCCGAAGCCTTGGCCGCCTACCAGGCGCTGGCGGCGCGCAATGCCGGGTTCGATTCGCCGTATCACCGCTTGTGGGCGCTCGAAGGTGTGGCGAACGCCCAGCTCGCGCTGGGCGACAAACGTGCCGCTTCCGACGCCTTGTTGCAGGCGCTCGACAGCCTCGACACGGTGCGCGCGCAGTTCCGCAGCGAAGAGGTCAAGCTCGGCCTGTTCTCCGACCTGCAAACCCTGTTCGAACGGGCGATCGGCCTGTCGCTCGACTTGGGCGATGCGGCACGCGCCCTGGACATCAGCGAAAAGAGCCGCGCCCGTGCCTTCCTCGATGCGGTGCGCGGCCGCGCGCCGGTGGCGCAGACGGCGCTGAGTGCGGTCAACGCCAGCACGCTGCAGGCGCTGCTCGCTCCTGATGAACGTGTACTGCAGTACCACTCGCTGAACGACCGCCTCGCCGTCTGGGTGGTGTCGCGCGACGCGGTGCGTGCCTTCACGATCCCGATCGCCCGTGCCGAACTGGCCGCCGCCGTCGAAGAATTGCGCCAGTCGATCACCGAAGGCCGGCGTGTCGCGCTCACCCAGGCCGACAAGCTCGGCGCGCAGCTGATCGGGCCGCTCGGCCTGGCCGGCGGCGAGCGACTCGTGGTCGTGCCGCACGGCCCGCTGCACTACCTGCCGTTCCAGGCGCTGCGGGTCGGCGGGGTCTACCTGATCGAGCGCCACCGCATCGCGGCGGTGCCGTCGATGAGCATTGCCGCGCAGCTGGTGGCGCGCAAGTCGAACACGCCGGCGCAGGTGGTGGCTTTCGGCAACCCGAAGATCGAGGCGCGCTACGACCTGCCGGGTGCCGACCGCGAAGTCGGCCAGCTGGCCAAGACCTTCCGCAGCACCACCAGCTACATGGGCGCGGAAGCGACCAAGACGCGCTTCAAGCAGGTGGCCTCCGATGCACGTGTCTTGCACGTGGCCGCCCACGCCGAAGCCGACCTGATCGACCCGCTGCGCTCGCGCATCCTGCTCGCCAACGAGAACCAGCGGCAGAGTTTTCTCGACGCGAGCGAGGTGCTCACGCTCGACTTGTCGAAGGTGGCGCTCGTCACGCTCTCGGCCTGCGAATCGGCGCTCGGGCGCATCGCCACCGGCGACGAAGTGCTGGGGTTCCCGCGCTCGTTTCTCTCGGCCGGCGCCGAGTCGATGATCGCTTCGCTCTGGCCGGTGGCCGACGACGCCACCTCGCTGCTGATGGACACCGTGTACCAGCGTCTGAGCCAGGGCGCCGACCTGCAGAGCGCCATGCAGAGTGGCCAGCTCGCGGTGCTGAAAACGCCGAAGCTGGCGCACCCGTTCTTCTGGGCGCCGTTCAACCTGATCGGCAACTGGCGTCTGACCCTTGAACGATAAGACCATGCCCGCAGCCACCCTTCGCCCAGCCCACCGCCGCGCCCTGAGCGCACTGGCCGCCGCCGCGTTGTGCGCTTGCGCCGCTGCGCAGGCGCAGACCGCCACGGCCGCCACACCGCCCCCGTCGACCGAAAAGAGCGCGGAGTTCGTGCTCAAGGGCATCGTCTTCCGCGGCATGACCGAGCTGCAGGACAACCAGGTCAGCACGCTGGCCGCGTCCTACATCGGCCGCCGCGTCACGCTGGCCGACCTGGAAAAACTCGCTGAACTCGTGACGCTCGAATACCGCGCGCGCGGCTTCTTTCTGGCGCAGGCGCTCGTGCCGCAACAGAAGATCGAAGACGGCCAGGCCGAGATCAGCGTGCTCGAAGGCCGGCTCGGCAAGGTGCAGCTGAAAGTCGCGACCGACGCGCCCACCAGCGAAGAGCGGGTCAGCGCGATCCTGGGCCGCCTGAAGCCCGGCGCCGCGCTGCAGCAGGCGAGTTACGAACGCACGATGCTGTTGTTGTCAGACCTGCCGGGCCTGAAAGTGCAGGCCGGGCTGGAGCAGGGTGCAGAGACTGGCACGACCGACCTCGTGGTCGAGGTGTCGGCCGCGCCCAAGCGCTGGCAGGCGTCGATCGAAGCCGACAACTACGGCACCGACGCCTCGGGCCGCGAGCGCCTGTCGGCGACCTTGCGTTACGCCAGCCCGTTCGGCATCGGCGACAACCTCGACGCCCGGCTGATGAGCAGCTCGGGCGCGCACCAGACCTTCGGCCGCCTGTCGTACGAGGCGCCGCTCGGCGCCGATGGCCTGCGCCTGGGCGCCGGTGTGAGCCGGGTCGGCTACGAACTCGGCGCGCAGTTCGCCGCGCTCGGCGCCACCGGCACGGCGCGGGTGTTCGACGTGTCGGCTGTGTACCCGCTGCTGCGCAGCCGCGGCCGCAACATGTTCCTGCGCGCCGTGATCGAGACCAAGGCGCTGCGCGACAAGACCGAAGCGGTTGCGCAAGACAGCGACAAGCGTGTCAACGCCGCGTCGCTCGGCATCACCTGGGAAGCGCGCGACATGCTCTTCGGTGGTGGCTACGTGAACGCCGGCGCCACGGCCTATTTCGGCCGCCTCGACCTGAACAACGACGCCACGCGCTCGCTCGACCAGGACCCGGCCACCGGCTACCGCACCGAAGGCAACTTCGCCAAGCTCGGCCTGACGGCTTCGCGGCTGCAGTCGCTGTTCGGGCGCCACAACCTGTTCGTGTCGCTGGTCGGGCAGGTCGCCAGCCACAACCTCGACCCTTCCGAAAAACTCGCGCTCGGCGGCGACCGCGCAGTGCGTGCCTACCCGAGCGGCGAAGTGCTGGTCGACACCGGCTGGATCGGCGGCGTCGAGTGGCGCTACAGCGCGACCGACGATCTCGTGCTGGCGCTCTTCCACGACGCCGGCCATGGCGAGCAGGCACACAAGCCCAACCCGGGTGACGTGCGCAACCGGCGCACGCTGCGTGGCACCGGCGTCGGCCTGACCTGGAGCGCACCGTGGGCGATCACGGTGCGCGGGGCGGTCGCGTGGCGCATGGGCGACCCACCGGTGTCCGACACCAACGCTTCCGACCCGCGGGTCATGGTGCAAGTTCAAAAGGCCTTCTGATCATGAAAACTTCGCGTCGCCCCGAGTTCCGCCTGCGCCCATCGGCGCTGGCGGTGGCCCTCGCATTTGCCCCGGGCCTGGTTCTGGCCCAGACCCTGCCCACCGCACCCAGCGTGGTGCAGGGCAGCGCCAACGTCACCCGGCCCGGCGCGGGGCAGATGAACGTGCAGCAGAACTCGCAGAACGTCGTCATCAATTGGCAGTCGTTCTCGATCGGGGCGAACGGGCGCGTGGTGTTCAACCAGCCCAACGCGCAGTCGGTGGCGCTCAACCGCGTGACCGGCAGTGACCCGTCGGCGATCTTCGGCAGCCTGTCGGCCAACGGCAAGGTCTTCCTCGTCAACCCGAACGGCGTGATGTTCGGTGCCGGCGCCAGCGTGAACGTGGGCGGCCTGGTGGCTTCGACGCTGAACATCTCAGACAGCGATTTCAGCGCCGGCCGCTACAGCTTCACGCGCGGAAACGCCGCACCGGCGGGGGTGGTCAACGAAGGCAACCTCCAGGCGGCGCCCGGTGGCGTGATCGCGCTGGTGGGCAGCACCGCCAGCAACAGCGGCACGATCAGCGCGCCGCAGGGCACGGTGGCGCTCGCATCGGGCAAGACCGTCACGCTCGACTTCCAGGGCGACGGCCTCACGCAGTTGCGTGTCACCGAAGCCGACCTGCAGGCGCTGGCCGCCAACACGGGCACGCTCGCCGCCGACGGCGGGCGGGTGTTGATGCTGGCCGACACCACGCAGGCGACCGGCTTCGTGGTCAACCAGGGTGGCATCGTGCGGGCGCGTTCGCTCACGCAGGGGCCGGGCGGCGTGCTGATCGCCGGCGGCGCGGGTGACGTGTCGGTCACCGGCAGTGTCGACGCCCAAGGCGCCAGCGGCCAGCGCGGCGGCGACGTGACCGTGAGCGGACGCAACGTCGGCCTGCTGGATGCCGGGCGCATCGACGCGAGCGGCGATCAGGGCGGCGGCCGCGTGCAACTGGTGGCGGGGTCGGTCGGCGGCAACGGCGGTGTGGTGGTGGTCGGGCGCGATGCGCAGATCGCGGTCGATGCCGGCACACGCGGCAACGGCGGCCGCGTCGACCTCACCGGTGACCATGCGCGTACGCTGGGCAGTGTTTCGGCGCGCGGCGGTGCGCTCGGGGGTGACGGCGGGCTCGTCAAGCTCAACGTCGGCGGCGGTGTCGAAACCACCGGCATGAGGGTCGATGCAAGCGCCGCGCACGGCGTGGCCGGCACGCTCAACATTGACCCGTTCGACGTCTTCATCTACGACTTTCCCAGCGGCGGCTACCAGCCCTCGCAACTGCCCAACCCGTTCGTGCCGGTGAACGAGAGCACGGTCTTCACCAACGACATCAACGCCACGCTGAACAACGGCACCAACGTCACCATCACCACCGGCGTGGCCGGCAGCTCCCCGGGCGGCACGATCTCGCTCGGCCGCACGATCTTCTCTTCCGGGCCGACCTCCACGCTCAGCGCCAACATCGTGCGCAGTGTCGGCACCGCGCCGGTCACGCTGCGGCTCGACGCGGCGCGAAACATCGTCACGGCGCCCGGCACGACCAACACGATCAGCTCGACCGCCGGGCCGCTGAACGTCGATTTCAACGCGAACGCCACCGGGCAGTTCGACGGCGGCATCAATCTGCAGGCCCTGACGCTGCGCAGCAATGGTGGCAACGTGCGGATGTTCGGCAGCGGCGACCCGGCGCTGCCTTCGTCGAGCGGCTTTGCCGGCGTCACTTTCGATCAGGTGACGATCGACACCCGAGTCGGCCAGTCCGATGCCAACGCCGGCGGCAACATCTCCGTGCTCGGCGAGACCCTGGGCGGCGGCAACTCGACCAACTACGGCGTGCAGTTCTTCCAGTCGACCCTGAACAGCTCCACCGGCTCCATCACGGTCAAGGGCAACTTCGACCCGCGTGGCACCTATGGCAGCGGCGTGCGCATCTCGGGTTCGACGCTGGCCTCGACCAGCGGCGCGATCTCGGTCACGGGGCTGGGCCGCTCGTTCATCGACAGTGAAACCGGCAGCGGCCACATCGCCGTTGGCGTCGACGTCGTCGACAGCACCTTGCGCAGCACCACCGGCCCCATCGACATTCGCGGCGGTGTCTTGCTCGAGCCTTCGAGCGGCTTCACCGATTCGACCGGCGTGTACCTGGGCGAAGGCGCCGCGGTGACCAGCAGCAGCGGCAACGTGTCCATCGCCGGCAGCACGGCCGACGGCGGCGCGGGCGTGTACATCGATGTCGGCTCCGAAGGCCCCGACGCGCTGGTTCTCGGCGGCCGTGTCACGCTGCGGGCCAGCAATGCCAACCAGAACACCGACGCGATCGTGATCGACGGCTCGGTCACGAGCACCGGCCTCATCAACGTGCGCCCCGGCGCGGTCGACGCGAGCGGCGCGCTGGTCGAGCGCAACGACGTGGCGATCAACATCGGCACCCAGACCGGGCTCGGGCTGAACCAGAACGAACTCGACAACCTCGTGGCCGGCACCACGCTCGTGCTCGGCTCCAGCCTCTACGGTGGCGTGATCACGGTGCAGACGGCGACCACGCTGGACAACAACCTGACGCTGCAGACCGGGGCGGGCGGCAGCATCGACATCGGCGCGCCGCTCTCGGTCGGCACCGGCACGCTGGCGCTGGTGAGCGCCGGCGCCGTCACGCAAGGCTCGTTCTTCGCCGGCGAAGGCCAGTTGGGGCTGCGCGATCGCACGCTCGACGCGCCGCTGGCCGGCCCGAACCAGACCGCCACGCTCACCGCCGGGCGCCTGCTGGTGCGTGCCGGCAGCGCCGAGCTCGACCTGGCCGGCAACAGCGTCGACGCCCTGGCCGCCAACACCGGCACGGGCTCGCTGCTCTACGCCAACAACAAGGCACTCGTGCTCGGCCCGGTCGCTGCGGTGGGTGTCGACGGCGCCAGCAACGCGGCGCTGGCGCTCGACGCCAATTCGCTGACCGGCGGCGCGATGAGCGTGCGCACCTTCGCCGGCAACATGACGCTGGCCGGCAACATTGCTGCCGGTACGCTCGACCTGGTGACACCGGGCACCTTCCAGAACACCGGCAACAGCACCATCACCGCGAGCAACCGCTGGCACCTGTACGCAGACACCTGGGTTGGTGAAACCCGCGGCGGTCTGGCCGGCAACGGCGCGCTGCCCAACATCTATGGCTGCAGCTTCGGTGTGACATGTGCGGCGACGCCCTCGCCCACCAACAACACCTTCATCTATGTGCAGCGCCCGACGCTGGCGGTCACGGTGAACAACCAGACCCGCACCTACGGCGACGCCAACCCGACCTTCACGGTCACCTCGACCGGCCTGCTCAACGGCGACGTGCAGGCCAATGTGGTCGGCGGCGCCCCGACGACGACCGCCAACGCGGGCAGCAACGTCGGCAACTACGTGATCAATGGCGCGACGCTGACCTCTCCCGCTGGTTATGTGCTGACGGTCACCAACGGCGCTCTCGCCGTCAACCCGGCCACGCTGACCTACGAAGCCGACCCGGCCACTCGCTCGCAGGGCCAGCCGAACCCGGCTTTCAGCGGTACGGTCACGGGCCTGCGCAACGAAGACTCGCTGGGGAGCGCGACGACCGGCACGCTGACCTGGACGTCGCCAGCCACCACGCTCTCGCAACCCGGCAACTACGCGATCAACGGCGGTGGCCTGAGCGCCACCAACTATGTCTTTGCGCAGGGCGAGGGCAACTCCGGTGCACTCACGGTCACGCCGGGTGGCCGGTCGCGCGCGCTGGCGGTGCTCGAACATGAACTCGGCGCAGGCGCGATCGAACCGCGTCGCGAAGACAAGGGCACCTACGTCTACGACCGCAACCTCGGGCTGCCGCAGATGTGCGTGCCCGACTCGCCGCTTGACGTCGACGCGGCCAGCCGCTCGATCGCCGACCTGCTCGCGGTGGAATGGGCCCGCCTGCGCACGCGGCCAAACATCTCCAACTGCTTCGACAGCGGCCGCAAGAACGCCTGCGGGGACTTTTGAGCACATGACCTTCGGCTGGCGTGGGTGGCGCCCGACATGACCTTAGACAACTGCGCGTGACCGGCTTGCTGCCTAAAGTCGTTCCACTGCGAATCGAAACGGGTTCGCACTCCACACCAACGCAAGAGACTTCAGAACATGGCCGAGATCAACGTTGACGCCTTCCTGGCCCCGGTGAGCGACACCGCGCCTTGTGGCGAAGACCTTGAGTACGACCCGTCGTTCCAGGTGCTCGAAGAGGCGGCGCGCGGCAAACCCGAGCAGCAGTTCGGCGACACCGTGATCGCGGCGCAAGAGCCCGACTGGCGCCTCATGCAGGAGCAGGCGGTCGCGCTGGCCCAACGCACACGCGACCTGCGCGTGGCCATCCACCTGCTGCGTGCCAACACGCGGCTGCACGGCTTCGGTGGGTTCGCCTCCGGCATCAAGCTGGTGCGCGGCCTGCTGGAGCAGCACTGGGCGCTGGTGCACCCGCAACTCGACGCCAGCGACAACAACGACCCCACCATGCGCCTGAACGCGCTGGCGCCGCTGGCCTTCCCCGACAGCGTGCTGGCCGACCTGCGCCAGGCGGTCATCGGCAACCCGCGTGACGGCATCACGGTTCGCCAGGTCGAGCTCGGCATGGGCAAGGCCGAGCCTTCGAGCGGCGAAAGTGTTCCCAGCCCATCGGGCGTGGCCGACGCCCTGGCCGCAGCCGACCAGCAGTTCCCGGGCCTGTTTGCCTTGCTGAGCACCGCCCACGCCGATGTCCAGGCGATCGAGGCCGTGATCGACACCCAGCTCGGCCCGGCCACCGGCCCCGACCTGCGCCCCTTGCGCGCACTCACCCAGTTGCTGGCGCAGGCCGCAGGCAGCGAGCCCGGGGCGGCTGCCGCGCCCGCGGATGCGCCTGACGGCGCGGCGCCGGTCGCGCGCGCAGCCGGTGTCGGCGCGATCAACAACCGCGAAGACGCGATCAAGGCGCTCGACCGCGTGTGCGACTGGATCAACCGCAACGAGCCCACCAACCCGGCCCCGCTGCTGATCCGCCGCGCGCAGCGCCTGATGGGCAAGAGTTTTCTCGAAATCATCCGCGACCTTGCGCCCGACGGCCTGAAAGACGTCGAGCGCATCGCCGGGGTGGACAGCGAATGACCCGCCGCGCACACTGCATTTTTTCTGAACCCCACAAGGAGTGATCCCCATGGCAACCAGCAGCCAGAAATTCATTGCCCGCAACCGCGCACCACGGGTCCAGATCGAATACGACGTGGAGCTCTACGGTGCCGAGAAGAAGGTGCAGCTGCCCTTCGTGATGGGCGTGCTGTCCGACCTGTCGGGCAAGCCCACCGAGCCGTTGCCGCCGGTGGCCGAGCGCAAGCTGCTCGAGTTCGACGTCGACAACTTCGATTCGCGCATGAAGTCGATGAAGCCGCGGGTCGCGTTCCAGGTGCCCAACACGCTCACCGGCGAAGGCAACCTGTCGGTCGACATCACTTTCGAAAACATGGACGACTTCTCGCCCGCCGCGGTGGCGCGCAAGGTCGACTCTCTGAGCAAGCTGCTGCAGGCACGTGAGCAGCTCTCGAACCTGATCACCTACATGGACGGCAAGACCGGCGCCGAAGAGCTGCTCGCCAAGGTGCTCGCCGACCCGGCGCTGCTCGGCACGCTGGCCGCTGCCAAGAAGCCCACCGACGCAGCCTGACCGGCACGAACCCACAGACCGACGGAGCAACTCACACCATGGCAACACAAGCAGAAGACTCGGCACTGAAGGGCGTCGAATACCAGGGCGGCGATTTCGCGTCGCTGCTCAACAAGGAATTCAAGCCGAAGAGCGACGAAGCCAAGTCGGCCGTCGAATCGGCGGTTCTCACGCTGGCGCAGCAGGCGCTGTCGCAGACCAAGCTGATCGGCAGCGACGTGGTCGCCTCCATCGAGGCGATGATCGCCGAGCTCGACGGCAAGCTCAGCGCGCAGATCAACCAGATCATGCACCACGCCGATTTCCAGCAGATCGAAAGCGCGTGGCGTGGCCTGCACCACCTCGTCAACAACACCGAGACTGACGAGTCGCTGAAGATCCGCGTGATGAACATCTCCAAGGCGGAGCTGGGCAAGACACTCAAGCGCTACAAGGGCACGGCCTGGGACCAGAGCCCGATCTTCAAGCGTGTGTACGAAGAAGAGTTCGGCCAATTCGGCGGCGAGCCTTTCGGTTGCCTGGTCGGTGACTACTACTTCAACCACGGCCCGCAAGACGTCGAGCTGCTCGGCGAAATGGCCAAGGTGGCTGCGGCCGCGCACACGCCCTTTATCGCCGCGGCCGACCCGGGCCTGGCGCAAATGGGTTCGTGGCAGGAACTCGCCAACCCACGCGACCTGACCAAGATCTTCACCACGCCCGAGTACGCCGCCTGGCGCTCGCTGCGCGAGTCCGACGACGCGCGCTACATCGGCCTGGCCATGCCGCGTTTCCTGGCGCGCATTCCGTACGGTGCCAAGACCAACCCGGTCGAAGAGTTCAACTTCGAAGAAGAAACCGCCAACGCCGACCACACGAAGTACACCTGGGCCAATTCGGCCTATGCGATGGCGGTCAACATCAACCGTTCTTTCAAGCAGTACGGCTGGTGCTCGCGCATCCGCGGCATCGAGTCGGGCGGTTCGGTCGAAGGTTTGCCCACGCACACCTTCCCCACCGACGACGGCGGTGTCGACATGAAGTGCCCGACCGAGATCGCCATCAGCGACCGGCGCGAGGCCGAGCTGGCGAAGAACGGCTTCATGCCGCTGGTGCACCGCAAGAACTCCGACTTCGCGGCCTTCATCGGCGCCAACTCGCTGCAGAAGCCGGCCGAATACGACGACCCCGATGCCACCGCCAACGCCAACCTGGCCGCGAAGCTGCCTTACCTGTTCGCCACCTGCCGCTTCGCGCACTACCTGAAGTGCATCGTGCGCGACAAGGTCGGCTCCTTCAAGGAGAAGGACGACATGGCCAAGTGGCTCAACAACTGGATCATGAACTACGTCGACGGCGACCCGGCGAACTCGTCGGAAACCACCAAGGCGCAAAAGCCGCTCGCGGCCGCCGAGGTGACCGTCGAAGAAATCCCCGGCAACCCAGGCTACTACTCGTCGAAGTTTTTCCTGCGGCCCCACTACCAACTCGAAGGGCTCACGGTTTCGTTGCGACTCGTCTCCAAGCTGCCTTCACAGAAGCAGCAGTAACTCACCTCTGATCGATCACAGGTTTTTCAGCAGTCCGTCTTTCAGCGTCGTCACCAGCACACGCAAACCTTTCACCACATCACTCAAGGAGTTTTCATCATGAGCGGCGACTTTCATATCAAGTTCGACGGCGTCGAAGGCGAAGCCACCCACAAGGACCACAAGGGCGAGATCGAGCTTCTGTCTTGGAGCTGGGAAGTGACCCAGACCACCGGCGCCGCCACGGGCGGCGGTTCGGGGCGTGGCAAGGCGATCCCGGGCGAGTTCGTGATCTCGCACGTCTACGACAAGGCTTCGCCCGTGCTGGCGAAGCACTGCGCGGCGGGCAAACACTTCAAGGACGCGAAACTCACTGCCCGCAAGGCAGGCGAAGGTCAGAAGGCTTTCCTCGTGGTCACGATGAAGGAAGTGTTCATCACCAGCGTGAGTCCTTCGGCAGGTTCGGAGGGCAACATCGAGGAAGAAGTGCGCTGCACCTACAAGGACATCGAGTTTGCCTACAAGGCCCAGGACGACAAGGGTGGTCTGGGCGGCGAAGTGAAGTTCGGCTGGAACACCTCGACCACCGAGACACGCTGAGTCACAGGCGAGCGCGCGGCCCGCGGGTCGCGCTCTCGTTCAAGCAGTCGAATGGCGTGCCCGCCGAAACGGGTGCGCCGAAGGATTCAACATGCCCTCCTCACCAGCCCCTGTCGCCGGTGGCGCGATCGATGTCTTTCTGAGCGTGCAGTCCAAACGTGCTGGCAAGCTCAAAGGCGAGAGCAGCGCTGTCGATCACAAGGACGAAATCGTTCTGCAGGGCTGGAGCTGGGGCGTGGCCTCGGCATCGGCGCTGGGTTCGTCGCAGGCGACCGGTCGGCGCAGCTACAAGAACCTCGTTGTCACCAAGCGCATCGACGCGGCGTCGACGGCGTTGATGAGCGTGCTGGCCACCAACGACGAAGTGAAGGAGGCCAAGCTGTCGATGCGCAAGGCCGGTGAAGGCCAGCGCGACTTCTTCACCATCACCTTGTCACAAGCGCGTGTCACCGCGCTCGACATCGAATGTGGTGAGGACGGCGACGCGATCGAGCGGGTCAGTTTCAGCTTCAACAAGGTTTCTGTGGAGCACGAGCGCCAGCAGGGCACCGGGCAGCGCGGTGGCAGCACCAGCTTCCAGGACGAGATTCTTCCCGTTTGAACCATGGCCACGACCCCTCAGGAACTGCTCGCTGCCGGTGACCCGGCCCAGGCGCTGGTCGCGCTGCAAGCCCAGGTGCGCGAAAAGCCGGGCGACCCGAAGCTCCGCGTTTTCCTGTTCCAGTTGCTGAGTGTTCTGGGGCAGTGGGAACGGGCGCTGGCGCAGCTCGAGATCTGCGGCCAGCTCGACCATGGCGCTTTGGCCATGGTCAACACCTACCGCGAAGCGATCAAGTGCGAAGCGGTGCGCGGCGCCGTGTTCGCCGGCAAGACAACGCCAGTCGTCTTCGGGCAACCCGCCGCCTGGGTCGCGATGCTGATCGAAGCGTTGGCGCAAGAGGCGCAAGGCCAACTCGCCCAGGCGCAGCACTTGCGCGCCAACGCGTTCGAGCAGGCACCCACCAGCGCCGGCAGCCTGAACGGCGAGGCTTTCGACTGGATCGCTGATGCCGATTCGCGCCTCGGCCCCGTGCTCGAGGTGGTGCTCAACGGGCGCTACACCTGGGTGCCTTTCGCGGCGCTGTCGGCCATCAAGGTCGAACCACCCGAAGACCTGCGCGACATGGTCTGGTCGGCCGTGCACCTCACCTTCAGCAACGGTGGCGACTCCGTGGCGCTCGTGCCCACCTGTTACCCCGGCACGCGCGAGCAGCAGAACGGCGTGCTCAAGCTCGCACGTTCCACCGCGTGGGTCGAGCTTGGCGCCGACCAGTTCGCCGGGCTGGGCCAGCGCCTGTTGTCGACCAGCAGTGTCGAGATGGGCTTGTTGGAAGCGCGCGAGATCAAGCTCGCAAGCGCCGCATGAACGTTCGTGACCGCCTGCAACCCGCGCTGCTGGACCGCCTGACCGACCTGGCACCGCTGTCCTCGGTCGAAGCGGACGACGCGCGGGTGATGAACAAGTCGCAGATCCGCGACGCGGTGCTGCGTGACCTGTCGTGGTTGCTCAACTCGGTGCAGTCGCTCGGCAAGCTGGCCGAGCAGTATCCGCAGGCAGGTGACTCGGTGCTGAACTACGGCCTGCCAGCCATGTCGGGCCAGCTGGCCTCGCGGGTCGACGTGGGCGTGCTCGAGCGCACCATCAAGCACGCCATCGTGCGGTTCGAGCCAAGGGTGATGGAAGACTCGCTCGAGGTCAAGGCGCTCGAAGCCACCAGCGTGCTCGACACCCACAACGTCATCGAATTCGAGATCCGCGGCTTCATGTGGGCCCAGCCGGTGCCGCTGGAGCTTCTGCTGCGCACCCAGATCGACCTGGAAGCAGGCCAGGTCGAAGTGCGTGACATGGCTGCTTCGGCGCCGCGGCGGAGGCCCTGATGGACCCGAACCTGCTGCGCCACTACAACGAGGAGCTGACGCACCTGCGTGAGGTCGGTGCCGAGTTCGCGCAGGAGTTTCCGAAGATCGCCGCGCGCCTGTCGCTCGACGGGCTCGAAGTGTCCGACCCGTATGTCGAGCGCCTGCTCGAAGGTTTTGCGTTCCTGACCGCGCGCATCCAGCTCAAGCTCGACGCCGAGCACCCGCGCTTCGTGCAGCACCTGCTCGAAACCGTGTACCCGGGTTTCCTGTCGCCGGTGCCGTCGATGATGATCGCGCGCATGCGACCCGACCCGCTCGACCCCAACCTCGGGCGCGGCTTCACCGTTCCACGCGGCAGCGCTCTCACCAGCGAGCTGGCGCGCGGTCAGAACACGCACTGCGAATTCCGCACCGCACACGACGTGACGCTGTGGCCGATCGAGATCGCCGCGGTGCAGTACTTCAGCTTCGCGCCCGATCTGCCGCTGAACCAGTTGCCGGTGGCCAAACCGGTTCGCGGCGGCTTGCGCATCAAGCTGCGGCTGCAGGGCGGTCTCAAGTTCAAGCAGTTGCGGCTCGATCAGCTGCAGCTGTTCATTTCAGCGCCCGACGAAGTCGCCTTCCGGCTGCACGAGCTGGTGCTCGGCAACTCGGTCGGCACGTTCGTGGTGGGTGGCAGCCACGGCGCGTCGGCCGGTTTTTCCGACGGCGAATCGGTGCAGCCGGTGGGTTTCGAAGACACGCATGCGCTCTTGCCCGAGACGCTGCGCGGCTTCAGCGGCAACCGCCTGCTGCAGGAACTGGCGGCCATGCCGCAGCGTTTCCTGTTCTTCGAGATCAACGATCTGGCCCGCCGCCTGGCCTCGGTCGACAGCGCCGAAGCCGAGATCGTCTTGCTGTTTTCGCGTGGGGAAGCCGCCCTTGAATCGCTGGTGGACGCCGGCAGCCTCGCGCTCTTTTGTACGCCCGCGATCAACCTCTTCCCGAAGCGGCTCGATCGCATCCAGCTCGGTGCCGGCAGCTGGGAGCACCATGTCGTGCCCGACCGCACCCGGCCGATGGACCACGAGGTGCACACGCTCGAGTCTGTCACCGGCTACGGCGTGGCGCAGGTGTCGGAGCAGAGCTTTCAGCCGCTCTACGCGAGCTTTCACGAGGCTTCGAGCAACCACGGGGCCTACTACACCGTGCGCCGCGAGCCGCGCCTGCTGTCGGCGCGCCAGCGCCTCGAGGGCCCGCGCTCGGCCTACATGGGGCAAGAGGTCTTCCTGTCGCTGGTTGACCCGCAGAACGCACCGTACCGCGAAGACATCCGTCAGCTCTCGGTCACGGCCCTCGTGACCAACCGCGACCTGCCCACGCTGCTGCCCGGCAGCACCACCAACTGGCTGCTCGACGGCGCCGGCCCGGCCGGGCGCATCGAAACGCTGCGTGGGCCCACGCGCCCGGTGCAGCGCCTGGCGCGTGGCGACGTGGGCTGGGCGATGGTCAGCATGCTCACGCTGAACTACCTGAGCATCGCCGGCGAAGACCCGAAGCGCGCCGCTTCGGCACTGCGGACCTTGCTCACGCTGCACGGGCCTGAACAAGACACGTCGTGGACCAAGCAGGTCGAAAGCATCCACTGGCTCGAAGCCCGTTCGGTGGTGCGGCGCCTGCCATTCCCCGGGCCGTTGACCTTCGGCTGCGGGGTCGAGGTCACGGCGCTGGTCGACGAGCTCGGCTTCCAGGGCTCAAGCGCGTTCCTGATGGGCAGCGTGCTCGACCGCTTCTTTACCCGCCATGCCGCGGCCAACAGCTTCTGCGAAACCGTGCTGCGCTCGGCTTCGCGTGGCGAGATCATGCGCAGTGCGCCGCGCATCGGCAGCCACGCCGTTCTGTAGCCATGACCGACGACGCCCGCACCTTGCACGAGCGACGCGCGCGTTTGTTCGACAGCCTGGCGGCCGCGCCCTGGGCGCATGATTTCTACGCCGTGCTGCGCCAGATCGAGTCGTTGTCGCCGGCCTCGCCGCGCCTGGGCCGCGCGTTGCGCCCGAGCGCCGAGCCGCTGCGCCTCGGGCAAGAGCCCGAGCTCGACTTCGCACCGGCCGCGCTGATGTCGTTCAAGGCCGATGCCGGTGGCGGCAAGCCGCCGCGTCTGGGCACACGCTTCTTCGGACTGTTCGGGCCGATGGGCCCGCTGCCGCTGCACCTCACCGAATACGCCCGCGACCGCCAGCGCAACCACGCCGACCCCACCCTGGTGCGCTTCGCCGACATCTTTCATCACCGCGCGCTGTTGCTCTTCTACCGCGCCTGGGCTCACAGCCAGCCGGCGGTGCACGCCGATCGGCCGAACGACGACCAGTTCTCCAAGTGGGTCAGTGCGCTGTTCGGCCAGGCGCCGGCCGCCTTGCGCCACGCCGATGCCGTGCCCGACACGGCCAAGCGCTTTGCGGCGGGCCACTTGGCGCGGCCGACGCGCAACCCCGAGAGCATCGCCAAGGTGTTGCGCCAGTACTTCAAGGTGCCGGTGCGGGTCGAGTCCTATGTGGGCCACTGGATGCACCTGCGTGCCGAAGACCGCAGCCGCCTCGGCCGCGCCGGGGGTGGCCGCAGCGCGCGGCTCGGCGTGTCGGCCGTGGCCGGTGCCAAGGTCTGGGACCGGCAATACAAGATGAGGCTGCACCTCGGCCCGCTCACGCTGGCGCAGTACGAGCAGTTTCTGCCCGGCCGCCGCTCGCTGGTCGAGCTGCGCGACTGGATGCGCCAGCTGCTCGGCTTCGACATGCTCTGGGACCTGCAGCTCGTGCTCAAGGGCAACGAGGTGCCCGAGCTGAGGCTCGGGCACGGTGCCAGCGCCGCGCTGGGGCGCAGCAGCTGGCTCGGCCGCAACAAGACCCCGCACACCGACCGTGGCGACCTTCGCCTGGACCTCGCGCGCCTCGGCGCGCGCCCAATGAAACAGGGAGACATTCATGGCTGAAATCAGTCGCACCGCACTTTTCGGCAAGCTCAACCCGCTGTCGTACAAGGCGATCGAAGGCGCGTTCGTGTTCTGCAAACTGCGTGGCAACCCGTTCGTCGAGTTGCAGCACTGGCTGTTCCAGATCCTGCAGACCCAAGACTCCGACCTGCACCGCCTGGCCAAGCACTACGGCATCGACGCCTCGGTGCTCGTGACCGACCTGCAGAACTCGCTCGACCGGCTGCCGCGCGGTGCGGCTTCGGTGACCGACCTGTCGTCATTCGTCGAAGACGCTGTCGAGCGTGCCTGGGTCTACGGCTCGCTGATGTTCGGTGGCACGCAGGTGCGCACCGGCTACCTGATCGTCGGCCTGCTCAAGACCAAGACGCTGCGCAACGTGCTGCTCTCGATCAGCAAACAGTTCGAACGCATCGAGGTCGACGACCTCGCGAAGAACTTCCACTCGCTGCTCGGCACCTCGCCCGAAGAAGGCCAGGCGGCGAGCGAGAGCGGCGCCGAGCCCGGTGAAACCAGCGGTGCGATCGGGCCTGCGGCGATGGGCAAGCAAGAGGCGCTGAAGAAGTTCACCACCGACCTGACCGAGCAGGCGCGCGGCGGCAAGATGGACCCGATCGTCGGCCGCGACGACGAGATCCGCCAGGTCGTCGACATCCTGATGCGGCGGCGCCAGAACAACCCGATCCTGATCGGCGAAGCCGGTGTGGGCAAGACGGCAGTGGTCGAAGGTTTTGCGCAGCGCATCGCGCGCGGCGACGTGCCGCCTTCGCTGAAAGACGTGGAGCTGCGCGTGCTCGACGTCGGCCTGCTGCAGGCCGGCGCCAGCATGAAAGGCGAATTCGAGCAGCGCCTGCGTTCGGTGATCGACGAGGTGCAGGCCTCGGCCAAGCCCATCATCCTGTTCATCGACGAAACCCACACGCTGGTTGGCGCGGGTGGCGCGGCCGGCACCGGTGACGCGGCCAACCTGCTGAAGCCGGCGCTCGCACGCGGCCAGCTGCGCACGATCGGCGCGACCACCTTCGCCGAGTACAAGAAGCACATCGAAAAAGACCCGGCGCTGACGCGCCGCTTCCAGAGCATCCAGGTCGACGAGCCCGACGAAGCGCGCGCGATTTTGATGATGCGCGGCGTGGCCTCGACGATGGAGAAGCACCACAAGGTGCAGATCCTCGACGAAGCGCTCGAAGCCGCGGTGAAACTCTCGCACCGCTACATCCCGGGCCGGCAGTTGCCCGACAAGTCGGTGAGCCTGATCGACACCGCTTGCGCCCGCGTGGCGGTGAGCCTGCATGCCACACCCGCCGAGGTGGACGACTGCAGCAAGCGCATCGAAGCACTCGAAACCGAAGAAGGCATCATCGGCCGTGAGAACGCGATCGGCGTCGACACCGCGAAGCGCGCCGCGCAGGTGAAAGAACAGCTCGTCGCCGAGCGGGCGCGGCTCGAAGGGCTGCAAGCGCGCTGGCAGGCCGAGAAAGCACTGGTCGACCAACTGCTTGACCTGCGTGCCAAGCTGCGCGGCGCGGTGGAGCCCGTGGAAGGCACGGGCAGCCAACTCGAAAAGGTGGCCGACGCCGCGGCCACCGACACGCCGAAGATGTCGGACGCGCAACGCAGCGCTGCGCTTGGCGAGCTGAAGCGCGTGCAGGGCGAACTGGCCGCGCTGCAAGGCGAAAGCCCGCTGATCCTGCCCACCGTCGACTACCAGGCCGTGGCCAGCGTCGTTGGCGACTGGACCGGCATCCCGGTCGGGCGCATGGCCGCCAACGAGATCGAGACGGTGCTGAAGCTGCCCCAATTGCTGGGCGCTCGCGTGATCGGCCAAGACCACGCGATGGAGATGATTGCCAAGCGCATCCAGACCTCGCGGGCGATGCTCGACAACCCGAGCAAGCCGATCGGCGTGTTCATGCTCGCCGGCACCTCGGGCGTGGGCAAGACAGAGACCGCGCTCGCGCTGGCCGAAACGCTGTACGGCGGCGAGCAGAACCTCATCACCATCAACATGAGCGAGTACCAGGAGGCGCACACCGTCTCCACGCTCAAGGGCGCGCCACCGGGCTACGTGGGCTACGGCGAAGGCGGTGTGTTGACCGAGGCCGTGCGCCGCCGGCCCTACAGCGTGGTGCTGCTCGACGAAGTGGAGAAGGCTCACCCCGACGTGCACGAACTGTTCTTCCAGGTCTTCGACAAGGGCTGGATGGAAGACGGCGAAGGCCGCCTGATCGACTTCAAGAACACCATCATCCTGCTGACCTCGAACGCTGGCAGCGAGATGATCATGAGCCTGTGCAAGGACCCGGAGCTCATGCCCGAGCCCGACGCCATCGCCAAGGCCTTGCGCGAGCCCTTGCTCAAGGTCTTCCCGGCGGCCTTGCTCGGGCGCATCGTCACGATCCCGTACTTTCCGCTCAGCGAGACCATGCTCGCGCAGATCGTCAAGCTGCAGCTGAACCGCATCAAGAAGCGCGTCGAGGCGAACCACGGCGTGCCTTTCCTGTTCGACGATGCCGTCGTCAAGCTGGTCGTGAGCCGCTGCAACGAGATCGAGAGTGGCGGGCGCGTGATCGACGCGCTGCTCACCAACACCGTGCTGCCGCGCATCAGCCACGAGTACCTCACCCGCCTGGCCACCGGCGCGCCACTGCAGAAGGTGGCGCTGTCGGTCGAAGCCGGCGACTTCGCGTATGCGTTCGACTGAAGCCACTGCGGCGCGCCGACCGCGCGCCGTGCAGGGGGCGGCAAAGCTGGCGCAACGCCAGCAGCTCGAGCACGCCGTGGGCTTGTTGCGTGCGAAAGAGCTCGACAAGGCGGCCCTCGTCTTCGAGTCGGTGTTGCAACGTTGGCCGGGTCAGCCCGACGCGTTGCACTTCCTCGGCGTGCTCAAGCACCAGACGGGCGACAGCGACGCCGCGATCGCGCTCATCAAGCGGGCCATCGAAGCGCTGCCCGGCGTCGTCGGCCCGTTGAACAACCTGGGCAATGTGCTGGTCGAGGCGCAACGTTTCGAAGAGGCCGAAGCCGCGTTCCGCCAGTGCCTCGAGCTGCAGCCCGACTTCGTCGACGCACTCAGCAACCTTGCCACCATCCACAGCAAGCGCGGCGACCACGCCGAGGCCGAAGCGCTGTGCCGCCGCGCCATCGCGGCAAAGCCCGACTTCGGGCAAGCCTGGTACAACCTGTCGGTGTCATTGCTGGCACAAAAGCGCATCGAAGAAGGCCTGGCCGCCAACAGCCGCGCGATCCTGCTGTGGCCCAAGCACCTGCAGGCGCGCGACGCCGTGGCGCGCGCGCTGGTGTTCCTGGGCCGCCTCGACGAAGCGGCCACGCTTTACCGCGAGTGGCTCAAGGTCGACCCCGACAACCCGGTGATCCGGCACCACCTCGCGGCCTGCTCGGGCGGCCAGGCCCCCGAGCGCGCGAGCGACGCGTATGTCGAAAGAACCTTCGATGCTTTCGCGGCCACCTTCGATGCCAACCTCAGCGCGCTGGGCTACCGCGCGCCGGGCCTCGTGGCCACATTGCTGCGTGAGCTGCTCCCCGAGCCGGCGCGCCAGTTCGACATCCACGACCTGGGCTGCGGTACCGGCCTGTGCGGCCCGCTGGTGCGCGACTGGGCGCGCGAGCTGAGCGGCTGCGACCTGTCGAGCGGCATGCTCGCCAAGGCCGAGCGGCGGCAGGTCTACGACCGCCTCGACCACGCCGAACTCGTGGCCCACATGCTCGCGCACCCACTGCGTTTCGACGCCCTGATCTGCGCCGACACGCTGTGTTATTTCGGCGAGCTCGGCGAGGCCTTGCGTGCGTCGGCCCAGTCGATGCGCCCGGGCGGCACACTCGTGTTCACCGTCGAAGCGAATCTCGCCGACGACGCAGCGCCCTACCAGCTTCAATCGCACGGCCGGTACGCGCATCGCCGCGACTACGTCGAGCACTCGCTCGCGCAAGCCGGTCTGGTGCCTTGCGCACTGCGTCAGGAAACCCTGCGCCACGAGGCCGGCCGGCCGGTCGTCGGCTGGCTGGTCGCGGCGCGCCACAGCAAGGAGCAAGCACCATGAGCGACGGCTTCTTTCGCAGCTACACCGGCTGGAACGGCCGGCTCGTGCACCCGAACTCCAGTGCCGGGGCCGGCGGGCCCGGCAACTTCTGCAGCGTCGGCTTGCTCGGCCAATGGGGTGATCTCGACCTGCTGCTGCGGGCCCAGCACCCGATGTCGCCGCGAACCCTGCAATGCACCGCGAACGACCGGCCGCCGGCGGCGGCGCCCGAGCCCGACATCGACTTCCTGTTCATCCAGTGCCTGAACCCGACGCGTGGCCTCACGGCCGAGGACTACCAGGCGGCCGCCACCACACTGGGTGTCGACGCCGCCAGCATCATGACCGTCGCCGAAGTCGAGACCTCGGGCGCGGCGTTCGACGACCAGGGGCGGCCGCGCATCCTGTTCGAGCGCCACTACTTCCACAAGGCGACCGGTGGCAAGTTCGCCGCCAAGCACCCGACCATCTCGGCCAAGACGGGGGGCGGCTACGGCAAGTTCTCGGCGCAGTACGGCAAGCTCCAGGAAGCCTACGAACTCGACAAGGACGCGGCGCTGGGCTCGGCCTCGTGGGGCCGCTTCCAGATCATGGGCAGCAACTACAAGGCGGCGGGGTTCACGTCGGTGCGCGCCTTCGTGAAGGCGATGACGCGCTCCGAAGCCGATCATCTGCGCGCGTTCGTGAGTTTCGTGGCCGCCAACCCGAAGATGAAGAAGGCCCTGCAGGACCGCGACTGGGCTGCGTTTGCCAAGGCCTACAACGGCAAGGGCTACGCCAAGAACAAGTACGACGAGAAGCTCGCCGCCGCCTACAAGAAGTTCGCGGCGCCAACCCCGCCGCTGCAAGCACCCGTGCGAACGCCGACCCCAACCCCGGTGCCGACCCAGCCTTCGGTTCCGGCTCCGAAGATCACGCTCGGGCGCATGACATGAATCGCGGCGCGAAACTCGGCCTGGTGCTGGCGGTGGTCGCCGCCACGCAAGCGCACGCCGCCCGGGCGCAGAGCCTGTGCGCCAAGGACGAGACCACCTATTTCAGCTGCCCTGCCAGCAATGGGCGGTCGATCAACCTGTGTGGCAAACCTGACCAGACCTTGCAGTACCGCTTCGGCAGGCCGGGGCGTGCGGAGCTCACCTTTCCGGCGCGGCCGGAAGACGGCATCGACACGTTCCGCTATGCGCACTACTTTCGCGCCCAGGTCGACCGATTCGAGCTCCGCTTCGACAACGCGGGGGTCGAGTACGTGCTCTTCGACTATGCCGAGTCCGGCCGTCGGCAGGCCGGGGTCACGGTCACGGTGGCTGGCAAGGAAAGCAGCGTCGCGTGCCGTGGGCCGGTGCGGAGCCGCCTCGGCGAGCTCGAGGGCAAGCTGAAGTGCGACACCGAGAGTGCCTTGACCGGTGGCGCTTGCCGCTGAAGGCATGACTTTCGTCGCTTTACCGCGATGGCCGTACGCCCTACCTTCGCAACCGAACTGAGCCCCTCTGCGCCATGCTGAACCCTTGCCAGATCAAGACCCCGCTTCCGGAAGACGCCTTGCGTCTGAGCAGCTGCGTGGCGCGCGAGTCGTTGAGCGTGCTCGGCGACATGGACGTCGCCGTGCTCGGCAAAGACCCGAATATTTCTGCCGACAAGCTGCTGGGCAAATCGGTCACGGTCAGCGTGATCATGCGCGACCAGACCACGCGCGAGCTCAGTGGCTACGTCACGCGGTTCACGCAGAGCGGCACCGAAGGTTCGTACTACGTCTACCAGATGACCGTGCGTCCCTGGTTGTGGATGCTCACGCGCACCGCCGATTGCCGCATCTTCCAGGACTTGAGCGTGCCCGACATCGTGAAATCGGTGTTCTCCGACCACCCGGTCGCCGACTTCGAGTTCAAGCTGTTCCGCTCCTACCGCAAGTGGAACTATTGCGTGCAGTACCGCGAGACCGATTTCAATTTCGTGGCACGGCTGCTCGAACACGAAGGCATCTACTGGTACTTCGAGCACGCCAAGGGCAAACACAAGCTCGTGCTCGTCGACTCGTCGAGTGC
The DNA here is from genome assembly GCF_032229685.1 of Rhizobacter sp. Classification (GTDB taxonomy): domain Bacteria; phylum Pseudomonadota; class Gammaproteobacteria; order Burkholderiales; family Burkholderiaceae_C; genus LMDS01. Next base: position 73,756 of record NZ_JAVTWP010000046.1, on the reverse strand, counting down.
CCATGACAGCACCCCGGGCCACGGCACGCTGCCTTACCACGGCAACATGGGGCAGACGCCGCCCGACATCGATTGCGTCAACCACTGGGCCGTGTCGCGCGAGGTCGAGCCGGGCAAGGTCGTGCTCACTGACCACGACTTCGAACGCCCTTCCACGTCGCTCAAGGTCGAGAAGGCCCGCACGCGCAGCTACGACCTGTCGGACGCCGAAGTCTTCGACTACCCGGGCGGCTACACGCAGTCGGCCGACGGTACGCAATACGCCGAGAACCGCATGGACGAGCTGCAAAGCGACTTCGAGGCTTTTCACGGTGCGGCCAACACCGTGGGTCTGCGCGCCGGCCACACGCTCAAGCTGCAGCGCCACCCGCGCGACGACCAGAACGCCGAATACCTCGTCACCTCGACCACGCTGCAGATCCAGCACCCGGGCTACGAGTCCGACGCCGGGCACGCGGTGTTCCAGTGCGATTTCGGCGCCATCGCAACGGGGCAGCAATACCGTCCCACACGTCGTACACCGAAGGCGTCGGTCAACGGCCCGCAGACGGCGGTCGTCGTCGGCCCCTCGGGCGAAGAAATCTTCACCGACAAGTACGGCCGCGTGAAGGTGCAGTTCTACTGGGACCGGCGTGGCACGAAGAACGAGAAGAGCTCGTGCTGGGTCAGCGTGTCGCACCCCTGGGCCGGGAAGAATTTCGGTGTGATCCACATTCCGCGCATCGGCCAGGAAGTGGTGGTCGGCTTTCTCGAAGGCGACCCCGACCGCCCGATCATCATCGGCCGCGTGTACAACGCCGAGCAGATGCCGCCCTGGGAACTGCCGGCCAACGCCACTCAGTCGGGCATTCTCACGCGCTCGTCCAAGGGCGGCAGTTATGCGAACGCCAACGCGATCCGCTTCGAAGACAAGAAGGGCTCGGAGCAGCTCTGGATCCACGCCGAGAAGAACCAGGACATCGAGGTCGAGAACGACGAGACGCACTGGGTCGGGCACGACCGCAGAAAGACGATCGACCATGACGAGACGGTGCACGTCAAACACGACCGCACCGAAACGGTCGACAACAACGAGACGATCACGATCGGCGTGAACCGCACCGAGTCGGTGGGCCGCAACGAGACGATCTCGGTCGGCTCGAACCGCAGTGTCAGCGTCGGCGCAAGCGAAACCAAGACCGTGGCGATGCAACGCAGCCATGCGGTCGGCGTGAACGAGAGCATCGCGATCGGTGCCGCGCAAGAAGTGGCGATCGGCGCCTACCAGACCGTCAGCGTCGGCGCGAGCCAGGACATCACTGTCGGCAGCAACCAGTCCACCAGCGTCGGCGCCGACCAGTCGGCCACCATCGGCGCGAACCGCACGGTCGAGGTCGGCAAGGACCTGAAGACCGTGGTGGCCAAGAACGAAGTGCGCGAAATCGGCGAGGCTCGCACCACCAAGATCGCCAAGGACGACAAGTGGCAGGTGGGCAAGAAGTTCTATCTCGAAGCGGCCGACGAGATCACGCTCAAGACCGGCGACGCGAGCATCGTGATGAAGAAAGACGGCACGATCGAGATCAAGGGCAAAGACATCACGATCACCGGCAGCGGCAAGATCGGTGTGAAGGCCTCGGGCGACATGGTGCTCAAGGGCTCCAAGATCGCGCAAAACTGAGGCGGCGCCGGCCATGCTGCAGGTCGTCAACCACACGCCGTTCGTGGCCTCGCTGTCGGTGTTCCCCGACCCGGCGGGTGTCGAGAGCGCTTATGCCGTGGTGAAAGCCACGTTCCGGTTCGGCCCGCAAGGCCCCGAGCTGGCAGAGCAACAAGCGCCGCTGCTGGCCGCCGACGTGTTCTGGGGCGACCCGATGCAGACCAGCCTGCGCGCTGCCGGTGAGTTCGCGCTGCTCAAGCCCGCCACCGACGTGTTGCTGATCGGGCGCGCCATCGCGCCCGTGGCCAACACGCGCGTCGCCGATGTGAGCCTGAGGGTCGGCCCCGTGGCGCGCACTGTGCGCGTCTTCGGCGATCGCCACTGGGAAAAGGCGGGCGGCAAGTGGCGCCCCTCCGAGCCGCAGCCCTGGGAACGCATGCCGTTGCGCTGGGAGCTGGCCTGGGGTGGCATTGCTCCGCAGAAGGGCGACGAAGTGCCCGAGCACGAGCCGCGCAACCCCGTCGGGCGTGGCATCGTCGGCCGCGACGGCGTGCCGGCCGACGCGCAGCCCTTGCCCAACCTCGAAGACCCGAAGGCCTTGCTCGCATCACCGACCGACCGGCCCACGCCCGCCTGTTTTTCGCCGATCGCACCGACCTGGCTGCCGCGGCGCAGCTTCGCCGGCACCTACGACGACGCGTGGATCAGCGGCCGTGCGCCCTACCTGCCGCTCGACTTCGATGCACGGTTCTTTCATGTGGCGCCCCCCGAGTTGATCGCGCCGGGCTTCCTGCGTGGTGGCGAGCCGGTGGAACTGGCAGGCTTCACGGCAGGCGCGCCGATCCGCTTTCAGCTCCCGGAGTGCGGGCTTGATCTGGCGTTCGACTTCGACGGCGCCAGCGTGCCGAAACCGCTCCAGCTGGAAGCGGTGTTGTTCGAACCCGATGCCGGGCGCTTCCAGATGCTGTGGCGTGCCGCGCTGGCCGTCGACAAGAAGCTGCTCAAGCTGAAGCAGATCGTGGTGCGCAGCAGCGCCTTCGAACGCGACGGTTCGAAGCCGCGGCCCCTCGGTGCGCTGAACAGCCTGCCGCCGAGCTACGCCGCCGCGTGAAGCCATGAGCGCCACGCCTGAACTCGTGATCGCCAGCGCCGGTGTCGTGACGCCGATCGGCCTGAGCTTGGCCGAGACGGCCGCCTCGGCCCGTGCGCGGGTCGCACGCCTGCGCGAAATCGAGTGGCGCGACCGGCGCTTCGAGCCCTTCATCGTGGGCACGGTGCCCGACGACGGCTTGCCCCCGCTGGCGGACGGTCTCGCCGAGCTGCCGCTGCAATACCGCGAAGCGCGCATGCTGCGGCTGGCGCATGTGGCCCTCGAAGAAGCACTGGCTCCGCTGCAAGGCAAGGCGGGTTCGATCCCCCTCTTGCTCGGCCTGCCCGAGCAACACACGACGCTGCCGTTGCAGCCGAAGAAGTTTCTCGCCCACCTCGGCCTGCAGATGCCCGGTGCGCTCGACATCGAACGCAGCGTGGCCGTGTCGCGCGGCCGCGCGGGCGGCTTGATGGCCTTGCGCGAGGCGGCGGCTCGGCTGGCGCGCGGCGATGCAGACTTCGTGCTGGTCGGCGGTGTCGACTCGCTTGTCGACCTGTACGTGCTCGGCACGCTGGACCTGCAGGGGCGCATCCGCAACGAGGTCAACAGCGACGGTTTCAGCCCGTCGGAAGGTGCGGCCTTCCTGTTGCTGTCGCGCGCCTCGACGGCGCGAGAGAACGGGTTGACGCCGCTGGCGAGCCTGCTCGGCCATGCGCATGGCCACGAACCGGGGCATCTTTACTCCGACGACAAGTACCTGGGCGAAGGCCTGGCGGGCACCTTCGCGAGCCTGCTCGCGGAAACGCCGCCGCCCGAGCCGATCGCCAGCGTCTACAGCAGCTTCAACGGCGAGCGCTACTGGGCGCGCGAATTCGGTGTGGCCCGCCTGCGCCACTCTAAGAACTTCATGCCCGAGCACCCGATGGAACACCCGGCCGAGTGTTTCGGCGACATGGGTTCGGCGCACGGCCCGGCGCTCGCCGCGCTGGCGGCGCACGCCGTGCAGCAGGGCTACCGGCAGGCGCCGTGTCTCGTGTATGCCTCGTCGGACCACGGCGACCGCGCGGCCTCGTTGCTCGGCCGGCTGCAATGAAGAACTTCTGGAGAAGCTGAACCATGCCCTGCACCGTCCACAACATCACCGGTTTTGCCCACAAGGGCAGCGGCGGCATGAGCATGGTGTTCCCCGATGTGTGCAAGACACCGGCGCCGCCGGCACCCTTCGTGCCGATCCCCTACCCCAACATCGGCAAGTCGGCAGACACCTCGCAAGGCACGACCAAGGTCGAGGCCGACGGCAACATGGTGATGGTCAAGGGCGCCAAGTACATGATGAGCGCGGGCGACGAGCCCGGCAGCATCGGCGGCATGATCAGCAGCGTGTTCAAGCAGGAATGCGAATACCTGATGTACTCGTTCAACGTGATGCTCGAAGGCAAGAACGTGTGCCGCATGGGCGACCCGTTGTGGCACAACAAGAAGAACATCTGCGGGTGAGGCGGCCATGACACAACTGGGTGAAGCCGTCGCGATCGGCGTCTTGTCGGAATCCGAGCTCGAGTGCCCGCTCGACCACAGCGACATCACGCCGATCAAGAGCGAGAACAACTTCGTCGGTGATGGCGGAACGCTCGGCAAGAACATGGAAGCGGCCAAGAGCGCCATCACCTACAAGCCCAACCTGCCGAATGCGCCACCGAAAAGACCGTACCCTGAAACCGATGCCAACAACAGCTGGCCGGTGGTGGTCGACGGCCACAACTACCCGGTGACCTGCGCCGCGCATCACCTGATTCCGGCGCAGGCTTCGCTGAAGAAGTCGGTCGCGCTGCACAAGTGGATGGTCTACAAGAAGCAGTCCGAGCCCCTGGGTGGCAGCGGGTCGGCGACGGGCAAGGTCTGGGCCGACGTGGGTTACGACGTCAACGGCGTCGAGAATGGCGTCTGGTTGCCGGGCAACTACGCGGTGGGTGGTGCCACGGGGGGCACGGCCGAATGGACGTCGGCGCCGAGCGCGCTCGACAACGAAAAGGCGAGCGCCAAGGCCGCTCCGCCCGCGCCACCGCAGAGCCGGCAACTGACGGGGATGCGCCACACCTTCTTCGACAACAACCGCAAGGGTCAGTACGTGATGGGCGCGACTTACCTGTACAACGCGCAGTTCCACGACAGCCATGGCGATTACAGCCTGTTCGTCACCGGCATCCTGGACAAGATCGCGCAGGCCTACCAGGAGAGAAAGCTCGATCTCCAACCTTCATGCCCGAAGTGCAAGGAGCGCCTGAAGAAGGTGGCCGACGAGGGCATTCCGACGCACTTCATGCTGGCCCACCGTTTGAACGGTGTGTCCGATCGGCTGTCTCGCTACCTGATCGGCAAGCGTGGGCATGCGCAGGTCTACACGTCGAGCTGGGGCCGTGGGGCGCACCTCGAAGGCATGCACATGGTCTCGAGCAACTCCCCGCCGATTCTCGAGGGCTGATCGTGCCCTTTCCAGCCCACATCATCTGACGGAGCGCGTGTGTACTTCATGCTTGTGTGCCAGTCCCCCGTCGACGCAGAGCCGGCGTTGCTGACCTATCAGCCCGACGAATCGGCGAGTGGCGAGCTGCGCACGTGGAAGTCGTGCAAGCGTTTTGCCGACGCACCCCCGGCCCCGATCGAGGTGACGATCGATGAAGGAGAGTCCGGCGTCGTGCTCGAGCTGTACGACGCCACCATCGCCTTGATGTCCCGCCGTCTGGCCGAAGTGCTGCAGGCAGCGGGTGTCTCCAACGTCGACTACTACGATGTCGTCGTGCACGACCTCGAGACGAAGCAGAAGCACGTGTCGCACGTGGCGTTCAACATCGTGGGCAGTATCGCGGCTGCCGACCTCGGCAAGTCGAGTTTCAGCGCGCCCGATGGCCCGATGGTTTCCGTCGATTTCGACAAGCTCGCCATCGATGAGCAGCGGGTCAGAGGCGCCTTGTTCTTTCGCCTGGCCGAGTCGGTCAACGGCATCGTCGTGCACGAGCGCGTCAAGAAAGCCATCGAGGCCGCAAACATCGACACACTCACGTTTCTGGCCCCTGAAGAGTGGGTCGGCTGAAAGGAATGCACCGCATGAAAACGAACCGTGTCCTGAGACCCGCCGAGCTCGTTGCCAACGAAGCCGACGCCGTCGATCGCTCCCCGGTGCGGGCCACGCTGATCGAGATCTCCGACGCCGGCGAGGTGCTGGTCGAGAGTGCCACGGGCACGTGGCTGTGCGACGTGCTTCAGCAGCCCCAGGTCGGTCCGGCCTGGTTGCCTGGCGACCGGCTGCTGGTCTTGCCTCCGCAAGACGGCGAACCCGGCGTGGTGCTGGGGCGTGTCGGCCGATACCAGGCTCGCCAGCCGGTTCAGCCCGAGGTCGTGATCGAAGCCAGCCATTCGTTGGTGCTCAAGTGTGGCGAAGCCTCTGTCGACCTGCGAGCCGACGGCAAGGTCATGGTGCGCGGCGAAGACGTGCTGCTGCGCGCCAAGGGCACGCAGCGCATTCGCGCCGGCACGGTGTCGATCAACTGAGCGGCCCACGGACACGCCATCCCGCATGACCGCTTCGCGCGCGCGCCACATCGCCGACCTGCTGCAGGTCCACCTCGAAGAGCTGGCTTTCCTCTGGGGCCAGCGTCGCGAGGCACTCGGCTCGCGCAAGCACACGCTGCGTGAATACGGCGAGCTGAACGAGCGCATCGAAGCCCATCTTCGAGGGCTGCTGGTCGCCGAACCGGAGCATCTCAGTTCGTGGCTTCAACCCCAGTTGACGGGCGTCGAACGTGACGACGTCTTTGCTGCCGCGTACTCGCTGCTTCGCCTGGCCGAGCCGGCCTCGACGCACAGCGTGGTGGTCGAGTTCTCGCGCGCTGCGGGGCCGGCGCTCGCGGGCTTGCGCGATGCGCTGAGCGTGGCCCCGCACGCACTGTTCGCCGCCGAGATGCAATCGGCGCTCGATCAGGCCAAGCCGACCACCGCGGCGGCTGCTGCCGTGGTGCTGGCCAACCACCGGCTGCTCGACAGCGCGTCGCCGCGTCTGGCGCGCTTGCTCGAAGACCCCGACGCCAGCGTCTGCGAGCTCGCCTGGCGCGCTGCCACGGCCGCCGATGCGGTGGCGCCACTGGCCGCACCCAAGCGCCCGTTCAACCACGCGCTGGCGCACGACTCGCCCGCCGTGCGCAGCGCGGGCTGGGCGGCCGCCGCCTGGTCAGGCCAGACGCGCGCGCTGCCGCTGCTGCGCCAGATGGCCGAAAGCGGCGACGCGCCTGCACTGCACTGGCTCGCCGTGCTCGGTACTGAAGAGGACGTGCCGCTGCTGCAAAAGGCCGCGCTTGCAACACCCGATGTGGGCGCGCGCTGCGTGCTGCTCGCGCGCTTCGGTCACCCGTCTGCCCTGAACGCGTTGCTGCACTGGATGGGTGGCGACGATCTCGCGCTCGCCGCTGCGGCCGGCGGAGCCTTCACGCGCATCACCGGCGCCGAAGTGCGGGGCCGGCGCCAGCAGTTGCCGGTGCCGGAAGGCGCCGACGAGTTCAGCCGCGAAATGGCGCCCGAGGTGTGGTTGCCCGACGTGCCCAGCGCGCGCGCGCTGCTCGAGCGGCGAGGCCCCGAGTGGGCGGCAGGCAGGCGCTGGTGCAACGGGCTCGATCTCGATCTCGATCGCGACAACCCGCGCGAATGGCTGACGCAGCTCGACCTCGAAGCACGCTGGGAGCTGGCGGCCCGCGCTGCGCTGGCAGGGCGGCCGGTGTCTGCCCCGGCGCCCGTTCACTGAGCCGGCGCGGCACTTTTGCCACGTCGTGCGGCCGCAGTTCACAAAGCGGTGGGCAGGCTTTTCCGAGCGCGCAGTGGCATGTGACTTTCGTTGATTGCCGCCCCGGCGCCAGTCACCGATAAAGGCGGTATTGCCCACCATGCCGCGCACGAGAGCACCCGCAGCCACATTCTTCCCGGCCCACGCACCATGAATCTCGTCATCCGCGCCCAGACCCTCAACGATCGGCCGCTGTCGCAAGCGATCGTCGGCTGTTTCGACCTGAAAGGCGGCACGATCGGCCGCTCCGACACCAACACCATGGCGCTGCCCGACCCGGAACGCCACATCTCGCGCCTGCAGGCCGAGGTCAGCGCCCAGAGCGGTGGCTTTTCAATCCGCAATTCCGGTGCCGCCAACGCGATCTTCATCAACGGCCGGGCCCTCGCCCCCGGCGAAGGCAGCCTGCTGTCGAGCGGCGACGAGCTGCGCATCGGCGGTTACGCGCTGGGTGTGATGGTCGAGGCCGAGAACGAAGTCGTGCGCACCATCACGCAAGGCCGGGCGGTGATCGATGCGCGCGCCGTGATCGTCGGCTCGGCGGTCGAGAACCGGACCGACCCGCGCAACATGGGCGTCGGGCGAAAGGCGCCTGCTGCGGCGCCCGATCCGGTGGTTCCGCCGCCGTTGGCGGCGCCCGCCAGTGGCGCTTCGAATCCGTTTTCCGATCTGTTGGCGGCGCCGGCGGCATCGGCGTCTTCTGCCGACGACCCGTTCGCGTTTCTCGGGGCGCCGGGCGCCGGCTCGGCGGCGTCGGCCACGCCGAGCGCCGCACCCGCCGGCGCACCGGCGCGCTTGCCCGACGATTTCGACCCGTTCGCCGGTCTTCTTGCCAGCCCCCCGCCGGCGAAGCCCACGGCTGCCTCTGCGGCACCGGTGGGTGCCAACGACCTGCTCGCCTCCATCGGCGCCAGTGCCGGCCCGGCGCAGTCGCTCGACGCGAGTTTTGGCCTGGGTGGGGCCGCGGCTGCGTCGTCGGCTGACCCCTTGGCCGCCTTCATGGCGGGCGCGTCGGCATCGGGCGCTGCCAGCCCGATGGCCGGCGCGGCTTCGGCGAGCACCGACCCGTTTGCGATGTTCGGAGCCGCTCCTGCGGCTCGACCGCCCGGGCCCGCTGCCTTCAACCACACACCCGAACTGAAGGGTGCCTACGAGCCGCCGCCGATCGTCCACGAAACACGGCCTGCGATCCGCCAGGTGGCGCCGGCGCCGATCGTGGCACCGAGCCCGGTCGCCGCACCAGCGGCCACCGATCCGTTCGCCGGGCTCGGGCTCGGCCCGGCGCCTTCGAGCGACCCGCTGGCGGCGTTCATCGCCGCGGCGCCTGCGCCGGCAGCCAAAGTGCCTGCTGCGCCCGCTGCTGCAGCCGCCACGCCGGCCCGAAGTGCCGAACCGACTGCGGCGGCCGGTGCGGCGCCACACGCCCCTGACGCGTTGTGGGCAGCCTTCTGCGAAGGCGCGGGCGTCGACGTGGCGCTGCCCCAGGGCCTGACGCCCGAGCAGATGCGCGTGCTCGGAACCATCCTGCGCGAGGCTGTCGACGGCACCTTGCGCCTGATGGCGGTGCGCGCGACCGCCAAGACCGAATTGCGCGCGGCCGTGACCACGATCCGCGCCCGCAACAACAACCCGCTCAAGTTCTCGCCCAGCGCCGACGTGGCGCTCGGCCAGATGTTGCAGCCGCCGCTGCGTGGCTTCATGGCCGGGCCGGTGGCCATGCAGGACGCGATGCACGATCTGGTGGGCCACAGCATCGGCACCATGGCCGGCATGCGGGCGGCGCTGGCCGGTGTGCTGGCGCGTTTCGAGCCGGGCCAGCTCGAAGCCAAGCTGGCCGGCAAGAGCATGCTCGACAGCCTGATGCCGGGCGGTCGCAAGGCCAAACTCTGGGACTTGTACCTGCAGCATTTCGAGTCGATCCGCAACGATGCGCACGACGACTTCCACAACCTCTTCGGCGCTGCATTCGTCGCCGCCTACGAAGAGCAGCTCGATCAGCTGCCCCCGCCGCGTGGCTGACGCGGCCCATGCGTTCCTTCAGTTCATCTTCCTCCGCCACCATGCCCGATGTCGTGATCGCCAGCCGCAGTGAGGTCGGAGCGCGAAGCCGCAACGAAGACTATCTTCAGCACGGCGCTTTCGACGCGGGCTGGTATGCGGTGCTCTCCGATGGCGCAGGGGGCCACAGCAACGGCGCGGTCGCTGCCGACCTGGTGGTGCGCATGGTCGCGCACGAACTCGGCAGCCAGCTCACGAAGCAGGGCCGCGAACAACCGGCGCTCGACGAGGTGGTGCACACCGCGAACGATGCGCTCAACCGTCAGCAGCAAGGCTTGCGCGGTCAGAAGCGCATGCATGCGACGCTGGTGATGCTCTGGATCGCCAAGGGCTCACGCGAGGCCATGTGGTCACACGTCGGCGACTCGCGTCTTTATCTTCTGCGCCAGGGCCGCGTCGCCCAGGTCACGCGCGACGACAGCGTGGTGCAGACCATGGTCGACGCCGGCCTGATCGCCCCCCACGAAGCGCGCAGCCATTCGCAGCGTAACCAGCTCATCGCTGCGATGGGCTCCGACGAACCGATCGAGCCCCACGTGAGCGAACCCGGCTTCGTGGTGCAGGACGGCGATGCCTTCCTGCTCTGCTCCGACGGCTGGTACGACCGCCTCGAAGAAGCCGACATCGAACACTGCCTGGCCGAGGCCGGCAGTGTCGAAGACTGGCTCGACGGCATGCAGGCGCTGGTGCACGAGCGCCAGCGCGCCAACCAGGACAACTTCAGCGCGGTCGCGGTGTGGGTGGGCAACCCGGCCGAAGTCACGCGCATCGGGCCTTTGTGAGCGGCCACATTCAAACCAGTCAGATTCGAACCAAGGAAACCATCATGCAAACGAAACCCTTCGCGCCTGCCCTTTCACACCGCACCACCTTGGCCCAGCGCCTGGCCACGGCGGGCATCGTGTCGTGCCTCGTGTTCTCGCAAACGGTCTGGGCCCAGGCCGGCAACGGCAAGGTGCTGAGCGGCAAGGCCGTGACAGAGAACAACCTGCTGGATGCACTGACGCCTGCCGCTGCGGCGCCGGCTGCTGCACCCGCTGCGGCGGGCGATGGCAATGGCGATGCCGACGTGGCGGTGCGCACCCGCAGCCTGCGCGTCACCTCCAACACACCTTCGGCTGCCGCCGTGGCGCCACGCAAGAAAGCCAGCGCGTCGCTGCTGATCACCTTCGAGACCAACTCGGCGCAGCTCACCGCGCGCTCGAAAGAACAGCTCGATGTGGTGGCGGCGGCGCTCAAGAACGATCGCCTGAAGGACTTCAGCTTCGAGGTGGAAGGCCATGCCGATTCGCGCGGTGCGGCCGACGCCAACCAGTTGCTCTCGCAGCAACGCGCCGAGAGCGTGCGCGCCTACCTGGTGGGCAGCCACAGCATCGCCGAAGCCCGCCTGCGCGCCGTGGGCAAAGGTGACACCGAGCCCATGAACACCCGCGACGTGGCTGCTGCCGAAAACCGCCGCGTCACCATCACGACGATCACGCAGTAAGCGGCGCCGGCGCCGCAAGCCGGGCTACTTGCCGGGGGCTTCTTCGGCGATGCGGATCAGTGTGGCGCCGAACTCCGCCGGGCACGCCACCCCGACCACGCAGCGTGCCGTGCCCGCATAGACGCTGCTGTCGGCGGGCGCCGTCGGCCACAGCCGCTGCAGCGTGGCGAGGTCGAACTCCGACAGCGGGTTGGCCGGCTTGAGGCCGACGCCCGAGAAGTCGCGCGGCGAGCGCGACACCATCGTCACGATGTGGTTCACGCCGGGCGGGCCGCCGGCGTCGATGTTCCAGCTTTCACGCGGCAGCACCATCTCGGTGTCGGCAACGATGCGGTTCTTGGCGTCGTTGGCGTTCGGGAACAGCAGCGTGAGGCCGGCATTGTCGGTGCCGCTGAAGAACACATACAGGTAGCCGGCCTCGCTCGACTTGACGCGAAACTTCATGCGGTCGCGGCCGATCACGAGGCTCTGCTTGTCGGCCAGCGTGTTGACCGAGATCAGTGGGTCGGAGTGGCGCACGATGTCTTCGAGCGCGGCCACCGTGCTGAACGGCCCTCGAACGGGGGCAGCGGTTTCGGGCAAGGCTGCCGCCGGCGTGGCCGCGCTGCTCGCGGCGGCAGCCACGGCCGGCGTGGTCACGGCCGAAGGCGCGGCGGCTTCGACGGGCTTTGCACTTCCGCGGGTCAGGAACCAGGCCACGCCTGCGCCCACGGCCAGCAGGGCCACGCCCGCGATCAGCGGCACCTTCGACTTGCGCGCCGCCGGCGCGGCTGTAGGCGGGCGGACGTCCGACTGTGGCGCGGCGAGCGCCCCGAAGCCGGTCGAGGGTGGCCCACCGGCGGGTTCCAGCAGCACCGGCGCCGGGGCGATCGTCGGGCGGATCAGCGTCACGTCGTCGCCCGCGTCGGGCTGCTCGGTGGCGAACAGGCTGGCGCGCAACGAAGCGATGTCTTGCGGCCGGTGTTCGGGCCGCACCGCCAGACCGTGGTCGATCGCAGCCAGGAAAGCCGCCGAATACCGCCCGCGGGCGCTTTCCGAGACCGGCATCATCTCGTCCTTCATCAGCCGGCCGACCGAAGGTGTCGGTGCGCGACCGGTGATGCCGGCGTACAGCACGGCGCACAGCGCGTACACGTCGGTCCACGCGCCCTGTTTCATCGAAGGCACTTCGGCGTATTGCTCGACCGGCGCGTAGCCGGGTTTGAGTATCACGGTCAGCGCCTGTGTCGCGTCGCCGATCACGCGCCGCGCTGCGCCGAAGTCGAGCAGCAGCGGTTTGAGCTGCGAGCCGAGCAGCAGGATGTTGTCGGGCGCGATGTCGCGGTGGTAGCAGTGGTCGTTGTGGATGATCTGCAGCGCGTCGAGCAGCGGCCGAAGCAGGTTCTTCAACCACGCTTCGTCGGGTGGGTGCGGCGACTGCTTGAACAGCATCTTCAGCGTCGGCCCTTCGTAGAACGGCATCACCATGAAGGCCGTGCCGTTCTGTTCCCAGAAGCGGTACACCTTCACCAGCGACGGATGGTCGAACGACGCGAGCAGCCGCGCTTCGTTGACGAAGCTGCGCAGGCCGAGCTCGAAGGTTTCGCGGTGGCGCTCCGAGCGCAGCGAGATGCCGTGGTCGGCGCCGCGGGTGGCGAGCGAGCTCGGCATGTATTCCTTGAGCGCCACGGTGCGCTGCAGCTGCAGGTCGTGGGCGAGGTAGACGATGCCGAAGCCGCCCTCGCCCACCACCTGCACGATCTCGAACTCGTGGATCTTGTAGCCGGCCGGCAAGGCGTTGCCACCTTCGCCCGGCGGGGGCGGCACCGGGCGCACGCTGGCCATGGTGGTGGCGAACTCGGTGAAGGCCGACGGCGCGCCGCTGTTCTCGGTCAAGGCCGCGCTCCCGAGAGTGCAGCGCCCGCGCGTTGAAGGAACGTCATCTTCACCAGGTGCCTTCGAGCATGTGAATGAAGGAATCGCCGCCGGGCAAGCCGACCGCCGTGCTCAGGCTGCTCGGGCCCGAACCCGGGCGCAACGACCACCACAACGAGCAGCCCCGAAAGCGCCGCAGGCTTTCGACCACCGCCAGCTCGTTCAGGCATTGCGCGAGCGTCACGCCAGCGGCCAGTTCGTGGCGGCTGCGTTCGGGCCATTGTGCCGCAGCCCAGGGCGCGGCCGGCTCGCTCGCCGGCAAACGGGGCGCTTGCGCCAACTCGCTTTCGAATTGCTCCAGGCTGCCGCCCGGTTGCAGTGTGCCGAGCGCGGCGCGGGCGATGCCGGAATACCAGCGTTCGAGCTGGTGCAGGGCGTCGCTGCTTTGTGGCGCTTCGGCACAGGGCTGGGTGACCAGCAGCGGGAAGTACCGGCCGACGTTGTCGACACTCGGCATCATGAGGCCGAACCACCAGCGCGCGTCGATCACGCCGGGCGCGAGCGCAAAGCGCCACAGCGGGCTCGTGAGGTAGACGTTCAGCCAGCGCTCGCCGAGCTGGCCGCGGCTGGCTTCGACCCCGCGCGCGAGCCAGGTGTCGAAGACCTGGGCCGTGTCTTGCGGCAGGCGCCGGCTGGCGAAGTCGCCCAGGCAGGCCAGCTTGCCGAACCAGGCCGGCACGGGGTCGAGGGTGGTGCTGAAATCGGTCACCGTGATCGCGCCGAACTCAGATCGCGTTGGGGCAGCCGAACGCCGCGATTTCCGGCAGCTTGAACGGGTTCACGACGCTGCTCGCGGTGACTTCGAAGGTGGCCTTGCGGTTGTCGACGTTGAAGGTCACCTTGAAGCGCTCGGGCCCGCCCGACTGCACGAGATTCAGCTTGTCGAACATGCGGAACAGCGCCCACGGCCCTTCGGTCACCAGCCCGGAAGTGCCGCCCGCGATCGCGGGTTGCAACTGCACCCGCACCTGGGTGCTGCCTTTCGGGCCGGGCCACTGCACGGCGGTGGGGATCTGCGGGCCGTGCGCGTACTTGACAAGCTGGCCGTCGAGGTCGAGCGTGAACTGCGTGATCGACTCGTCCATCTCCTGCGGCTTGAAGTCGAGCCGCAAGCCGGCCGCCTTGCCGCCGGAGCGGAAGAAGGTGTCGCGGATGACCGCCGCACGCTGGAACTGTGCGAGCGTGCCGCTGTCCTTGCCGAGCGATGTTTCGCCGAGCTGGCGGAAGCTCCAGGGCCGCGTGTTGGTGTCGACCAGCGCCGCGAGGTTCTTCTGGAAGAACTCGTCGAACAGGCCGCCGGGCGAGAACAGGCGCGAGAAGTCGTCTTGCGTCACGTCGGTCGTGCTGTTGCGCGAGAAGGGGTAGCGACCGGCGATCGCCTGGCGGCAGAACTCGCCGATGCTCGAATTGACGCCGCTGCTGATGTTGCTGCGCATCTCGCGCGCCACCGCGGCGCCGCTGCTGGCCGAGAGCGTGTTCATCAGGCTGCGCAAGGGCTCGGGCAAGCGCGCGGCTTCACCCTTGACCTTGTTCGGCACTTCCGACGGCGGCGGTGCGTTGCCCCCTTTCACCGCAGTGTCGGCGGCGTTGAGCAAGGCATAGACCTCGTTGATCAGCGCGATGGTGCCGTCGATCGGTGCCGGCCCGCCGGGTGTGCCCGGCTTGACGAGCTGGCGCAGGCCTTCGAAGCGGTCGTCGACGATGCGCTCGATGCGCGCCACCGGCGCGGCGGCCGGCGCGTTCTTGTCGCGCAGCATGCTGAGCAACTGCTCGCGTGACTTGTCGATCGTGCTCTTGGCCTTGTCGCTCGCCTGTTCGACGACCGACTTCGACTCGGTGGCCGTGAGCGTGGTCTCGCGCACCAGCGCGCGCATCAGCGGCGCGAGCGGGTTGTCGGGCGCCGAAAGAATGCGCGCCATCTGCACCGACTGCGCCAGGTTGCCCATCGGCAGCATGCGGATGTCGGCGATGTAGGCTTCCCAGAGCTTGGCGTATTCGAGCAGGTAGGCGCGCCGCACTTCGTCGGTCAGGCGGCCGAGCGCGAGCGGGTCGCGCAAGGCGGCCGAGCGCGAAGCCTCGGGCAGGCCGAGCACCCAGCCTTCTTCGTCGCGCAATTGCTTGGTCGTTTTCTCGACCTCGGGCTGAAAGCCCTTGTAGTAACCGTCGTAGGTGAACAGGCCCGGCACGCCGCGTGTGATCGGCTGGCCGCTGGCGCGCGCGAAGACGAGCGGCGCGCTCGTGCCGGCCGCCTTGGCGATGCTGAACTCGGGGATGTCGGCGCCCACGCCTTGCAGGCGGATGCGGTTGTAGACGCGCTGCGCCAGCGGCACCGAAGCGAGCTTGGCGCGCACCTGCGCGATCAGGGCCTTGTCTTCGGGCAGTGGTGACACGGTCGCGCCTTGCGCGAGCAACGCGTCGAGGTGCGATTCGAGCGCGGTGCGCTGCTCGGTCGTCACGTCGCGCGGCAGGTTCACTTCCCAGTCGACCATCACGTAGAGCTTGAGCGCCTGCGCGTCGAAGTGCTCCGGGTCCTGCAGCATCATGTAGGCCTTCAGGGCCTCGTACTGCGACTCGGGGTTGTCGAAGCTGCGCTTGAGCTGGTCTTCCACACGCAGCGCGATGCGTGGCTGCACCGCGTCGACCAGCATGCGCTTGTAGACCTGCTGCGTCGCCGAGTCGAGCTTGCGGCCCTGGTACAGGCCGAAGCCGAGCGACCACGGCACGCTGGCCTGCTCTTCCACGGCCAGCGCCTTGGTGGCGGCCAGTGCCGGCAGCAGCACGGTGATGTCGGACGACGCGCGGTTCGGCGTGGCCTGCACCAGCTGGCGCACGCTGTCGACCTTGGCCGTCACTTCGGCCACGTACTTGCGGTTGTTCAGGTAGCTGATCGTCCAGGCGGCGGTGGCAGACACGAACACCAGCCCGATCAGCGCGTAACCGCCGGCCGCCAGCAGTGAGCGCCGGCGTTCCCACTTCAGGTTGGTGCCGGCGAGTTCGGCTTCGCTGAACACCACCTCTTGCAGCAGGCGCGAGAGGAAAAAGCTCTTGCCGCTGGCCTGGTTTGCCGGCACCGGCGTGCGCGCGAGGCGGTAGGTGCGGGCGATGCTGCCGAGCATGCGGTCGATCGGTGTGCCTTCCTGTGTGCCGCTGATGAAGTACACACCGCGCAGCAGCGGGCGCTCTTCGAACTGCGACGGCGAGAACACCTTGTCGACGAATTCTTTCAGCACCCCGCGCAGCCCCGCGAACTGCTGCGGGAAGGCGTAGATGCGGGCGCGGCGGGCCGGGTCACGTTCGCTTTGAAGGCGGTCGATCAGGCCGTCGGTGAGGCGCGCCTGGAGCAGGTCGAACTCCTGTGGCAGCGAGCTCGGGTCGGTGCGCTGTTGCGCGTCGAGCGCGAAGGTGAAGCCCCACGGGTCCTGGCGCACCTCTTTGCTCGCGTCGCCCAGGTAGTCCATGAACCCGGCCAGCAGGTCGGTCTTGGTGACGAGCAGGTAGATCGGGAAACGGATGCCGAGATGCTGGTGCAGTTCCTGGATGCGCGTGCGCACGGCAGCGGCGTATTCGGCACGTTGCGTGGCGTTGCGCGTGAGCAGGTCGGGCACCGACACCGTGACCAGCACGCCGTTGACCGGCTGGCGCGGCCGGCTCTTCTTGATCATGCCAAGAAAGCCGGTCCAGGCTTTCTGGTCGGTGTCGCGGTCGCTGTCTTGGGTGGTGTAGCGCCCGGCGGTGTCGATCAACACGGCCTGGTTGGTGAACCACCAGTCGCAGTTGCGGGTGCCGCCCACGCCGCGCACCGCCGCGTCGCCCATGCTCGCGGCGAGGGGGAATTCGAGGCCGGAGTTGAGCAGCGCGGTCGTCTTGCCCGAGCCCGGCGCGCCGATGATCACGTACCAAGGCAGCTCGTACAGGTAACGCTGGCCGACGCGTGCCGAGGCGCTCGACCACAGGCTGCGGTTGCCGGCGAAGCGTGCCTGCTTCAGCGTGGTCAGTGCCTTCTGGAACCGTTCGTTGATCGTGGCGAGTTCGGCGCTCGCGGCGTCACCACCCGCCTTGGGCGCGTCGGCGAGCATGTGGTTCACGACCGCGGTGTTGGTGCGTCGCGCACTAAAGGCTTTCCAGGCCTTCTGCAGCACGTAGAGCAGCACGATCGTGCCGATCACTGCCAGCCGCACGGTGGCGCTCTCGAGCGGCCGCGCTTCGCCGATGCCGATCATCGGCCCGACGATCCAGATCAGCAGCGAGATCGCCAGCAGCCCGAGGATCGCGAGCACCCAACCGTTGAAGATCCACCCGACTATTTTCTTCATGAAGCCGCTCCGGTGCGGGCCGCCACCAGCGTGACTTCGACACGCCGGTTGATCGCGCGGTTGCCTGGCGTGTCGTTCGCGACCACCGGTTCTCCGTCGGCGCGCCCTTCGGCGGCCACACGCGCTGGTGCCACGCCACGCGAAACCAGAATGCCGCGCACCGCCTTGGCACGTTCTTCCGACAGGTGCCAGTTCGACGGGAAGCGCACCGAGCGGATCGGCTGGTTGTCGGTGTGGCCGGTCACGAGGATCTGACCCTGCACCTGCGCCAGTGCTTCAGCGATGCGCTTCATCAGCGCTTCGCGGTCGTCGCTCAGGCTCGCGCTGCCGGGCTCGAACAGGCCGTCACCGCGGATCGTGATCACGCTGCGGTCGAGGTCGTCGCGCACCGCCACCAGGCCGGCCTTGATCTCGCTCGCCAGAAACTGCGCCAGGCGCGGTTTGGGCGCGGGCTGCACCACGGTCGGCGTGGGCGGCAACAGGCGCAGGCTCTGGATCTGCCCGAAGGTCGGGTCGGACACGCCGCCCAACGACATCGACAGCGCGAAGTAAAGACCGAGCAGCACTGCCGCGGCCACCACCCCGGTGACCCACAGCGGCAGCCAGGTCAGGAAGGGCCGCCGCTTGAGCGTCTGGCCGCGCCAGTGTTCGGCCAGCGGCTGGGCGTAACCACCGCGCTCTTTCTTCAGGATCTGCGCGAGCCGGTCGCGCACCGCTTCGAGTTGCGCGAGGCCGCCGTCGACCACGCGGTAGCGGCCCTGGAAGCCGAGGCACAGCGCGGCGTAGATCAGCTCCAGCAGGTCGCGGTTGGCGGCCGGGTTCTCGGCCAGCTTGGCCATCAGCTGGAAGACCTTTTCGCCGCCGCCGGTTTCGTTGTGGAACATCGCCAGCAGGCTGTATCGGCCCCAGGCGCCCGAGCCACCCCAGGGCGTGCTGGCAGCAGCCTCGTCGAGCAAGGTGCACAGGATGTAGCGCGCGGCCATCACCCGCTCGGGCGCGATGCCTTGCTGCGGAGCTTTCGCGTCGAACTCGCGTAGGCCTTGCGCGAGCGATTCCTTCAGCACGCCGGGGTCGGGCAAGTGGCTCGTGGTGCGGATCTGCGGCACCACCGCGAGCAGCGGGTTGGCGAGCGCGAGCAGCGGGTTCAGGCCGGTGTCGGGGGCGCTGAGATCGGCCACCACGTCGGCTGCGCCGGCGCTCGGCATCGCGCCCGGCTGCGGCGTGGCAGGCGCCCGCGCGCCCGGGTTCGGCATCACGAAAGTGCGCTGGTTTTCCACCGCCGCGAACGGGTCGCTGAACGGGTCGTTCGGATTGGCAGGGCTCATGGCAACACCTCAGGGATCGGGGCGACAGCGCGGCGGCGAACGCAGCCCTATTGGCGGATCGCCCACAGCTCGAGCTCGAGCCCGGGGAAGTCGCCGGCGGTGTGGATCACCAGGCTTCCGCTCTTCTCGAACTGGCGCCACAGGTCGCTGCCACGTTCGAGCTCGAAGTAGAAATACCCGGCGTGGTAGGGCAACTGGCGCGGCGCCACCGGCTGGCCTTGCAGGCCGATGCCGGGCAGCTGCAGGTTGACGAGATCGCGGATGCGGTCGACCGGGCCGACCTTGGTCTGCGCCACGAAACGCTGGCGCAACTGTTCCGGCGGCATCTGCGCGTTGACGGCCAGCATGAACACACCGCTGCGCACCAGCTCGAGGTCGGGCACGACGGCGGTGCGCACACCGTGGTTGCGCTCGGTCAGTTCGATCTGGATCGCGTTCTGTTCGAGCACCACCGACAGCATCTTGCGCAGCTCGCCGATCACCGGCGAGAAGCAGCCGCGCAGGTCATCGTGCCGGTAAAGCGGGAACTCGGGCGGGCGGCGCGCCGTCGACGCGAAGGTCGACAACTCGCCGGCCAGCTGGAGGCAGTCGGCATACAGCGCCATCGGGTGTGAGTTGGGCGCGCTCGCGTGCTGGCGGAACAGCGGCTCGGCGCGGTTGAGCACCTGCAGCATCATGAAGTCGGCCAACTCGGAAACACCGCTGCTGAGCTGGCCCATGCGGCCGGCCAGCGCTTGCGAACGCTGGCTGATCAGGCCGTGCAGCAGGCGCGTGCTGCTGGCCAGCGAGTCGGTCGCGTCGAGCACCACGGCCGGCGGGATGTAGCTGCGATCGAGCAGCACCTGGTTGTCGCTGCGGCGCTCGCTGACCTCGGCCACGCCGATCACGGTGTAGGCGTCGCTCAGGTCCTTGGCACGCACCAGGCGCAGCTTCAGGCGCCCGGTCTGGATGCTCGCCGGCTCGTCGGAGGCGCTGGTGTGGTCGCGCACGTTTTCTTCGGTGGCTTCGAGGCGGCTCGTGTCCTGGCTGGCGGCGTCGCCGAAGTCGACTTCGGAAACCCCTTCACGGCTCAGTGGCAGCGCCAGGTAGACGAGCTCGCTCTTCAGGTCGGCCGGGATATCGAGCGGTGCCGGCGGCGCGTCGAGCTGCGGAATGGCGAAGGGCGTGCCGTCGGGCAACACGCCCGAGGCGCGGGCGATGCCGACACGGCCGAGCGCGAGCAGCGTGTCGTCGAGCACCAGTTCGACCAGGCCCCAGGCGTAGGGCGAGACACAGCGTGCACGCGCATCGACCAGGCGCGACACATAACGCGCCTCCTGCTGAAAGTGGTGCGGCTGCAGGAACATGCCCTGCGACCAGACCACCGAGCTGCGCCAGCTCATTGGGCCACCACACTTCCCGAAAGACTGATCGCATCGGCCTTGATCGTGACCGCGTTCTTCAGGCCCGGCTTGACCGCAATCAGCGTCTTCCAGCGCGCATGTTCGATGTCGCGGTAGGCGGCCATCACGCCGATGAAACGGACCTCGGCACCGACCGTCTTTTCCCAGGGGCGGCTTTCGCCCGGGCGCATCGTGAACTCTTCGCGGCCCACCATCTCGGCGCCGAGCGTGGCCTGGTCGCGGTCGTACAGCGACAGGAAGTCGGAGGCCTCGAAAGCCGCCGCCGACTTCAGCTCGTAGATGCGCACCACCAGCGGCGAGGCGCGCTTGCGGGCGTCGGGGTTCACGTCGGCGGCCGCCTGCACCGACGCCTTGACCGACGTGGGCTTGGGCGCCGGCGGCGCACTCGAACAGCCGGCGAGCAGCGCGAACAAGGCCAGTGTCAGGCCTTGCAACGCACGAACCGGCACCCGGCGGGTGCCCTCGATGGCGGCGATCATGCGCATGCGTCTTCTCCGTCAGCCCATTCGGGCGAAGTCCGTCGAGAATAACGACGGGCCGGCCGACCGAGGC
Source organism: Rhizobacter sp. (assembly GCF_032229685.1). Lineage (GTDB taxonomy): Bacteria > Pseudomonadota > Gammaproteobacteria > Burkholderiales > Burkholderiaceae_C > LMDS01. The sequence goes on along the minus strand of NZ_JAVTWP010000046.1, from coordinate 53,145 downwards.
ATGACTTAGGTAACACCGCCGGGCGGTGAACCCGCAGCGCCATGCCGCGCTGACGAAGGTCAGTTGATGTGACGCAGACTTGGGCCTACGTTCTGCCCATGAGACCCCGGACCACGCCATGACGTTTTCTGCCTTGCCCCGCCTTCGCCGCGCCGTTGCCGGTGCGCTGCACGGCCTGCTGTTGGCGAGCCTGCCCTTCGTGTTGTGCGCCTGCGCATCCACCCCCGCTGGCAGCGGTGCCGCCGCAGTGCCGGCGGCCACCGTGGCGCCCGGGCCGGGCGTGGCGCCGGCCACCACGTCTGCCGCGCCCGCCCGCACGCTCGACGCCCCCACCGATCTGGCGCCCTCGGCACGTGCCGACGCCGGCCTCGGCACCGACGTGAAGACACGTCATGCGCTGTTCAAGGCCAGCAGCTTCAGCGAGTTGCCGGGATGGGGGCAGGACGACCTCGACACCGCATGGGACGCTTTCCAGACCTCATGCCTGGCACTGGCCAAACGTGACGCCTGGAAGCCGCTGTGCGCCCGCGCCGCGCGCCTGAACCGCAACCCGGTCGAACTGAGGCGCTTCTTCGAACAGGAGTTCGCGCTGTTCCGCATCCTCAACGTCGATGCCAGCCGCGACGGTGACGTGACCGGCTACTACGAACCGCTGATCAACGGCAGCTTGCGCCCCGAGGGCGCTTTCACGGTACCGGTCTATGCCACGCCGAACGACCTGTACACGCTCGACTGGAAGGCCATTCCCGCGGCCCAGCGCCGCGCCACGGTCTACGTGGTGAAGGCGGGGCAGAACCTTCAGGTCGTGCCGAGCCGAGTGCCGGGCAGCTATGCGCTCGACACGACACGCTTCGAGCTCGACACGCGTGACCGCAACTGGCGCGTGCAACTGGTCGGCGACCGCGCCTTGCCGTACCGCACCCGTGCCGAGATCGAATCGAGCGGCCAGATCGACGCACCGGTCGTCGCCTGGGTCGACGACGCGCTCGCGCTGTATGCGATGCAGGTGCAGGGTTCGGGCCGCATCCGGCTGCGCGACGGCACGGTGCTGCGTGTGCAATACGCAGAGCAGAACGGCCACCCTTTCAAGCCGGTGCGGCTGGTGGCCAAGGGCCCGGAGCGGGTGCGCACGCGCAGCATCGGCTCGGGCCCGGAAGAGGCCGAGAGCTTCGAGCTGGCCGATGCAGCGCCCGCAGCTGCAGAGCCCCAAGCCGATGCGCCGCTCGAAGGCGTGACGACGCGTGGCATCAGGCCGGCGGCCGGTGCACCGGCGTCCAAGCCGGCTGCCAATGCTTCGGCTTCCGATGCGCTCGTCGACCAGTTGCTCGGCGGCGCGCAGCGCAAGCACGCGCCCAGACCGGCGACGACGGCCACGGCACCGGCCAGATCGTCGGTTCCGGGCGCGCCGCGCAGCGCGGCGCTCGGCAGCGACCCGAGCTACGTGTTCTTTCGCGTGGCACCCGACCAGTCGCCCGCGCGCGGCCCGGTGGGCGCGCTCGGCGTGCCGCTCACGGCGGGGCGCTCGATCGCCGTCGATCCGCGGGTCACGCCGCTCGGTTACCCGGTCTACATGGCCGCGCCCACACCGGCCGGCTCGTCATTGCCGCTGCAGCGGCTGGTGGTTGCACAAGACACGGGCGGCGCGATCCGCGGCGCGATTCGGGCCGACTTCTTCTGGGGTTCGGGCAACGACGCCGGGAGGCAGGCGATGCGCACCCGTCAGCGCGGCCAGATGTGGTTGATGTTGCCGCTCGCCGAGGCCGGCAAGTTGCGCAGCAGCGGCCTGCTCACGCGCAGCATCGCCGGCGCGGCACGGGTCGACGCCGAGTGCGTGATCGCCGACGACACCTTCTGCTCCGAACCCGAGTGACCCCGGCCAGCGCCTACTTCGCGCTGCGAAAACGCTCGACCTCGAGCGCCGAGACCGCGGCGCCGCGGTTGCCCCAGCTGCCCCGAACGAACGACAGCAGCTGCGCCGTTTCGTCGGTGCTCAGCACGGTCGCGAACGGAGGCATGCCGTAGGGCCGCGGGTTGTCGGCGGTCGTCGGGGCGAAGCCGCCTTCGAGCACCACGTGAACGAGGTTCGCCACCGTGGGCATCGTGACGGCCCGGTTGCCGGCGAGCGCCGGGTAGATGCCGCGCACGCCTTCGCCGGCGTCGCCATGGCAGCCCGCGCAGTGGCGCTCGTAGAGCTTGGCGCCGGGGCCGGTGGGGGCGTAGGGCGCCGACTCGGCGGCCGCCGCGGAAGCGGTCTGCGGCAAGGCCTTCAGGTAAACGGCCATCGCCCGCAGGTCGGGCTCGGACAGGTGCTGTGTGCTGCCGAGCACCACCTCGCCCATCGGCCCGGCGACCGAGCCTCGCGCCGAGACGCCGCGCTTCAACAAGTCCACCACGTCCTGCGTGTCCCAGGCCGCCACGCCGGCTTCGTGCGCGGCGGTCAGTGAAGGCGCATACCAGTTCTGCACCGGGATCAGGCCTCCGGCCAGGTCGAACGGGCTGGCCGTGGCGCCGAGCGCGTTGCGGCTCGAATGGCAGGCGTTGCAATGGCCCAGCCCTTCGACCAGGTAGGCGCCGCGGTCGGCTTCGGCTGTTCGTTGCGGGTCGACCCGGTGCTGGCCGGGCCTGAAATAGAGCGCGCGCCACACCGCCAGCGCCGCCTGCTGGTTGAACGGGAACTTCAACTCGTGCGGCCGGTTGGCCTGTTCCACTGCGGGCACCAGCCGCAGCCAGGCGTGCAGCGCATCGGCGTCGTCGCGGGTGATTCGGGTGTAGTTGGGGTACGGGAACGCCGGGTACAGCAGGCGGCCATCGCGTGAGCGGCCGTTGTGCAGCGCACGCCAGAAGTCGTCGGCCGACCAGCGGCCGATGCCGGTCTTGTCGTCGGGCGTGAGGTTGGGCGCCATGACCGTGCCGAACGGCGTGGGCACGCCCCGTCCGCCGGCATAGGGTGCGCCACCCGGGGTCGTGTGACAACCCATGCAGTTGCCGGCGAGCGCCAGGTAGGCCCCGCGCGAGATCTGCTCGGCGCTGGGCGGTGGGGTGGGCTGGGCCGACAGTGGCGACTCGTCGCGCAGGTTCATGAACAGCAGGCCGGCGATCGCCACCGCCGCCCCCAGCAGCAACACCGCAGCACCGGTGAACCAGCGCCGCCGAGACGGAGCCGCTCTGCGCCGCGCGCTGCGCCGTTGGCTCTTCGGGCGCTCCGGCGGCGTCATGGCCGCGCCTCGGGCACGCCACCACACTTCAGCGGCGGTGCCGCTGGCAGGCTCGGCGCGGGCTTGGCGCCGGCCGGCACCGGCAGCGCGGCGAGCCACTGCGAGAGTGCGCTGATGTCTTCGGGCTTCAGCAAGCCGGCCACCTGCGCCATGCAGTCGGGCGGGGTGGCGTGCCGGTTGCCGGTGCGCCAGGCACCGAGCTGGGCATTGAGGTAGTCGCGCGGCATGCCGATCAGCGCCGGCGTGGCGGGCGCCACGCCCATCAGCGCTTCGCCGTGGCACGCCACGCACGCGGGGATGCGCTGTGCGGCGTCACCTTTCAGCACGAGTTCTTCGCCGCGACTCAGGGCGTCGACGCTGCCGGTTGCGGCTTGTGGCTTCGGATAGGGCAAGTCGAGACTGGCGAAATGGTCGGCGATCTCGCGCAGGTAGGCGTCGCTCAGTGGGGCGAGCAGCTTGTTCATCAGTGTGTACTGGCGCCGGCCGTCGCGAAAGCTCAGCAGCTGGTTGTAGAGGTAGGTCGCAGGCTTGCCGGCGATGCGCGGGTAATAACCGTCGCTCGCGGCCCGGCCTTGCGCGCCGTGGCAGCCGGTGCAGGCGAGCACACGCTGGGCCATGGAGTCTTCGACCTGGGGCGCGGCAAAGGCGCCCTGTGCGCCAGCCGCGAACAGGATCGAGGCGGCCAGCAGTCTTCGTGGAAAGTTCTTCATGGTGGGTGCGGATCATGCCGCACGCGCGCCCTCAGGCCTGTTCTTGCGGGCCGGGCCGGGCGGCCTCGTGCAGGCGAATGTCTGGCAGCCGCGAGGCGAGCCACAGCGAGACCAGCGAAACCAGCGCGCTGACGAACATCACCTGCCGGAAGGCGCCATCACTGCCCAGCGAAGCCCCGTGGGCCGTGCGCGCGGCGTCGAGCATCGCGCCCAAGCCTTCGCCAGCGAGAGAAGTCACGCCAGCCGGCAGATGCCCGCGCAACAGCAGCAGCGCCACCGAGCTCAGCACCGCGATGCCGATCGCACCGCCGAGCAGGCGAAAGAACGCGGTGAGTGCCGTGACCGTGCCGATCTGTTCGCGTGGTACCGACTGCTGCACCGTGATCAGCGTGGTCGGCATCTGCAGGCCCATGCCGATGCCCACGACGACGAGCGCCACGGCGGCAAGCAGGCTGGTCGGCCCCGTGAAGCCGAGCGCGGCCAGGCCGAGCGGCACGAGCACCACGCCCAGGCGCTGCGCCGGCAACACACGCCCGGTGCGGTACAGCCAGCGCCCGCTCAGGAACGCGGCGGCGGGAATGGAGAGCGTCATCGGCAGCAAGTACAGCCCCGCGTCGGCGGCCGAGTAACCGGCGACCAGTTGCAGCCGCAAGGGCACCAGCACCGACAGCGCGATGAAGTTGAAGAAGCACACGAAGAGCAGTGCGCAGCACGCCACCACGGTGCGGTTGCCGAACAGCGCCATCGGCACGATCGCGTCGGGGTGGCGACGCTGCTGCACGATGAAGAGCACCAGCAGCACCAGCGCGACCGCCCAGCCGGCCGCGTTGGCCGCGTCGTTCCACGGTGTGCCCTGGCCCACGCGGGTGATCGGGATCAGGAAGGCGGTGAGGCCGCTCAGCAGCAGCAAGGCACCGGCGCCGTCGATCTTCGGCGTGCCGCGTTTCACCGGCAGCGCACCGAGCGAGCTGCGCACAAGCATCAGCGCGACCAGGCCGACCGGCAGGTTGATCCAGAAAATCCACGGCCACGACAGGTACTCGGTGAGCACGCCTCCGACCACCGGCCCGAGCATGCTCGCCACCGCCCACACGATGCTGATGTAACTCTGGTAGCGCCCGCGCTCGCGCAGCGGCACCACGTCGGCGATGACCGACTGCGCCATTGTGATCAGCCCGCCGCCGCCCGCGCCCTGCAGCACCCGCGCAAGCACCAGTTGCGGCAGCGTTTGCGCGAGCGCGCAAGCCACCGAAGCCAGCAGGAAAAGGATGATCGCGAAGCTCATCACCTTGCGCCGCCCGAACAGGTCGCTGAACTTGCCGTACAGCGGCGTGACGGCGGTCGACGCGATCAGGTAACCCGAGATCACCCACGCCATCCACTCGAAGCCGCCGAGCTGGCGTGCGATGGTGGGCACGGCAACGCTGACGATGGTCTGGTCGAGCGCGCCCAGCAGGATGGTCATCATCACGGCCGCGGTGGCGGCGCGCAGTTGCGGCGGGGTGAGTACGGGCGAGTCTGGGTTCAAGGCAAGGCGGTCCGGGAGCGAGGCGAGAGCATGCCGCAAACACGATGCCCCGGTGTCGGCCGGGGTCGCGCGCGGGACCGCTTATGCCTTGCCGCTGCCGGCCACGAGCGCGGCCATGTCGGCCGCATCGGATCCGGGGCGCTGCGCCAGGCCGCGGGCCACGCCGTCGCGGTCGGCCGCCGACCGGTTCTGGCTCGTTTTCCATTTGCCCGTGAGCGCCGTGAGTGTGATCTCGATGCCGACGATCGCCCGCTGCGTGGCCGCGATGAAGTCGGCCGGCGCGTCGCTCACCGCCCAGGGCCGGGCCTGCGTGGCTTCGTGCTCTTGCGTCAGCCGCGTGACGAAAGCGTGCACCCAGGCCGCATCGTCGATCACGCGCAACAGCCCGCGGCCCTGCACGATGCAGTAGTTCCAGGTGGGCACCACCTTGCCGTGCTCGGCCTTGCTCGGGTACCAGCCAGGCGAGATGTAGGCCTGCGGGCCCTGGAACACGACGATCGATTCGGTGTCGGTGCGGGCTTCGCGCCAGACCGGGTTGGCACGTGCCACGTGGGCACGCAGCACGCCCGAGCCACCGCGGGGGTCGGCCTCGTGGATGAAGGGGATCGGGTTGGCCTGCAGGCCGCTTTCGCCCTGCGTGATCAGCAGGCCCAGCGGGTGGTTCTGCATCAGCTGATGCAGAACCTCGGGGCGCTTTTCTTCGAAGTGGGACGGAAGGTACATGGTCGGCCCTGTGCGATGCGGGCTCGGCGAGCCACGCATCGAGTGTGCACCAGCCGCTGTCGCTGTCAGTGCAGCACGGCCCCTGCGCCTGCGGCCGGACGCGGGCGGTGCTTGTTGGCCCAACCGATCGACCAGGCCTGGAACTCGTTGGCCGGCATCGGCTTGCCCATGTGGTAACCCTGGGCTTCGTCGCATTCGAGTTCGCGCAGCAGCTCCCAGACCTTGGCGTTTTCCACGCCTTCGGCCACCACGGTCAGGCCCATGTTGTGGGCCAGGTCGATGGTCGAGCGCACGATCTTCGCGTCGTCGAGGTCGGTCTCCATGCTGAGCACGAAAGACTTGTCGATCTTGAGTTCGTCGACCGGCAGGCGCTTCAGGTAGGCGAGCGATGAGTAGCCGGTGCCGAAGTCGTCGATCGAGAGCTTGAAGCCCAGGCCGCTCAGGCGGTTCAGCGTGGCAAGCGCGCGCTGCGGGTCGTCCATGATCGCGCTCTCGGTGATCTCGAGGCAGAAGGCTTCGGCGGGCACGCGGTGCTTCACGAGCAACGCGTCGAACTTCTGCGGCAGGTCCTGGTCGAGCAGGTCGCGTGTCGAGAGGTTGACCGAGAGCACCAGCGGCAGACCTTCGGCCTGCAGCCGCAACCAATGGCGCGCAGCTTCTTCGAAGACCCACATCGTCAGGTTGCGGATGAAACCGGTCTGTTCGGCGAACGGAATGAACTCCATCGGCGGCACCAGGCCACGCTGCGGGTGCATCCAGCGCACCAGCGTTTCTGCGCCGCCCACGCGCCCGGTCTCGAGCATCAGCTTGGGCTGCAGGTACAGGCGCAACTCGCTGCGGTCGACGGCGCTGCGCAGCTCGGTGAGCAACGACAGCGTCTGCGCGCTCGCGGCGTCGATGGCGGCGTGGTACATCAACGGCCCGTCGCTCTTGCGTTTGGCCGCGTACATGGCCACTTCGGCGCGGCTGAGCAGCACGTCGGCGTCGGTCGCGTGTTCCGGCCAGCAGGCCATGCCGATGCCGGCGCCCATGTCGACGGTGTGCTCTTCGAGCGTGAGCGGCGCGTCGAACGCGCGTGTGATGCGCTGCGCGACCGAGGCCGCGAGTGCGGCGTCACCATGACGCAGCAGCACCGCGAATTCGTCGCCACCCAGGCGCGCCACGATGTCGTCGCCGCGCACGTTGTCCTGGCCGAGCCGCTCGGCCACACGCTTGAGCAGCAGGTCGCCGAAGCGGTAGCCGAGCACGTCGTTCACATGCTTGAAGCGGTCGAGGTCGAGCATCAGCACAGCCACGGTCGGGCGGGCCGCCGGGTCGGCGGCTGCGGCGGCCTGGGCCTCGGCGATGGCCGCCTGCACCGCATCGCGGAACTGCACGCGGTTGGGCAGGCCGGTCAGGCTGTCCCAGTAGGCGAGCTTCAGGATCTGCTGCTGCTTGTCGGACACGTTCACGCGCATGCGCTCGAACGATTGCGCGAGCTGGCCCAGCTCGTCGGCACGGTTCAGGCCGCCCATCGGTGTGTCGAAGTCACCGGCGCCCAGCCGGTCGGCCGACTCGGTGAGCTGGCGCAAGGGGGTGGTGACGCGCCGTGCCGTGAACACGCTGCCGAGCGCGAACCCGGCGATGCCGAGCAGCGTGATGCTGAGCAGCGCCACCTGCAGGAAGTGCGGCAGGCGCACCGCGTCGTCGATCGAGATCGAGGTGAGGGCGACCACGCCGGACTCGCCAGCGGCAGCATTCGCACCGCGTGCGGTCAACCAGCGCGGGCGCACGCCGAGTTCTTCGCCCATGGCGTCGACCGAATCCATCTGGCCCTTGGCCGGGAGCGAGAGCCAGGGCTGGCGGGCCAGCTGTTCGGCCTGGTCCTGCGGCAGGCGCGTCACGTCCACGTGCCAGGGCGCACCCGGCTCGTTGCGGCTCAGCAGCGTCAGCTTCAGGCTCTGCGCCGACATGGCCTGCATGGTGGTGACGAGCTGGTCGTCGAGCGGGAAACCCATCATCACCCAGCCGACCACGACCGGCGCCTTCATCGGCACCATCACCATCTGGTAGGGCTTGCCGCCGATCAGTGCGATCTCGCTCGCGCGGCTGCCGCCGCGCCCTTCGGCCATGGCACGCGCGCCAAGCCGGGCCACCAGCGGGCCCATGTTGGTCTGGAGCTTGCCGGTGGCCGCGCGCAGCGAGAAATCGGTGCCGTAGAGCGCCGCCTCGGTCGCCTTCACACGTCGGCTGTGATTGGCCAATGCGGAGGCGATGGTCTCGGCGTCGTTGCTGGCCACGGCTTCGCGGAAGGCGTAGTCAGCGGCCGCCACTTCGGCACCGTCGATCAGGCGCTGGGCGCGGCGTTCCACAACGCTCTGCAAGATGTTGTCGGCGAGTTCGAGTTGCTCGGGCAACTCTCGGTGGGCCTGGTTCCACAGGCTCGCCCGAATCGCCCAGAAACTCGCGATCTGCACCACCAGCAGCAGGCCCAGGAACACGACGACGATGCGTGCGCCCAGAGACTTCTTCACCCAGCCCGTGCTGCGGGACCACAGGCCGATCGCGGGCGCGTTCATGGCTCGCTGCTCACGGCCAGGCGTGCGTTGTGCTCCACGTCGGCGGCGCCGACCGTGATCGCCACGGGCGCGGGCTCGATGCCCGGGCCGAGGCCGGCATGCCACAGGCGCAGGCGGTAGTGACCCGCCGGAACGTTGTCGATGCGCACTTTGCCGTTGGCGGCGCTGCGCCCGAACCAGGGCGTGTCGGCCACGACGATCCAGGCCGCCATGTTGTCGTGGATGTTGCAGCCGAGCACGGCCACGCCGGGCTTGTCGAAGGTGACGGGTGCGTTGGGCACGCCGGCGTACAGCTTCAGCTCGAAGGTCTTGATCGGCGAAAACGAGAAGACGTGGTGGCGCACGGTGTCGAAGTTCGGAAACGTGACCTTCGTGCCCACCGTGATGAGCGTCACCCGCGGCGCGAACTGGCGCTTGGCCTGCGAGACCTCCACGTCGGCCATCGGCTTCACGGCCACCTTGCCCGCGGCCGGCTCGAGCAGCGCCACCGCGTCAAGCAGCGGCTTGCCGGCGCCATCGCTGACGCTCAGGTTCAACGCAGCGGCCTGAACGGCCAGGGCAGGGGCAGCCAGCAGAAGCCCAGCACACAGACGCGGAGCGGAACGAAAAGCAGAAATCACGGGGTCGGGTTGCACAGTGCGTGGCGATCAGGGTTGCCGGAGCTATCGGCGAACGCGCCCTTGACTTGAGTTCGTTCGACCGACGAACGCGTGCAGGGGCCCTCGCACACGATGCTGCCGCACTGGCCGGCGCCGTGCCGGCATCGCGCGGGGCACCGTGCACTTGCGACGTGCCGCAATTCACGCTGGCCGCGAGTGCGATCGACGCACACACGTTTACTCACCGCTGATTACCCCTGAACCGCGGCGCAATCGGTAGCCTGCGAGCCGATGAACGACCTTGAACCAACCCGCGTGCGCACTGCCTTGCTGGCCGAACTCTTCGGCGCCGTGCTGTTGCTGGCGGCCTGCGGCGGCGGTGGCAGCGACGAGCCGACCGCGACGGCGCCCGCGCCGTCACCAGCACCAGCACCAGCACCAGCACCAGCACCAGCACCAGCACCAGCACCGGCTGCCGCCGCCACCTGCGGCATCGCCGACTTCGCGGCCACCATGCTGGCGCGCATCAACGCCGTGCGGGCGGCGGGCGCGAACTGCGGAGTCAACGGCGTGTTGCCACCGGTGCCGGCCTTGCGCTGGAACGCCGCGCTGACCAGCGCCGCCAGCGCCCATTCGGCCGACATGGCGGCGCTGAACTACTTCTCGCACACCAGCGCCGACGGGCGCACCCTGGGCACCCGCGTCACGGCGGCGGGTTACAGCTGGAGCCGGTTGGGCGAGAACATCGCGGCGGGTTACGCCGGCATCGATTCGGTGATGAACGGCTGGGTCGACAGCGACGGCCACTGCGCGAACCTGATGAGCGCCAACTTCACCGAGGTCGGCGTGGCCTGCGTGCCCGGCACGGCGACCTCGAGCTACAACACCTACTGGACCATGGACCTGGGCAAGGCGCCTTGAGCGTTCCGTCGCCCGGCCTTCACGCGGTGGCCGCGATCACGCCACCCCCCAGGCACACCTCGCCGTCGTAGAGCACGGCCGATTGGCCCGGGGTGGCGGCCCATTGCGCCTGCTCGAAGCGCAGCTCGAACGCGCCTCCCGCAGCGCTGGCCAGCCGGCAACTGGAGTCGGCCTGGCGGTAGCGCGACTTGGCGCTCAGCGCGGCGGCCGAGGGTGCCTGGCCCGCGACCCAGCTCGCATCGTCGGCCGTGAGCAGGTGCGACTGCAGCCATGGGTGGTCGTGGCCTTGCACCACGTAGAGCGTGTTGGCCGCCATGTCCTTGCGTGCCACGAACCAGGGCGCATGCTCGTGGCCACCACGCGCCGCGCCGCGTTCCTTCAAGCCGCCGATGCCGATGCCCTTGCGCTGGCCGAGCGTGTAGAAGCTCAGGCCCACGTGCTCGCCGATCGTGCGGCCGCGGTCGTCCTTGATCGGCCCCGGCGTGTTGGCGAGGTAGCGGTTCAGGAACTCGCGGAAGGGGCGCTCGCCGATGAAGCAGATGCCGGTCGAGTCCTTCTTCTTCGCATTCGGCAGGCCCGCTTCTTCGGCGATGCGCCGCACCTCGGTCTTGGGCAGTTCACCGACCGGAAACAGGGTCTTGGCCAGCTGCGCCTGCGTGAGTCGGTGCAGAAAGTAGCTCTGGTCTTTCAGAGGGTCCAGGCCTTTGAGCAGTTCGAACTTGCCATCGCGTTCGCGCACCCTGGCGTAGTGGCCCGTGGCGATCTTGCCCGCGCCCAGCCGCAGCGCGTGGTCGAGAAAAGCCTTGAACTTGATCTCGGCGTTGCACAGCACGTCGGGGTTGGGCGTGCGCCCTGCCTGGTATTCGCGCAGGAACTCGGCGAAGACCCGGTCCTTGTAGTCGGCCGCGAAGTTCACGTGTTCGATCTCGATGCCGATCACGTCGGCCACCGCGGCCGCGTCGACGAAGTCGACGTTCGATGAGCAGTACTCGCTGTCGTCGTCGTCTTCCCAGTTCTTCATGAAGATGCCCACGACCTCGTGCCCCTGCTGCTTGAGCAACAGGGCGGTGACGGCCGAATCGACGCCGCCCGACAGGCCGACGACGACACGCTGGGGTTTCATGCCTGCAATTTTAGGTGTCGCCCCCGCGACGCGTGCGGGTAAGGCCTCCGTCCTAAGATCGCGGCGCCGACCGAAAGGCCGGCACACGTCTTCAGGGCGGGGTGGAATTCCCCACCGGCGGTGTGTGGCGCAAGCCACGAGCCCGCGAGCGCCCTTCATCTCCCGATGAAGGGGTCAGCAGATTCGGTGAGATGCCGAGGCCGACGGTTCTCCGCCGGAACGAAGCGCCTACGCAGTTGCGCAGAGCAGGCGGAGAAATGTGCCGCCTTCGCTGCACAGTTGCACAGGTGCTTCGCTTCGGCGGCACAGTCCGGATGAAAGAAGATGTGCCGATGCCGCTTGTCTGCGCTGTTCCCCCCGGCGTGGCCGAACTGCGTTTGCGCGCCCTGGAATGTTTTTCGTTCAAACGAGGAGCGTTTCAATGTCTCAACTCTCTGCCAACACCCGCCCCATGCCGCCTCGACTGAGGATCGCGCTGGACGCCATCCGCCACGGCCGCGCCGTGGTGCTGCTCGACGACGACGACCGCGAGAACGAGGGTGACCTCATCGTCGCGGCCGACCGCATCACCGTGCCGATGATGGCCACGCTGATCCGCGAGTGCTCGGGCATCGTCTGTCTGTGCATGACCGACGAAGAACTGCAGCGACTCGCGCTGCCACCCATGGTGAGTCACAACGGCAGCCGCTACGGCACAGCCTTCACCGTGTCGATCGAAGCGCGCGAAGGGGTTACCACCGGCGTGAGCGCGGCCGACCGCGTGACGACCATCCGCACCGCGATCGCCGCCGGCGCCACGGCCGCCGACCTCGTCAGCCCGGGCCATGTGTTCCCGCTGCGCGCGGCGCCCGGCGGCGTGCTCGAGCGGCGCGGCCACACCGAAGGCGCGGTCGAACTGGCGCGCCTCGCAGGCTTGCAGCCGGCGGCCGTGTTGTGCGAGCTGATGAACGAAGACGGCAGCATGATGAAAGGCGACGAGCTCGTCGCGTTCTCGCGCCGCCACGGCTACCCGATGCTGACCATCGAGGAGCTGGTGAGTTTTCGGCGCGACAGCGAGGCGGTGACGGCCTGAGCGGCCGCCGGAATCAGCGCTTGATTTCCGGCACGTAGACCGAAGCGTCGGTCGTGATCGTGTCGAGCGGGTAGCGCCGCCCGGCCACGAAGTCTTCGATGCAGCCCAGCACGTGCGGGCTGCGGTGGCGCTCACGGCTCGCACGCAGCTCGGGCAAGCTCATCCACAGCGTGCGCACGATGCCTTCGTCGAGTCGTCGGCCCGGGTCGGGTTCACCGACGCTGCCGCCGAAGGCGAAACGCACGAAGGTCACGTCTTCGCCGCGGGCCGGGCGCTGGAAGCGCGACAGGTACACGCCGACCAGCCGGTCGGGCGTGAACACGCAGGCGGTCTCTTCGAGCACTTCACGCACCACGCCCTGCAGCGGCGACTCTTCGGGGTCGAGGTGCCCGGCCGGGTTGTTGAGCTTCAGGCCTTCGGGTGTGTGCTCTTCGACGAGCAGAAAGCGGATCGTGTCGCCGTCGCGACGCTCGATGATCGCAGCGACGGTGACACTCGGTTTCCAGCGGTCGGCCATGGCCACGATGGTAGCCCGCAGCCTCGGGGTTCATCCCGGTTGCGGCGCGCTTGACCGCGGTCATTGGTGCAGGGGGCTCAAGGTACGGCAAAATCGCCCCTGTTCGAGAGTTCCAACATAAAAGCGCCTGAGGAGGCATCCATGCTCATAGGGGTACCGCTCGAGACAGCGGCCGGTGAAACGCGCGTGTCCGTCACGCCCGAAACGGCCAAGAAGCTGAAGGCGCAGGGGCACACGATCCGCGTGCAATCGGGGGCCGGCGTGGCCGCCAGCGTGACCGACGCGGCATTCGAAGCCGCTGGCGCCGAGATCACCGACGCCGCCGGCGCGCTGGGTTGCGACCTGGTGCTCAAGGTGCGGGCACCGCTGCACAGCGAACTCTCGCAAATGAAGACCGGCGCCAACCTGGTCGGCATGCTGAACCCGTTCGACACCGACGGCCTGCACCGCCTCGCGGGTGCCGGCGTCACCAGCTTCGCGCTCGAAGCGGCGCCGCGCACCACGCGTGCACAGAGCATGGACGTGCTGTCGAGCCAGGCCAACATCGCCGGCTACAAGGCCGTGATGATCGCGGCCGACCGCTACCAGCGTTTCTTCCCGATGCTGATGACGGCGGCCGGCACCGTCAAAGCGGCGCGGGTCGTGATCCTGGGTGTCGGCGTGGCCGGGCTGCAGGCCATCGCCACGGCCAAGCGCCTGGGCGCCGTGATCGAAGCGAGCGACGTGCGCCCCTCGGTGAAAGAACAGGTCGAGTCGCTCGGCGCCAAGTTCATCGAGGTCTCGTACGACACGCCCGAAGAAAAAGAAGCGGCCGAAGGCGTGGGCGGTTACGCCAAGCCGATGCCGCCGAGCTGGCTCGCGCGCCAGAGCGTCGAAGTCGCCAAGCGTGTGGCCGCGGCCGACATCGTGATCTCGACCGCGCTGATCCCGGGCCGCGCCGCGCCGGTGCTCGTGACCGAAGACATGGTCAAGTCGATGAAGCCGGGCTCGGTGATCGTCGACATCGCTGCCGGCAAGGGCGCCAACGGTGTCGGCGGCAACTGCCCGCTCAGCGAAGCCGACAAGACGGTCGTGAAGCACGGCGTCACCATCGTCGGTGAAACCAACCTCGCGGCGCTGGTGGCGGCCGACTCGAGCGCGCTCTACGCGCGCAACGTGCTCGACTTCCTGAAGCTCGTGATCACGAAAGAGGGCACGTTCCACGTGCCGATGGACGACGACATCGTGGCCGCATGCCTGATGACGCAGGCCGGTGAAGTGAAGAGGAAATAACACATGGAACTCGTCTCCCCCACCCTCACCAACCTGATCATCTTCGTGCTGGCGATCTACGTCGGTTACCACGTGGTCTGGACCGTGACCCCCGCCTTGCACACGCCGCTGATGGCCGTCACCAACGCGCTGTCGGCGGTCGTGATCGTCGGCGCCATGCTCGCGGCGGCGCTCACCGAAACCAGCCTCGGCAAGACCATGGGCGTGCTCGCCGTGGCGCTGGCCGCGGTCAACATCTTCGGCGGCTTCCTGGTCACCCGGCGAATGCTCGAGATGTTCAAGAAGAAGGACAAGAAGGTCGCCGTGAAGGAGGAAGGCAAATGAGCCTGAACCTCGTCACGCTGCTCTACCTGATCGCCAGCGTCTGCTTCATCCAGGCGCTCAAGGGCTTAAGCCACCCCACCACCTCGATCCGCGGCAATGTCTTCGGCATGACCGGCATGGCGATCGCCGCGGTCACCACGGGCGCCCTGATCGTCAAGCTCGCCGGCACCGCCAGCGGCCTGTCGTGGGTGCTGCTCGGCCTGGTGGCCGGTGGCGGTTATGGCGCCTACCGCGCCAAGACCGTCGAGATGACCAAGATGCCGGAGCTGGTGGCGTTCTTCCACAGCATGATCGGCCTGGCGGCCGTGTTCATCGCCGTGGCCGCCGTGGCCGAGCCGCACGCGTTCGCGATCGTCGCCAAGGGCGTGCCCATTCCGGCCGGCAACCGGCTCGAGCTGGCGCTCGGTGCGGCCATCGGCGCGATCACCTTCAGCGGCTCGGTGATCGCTTTCGGCAAGCTCAGCGGCACCTACAAGTTCCGCCTGTTCCAGGGCGCGCCGGTGCAGTTCAAGGGCCAGCACATCCTGAACCTGGTGCTCGGCCTGGCGCTGCTGTTCTTCATCTACGGTTTCGTCGACAGCCAGAGCTGGTTCGACTTCTACGCGCTGCTGGCGTTGGCTTTCGTGCTGGGTGTGCTGATCATCATCCCGATCGGCGGCGCCGACATGCCGGTGGTCGTCTCGATGCTCAACAGCTACTCGGGCTGGGCTGCGGCCGGCATCGGCTTCAGCCTGAACAACGCGATGCTGATCATCGCCGGCTCGCTGGTGGGCAGCTCGGGCGCGATCCTCTCGTACATCATGTGCAAGGCGATGAACCGCTCGTTCTTCAACGTGATCCTCGGCGGCTTCGGCGGCGAGGCCACGAGCGGCGGTGGTGCAGCGAAAGAGCAGCGCCCGGTCAAGAGCGGCAGCGCCGACGACGCCGCCTTCGTGCTCGGCAACGCCGAGACCGTGGTCATCGTTCCGGGCTACGGCCTGGCGGTGGCGCGCGCCCAGCACGCGGTGAAGGAGCTCGCCGCCAAGCTCACCGAGAAGGGCATCACCGTCAAGTACGCGATCCACCCGGTGGCCGGGCGCATGCCGGGCCACATGAACGTGCTGCTGGCCGAAGCCGAAGTGCCCTACGACCAGGTGCACGAGATGGAAGACATCAACGGCGAATTCGGCCAGGCCGACGTGGCGATCATCCTCGGCGCCAACGACGTGGTGAACCCGGCCGCCATGATCAAGGGCAGCGCGATCTACGGCATGCCCATCCTCGAGGCCTACAAGGCCAAGACCATCATCGTCAACAAGCGCTCGATGGCGGCGGGTTACGCCGGCCTCGACAACGAACTCTTCTACATGGACAAGACCATGATGGTGTTCGGCGACGCGAAGAAGGTGGTCGAAGACATGGTCAAGGCGATCGAGTAGTGCAGCGAGCGGCGCCCTCGGGCGCCGCGCCTCGCGCCTACTTCGAGATCGTCACCTTGAAGACCCTCTCGGTGGCGTTCTTGTCCGAACGCGTCGTGTAGTAGTCGGCCCCGGCCTTCACCACGTAACGGCACCATTCTTCGGTGGGGTTCCTGCGCCACTCGATCAGCACGCAGTAGCGCCCGTCTTCCGAGATGTGCCACTTGCCCGATGCTGTGCTGTTGAAGCCGGCCTGGTCGCGGTTGTCCGACGAGACGATGAAGGTGCCGTCGGCATCGTTCTTCCAGGCGTTGGTGTTGCCTTTGCCGGTGAGGCGGCTCATCTTGGCGCCGGGCAGCAGCTGCGTCAGTTCGTCCTTGGTGAGCGTGACCCGGCCTGCGGCATCGAGGTCGCGCAGCACCGCGGTGGCCTCTTGGGCCTGTGCTGCGGCCGAGGCCAGGGCGCAAAGGGAAAGTGCGGCCAGCGGGCCGGCGAATTGTCGGGTGAGTGAGTTCATCTTCATTTCCTTTCAGGGGGCGAGGGTGATGGTCACGATGAAGACCGGGTGTCCGTGATCGAGCGAGCGCATGCCGGGGGCGGCTACAGCGTCACCGTCACGGTGACCGTCATGGCGCCGAAGCGGCCGTTCATCCAGGTGTAGCCGCTGTCGGGGCCGCCGCCGGTCTCGCGGCTGACGGTGCCGCTGAGGCCCGACAAGCCCGACCAGTACACGCCACCCTTGTCGATCACGCTGCCCAGGCTGGTCGGCGTGAAGCCACGCGTGCTGGGGAACGGAACGCCGCCCCGCACGTCGGGCGTCGGGCTTTCCAGCAGCACGCTGTAGCTCTTGGCGCCGGCCACCTTCGGGATCACGACGTAGGCGGCGACCGAGAAGCCGGTTTCGTTGGTCGGTGAACCACCCGGCCCGCACCGCCCGCAGACGTAGGGCTCGTAGGTCGTGTCGATGGTCCAGCCGCCTGTGAGCTTGAGCGTCTTCAGGCCCTTCTTCACGTTGAGCGTCGTACTGACCGGCTGGCACTCGAAGGTGCGGGCGGGCATGCCGTAGGCCGCGGGCACCGACAGCGTGGCGCGCACCGTGACGGTCGATGCGCCTTCGTTGGCGCCCGACTTGAACGTGACCTGGCTGTCGGCCGGGTTCGAGTCGGCCGCCACTTCGGCGAGCGAGCCAACGCCAGAGTGCGACCAGGTCCAGGCCACGGTGCTGCCGTAGGGCACGTTCTCCTTGAACGCCGCGATCAGGCCGAAGTCGGTGTCGTTCGGCACGTCGGTCGGGCCTGGCGGGTTGATGCGCAGGTTGAAGGGCTTCTTGAAGTTCACCGTGGAGCTCACGGTGCCGATCAGCTCGGCCGGTTTGCCCGAGCCGATCGGCTCGAAGTAGGCCGTCACGGTGATCGTTTCCGGGCCGGCGCCGTCGTCCAGCGTTGTTGCCAGGTAATCGGTGGTCGCGTTGGCGTTGCTGGTGCTGAACCGGTTCTTCTCTTGCGCCGCACCGTCGACGCCGTTGCGCTTGAACAGGTCGCCGTACAGGCCGGTGCAGACCCAGTCGAAGCGGAACGAACCCTTCTCGTTGCCGTAGATGTCGTTGTCGTTGTCGACGATCTCGGCCTTGATCGGGTAGACCACGCCCGTGTCTTTCACCTCGAATGGCGCCGGGTTCAGCCGCAGCTTCGGCTTCGTGACCTTCACGTCCCAGGTCTCGAGCAGCTTGCTGCTGCCGATGTCGATCGCCGCGCGCAGCTTGCCCACGTTGCCCAGAATCGTGTCGACCGTGCCGAGCGCCTTCATCGCGACGCCGATGCCCGCGAAGGCCAGGTTCTCCTTGTCGAAGTGGACGAGCTTGTCCTTGCCGTCGGCGCCCTTGCCCACGTTCCACGAGTACTTGCGCTCGCCGGCGTCGTTGGCATCGCCTTCGAGAAAATTCAACAAGGCCTCGCCGTTGGCGACGCTGAGTTTTTCGTAGGCGATGTACTTCAGCAGCAGAAGCAGCATGCTGATCGAGAACTTGCTGAGCGCCGGCAGCGAGACCGGTTGGGCACGCCCCGGCACCGGCACGTCGACGAACACCACGAGGTGGGTGCGCGCAATTTCCGTGAGTGCGGCCACCACACCGTACTCGGGATACGTTTTCGTATCCTTGAGTTTGGCGACGATCGGCGGCAGCGTCGTGCTCAGCACGCCCAGCAACTGGCCCATCAGTGCGATCTGGAGTTTCTGCTTCCATTCGCGCGGCCCCGCGCCGCCGCCCACGTCGCTCACCTTGCCACCGAGCCACGACATGAACATCGGCATCAGCAGGTCGATCATCAGTGTCTGCAGGCCGAGGTTCTCGGGGCTGAACAGGCTGATGTCGATCTTCAGCTTCTCTTCGTAAGTGAGCTTGTCGAACGCGGCCTGGTCGTAGCCGAGCTTCGAGTTGCCCGCCATCAGCACGGTGGTGCTGAAGTTCGTGTTGCGTGCGCCTTCCGGCGAGAGCACGAGCGTCGTCTCGGCGGTCTTCGAAAAAGCGAGGCCGGTGTCGTCGCCCGCGTAGAGCGCGGTCGTCACCGAGCCGATGATGCTGCTGGCGCTGTCGAAGGCCGGCAACATCGGAATGTCGCCCGAGACGACGACCGTGCGGCCGGCATCGGGCACCACGCTGCCGTCGGCCGCGACGTGGCCTTCGCGGTGCACCACGTACCAGGCGCGGCGCAGCTTCTCGTTCTGCACATAGATCGTGTTGAGCGCCTCGGCGATGACCGGCTGCACGCCGCTGGCAGGGTTCGGCGGGTTGACGCCGATGCCGTAAGGCCGAGCCCGCTCTGCGGAGGGCGTGGCCGTCGCGGCCGCGGGCAGCAGCGTGCGCACGGCGTCGACGAGCGCAGCGTCGATGGCGCGGTTGCTGCCGGCCACCGCGTAGACGTCGGCGGCCAGCTCGGCCGCGATCACATCCGCCAGCGTGGCGGCAGCCGTGCTCGCGTGGACCTCGGCGATCCAGGCGCGGCTGGTCGAGCCTTCGACCCACTCGGTGCCGAGCGCGAACGCGATCAGCGCCGTGGCGGTGCTGCGTGCCGACAGCGGCGGCAGGCCGTCGCCCACGAAACCGAACAGCAGCGGCAGCTTGTCCGCCGTGTAGAGCGTGGCGAGCTGCGGGCCGGCAAAGGCGACGCGCAGCGTCGCCGTTCCTGCGCTCATGACCCCGAACCCGCCGAGCAGCGTGTGTGCCGCCAGCCCGCCGGCAGGCACCGTCACACCGGCGGGCAGCTCGACGCCGACCGTCACCTCGGTGAATCCGGTGTCGCCGGCGAAGGCCCGGCCGCTGTCGTGCAGGCTGTTGTCGGAAGCCGCCTCGGTGCTGCCGCCGTCATCACCCCCGCCGCCGCAACCGATCAGCGCCAATGGCGTGGACAGCGCCAGTCCACTCGGCAAGCCCAGCAGCAGCTTGCGCCGCAGCGGGTTCAGGGGTTGGTCGATCTCGTGGTGCTTCATGTGCTCGCTCCGTTTCGTCGAAGGCCCGATGCGGGCCGGTGCAACGAAGGATCGGAGCCGAGCGTTAGGCGAACGCTAGCGGCGCAGCGCTGAAATCGTTAGTGGCGACGTTTTTTTGCGGCTGACTTCGCGCTTGAACCCCCCTCAACCCCGGGGGAACGCGATGGAGGGGCGCGCCGTGCTCGCGTCAGGCGGCGGCGAGCAGAACCTTGCCCACCAGCGCCATCACTGCGCTGGTCTGCTCGCGCAGCGCTGTCGTCGAAGGCGATGTGGCGGCGGTGGCCACCACCAGCTTCAATTCGGGCGCCAGCAGCGCGAACTGGCCGCCATAACCCCAGGCCCAGGCGATGCGGTGGCCATGCAACTGCCCGGTGAACCACAGCAGGCCGTAGCCGATGTCGGTGACGGCGCCGACCCGCCATGTCGCCGGGCCTTGTGGCGCCAGGCTCTCGTTCACCCATGATTCGGGCAGCACCTGCGCACCGTGCCAGCGGCCGCCGTCGGCCATCAGCGCTGCGAGCTTGAGCAGGTCGCGCGGGCGAAGGGCCAGGCCCGCCGGAGCCACCGGGTGGCCGTCACGGTCACGCCGCCACTCGAAGCGATGGATGCCGAGCGGCTCGAACAGCTGGTGTTGCGCCAGCGCCGCCAGGTCGGCGCCCTGCGCCCGTTCGACGATCGGCGAAATCAGCGCGACCAGCGCGTCGTTGTAAGACCAGCCCGGCGCCGGCACCGGCTCGGCCGGGCGCTCGAGGGCCCAGCGCGCCAGCGGTTTGGCGCGGGCGAGCTGGCCGTACTGCATCGGGTCGAATGCCAGGCCGGATCGGCCCGCCAGCAGCTGGCGCAGGGTGACGGGCGCCATCGGCGACCCGGGCACCTCGGCCACCGCTTCGGGAATGAGCTGAGCCACGGTTTCGTCCAGGCTCTTGATACGGCCGTCGCGCAGCGCCAGGCCCACGAGCATCGAACACACGCTCTTGGTGGCCGAGTTGATCGCCTGCAAGTCGTCGGCTTGGCTGCCGCCGTAGTAACGCTCGGCCACCAGCATGCCGTGGCGCGCGACCAGCAGCGCGCGCAGCCCCGGCAGGGCTTCGCCGGCCCGCAAGGCTTCGGCCACGGCGTCGGGCCGCAGCCCCGTCGACTCGGGTGGCGCGGTGGGCCAATCCGGCGCGGCAGCCAGGGAAAGGTCGGCCGCCAGCGTGGCGCCGGCGATCACGATGTTGCGTCGGGTCATCACCGGGGTTCCATTCAGTTCAGCGCCACAGGGTCGAGACTCAAGGCGACCGCTTGCGACAACGAGAGCCGCTCGCCTTCGGCCCACAGCGCCTCGACGCGCGCGCTGCCGATCTGGCAGGCCGCGAGCCGGCGCACGCGCCGCAGGTCGTGCCGGTCGCGGGTGGTCAGTTCGCCGAAGCGCGCGCACCAGAACGCGGCGGCGAAGGCCGCGAGGCGCGCCGCGTTCTCGGGCTGGTGCAGATGCGCCAGCGCGCGGGGCAGGTTCCACAGGCCGTGGGCCAGGTCGAACGAGGCCATGCTGGCCCAGGCCACGCGGATGCACTCGCGGTAGTCGGCCACGGCCTGCGGCCAGTCGTGCAGCTCGCTGTGGGCATTGCCCTTGACGTTGAGCGATTGGCTCAGGCGCCGCCAGTCGTGCAGCTCGCGGGCGCTGGCGATGATCGGCGCCAGGCGTTGCAGCGAAGCTTCGTGGCGCTTCGCGTTCTGCGCACACACGGCCAGGTTGTAGCGCCCGCTGTTGATCGCGTGTTCGTTGCCCTGCTGTTCCCACAGCGCCAGCGCCTGCGCGTGCAGACGCTCACCTTCGACGTGGTCATGGTGGTGCGCGTTGGTGACGAAGCCCCGCAACGCGAGCAGGCTGGCGCGCAACTCGGGCTCGCTGCCCGGCACGGCGAGCGACTGTGCTTCGTCGAGCAGCGGCTCGACCTGCTCGGCGCGCCGCGCGCTGCGCCAGCGCACCCGCGCCAACGAGTGCAAGGCGCGGGCGCGCTGGCCGGCGCCGAGCGCCGTGCACTGCACGCCGAGTTCGGCGTGGCGCAGCGCAGCCTCGCCCTGGCCGGCGGTGAACAGCATCGGGCCGAGCACCGCATGGCCGCGCGCCTGCAAGACCGGGTCGGCGCACTGCGCGACAGCGGCCTGCGCCTGGGCCAGGCCTTCCGCGGGCCATTCGACGTCTTCGACACAACGGCGCAGCGCCAGCAGCAAGTGGATCGCGTCTTCGGGCGCGTGGTCGGCCAGGGCGCTCGCCAGCGCCGCCATCAGGTTCGGCAGTTCGGTGCGCAGCTCGGCCAGGGGTGGCGTGCGCGGCAAGGCCTGCGCCCAGCCCACGGCCCAGGTGCGCAGCCGGGCCCGCCAATGGCTCGCCTCGGGCGGCGGCAGGCGTGCGGCCGCGTATTCGCGGATCGGCGGGTACAGGCCGAAACGCAGTGCTTCATCGGTGCCGGCGTGGGTGTGGACCAGCGAGTTCGCCACCAACTCGTCGAGCAACAACTGCGCGTCGAAAGGCTCGTCGGCCACGAGTGCCGCGGCCGAGGCGGCGGTGAAGCCGTCGGGGAACACGGTCAAGGCACAAAGCAGCCGCGCCTGCGCCGGGCCGAGCAGTTCCCAGCTCCATTCGATGACCCGTTGCATCGACGCGTGGCGCGAATCGAGCGCGCCCCGCGGGCCGCTGCGCGAGAGCAGGTCGAGCCGTGGCGTGCCGGCACCGCGCAGCCGCGCGAGCATGTCGGCCGGCGCGATGCTGCGCACGCGTGATGCGGCCAGCTCGATCGCCAGCGGCATGCCGTCGAGCGCACGCACCAGCTCGACCAGCGCCGCGCCGTTGCGCGCGCTGAAGTGGAAGTCGGCGCGCACCGCGCGGGCGCGTTCGATGAAGAGTGCGATCGCCGGGTTGCCCGCCGCGTTGCCGGCATCGGCACCCGCGGGCGGCAGCTCGAGCGCGGCCACCGCCAGCTCACGTTCACCGTCGAGGCCGAGCGCGCGGCGCGACGTGACGACCACGTGCAGCGCCGGCAACAGCCCGACGAGCTGGGCGACGAGGTCTTGGGCCTGGCCGACGAGCTGCTCGAAGTTGTCGAGCAGCAGCAGCGCGCGGCGCCCGGCGAGCGCATCGGTCAGCGCGAGCAGCGGGTCATCACCGCGCGGCGCGATCTGCAGCGCGCTGGTGAGCGCGTCGCAGGCCTGCGCGCGGGTGCTGCAGGCGGCCAGCGGCACGAAGGCGATCAGGTCGAAGGGCGCGAGCGCTTCGGCGGCCGGCACCGGCCAGCCGGCGTTGTCGCGCAGCGAATGCGCCATCTCGACCGCCAGCCGTGTCTTGCCGCTGCCGCCCGGGCCGATCAGGGTGACCAGGCGGTGCGCCAGCACCAGGCCGCGCAGCCGGGCCGCCTGCTCGTCGGCGCCGAACACGCGGGTGAGGTAGGTGGGCAGCGAAATGCGGGCGCCGCTCGGGGGGGCGGGCGTGGGCGTCGTGACCGATGCAGGCTCCGTCGCCGGCGCTTCTGCCAGCCGGTCGTGCAGCGCGGCCAGGCGCAGGCGCTCTTCGTCGATCCAGTCGTCGTAGAAACCGGGCAGCAGCTCGCCGCGGTACAGCGCGCGCGCGGCGGCGGCCTGGCCGGCCCGGGCGGCGCGCTCGAAGCGGATGGCGTCGCAGCTCAGGCTGCCGGGCACGACGCGCACGCTGATGCGGTCGGCCGTCAAGACCGGCTGGGGTGGCAGCCGGCCGGCCGGTTCGAGAACACCTTTCAGCGTGGACAAGGCCTGGCGCAGCCGGTTTCGGCCGACGTCGAGCGCCACGCCGGGCCACAGCAGCTCGATCAGTTCTTCGCGCGGGTGCGCACGGTCGGGCGCCAGGGCCAGGCGCGCGAGCAGTGCGGTGACGGCCCGGCTCGGCAGGCGCGACAGGGTCTGGGTGCCGTCGCCCAGGCTCAGGCCACCGAGCAGGCGAACGTGCCACAGCGCCGGCAATTCGTGGTCTGCAGGCGCTGCGGAGTCGGTTCGTGGGGCGGCGAGCGGCGCGTCGGGCCGGGAGACAAGGTTCATCGCGTCCAAGGCATGCACCGGGGGCGGCGCACTGCAATTCTAGGGATGCGCCCCCTTGCAGCGTCATCCCCGAAACCGGGGCGACTTCAGGGCCAACCTTCGAGCGTGGCGAGCACGCCGCGTTGCCGAAGGCTGGCGAGTTGCCGCGCGACCGCCTCGACGAAACGGGGCTCGCGACCGAGCGCGCCGAAGACCGGCTCGAACGACGTGAAGCCTGCGACCGTGGCCTGCACCGAACCGGCGGCCTCAGCGCGCGATAGTTCGGCGGCGAGGGCGGGCGCGAGCGGGTCCTGGATCTCGTGCCGCGCGCCCGATTCGTCGACGCCCCGCAGGTAGTGCAGCCACGCCGCGACCGCGAGCGCCAGGCGCTCGATCGGTGCACCGGCCGCGAGCCGGTCGCGCACGCTGCCGAGCAGGCGTTGCGGCAGCTTCTGCGAGCCGTCCATCGCGATCTGGCGGGTCTGGTGTTGCAGCGCCGGGTTGGCGAAACGTTGCAGCAAGCGGGCGCGGTAGGCGTCGAGGTCGAGGCCGGCGAGCGTGGGCAGCGTCGGCGCGATCTCCTCAAGCATCAGCGCGTCGAGGTAGCGGCGCAGTGCCGGTTGGGCGACCGCCCGGTCGACGGTGCGCCAGCCGGCCATCGCGCCGAGGTAGGCGAGCGCCGAGTGCGCCCCGTTGACCATGCGCAGCTTGAGCGTCTCGAAGGGTTTGGCGTCAGTGACAAAACGGGCGCCGCCATGCTGCCACTCAGGGCGGCCGGCGGCGAAACGGTCTTCGATCACCCAGTCGAAAAACGGCTCGCCGACGACGGGCCAGGCGTCTTGCAGGCCGAGCCGGGCCGAGATGCTTTCGCGGTCGGCGTCGGTGGTGCGCGGCACGATGCGGTCGACCATCGAACACGGGAAGCTGCAGTGTGCTTCGATCCACTCGGCGAGCGCCGGGTCGACGCTGCGGGCGTGCGCGAGCAGCCGCTCGCGCAGCACCTCGCCGTTGCTCGGCAGGTTGTCGAGCGACATCAGCGTGATGCCGCCCTCGCTGCGTGCGAAGCGCAACGCGAGGCCCTGGCTCAGCACGGCGATCGTGCTGCCGGGTTCGGTGCCGAGGTAGCCTTTCTCGGTCACGGTGAGGCTGACGATGCGCGTCGCGTTGCTCGCGATGCGCTCGTGCACCGCAGCCGGGTCTTCGGTCGCGACCAGCAGCTCGCGCAGCACGTGGATCACCTGCAGGCGTTCGCGCGGCACAGCGTGTTCGTCGGCATCGCGGATCGCGAGCGTGTACAGGCCTTGCTGCGGCGCGAGCGCGTCGCGGGTTTCGGCGCTGCGCAGCGACACGCCGGTGATGCCCCAGCGCAGGTCGCCGGTGGCGAGCATCGCTGCTTCGGTCGCCTGCGCCATGTGGGCGCGCTGGAACGCGCCGACCCCGAGGTGCACGATGCCGCTCGCGAGCAGGGCGCGGTCGTAGGGCGCTTCGACGGCGCCGGGCTGCAGGCGCTGCACGCTCATCGCCTCACCAGTTCCACAGCGTGCCGTCGTGCTGCAGCCGGTTCACCGGCAGGTAGGCGCGCTGGTAGGGGTACTTCGCGGCCAGCGCTTCGTCGATCGTCACGCCGTGGCCAGGCACGTCACCCGGGTAAAGCATGCCGTCGTTGAACGTGTACGCGTGCGGGAACACGGCGTCGGTTTCGTCGGTGTGGCGCATGTATTCCTGGATGCCGAAGTTCGGCACCCACAGGTCGAAGTGCAGCGCCGCACCCATGCACACCGGTGACAGGTCGGTCGCGCCGTGGCAGCCGGTGCGCACCTGGTACAGCGAGGCGAGGTCGGCGATGCGGCGCAGGTGCGTGATGCCGCCCGCATGCACGACCGTCGCGCGGATGTAGTCGATGAGCTGGTGCTCGATCAGGTCCTTGCAGTCCCAGATCGTGTTGAAGATCTCGCCGACCGCGATCGGCGTGGTCGTGTGCTGGCGGATCAGTTGGAAGGCCTCCTGGTTCTCGGCCGGCGTCGCATCTTCCATCCAGAACAGGTTGAAGGGTTCGAGCGACTTGCCCAGGCGCCCGGCCTCTATCGGCGTGAGGCGGTGGTGCACGTCGTGCAGCAAGTGGATGTCGTCGCCGACAGCATTGCGCACCGCTTCGAAGAGCTTGGGCGTGTGGTTCAGGTACTTCGAGGTCGACCAGTCGTGCTCGCTCGGCAAATCCGAATCGGCCGGTTCGTAGAACATCGTGCCGCGGCCCACGCCGTAGACCTTCTCCAGCCCCGGCACGCCGCTCTGCGCGCGGATCGCCTTGTAGCCCTCGGCCTTGTAGCGCAGCACCTCGTCGACGGTGTGTTCGATGTCGCTGCCGTTGGCGTGGCCGTAGACCATCACGCCGGTGCGGCTCTTGCCGCCGAGCAGCTGGTACAGCGGCAGGTTCGCAGCCTTGGCCTTGATGTCCCAGAGCGCCGTGTCGACGGCCGCGATCGCGCTCATCGTCACCGGCCCGCGGCGCCAGTACGCGCCCTTGTAGAGGTACTGCCAGATGTCTTCGATCTGGTGCGCGTCGCGGCCGATCAGGCACGGGATCACGTGCTCGGTGAGGTAGGCCGCGACCGCGAGTTCACGGCCGTTCAACGTGGCGTCGCCGATGCCGGTGAGGCCTTCGTCGGTCTCGATCTTCAGCGTGACGAAGTTGCGGCCGGGGCAGCAGACGATGACTTTGGCGTTGGTGATCTTCATGTTCGTTCTTCTCGAAAGAGGTTCAGCCGTTCCAGCCCAGGTGGCTCAGGAAATCGCGCGTGCGTTCGGCATGCGGCGCGTCGAAGATCTGTTCGGGCGGGCCTTGCTCGACGACCTTGCCGTGGTCGAACACCACGACCCAGTTCGCCACGCGCCGCGCGAAGCTCATCTCGTGCGTGACCACGACCATGGTCATGCCTTCTTCAGCCAGGCGCTTCATCACGTTCAGCACCTCGCCGATGGTCTCGGGGTCGAGCGCCGAGGTGGGCTCGTCGAACAGCATCACCTCGGGCTCCATCGCCAGCGCGCGCGCGATCGCGACGCGCTGCTGCTGGCCACCCGACAGGCCGCTCGGAAAGTTGTGCGCCTTCGCCGCGAGGCCGACCTTCTCGAGCAGCGCCATCGCGCGTTGGCGGGCTTCGTTCTCGTTCATGCCGAGCACGGTGACCGGGCCGATCGCCACGTTGTCGAGCGCGCTCTTGTGCGGGAAGAGCTCGAAGTTCTGGAACACCATGCCCATCTTCTGCCGCACCTTGCGCGCTTCGCGTTCGTCGGTGGGCAGCGGCACACCGTCGATCAGCACGCGCCCGCCGCTCAAGGTTTCGAGCGCGTTCGTGCAACGCAGCAGCGTCGACTTGCCCGAGCCCGACGGCCCGATCAGGCACATCACCTCGCCCTTGTTGACCTGCACGTCGACGCCGTCGAGCGCGACGAAATCGCCGTAGAGCTTGCGCACGTTCTCGTACACGACCACGGGCGGCTCGTTGGCACCTTTGCGTGTCATTCCTTGACCTCGAATTTCTTCTGAACCCAGTCGACCAGCTTGGCCTGCGGGTAACCCATCAGCCAGTAGATGACGGCCATCGCGGTCAGCATCTCCAGCACGCGAAAGCTCTGCGAGCGGATCTGCAAGGCCACGTGGGCGAGCTCGCCGACCGCGATCACCGAGACCAGCGAGGTGTCCTTGAACAGCGAGACCCAGGTGCTCGCGAGCACCGGCAGCACGCGCCGCCAGGCCTGCGGGATCACGACGGTCTTCATGGCCTGCCAGCGGCTCATGCCGACCGACATCGCCGCTTCGAGCTGGCCCTTGCGGATCGAGTTGATGCCGGCACGAAAGGTCTCGGCGTTGTAGGCCGCCACGTTCAGGCACAAGGCCACCAGCCCGGTCGTGAAGGCAGAGAACTGGATGTGCAGCAGCACCGGCATCACGTAGAAAGCCCAGTACACGACCAGGATCAGCGGCAGGTTGCGAAAGAACTCGACGAACCACTGGCTCGCGGTGGCAAGCACTTTCGAGTTCGACAAGCGCATCAGCGCGAGCACGATGCCGGCCGGCACCGCGACCGCCATCGTCAGCACCGTGAGCAGCACGGTCAGCATCGCGCCGTGCATCAGGTCGTCGCGGTGGGTCCAGATGATCGACCAGTCGAGGTTCATCGGCCGGCCCTCACGATCGCCCCAGGTGCGCGACGCGCTTGTAGAGCATGTCGATCAGGCGTGTTCCCGGGAACAGGATGATGAAGTAGATGACCGCGACCACCGTGAACACCTCGATCGGCCGGTAACTCTGCCCGGCGATGGTCTCGGCGCGCTTCATCAGCTCGGGCACGGCGATCACGGTGGCGATGGCCGTGTCCTTGATCGTGATCGACAGGATCGACCCGAAGGCCGGCAGCATGCGCACCAGCGCCTGCGGCAGCACGACCTTGCGCACGATCTGCACCCGCGACATGCCGAGCGCCAATGCGGCGCGCACCTGCCCCGGCCGGATCGACTCGATGCCGGCGCGCACGATCTCGGCCACGTAGGCGGCGATGTGCAGCGTGAGCGCCATCAGCGCTGCCCAGAACGGGTGGAAGCTGATGCCGGTGAGGATCGGCACCGCGAAGTAGAACCACACCAGGATCACGAGCACGGGGACCGCGCGCTGGGTGTCGATGTAGAAGACGATGGGCCAGCGCAGCCACGCCGGCCCGTACACACGGCCCAGGCCGAGCGCGGTGCCGAGCACGAGCGCACCGGCGGCCGTCAGCACCGACAGCAGCAGCGTGAAGCCGAGGCCGCCGAGCAGGTACTGCCAGCTTTCCAGCAGCGGGGAGAAGTCGAGATCCATCGATATGGAACCCTCCCCGCAGGCGGGGAGGGCAGGGTGGGGTATGAGCGTGGACCTGGACCTACATCGTCCCGATGATTCGCGCCTCGTCGGCGTCGAGCTTGGCCTTCATGCCGTCGTTCACCGCCTTGAGCCAGTTCAGGTACTCGGGCTGGTTCTTGTCGATCGCCAGGCCGATGGGCGTGGCCATCTCGTTGCTGTCCTGGCAGTTGTTGCCTTCGGGCAGCGCCTTCAGGCCCTTGACCTTGCGGTTCAGCGCCTGCCAGGGCACCCGGTTGATCGGCGTGATGTCGGCGCGCTTGGCCATGATCTCTTCGACAGGTGCAGCCGTGCCGGCGGTGGACACGCCCCGCAGCGTGGCGTTCGGGAAACGCTTCTTGACCCAGTTCTCTTCGCCGCCACCGGTGAAGTAGGCGACCGTCACGCCGGGCTGGTTGAATTCGTCGATCGACTTGGCGTTGGCCACCTTCGGGTTGTCGGCGCGGCCGAACACGCAGAGGGCGGTCTTCGAGTAGGTCACGAAGTCGACCACCTTCAGGCGCTCGGGCGTGACCGAGAGCGGCGAGATCGTCATGTCGGCCTGGTTCGATGCCAGCACCGGCACCTTGGTCTCGTGCGAGACCGGCACCGGCTGCAGCTTCACGCCGAGTTGTCTGGCGGCTTCGACCGCCAGCAGCCAGGCCGGGCCGGCCCAGGCGTCGCCTGAGCCGGTGGTGTTCTCGACCAGCCAAGGCGGGTTCGAGAGCACGGCGGCGCGCAGCACGCCGGCTTTCTTGATCGCGTCGATGCGCGCGCTGGCGCCCGGGGCGGGCACGGTCTGGGCCAGCACGTGGCCGGCGAGCGCAAGGCCCGACAGCACGGCCGTCAGTCGCAGGGTGGAAAGCAGCTTCATGGTTCGTCTCCGTCAGTGAAATGAAAACCCGGTCAGCGCCAGGCTTGGGCGAATTCGCCGATCACACGTTCGATGTGGGCGCGCATCGCGGCCCGCGCACCGGCGGCGTCGCGTTCGAGCAGGGCGTTGAAGACCCGCTGGTGGTCGTCTTGCGAGGCGAGCCGCAAAGCCGGCGTGTGGAAGTGCGTTTCCATCTGCGACCAGATCGGCGCCTTGGTGTGGTCCCACAGCGCAGTCACCATTTCGAGCAACACGCTGTTGCCGGTGGCTTCGGCGATGCGCAGGTGGAAGAGGCGGTCGGCCGCTTCGTTGGCGGCCTTGTCGTGCATGTGCTCGCGCATCGCGGCCAGCGCCGCGAAGATGCGGTCGAGGTCGGAGTCCTTGCGGTGTTCGGCGGCGGTGGCGGCGATCTCCGATTCGATCAGGCAACGCGCGCGCAGCAGCTCGAACGGGCCTGGCCCGGCCGGTGGCCTGAAAGTGGTCGACCGCGCCGCGGTGCTCGGCGGCGTGCAGACATAGATGCCCGAACCTCCACGAACCTCGACCAGGCCCTGGATCTCGAGCACGATGATCGCTTCGCGAACGAGTGTGCGGCTCACGTCAAAACGATCGGCCAACGAACGCTCTGAAGGTAGGCGTGCGCCAACTTCGAATTCGCCCTGGCTGATCAGCGCACCGATTCTGCCAGCGAGCTTCTGGTAGGTGCGGTCACCCGACGGCTCGGCCGCAGTTTCGGTGGGCAATGGGGCAGTGGTTTCCATGATTCTGAAATTGGTGAACCAGTTTAGGTGTGGTTTACCAAAATATGGCATCTGGTTTACCACTACGCCAGCGCCTGCTTCAAGGCCGAGAAACCCTGCGCCCGACGTTCCGCTAAAACAGCGGCTTCGTCCAACCAGCGGGGTGACCAACATGGCCGGCCAGAAACCGAAACTGACAGCGAACGACTTCGACCCCGAGGTGCTGCGGCTGTTCGACAAGTACGTGCACGGCGGCCTCGACCGGCGCGGTTTTCTCGACGGCGCGGCGAAGTTCGCGGTCGGTGGCCTCACGGCCGCCGGGTTGCTCGAAGCGCTGAGCCCGAAGTTCGCCCAGGCGCAGCAGGTGCCCGCGGCCGACCCGCGCATCAAGGGCGAGATGGTCGAGTTCGCCTCGCCCAAAGGCTACGGCAAGGCACGCGGATATCTCGTGCGGCCGGCGAATGCGAGCGGCCCGCTGCCGACCGTGCTGGTGGTGCACGAGAACCGTGGCCTGAACCCGCACATCGAAGACATCACCCGCCGCCTGGCACTCGACAACTTCATCGCTTTCGCGCCCGACGCGCTGTTCCCGCTCGGCGGTTACCCCGGCGACGAAGACAAGGCGCGCGACCTGTTCGGCAAGCTCGAGCAGCCCAAGACGCAGGAAGACTTTTTGGCCGCCGCGGCCTGGCTGAAGACCGTGGCCGGCGGCAACGGCAAGGTCGGGGCGGTCGGCTTCTGCTACGGCGGTGGCGTGGTCAACATGCTCGCCACCCGCTGGCCCGAGCTCGGTGCGGGCGTGCCGTTCTACGGCGCCGCGCCGGCGCTCGACAAGGTGTCTGCCATCAAGGCGCCGCTCTTGATCGTGTTCGCCGACAACGACGAGCGCATCAACGCGATGTGGCCACCCTTCGAGGCGGCACTGAAGGCCGCGAGCGTGAAGTTCGAAGCCGTGAAGTACCCGGGCACGCAGCACGGCTTCAACAACGACACCACGCCGCGCTTCGACGACAAGGCCGCGAAGGCGGCCTGGCAGCGCACGCTGGCCTTGTTCAACAGCACGCTGCGCGGCTGACGCGGCCGCAACGGCGGCGCTTCACTCTTCTTCGGCGCTGATCGACAGGCTCACGCGCTGCGCACCGCGCAGCTCGCACGTGGCGTTCAGCCGCAGTGGCCGGCCGACCGGCACGCTGCGGCGCAAGCGCAGGTCGAGCGAATCTTCTCCGCCGGCATGGGTGGGCATCGAGCGTTGCCATTCCAGTGCGCCGTCGACGAGCACGCGCATCGCGTGGCTGGCGTCGGGCCGGCCGGTCTTGTTGCTCACGACAAGGCGGCAGAAGATCTCGAACGTGCGCTCGCGCTGCGCGTCGGCCGGAATGTCGAGCCGCACCACGTCGCGCGCGCCTGTGCTGGCGCTCCAGCGTTCGGGTTCGCGCGCCATCAGTGCATCTTGTCGCGCGGCGGCTTGCGGAACGACTTCGGCTTGTAGACGTTGCCGTCCCACGAACCCTCGGCGCTGCGCGCACGGCGGATCGCTTCTTCGGCCACCTTCGCGGCCTCGCGCCGCGAAGAACGCCAGTGCCACAGCGACAGCAGCTTTCGTTGCAGCGCCAAGCCAAAGCGCCGCAGCATGAACCACGCGCGGCGAGCCGCCGCGTCGAAGCGGTAGCGCCGGCGCTCGCCGATCACGAGCCTCAGCAGCAGCAGCGCGCACGCGACGAGCACGATGGCGGCGAAGATGCGTTCGATCATGGAAAGTCGCGGCGTTGGAGAGAGGGTGGTCGTTCCACAGGATTATCGAGCGTACCGCGTACCGCGTATCGCACCCCGCGCTGGGCGCACTCTGCATGGAGAATGTCGGCCGGGAGGGAACACATGACTGATGCGAACACCGGACACGGCCTTTCAGTTCATCGCAGCGAGGCGCTCACCGACGGCATCTATGCTGTCGCGATGACGCTGCTGGTGATCGAGTTGAAGCTGCCAGACCACGCGCTGATTCACGGCCAGAATGATCTGGCGCAGGCGCTCGCGCACCTGCTGCCAAAGGTGCTCGCCTGGATCATCAGCTTCTTCGTTCTGGCCTTTTTCTGGTTTGGCCATCACCGGGCCTTCGCACACGTGAAGCGGGCCGACGGCAAACTGGTTGCGCTCAACATCGGACAGCTGGCGTTCGCCAGCCTGATGCCGTTTTCATGCGCGCTGATCGGCGAGCATGGTCGCGAGACGCTGTCGCAGACCATCTATTCGATCAACATGTCGGGTCTGGCGGTGATGGCGCTGCTGACGTCGCGCTACATCCACCGGCACCCGGAGAGCGCGCTGATGACGATGCCCGCGTCGGCTTACCGCGGCGCGCGGATACGCTTGTTCGGCCTCATCGCCGTGAGCGTGGTGGCGGTCGGCATCAACATCCTGGTGCCCGGCGCCGGCAATGTGGCGTTCATGCTGATGGCCGTGATCATGCCGCTCAGCCGCCGTGCCGAGCGCGCCAGCGATCCAGCCGAGCCAAGCCCCGCCCGGGGCTGAGATAACCCGGCATCACACTTGCCAGCGAAGCCGGCACGATGCCCAGCGCTTGCAAGCCAGGAAGGCTTCCGCTCGCCACGTTGGGCACGCGCATCGAGTCGATGTTGTCGCGCGACATCAACGGCGTGCCCGGCATCAGCTCCATCAGCATCGCCTGAACACGCGCGGCCGCATCGGGCAGGCCGAACACCGGGCGTTCGTGGCCCGACCAGCGGCCGGCCTGTTCGACGATCTGCTTCAGCGTGAACACGTCGGGCCCGGCGCATTCGAAGGTCTGGCCGATGGTCGAAGGCCGGTCGAGGCAGCGCACGACGGCCGCAGCCACGTCCTGTACCCACACCGGCTGGAAGCGCGCCTGCGCACCCGCCAACGGCACGAAGGGCGCCACGGCCTGCAGCGCCGCGAACAGGTTCGTGAACCGGTCGTGCTCGCCGAAGATGACCGAAGGCCGCAGGACTGTCAGCTCGAGGCCGGCGGCCTTCAGCGCTTCTTCGCCCGCCGCCTTGGAGCGCAGGTAGCGGCTCGGCGCCGTGGCGTCGCTCACGCCGAGCGCACTCACATGCACCACGCGGCGCACGCCCGCCGCGCGGCAGGCGCTGGCGAGCTGGCGTGGCAGCTCGACGTGCACACGGTTGAACTCTGCTTCGCTGCCGTGCAAGACGGCCACGAGGTTGACGACCGCGTCGGCGCCTCGCAGCAGCCGCTGCAGGTCGGCCGCCTGGTGCACGTCGGCCTGCACGACGCGCACGGTGGGCAGCAGCTGCAGGTGTTTGGCGCGGGCGGGCCGTCGGCTCGGCACCACGATCTGCCCGCCGGCACCGCCCGAGCGTTCGACCAGCTTGTCGCACACGCTGCGGCCCACGAAGCCCGAGCCACCGAGGATGAGGATGTTGTTCACGGCCCGTTTATACCTTCGCCATTCAGGCCGGACCGAAGCCCCCTGTGCCAATTGGGCAGGGTAGGCCTGAATTGAGTCGCCTGCGGTGCGCAATTGCATAGGCGCTTCCCTTCGGCGACTCACTTCGAGAGGCGCGGTGCCCGCAGCAACTGCATCTTCGGCGAAGGCTGGGTGGCGCTGCCGTCGAAGGGCTGGATCAGCGTGCCGACCGCGTCCACGATCTTGCGCACGTAGGCGCGTGTTTCCACATACGGTGGCACGCCGCGGTAACGCTCGACCGTGCCTTCGCCGGCGTTGTAGGCGGCGGCCACCAGCGTCACGTCACCCTCGAAGTAGGCCAGCAGCCAACGCAGGTAGGCGGTGCCGCCGCGGATGTTCTGCGCCGGGTCGTAGGGGTTGCGCACGTTGAAGCGCGCGGCGGTGTCGGGGATCAGCTGCATCAGCCCTTTGGCGTTCTTCGGCGACAGCGCCACGATGTCGAAGTTGGATTCGGCCTCGATGATCGCCAGCACCAGCTGCGTCGGCACGCGGTATTCGGGTGCGATCTTCTTCACCAGCTCGGCGATCGAGTGCGGTGCGACGATGGCCCGCACCGGCGAGGGCGGCGTGCGCGGTGCGGCGGCCGCAACGGGCGGCTTGGGCACGGCCGGCTCGCGCATGCAGTCGGGCACGTCGGTCGTCGGGCCGCCGACCGAGCCGAGCATGCGGATCGCCTGCTCCATGCCCTGCTCGGCGGCGGCGTGGAAGAAGAAGGCGGCGAGCGAGTCGTTGCGCTCCACGCCGCGGCCGTTGGTGTACATCCAGCCGAGGTTGAACTGCGATTCGGTGTCACCCAGCCGTGCTGCCCGGCAATAGAGCGCCGCGGCGCGGGCACCGTCGCGCTCCACGCCGTTGCCGCCGTGTTCGTAGTCGGCCGCTTCGGCGCGCAACAGCGTGATCAGCAGGTTCTCGGGGGTGCCCGTCTCGGCAGCCTGCACCGGCCATGCGGCCGCGAACAGCAGCGTCAGCAGCAGCGGGCTCAAGCGGTCGAACAGGGCTCGTGGGGTCATCGATGCGGGCCGGGGGCGGGCAGGGGGCGGGTCGGGGAAGCGCTCATTCCACACCAGAATACAGTCGTGCGGGAACAGCATGTCGGTGTTCCATTGAAGGATGAGAGTTCCGTGACCGAATCGATCGTGATCCAACAACCTGGGGGGCAGGCCCGGCAACTGGTGCTGCTGTTCCACGGCCTGGGCGAAACGCCGCGGGCCATGCAGCTGCTGGGCGAGCGCCTGGCGCGCGAGTTCCCGAGCGCCTTTGTTGTCAGCGTGGCCGCACCGTTGCCGGCCGATGGCGGTGCAGGTTACCAGTGGCTTTCGGTGCGTGGCATCGACGACGCCAATTTCGTGCCGAGAGTGAACGAGGCGCTGCCTGCTTTCCAGCGCGCGGTGGCGCACTGGCAGGCCGTCTCCGGCCTCGGGCCGGTGGCCACTGCGCTGATCGGCTTTTCGCAGGGCGCGATCATGGCGCTCGAGGCCACGCGCATCGAACCGGCCTGCGCCGGGCGTGTGGTGGCCATCGCCGGCCGCTTCGCCGAATTGCCCGAGCGAGCGGCCGCCGGCACCACGCTGCACCTGTTCCATGGCAAGCAGGACGAGATCATCCCGTACCGGCACACGATCGAGGCGGTGGAGCACCTGCTGCGCATCGGTGGCGACGCCACGGCCGACGTGTTGCCCTTCGTCGGCCACGTCCTGCTCGACGACTTCGTCGACCTGACCATCGAGCGACTGACGGGTTACGTGCCCAAGCGGCTCTGGGACGAAGCGATGCGCTCGGCCGGCGCTTCCTGAGCACGCCGGAACTCCATCACCCAGTTGTCTTCCCAGGCGCCGCCTTCGAGTGCGAAGGCCTGTTCCCAGCGCGCGGCGTCGGGGCCGAGGCGGGTCCAGACGAAGCGCACCCGCACCGCGCGGCCTTCGTCGCGGTCGTCACCGAAGAACTCGCCGCGCGAGCCGTCGAAGCCGCCATGCACCGGCGGCTCGAGCTGGCCGCTTTGGCTGTTGATCCAGTAGATCGACCAGCGCTGCAACGCCGGGTCGAGGGTGCGCAGCGTCATGCCGGCGAAGCCGCGGGTCGGGAAGCTGATCTCGTCGACGCTGACCGCGCCGCCGAACATGACCTGGGCCTGCAGCGTGGCCGGGAACTCGTCCCACGTGGTGCAGCCGGCGTGTCGCTTCTGCAGGCGCCGGTTGTGCACGTGCCAATGGCCGACGAGAAAGTCGAAGTCGCCGCTGCGACCGACGAAACGGGTGGTGGTCATGGCTGGGTTCCTTTCAGAAGCGTGAGCGGGCCGTCGGTGCGAGCCGCAGCACCTGCGGCGGCGTGCCCAGGTGGTCGAGGCCGTCGCGCGATGCGTTCAACGCGGCGGCGAATCGGTCACCAGCGTCGCGCGTGTCGAAGCGTGCCAGCGCGACCAGCACCTGTTCACCTTCACGCACCGGCAGCCGCGGGAAGGTGTTCGGGCTGTTCTCGCTGACCCAGCAGCCGGCGAGCGCGCCGCCATGGCGCGCGAGCGGCGGCAACCACGACTGCAGGAAGGCGGCGACAAAGCGTGTGTCGGGCGCTGCCGCGAGCGTGTACACCGCGGCCACAGCCATGCCGGTGGGCGGCCTGCCTCGGCGCCATGCATCGACGCCTGTCCCCGGTTCCGTGCTCGCAGGTCGCAACAGCAGCACGTTGTCGGAATCGACCATGGTGGCGTTGGCGGCATCGCGGTGGGCCTGCCACACCGGGCCGCCGTAGAACGCAGCGAGCGCTTCGGCGCGTGCCGCCATGCCGCCGAATCCGCGCAGCCAGACAAAACGGTCCGGGTCGTCGAGGTCGCGGAACTGGCACAGCACCGACATGCCGACAGCTTCCTGCGTCTCGATGAATTCGCGGTCGAAAAGCTCGATCAGCGTGTCACGCTGGCCCGGGTGCAGCGTGTACTGGCGCAGTTCGACAACCGGGTGGCGGGTTTCGGTGGCATTCGGCATGGCTCGCGTTCGATCGAAGTTTCAGTGCCGAGATCGTGCGCCGTCATACATGCCAGGTGCTGGCATGTATTTCTGGGACACTGCATCGATGCAAGCCAGCCGACTGCTTTCCGTCCTGATGCTGTTGCAGGCGCGCGGCCGTTTGAGCGCGCAGGTGCTCGCGGCGGAGCTCGAGGTCTCGGTGCGCACGATCCACCGCGACATCGACCAGCTCAGCGCGGCCGGCGTGCCGGTGTTCGCCGACCGCGGGCGCCTCGGTGGTTTCCAGCTGCGCGACGGCTGGCGCACCCGCCTCACCGGGCTCACGGCGCCCGAGTCGCGTGCGCTGTTTCTTTCCGGCCTGGCGGGCCCGGCGGCCGAACTCGGGCTCGGCGAGGCGGTGGCTTCGGCGCGGCTGAAGGTGCTGGCCACGCTGCCCCCCGAGTGGCAGGCCGACGCACAGCACCTGAGCGCGCGCTTTCACCTCGACGCGGTCGACTGGTTCCACAGCGCCGCGCGCACGGAACACCTGGGCGCCGTGGCCGACGCGGTGTGGGCCGAACGCCGCCTGCACATCCGCTACGAAAGCTGGAACGGCGTGCGCGAGCGCGACGTGGAGCCGCTCGGGCTCGTGCTGAAGGCCGGCATCTGGTACATGGCGGCGCGCACCGGCCCGGGCGCTTCGCCGCGCACCTACCGGGTCTCGAACATCCTGGCGTTGACGCCGCTGCAGCAGCACTTCAAGGCACCGCGCGACTTCGATCTGGCGGCCTACTGGCAGGAATCGACGCGGCGCTTCGAGACCGGTGTCTACAACGAGACCGCGTCCTTGCGCGTGTCGCCGCGAGGCTTGCGGCTGCTGCGCGAGTTCAGCACGGCCGTGGCCGAAGCCGCCGATCGAAGTGCCGTGAAGGACCGGCGCGGCTGGCTGCGCGTGAGCGTGCCGATCGAGTCGGTCTCGCATGCAGCGAACCAGCTCATCAACCTCGGGGCCGACGCCGAGGTGCTGGCACCGGCCGCGTTGCGCGCGCAGCTCAGGCTGACGGCGCGGCGCCTCGTGAAGCTCTACGCCGGGCGCGGCGAACCGACGGTCAGGCCAGGATGACGGCGCCGAGCTGTCTGGCGATCTCGGCCATCTGCGCTTCCATGTCGCTTGTCACGCCCCGCACCGGCGGTGGGCCGACCAGAAAGGTGTCACGGCCACGCTGCGCAACGAGCTGGTGTCCGTCGGTGCCTTGCGAGCGCGCGAAGATCACGGTCTCGCAGGTGTCGGAGATGAGCGTCTTGTTGCCACACAGCGAGTCGGCTTCGTAGAAATTGCTGCCTCGCGGCGCCACCGTCATGATCCACATTGTCTTGTTCCCCGGTGCACCGGCGCCCGCCGGTGGCGGCACTCGGACACCGTTGTCGTTTGCAAGCGCCCAATGTGCCCCAGACTGCGGGCTCTGCACCGGCCCGGGGGCGTGCGCGCGGCACGCAAGCGAGCAGGACGACCGATCCCCGCCGAAAAGAAAGTGAATCCCCGTGGAAGAAACCCTGGCCTTCGCCGCCGGCGCCCCCGCCGCCACGCTGCTGCTCGCCACGATCGTGGTCGCCAGCTTGGTCGGCCTGTTCGTCTCGCCGCAATGGCTCGACCGCAACCTGTTCCGGCCTCACTGGCTGCTGCCGAACCGCCAATACCTCACGCCGATCACCAGCGCTTTTCTGCATGCCGACCTGGCGCACCTGGCGTTCAACGCCTTCACGTTCTGGGCCTTCGCGTTTTCGCTTGAACGCGCCATCGGCTCGCCGAAGTTCCTGGCCCTGTACTTCTTCGGCCTGCTCGTGAGCGACCTGGGCACCTGGGTCAAACAGCGCCACAACCCGGCCTACCAGAGCCTGGGTGCTTCTGGCGCCATCCTCGCGGTGCTGTTCGCGTCGATCCTGTACTTTCCGCGGTCGTCGATCTTCATCCTGCCGATCCCCGTGCCGATTCCGGCACCGCTCTTCGCGCTGGCCTACCTGGGCTACACCTACTACGCCTCGCGCCAGAACAGCGGGCGCATCAACCACGACGCGCACCTGGGCGGCGCGCTCGCCGGCATCGCCTTCGTGGCGCTCACCGACGGCGCGACCTTGATGCGCGCGCTGAAGAGTTTCGTCGGCTGATCAGGCCGCGCCGGAGCGCGCCAGCGCGGCCACCACGTCCGACTGCGTGATGATGCCGACCAGCCGGTCGCCTTCGCCGATGACCGGAATGTGGTGGTGGCCGGTGCTGCCGAAAAGCGGAATCAGCTCGGCCAGATGGCGGTTGACGCTGGCCACGCGCACCTGGCGCGTCATGATCTGGCCGACGATCTGCGGCCGGTCGCCGGCCGGGCCGCGGGCCCAGCCGGTCACCTCGCGCAGCCGCACATCGAAGCCGTCGCCAGTTTCGGGTTCGACCGTGCGGATGAAGTCGGCCGGCGTCACGATGCCGACGATGTGGCCGGTCGGCCCGACCACCGGAAGCGCCTTGATGCGGTGCTCGCGGAACAGCGCCCAGGCCTGCGCCAGCGGGGTGTCGCGCACCACCGTGACGAGTTCGCGCGACATGATGTCGCCGCAACGCAGGTTCGCCAGCTTGCGCTGGTAGGCCTGCAGCTGGGTGTCTTCGAGCAGGGCTTTCAGGTCGTCGCGGCTGATGTCGAGCACCTGGTTGTAGCGTGCCAGCACAGCGCTGAGCGCAGCGTCGAGCGCCTCGGCGTCGTTGTCATGTGCGGCCTCGGTCGCGACCGGCCGAAGCGCATGCGGGTAGGCGCGCCGTGTCGCGTTGTTGTAGGCCACACCGGCCACCACCAGCAGCAGCGAGTTGACGAGCACCGGGTACAGCGCGAACGACGGATCCGAAACACCCATCAGCGCCACCAGCAAAGCCGACGCGCCGCCCGGCGGGTGCAGGCAGCGCAGCGCGAACATCAAGCCGATGGCGCCGCCCACGGCGAGTGCCGCGGCCAGCTCGGGCGAACCGACCCAGCGCACGCACAACACGCCGACCAGGGCCGAGAGTGTGTTGCCCCCGACCACCGCCCAAGGCTGGGCGAGCGGGCTGGCCGGCACACCGAACACCAGCACCGCGCTCGCGCCGAGCGGCGCCACCAGCCACGGCCAGACCGGCGGCGCCGTGGTGCCGAAGCCGTGGCACAGCAGGGCCGTGATGCCGATGCCCAACGTGGCGCCCACCACCACGCGCAGCCGCTCGCGCCAGTCGACGCTGATGGGCGCGGGCCAGAAAGCGCGAAGCCAGTGGCTCAGGAAGGAAAGGTGTCGCGTGTCGGTCTGGGGGCTCGGCATGTTCACAGCATACGGTGGCGCCCGGCCGGCTCGGAGCGCTTCGCCGCCGCGCTTCTGGCGCGCTGCGCGTCGAGGATGTCGGGCAGGCTGCCCTCGATCCAGTCGGCCAGCGCTTCGACCCGCTTGCCGACCTGCCGCCCCAGCGGCGTGAGCGTGTATTCGACGTGCGGCGGCACCGTCGCGAACGACTCGCGGTGCACGAAGCCGTCGGCCTCGAGCCACTTCAGCGTTTGCGCGAGCATCTTCTCGCTCACGCCGCCGACCTTGCGGCGCAGGTCACTGAAGCGGTGCGTGCCGTCCATCAGCACCACCAGCAGCAGCACGCCCCAGCGGCTCGTCACGTGCTTGAGTACATCGCGCGATGGGCAGTCGGGCGACATCAGTTCGCCGCGCCGGGCTTTGGCCGACAAGGAGGTGGTGCGGGTGCGAGTGGCCATGCTTTACTTACCTTTGGGTGCGTACTTACGAAAAGTTAGCTTTGGCCCTATTCTGAAGGCCTTCACCCACTTCCTGCAAGGAAATCATCATGATCGTCGTCACCGGTGCCACCGGCCAGCTCGGCCGGCTCGTCGTCCAGAACCTGCTTCGCAGCGTGCCTGCGGGCAACATCGTCGCGCTGGCGCGTGACCCGGCCAAGGCGGCCGATCTGGCCGCGCTCGGCGTGCAGGTCCGCCAGGCCGACTACACCCGCCCCGCCACGCTCGACAGCGCGCTCGCCGGCGCGCAGAAGCTGCTGCTGATCTCGTCGAGCGAGGTCGGCCAGCGTGTCGCCCAGCACCGTGCCGTGATCGACGCCGCGGTGCGCGCGCGGGTCGGGCTGATCGCCTACACGAGCCTGCTGCATGCCGCCACGTCGCCACTCGGCCTGGCGCTCGAGCACAAGGAAACCGAGGCGATGCTTAAAGCCTCGGGCCTGCCCGTCGTGCTGTTGCGCAACGGCTGGTACAGCGAGAACTACGCGGCCTCTGTGCCGGCAGCGCTGGCACACGGTGCCGTGATTGGCAGCGCCGGCGAAGGCCGCATCGCTTCGGCAGCGCGTGCCGACTATGCGGCCGCTGCAGCCGCGGTGCTCACGACCGACGGCCAGGCCGGGCGGGTCTACGAGTTGGCCGGCGACACCGCCTACACGCTGGCCGAATTCGCCGCCGAGATCGCGCGCCAGTCGGGCCAGCCTGTCGTCTACAACAACCTGCCCGAGGCCGAGTACGCAGCCGCGTTGGTCGGCTTCGGCCTGCCGCAGCCGCTGGCCGCGATGCTGGCCGATTCAGACACCGGTGCCTCGAAGGGCGGCCTGTTCGACGGCAGCCGACAGCTCGGCGCGCTGATCGGCCGCGCCACCACGCCACTGCGCGACACGGTGGCGGCGGCGCTGAAGGGTTGATCTCGTGCACTC
Source organism: Rhizobacter sp. (assembly GCF_032229685.1). Classification (GTDB taxonomy): domain Bacteria; phylum Pseudomonadota; class Gammaproteobacteria; order Burkholderiales; family Burkholderiaceae_C; genus LMDS01. The sequence goes on along the minus strand of NZ_JAVTWP010000046.1, from coordinate 12,059 downwards.
GCTCGGCGGCGTGCGTGGCGCCGAGCGAGCCTGCAACCCGGCCTGCCATCGGCTAGTCTCGGGGCATGAACCCTTCTCAGTCGGTGTCGAAAGCAGCCCTGTGGACGGCAGGCTGGCTGTTCCTGATGATCGTGATCGCCGTGGCCGGCCGCGAGGCTTCGCACGAGCTCGCGGTGTTCCAGATCATGGAGCTGCGCTCGCTGATCGGCCTCGTCATGCTCTACCCGCTGATTCGCGCGAGCGGGGGTTTTGCCGCGATGAAGACGGCCCGCCTGTGGCACCACGCCGCCCGCAACACGGTGCACTACGCCGCGCAGTTCGGCTGGTTCGTGGCGCTCACGATGATCTCGCTGGCGCAGGTGGTGGCGCTCGAGTTCACGATGCCGATCTGGACCGCGTGCCTGGCCGTCGGTTTTCTCGGCGAACGGCTGAACGTGTGGAAGGCGCTGGCGATCGTGCTCGGCCTGCTCGGTGTGGCGCTGATCGTGCGGCCCTCGGCCGCGGGCCTGAGCCCGGGCCAGGCGATCGCGCTCGCGGCGGCGGTCGGCTTCGCGGTGTCGGTCACGCTCACCAAATCGCTCACGCGCACCGACGGCGCGGTGGTCATCATCTTCTGGATGCTGGTGTTCCAGTCGCTGATCGGCGCCGTGCCGGCCTTGGCAACGTGGCGCTGGCCGTCGACCACCGTGTGGGGCTGGGTGCTGGTGATCGCGTTCTGCGGCACCTTCTCGCACTACTGCATGGCGCGGGCCCTGCGTCACGCCGACGCGACCACGGTCGTGCCGATGGACTTCCTGCGTGTGCCGCTGATGGCACTGGCGGGCTGGCTCGTCTACGCCGAGCGTGTCGACATGATCACCGTGCTGGGCACGGTGCTGATCCTGCTCGGCAACCTGCTGAACTTGCGGCGCCCGGGCGTGCCGGCCAGCGCTACCGCGGGCCGCGCCTGAGGCCGGCCCGGTCGCTGGTGCCTACTTCGACGCCGGGGTGGCCGGCTTGGGCTGCTGCTTCGCCTGCTTCTTGCGGTCTTTCGCCCGCTTCTGTTTTTCTCTGCGAATGCCGCGGTCTTTGTCTGCGCTCATGGTCTTTCCGGGTTGGTGGGTCGGTGGGGTCGTGCGCCGGTGACGGCACGCACGCCGGCCGCAGTTGTACCACCCGCCGGCGTTGGACAATGCGGGCTGAAGAACCGCCGACCACACGAACGGCGTGCCCCCGATCTTGATGAAGAGAAACAGCCCATGACCGAAGAACAACCCACCCCCGCGATGCCCGACCGCCTGTCGGTGGACCCGCGCAGCCCGTTTCACATCGCCGCCGTGTTCGAGCGCGACATCGGCATCCGGCTGAACGGCAAGGAGCGCACTGATGTGGAGGAATACTGCATCAGCGAAGGCTGGGTCAAGGTGCCTTCGGGCAAGACCCGCGACCGCAAGGGCCAGCCCTTGTTGCTGACGCTGAAGGGCAAGGTCGAGGCGTTCTACCGCTAGGACGCCGAAGACGGCTCAGCGCACGAAGGTCAGGCGCGAGGCTTCTTCCATCTCGAGGTCGACTTCGGCCTTGGTCGGCGTGCCGTCGGCCAGCAGGATGAGGTAACGCACGGTGACGCGGTCGATCGCGCCGCGGAAGGCCGGCAAGGTGCCCGGCGCCGGCCACACCAGGTCGAGCATCGGCGGGCGCCGCTTCTCTTCGGGGCCGGTGGGGTTGATGATCATCGCCAGCCGCACCAGCGCGTCGAGATCGGGTTGCACGCTCGGCCGCCGCGCCGTCGCCTCGAAGTGCAGGCGCATCGACAGACGGCGGCCCTGGCCGCGCGAAAAGTTCAGCTCCGGCGCGTCGCCGTACGACGTGGGGGCGCGCGCCCAGTCGACCGCCTTCACGACCAACAAGCTCGCCGCGTCGAACGAGGCCGTGAGGGCCGGCACGTCGTTCTCGACCGGATCGAACGTGACCTGCACGAGCGTCGTCGCCATGGCGCGCTCCTTGTTTACATCACGGCCCCGAGCGCCCAGGGCACGAACTCGTTCTGCCCATAGCCGTGTACTTCGCTCTTGGTCTTTTCGCCCGAGGCGGTGGCGAGCATCAGGCGGAAGATGCGCTCGCCCATCTGATCGATGCTGGCGCTGCCGTCGATCACTTCGCCGCAGTTGATGTCGATGTCATCTTCCTGCTTGACCCACAGCGCGGTGTTGGTGCTGAGCTTGAGCGACGGTGACGGCGCGCAGCCATAGGCCGAACCGCGGCCGGTGGTGAAGCAGATCAGGTTCGCGCCGCCGGCCACCTGGCCCGTGGCGCTGACCGGGTCGTAGCCCGGCGTGTCCATGAAGACCAGGCCCTTGGTGGTGACGGGTTGGGCGTACTCGAACACGTCGGTCAGGTTCGTGGTGCCGCTCTTGGCGATGGCGCCCAGGCTCTTTTCGAGAATGGTCGTCAGGCCGCCGGCCTTGTTGCCGGCCGAGGGGTTGTTGTCCATCTCCTGGTCGTTGCGCGCGGTGTACTGCTCCCACCACTGGATGCGCTTGATCAGCTTGTCGGCGACGGCCGGCGTGACCGCGCGGCGTGTGAGCAGGTGTTCGCCGCCGTAGATCTCGGGCGTTTCCGACAGGATGGCGGTGCCACCGTGGCGCACCAGCCGGTCGACGGCCGCACCGAGCGCCGGGTTGGCGCTGATGCCGGAATAACCGTCGCTGCCACCGCATTGCAGGCCCACCGTGATGTGGGCCGCGCTCACCGGCTCGCGCTGCACGCGGTTCGCTTCTTCGAGCAGCCACTGCACGAGCTCGATGCCGTGGGCCACGGTCTTCTTCGTGCCGCCGGTTTCCTGGATGTTGAAGGTGTGGAACTGCGTGCCCGTGGCCAGACTCTCTTGCTCCATCAGCCCCGAGATCTGGTTCGTTTCGCAACCCAGGCCGACCACGAGGATCGACGCGAAGTTCGCGTGTTTGGCATAACCACCGAGCGTGCGCCGCAGCACCTGCAGCGGCTCGCCGCTGCTGTCGGTGGCACAACCGGCGCCGTGCGTCAGCGCGATCACGCCGTCGACGTTCGGGTACTTCGCGAGCGCCTCGGGGTGCGTGTCGCGCCTGAAGTGGTCGGCGATCGCCCGCGCCACCGTGGCCGAGCAGTTCACCGAGGTCAACACGCCGATGTAGTTGCGCGTGGCGATGCGGCCGTCGGCCCGCTTGATGCCCATGAACGTGGCCGGCGTGTCGACGAAGGCGGTCGGGTGCGTGCCGGTGCTGGCCGCGTAGTCGCGCGCGAAGCTGCTGAACTCCAGGTTGTGCGTGTGCACGTGCTGGCCGGCGGCAATGGCCTGCTTCGCGGTGCCGATGATCTGGTTGTAGCGGCGCACCGGCGCACCTTGGGCGATGGCGCGCACGGCGAGCTTGTGCCCGGGCGGCACCAGGCCCATCACCGTGACGCCCTCGCTCGCCAGCACCGTGCCGCCGACGAGCTGGTGCCGCGCAATGACGACATCGTCGGCCGGGTGGATGCGGATCACGAGGGGGTCAGACATGAGGGGCCTCGTTGTTCAACCGTCGATGAGCGCCGGGTCCCACGCGTGAACCTTCTGGCGCTGCTCGCCCAGGCCTTCGATGAACACGCGCATCTCGTCGCCCGGCTTCAGCCAGATCGGGTTCGGCTTCTTGCCCATGCCCACACCCGGCGGCGTGCCGGTGGTGATCAGGTCGCCGGGCACGAGCGTCATGAAGCGGCTGATGTAGCTCACGAGGTGCGCCACGCCGAAGATCATCGTCTTGGTGTTGCCGGTCTGCATGCGCTGGCCGTTCACGTCGAGCCACATCGACAAGGCCTGCGGGTCGGGCACCTCGTCGGACGTGACCATCCACGGGCCGACCGGGCCGAAGGTGTCGCAGCCCTTGCCCTTGTCCCAGGTGCCGCCGCGCTCGATCTGGTATTCACGCTCCGACACATCGTTGACGACGCAGTAGCCCGCCACGTGCTTGAGCGCGTCGGCTTCGCTGACGTAGCGCGCCTTGGTGCCGATCACGATGCCGAGCTCGACCTCCCAGTCGCCCTTGACCGAGCCTTGCGGCAGCACCACGGCGTCGTTGCAGCCGACCATGCACGACACCGTCTTCGTGAACAGCACCGGCTCGGCCGGCACCGGCAGGTTCGACTCGGCCGCGTGGTCGGCGTAGTTCAGGCCGACGGCGATGAACTTGCTGCAGCCGCTCCAGGGCAGGGCCATGCGGCCCGGGTTCGCCACGGCCGGCAGCTTGGTCGGGTCGAGCTCGCGCAGGCGGTTCAGGCCGTGCGGGGTGAGCGTCTGCGCCGTGATGTCAGCCAGCACGCCGGAAAGGTCGCGCAACACGCCTTGTGCGTCCATCATGCCGGGCTTTTCTGCGCCCTTGGCGCCGTATCGCAGCAGTTTCATCGAGGGTTCCTTTGCAAAAGAGTTGAATTCAGTTCGACCAGCCGCCGTCGATGATCTGCGCGGTGCCGGTGGTGAAGCCCGATTCGTCGGAGGCGAGGTAGACCGCGAGCGCGGCGATCTCGCTCGTGCTGCCCACGCGCCCCATCGGCTGGCGCGCCACGAACCAGGCCTCGGCCTGCTCGATGGTCTGGTCGGTCGACTCGGCCAGAGCGGCCATGCGGTCGCGCAGTGAAGGTGACTCGACCGTGCCGGGGCAGATCGCGTTGCAGCGAATGCCGCGGGTGATGAAGTCGGCCGCGATCGACTTGGTCATGCCGATCACCGCGGCCTTGGTGGCGCCGTAGACAAAGCGGTTGGGCGCACCCTTGATGCTGCCGGCGACAGAGGCCACGTTGATGATCGAGCCGCCGCCCTTGCCTTGTTCGAAGGCCGCCAGCATGGCGGGCAGAAACGCGCGGGTCATGCGGTACATGGCTCGCACGTTCAGGTCGAACGAGAAGTCGAAGGCCTTCTCGTCGCAGTCGAGGATGGTGCCGGCGTGCACGTAGCCGGCGCCATTGAAGAGGATGTTCACGGTGCCGGCGGCCTTGGCGGCGGCCGTCACGGCGTTGGCGTCGGTCACGTCGAGCCGCCGCGTTTCGCAGCCGGTGTTCTTCGCCAGGTCGGCGAGCAGCGCTTCGTTGATGTCGGTCGCGATCACGCGCGCGCCTTCGCGCACGAAAGCCTCGGCGGTGGCGCGGCCGATGCCCTGGCCGGCGGCGGTGACGAAGGCGGTCTTGCCTTCGAGTCTTTTGCTCATGGTGAGAGTCTCCAGTGAAAAAGCGGTCTACTTGACGAGGCCCATCACGCGCGGCAACCACAGCGTGATCGCCGGAATGTAGGTGATCGCGATCAGCGCGCCCAGCAGCGGCACCAGCCACGGCAGGATCGCGATCGTGGTGCGCTCGACCGAGAGTTTGGATATTCGCGCCAGCACGAACAACACCATGCCCAGCGGCGGGTGCAGCAGCCCGACCATCAGGTTCAGCACCATGATCAGGCCGAAGTGGATCGGGTCGATGCCGAGCTTCAGCACGATCGGCAGCAAGATGGGTACGAGGATCGTGATCGCCGCGATCGTGTCGATGAAACAGCCCACGAACAGGATGAGGATGTTCGCCAGCAGCAGGAACACCCACTTGTTGCTGGTGACCGAGAGAATCCAGTCGGCCAGCATCTGCGCGGCCTGCGTGGTGGTGAGCAGCCAGGCGAAGATCGACGCCGCGGTCACGATGAAGAGCACCGACGACGTGGTCTCGATCGTGTCGAAGGTGGCCTGGGCCAGCGACTTCAGGCTCATCGAGCGGTAGCGCACCAGGCCGAGGAAGAGCGCCCAGATCACCGCTGCCACGGCCGCTTCGGTGGGCGTGAACCAGCCCATGGTCATGCCGCCGATCAGGATCACCGGCGCCATCAGCGCCATCACCGCGGCGAAGTTGAAAAACCAGTCGAGCGCGAGCAGCACCACGAAGGCCGAGCCCGCGGCCATGTTGACCGAGACACCGGCTTTCGTCATCAGCCACACCGCCATCGGGAAGGCGAGCACGATCAGGATCTCGAGGCTGGCTGAGCCGAGGCGGCCCCAGTGGAAGGGCGTGTCGGCGCCCCATTTGTTCTTGTGTGCGAAATAGGCCACCGTGAACATCATCAGCAGCGTCATGAACAGGCCCGGCAGGATGCCGGCGACGAACAGCGCGCCGATCGACACGTTGGCCATCATCCCGTAGATCACGAACGGCAGCGAAGGCGGAATGATCGGCCCGAGCGTGGCCGAAGCAGCCGTCACACCCACCGCGAACTCCTTGCTGTAGCCGTGCTCGGTCATCGCCTTGATCTCGATCGAGCCGAGGCCGGCGGCGTCGGCGATGGCCGTGCCGCTCATGCCCGAGAAGATCACCGAGCCGATGATGTTCACCTGCCCCAGGCCGCCGCGCATCCAGCCCACGAGCGCGACCGCAAAAGCGTAGATGCGACCGGTGATGCCGGCCACGTTCATCAGGTTGCCAGCGAGGATGAAGAACGGTACCGCGAGCAGCGGGAAAGACTCGATGCCGGCGATCATGCGCTGCGCGACCACCACGTCGGGCACGCTGCCGGAGATCAACACGTAGAGAAGCGACGCACCTGCCATGGCCACCGCCACCGGCAGGCCAAACAGCATGAGTGCGAGAAAACCGCCGATCAGGATGGTCATGTGCGGCTCTTTCTTATTCGTCGACGCCGTCGAACGCTTCGGGCCGTTCGAGGATGGAAAAGCCCTGCCGCCAGTTGATCACGCTCACCTGGATGGAACGCAGGAACATCAGCGCGAAGCCGGCGAACGCGAGCCAGTACACATGGCTCTTGTTCCAGTCGATCGTGGTCATCGGCTCGTTGTTCACGGCCAGCGCGAAGCGCGCCACGAGGTACGCCACGTAGCCGAAGAACACGGTGCGCGCGATGTCGACGAAGGTCGACAGCACGCGTCCCGCGGGCTGGGGCAGGTAGCGGTAAAGGATGTTCACCTGGATGTGCCGGCTGCGCCGCACGCACGCCGCCGAGCCGATGAAGACGACCGGGATCAGGCAGTACACCGCGAGCTCTTCGGTCCACGCGAACGAATCGTTCATCACGTAGCGCGTGAAGAACTGGATGAACACCAGCGCGGCCATCACCCAGAAGAAGCCGAAGCAGATCCAGTCTTCGACCGAATGGCCGTGCAGGTCGACGACGTGCACGTCGGCTTCGGCAAAACTCTTGACGAGCTCTTCGGGCGCGACTTCGACAGTCGCGTGCGTTGGCGCCATTTCAGCGTGAACTGAAGACATGAGTTGCGCTTACTTGATGGCCTGGATCTTGTCCCAGTCGGCCTTCTGGTAACCGAAGGACTCGAAGGTCACGTTCTTCAGCACCGTGCTGCGGAAGTCTTCCTTGTCGACCTCGACCACGTTCAGGCCCTTGCCCTTGAACACCGCGACCAGTTCCTTCTCGCGCGCCGCCACTTCGCCAGAGGCCTTGGCCGCGGCTTCCTGCATGACCTCGGTGAACATCTTCTTGTCGGCGTCCGACAGCTTCTTCCACAGGCCGCCGGCGACGATCGTGTTCAGGTGGTCGACGATGTGGCCCGTGAGCACGATGTTCTTCTGCACTTCGTAGAACTTCTTCGCCTCGATGGTCGTCAGCGGGTTCTCCTGCGCTTCGACCGTGCCGTTCTGCAGCGCGAGGTACACCTCGGCGAACGCGATCGGCGAGGTGTTCGCACCGCAGGCGCGTGGCATCGCCAGGTAGGCCGGCACGTCGGGCACGCGGATCTTCAGGCCCTTCATGTCGGCGCACTTGGCGATGGGCTTGTTGCTCGTGGTGTGGCGCACGCCGTAGTAGGTGGTGGCGACGATCGGGTGGCCGCTCTTCTCTTCATAGCCCTTCGAGAGCTCGCGGTAGATGTCGCTCTTCGTGTAGGCCAGCAGGTGCTCCACACCGCGGAAGGTGTAGGGGTAGTAGGTCACGCCGATGCGCGGGAAGCTCTTCGCCGCGAAGCTCGAGCCCGAGATGATGATGTCGACCGTGCCGAGCGTCAGGCCCTGGTTGATGTCGTTTTCCTTGCCGAGCTGCGAGGCCGGGTACACGTCGATCAGGTAGCGGCCGTTGCTGCGCTTCTTGATCTCTTCGGCGGCCCACACCGACGAGGTGTGGAACGGTTCCGAGGTTTCGTACACGTGCGCCCACTTCAGTTTGGTCTGCGCGAACGCGCCAGTGGTGGCCGCGAGAGCAGCGCTGGCGATCAGGGTCTTCAGGAAGGTCTTGTTCATGCTGGTTTGTCTCCGTTGTGTTTTCGGGGTGGGTATCAACCGCACACGACCTGCACCTTGGTGCTGCGGGTGCGGTCGCTGGCGAGTTCGAAGGCTTCGAGCGAGCGCGAAAGCGGAATCTGCGCACTGAGCAGTGGCCGCACGTCGACACGGCGGGTGCGCAGGTATTGAACTGCCCAGTCGAAGGCGTGCGCTGCGCGGAACGCGCCGACGTAGTCGAGCTCGCGCGCCATGATGCTGTTGGCCGGGAACATCACGCCCTCGGCCGGCAACGTGCCCACCTGCACGATGCGGGCGCCGCGCCGCGCCGCCTTCAGGCAGGTGTTCAAGGCGGCGGGGCTGCCGGCGGCTTCGATGCACACGTCGGCGATGTCCGTCAGCTCGGCTTCGCTCGCCTGGTCGCTGCGCAAGCCGACGTCGGCGCCGACCTGCTTCGCCATCGCGAGCGGCCGTTCCGCGATGTCGCAGCAGATGATCCACGCCGCACCGGCGAGCTTCGCGGCGATCACGCTCATGCAGCCGATCGTGCCGCCGCCGGTCACGAGCACGGTCTTGCCGGTGAGGTTGCCGGCACGGTGCACGGCATGCAGGCCGATCGAGAGCGGCTCGGCGCAGGCCAGTTCGCCGAGCGAGATGTCTTCATGGATCGGCGTGAGCTGGCGTTCGCCCATCACGAAACGCTCGCGGAACATGCCCTGCACGTGCGGGAACACGCTGGCGCTGCCGAGGAAGCGCATGTTGCGGCACAGGTTCAGCCGCCCGCCGAGGCAGTAGTCGCACTGGCCGCAGGCGTGCGACGGGTTGATAGCGACCTTGTCACCCACCTTCACGCGCGTGACGCCGCTGCCGATGCGCGCGACCGTGCCCGAAACCTCGTGGCCCGGGATCAGCGGCTCGCGCACCACGAACGCGCCGACGCGACCGTGCTGGTAGTAGTGCAGGTCGGAGCCGCAGATGCCGCCGGCGCCCAGGCTCATTTCGACATCGGTGGCGCCGAGCGTGGCCGGGCCGTCGTCCTCCAGGCGCAGGTCTTTGGCGCCGTGAATCCTGCAGATGAGTGTCATGCGGTGTCTCCTCGGGGATCAGGCGGCTTTGCGTGCCGCCCTGCGGCGTGGGGCCGGGCTGGCGTCTGCCATCGCCGTGTGGGCGATGTTGACGGTGAAGCGGTCGTGCGAATTCGACAGGTGCGTGGCCATCGCGGCGCGCGCGTCGTCGGGCGCGTGCCGCGCGATTGCGTCGATCACGGCTTGGTGCTCGACGATGGCCGCAGCCCAGCTGCTCGCCGTCTCGAAGTGGCTGCCGAGCTGCTCGAACAGCGGGTTGTGGCGCTCGTCGAAGAGCTCGCACACCACACGCTGCAGCACCGAGTTCTCGGCCGCTTCGGCAATGCGGGTGTGGAACAGCCGGTCGCCGCGCGTGGGCGTGTGGCCGCTGTCGACTTCCTGCTGCATCAGGGCCAGCGCATTCTTCAGGCCCACGACCTGGGCCTTGTTCATGTGGGTGGCAGCGTGCGCGGCGAGTTCGCTTTCGATCATTTGCCGCGCGCGGATCGTCTCGAGCGGGCCTTCGGCGCTGACCGGCCGCGTGCTGGCGTCGGTGAGCGGGCGCACGTAGATGCCCGAGCCCATGCGCACCTCGACCAGGCCTTCGACCTCGAGCGCGATCAGCGCTTCACGCACCGAAGGGCGCGAGACACCGAGCTGCAACGCCAGGTCACGCTCGGGCGGCAGGCGGGAACCGACTTCGTATTCGCCACGCTCGACCAGGCCGCGCAACTGATCGGCGATCTGGCGGTAAAGGCGACGGGGTTCGATGGTCTGGATCGGCATGGCAGGCAAGGCGCCGGGCGGTGCGGTGGTCAAGTGGCCTGACCAATTCGGTAAAGAATAGTGGAGCCGGCCAGAGCGCGTCAACATGGTGTTTGCCCTTGTCTGGCGCTCGGCTCCTCCGGCGCGACGGGTCGCCGTCCGACAGCGCGAGCGCGTGTCGCCACGGACAATCGACGAATCTTTGCGCCTGCGAACACCGCCCCGACCACCATGGACCAGCCTCCCCTCGACACGCCACCCCCCACCCCGCCGCGCGCGCCGTCGAAGCGTGGGCGCTGGGTCGGCAGCGTGATCGCCATCGTCGGCCTGTGCCTGCTCGGTGGCCTGGCCTGGTACCTCACGCACCAGCCGAAAACCACCTCGGCCGGCCCCGGCCCGGGCGGCCCCGGGGGCCCCGGCGGTGGGCGCGGTGGCGCGGCCAGCACGGTCGGCATCGCCCAGGCGAAGCAGGCCGACATTCCGGTGCTGATCGAAGCGCTGGGCACCGTGACGCCGGCCGCCAACGTGACGGTGCGGCCGCAGGTCTCGGGTGTGCTCACGCAGGTGCTGTTCAAGGAAGGGCAGATGGTGAAGAAGGGCGACCTGCTCGCGACCATCGCGCCCGAGTCGTTCCAGATGGCGCTCTCGCAGGCGCAAGGCGCGCGCATCCGCGACGAAGCGCAACTCGAAGCAGCGCGTGTCACGCTGGCGCGCTACCAGACGCTGCTGCAGCAGGACTCGATCGCGCGGCAAGACGTGGACACGCAGGCCGCGCTCGTGAAACAGCTCGAAGGCACGGTCACGATCGACCGCGCGAACGAAGGCGCCGCGCGGCTGAGCCTGGGCTATGCGCGCATCGTGGCGCCGGTGGCCGGGCGCGTGGGCCTGCGCACGGTCGACGCCGGCAACTACATCGGCGCGGGCGACGCGAACGGTGTCGCCGTGATCACGCAGGTGGCACCGATCGACGTGGTGTTCTCGATCCCCCAAGACCGCGTGCCCGAAGTGCAGAAGCGCGTGGCGGACGGCGCGCAACTGCCTGTCACGGCCTTCGACCGCACCCGCACGCTGCAGCTCGACACCGGCACGTTCTCGACGCTCGACAACATCGTCGACACGACCACCGGCACGGTGAAAGCCAAAGCCCGGTTTGCGAACGCTGCCGGCACCCTGTTCCCGAACCAGTTCGTGAACGTTCGCCTGCTGCTGCGCACGATCACGGGCGCCGTGGTGGTGCCGGTGACGGCACTGCGCCACGGCCCGAGTGGCGACTTCGTCTACGTATTGAAGGAAGACCGCACGGTCGCATTGCGCAACGTGACGCGCGGTGAAGCGAGCGTGGAATTCGTGGCCATCACGAGCGGGCTTCAGGCCGGCGAGCCGGTCGTGACTGAAGGTGGCGATCGCTTGAAGGACGGTGCGCGGGTGCAGACCGCGGCCGACCGGCCGGCAGGTGCCGCTTCGGGTGCTGCATCCGGCGCGCGTGCCCGTGGCGAACGGGCTTTCGGGGCGAGCGCTGCGAGTGGTGCGGGGTTTGGTGAGCGGCGTCGGCGTGCTTCCGATGCGGCGGGTGAGGGTGTGCCGGCTGCGAGCGCTGCGCGGTGAGTAGTTCCGTGGGCATCAGGTTTCAAGTGACACTCTTGGGCGGCAAAGGCGCGTGCGGGCAGGCCTCCGCGCTTCGCTGGAGCGGTCGCCGCGGCGCGCCGACTGCCCTGCGCTGCTCGGTCTCGTGGCCCGTCGCCGAACTCACTTCGCTCACTGCGTTCGCTGCGTTCAAACAGGCGGCGACAAGTCAGTGGTTGATGCGCGCTGCGCGCGCGGCCACGAGCCCTGTGCTGCTCGGCGCCCCAGAGGCGCGCTCCAGCCTGCCCGCACGCGCCTTTGCTGGCACGTCTGCGCTTGCTCGTCGCGAGAGACCACCGGTGCAATCGCCCCCGTCGACTGCCGCCCGCCGCGACGCGCCGAACGTCACAAGCGTCGTACACATCACGAACGCATTGCATGGCGGGCCATCAAAGTGAGCCCCTC
>NZ_JAVTWP010000045.1:0-164697 GCF_032229685.1 Rhizobacter sp. | reverse complement strand
ACCTGCCGCTGGCCGCCGGCCCGGGCCGTGCGCCCGACCAGCTGCTGCTGGTGGCGACCGACGTGACCGAGCAGCGCGCCGCGCAGGAAGCACGCCTCGAAGCCGCGATCGCGCAGCGCGAGATGCTGGTGAAAGAAGTGCACCACCGCATCAAGAACAACCTGCAGGGCGTGGCCGGCCTGCTGCAGCAGATCGGCCAGCGCAAGCCCGAGGTGGCGGACGTGATCGCCGAAGTGGTGGGCCAGGTGCATGCGATCGCGCAGGTCTACGGCCTGCAGGTCGGCAACGGCGGGCCGCTGCAGCTGGCGAGCGTGGTCGAGGCGATCACGGTCTCGGTGCAGCGCACCTTCGGCCGGGCGATCCGCTTTTCGGCCGCCGGCACCACGCCGGCCGAATGGACGCTGCCCGAAGCCGAATCGATCCCGATCGCGCTCACGCTCAACGAACTGCTGACCAACGCCGTGAAGCACAGCGCCCGCACGCCGCAAGACGAAGTGCTGTGCACACTCGACGGTGGAGAGATGGGCGTGCGCATCAAGGTGTCGAACCTGGCCACGCTCGGGGCCGGCTTCGACCTGATGCGCATTCCTGGCGGCGTGTCGGGGCTCGGCCTGGTGCGTGCGTTGCTGCCGCGGCGCAGCGCGCGACTCACGCTCGAACAGCACGAAGACCGGGTCGTGGCCGAAATGGTGTTGCAGCCGCCGGTGGTCACGCGAGGGTGACACCGGCGCGCCAAGGGCGTGCGTTCCGGCACGCGGTTCGCTTTCGTTCCCTTACCCACGGGGGATAAGCCCGCAGTCGCGCCGGGCCGCGTTCACGGACAATCGGCGCAGTTCGATGCGGAGCCCGGCCGGCCGCGAGGCGCCGGGCACAACAACAATGACCTCACATCCCCAAGGCACGATCCTCGTCGTCGACGACGACCGGCTCGTGCTCGCCACGCTGGCGCACGGCCTCACGCAGGCCGGCTACGACGTGATCGACGCCGACAACGGCGACGACGCGATCCTGCTGGCCCGCGAACACCGGCCCGACCTGGCCTTGCTCGACATCCGCATGCAGGGCAAGAGCGGCTTCGACGTGGCTGCCTACCTGCGCGAGTACTGCCAGATCCCGTTCATGTTCCTCTCGGCCTTCACCGACGAAGCCACCGTGGCGCAGGTGAAAGCGCTCGGCGCGGTGGCCTACCTCGTGAAGCCGCTCGACATCGCGCAGATCCTGCCGAGTGTGGCCACCGCCATGGCCGGGGTGCATGCCCAGCGCCGCGCGGCCGTGGTGGCGCCGACGGGCGAAGGCCATTCGCCGGAACAACTTCAGTGGATGGCGGTCGGCCTGCTGATGCAGCGTGACGGCCTCACGGCCGCGCTGGCCTTGCAGCGCCTGCAGCAACTGGCGACCGAGGCCGCCTGCCCGGTGGCCGACCAGGCCGCGCAGTTGCTCAGCCTTGCGGCAGCGAGAAGTGGAACTGCGCGCCCTGGTTGACCTCGGCTTCGCCCCAGATGTCGCCACCATGGCGGCGCACGATGCGCCGCACCGAAGCCAGCCCGACGCCGGTGCCCGGGAAATCGTTGGCGCTGTGCAGGCGCTGGAACACGCCGAACAGCCGGTCTGAAAAGCGCATGTCGAAACCAGCGCCGTTGTCGCGCACCGTGAACTGGTCGGCTGCCTTGGGCGAGCGTTCGAAGACGATGTGCGCTTCGGCGCATTTGCTGGTGTACTTCCACGCGTTGCCGAAGAGGTTCTCGATCACCACGCGCAGCAGGGTCGCGTCGCCCTGCACCTGCACGCCCGGTTCGATGTCGACCTGGACCACCCGCTCCGGCCACTGGCGGCGCAGGTCGTCGGCCACGTAACCCGCGAGCTGCGACAGGTTGACCGTCTGGCGCGCCAGCGGTTGCGACGACAGTTTCGACAGCGCGAGCAGCGCGTCGATCATGTTGTTCATGCGCGCGGCGGCGCCGAGCACGCGGTCGAGGTGGTCGTTGCCGACCCGGTCGAGCAGCCGCCCGTAGTCTTCCTTGACGATCTTCGTGAAACCCTCGACCACGCGAATCGGCGCGCGCAGGTCGTGCGAGATGGTGTAGCTGAACGACTCCTGCTCGGCTTCGGCGACACCGGGGTCGGCCGCGGTGGCGGTGCTCGACGCAGCCGGCTTTGCCGGTGCTGCCGCGGCCGGCACCGCCTCGAGTTCACGGAAAGTGCCGTGATAACCCGCGAAGGCTCCCGACGCGTCGGTGCGAACGCGCGCGCGCAGGTGGCCCGGGCGCATTTCGCCGGAAGCGCCGGTGTGGCGGGCTGCGACGTCGTCGAGCGCTACTGCGCCTTGCAACTGCGCTTGCAGCGCCGCCGGCTGGTCGGTTTCGAAGCGCTCCCACAGCAATTGCGGCCCGGCGGGGCTCGCCCAGTCGGCCTGAGGCGCGCCGTGGGGCGGGCGCAGGCGCACGAGACGGTGTTGTGCGTCGGTCTGCCATTGCCAGACGTCGAGCAGTTCGTCGACGCTTTGCAATTGCTGGCGGGCGGTGCGCAGCGCATCGACCAGCCGGCGCCTCTGGCCCGAGGCGCGCAGGACGATCGCTGCGAAGATCGAGAACATCAGCGCCGGCAGCACGAAGAGGAACACCAGCGCGGCGCTCAGGCCGGTCGAGCCCGGTTCGGAGCCTCCGGCCGCGAGCCGGCTGGCCATCGCGGCCCACAGCGCCCAGGCGAGCAGCAGGGTGGTGAGCAGCACGGCGCCGAACCAGACCCAGGGTCGCCAGCGGGGCTGCAGTTGCACACCGATGCCACTGACACGATTCATGCGCCGGATTGTAGGGGCGGGGTCGGGCCTGCGGCCCGGCGGTCAAGTTCGCCCGGGGGCTGCCGAAATCAAGGGCGCAGGTCTGCGTGCGCCGCTGTGGCCGCGCCTGCCGCCGACCCGTTGTCCGGCGCCCGATCAACCGATTCTTCTGGCTCTCATGTTGCTGCGTTTGTCCCGCCTGGCTTTCTGGCTCGCTGCCCTGGCAGCGGCCGTGGCGCTGGCCGTTCCGACCGGCTGGGAGACGGCTTTGACCGGGTTGGCCGTCGCCGCCAGTGCCGCGGCCTACGTCTTCTGGCGGGCCGGGCTGGGCGAGCTGCGCCGCAGCGAAAGCGTCGACGCGCTGTTGCCCGACGCCGAGCCGCTGACCAGCTCGGCCCTGAACGAGGCTGCTTCGCGGGTCGAGGCCTGCTGCACGGAAGCCCCGGGTTTCGAATCGGCCCTGCATGGCGTGGCCCGCATCCTGAAGACCGAGCTCGGCGCGTTGCATGTCGTGGTCTACCGGGTGCTGGGCAGCGACGCCAGCCACGCCCGGCTCTCCGAACTCATCGAGACGCAGCCCGGCCTGCAACTCGCCGAACAGCGGGTGCATCTGCAACGCTCGGCGCCAGGGCGGGCCATTGCCTCCGGGCGTGAGGTGATCGACGCCGGCGGCCTCGCCGCGGTGCCGGTGCTGGGCCGGGGCGACGCGGTGGCGCTGATCGAGCTGAGCGGCCTGCAGATCGGCATCGACCCCGAGGCATTGACCGCCTTGCTCGCGCTGGCGCAGGCGAGCTTGTCGCAGCGGGCCGAGCCGATGGCCAGGGCCCGCCGCCAGACGCCCGATGGCAGAACTTTCACGCGCTTGGGCGAGAATGCCTGATCTGAAACTTTCCGCACGAACGCCCTGGCGTTCGAGACGACCGGGCACGCTGGCCTCTGGCATGCTCCCCGGTGGTTTCGCGAATCGGGTCTTGATGAGATTGTTTCCAGCTTCCTGCGTGGTGTGCACGGGTTCACGATGACCAACGAGCCCCTGCCCCAGCACGCCCCTGCCGCCGGGCTCGACCCGGAAGCGCTCGCGCGCCTGACCGAGCTCGACCCGACAGGCGAGAACAAGCTGCTCGAGCGGGTGCTGCGCGCGTTCCAGACCTCGGCCGCCCGGCTGATGCCGCAGCTCGAAGTGGCGCGCCAGGCCGGAGACCGCGCCACCGTGCGGCTGGTCGCGCACACGCTGAAGTCTTCGTCGGCGAGCATCGGGGCGCTGAGCCTCTCGCAGGTCTGCGCCCAGGTCGAAGCCCTGATCCGCGCCGAATCTGCCGGCGACCTCGAGCCGCTGCTGCTCACGATGCGCAACGAACTCGATGCGGCACTGCGCGCCATCGAACGCCTGCTCGAAGGCCGCTGATGAACGCCCGTTCCGACATCGCCGCCGACGACCTGCCCGAGAGACCCCGGGTGCTGCTGGTCGACGACGACGAGGTCAACCTCCTGCTCACGTCGATCGCGCTGCGCGAGCGCGGTTTCGCGATCACCGAAGCCACCAGCGGCGAAGCGGCGCTTGCCGCCCTCGGCCACGGCCTGCCCGACGTGGTGGTGCTCGACGCGCTGATGCCGGGGCTCGATGGCTTCGAGACCTGCCGCGAACTGCGTTTTCTGCCGGGCTGCGAATCGCTGCCGGTGCTGATGCTGACCGGCCTCGACGACGACGCGTCGATCACCCGCGCCTACGAGGCCGGCGCCACCGACTTCTTCGTCAAGTCCACGCAGTGGAGCCTGCTCGCCGGCCGGCTGCGCTACCTGCTGCGCGCCGCGCGCACCCGCGCCGAGCTCGAGCGAAGCAAGTCACGCCTGGCACGCGCCCAGGACCTGGCCCGCATGGGCAGCTTCGACTGGAAGCGCGGCGCCGGCGGCCCGGTGTTCTCGGTCGAAGGCCTGCGGGTGTTCGGCCTCGGCCCGGCCGACACGCTGGCGTTCCGGCCGCTGCTGCGCATGCTGCCGCCCGATGACCGCAGCGGCCTGATCGCGGTGCTGCACGAAGTGATCCGCCACAGCACCGTGCTGGCCACCGACATCCCGGCCACGCTGCGCGACGGCCGCCAGCGCATCGTGCATGTCGAGGCAGAACCCGAGTTCAGCGAGCAGGGTGTGCTCATCGGCTACAGCGGCATCGTGCAGGACGTGACCGACCGGCGCCTGGCCGAAGACAAGATCCGCCACCTGGCGAACTTCGACACGCTGACCGGCCTGCCGAACCGGCGCCAGCTGATCTGGCGCGCCGAGCGTGCGCTTGAGCACGGCCGGCGCCTGAACCACCAGGTGGCACTGCTGCTGATCGACCTCGACCGCTTCAAGATCATCAACGACACGCTCGGCCACGGCGCCGGCGACGAACTGCTGATGGAAGTGGCGCGCCGCCTGCGCTCGTGCGTGCGCCACTCCGACCAGGTGATGGAAAGCACGATCGAGTCGATGGGCTCGCGCTCGCACCGCACCCTCGAAGCCGTGGGCCGGCTCGGTGGCGACGAGTTCGTGGCGCTGCTGCCCGAAGTGGTCGACGAGCGCGACGCCGAACGTGTGGCGCAGCGCATTCTCGAGCTGATGCGCGAGCCGATCTTCGTCGGCGGGCAAGAGTGTTTCGTGACCGCGAGCGTCGGCATCGCGCTGTTCCCGCGCGACGGCACCTCGGTGGCCGACCTCATGCGCAATTCCGACGTGGCGATGTATTCGGCCAAGGGCGCCGGGCGCAACGCAGCGTCGACCTACCGGCCCGCGCTGGCTGGCCAGGGCCGCGAGAAGCTCGAACTCGAAAGCGCGCTGCACAAGGCCATCGAGCGCGACGAACTGGTGTTGTTCTACCAGCCCAAGATCGATGTGCGCGGCGCCAAGATGGTGGGTGCCGAAGCCTTGATGCGCTGGCGCCGCAACGGTGTGCTGGTGCCGCCGGGCGACTTCATTCCGCTGGCCGAAGAAACGGGCCTGATCGTGCCGCTGAGCGAATGGGCGATCCGCGAGGCGGCGCGCCAGGCGCGCATCTGGCAAGACGGTTTCGGCTTCGCCGACTCGATCGCCGTCAACCTGCCGAGCCGCCTGTTCGAGCGCACCGATCTGGTCGAGTACATCCACAACGCCGTGACCACCTACGGTGTGCCGCACCACGCGATCGAGCTCGAGATCACCGAAACGGGCTTGATGAAAGACCTGCAGAACGTGATCCCGTCGCTGCACCGCTTGAACGAGATCGGCGTCGAGATCTCGATCGACGACTTCGGCACCGGTTATTCGTCGCTCGCCTACCTGACGGCGTTGCCGATCAGCGAGCTGAAGATCGACCGCAGTTTCATTCGAGACCTGGGCATGACGCCGCAGAGTTCGGCGGTCGTCACCGCCATCATCGCGCTGGCCCGATCGCTCGGCCTGCGCGTGGTGGCCGAGGGGGTGGAAAACCTGCGCCAGATGGAAGTGCTCCACCGCCTGGGCTGCGGCGTGATGCAGGGGTTCCTGTTCAGCAAGCCGCAGCCGCCCGAAGACATCGAGGCCTGGCTGCAGCAGACCATCCTGCCGCGCAAGGCGCCCTGGATCGGCAAGGCCGACGAAGCCGACATGGCCGAGGTGCTGCGTTTCCCCGACGTGCGAGACCCTCGCGCCAAGCCACGCGGCTGAACGAAGCATGGCGACCAGCACACAAGCCACCCGCCCCGCCGGCCTGATGCCGTCCGCCGGCGAAGCCGCGCCGGGATCTTCGCCGGCCCACATCGCCAAGGCCGCATTGCGCCGGCTGGCACTCGAGAAGCTCGAACCCACGCCCGAGAACTACGAACGTGCCTACCGCATCGAAGCCGGTGGTGCTGCCGTGGCGACGCTTCTTCCCGAGCGTGGCCAGCGCCTGGTCGAGCGTGTGGCCCAGCGAGCTTTCGACACCGAAGCCGGTGGCGCTGTTGCCGCGGCCGAGTTTGCACAGGCGGTCGCGCGCGGCCGCTGGGAAGTCGCGGAACGAAGCCTGCAAAGCTCGCCGGCGCCCGATGCTTCGGCGATCGCGGCTTTGATCGAGCGCATCGTTCGGGGCATGGAGCGCGGCGGGCGCAACTGGACCCACGCTCGCAAGAAAGACGGCCTGCAGCGCGTGCTGCAAGGCAGCCGAAGCGACCCCAAACGCCTGCAGCAGCGTCTGGCGCAGCTGGTGGCGAGCTGGGAGACCGACGTCGCCGATGCGCCCACCGAAGGGCTGCAGGAAGGCGGCGCGATGGCATCGCCCGACGCGGCCCCCGAGCTGCTGCAGCCCGACATCGCGGAGGCCTCGCCGGTCGAAGGCGAGGCGGCGTGGAGCCGAGCGCTCGAGCCCCTGTCGAAGACCCTGCAACTGGCGCTGCCCGCCGAGAACGACGTGCCACATGAACTGGCGACCGCACTCGCTGCGCTGAGCCGCCGCTTGCAGCTCGAGGGCGCCACGCCGGCGCTCGTCGACGAACTCGAAGCCCTGTGCCGGCATGCCGGCCAGGTGCTGCAACACCGCCACCACCTGCTCGACCAGCTCCGTGGCCTGTGCCAGGAGCTGACGGCCAGCATTGCCGACCTGGCCGAAGACGACAGCTGGGCCAAGGGCCAGTGCGACGCGATGCGGGTCAAGATGGACGAGGGCTTGTCGGCGCGCGGCGTGCGTGCCGTCAGCGAACTGCTGCGCGACACCCGCGAACGGCAGAGCCAGGTTCGCGACGAGCGCGCGCGTGCACGTGATTCGCTCAAGGGGCTCATCAACCAGATGCTCACCGAGCTGAACGAACTGGGCTCGCAGACCGGCAACTTCCACGACAGCGTGGGTCGCTATGCCGACGTGATCGAAAAGGCCGACTCGCTCGAAGGCCTGGCCGGCGTGGTGCGCGAGATGGTCGAAGAAAGCCGCACCGTGCAGTCGCTGGTGCGCCAGACCCAGTCGCGCCTGCAGGAAGAGCACAGCAAGGCCAGCGGCCTGACGCAGCGGGTCAACGAACTCGAAGAAGAGATGCAGCGTCTTTCCGACGAGGTCTGCACCGACCAGCTCACCCAGGTGGCCAACCGGCGCGGGCTGATGCAGGCGTTCGAGGCCGAGCGGGCGCGTGTGGAACGCACCGGCGGGGCGCTGGCGATCGGCCTGCTCGACATCGACAACTTCAAGCGCCTGAACGACGAACTCGGCCACGCCGCCGGCGACGAAGCGCTCAAGTCGCTCGCGACCCTGGTGGCAAAGACATTGCGGCCGACCGACGTGGTGGCGCGCTTCGGCGGCGAGGAATTCGTGGTCTTGCTGCCCGAGACGCCGCTCGAAGAAGCCGAGCTGATCCTGACGCGGCTGCAACGCACGCTCACCGGCGGCCTGTTCATGCACGAGCAGAAGCAGGTTTTCGTGACCTTCTCGGCCGGCGTCACCGCTTACCGGCTGCCAGAGCCTGTCGAGGTGGCGCTGGAGCGTGCCGACCGCGGCATGTACGAGGCCAAGCACAGCGGAAAGAACCGCACCTGCCGCGTCTGAAGCGGGCGGCCGGGATGGCCGCGACAGGGTTCAGCAGTCTTTCAACTTTCCGGCGCCGGTGGCGTGGCCGCTGCGCTCGAGCGCCGCGCTGACCGCTTCGCGGTCGCTCAACCTTTGCTGCTTGGCCATCGACCCTGCGAGCGTGGCCTGGTCTTCCAGCGTGTTGCGTGTCGGCAAGCCGCTGCAGGCGAGCAGGTACACCACACGACGCGAGGTGCCGAGCGTGACGCCGGTGTGCGAGGCGACCCGCGGTGCCATGGCGAGCAGGTCGTCGTAGTTCATGCCGACACGCGGCGCCACTTCGGCGAGGTGACGGGTTTCGGCCCGGCCGACGAAAAAGACCACGACGAACAGCGTCGAAAGACCGATGCCGGCGACTGTCGCGATGTGCTTGTACATGTGCGTCACCCTAAACGTTGAGCTGAAACGGGCCCGGGGCCGATCTCTCCAGGTGGAGAGTGTGAACCGGCTCGCGGGTTCTTGCACGAAACAGGCCAGGCGGGCGGCAAGTTTGGGGGAGCTTGGGCGAGCGCGTGGCGCGTTTGCCTTCTGCCGACCCGCTGCGGTACCCTGCGCGCCATGAACGAACCAGTACAAACAAAGCGGCGCGTCGGCCGGCCGGCTGCCACGGCTGCGCGCACCAACGACCCGCAACGCACGATGGCCAACATCGTCGAGGTGGCGACACGCGAGTTCGCCGACAAGGGCCTGAGCGGCGCGCGCATCGACGAGATCGCGGCGCTCACGCACACCAGCAAGCGCATGATCTATTACTACTTCACGAGCAAGGAAGGCCTCTATGTGGCCGTGCTCGAAGAAGCCTACCGGCGCATCCGCAGCATCGAGGCCACGCTCAACCTCGACGATCTGGAGCCCGAGGCCGCGCTGCGCAAGCTGGTCGGCTTCACCTTCGACTACCAGCTCGCCAACCCGGATTTCATTCGCCTCGTGATGACGGAGAACATCCACAACGGCGAGTTTCTGGCGCAATCCAAGACCATCCAGGAGCTCAACATTCCGGTGATCCACGCCGTGAAGGCGGTGTACGACCGTGGCGTGAAGGCGGGTGTGTTCCGGCGCGGGCTCGACGCCGTGGACCTGCACATGTCGATCAGCGCCCTCTGCTTCTTCAACGTGGCCAACCGCCACACCTTCGCCTTGATCTTCAAGCGCGACATGACCGACCCCGAGGTGATGGAAGGGCGGCGCAAGAACATCGTGGAGATGGTGGCGCGCTACGTCCACAAGTGAAACGGGCCGCAGCCCGCAGACGCAGGGTTTTCACTGATTCGTAAACGTACTAGTTCGTACATTATTCGATCCGAGGAGCGCGCAGAACGCTCCCATGGGGCGTGAGCCGGCTCGGTTCACGACAGCTCCCCGGCCCGCGGCGGCCGCGCACGTGAGCAACAAGACGCAGGAGACGACATGAACAAGGCCCTCGACCTCTACTGCCGTGCGCTGGAAGCCCTGATGGCTCTGGCGCTGGCCATCATGGTGGTGCTGGTGTTCGGCAACGTGGTGCTGCGCTATGCCTTCGACTCCGGCATCACGGTGTCGGAAGAGGTGTCGCGCTGGCTCTTCGTGTGGCTCACCTTCCTGGGCGCGGTCGTCGCGTTGAAGGAGCACGGCCACCTCGGCACCGACATGCTCGTCGGCAAGCTCGGGCCCGCGGGCAAGAAAGCCTGCCTCGTGGTCGCCCAGGTGCTGATGCTGTATGTCACCTGGCTGCTGATCTCGGGCAGCGTGACGCAGGCGCGCATCAACTACGACGTCGAGGCCCCCGTCACGGGTGCCTCGGTGGCGATCTTCTATGGTGCCGGCGTGTTCTTCGGCGTGTCGTCGGCGGTGCTGCTGCTGCGTGAGCTCTGGCGCACGCTGAGCGGGCAGCTCAGCGAGTCGGAACTCGTGATGGTGCAGGAATCCGAAGACCTTGCCGCACTCGAAGCCCATCAGGCGCACGACGCGCACGACGCTGCTTCTGCAGCGGCCACGAAGCGTTGAAGGAGCGCGCGCCATGACCGTCTTCATCTTCCTCGGTTCGCTGCTCGCCGCGATGGCGATCGGCGTGCCCATCGCCTATTCGCTGCTGCTCTCGGGCGTGGCGCTGATGTGGCACCTCGACCTGTTCGACGCCCAGATCCTGGCGCAGAACGTCATCAACGGGGCCGACAGCTTCCCCCTGCTGGCGGTGCCGTTCTTTATGCTGGCCGGCGAGATCATGAACGTCGGCGGCCTCTCGAAGCGCATCGTGAACCTGGCGCTCACGCTCGTCGGACATGTGCGTGGCGGCCTGGGCTTCGTGGCCATCGTCGCAGCCTGTCTGCTGGCGGCGCTGTCGGGCTCGGCGGTGGCCGACACCGCGGCGCTGGCCGCGCTGCTGCTGCCGATGATGGTGGCCGCCGGCCACGACAAGGGTCGCGCCGGTGGCCTGATCGCATCGGCCGGCATCATCGCGCCGATCATCCCGCCGTCGATCGGCTTCGTGATCTTCGGCGTGGCCGCCAATGTGTCGATCAGCAAGCTGTTTCTGGCCGGCATCGTGCCGGGGCTGCTGATGGGCCTGGCAATCGCCGGCACCTGGTGGTGGGTGGCCAAGCGCGAGAACGTGAAGCCGCCGCCGAAAGCCAGCATGGCGGACAAGCTGACGGCACTCAGGCAGGCGACCTGGGCCCTGGTGCTGCCGGTGATCGTGCTGGTGGGCCTGAAGATGGGCGTGTTCACGCCGACCGAAGCGGCGGTGGTGGCCGCGGTGTATGCGCTCTTCGTCGCGACGGTGATCTACCGCGAGCTGAAGTGGAAGCAGCTCTACGGCGTGTTTGTCGGCGCGGCCAAGACCACGGCGGTCATCATGTTCCTGGTGGCGGCGGCCATGGTTTCGGCCTGGCTCATCACCGTGGCAGACATCCCCGCCAAGATGATCTCGTTGCTCGAGCCCTTCATGGGCAACCAGACGCTGCTGCTGATCGCGATCATGGTGCTGGTGATGGCCGTGGGCACGGCCATGGACATGACACCCACGATCCTGATCATGACGCCGGTCCTGATGCCGGTCATCAAGGCCGCCGGCATCGACCCTGTGTACTTCGGCGTGCTCTTCATCATGAACAACGCGATCGGCCTGATCACGCCACCGGTGGGCACCGTGCTCAACGTGGTGGCCGGGGTGGGCCGCATGAAGATGGACGTGGTCACCAAGGGTGTCGTGCCTTTCATGATCGCCGAGTTCGCGATCATGTTCCTGATGGTGCTCTTCCCCTGGATCGTGACCGGCCCCGCCAAGTGGTTCGCCGGTTGACACCCGTTTTGCCTCCAGCCGTGCCCCCGATTTCGTTCGCCGTTCAACAACAGACCCAAGGAGACTTTCCATGACCCGATTCACCCGTCGTGCCGTCGTTGCCGCGCTCGTCGCCTTCATCCCCTTCGTGGCCGCGCAAGCGCAGGACATCAAGGAACGCGCCTTCAAGCTCGCGCTGCAGAACCCGAAAGGCCACCCGCTGGCCACCGGCGCCGAGAAGTTCGCCGAGATCGTGGCGGCCAAGAGCGGCGGCAAGCTCAAGGTCAACATCTTCCCCGGCGGCACGCTCGGCGGCGACGCGCCCAACGTGTCGGCGCTGCAGGGCGGCACGATCGAATTCGTCCTGTTGAACTCGGGCATTCTCGCGTCGCAGGTCAAGGCCTTCGAGGCCTACGACCTGCCGTTCATGTTCGCCAACGGTGCCGAAGCCGACGCGGTGGTCGACGGCCCGTTCGGGCAGAAGATGCACGCCTCGCTCGCCGAGAAAGGCATCATTGGCCTGGCCTACTTCGAACTGGGCTTTCGCAACATCACCAACAGCAAGCGCCCGATCAACACGGTGGAAGACATCGCCGGCCTGAAGCTGCGCGTGATCCCCAACGCGATCAACGTCGACTGGGTCAAGGCGCTCGGTGCGAATCCCACGCCGCTCGCTTTCCCCGAGGTCTATGCCGCGATGGAGCAGAAGGCCATCGACGGTCAGGAGAACCCGCTCAGCGTGATCCTGGCCAACAAGTTCTTCGAGGTGCAGAAGTTCCTGGCGATCACCAACCACCAGTACAACCCGCAGTCGCTGATCTTCAGCAAGAAGGTCTGGGACACGCTCTCGGCACCCGAGAAAAAGATCCTGCAGGACGCGGCAGTCGAGGCCGGCCAGTTCCAGCGCAAGGTCGCGCGAGAGGCGTCGTCCACCACGCTCGACGCGCTGAAGAAGGGCGGCATGCAGGTCACAGAACTGTCGGCGGCCGAGCAGGCCAAACTGCGCGAGAAGCTCAAGCCCGTGATCGACAAGCACGGCGCGGCGCTCGGCGACACGGTCAAGGAAATGACCGCCGAAATCGCCAAGGTCCGCAAGTAAGACCGCTGGCCGCCGGGCGCGCGCTGCGACGGGCGCGCCCGACCCTCACACGATTGAAACTGCCATGAACGCTAACGAGTCTGCGACTCGCCGCTCCGCGCATGGGAGCAAGGCCCTCGTCGGCCTGATCGGTTCGGGCATCCAGCGCTCGCTCACGCCCGCGATGCACGAAGAAGAAGCGCGCCACCACGGGCTGCGCCTGCACTACCAGCTGATCGACCTCGACGCGACCGGGGCCACGGTCGAAGCCCTGCCCACGCTGATCTCGGCCGCGCGCACGATGGGCTTCGCCGGCCTGAACATCACCTACCCGTGCAAGCAGGCGGTGATCCCGCTGCTCGACGAACTCTCCGAAGAAGCGCGTGCGATGGGTGCGGTCAACACCGTCGTGAACCGCGGTGGCAAGCTCGTCGGCCACAACACCGACGGTTCGGGTTGGAGCTGGGGCTTTTCGCGCACGCTGCCGAATGCCGACCTGGGCCAAGTGGTGCTGCTGGGTGCCGGCGGTGCCGGCTCGGCGATCGCCCATGCGGTGCTGCGGCTCGGCGCAGCCCAGCTCACGGTCGTCGACAGCGACGGCCCACGTGCGGCGGAACTGGCGGCGAGCTTGAACACCCACTACGGCGCTGCTCGAGTGAGCTCGGGCACCGACATCGCAGCGGCGTTGGCCCGCGCGACCGGCCTGATCCACGCCACGCCGACCGGCATGGACAAGCTGCCCGGCCTGCCTTTGCCCGAAGCCTTGCTGCGCCCGGACCTGTGGGTGGCCGAGATCGTCTATTTCCCGCTCGACACCGCGTTGCTGAAAGCCGCCCGCGCGCGTGGATGTCCCACGGTGAACGGCGGCACGATGGCCGTGGGCCAGGCGATCGGCGCCTTCGAGTTGTTCACCGGCCTGAAGGCCGACCCGGCGCGGGTGGAAGCGCACTTCAAGCGCATGCTCGCCGAGCGCGACGCGGCCACGGCCTGACACGACCACGGTTCATTCCCAGCAAGGAGCGCCCCGATGCAGATCACCGCCGATCGCGAATCGCTCGCCGATGCCACCAACCCGCTGGGCCTGGCCGGCATCGAGTTCATCGAGTTCGTCACCGCCAAACCGCAGGCGCTCGGCCAGGTGCTGGAGATGATGGGTTTTCGCCCGGTGGCGCGGCACCGTTCGCGCGAGGTGCTGCTGTACCGGCAGGGCGAGATGAACATCATCATCAACGCGCATTCCGGCGGCCTGCCGCGCAGCGTGCAGCCGAGCGACACGCCGGTGATCTCGGCCATTGCGCTGCGCGTGCGCGACGCCGCCACCGCCTACCGCCACGCGCTCGACCGCGGCGCCTGGGCCGTGCCTACGAACGTGGAAGTGATGGAGCTGAACATCCCGGCCGTGCACGGCGTGGGCGCGAGCCGCATCTATTTCGTCGACCGCTACAAGGACTTCTCGATCTACGACGTCGACTTCACGCTCATCCCGACCGTCGACCCGAAGCCGCCGGCGCTCACCGGCATGCACTGGTTCGGCGTGGTGCAGTACATCGGCAACGACCGCATGGAAGACTGGACAGAGTTCTACGCCGAACTCTTCGGCTTCAAGACCCTGCCAGACGACAAACGCTACGGCATCCTGCCCAAGGGCCGCGTCTTGCAGAGCCCGTGCGGCAGCTTCTACCTGCAGCTGATCGAGCCCGAGCCCGGCATTCTCGACACCGAGGGCGAAGAGTCGCTGCAGCGCATCGGCTTCGGAACACCCGACGTGCTGGCCACGGTGGCCGCGTTGCGCCAACGCGGCGTCGGCTTCGTCGAGTCGCAAGGGGTGCATTCGGAAACGCGCGGCGCGCTGACGCAGAGTTACCTGGGCGGCGCGATGTTCGAGCTGGTGCACCACGCGCGCTGAAGCAGGGGCCGCCTTGAAACACGCTCAGGTCGACATCCGCGATTTCGGCATGGACACGATCTCGCTGGCCGGCACCTTGCCGGCCAAGCTGCAGGCCATCCGCGACGCAGGTTTCACGCAGGTGATGCTGATGGCACGCGACCTGATGGGCCACGCCGAAGGGCCCGAAGACGCGGTGCGCGTGGTGAAGGCCAGCGGCTTGCGCGTCACCGGTTTCCAGGTGCTGCGGGATTTCGAGGGCCTGTCGGGCCACCTGCACGACTACAAGATCGACATCGCCAAGGCGATGCTCGAGATGTGCCATGCGGTCGGCGCCAAGGTGCTGTTGATCTGCTCGTCGACCTCGACCCACGCGAGCAGCGACCCCGACGTGCTGGCGCGCGACCTGCGCAAGCTGGCGATGCTGGCGCTGCCGCTCGGCATCCGCATCGCCTACGAGGGCTTGTCGTGGGGCCGCACGATCAACGAGTTCACGACCGCGTGGGACGTGGTCTGCCGCGCCGACGCGCCGAATCTGGGCATCGGCATCGACTCTTTCCACGCCTTCGCAACCAAGACCTCGCTCGAAGACCTGGACATGCTCGACCCGCAGAAGATCTTTCTCGTGCAGCTCGCCGACTTCATGTGGAACGAGATCCCGTCGGTCGAGGAGCGCATCAACACCGCACGGCACTTCCGCGTGTTCCCGGGCGAAGGCGTGCACAGCGAGCAGGTGGCCGAACTGGTGATGCGCCTGGACCGGCTGGGTTACCGCGGCGACTACAGCTTCGAGGTGTTCAACGACGACTACCAGGGCATTCCGCTGCCCGTGGTGGCCGAGCGCGCGCGCCGCTCGGCGGTGTGGCTGAGCGAAGACGTGCTGCACCGGTCTTTGCCGCTGCCGGGCCGCATGCGCCTGAAGCGCAGCGGGGCCTGAGCGGTAGCGCGCCTTAACATCACGGCTCACCGAAAGCCCGCATGAACAAGATCCTGATTCTCAACGGCCCCAACCTCAACCTGCTCGGCACGCGCGAACCCCAGGTCTACGGCCACACCACGCTCGCCGACGTGGAAGCGCTGATGGCCAAGCTGGCAGCCGAGCGAGGCGTCGACGCCGAGTGCTTTCAAAGCAACCACGAAGGCGCCCTGATCGACCGCATTCACGCCGCGCGCACGCAGGGCGTGGGCTACATCATGATCAACCCCGGCGGCCTCACACACACCAGCGTGGCGCTGCGCGATGCGCTCGCCGGCGTGGCCATTCCGTTCATCGAGGTGCACATCTCCAACGTGCACAAGCGCGAAGAATTCCGCCACCACTCCTACCTGTCGGGCATCGCCGAGGCGGTGCTGTGCGGCTTCGGCACCAGCGGCTACTCGATGGCCCTGCACTTCATCTGCGACAAGCTGCAGGCCAAGGCCTGACCATTCGAGGAAAAGACATGATCGACAAGATTGTTCCCAACGTCGAAGCCGCGCTCGCCGGCATCCAGGATGGCGCGACCATCATGATCGGCGGCTTCGGTGGCGCCGGGCAGCCGGCCGAGCTGATCGACGCGCTGATCGCGCAAGGCGCGAAAGACCTGGTGATCGTCAACAACAACGCCGGCAACGGCGACTATGGCTTGGCCGCACTGCTGAAGACCGGGCGCGTGCGCAAGATCATCTGCTCGTTCCCGCGCCAGACCGATTCGCACGTGTTCGACGGCCTGTACCGCGCCGGCAAGCTCGAGCTCGAGCTGGTGCCGCAAGGCAACCTGGCCGAGCGCATCCGCGCCGCCGGGGCCGGCATCGGCGCGTTCTTTACCGCCACCGGTTTCGGCACGCCGCTCGCCGACGGCAAGGAAACCCGCCAGATCAACGGCCGCATGTACGTGCTCGAACACCCGATCCACGCCGACGTGGCGCTCATCAAGGCCGAACGCGGCGACCGCTGGGGCAACCTCACCTACCGCAAGACGGCGCGCAACTTCGGGCCGATCATGGCGGCTGCCGCCAAGCTCAGCATCGCGTCGGTGCACGAGATCGCGCCGCTCGGCGAGATCGACCCCGAGATCGTGGTCACGCCCGGCCTCTATGTTCAACGTGTCGTCTGCCTGCCGCGTGCGGCGGCGGCCTGAGGAGCACACCCCATGAAAAGACTGACCCGCAACGAGATGGCCGCCCGCGTGGCGCGCGACATTCCCGATGGTGCCGTGGTGAACCTCGGCATCGGCCTGCCCACGCTGGTGGCCAACCACCTGCCCAAAGACCGCGAGGTGCTGCTGCACAGCGAAAACGGCGTGCTCGGCATGGGCCCGGCACCCGCCGACGCCGACATCGACTGGGACCTCATCAACGCCGGCAAGCAGCCCGTCACGCTGCTGAACGGCGGCTCGTACTTCCACCATGCCGACAGCTTCGCGATGATGCGCGGCGGCCACCTCGACTTTTGCGTGCTGGGCGCCTTTCAGGTCAGCGTGGGCGGTGACCTCGCCAACTGGCACACCGGTGCGGCCGACGCCATTCCGGCCGTCGGCGGTGCGATGGACCTGGCCATCGGCGCGAAGAAGACCTACGTGATGATGGACCACCAGACCAAGAGCGGCGAAAGCAAGATCGTGCCGCTGTGCACCTACCCGCTGACCGGCGTGGGCTGCGTGAGCCGCATCTACACCGACCTGGCGACGATCGACGTCACGCCGCAAGGCCTGCGCGTGATCGACATGGTCGAAGGCCTCGACCTCGCCGAGCTGCAGCGCCTGTCGGGCGTGCCGATGCAAGCTGCTTGACCACACCGAATCAGGAACCAGAGCCATGAACCACGCTTTCATCGTCGACGCCATCCGCACCCCTTTCGGCCGCTACGGCGGTGCGCTCAGCTCGGTGCGCACCGACGACCTCGGCGCCATCCCCATCCGCGCGCTGATGGCCCGCAACCCCGGGGTCGACTGGGCTGCGGTGGCCGACGTGATCTACGGCTGCGCCAACCAGGCCGGTGAAGACAACCGCAACGTGGCGCGCATGTCGGCGCTGCTGGCCGGCCTGCCGCTGGACGTGCCGGGTGCAACGCTGAATCGCCTGTGCGGCTCGGGGCTCGATGCCGTGGGCACGGCCGCGCGCGCCATCAAGTCGGGCGAAGCGGGCTTGATGATCGCGGGCGGTGTGGAAAGCATGAGCCGCGCGCCCTTCGTGATGCCCAAGGCCGAGAGCGCCTTCAGCCGCGCCAATGCGGTCTACGACACCACCATCGGCTGGCGCTTCGTCAACAAGCTGATGAAAGAGAAGTACGGCGTCGACTCGATGCCCGAGACGGCCGAGAACGTGGCCACCGACTTCAAGATCGAACGCGAAGCGCAGGACCGCATGGCGCTCGCCTCGCAACTCAAAGCCGTGGCCGCGCAGAAGAGCGGCTATTTCGATGCCGAGATCACGCCGGTGACGATCGCGCAGAAGAAGGGCGATGCGATCGTCGTCTCGAAAGACGAACACCCGCGCGAAACCTCGATGGAAGCGCTGGCCAAGCTGAAGGGTGTGGTGCGCCCCGACGGCACCGTGACGGCCGGCAACGCCTCGGGCGTCAACGATGGCGCCTGCGCGCTGTTGCTCGCCAACGAAGCTTCGGCCGCGAAACACGGCCTGACGCCGCGCGCTCGGGTGGTCGGCATGGCCACCGCCGGCGTGGCGCCGCGCATCATGGGTTTCGGCCCTGCGCCGGCTGTGAAGAAAGTGCTGGCGCTCACCGGCTTGACGCTCGACCAGTTCGACGTGATCGAACTCAACGAAGCCTTCGCGGCCCAGGGCCTGGCGGTGCTGCGCGATCTGGGCCTGAAAGACGACGACGCGCGCGTCAACCCGAACGGCGGCGCGATCGCGCTCGGCCACCCGCTGGGTGCCAGTGGCGCGCGCCTGGCGACCACCGCCGTCAACCAGCTCATGCGCACCAAGGGCCGCTACGCGCTGTGCACCATGTGCATCGGCGTCGGCCAAGGCATCGCGGTGGTGCTCGAGCGGGTCTGACACCCGGCGCCTGCGGGTGCAAACAACTGTAAAGCCGGGTGATCCCCGTCATCGCCGAAGGGGGCCGGGCAGTTGAGTGAAGTACGGCGGCCCATCGTGGCCGCGCACTTCATGGAGGCTCAGCATGCCCAAGCTCAAACTCGCCCTGGCCGCGTTTTCTGCGCTGGCCCTGTCGGCCTGTGTCGTGGCGCCGTACCCCCGATACGCCGTGGCCGACCAGGGCTATTACGAAGGCCCGGCCGTCGACGTGGCGCCACCGGCGCCGTATGCCGAGGTGGTGCCCGTCATCCCGTTCCCCGGTGCGATCTGGATCGGGGGTTACTGGGGCTGGAGCGGTGGCCGCCACCAGTGGGTTCCGGGGCGCTGGGACCGGCCACGGGCCGGCTACACGTGGCAGCCGCACGTCTGGCTGAACATCGGTGGCCAGTGGCGCCAGCGTGGCGGCTACTGGCGGCGCTGAACGAAGACGCTCAGGCGTGGCGGCGCAAGGCTGGAGGCGGGCTGGCCTGAGCTTTCCAAGACGGTGAGTTCACGAACTCGGGGCAGGGTGACGAACCTTCGCCGAAGCGCGTGGAATCGATGTAGCGCAGCAGGTGGGCGCGAGCCACTTCTTCTGGCGTGCCTTCCCAGGCGTTGAACCTGAAGTAACCGTCGGGCGCTTCCAGAAAGCGGTCGCCATCGGTCACGGTGGCCGAATACATCAGCATGTTGCCGTGCACCCCGTAGGCCGCCCAGTAACCCAGCTCGCGCCGGGTTCCGCGTTGCAGGTGCTTGCCATCGAAAGTGGCCATGGTCAGTCCTCTGAGCCGAAGAGTGAAACCTGGGTCTGAACCCTGTCTTGCGAACGAGCCTGCATCTTGGCCCACAGTGTCTGGCGAATGAATCACCCGTTCAGGTGCACTGACTCAAGGGGTGTGAGAACGGTCACGTGACCAGCGCCGCCGATCGGAGCCGGCCCGGTTCGGGCGACACTCCTGCTCTTGCCCCGCCGGAGACCGGTCTTGAAGATTCAGATGGCCAGGAAGTCGCTGTTCGCCGTGTTGCTGCGCTCACCGTGGTGGGTGAGTGCGCTCATTGCGTTGGTGGTCGGCACGCTCGGTTTTGCGCTGCTGCCCGAGACCTTGCGTGTGGGCGGCGCGCTGTCGGGTCTGCCGTTCATCGTGATCGCGTGCATCGCGGCATGGCGCCAGTGGCCGCTGCCGAGCGCGACGCAGATCGACGACACCCGCGTGGCCTTGGGCGCACTCGCTTGGCCCGCGTTTTCGAGCCTGCTCGAACAGGCTTTCCGGCGCGATGGCTACGCGGTGGATCCGGGCACGAGCGAGGGTGTGGACTACCTGCTCGAACGCCGCGGCCGGCTCACGGTCGTGAGTGCCAGGCGCTGGAAGACGGCCCGGGTGGGCCTGGAGCCCTTGCGTGCGCTGCAGGCGGCGCGCGAGGCTGCAGAGGCCACCGATGCGCTGTACGTCGCGCTGGGCACCCTGAGCGACAACGCTGCGGTCTATGCCACCGAACACCGCATCACCGTCTGGCAGGCCGCCGAGCTGACGCACGCGTTGAATGGCTTGCCGCTGGCGCTCGCGAAAGGCAGGTGACTGCGCGCAGGCCCGAGGGCGAGGTGGTGGAAACGGTGAGATTCGAACTCACGGACGGGTTGCCCCGTCGGCAGTTTTCAAGACTGCAGCCTTAAACCACTCGGCCACGTTTCCCGAAAAATCGGCAGGCCATGATTGTATCGGGCGGGCTCAGAAGTTCGCGCTGAGCGTCAGCCTCAGGCTGCGCGGCTCGACCGGGTGGAAGTGGATGTCGTTCACGCCCTCGGCGGGCTCGCCGCGCAGGCGCGAGGCGTAGTAGTAGTCGATGTCGCTGCCCTTGCGGTCGAACAGGTTGAACACGTCGAGCGCGACCTTCACGTTGTTCGTGAGCTTGTAGCCCACCCGCAGGTAGGCCAGCGTGGTCGCCTTCGAGCGCTGGCTGTTGTCTTCGATCAACGGCCGCGGGCCGAAGTAGCGCAGCTGAAACTGGCCCGACCACGGGCCCAGGTCGACCACGGTGGCGCCGAGCGACGCGACCGTCTGGATCGACCCGGGGATGTATTTGCCCACCGTCGGGTCGGCCGGGTCGGGTTCGGTGAAACGCGAGCGCGACGCGGAGATGTCGGCATCGAGCAGCAGCCACTTCGTGGCGACGTAGTGGTTGTTCCACTCCACGCCGTGGCGTTGGCTGGCGCGGCTCGGTTCGGTTTCGCCGGCATCGCCGACGAACAGCAGTTCGGAGTCGAGCTTCAGCGTCCACAGTGCCAGCGAGCTCTGCAGGCCGGGGATCAGTTCGGTGCGCGCGCCGAGCTCGAAGCCCTTCGAGCGCACCAGCGGTTTCACGGGGTCGATGGCCGGGCCGGTCGGGTCTTTCGCGGCCACCGTGGCGGTGGTGCCGCGCGCGTCGTTGCTGTGGAAGCCGTAGCCTGCGTTGGCGAAGAATTCGGTCTTGCTCCACGGGCCGAAGATGAGCGAGAGTTTCGGCGAAGCGATGCTCGCGCTCCGGCTGCCGCTGTTGGCGGCGATCGAGCTTGTGACATCGAAGTCGAAGCGGTCGGCGCGCAGCCCTGCGATGCTGCGCAGCCACGGCGTCCACTGCGTCGCGGCCTCGCCGTACAGGCCGGCGCTGGTCTGGCGCACCGTGCTTTCCTGGATCGTTGCGGCGCGCACGCGGGCCACCGTGCTGTAGAGGCCCACCGGGTCGAGGCGGTCGTGGCGCAGCTGCAAGCCTGCGGTGAAGGTGGTGTCGCGCCCGCCGAGCTGCGTGTTCCAGCTGCGGCTCGTGGCCAGGCCGAAGACGCGGCGCTGCTCGGCCTGCTCGAACTGGTCGCCGTTCACGGCGGCGGGGTCGAGGTCGATCGGGTTCTCGAGAAAGTAGCTGAAGTTGGAGAACAGGTCGAGCCGCGACTGCACGGCATAGGCGTTGAGCTTGAAGCGGCCATCGGAAAGCGTGCGCTCCATCTCGTACGAGAGGCTGTAGCGTGCGGTGCGCCCGCCGTCGCTCGTGTCGAGTGCGCCGAAGCGCCCGACGAGCCCCTGATCGACGGCTCGTTGCGGGATCTGGTCGGTCGAGTGCCAGCCGGCCGAGTAGGCCATCGCGGTGATCGCCGACTTGTTGCCGGCGTCGCCGACGGTGTAGCGCAGCACGCCGTTCGTGCGGTGGAACTTTTCGGGGTTCTCCCAGGGCCCGTCGTTGTGCGCAGCTTCGAAGGCATAGAGCAACTGGCCCGCACCGAGCGCGCTGGAGTTGGCGAGCAGGCCACGCCGGTAGCCGTTTTCGCCCAGCGTGACCGAGGCGATGCCGCTGGGCAAGCTGTCGAACAGGCGGATGTGTGCGGCGCCCGCCGAAGCGAAGTCGCCTTCGTCGGCGTAGTACGGGCCCTTCTTGTAGTTGATGCGGTTCACCAGCTCGGGCAGCAACCAGTTCAGGTCGCTGTAGCCGTGGCCGTGGGCGTGGGTCGGCATGTTGACGGGCATGCCACCCACGAAGGTGGCGAAGTCGGTGCCGTGGTCGAGGTTGAAGCCGCGCAGGAAGTACTGGTTCGCCTTGCCGTCACCACTGTGCTGCGTGACGATCACGCCGGGCACGAACTCCAGCACCTCGGCCGGCCGCAAGGTCGGGCGGCTCTCGATCAGCGCGGCGTTGACCGTGCCCTGGCTCGCCGCGTCGGAGCTGCCGACGGCGTTGTCGTAGTGGCCTTTCACGATGACCGGCGCGAGCTGGGCTGCCACTTCGGCCTGTTGCGCCCCGGCGGCCGTGGTGAGGCACAGGAAGGCTAGCGCCAAGGCGCTGCGGGCAAACGGAGGGGTCATGGCGGTGATCCGGAGTCCAAGGTAATCCTGGCCTTACGCCGGCAGATGGCCTTTGGATTCGAGATCGTATGCGAAAGTTGAAAAAGTTCTTACGGTCGCCGCACCGCTGCGCTGGCTGTGGCACGCGCGGCAGTGCCGCGCGAACCTCTCAGGTCGAGGGTTTCAGGTGCACGTGCGGCGCGGCGTGTGCAGCGCGGCCGCGTGCCGTCGCGGCGCCGTGTGGCTCGTGCAGATCGACGCTGATCAGGTTGAGCTTGCCGTGGTGCACACCGCGCTCGGCGCAGATCGCGTCGGCGAACGCACTCACCAGCGCGGTCTGGCCGCGCAGGATCACGGTCTCCAGACAGTGGTCGTGGTCGAGGTGCGCGTGCATGCTCGAGATGGTCAGGTCGTGGTGATCGTGCTGCAGGGCTGTCAGCCGCTCGGCGAGGTCACGCTCGTGGTGGTTGAACACGTACGACAGGCAGGC
This sequence comes from Rhizobacter sp., assembly GCF_032229685.1. Classification (GTDB taxonomy): domain Bacteria; phylum Pseudomonadota; class Gammaproteobacteria; order Burkholderiales; family Burkholderiaceae_C; genus LMDS01. The sequence goes on along the minus strand of NZ_JAVTWP010000045.1, from coordinate 141,862 downwards.
CACGCAGTGTTTGCCCGCGGCGCCGCCGGGACGCGACTTGCCGAGCTCGGCGCGCAGCAGGTCGCGCACCGCTTCGGAGCGGTTGGCGTACTGGCGCTGCGCCATCCACGCGTCGAACTGCCCGGCCAGGCGCTCGTCGAGAGAGATCGTGAATCGTTCCATGCGGTGCTCCGGGGCGCTGAGCGCGCACTGTAGCGTGCGCCTTCGCGCTCAGGCGCATTCGACCTGGATCACCTCGCGCGTGTCGCCGTCGATGCGCGCAGCCGAGAGCTGCCGCCCCCACACACAACCGGTGTCGAGCGCCAGCAGGTCGGGCCGATTGATCAGGCCGAGCGACGCCCAGTGGCCGAACGCGATCGGCACGCCTTGCGTGCGCCGGCCGGGGGCCTCGAACCACGCGAAGTGGCCGGCCGGCGTGGCGTCGGCGCCTTCCTTGGTCACCAGGTCGAGCGTGCCGTCGGCCGAGACGAACCGGATGCGCGTGAGCGCGTTGACAACCAAGCGGTGGCGCTCGACGCCCTGCAGCGAGTCGCTCCAGCGCGCCGGCCGGTCGCCGTACATCGCCGCCAGAAAGTCACCCACCGCGGGGCTCTGCAGCACCTGTTCGACTTCGCCGGCCAGCGCCAGCGTGGTGGCCAGATCCCACTGCGGCACCACGCCGGCGTGCACCATCAACCAGCCGTGTTCGTGCACCGCCAGGCGCTGGTGGCGCAGCCAGTCGAGCCAGCGCGAGCGGTCGGGCGCGTCGAGGATCTCGCTGAGCGTGTCGCTCTTGTGGGGCAGGCGCACACCGTGCGCCACCGCGAGCAGGTTCAGGTCGTGGTTGCCGAGCAGGCAGGTGGCGGCGTTGCCCAGGCCGTGCAGGCGGCGCAGCGTGGCCAGCGACGCCGGGCCGCGGTTGATCAGGTCGCCGAGCAGCCAGAGCCGGTCGCGCGAGGGCGAGAAGTCGATCTTCGCGAGCAGCCGCTCGAGCGCGTCACAGCAGCCTTGCACATCGCCGATCAGGTAGTTCATGCACCCATTCTGCTACCCTCGCCACTCCTTCATTGCCGCGCGCCCCGCATGGACGTTGCCCTTTTGCTCTTCCTGATCGCGCTCAACGGTTTGTTCGCCATGTCCGAAATGGCGCTCACCGCGAGCCGCAAGGCCAGGTTGCAGGTGATGATCGAAGCGGAAGAGTCCGGCGCGCAGGCGGCGATGGACCTGCACGAGAACCCGACCAAGTTTCTTTCGGTGGTGCAGATCGGCATCACCTCGATCGGGGTGCTGAACGGCATCGTCGGCGAAGCGGCTTTCTCGGCGCCGCTGGCCGAATGGCTGAGCTGGCGTTTCAACATCAAACCCAACGCCGCCGGCGTGACCGCGACCGCGCTGGTCGTGATGGTGATCACCTTCGTCACGATCATCTTCGGCGAGCTGGTGCCCAAGCGCATCGGCCAGACCCACCCCGAGGCCGTGGCCCGGCTCGTGGCGCGCCCGATGGAATGGGTTTCGCTGATCGGCCGGCCGTTCGTGAAGCTGCTGACCTGGTGCACCAACGCCACGCTGAGCCTGCTCGGCATCAAGGGCGGCCCGGGGCGCAGCGTGACCGAAGAAGAGATTGCCGCGAGCCTGGAAGAAGGGCTCGACGCCGGTGTGATCGAAGCGCAGGAACACCAGATGGTGCGCAACGTGTTCCGGCTCGACGACCGCAACGTCGGCTCGATGATGATCCCGCGCGCCGAGATCGTCTGGCTCGAAGTCTCGGCCAGCGCCGAAGACGTGTTGAAAGTCGTCGGCGAAGACGAGCACTCGCGTTACGCCGTGTGCCGCAACGGCCTCGACGACGTGCTCGGCGTGATCTCGGCGCAAACCCTGCTGCAGCAGGTGATGCGCGGCCAGCCGCTCTCGCTCACCGACGGGCTCGAACCGCCGGTGTTCGTGCCCGAGACGTTGTCGGGCATGGAACTGCTGGAGCAGTTTCGCGCCTCGAGCGCCCAGATCGTTTTTGTGGTCGACGAATACGGCGAGGTGCAGGGCATCATCACCGTGCGTGATGTGCTCGAAGCCATCACCGGCGAGTTCGCGACACCGACCTCTGAAGACTCTTGGGCGGTGCAGCGCGAGGACGGCAGCTGGCTCTTCGACGGCTTGATCCCGGTGCCCGAGCTGAAAGACCGGCTCGAGTTCAAGGAGCTGCCCGAAGAAGACCGCGGCCGCTACAACACGCTGGCCGGCATGATCATGCTGCTGCTCGGCCGGCTGCCCGTCACCACCGATTCCGTCGAGTGGGACGGCTGGCGTTTCGAGGTGGTCGACCTCGACGGCAAGCGTGTCGACAAGGTGCTGGCGAGCCGCCTCGCCGTCGAAGCCGAGGTCGAGCACCAGGCGTGACCGGCGTGGTGCCCATGGTGCTGCGCTAGCATCGCGGGCAAGCGGCCTTTGGCGCCGATACCGAGACCGTTTCCATGTCTGCTCTGGTGTTCGAACGATTCCTGTCCACGCCCGAGATGGTCGAAGCCTTCGGCGAAGTGGCGATCGTTCAGGGCATGCTCGATTTCGAGGCGGCACTGGCGCGCGCGCAGGCCGCCGCCGGCGTGATTCCGGCATCGGCGGGTGAGGCAATCGCAGCCGCCTGCCGTGTCGAAGGCTTCGACCTGAACGCGATCGTCGCGGCCAGTTCGGTGGCGGGCACGCTGGCGATCCCGCTCGTCAAACAACTGCAGGCCGCGGTGGCGCAAACCGATGCCGAAGCGGCTGGTTATGTGCACTGGGGCAGCACCAGCCAGGACGTGATCGACACCGCGATGGTGCTCGCCACCCGCCGCGCGCTGGCGCTGATCGACGTGCGGCTGTGCGACCTGGTCAATGCCTTGTTCGGCCTGGCCCACCGCCACGGCGACGTGCCCTTGCTCGGCCGCACCCTGATGCAGCCGGCGCAGGTGATCAGCTTCGGCTTCAAGCTCGTGAGCTGGGTCGCGCCGCTGGTGCGCTGCCGCGAGCGGCTGGCGCGCGCTGCGCAAGGCGCGTTGAAGCTGCAACTCGGCGGCGCGGTGGGCACCTTGTCGGTGATGGGCGATGCCGGAGGCGTGGTGGCCGACCACATGGCCGCGGCCTTGCAGCTCGGGCGGCCGCTCGGCGCCTGGCACACGCAGCGCGACGAATGGGTCGCACTCGCTTGCGAGGTCGGCGTGCTGTGCGGCGCGCTCGGCAAGATCGCGAAAGACATCTCGCTGCTGGCGCAAGGCGAAATCGGCGAAGTGGCCGAGCCGAGCGGCGGTGGCCGCGGCGGTTCGTCGGCCATGCCGCACAAGCGCAACCCGGTCGCGTCGATGATCGTGCTCGCGGCGGCCACGCGCGCGCCGCACCGAGTGGCGGCCTTGCTGGCCGCGATGCCGCAGGAACACGAACGCGGCCTGGGCAACTGGCAGGCCGAGCTGGCCGAATGGCCGGGCCTGTTCATGTCGGCGCACGGCGCGGTGCACGCGCTGGCCGATGCGGTGGGCGGCCTGTCGGTCGACCCTCAGCGCATGCGCGCGAACATCGACGCGTTGCAGGGGCTGGTGTTCGCCGAGGGCGCCTCGATGCTGATGGCACGCCACATCGGCAAGGCGAAGGCGCACGCCTTGCTCGAAACCCTGTCGAAGAAGGCCGTGGCCGAACGGCGCCACCTGCTCGACCTGACGCTCGAAGCCTTGGCCGCCGACCCGCATCTGCACACCCTCGTCGGTGCGGCCGACTTGCGCGCCGCGTTCGACGCCGACGCGGCCGCGCGGCGCGCCAGCGCGCTGGCCGCACCGCAACTCGTGGCGCTCGCCGCCTCGCACCACGCTCATTCAGAAACGGACTCGACGCCATGACCACGCCCGCCGACAAGCACCCGGCCTTGCAGGACGATTTCGACCGTGGCCTGAAGAACCGCCGCGCGGTGCTCGGTGATGCCTGGGTCGACAAATCGGTGAACAACGCGAACGAGTTCAACGCCGAGTTCCAGAGCCTGATCACCCGCTATGCCTGGCACGACATCTGGGGCCGCCCGGGCCTGGACCACACCACGCGCCGCCTGCTCGTGCTCGGCATGACGATGGGCCTGGCGCGCTGGGAAGAATTCGAGCTGCACTGCAAGGCCGCGATCCGCGGCGGCGTGCCGCTCGGCAAGATCAAGGAAACGCTGATGCAGGGCGCGATCTACTGCGGCGTGCCGGCGGCCAACACGGCGTTCAAGCTGACGATGGACATCCTGCGCGAAGAAGGCCTGCTTCCAGCGCCGCAGCCCTTGTCGGCGGGCGTCCGCGTGGCCACGCACCACACCTTCAGCCAGCCGCAGCTGCGTGCTGCGGTGCAGGGCCGGCCCGGGGGCGCGCCGGTGGTGCTGAGCCACGCACTCGGGCTCGACCTGCACATGTGGGACGGCCTGGCCGCCGAGCTGGCCGGCTCGCGCGAAGTGCTGCGCTACGACCACCGCGGCCACGGCGGTTCGGCCGTGCCGGCGGGGCCGTATTCGATGGACGATCTGGTCGACGATGCCGCACGCCTGATCCGCGAATGGGGACGCGGGCCGGTCGTGTGGGTCGGCTTGTCGATGGGGGGCATGGTCGGTCAGGGGCTGGCGGTGCGCCACCCCGAGCTCTTGAAGGGGCTCGTGCTCGCGAACACGAGCTCGAAGTACCCCGAGGCCGCGGCCGCCGTTTTCGCGCAGCGGGTTCAGGCGGTGCAGACCGGCGGCATGGCGGCCATCGCCGATTCGGTGATGGAGCGTTACTTCAGCCCGGCCTTCCGCAACGGGCAGCCCGAAGCCGTGGCAGCCGCGCGCGCCACCGTGCTGCGCTGCGACACCGCCGGCTATGCCGCCTGTTGCCAGGCGGTGGGCGGCGTCGACTGGCTCGGCCGCCTGAACACCGTGAAGTGCCCTACGCTGATCATCGCCGGCGCGCTCGACCTCGGCGCGCCGGTGGCGATGTCTCAGGCGATGGCCGAGCGCATTCCCGGTGCAGAACTTGTGGTGTTCGACGACGCTTCACACCTGAGCGTGGCCGAAGAGCCGGCGCTGTTCGCGCAGACCGTCCAGCGGTTCCTGAAGACACAGGGCTGAGCGTCGGCGCTGCGCTGCGCGGCCGCGCGCGCACTCAGATCGAGTGGGCGTGCCCGGTGTTGGGCGGCGGGCGCGAGCCGCGGCTGCGCGAAGCAGCGAGCTGGCTTTCGTCGTCAGAGCGTGGCGAGCGCACGCCGGCAAAACCGAGCAGGCGGCTCGTGACCCAGACGATGGCAACGAACAGGCCCATGCCGGCGAAAGCAAAGGCGACCAGCATCGCCGCGTGCATCCATTCGGTGCCCAGGATGGCGTAACCGACGGCCCCGACAAAGGCAGCGGCCCCGGCGAAGCCGCGTACACGCGGTGAAGAGACCAGCGCGCCCTGCGCAATCGAGTAGCCGATGCACGCGACGAAGGCCAGCAACAGCTGAAGCAGGCTCATCGACCTGAGACTGTCGAAGACCTCGCCGATCACTGACATGGCCATCCTCCGGGCGTTACCGCTTGTTGCTGTTGCTTCGATTAAACAGCGAAAGGCCGGCGTCGTGTGAGCGAGCGTGACCCCGACCCGTAGGAACTGTCCTGTTTTGCACGGAGCACGCGGCGCTTACAAAAACCCGGTGCACGATGTCGGTAAGCGCAGGTAAAGCGCGCCGCGGATCGACGGAACCCTGTCTTCGCAGCCCGCTTCGACCGCGTTGTCGATTCACGATCCACTCAGGAGAACGCCATGAAAAAGATCATTGCCCTGGCACTCGGTGCCGCCGCCTTCGGCTCGGCCTTCGCCCAGCCGAGCGTCGGCGTCTCGATCGGCATCAACCAGCCAGGCGTCTACGGGCGCATCAACATCGGCGACATTCCGCGCCCGGCGCTGGTGCTGCCGCAACCGGTGATCATTGCGCCACCGCGTGTGCACGTCGAACGCCAGCCGATCTACCTGTACGTGCCACCGGCACACCAGCAGAACTGGCGCCAGTACTGTGGGCGCTACAGCGCTTGCGGGCAGCCGGTGTACTTCGTGCAGGACCGTTGGGTCCGTGAACGGTATGAGCACGAACACCCGGGCTGGGAGCGTGGCCGCCACCGTGGTCACGACAAACATCACGACCGCCGTGACGACCGTGGCAACGGCCGCGGGAAAGATCACCGCAACTGAGCGGCAGCCCAGCGCGTGAGCAACATGGCGGCCAGTCCACCGACCGCCATGCCGACGATGTCGGCCAGCAGGTCGCCCCATTCGGCGCTGCGCGTCGGCGTGAACGATTGAGCGATCTCGATCGCGCCGCCGAAGCACAACAAGCCACCCAGTACCCACGACAGACTGCGCGGCGAGCGCGGCAAAGCGAAGATCGCCACCACCGTGAGCACCGCGAAAGCGCCGGCGTGGTTTAGCTTGTCCCAGCCGGTGTCGAGCGCTTCGGGCGGCGCGGGCGACAGTGCGAGCCACCCCACCGTGATCACCAGCCCGGCCAGAAGCCAGCGCCAGCGCTTCATGGCCATCGGGCCGGAAGTCGCGGCGAGCAAGCGGTGGCGCAGACGAGACAGGGTCGGCATGGCGAGCGCGGTGAGCGTCAGGATGACAAAAGGGTCAGCCGCCGCGAAGCCGCTGACCCTCGTCTGATCTGGTGCCGGCGAGAAGAGTCGAACTCCCGACCTTCGCATTACGAATGCGCTGCTCTACCAACTGAGCTACGCCGGCCTTTGCCGAACTGCAGAAGCAATTCCGCAAAACGAGCATTCTACCCGGTGCGGCGAACGCGTTACAGCTTGAACTTCGGCAACTTCTGCGCGACCGACAGGTTCTTGAGCGTCACGTAGACCGGCAGGCCATTCTTGTACTTCGGGTGGTCTTCACCCTGGATCAGCGGCGTGAGGTAACGCCTGCACTTCTCGGTGATGCCGAACCCGTCTTTCGTGATGAAGTCGCGCGGCATGAATTTCTCGACGTTGGCCACCTGGGCGAGAGGCGCGACGCCAATGCGGTACTTGTAGGGCGCGTCGCTGAGGCGCTCAACCGTGGGCATCACCGCGTTGTGGCCCTTCAGCGCCAGCTCCACGGCCTTCTGGCCCAGCTCGTAGGCCTGCTTCACGTCGGTCTTGGACGCGACGTGCCGCGCGGCGCGCTGCAGGTAGTCGGCCACGGCCCAGTGAAACTTGTGGCCGAGCGCGTTCTTGACCATGTTGGCCACGACCGGTGCGGCACCGCCGAGCTGCGCGTGGCCGAAGGCGTCGCGCGCGCCTTGTTCGGCCAGGAAGGTGCCGTCGGGGTGGTGGCAACCTTCAGAGACCACGACCGTGCAGTAGCCATGCTTCTTGACCAGCGAATCCACCCGCGCCAGAAACTTCTTCTCGTTGAACTCGATCTCGGGGAACAGCACCACCACCGGGATGCCGTGGTCTTCGATCAGCGCACCGGCGGCCGCGATCCAGCCGGCGTGGCGGCCCATCACTTCCATCACGAAGACCTTGGTCGAGGTGCGCGCCATCGAGCGCACGTCGAACGAGGCTTCGAGCGCCGACACGGCCACGTACTTGGCCACCGAGCCGAAGCCGGGGCAGCAGTCGGTGATCGGCAGGTCGTTGTCGATCGTCTTCGGCACGTGGATCGCCTGCAGCGGGTAGCCCATCTGCTCGGAGAGCTGGCTGACCTTGAAGCAGGTGTCGGCAGAATCGCCTCCGCCGTTGTAGAAGAAGTAGCCGATGTCGTGGGCCTTGAAGACAGCGATCAGGCGTTCGTATTCACGCCGGTTGGCTTCGAGCGACTTGAGCTTGAAGCGACACGACCCGAACGCGCCCGACGGCGTGTAGCGCAGCGCGGCAATCGCCGAGGCCGATTCCTTGCCGGTGTCGATCAGGTCTTCTGTCAACGCACCGATGATGCCGTTGCGGCCGGCGTAGACCTTGCCGATGCGGTCCTTGTGCTTGCGCGCGGTTTCGATCACGCCCGCCGCCGAAGCGTTGATCACGGCGGTGACACCGCCCGACTGTGCGTAGAACGCGTTCGTTTTCTTGGCCATGGTCTCTCTCCCTGTCTGATCAGCTTTGCAAGGCGTGCGTGACGATCTCGTTCACGTCGCTCGACAGGCCCGGCTTGGCGGCCACGCGGCCGATCGCTTCGCGCGCCGCCGTGCGGTACGGCTCGGCGAGCTGGCTCCAGCGGTCGCAGTAGCGCGCCATGCGCGAGGCGAGTTGCGGGTTGACCGAATCGAGCTCGATCACGCGGTCGGCCCAGAACACATAACCGGCGGCGTCGGCGCGGTGAAACGCGGCCGGGTTGCCGGCGCACAGCGTGCCGATCAGGCTGCGCGCGCGGTTCGGGTTGCGGATCGAGAAATCGGGGTGCTTGAGCAACTGCCTGGCGCGTGCGAACACGCGGCCGTCCATCTCGGGCGCGCTCGCCTGCAGCGCGAACCAGGCGTCGATGACGAGCGCTTCGCTGCGGAACATCGCGTGGAACTTCTCGAGCGCGGCTTCGGCCAGCGAAGAGTGCGAGTTCACCAGCGCGCCCAGCGCGCCGATGCGGTCGGTCATGTTGCCGGCGTCCTTGAAGCGCTGCAGCGCACGGCCGGGCCACACGGCGTCGCCCGCCGTGGCCGAGCCCAGGCACAGCATCATGAGCGCGCGGTTGGCCAGCGCGCGCCGCCCGGCCGAGACCGGGTCGGGCGAAAAGGCGCCGCTCACCTGGTGCGCGTCGAACGCCCATTCCCAGTCGGCCCGCAGCGCGCTGGCCAGTTGGGTGAGCATCGCGTGGCGCACGGTGTGGATGCGCTGCGGGTCGACGACCGAGAGTTGCTCTGCCACGTACGACTCGCTCGGCAGGGCCAGCACTTCGTTCTTGAAGGCGGCGTCGAGGCCGGGGTGGCGCAACACCGAGCGCATCGCCTCGATGAAGGCGTCGTCGAGCACCACCGAGGCGCCTGCGTCTTCGCTGCGAACGCCCGCGAGAATCCGGTTCAGCGCCAGCCGTTGCCCGGCCTCGCAGCGATTGAACGGGTCGCTGTCGTGTTGCAACAGCACCAGCAGGTCGGCGTCGGAAAGGCCGTCGACCAGCGTCACCGGGGCCGAAAAGCCGCGCAGCAGCGAAGGCACCGGCTCCACGTCGAGGTTCACGAAGGTGAAGAAGCAGCGCTTGTCTTCGACCAGCAGCACACGCTCGGTGGCGCCGGTGGGCGCTTCGTCTTCGAGCTGCACCGGCAGCGCGCGGCCGTCACGCCCGACCAGGCCAAGCGCGAGCGGAATCACGTTCGGCTCGTTCGTCGTCACCCCGCCGGCCGTGTTCGACTGTTCGACACCCAAGGTGTAGGTGCGCGACGGTGCGTCGTAGCGGCCGCGTGCCGTGAGGCGCGGCGTGCCGGCCTGCGAATACCAGAGCTTGAACTGCGGCAGCGTGCGCGCGAGCTCGCTCGCCGGGTTGGCGTCGGCGATGGCCTGGGCGAAGTCGTCGCAGGTCACGGCCTGGCCGTCGAAGCGTTCGAAGTAGAGCGTCATGCCGCGTGCAAAACCTTCGCGGCCCACCAGCGTGTGCATCATGCGCACGACCTCGGCACCCTTTTCGTACACGGTGGCGGTGTAGAAGTTGTTGATCTCGACATAACTGTCGGGCCGCACGGGGTGTGCCATCGGGCCGGCGTCTTCGGGGAACTGCGCTTCGCGCAGGCGCCGCACGTCTTCGATGCGCTTGACGGCGCGGCTGCTTTCGCTGCCGGCCATGTCCATGCTGAATTCCTGGTCGCGGAAGACGGTGAGGCCTTCTTTCAGGCTCAGCTGGAACCAGTCGCGGCAGGTGATGCGGTTGCCGGTCCAGTTGTGAAAGTACTCGTGGCCGACGACCGACTCGATGCCGGCGTAATCGTTGTCTGTTGCTGTCGCGGGCGAGGCCAACACGTACTTCGTGTTGAAGATGTTCAGGCCCTTGTTCTCCATCGCGCCCATGTTGAAGTCTTCAACGGCGACGATCATGAAACGTTCCAGATCGAGCGGCAGCTTGAAGCGCGCTTCGTCCCACACCACCGACGCGATCAGCGAGTTCATCGCGTGTTCGGTCTTGTCGAGGTCGCCGCGGCGCACGTAGACCTGCAGCAGGTGCTCCTTGCCGGCGCGGGTGCGGATGTTCTGCTGGCGCGCCACCAGGTCGGCGGCGACCAGCGCGAACAGGTAGCTCGGTTTCGGGAACGGGTCGTGCCACTTCGCAAAGTGGCGGCCGCCTTCGAGATCGCCTTGTTCGACGAGGTTGCCGTTGCTCAGCAGCACTGGGTAGGCCGCCTTGCTCGCACGCAGCGTGACCGTGTACACCGCCATCACGTCGGGCCGGTCGAGAAAGTAGGTGATGCGGCGAAAGCCTTCGGCTTCGCACTGCGTGAAGAAGCCGCCACCCGAGGTGTACAGGCCCGAGAGCTGCGTGTTCTTCTCGGGCGCGCAGGTGTTGCGGATCTCGAGCGTGAACTCGCCTTCGGGCAGGTTGTCGATCACCAGCAGGCCGTCTTCGTGGCGGAACGAGACCGACGCGCCGTTGGCCAGCACGCGCGTGAGGTTCAGCTCTTCGCCGTGCAAACGCAGCGGCTGGGCTTCCACGTCGGCATTGCGCACGACCTGCATGCGGCTGATGACCATGGTCTTGGCCGGGTCGAGATCGAAGCTCAGGTCGACTGATTTGATCCAGTAGGCCGGCGCGGTGTAGTCGGCGCGGCGGATCAGCGGGGCGGTGCCTTCACGCATCATGGTGGGTGCTTTCGGGTGTTGTCAGGCGGGCAGGGCGAGCGTGGTGAAATCGGCGGCGATGGCGAGCAGGTTGTCGAACTCGCCGAAGGCGGCCGCCGGCAGCGTGGTGGTCAAGGCCACCGACTTCATGCCGGCGCGGCGCGCGCCTTCCACGCCGAGCGGTGCATCTTCATACACCACGCAGTGTTCGGGAGCGACGCCGAGCCGCCGCGCCGCTTCGAGAAAGATGTCGGGATGGGGCTTGCCCCTGAGCCCGTCGGCCGGGCTGACGACCGTCTCAACCCAGCTGTCGATGCCGAACAGCCGGAATGCGAGCGCCATGTTCTGCGGCGTGGAAGCGGTGCACACCGCCAGCCGCAGGCCGGCCGCCCTGGCCCGCTGCACGAAGTCTTCCGCACCGGAGATCAAGGCCAGCGAAGGCGCCGCGAACTCGCGGTACAGCGTTTCCTTTTCGTCGACGAGCACCGCGATCTCGGCCGCGCTCGTGCCCGGCAGCATGTCGGCAAAGATCTCGTCGTTCGATCGCCCGGCGGTGGCCACGAAAAAAGCGTCGGCATCGATCTTCTGGCCCCGCCGCGCATGCCACTCGACCCAGGCCGTCTGGTGGTGCGGCATGCTGTCGATGAGCGTGCCGTCGAGATCGAAGAGAAGAGCTTCGACCGCCATCAGATGCCCTGCTTCAGGCTGGCCTCGATGAAGACATCGAGGTCACCGTCGAGCACCTTCTGCGTGTTGCTCATTTCCACGTTGGTGCGCAGGTCCTTGATGCGGCTCTGGTCGAGCACGTAAGAACGGATCTGGTGGCCCCAGCCCACGTCGGTCTTGGTTTCTTCGAGCTTCTGCTGCTCTTCCATGCGCTTGCGCATCTCGTGGTCGTAGAGCCGCGAGCGCAGGCGCTTCCAGGCCACGTCGCGGTTGCTGTGCTGGCTGCGGCCGTCCTGGCACTGCACGACGATGCCGGTCGGGATGTGCGTGAGCCGCACCGCCGAGTCGGTCTTGTTGATGTGCTGGCCGCCAGCGCCGCTGGCGCGGAAGGTGTCGGTGCGCACGTCCGACGGGTTGATCTCGATCTCGACCGTGTCGTCGATCTCGGGGTAGACGAACAGGCTCGCGAAGCTGGTGTGGCGCCCGCCGGCCGAGTCGAACGGGCTCTTGCGCACCAACCGGTGCACACCGGTCTCGGTGCGCAGCAGCCCGAACGCGTAGTCGCCCTCGACCTTGATGGTGGCGCTCTTGATGCCGGCGATGTCGCCCTGCGTCTCGTCTTCCATCGTCGTCTTGAAGCCCTTGCGCTCGGCGTACTTCAGGTACTGGCGCAGCAGCATGCTCGCCCAGTCGCAGGCTTCGGTGCCACCGGCGCCGGCCTGGATGTCGATGAAGCAGTTGAGCGGGTCTTCCGGCTTGTTGAACATGCGGCGGAATTCGAGCTGCTCGACGGTTTCGTTCAGCTTGTCGGCTTCGGCCTCGATCGCAGCCAGGCTCGCGAAGTCACCTTCGGCCTTGGCCATGTCGTAGAGCTCGGTGTTGTCGGACAGGTTGCTCGTCAGGTGGTCGACGGTCTCGACCACGTTCTCGAGCGTGCGCTTCTCGCGCCCCAGTTCCTGTGCGCGCTTCGGTTCGTCCCAGACCTTGGGGTTCTCGAGTGCGGCGTTGACTTCGTTCAGTCGCAGTGCTTTGCGATCGTAGTCAAAGATACCCCCGGAGTTCCAGGGTGCGCCGGGTCAGGTCGGCGAGCGAGTTGCCGATGGCATTGATGTGTTCGACGTCCATGGGGTGCTTTCAGTGGGTCTGGCGGTGTGCGAAGGGCGCGATTTTGACATGCGGGCGCAAGGCGCCGCCCGCCCGCCTTCGCAGCGTGCCGGTCTTGTGGCCCAATGAGGCCGGAGTCGCCGCCGGCGATGCCGTGCCTGCGCAAGCACCCGAGATGTCATTGCCCGAGAACCACCGCCAACACTGGGAGAAGAATCTCCGGATCACCGGGGCGCTTCTGGTCGCCTGGTTCGCCGTGAGCTTTGCGCTGGCCTATTTCGCCAGAGACCTCGACTTCTTGTTCTTCGGCTGGCCGTTCAGTTTCTGGGTGGGCGCCCAGGGTGCGCCGGTGGTCTACGTGCTGATCATCGGCTACTACGCCTATTGCATGAACAAGCTCGACAACGCGTGCGGCCTGGCCGAAGGCGACGAGGGCTGAGCCGGCGGTTCAGGCCAGAAAAACTTCGAGCAGGCGCGCCAGCGCTTCGGGCTGATCGTGGTGCAGCATGTGGCCGGCCGGGCCGATCACGTGCCTTTCAGCGTTGGCGACCACGCTCAGGCGCTCGTGGAATTCTTCTTTCGTGAAACGTGTGCCCCACCACTTGGCCACGTCGGTCTGGTCGCCTTCAACCCACATCACGGGTGCGGTGATCAGCTTCCAGCATTCGAGCACCTCGTCGCGCTGGTACAGGTGCGGGTTGATGCGCTTGTGCGCCGGGTCGCCGAGGATTTCCCAGCGGCCGGGCTGCCCGCCGCTGCCCTCGCGCTGGCGCGACCAGTGCGGTGCGAGCCAGGCCGCGCGCTGGGGTGAAAGCAGCGGGTTGGTCTTGCGCAAGCGCTCGGCCACTTCGTCGACGCTGGCGTAGTCGCGCATCAGCGCGGGTTGCTTCAGCTCGTCGAGCCATTGCTGCAGCCGCTTCGGCGCCTGCGTGGGCTTGGTGCGTGGCATGCCGAAACCTTCGAGGTTGATCAGCCGGCGGATCCGTTCGGGCCGCACGCCGGCGTAGAGCATCACCACGTTGCCGCCCATGCTGTGGCCGAGCAGGTCGATCCTGCGGTCGGCCGGCGCGTCGGCGAAGAAGAGCTGGTCGAGCGCCGCATCGAGGTCGCCCAGGTAGTCGGGCATCCAGTAGGTGTCGGCGGCCGGGCTGTCGGTCAGGCCGAAGCCACGCCAGTCGAGCGCGACCACGTGGCGGTCGACGGCCAGCGCATCGACGACGAACTGGAACGACGCGGCCACGTCCATCCAGCCATGCAGCATCACGAGTGGCGGGCGCTCGGCGCTGGCCAGAGTGGCGTCGCCCCATTCGAGCACGTGGTAACGCAGGCCACGCACGCTGATGAAGCGGCTGCGGCCGGGGCGGCGAACGGGGTAGGCGTCGAGACTCATGCGGCGCACTGTACGCGGCGTGGCCGCCCGGGTCTGTCGATGCGGCGACACCACAGCCCGGTGCGAGAATGAAGCCATGAACCCCGCTCCCCCGACCTTCACGCTGCGTGCCGCCGTTGTCGGCGACGTGAGCGCCATCGTGCAACTGATCCGCGACCTGGCGGAGTTCGAGCAACTCACGCACCTGGTGCAGGTCACGCCCGAGAAGCTGCGCCCGCAACTGTTCGGCGAAAAGCCTGCGGCCGAGGCCATGGTGGCCGAGCGTGACGGCGAGGTCGTGGCGTTCGCGCTGTACTTCACCAACTTCTCGACCTTCCTGGCCCAGCCCGGCCTTTACCTCGAAGACCTGTACGTGAAACCCGAACACCGCGGCCACGGCATCGGCAAGGCCCTGCTCAAGCGCATGGCGGCGCTGGCGGTCGAGCGCGATTGCGGCCGCTTCGAGTGGAGCGTGCTCGACTGGAACACGAACGCGATCACCGTCTACGAGAAGATGGGCGCGACGGTGATGCCAGAGTGGCGCATCTGCCGCACCACCGGCGACGCGTTGCGGGCCATGGCGAAAGCGGAGTGAGGCCGTGAGCGCCATGCCCGACGACCACGCCGCGCTGCACGCGGGTTTTCGCTGGCAGGTGCCCGAGCAGTTCAACATCGCCGAAGTCTGCTGCGCGCGCTGGGCCCGAGACACGCCGCGCGCCATCGCGATCCGCTACGAACACGAGAACGGCAGCACCTCGAAGCACAGCTACGCCGACCTGCACCACCACGCCAACCGCCTGGCGAATGCGCTGCGGCGGCTCGGCGTGGCGCGTGGCGACCGCGTGGCCATCGTGATGCCGCAGCGGTTCGAGACCGCGGTGGCGCACATCGCGCTGTACCGGCTCGGCGCGGTGGGCATGCCACTCTCGATGCTGTTCGGGCCCGAGGCGCTCGAATACCGTCTGAACGACAGCGGCACGCGGCTCGCCATCGTCGACGAAAGTGGCATGGCCAACCTGCTGGCCGCGCGGCCGCTGTGTGCGGGCTTGAAGACGATCGTCGCAGTGGGCGCGGCGCAGGGGCAGGGGGACATCGACTGGCGTGCCGCGCTCGAAGGCGAAGCCAGCAGCTTCACGCCGGTCGACACGCGAGCCGACGATGCCGCCGTGCTGATCTACACCAGCGGCACCACCGGCCCGCCGAAAGGCGCGCTCATTCCGCACCGCGCGCTCATCGGCAACCTGAGCGGCTTCGTCGCGAGCCAGAACTGGTTTCCGCACGTCGATGCGCAGGGCCCGCACGTCAGCCATGACGCGCCGGTGTTCTGGTCGCCCGCCGACTGGGCCTGGACGGGCGGGCTGATGGACGCGCTGCTGCCCACGCTCTACTTCGGTTGCGAGATCGTCGCCTACCAAGGCCGTTTTTTCGCCGAGACCGCGTTCGAGTTGATGCAGCGCTACCGCGTGACGCACACCTTCCTGTTCCCGACTGCGCTGAAGGCAATGATGAAGACCGTGCCGCTGCCGCGCACACGCTACGACCTGCGCCTGCGCGCGGTCATGAGCGCCGGCGAGGCGGTGGGCGACGCGGTGTTCGCGTACTGCCGCGACAAGCTCGGTGTGGTCGTCAACGAGATGTTCGGCCAGACCGAGATGAACTACATCGTCGGCAACAGTTCGCAGCGCTGGCCGGCCCGCCCGGGCAGCATGGGCCGCCCCTACCCGGGCCACCGTGTCGCGGTGATCGACGACGCAGGCCACGAATGCGCACGCGGCACGCCCGGCGACGTGGCCTTGCGCCGTCTCGACGTGCACGGCCACCCCGACCCGGTGTTCTTTCTCGGCTACTGGAAGAACGACGCGGCCACCGCGGCCAAGTTCACGGGCGACCCGGGCAACAGCTGGTGCCGCACCGGCGACATGGCGGTGATGGATGCCGAGGGCTACCTCTGGTACCACGGCCGCAGCGACGACGTCTTCAAGGCCGCCGGCTACCGCATCGGCCCGAGCGAGATCGAGAACTGCCTCGTGAAGCACCCGGCGGTCGCGAACGCCGCCGTGGTGCCCAAGCCCGACGCCGAACGCGGCGCCGTCGTGAAGGCGTTCGTGGTGCTGGCGGCCGGTTTCACCGGCGACGCGGCGCTGGTCGCTTCGCTGCAAGCCCACGTGCGCGGCAAGCTCGCGCCTTACGAATACCCGAAAGACATCGAGTTCATCGACGCCTTGCCGATGACGACCACCGGCAAGGTGCAGCGCCGCGTGCTGCGGCTGCAGGAAGAAGCGCGCGCCAGAAAGGGCGGTTGACGGGCAGAGTGCTTCAGGCCGGGTGAAGGGCCGCGAGGCGCTGCACGGTCTTGATGCTGCGGAAGGTGGCGCGCAGCCCCAGCGCCCGCTCGAACGCGGCGTTCGAGAATTTCGATTCGCTCTGCTTGTTGCGGCTCATCCAGTACAGCTCGCGCCCTTGCGGATGAAAGGCGTCGAGTTCGTTGTTGAAGCCTTTCACGATCTTCTGCTGGGCGGCGTCGAATGGCCGCGCCACGAAGCCGACCACGAACGAGGCCGCGTTGTCGAGCTCTCGCGCGTCGAAGGGCCGACACACGGCGATCTCTGCCACTTCGGCCACGCTGCGCACGAAGCTGTGCACCTCGAAACCGAACGCGCCGTAAAGCTGCTTCTCGATCTTCTGTTCCAGCGCCGCCATGTCGCGCGCCCGGGTCTCGAAGACCACGTTGCCACTGGCGATGAAGGTGCTCACGCTGGTGAGCCCCAGCGCCTCGAACTGCGCCTTGAGCGCGTCCATCTTGACGATGCGACCGCCGACGTTGACGGCGCGCAGAAAGGCGATGCAGCGAGACATGGGTGACGAGAGTCGCAGAGCCGGGCTACTGAACGTCGCTCGGCGCGCGGCTGAGTTCGTTGTTCGCTTCGACCAGCGTCTTCAGCATCGCCATGAAGCGCACCCGGTCGGCCGCGGGCAAGGGCGCGAGCATGCGCTGCTGGGCGCGCAACATGCCGGGCACCAGCTCGTCGAGCAGCGCTTCGGCCGCCGGCGTGAGCGTGAGCAGGCGCACGCGCTTGTCGTCGGGCGAGGTGCTGCGCTGGATCAGCTCGCGGCGTTCGAGCCGGTCGATCACGCCGGCGATGGTCGAGGTGTCGAAGCCGATGGTCGCGGCCAGCGTGCGCTGGTCGAGCCCCGGCTGGCGCCGCACCGTCTGCAGCGCTGCGAACTGCACCGGCGTGACGCCGAAAGCTTCGGTCTCTTCGAGGAACACCGCCACCGCGATCTGCTGCAGCCGGCGGATGTAGTGGCCGGGCAGGGTGTCGATGTCGATCTGAGCGGCGCTGCTTTTCTTCATGTGGCTCGGTGACTGCGGGTAAACCCTTTTGCGTTCAGGAATGTTATCACTATACTAATCGTCAGTATGCTGTTAATCAGCACGCAATTCATCAAGCGAGGTCGGCATGAACTCCAGCAACACGTCACCGCCGTTATTGGTCGCCGGTGGCGGCATCGGCGGCCTGGCGGCGGCTTTGGCGCTGGCGCGCCAGGGTTTCAGCGTCAAGGTGCTCGAACAGTCGCCGCAGATCGGCGAAATAGGCGCCGGCATCCAGCTCGGGCCGAACGCGTTCGCGGCTTTCGACGCGCTGGGCGTGGGTGAGCGTGCCCGCGCCGCGGCCGTGTACACCGAGCGCATGGTGATGATGGACGCGGTCGACGAGACCGAGGTCGGCGCCATTCCGGTCGGCGACGCGTTCCGCCAGCGCTTCGGCAACCCGTACGCAGTGATCCACCGCGCCGACGTGCACGGCGCGCTGTTCGACGCGGTGAAACAGACCGAGCGCATCGAGTTCTGCACTTCGACAAAGGTCGAGCACATCGAGCAGCACGCCAGCGGCGTGACGGTGTTCGACGTGAGTGGCCAGGCCCACCGCGGCGCCGCATTGATCGGCGCCGACGGTGTGAAGTCGGCGGTGCGCCAGCAGCTCGTGGGCGACCCGGTGCGCGTGTCGGGCCACGTGGTCTACCGTGCGGTCGTCGATGCCGCCGACTTTCCCGCCGACCTGCGCTGGAACGCACCCGCCGTCTGGGTCGGCCCGAACTGCCACCTGGTGCACTACCCGTTGCGCGGCGGCGAGCAGTACAACCTGGTCGTCACCTTCCACAGCCGCGATGCAGAGACCTGGAGCGTCAGCGAAGGCAGCGCCGAAGAAGTGCAGTCGTACTTCGCTGGCATCGGCGAGCGGCCGCGCCAGTTGCTTTCGCTGCCGAAGAGCTGGAAGCGCTGGGCCACGGCCGACCGCGAACCGATCGCGCAGTGGAGCTTCGGCCGCGCCACGCTGCTCGGTGACGCCGCACACCCGATGTTGCAATACCTCGCGCAAGGCGCCTGCATGGCGCTCGAAGACGCGGTGACGCTGGGCGAAGCGTTGCGCGCGAACGCCACCGCGCACAACGGCGACTTCAGCACCGCGTTTGCCCACTACGAACGCTCGCGCGTCGCCCGGACCGCGCGTGTGGTGCTGTCGGCGCGCGAAATGGGCCGCATCTACCACGCCAAGGGCGTGGAGCGCCTCGTTCGCAACGACCTCTGGCGCGGCCGTGCGCCCGAGCGTTTTTACGACGCACTCGAATGGCTCTACGGTTGGCGTGCCGAACATTGCCTCGCTGCCTGATCTGCTCAAGAATTTCTGCTGGAGACCCTGCTCATGAACTTCGCTCTCGACCCCGAACCCCGCGTCACCGTGCCGGTGGCCGGCACCGACACCGTCTTTCCGGTGCGCCGCATCTACTGCGTCGGCCGCAACTACGCGGCGCACGCCCGCGAAATGGGTTTCGACCCCGACCGCGAGCCGCCGTTCTTCTTCTGCAAGCCCGACAACGCCACCGTCGTCGCATTGCCCGGCCAGACCGTCGACGTGCACTACCCGAGCCAGAGCAGCGACTACCAGCACGAGATCGAGCTCGTTGTGGCCATCGGCAAGGCCGGGCGCGACATTTCGGCCGAGCGCGCCAACGAACACGTGTTCGGTTATGCCGTGGGCCTCGACATGACCCGCCGCGACCTGCAACTCAAGCTGCGCGACAAGGGCCGGCCGTGGGAACTGGGCAAGGCTTTCGATGAATCTGCGCCGATCGCACCGATCCACGCGGCCTCGAAGGTCGGCCACCCGACGCAGGGCGCGGTCTGGGTCAAGGTCGACGGCGCCGACCGCCAGCGCAGCGACATCGCCAAACTCATCTGGTCGGTGCCCGAAGTCATCGCCAACCTGTCGACCTACTTCGAGCTCAAGCCGGGCGACCTGATCTACAGCGGCACGCCCGAAGGCGTGGGCAAGGTCGAACGCGGGCAGACGATGCACGGCGGCATCGACGGCCTGGGCGAGCTGAAAGTGCGGGTGGTCTGAGATGGACCGCGCGCCCAACAACCAAGCCGAGCGCGAGGCCTTCTACGGCCGCGCCGACACGCAGAACATGGCGCCGCTGTGGACGCGCCTGAAGTCGCTGGTGCCGGCCGAACCCACGCCCGTCGGCGTGGCCCACCACTGGCGCTACGAAGACGTGCGCCCCTACGTGCTCGAATCGGCCCGGCACATCAGCGCTGCCGAGGCCGAGCGCCGCGTGATGATTCTCGAGAACCCCGGCCTGCGCGGCAGCTCGCAGATCACGAGCTCGTTGTACGCCGGGCTGCAGCTCATCATGCCGGGCGAGGTGGCGCCCGCGCACCGCCACACGCAGAGCGCGCTGCGTTTCATCATCGAAGGCAGCGGCGCCCACACCACGGTCGACGGCGAGAAGACGCTGATGCAGCCGGGCGATTTCGTCATCACGCCGTCGTGGACCTTCCACCACCACGGCCACGAAGCGAGCGGCCCGATGGTGTGGCTCGACGGGCTCGACATCCCGATCGTCGCGCTCTTCAACAGCACCTTCCGCGAAGACCACCACACGATGGAGGCCGAAGTCACACGACCGGTGGGCGACGCGCTCGCGCGTTACGGCAGCGGCTTGCTGCCGGTCGGTTACCGCTCTCCGTCGCTGAATTCACCGGTGTTCAACTACCCGTATGCCCGCACCCGCGAAGCGCTGCATGCGCTCACCCGCGCCGGTGCGCCCGACGCGCACCTGGGCCACCTGATGCGCTACGTGAACCCGCTCGACGGTGGCTGGGCGATGCCGACGATGGCGACGATGATCCGCGTGCTGCCCAAGGGTTTCGCGACGAAGCCGTATCGTTCCAGCGACAGCATGGTCTTCGTCGCGGTCGAAGGAACCGGCGAGATCCGCGTCGGCGCGCAGCGCTTCGTGCTGGCGCCACACGACGTGGTCGTGGTGCCCGGCTGGCTGGCCTACACCCTGCACGCGAGCGACGACCTCGTGCTGTTCTCGTACTCCGACCGCGTGGCGCAAGAGAAGCTCGGCTTCTTCCGCGAACAACGCCTGGCGAACTGACTTCGATACCAAAAACCACCAGAGACAGACCCATGAAACACAACACGATCTTCGCGGCGCTGCTCGGCGCTTCCGCCTTGTTTCACGCGCCTGCCTTTGCACAGGCCGACTACCCGAACAAGCCGGTCACGCTGATCACCGCGTTCGCGCCCGGCAGCGGCCCCGACGCCACGCTCCGGCTCGTCGCCGAAAAACTCGGCAAGCTCTGGAACCAGCGTGTGCAGGTCGAGAACAAGCCCGGCGGCGGTGGCCTGATCGCGATGGACGCCGTCAAACGCGCCACGCCCGACGGCTACACGCTACTGCAGCTCGACAGCGACCACCTGGCCGCCGTGCCGCACCTCTACAAACAACGCGGCGCCGACGCGGTGAAGAGTTTCGAGCCGGTGGCCTCGATCTTCCGCACGACGTTTCTGGTGGCGGTGCCCACCGACTCCAAGTTCAAGACCCTCGCCGACATCGTCGCCGCCGCGAAGGCCGCGCCCGGCAAGGTGAGCTATGGCTCATGGGGCGTGGGCAGCCCGGGCCACCTGGGCGGCACGCTGCTCGAGATGCAGACCGGCATCGACATGCAGCACATTCCCTACCGCGAGGTGAGCCAGCTCTTCATGTCGGTGGGCGCGGGCGACGTGAGCTGGAGCCTGGGCACGCTGCCTTCGAGCTCGGGAGCCTACAAGGCCGGCAAGCTGCGCTACATCGCGGTGGCCGCGAACAAGCGCTTGCCGCAGGTGCCCGAGGTGCCGACCGCGGCGGAAGCCGGCGGCCCGAAAGACTTCGACGTGAACGCTTTCGTGGTGCTGGTCTCGCCCAAGGGCCTGGCGCCGGCGGTGCGCTCGAAGATCAACGCCGACGTGGCCAAGGTGCTGACCGACGCCGAGGTCAAGGCCCGCTTCGACACCTTCGCGTTCGAGCCGATCGCCTGGTCGCCGGAAGAGATCGGCCGCAACGCCGAAGCCAAGTCGAAGGTCTACGAGCAGCTGGTGAAGAAGGCGAACATCAGCCTGGAGTAGGCGAGCCTCAGATCGCGCGCTGGTCGACCCGTCTGGACAGCATGTCGGCAGATTCCTTGCGCTCGCTGTAGCGGTCTACGAGGTAAGGAGCCACGTCGCGCGTCAGCAGCGTGAACTTCATCAGCTCTTCCATCACGTCGACCACGCGCTCGTAGTAGGCCGAAGGTTTCATGCGCCCGGCCTCGTCGAACTCCTGGTAGGCCTTGGCCACCGACGACTGGTTCGGGATCGTGATCATGCGCATCCAGCGGCCGAGCACACGCAGCTGGTTCACCGCGTTGAACGACTGCGAGCCGCCCGAGACTTCCATCACCGCGAGCGTCTTGCCCTGCGTGGGCCGCACCGCGCCGATGCTGAGCGGTATCCAGTCGATCTGTGCTTTCATGATGCCGGTCATCGCGCCGTGGCGTTCCGGCGAAGTCCAGACCATGCCTTCGGCCCAGGTTGTCGCTTCGCGCAGCTCCTGCACCTTGGGGTGGGTGTCGGGTGCGGCGTCGGGCAAGGGCAGGCCAGCCGGGTCGAAGACCCGGACCTCGCCGCCCATGGCGATGAGCAGGCGTGCGGCTTCGAGCGCCAGCAGCTTGCTATACGAGCGCTCGCGCAGCGAACCGTAGAGCACTAGAAACCGGGGCGGGTGAGTCGATGTGCCGGCGCCAGCCAGGCGCGTGCGGCTCGGCTTGTCGAGCAGCGTGGCATCGAGGTTGGGCAGGCTCAGGTCAAGCAACGACACGACGACCCCTGTTGTCGATGACGGGCTCGCCGTCTTCCTTGCTGAAGGCGCCGAGCTGCGGCGAAGGCAGGATGTCGAGCACGGTCTCGGACGGGCGGCACAGCCGTGTGCCCAGCGGCGTGACGACGATCGGCCGGTTCATCAGGATCGGGTGCGCGACCATCGCGTCGATCAACGCGTCGTCGCTCAAGCCCGGGTCGCCGAGCTCCAGTTCGTCGTAAGGCGTGCCCTTGGTGCGCAGCACCGCCCGCACCGGCACCCCGAGTGCCGCGATGAGTTCGACCAGCTTCGCGCGGCCGGGAGGCGTGACCAGGTAGTCCACGATCACCGGTTCGACACCGCTGTTGCGGATCAGCGCCAGCGTGTTGCGCGAGGTACCGCAAGCGGGGTTGTGATAGATCGTGATCGAAGCGCTGGTCGCTTCAGTGTGCGGGTTTGTCATGTCCGAGCCCGTGGTGGATGGCTGTGCCGATGGCGGCGCCGGCGCATTGCGCCAGCACGAAGCCGAAGACGCTCGCCGGCGCGATGCCGGCGAAGCTGTCGCTGAACATGCGGCCGAAAGCAGCGGCGGGGTTCGCGAACGAAGTGGATGCGGTGAACCAGTACGCCGCGCCGATGTAAGCCGCGACCATCGCCGAGGCCTTGCCGGGCGGCGCGCGAAGAATGACCAGTAGCAGGCCGGCGGTGGCCACGGCTTCGGCGAGCCACTGCCCGGTGCCGCTGCGCAGCTTGCCCGAGAACTGCAGGATCGTCATGTCGAACATCGCGTGGGCCAGCCACGCGCCGAGCATCGCACCGACGAGTTGCGCCGCGATGTACGGAACGAGCGCAGCCTTTGGCAAATCGCCGCGCCACGCCATGACGGCGCTGACCGCCGGGTTGAAGTGCGCGCCGCTGACGGGGCCGAAGACCTCGATCAGAACGTACAGCCCGCCGACCGTGGCCAAGGTGTTCGCGAGCAGCGCCAGGGCCATGTCGCCACCCGACAGGCGCTCGGCCATGATGCCGGAGCCGATCACGATCGTGAGCAGGAGCAACGTACCGAGCGCCTCGGCGAAGAGTTTGCGCGGCAGGGCGCGCGCTCGCTGCGCAGCGAAATCCGTCGCTTCGCCGCCGGCGCCGCCGGTCAGCAACATGCCGACGCGCTGGGCTGCGTCGTCACCAGGCAGTCCTTGCCCTGGCAGCAGTGCGCAGTGAGGTAGGCCAGCACCGCGTTCATGCGTTCGTAGGCGGCGCGGTAGATCAGGTTGCGGCCGTCACGCTGTTGCGAGACGAGGCCGGCGTTCATCAGTTCCTTGAGATGGAACGACAAGGTGGTGGCCGCCAGGCCGAGCTCTTCGCTCAACGCGCCCGGCGTGAGGCCGAGCGGGCCGGCAACCACCAGCGTGCGGAACACGCGCAGCCGGCTTTCCTGCGCCAGCGCGGCGAGAGATCTGACGACGTCTTGTTCTTCCATAATTCAATAATGCTTGAATTATAAAAGTCTGTCAAGCCTCGTGATTCAGCTTCAGCCCGGGCACCGGCCAGTCGTCGATCGCGATCAGCCGGCCGCTGCCCGAGAGCGTGACGAACGCGGTGCGCCGGTCCTTGCCGCCGAAACAAAGGTTGGTCGTGAATCGGTCGGGCAGCGGCACATGGCTCGTCAGGCTGCCGTCGGGCGAGACGATGCTGATGCCGCCGTGCATCAGTGTGGCCACGCACACGTTGCCGAGCGCGTCGACCGCCATCGAGTCGAAGCGTTGCCAGTGGTTGCCGGGTGAGGCTGCGAGCAGCCGGCCGCCGTGGGGTGACGGCCACGCGTCCTTGCGCACCTGGCCCGGCGCGCTGATGTCGAAGGCCCACAGGCGCGCGCCTTCGGTTTCGGCGTAGTAGAGCGTGTGACCATCGGGCGAAAGCGCGATGCCGTTGGGCGTGAGCACCGGGCGCGCGATCACGCTGACGGCGCTGCCGTCGGGCTGGCCGTAGTAGAGGCCGCCGCGGTCCATCTCGGTTTCGCGCACCTTGCCGAGGTCGGTGAAATAGAAGCCGCCGTGCGCGTCGAAGACGATGTCGTTCGGGCCGCGCAGGCCCAGGCCCTCGACCGATTCGTACAGGCGCTCGAAGCGGCCGCTTGCCAGGTCGACCCGCTCGATGCGCCCGCCGGAATAGTCTTCGGCCTGGCCGATCGGCCGGTGCGTGCCGTCGGCCTCGCGCGTCCAGCGAAAGCCGCCGTTGTTGCAGACGTAGACCGCGCGGTCGGGGCCGATGGCCGCGCCGTTCGGGCCACCGCCGAGATCGGCGACGACCTGCACGCGGCCGTCGGGCATGACGCGGCTGAGCGTGCCGCGCGCGATCTCGACCAGCAGCACCGAGCCGTCGTCCATGGCGACCGGGCCTTCGGGAAACTGCAGGCCGGTGGCGATTTCGCGAATCTTCATGGGGTGTCTCCGCTTGTGTTCTTGGCTTGTTCGGGTGGCCGCTTCAGCACGCCGCTGGCAATGAACACACCGCCAGCCATCATGGCTTCGACTTGCAGTTGCTGCAGATGGGGCGCGAGCAGGCTCCAGGGTCTGGCGAGCCCGGCCAGTGTCGTGACAGAGTGGCACGCCGCGCCGAACACGAACAGGTTCACCGGCCAGGCCCAGAAGCGCGCCCACTGCAGGCCGCAGGCCACCACGTGCGCGCCCGGCTGCAGGTGGCGCAGCACGTTCGCGATGGCCCGCGGTTCACGCAGAATGTCGTGAGTGAAATGGAACAGCGCGGCATCGGCCCGACCTTTGAGGCGCGCGGTTTCAACCGGCGCTTCGATCAGCGCCACGTTCTTCCAGCCGCAGCGCGCCACGCGCTCGCGCGCCAGCGCGATCATCTCGGGGCTCTGCTCGATGCCGACAATGCGACCCGCCGCGCCGACGGCAGGGTGCAGCTGCGGCAGGCTCAGGCCGGTGCCACAACCCACGTCGAGCACCTGGTCGCCGTTGCGCAGCGCGAGCCTCTCGATGGCGCGCTGCCGCACCGGCTCGAAGAAGGCCAGTTCCAGGTCGTAGACCACCGCGCGGCGCCGGTATTGCGCGAGCGCTGCGCTGTGGTCGGGAGGCGGGCGGTGAGCGGGGGTCATGGAAGATGCGGCTATCTCGCAGGCCATGCTACGCCGCCAAATCGCCTGCCCGGGCAACGCACAATGCCAGCCATGCAGGATCTGCTTTCGCGAACCTTCGGCCCCTGGGTGCGGCACCTCAGCCCCCAAACGTTGCGTGCCGACCTGGTCGCCGGTGTGCTGGGCGCGCTGCTGGTGCTGCCGCAAGGTTTTGCTTTTGCTGCGCTCGCCGGCTTGCCGCCCGAATACGGCCTGTACACCGCCATCGTGCCGTGTGTGGTCGCGGCGCTGTTCGGTTCGAGCTGGCATGTGGTCTCGGGCCCGACCAACGCCAACTCGCTGGCGCTGTTCGCGATGCTCGCGCCGCTGGCGGTGGTCGGCTCGCCGGCCTACATCCAGCTCGCGCTCGCGGTCACGGTGCTGGTGGGTGTGATGCAGTGGCTGATCGGGGCGCTGCGGCTCGGCTCCATCGCCAACTTCATTTCGCCCTCGGCCCTGCGCGGCTTCACCAGCGGCGCGGCGGTGCTGATCGCGCTGCACGCGCTGACCGATGCCCTCGGCCTGGGCGGGCCGGCGGCACACGGCACCGGGGCGCTGCTGATGCATCTGGGCGAACGGTTCGGCACGCTGCGGCCGGCGGCGCTCATGGTGGCGGCCTGCACGGTCGTGGTGGTGTTGCTGGCCCGGCGTGTGGTGCCGCGCTGGCCGGGCATGCTGCTTGGGCTGGTGGCCGGCACCACGCTCGCGTTCGTGTTGAACAGCGCGTCGCCGTGGCCGCAGTGGGGCAGCGTGGCCGTGGTGGGCAGCCTGCCGGCGATCTGGCCGCGCTTCCAGCTTCCGGCGCTGCCGTTCGGCAACCTGCCCGAGTTGCTGTCGATCGCGTTCGCGCTGACGATCGTGGCGCTCGGCCAGTCGATCTCCATTGCCAAGCTGGTGGCCGCGCGTTCGGGCCAGGCGATCGATGCGAACCGCGAGTTCCGCGGGCAGGGCTTGTCGAACATCGTCGGCGGGTTTTTCTCGTCGTACGTTTCCTGCGGCTCGCTGAACCGCTCTTTGCCGAACCTCGAGGCCGGCGCACGCACACCGCTGGCCGCGGTGTTCGCGTCGATGTGGCTGCTGCTCCTGCTGGCGTTCACGGCGCCGCTGCTGGCGCTGATCGCGTTGCCGGCGATCGCCGGGCTCTTGCTGGTGGTGGCATGGTCGCTGCTCGACGTGCCCGGCTGGCGCCGGCTGTGGCGCGACGGCCGTGACGACTTCGCCATTGCAGCCGTCACGGCATTGGCGACGGTGACGATCCGCATCGAGATGGCGATCGTGCTCGGCACCTTCCTGTCGCTGGTGGTTTACCTGCACCGGACCTCGCGGCCTTACATGCGCGTGATGGGTTTCGACAAGGTGAGTGAAAAGGGCGTGGCCGCCGAGCGGCCCTTTGTCGTGCGCGCCGACGTGCCGGCGGCGCTGCCCGAATGCCCGCAGCTGAAGATGATCCGCATGGAAGGCGAGGTCTATTTCGGCGCCGTGCCGCACGTGGCCGACCAGCTGCGCGACATGCGCGCCGCACCCGACGCGGCAAAGCACCTGCTGGTGATGGCCAAGAGCATGAACTTCATCGACCTGCCGGCCGCAGAGCTGTGGCGGGCCGAGCTGCAGACGCGTCGCGCTGCGGGCGGCGACCTGTACTTCCACCGCCCGCGCCCGCCGGTGCTCGAACTCTGGCAGCGCGTCGGGTTCACGGAGGAACTGGGCAGCGACCACATCTTCCCGACCAAGCGCATCGCCATCCACACGATCTTCGAGCGGCTGGACCGCAACATCTGCGCGCGCTGCCCGGTACGCGCGTTCGAGGAGTGCGCCACGCTGCCGCCGCCCATGGCGCTTTGAGTCGGCGCTGAACTGCGGCCATACTTGCTTCATGGTGACACGCTTGCCCGGCTTCGCACGTCTGCAGGACATCGGCGCCGCTTTTTACGCCGGAGCCTGCAGCCGCGACGAAGCCCGCGCGGCGGTGATCGACGTGATCATCGGCCAGCTGCAATGCTCGCGCGTCAGCCTGTGGCGCTTCGACGGCACGCCGGGCGCGCTCAGTCTGTTGTGCCTGGCCTCGAAGGCGGCCGGCGGTGAGCTCGTCACCAGCGAACGCCACCTGCTGGAGACCGAGTACCGCGACTACTTCGACGTATTGGTGCGCACCGGCATGTACGTCGGCCACGACACGATGCACGACCCGCATCTTCAGCCGATGCGCGAGAACTACCTGCTGCCCAACGGCGTGCTGTCGATGCTCGACGCCGCCTTCACCGTCAACGGGCGCGCTTACGGCATGGTGTGCTGCGAGCAGACCGATCGTGTGCGTGAATGGCGCGCCGAAGAGATCCGCGACCTGCGCGCCCTCGTCGCCAAGCTGGCGCTGCTGATGGCCGCGGCCGGCGACGAGGCGCTCTGGGCTTCACCCTCGCGCCCGATGGCGCCGATCTTGCGCAGGCCCTAGCCGATTTCGCTCCGGCCTTGCGCCAGCGCGTCGGGCACAGGTCTGGTACCTTCCGCCCCAAGACAGATTCTGAGGAGACGCGCATGAGCGTTTTGCACCAACGCCTGCGAGCGCTGCCGGAAGCGCAATTGCGCGGCATGCTGCGCGGAGTCGAAAAGGAGAGCCTGCGCGCGCGCCCCGAGGGCGGCCTGGCGCTCACCCCGCACCCGGCCGCGCTCGGTTCGGCACTGGCCCACCCCAACATCACCACCGACTTCAGCGAGTCGCAGCTCGAGTTCGTGACCGGCGTGCACCCTAGTGCGCAGGAATGCCTGGACGAGCTGACGCAGATCCACCAGTTCACCTACCGCGCCCTGAAAGAGCAGGGCGACGAGATGCTGTGGGTCTCGAGCATGCCCTGCGGCTTGCCCACCGACGAGACCATTCCGCTCGGGCGCTACGGCTCGTCGAACGTGGGGCGCGCCAAGAGCGTGTACCGCATGGGCCTGGGCCACCGCTACGGCCGGCGCATGCAGACGATCTCGGGCATTCACTACAACTGGTCGATGCCGGGCGTGTCGACCGAGCAGTATTTCGACCTGATCCGCAACTTCCGCCGCCACTCGTTCCTGCTGCTGACGTTGTTCGGCGCGTCGCCGGCCTTGTGTTCGACCTTCGTGGCGGGCCGCGAGCACGAGCTGCAGCCGCTCAAGGGCCACACGCTGCACATGCCGCACGGCACCTCGTTGCGCATGGGGCGGCTGGGTTACCAGAGCGACGCGCAGTCGTCGCTTTCGGTCAGCTACAACAGCCTCGAGAGTTATGCCGCGTCGCTGCAGGAAGCCCTGACGAAACCCTACCCGGCCTACGAAGCGGTCGGCATCCGCAACCCGGGTGGCGACTACAACCAGCTCGCCACCAGCCTGCTGCAGATCGAGAACGAGTTCTACGGCACGATCCGCCCGAAGCGCGTGATCTTCCCCGGCGAGCGCCCGCTGCACGCGCTGCGCGAACGCGGTGTCGAATACGTGGAAGTGCGCTGCATGGACCTCGACCCGTTCGAGCCGGTCGGCATCGGCGCTTCGACGATGCAGTTCATCGACCTGTTCCTGCTGCACTGCCTGCTCAGCGACAGCCCGCCCGATTCGCCGGATGAGATCAAGGCGCTGGCACGCAACCAGCAGAAGGTGGCGGCACGCGGGCGCGAGCCGGGCCTGAAGCTGGAGCGCGGCGCGAGCGAAGTGAGCCTGGTGGACTGGGGCGGCGAGTTGCTGGCGGCGTTCGAGCCGATCGCGGCCACGCTCGACGCACTGCACGGCGGCTCTGACTACCGCGACACGCTGGCCGCCGCATCGGCCACGCTGGCGAATACCGACACCGCCCCGTCGGCGCGTGTGCTCGCCGCGATGGCGCGCGATTTCGACAGCTCCTACGTGGCTTTCACCCGCGCGCAGTCGGAGCAGACGCGCAACCGGCTGCTCGCCTTGCCCTACCCGAACGAACTGCAGGCGAAGTACGCTGCCC
Source organism: Rhizobacter sp. (assembly GCF_032229685.1). Classification (GTDB taxonomy): domain Bacteria; phylum Pseudomonadota; class Gammaproteobacteria; order Burkholderiales; family Burkholderiaceae_C; genus LMDS01. The sequence goes on along the minus strand of NZ_JAVTWP010000045.1, from coordinate 112,761 downwards.
TGTCGAAGGCCTCGGTCGAGGTGCAGATGAGCATCGAGGCCAACGACAGCATGCCGTTCGAGATCTACCGGCAGCAGTACCTGTCGGTCGAGCGGCTCGGCGTTTCGGGCAAGCGGGTGCCGGCGCACGCCTGAGTCGCCCGGCGCACGCGTGGCGCCGGCGCTAGACTCCGGCGCCATGAGCACCTTCAACACCGTCCCCCTCGGCCGCAGCGACCTGCGTGTCACCCCCATCTGCCTGGGCACCATGACCTTCGGCGAGCAGGTCGACGAGCCGACGTCGCACGAGCTGCTCGACCATGCGCTGGCGCGTGGCATCAACTTCATCGACACCGCCGAGATGTATTCGGTGCCGGTGCGGCGCGAGACCTCGGGCTCGACCGAACGTTTCATCGGCAACTGGTTCGCCAAGCGACCGGGCGCGCGCCAGAAGGTGGTGTTGGCGACCAAGGTGGCCGGCCCGTCGCGCGCGTCCGACTGGATTCGCAATGGCAGTGGCAACGTCACGCCGTCAGAGATCGCCGAGGCCTGCAACGACAGCCTGAAGCGCCTGCAGACCGACGTGATCGACCTGTACCAGATGCATTGGCCGAACCGCAACACGCCCTCGTTCGGCGCGGTGTACTTCGACCCGTCGAAAGACAAGGAATTCAGCAGCATCCGCGAGCAGCTCGAAGCTTTTGCCGGCCTGGTGCGCGCCGGCAAGGTGCGGCACATCGGCCTGAGCAACGAAACGCCCTGGGGCCTGTCGGAATTCATCCGCCTGGCCGACGAGCTGGGCCTGCCGCGCGTGGCCACGGTGCAGAACCCGTACACGCTCGTGAATCGCTCGGTCGACAACGGGCTCGACGAGGTGATGTACCGGCAAGGCGTGTCGCTGCTCGCATATTCGCCGCTCGGTTTCGGCACGCTCACCGGCAAGTACGACACGGGCCTGTCGAACCAGGGCCGCATCGCGCTGTTCGAGTCGGTGCGCAAGCAGCGCTGGGGGCGGCCCGAAACCTTTGCCGCGGCACGCCTCTACAACGAACTCGCGGTGGCCAACGGCCTCACGCCGACGCGCCTGGCGCTGGCTTTCTGCTACACCAACTGGCGTGTGGCGAGCACGATCATCGGCGTGACGACACGCGCGCAGCTCGACGAGAACATCGACGCTTGGGGCACGACCTTGTCGCCCGAACTGCTGGCGAAGATCGACGCGATCCGCTGGACGCACCGCGACCCGGCGCAGTGAGGCCGTGAAGAAGAAGGCCCACGTCAGCGAAACGCCGGCAACGCAGTTCCTGCGCGAGAACGGCGTGGCGTTCACCGAGCACGTCTACGAGTATGTCGAGCACGGCGGCACGGCCGAATCGTCACGACAGCTCGGCGTGCCCGAGGCCGAAGTGATCAAGACGTTGGTAATGCAGGACGAACGCGCCCAGCCACTGATCGTGCTGATGCACGGCGACAAGCAGGTCAGCACCAAGAACCTGGCGCGCCAGATCGGCGCCAAGTCGGTCGAGCCCTGCAAGCCCGAAGTGGCGCAGCGCCACAGCGGCTACCAGGTCGGCGGCACCTCGCCGTTCGGCCTGCGCAAGCCGATGCCGGTGTACGTCGAAGAGACGGCGCTGGCGCTCTCGCGCATCTGCATCAACGGCGGGCGGCGCGGTTACCTCGTCGGCATCGAACCGGCGGTGCTGACGCGCCTGCTCGGCGCGAAGCCGGTGAACTGCGCGCTCTGAATCGGGCCGCGCCGTTACCAAGCGCAAAATAGCGGACCTTTTCTTTTCGCCCTGTCTCCCATGCAGACCCTGTACCCGGCGCTCGCCACCCTGGCGGCCTACCTGATCGGCTCGCTCTCGTTCGCCGTGATCGTGAGCCGGCTGATGGGCCTGAACGACCCGCGCACCTACGGCTCGGGCAACCCCGGCGCCACCAACGTGCTGCGCTCGGGCAACAAGGCGGCGGCGGTGCTCACGTTGCTGCTCGACGCGCTGAAGGGCTACGTGCCGGTCGTGCTGGCCGATCAGTTCGGCGCGCGCTTCGGCCTGGGTGAAGGCACGGTCGCCCTGGTCGCGCTGGCCGCGTTCCTGGGCCACCTGTGGCCGGTGTTCTTCCGCTTTCAGGGCGGCAAGGGCGTGGCCACGGCGGCCGGCGTGTTGCTCGGGCTGAACCCGTGGCTCGGGCTGGCCACGCTGGCGACCTGGGTCATCATCGCGGCCTTCTTTCGTTACTCGTCGCTCGCCGCCATCGTGGCTGCGGTGTTCGCGCCGTTCTACCAGCTGCTGATCTGGGGCGGAGGCCCGGCGGCCATCAGCGTGGCGGTGATGGGCCTGCTGCTCGTCTGGCGCCACAGCGCCAACATCCAGAAGCTGCTCAAGGGCACCGAGAGCAAGCTCGGGCAGAAAGCGGCCGGTGCGGTGGGGCCCGCAGCGGCTGCGAAGAACGCGCATAAACATTCACGTCAACATTCCAACAAGCACGGAGAGAAAACATGAGCCAGGGCCTGCGCCGCTTCCACGTCGGCGACCGACTGTCGGAGATGACCATCCACAACAACACGGTCTACCTGGCGGGGCAGGTGGCTGCCGACGCGAGCCAGGACATCCGCGGCCAGATGACGCAGGTGCTCGCCGCGATCGACAAGCTGCTGCATGAGGCCGGCACCGACAACGCGCACATCCTGATGTGCCAGATCTTCATCCGCGACCTGGCCGACTTCGCGGTGATGAACGAAGTCTGGGAAGACTGGCTCGCGCCCGGCGACGCGCCGCCGCGTGCCACGGTGCAGGCGAACCTGGCAAAACCCGAATGGCGCATCGAGCTGGTCGTGACCGCGGCCATCTGAAGCGGCGGCTGCCTCCATGACACAACGCGTTCTCACCGGCATCACCACCACCGGCACACCGCATCTCGGCAACTACGTGGGCGCGATCCGGCCGGCGATCGAGGCCAGCCGCGAGCCGGGCGTGGAGAGTTTTTTCTTTCTGGCCGACTACCACGCGTTGATCAAGTGCGACGAGCCGGCGCGCATCGAACGCTCGCGCCTGGAGATCGCCGCCACCTGGCTCGCGGCGGGCCTGGACACCTCGCGCGTGACCTTCTATCGGCAGAGCGACATCGTCGAGATCCCCGAGCTGACGTGGCTGCTGACCTGCGTCGCCTCGAAAGGCCTGATGAACCGGTCGCACGCCTACAAGGCCGCGACCGACGCGAACACGGCCGCTGGTGAAGACCCGGACGCCGGCGTCACGATGGGCCTGTTCAGCTACCCGATCCTGATGGCCGCCGACATCCTGATGTTCAACGCGCACCGCGTGCCGGTGGGGCGCGACCAGGTGCAGCACATCGAGATGGCGCGCGACCTGGGGCAACGTTTCAACCACCTGTTCGGCGCCGGGCGCGAGCTGTTCGTCCTGCCCGAAGCGAACATCGACGAGCGTGTGGCCATGCTGCCGGGTCTCGATGGCCGCAAGATGAGCAAGAGCTACGACAACACCGTGCCGCTGTTCGAAGGCGGCGCCAAAGGCCTGCGCGAAGCGCTGGCGCGCGTGGTGACCGACTCGCGCGCACCGGGCGAGGCGAAAGAGCCGGAAGGCTCGCACCTCGTGGCGATCTATGAAGCGTTTGCGAACGATGCCGAGCGCGCGAAGCTGCGCGCCGACCTGCGCGCAGGCATGGCCTGGGGCGACGCCAAGGCCGTGGTGGTCGAGCGCATCGAGCGTGACATCGCCCCGATGCGCGAGCGATATGCGGATCTGATCGCGCACCCCGAGCGCATCGAAGAAACGCTTCTCGAAGGTGCGCGCAAGGCGCGGGCCGTGGCGGCGCCGTTCCTGGCCACGCTGCGCGAGGCGGTGGGCTTGCGGCGCATGGTGGCGGTGGGCGCACCGGCGAGTTCGACGGTGGTCAAGGCGAAAGCCGCGCTGCCGACTTTCAAGCAATACCGCGAGACCGACGGCAAGTTCTACTTCAAGCTCGCGGCGGCCGATGGCCGTTTGCTGCTGCAAAGCGCCGCCTTCGAGTCCGGCCGCGATGCCGGCCAGTGGGTGAGCCGGCTCAAGACCGACGGTGCTTCGGCACTCGGCGAAGCGCCGGTGTCGCGCAGCGAAGGCGTGAGCGCGCAAGACGTGAGCGACGCGCTCGCCGCGTTCGCGGCTCAGTAGTTCAGGCCCATCGCGCCGCGCACTTCGCGCATCGTCTTGCGCGCGACGGTGCGGGCACGCTCGGTGCCGACCTCGACGATCCAGTGCACGTGCTTCGGGTTGGCGAGGTAGGTCTCGGCCCGCTCGCGCCAGGGTTCCTGTTCTAGTCTGATCGCGTCGATCACGGGCTGTTTGCACTCCAGGCAACCGATGCCCGCCGTGGTGCAGCCCTTCACGACCCACGCTCGCGTGTCGGCATCGGAATACAGCGTGTGGAACTGCCAGACCGGGCAGCGCTCCGGGTTGCCGGCATCGGTGCGGCGCACCCGGTCGGGGTCGGTCGGCATGCGTTTGATCTTGCGTTCGACCTCGGCCGGCTCTTCGCGCATCGCGATGTCGTTGCCCAGGCTCTTGCTCATCTTCGCGCCATCGAGGCCGGGCAGCCTGCTGGTCTCGGTGAGCAGCGTCGCAGGTTCGGGCAACACCGTCTGCCCTTTTCCGTACAGATGATTGAAGCGGCGCGCCACCTCGCGCGTGATCTCGACGTGCGGCGCCTGGTCTTCGCCGACCGGCACGAAAGCCGCCTTGTAGATGAGGATGTCGGCTGCCTGCAGCAGCGGGTAGCCCAGAAAGCCGTAGGTCGCGAGGTCACGACCTGCCAGCGCCTTCATCTGGTCCTTGTAGGTCGGCACACGCTCCAGCCACGACAGCGGTGTGCCCATCGCGAGCAGTGTGAACAGCTCAGCGTGTTCCGGCAGTCGGCTCTGGATGAACAGCGTGGCGCGGTCGGGGTCGATGCCGGCGGCGAGCCAGTCGACCACCATGTCGTAGACGTTGCGTTCCAGATCGGCGTGATCGTCGTAGTGCGTGGTCAGCGCGTGCCAGTCGGCGACGAAGTAGAAGCACTCGTGCTCGTCTTGCAGCTTCACCCAGTTCTTCAGCGCGCCATGGTAGTGGCCGAGATGCAATGCGCCGGTGGGGCGCATGCCGGAGAGCACGCGGGGTTTCATCGGCGCAAATTGTAGGCAGCTACACTGCGCGCCCCATGAAAAATATCGTCATCCTCATCTCGGGCCGCGGCTCCAACATGGAGGCCATCGTGCGCGCTTGTGCCGCCGAGCGCTGGCCGGCGCAGGTGGTGGGTGTGCTCAGCAACCGGGCCGATGCGCAAGGGCTGGAATTCGCGCGCGAGCATGGCATCGCCACCGCGGTGGTCGCTCACCAGGCCTTCGCATCGCGCGAGGCCTTCGACGCCGAACTGGCGCGCACGATCGACGCCTTCGCGGCCGACGTGGTCGTGCTGGCGGGCTTCATGCGCATCCTGACCGATGGCTTCGTCGAGCGCTACGCGGGGCGCATGGTCAACGTGCACCCGTCGCTGTTGCCGGCGTTCACGGGTTTGAACACGCACCGCCGGGCGATCGAGGGCGGTTGCAAAGTGGCGGGCGCCACGGTTCATTTCGTCACGCCCGCGCTCGATCACGGGCCCGTCATCGCGCAGGCCGCGGTGCCGGTGCTGCCTGGCGACACGGCTGATGTGCTGGAAGCGCGGGTGCTCGAGCGCGAGCACGTGATGTACCCGCGCGCGGTGAGCTGGCTGGTGCGTGGCGAATTGAATGTCGTCGGGGGCGTGGTCACGCACAAGCGGGGCGAGGCCCAGCTGTTCTAGAACAGGCTCGCCGCGATGTTGATCGTGAAGGCGAGGATGCTCGTGTTGAACGCGAACGACAGCAGCGCCTGCAACAGCACGAGCCGGCGCATCGCACGCGTCGAAACGATCACGTCCGAGGTCTGCGAAGCCACGGCGATCGTGAACGAGAAGTAGAGAAAGTCGCCGTAGTCGGGCTTGAAGTTCTTGTCGGCGTCGGGGAACTGCAGGCCTTCGCCTTCGTGCTTTCGATAGAACAGGCTCGCGTAATTGAGCGAGAACAGGGTCGGCACCAGCAGCCAGGAGCCCACCACCGTGGCCAGCACGTAGAGCAGCCGTGGCCAGGCCTGGGCCGAACCCGGCGACTTGGCGATCGACAGTTCGTAGACCACCGCGGCCAGGCTCACGGTGGCCGCCAGTGTCACGATCACGAGCACGGCGAGTGCGCCTTCGGCCTGCGCCATCGCCACTTGTTTGACCCGCTCGGGGCCGGCGTGCGTCATCACCCACGCCACCAGCACCAGGTACAGCCAGACGCTCACGTTCCAGCCCAGCAGCGCGCGTGTCACCGGGTTCGCGATGCCGGGTGCGGCGAATGCAGCCAGAACGCCGACCGCGCCCGCGAGCATCAGCCGCGGGTGGGCGCGCAGGTGGCTGACGATCACTTTCACGGGCTGGCGACCGGTTCGAAACGCGGGCGCAGAGCGCCATCGATGACGATGCTCTCGAAGAACATCGCGTGCGGCCGCGCCCACCAGCCGGTGGCGTTGTAGAGCGGCCGGTAGACCACCATCGGCTCGTTGCTCTCGCTGTGGCGGGCCACGCCGATCACTTCGTACTCGCCGCCCTTGTAGTGGCGGTAGCGGCCGAGGGGCGTGTGGGGCAGGGCGGGCAGGTCGTCGTCGCTCATCGACCCAAGGATAATCCGCCGATGCACCCGAACGCCTTGCTCGAACTCGCCACCGAACTGCTGCACCGCGTGTTGCAGCTGCAGCACCCCGCCGATGGCGTGGTGTCCGACTTCTTTCGCCAGCACCGCGCCTTGGGCAGCCGAGAGCGGCACACGTTGGCCGAGACCACCTATGCCGTGCTGCGCCAGCGCCCGTTGTTCCAGCACCTGGCGCAGTCGGGCAAAGGCGAGATCGAACGCCGGCTCGTGGCGCTGGCCTGGCAGGGCAACGACGGTTTTCTGCGTGCGGCCCTGAGCGAGACCGAGCAGCAGTGGCTGCAGCAGGTCTCGGCGGTCGACCGTTCGGCGCTGCCGGAAAAGCTGCGCCACAACCTGCCGGAGTGGCTGGCCGACATCCTGAAACCCGCGCTCGGCGACGAGTTCTGGCCGCTGGTCGAGAGCATGAGCGCGGCCGCGCCGCTCGACTTGCGTGTGAATACCTTCAAGGCCAAGCGCGAGGCGGTGCAGGCCGCGTTCAAGGCCGAAGGCATCGAAGCGTTGCCGACGCCTTATTCGCCGCTGGGCCTGCGCATCGACGGCAAGCCCGCGCTGCACAAGCTCGACGTGTTCATGCGCGGCGATGTGGAAGTGCAGGACGAAGGCAGCCAATTGCTCGCCCTGATGCTCGGCGCCAAGCGTGGCGAGATGGTGATGGACTTCTGCGCCGGCGCCGGCGGCAAGACCCTCGCGCTCGGCGCCGAGATGCGCAACACCGGGCGCTTGTATGCACTCGACACTTCGGGCCACCGGCTCGCGTCGCTCAAGCCGCGGCTGGCACGCAGCGGCCTGTCGAACGTGTTCCCGGCGCAGATCGCGCACGAGCGCGACGATCGCATCAAGCGCCTGGCCGGCAAGCTCGACCGGGTGCTGGTCGACGCGCCCTGCTCGGGCCTGGGCACGCTGCGCCGAAACCCCGATCTGAAGTGGCGCCAGACGCCGCAGGCGGTCGAGGAACTGCGGGTCAAGCAGGCGGCGATCCTGGCCAGCGCGGCGCGTCTGCTGAAACCGGGCGGCCGCCTCGTCTATGCCACCTGCAGCCTGCTCGAGCTTGAAAACGAGGAGATCGCCCGCCATTTCACGGCGGAACACGAGCGTGATTTCCAGGTGTTGCCGGCGCTCGAAGCCTTGACGCGCGCCCATGTGGGTGACGCCGAATCGCTGGTCCGCGGCGATTTCATGCGCTTGTGGCCGCACCGCCACGGCACCGACGGCTTTTTCGCGGCGGTGTGGGAGCGGCTCTGAAGCGCGGAGTACCGGATCCAGCTGCATTGGGACCCGGTTTGCGATACCTCAATTTGCCCTTCTCCAGCCCGGTAAATCGGGGCTTCCAGGCGGAGCGCTCGCATACAATCTGTCACCCGCACTTCATCGCGGACATAAGGACCTCATGAACTCGTTGATCTCGGTCTGGGACGCCACCGTGGCCTTGCTGGCCCATGGTTTGATCGAAACGACCTGGTGGGAAGTGCTGCTGGTCACCCTCGTGATGACCCACATCACGATCGCCTCTGTCACGATCTTCCTGCACCGCGCCCAGTCGCACCGCGCGCTCGACCTGCACGCGATCCCCTCGCATTTCTTCCGCGCCTGGCTGTGGCTGACCACCGGCATGGTGACGAAGGAATTCGTGGCCATCCACCGCAAGCACCACGCCAAGTGCGAAACCGAAGAAGACCCGCACAGCCCGCAGACGCGTGGCATCAAGACCGTGCTGCTGACCGGCGTGGAGCTCTACCGCGCCGAGTCGAAGGTCAAGGAGACCATGGTCAAGTACGGCCTCGGCACCCCCGACGACTGGCTCGAACGCAACCTCTACACCCGCTTCAGCTGGCAGGGCGTGGGCGTGATGCTGCTGATCGACCTGGGCCTGTTCGGCGCCATCGGCCTCACCGTCTGGGCGGTGCAGATGCTGTGGATCCCGATCATGGCCACCGGCGTCATCAATGGCCTGGGCCACTGGTGGGGTTACCGCAACTTCGAAGCGCCCGATGCGTCGACCAACGTGTCGCCGTGGGGCATCGTGATTGGCGGCGAAGAGCTGCACAACAACCACCATACCTACCCGACCTCGGCCAAGTTCTCGGTCAAGCCGTACGAGTTCGACATCGGCTGGGGTTACATCCGCGCCCTCGAGATGATGGGCCTGGCCAAGGTGCGCAAGACGCCGCCGACCCTCAAGCTGGGCAGCATTCGCCCCGTGGCCGACGACAAGACGCTCGAGGCGGTCATCGCCAACCGCTACGAGGTGATGGCCAAGTACGCGCGCAACCTGCGCGAGGCAAGCCACGCGGAAGCGCAGCGCCTGAAAGCCGAAGGCGCGGCAAGCGCTGCCAAGCTCGAGAACATGCTGCTGGCCAAGCGCTGGCTGCACCGTGACGAAGACAAGATCCCCACCGCCGTGAAGGCGCGCGTGGCCGCTGCCGTCGAGCACAGCCCGGGTCTGGCCAAGCTGGTGGCGATGCGCGAAGAACTGCGCCAGCTCTGGACGCGCACCAATGTGTCGGCCGAGCAACTGGTGGTCGACCTGCAGGCGTGGTGCAAGAAGGCTGAAGACAGCGGCATCGCAACGCTGCAGGAGTTTTCGCTCAAGCTGCGCGCCGCACACGCGTAACGCCTTCGGCGGTTGACGACAGCGGGGTCGCTTTGCGACCCCTTTTCTTTTGCTTCTCAGTTCTCGCGCAACAAAAAACCCGCCTCACGGGCGGGTTCTTCGTTGAAGCGCCTGGCGCTTACTTCAGCTTCGTTTCCTTGTAGGTCACGTGCTTGCGTGCCTTCGGATCGAACTTGATCATTTCCAGCTTTTCGGGCGTGGTCTTCTTGTTCTTGTCGGTCGTGTAGAAATGACCGGTCCCGGCGCTGGATTCCAGCTTGATCTTTTCGCGTCCACCTTTTGCCATGATCAGCTCCTAGTGTTCAGATTTCACCGCGGGCACGGAGGTCGGCGACGACCTTCTCGATGCCCACCTTGTCGATCAGGCGCAGAGCGGCGTTCGTGATGCGCAGGCGCACCCAGCGGTTCTCGGCCTCGATCCAGAAGCGGCGGTACTGCAGGTTGGGCAGGAAGCGGCGCTTCGTTTTGTTGTTGGCGTGGGAAACATTGTTCCCCACCATCGGGCGCTTACCCGTGACTTGACAGACGCGTGCCATAACGCACTCCCCTAAATATGCCGAAATGAGTATTGCCGAAATGAATGTTGCCGTCGGTTTTCGGCAAAGACGACGATTATAGCCCGATTTGGGCCGTTGCCTACTGCTCCAGGAAGCGCTGCGCGTCGAGCGCCGCCATGCATCCGGTGCCGGCGCTCGTGATGGCCTGGCGATACACGTGGTCCTGCACGTCGCCGGCGGCGAAGACGCCCGGCACGCTGGTCATCGTGGCCATGCCGGCCAGGCCGCTCTTGGTGACGATGTAGCCGTCCTTCATCTCCAGCTGGCCCTTGAAGATGTCGGTGTTGGGTTGGTGGCCGATGGCGATGAAACAACCGGTCAGCTTGATCTCCGACGTGCCTTTGTCTTGCGTGCTCTTCAAGCGCACCCCGGTCACACCCGACGCGTCGCCCAGCACTTCGTCGAGCGTGCTCCACAGGTGCAGCTCCATCTTGCCGGCGGCGACCTTCTCGTGCAGCTTGTCGACCAGGATCGCTTCGGCGCGGAACTTGTCGCGGCGGTGGACCACGTGCACCTTGCTCGCGATGTTCGAGAGGTACAGCGCTTCTTCGACGGCGGTGTTGCCACCACCCACCACGCAGACTTCCTGCCCGCGGTAGAAGAAGCCGTCGCAGGTCGCGCAGCCGCTCACGCCTCGGCCCATGAAGGCTTCTTCCGAGGGCAAGCCGATGTACTTGGCCGAAGCGCCGGTGGCGATGATCAATGCGTCGCAGGTGTAGCTGCCCGAGTCGCCTTTCAGCGTGAACGGGCGGCGGCTGAAGTCGACCGTGTTGATGTGGTCGAAGACGATCTCGGTGTTGAAGCGCTCAGCGTGTTTCTGGAAGCGTTGCATCAATTCGGGGCCTTGCACGCCGTCGACATCGGCGGGCCAGTTGTCCACGTCGGTCGTGGTCATCAATTGGCCACCCTGCGCGATGCCGGTGATCAATAGCGGCTTCAGGTTGGCGCGGGCGGCGTACACCGCGGCAGAGTAGCCGGCCGGGCCCGAACCGAGGATCAGGACTTGTGCGTGGCGGGGAGTTGAGCTCATGGGGCTGGGTGTGAAGGGTTGGATTCGGCGTGTGCGCGACACATGCCGGGCCGAGAGTCTGACATGGGGTTGATTCCGGCTGACGCCCAGCCCCGTAATCGTCACAATAGCGAAAATCTGAAAAACGTGAGCTTCTACCGAAGAATGCCGCAACAGGGTGATGCGGCACATTGACAGCAACAACACGAAAGGCGTTCCCGTATGGCCATGCTTTCCAACCTCGACCTGATCCGGCGTGTACCGCTGTTTTCGTTACTCACCAACGACCAGGCGCAGGGCATTGCCGACAGCGTCGTCAAACGGCGCTTCAGGCGTGGCGAGATCGTGGTGGAACACAACAAGAAGTCGAACGCGCTTTTCATCCTGCTGACCGGCCGGGCGCGTGTGCTGACGGCCGACTCGCGTGGCCGCGAGGTCATCCTGGCCGTGCTGCAGCCGGGTGACTATGTCGGCGAAATGAGCCTCATCGACAACGAACCGCATTCGGCCACCGTGCGCGCCGAAGTCCAGACCGACATGCTGATCCTCGGCCGCGCCGAGTTCGCGCGCTGCCTGCCCGAGAACTCCAGCCTGTCTTACGCGATCATGCGTGGCCTGGTGCAGCGCTTGCGCAGCGCCGACCGCCAGATCGAATCGCTGGCCCTGCTCGACGTCTACGGCCGCGTGGCCCGCACCCTGCTCGACATGGCCGAGGCCGATGGCGACACCAAGACCATCCGCAACAAGGTCTCGCGGCAAGACCTGGCCAAGGTCGTGGGCGCGTCGCGCGAGATGGTCAGCCGGGTCATGAAAGACCTGGAAGAGCGCGGCATGATCGAAACCCAGGAAAACGGCTCGGTGATCATCAAGGAACAGCTCACGGGCTGATGCTCCGGGCAGTGCGGCGGGCCTGGGCCGAAGCGCCCACCGGATCGTCCACAATCCGCCCATGACCTTTCCCCTAGGCTCGCTCCGTTCCGAAGGCGGCCCCTCTGCGGCTGCCGCAAAAGCCGGCTCCTACAGTCGCGATGCGTCGGCACCCGCAGGCGCGGCACCCCACGCCGCAGGGTGGCGCGCACAGTTGCTGCTGCTGGCCACCGGCGTGCTGTGGCTGCTGGCGGTGCTGGCCCTGGCCACGCACAGCGCGGCCGACCCGGCCTTCTCGACCTCCGGCACCGGCGCGCCGCTTGCCAACAAGGCCGGCGTGGCTGGTGCCTGGTTCTCCGATCTGGCGTATTTCATCTTCGGCTACTCGGCCTGGTGGGCCGTGCTGGTGGCGCTGCGCACCTGGCTGGGCGCGCTCGCCCGCGTGTTGCGTGGCGACGTGGCTTTCCCGCCTGGCGCGGCGCCGGCGCGCCATCCGGTGTGGTTGTTCTGGCTCGGGCTCGGCTTGTTGCTCGCTGCCAGCGCGTCGCTCGAATGGACGCGCCTTTACCAATGGGAAGCGCGTGTCGCCGGGGGCAACGCCGGCGGCGTGGTCGGTTATTCGCTCGGCAAGCTGAGCCAGCACGTGCTCGGCTTCGCCGGTTCGGGCGTGTTGTGGATCGCGGCGCTGGTCGCCGGCATTTCACTGGCGCTGCGGTTTTCCTGGCTGCGTGCGGCCGAGGGCATCGGTGCCTGGGTCGAATCTCTGCGCGAACGACGTGTCGAGCGCATCGAGCGCGCCGAAGACGTGCGCGCTGGCGAGAAGGCCCTTCGAGAGCGCGAACTCGTCGTCGATGTGGAACACCAGTTGCACGAAGACCACCTGCCGATCGTGATCGAAGCGCCGGTGATCGAGGTGCCGCCGAGCGCGAGGGTCGTGAAGGAACGGCAGAAGCCGCTGTTCGTCGAACTCGCCGACACCAAGCTCCCGCAGGTCGACCTGCTCGATGCCGCGCCCGGCCGCATGGAGAGCGTCGCGCCCGAAACGCTCGAGATGACCTCGCGGCTGATCGAGAAGAAGCTGAAAGACTTCGGCGTCGAAGTGCGCGTGGTCGCGGCCTCGCCCGGCCCGGTGATCACACGCTACGAGATCGAGCCCGCCACGGGCGTGAAGGGCTCGCAGGTGCTGAACCTGTCGAAAGACCTGGCGCGTTCGCTCAGCCTGATCAGCATCCGCGTCGTCGAGACCATTCCCGGCAAGACGACGATGGCGCTGGAGCTGCCCAACGCCAAGCGCCAGATGATCCGCCTCTCGGAGATCCTCGGCTCGCAGGTGTACAACGACGCGGCCTCCCAGCTCACCATGGGGTTGGGGAAGGACATCGTCGGCAACCCGGTCGTCGCCGACCTCGGCAAGATGCCGCATTGCCTGGTGGCCGGCACCACCGGCTCGGGCAAGTCGGTCGGCATCAACGCGATGATCCTGAGCCTGCTCTACAAGGCTGAAGCGCGCGATGTGCGGCTGATCCTCATCGACCCGAAGATGCTCGAGATGAGCGTCTACGAAGGCATTCCGCACCTGTTGTGCCCGGTCGTCACCGACATGAAGCAGGCCGCCAACGCGCTCAACTGGGGCGTGGGCGAAATGGAGCGCCGCTACAAGCTGATGAGCAAGATGGGCGTGCGCGGCCTCGCCAGCTACAACAAGAAAATCGACGACGCGAAAGAACGCGGCGAGTTGATTCCCAACCCCTTCAGCCTCACGCCCGACGAACCCGAACCGCTGGAGCGCCTGCCCTTCATCGTGATCGTGATCGACGAACTCGCCGACCTGATGATGGTCATCGGCAAGAAGATCGAAGAGCTGATCGCGCGGCTGGCGCAGAAGGCGCGTGCTTCCGGCATCCACCTGATCCTGGCCACGCAGCGGCCAAGCGTCGACGTGATCACCGGGCTGATCAAGGCCAACATCCCGACGCGCTTGTCGTTCCAGGTCAGCAGCAAGATCGATTCGCGCACCATCCTCGACCAGATGGGCGCCGAAGCGCTGCTGGGCATGGGCGACATGCTCTACATGCCTTCGGGCACGGGCTTTCCGGTGCGGGTGCACGGCGCTTTCGTCAGCGACGAAGAAGTGCACCGTGTCGTCAGCTACCTCAAGAGCCAGGGCGAGCCGAACTACATCGAAGGCATTCTCGAAGGTGGCACGATCGACGGCGAAGGCGGCGATGTGTTGACCGGCGAAGGCGGCGTGATGGGTGGCGGCGAAGGCGACGCGATGTACGACCAGGCCGTGGCCATCGTGCTGCAGCACAAGCGCGCGTCGATCTCGCTGGTGCAGCGCCATTTGCGCATCGGCTACAACCGCGCGGCGCGCCTGCTGGAACAAATGGAGAAATCCGGGCTCGTATCGAGCATGTCCACCAACGGCAACCGCGACATCATCGTGCCTGCCCGATCCGAATGAAGAAGAGCCTTTTCGCCGCGTTGCTGTTCATGCTGGCCTCATTCGCCGCACACGCTGACGCCGTCGACACGCTGCGCGAGTTCATTCGCGACGTGAAGACCGGCCGCGCGCAGTTCACGCAGACCGTCACCTCGCCCGACGGTGCCAAGAAGAAGACCTCGAGCGGCAGCTTCGAGTTCTCGCGCCCGAACCGTTTCCGCTTCGCGTACGCCAAGCCCTTCGAACAGGTCATCGTGGCCGATGGCCAGAAGGTGTGGATCTTCGACGCCGACCTTAACCAGGCCAGTTCGCGCAAGTTTTCTTCTGCGCTCGGCGCCACACCGGCCGCCTTGCTCGCCGGTGGTTCGCTCGACAAGGACTTTTCGCTCTCGGCCCTGCCCGCGAAAGACGGGCTCGAATGGGCGCAGGCCACGCCGAAGGCCAAGGACGGCGCGTTCAAGTCGGTGCAGGTCGGCTTTCGTGGCAAAGACCTGGCGGCGGTCGAGATCGTCGACGCTTTCGACCAGCGTTCGTTGTTGTTGTTCAGCCAGTTCGCCGCGGGCGTGAACTTGCCCGCCGACACCTTCCGCTTCACGCCGCCGGCCGGTGCCGATGTGATCGAGCAGTAGGGCGGCGTCGCGCGCGATGAGTTCGCTGCCCCTGCCGCTCGATCAGGCCCCGGGCCACGCGCCGCTGGCCGAACGCCTGCGCCCGAAGACGCTCGACGAAGTGATCGGCCAGCAGCACCTGCTCGGCCCCGGCAAGCCCTTGCGCACCGCGTTTGAATCGGGCCGGCTGCATTCGATGATCCTGTGGGGCCCGCCGGGCGTGGGCAAGACCACGCTGGCCTTGTTGGTGGCGCAGGGTTTCGACGCGCAGTTCATCGCGATCTCGGCGGTGCTTGGCGGCGTGAAAGACATCCGCGAAGCGGTCGAGCGCGCGCAGGTGGTGCGCGCGAGCGGGCGGCGCACGGTGGTGTTCGTCGATGAGGTGCACCGCTTCAACAAGGCGCAGCAAGACGCCTTTCTGCCGCACGTCGAATCGGGCCTCTTCACCTTCATTGGCGCGACCACCGAGAACCCATCGTTCGAGGTCAACTCGGCCCTGTTGTCGCGCGCGACCGTGCACGTGCTCAAGCCGCTCGAAGCCGCCGATCTGGGCGAATTGCTGTCCCGCGCCGCGGCCTTGCTCGAAGCGCCCGCGTTCAGCAACGCAGCGCGCGACCGCCTGATCGCGTATGCCGACGGCGACGCGCGGCGCTTGCTCAATGCCTTCGACAACCTGGTCAGCATGGCCGGTGGTGTGGCGCTCATCGACGAAGCCTTGCTCGAAAAGTCGCTCGGCGAACAACTGCGCCGCTACGACAAGGGTGGCGAGCAGTTCTACGACACCATCTCGGCCTTGCACAAGGCGGTGCGGGGCAGCGACCCCGACGCCGCGCTGTACTGGTTCGTGCGCATGCTCGACGGGGGTGTCGACCCGCGGTATGCGGCGCGCCGGCTCGTGCGCATGGCCAGCGAAGACATCGGCCTGGCCGACCCGCGCGCGCTGCGCATGACGCTCGACGCTGCCGAAACCTACGAGCGCCTCGGTTCGCCGGAAGGTGAACTCGCGCTCGCGCAGGCGGTGGTCTACCTCGCTGTGGCGGCCAAGAGCAACGCCGTCTACACGGCCTACAAGGCAGCCAAGGCCTTCATCGCACAAGACGGCACGCGGCCGGTGCCCTTGCGTCTGCGCAATGCACCCACTTCGCTGATGAAGACGCTCGACTACGGCAAAGGCTACCGATACGCCCACGACGAGGAGGGCGGCTTCGCCGCCGGCGAAAGCTACTGGCCCGACGGTATGGAAGCGCCGCAGTTCTACCGCCCCGTGGATCGAGGCCTGGAAATCCGTATCAGCGAAAAGCTCGCCGAACTCAAGCGTTTGAACGACGCCGCGCAGAAGCCGCGCTGAAGGTCAAGCCCCGGGAAAGTCTGAGGCGGGCGCGCAGAATGGCGAACCTAGAATTCGCTGCGCTCGGGGCGGCGGTCATGCCGGCCGGCCCCGGCGTTTCGAGACCGTGGCCGGAATATTGCTACCGGCAACAGACACGGCATGGACCCCGCAACAAGGCAGGTGCCCAAGGGTCGGCGAGACCGGGTTTCGTCTGAAGCCACGTCGCTTCAGCGGCGGCCCGGGTTGACAACGCAGGAGAGTCAGGAATGGACACCTTCATCCAGCAGATCATCAACGGTCTGGTGCTCGGCAGCGTGTATGCGCTGGTGGCACTGGGCTACACGATGGTCTACGGCATCATCAACCTCATCAACTTCGCGCATGGTGAAGTGTTGATGGTCGGGGCTCTGACGAGCTGGACCGTCGTCGTCTCCCTGGCAGGCCTGGGCCTGCCCGGCTGGCTGCTGCTGCTGATCTCGCTGGTCGCCGCCATCGTGGTCTGCTCGGTGCTCAACTACTCGATCGAGAAGATCGCCTACCGGCCGCTGCGCAACGCACCCCGGCTCGCGCCGCTGATCACCGCGATGGGCATGAGCCTCTTGCTGCAGACGCTGGCGATGATCATCTGGGAGCCGACCTACAAGTCGTACCCGATCCTGCTGCCGAGCGAGCCGTACCACATCGGCGGGGCGGTGATCAACAACGTGCAGATCATGATCCTGACGGTCACCGCGATCACGCTCACGGGTCTGATGTACCTGGTCAACCGCACCAAGCTCGGCCGCGCGATGCGCGCCACCGCCGAGAACCCGCGTGTCGCCGGCCTGATGGGCGTGCGGCCCGACACGGTGATCTCGGCCACCTTCGTCATCGGTGCCGCGCTCGCCGCGCTGGCCGGCGTGATGTACGCGGCCAACTACGGTTCGGTGCAACACACCATGGGTTTCCTGCCGGGGCTGAAGGCGTTCACGGCGGCGGTGTTCGGCGGCATCGGCAACCTCGCCGGAGCGATGGTCGGCGGTGTGCTGCTCGGGCTGATCGAGTCGCTCGGCGCGGGTTACATCGGCGTGCTCACCGGCGGTGTGCTGGGCAGCAACTACCAGGACATCTTCGCGTTCATCGTGCTCATTCTCGTGCTGACGCTGCGCCCGCAAGGCCTGCTCGGCGAGCGTGTCGCTGACCGCGCCTGACCAGGAGCCCACACCATGAAGACCAACAAGCTCGTTCAATACCTGCTCATCGGCGTCGGCCTGCTGATCCTGCCGCTGATCGCGCAGCAGTTCGGCAACGCCTGGGTGCGCATCATCGACATCGCGCTGCTCTACGTGCTGCTGGCGCTCGGCCTGAACATCGTGGTCGGTTATGCCGGTCTGCTCGACCTGGGCTACGTCGCCTTCTACGCGGTCGGCGCCTACATGTTCGGCCTGCTCGCGTCTCCGCAGCTGACCGATGCCTTCCCCGCCATCGCGGCCATGTTCCCGAACGGCCTGCACACGCCGTGGTGGGTGGTGATCCCGCTCGGCGCGGTGCTGGCGGGCCTGGCCGGCATGCTGCTCGGTGCCCCCACGCTGAAGCTGCGCGGCGACTACCTCGCCATCGTCACGCTCGGTTTCGGCGAAATCGTGCGCGTGTTCATGAACAACCTCGACGCGCCGGTCAACATCACCAACGGCCCGAAAGGCATCGCGCAGATCGACGACATCTCGATGTTCGGCGTGCACTTCGGCAAGACCCAGGAACTGTTCGGCATGGAGTTCCCGAAGGTCACGAACTACTACTACCTGTTCCTGGTGCTGGTGCTGATCGCGATCGTGGTGTGCTACCGCCTCGAGCGCAGCCGCATCGGCCGCGCCTGGATGGCGATCCGCGAAGACGAGATCGCCGCCAAGGCGATGGGCATCAACACCCGCAACCTGAAGCTGCTGGCCTTCGGCATGGGCGCCACGTTCGGCGGTGTGTCGGGTGCGATGTTCGCCACCTTCCAGGGCTTCATTTCGCCCGAGTCGTTCAGCCTGCAAGAGTCGGTGATGATCGTCGCGATGGTCGTGCTCGGCGGCATCGGCCACCTGCCCGGCGTGATCGTCGGGGCCCTGCTGCTGTCGGCGCTGCCCGAGGTGCTGAGGTACGTGGCTGGCCCGCTTCAGCAGATGACGGGCGGCCGTCTCGACGCCTCGATCCTGCGCCAGTTGCTGATTGCCTTGGCGATGATCGGCATCATGCTGTCGCGACCACGCGGCTTGTGGCCGGCGCCCGAGCACGGCAAGGCCGCGCCCATGGCCCCTTCGAAGTGACCGGGAGCACACCATGAGCGAAACCATCCTCAAGGTCGGCGGTGTCTCCAAGCGCTTCGGCGGGCTGCAGGCGCTGTCCGAAGTCGGCATCACCATCATGAAAGGTCAGGTCTACGGCCTGATTGGCCCGAACGGCGCCGGCAAGACCACCTTCTTCAACGTGCTCACCGGCCTGTACACGCCCGACTCAGGCTCGTTCGAACTCGGCGGCAAGCCCTACAAGCCGACGGCGGTGCACGAGGTGGCGAAGGCCGGCATCGCGCGCACCTTCCAGAACATCCGCCTGTTCGCCGAGATGACGGCGCTCGAGAACGTGATGGTGGGGCGCCACGTGCGCACCGAATCGGGCCTGATCGGCGCGGTGTTCCGCACCAAGACCTTCAAGGCCGAAGAAGCCGCGATCGCCGCGCGCGCGCAGGAGCTGCTCGACTACGTGGGCATCGGCCGCTTCGCGCACTACAAGGCACGCACGCTGAGCTACGGTGACCAGCGCCGCCTCGAGATCGCGCGCGCCCTGGCCACCGACCCGAAGCTGATCGCGCTCGACGAACCGGCGGCCGGCATGAACGCGAGCGAGAAGGTGGTGCTGCGCGAACTGATCGACCAGATCAGAAAAGACGGCCGCACGATCCTGTTGATCGAGCACGACGTGAAGCTCGTGATGGGCCTGTGCGACCGCCTGACCGTGCTCGACTACGGCAAGCAGATCGCCGAAGGCACCGCCTCCGAAGTGCAGAAGAACGAGAAGGTGATCGAGGCCTACCTCGGCGCCGACCACAAGAATCACTGAGGGCGCACGACATGGCCAACACATTGCTCAAGGTCACCAGCCTGAAGGTCGCCTATGGCGGCATCCAGGCGGTCAAGGGTGTTTCTTTCGAAGTCCACGAAGGTGAACTCGTCAGCCTGATCGGCGCCAACGGTGCCGGCAAGTCGACCACGCTGAAGGCCGTCACCGGCCTGCAGCCGGCGGCGGCGGGCGACATCGAATACCTCGGCAAGTCGATCAAGGGCCAGGGCCCCTGGGACCTGGTCAAGCAGGGCCTGATCATGGTGCCCGAAGGCCGCGGCACCTTCACCCGCATGACGATCACCGAGAACCTGCAAATGGGCGCCTTCGTGCGCAACGACGACGCGCAGATCGCGGTCGACATCGAAAAGGTGTTCACGATCTTCCCGCGCCTCAAAGAGCGCCGCAACCAACTCGCCGGCACCATGAGCGGCGGCGAACAGCAAATGCTGGCGATGGGCCGCGCGCTGATGGCGCAGCCCAAGGTGCTGCTGCTCGACGAGCCGTCGATGGGCCTGAGCCCGATCATGGTCGACAAGATCTTCGAGGTGGTGAATGACATCCACAGCCGCGGAACGACCGTGCTGCTGGTCGAGCAGAACGCGAGCCGCGCCTTGCAGCTGGCTTCGCGTGGCTACGTGATGGACTCGGGCGAAGTGACGATGAGCGGCGAGGCCAAGGCTTTGCTCAACGACCCGAAGGTGCGCGCCGCCTACCTCGGCGAGTGAAGGTTTCGCCCGGCGGCGGGCGCCCGGTCACGCCGAGGGCGGGCGATACAATTCGCCCGCCATGAATCAGCCTGCGAACCTCTTTCACGACCGCGCTTTCCGAGGCGACTGTCGCCCCGTTGATGTCTCGGCGCCGGCCCTGTGACGATCGAACTGCAAACCCCTGTCCCCGTGTCTCTCGCGCCGCTGGTGTTTCACCGTGTGCAGGCGGGTGACACCGAGCCGCCGCACGTGCTCGGCGGGCGCCGGGTGGGCCCCGGCACGGGTCTGTTCGAACACGACCTGCTCGCACCCGGCGGCGCCGTGGCCGATCTCTGGTCAGCAGGCACCGTTGCCCACGCACAAGGCCATGGCTGCGTGCAGTTCGCGAGCGACGGGCAGTGGCTGCACGGTTACGCACAGATCGACGACGCCACGGCCAGCGGCGGGCTGCACGCCGCGGCGCGCCAAGCCTATGCCGACCTGTTCGAGGTGCTCGCCGCGAGCGATTGCCCGCACCTGCTGCGCCTGTGGAACTACATCGCCCACATCAACGCGCCCGATCACGACGGCGTGGAACGTTATCGCCACTTCAACGCCGGACGTCAGCAGGCCTTCATCGACGCGCGCCGCAGTGCGTTCGACGGCACGCCGGCCGCCTGCGCGCTCGGCACGGCCGAAGGGCCGCTGCGGGTGTTTTTCCTGGCCGGGCGGCAGGCGCCGCTGGCGATCGAGAACCCGCGCCAGATCAGCGCCTACCGCTACCCGGCGACCTACGGTGCGCGCAGCCCCACGTTCTCGCGCGCCGCGCTCGCCGCGGTCGGCGCGGGCCGCCAGGCGCTGTTCATCTCGGGCACCGCCAGCATCGTCGGTCACACCACGCTGCACATCGGCGACGTGCGCCGGCAGACAGAAGAGAGCCTGGCCAACATGGCCGCCGTGCGCGGGGTGGCCGCCTTGCGTGCCGGCTCGGCGTTCGATGCCGCCGACATGTTCTACACGGTCTACGTGCGGCACCGCCAAGACCTCACCACGGTGCGCGAGGTCTTCGAGCGTCACGTCGGCGCGCACAGCGCGGCTGCGCGCGAAGCCGTCTATCTGCAGGCCGACATCTGCCGCGCCGAACTGCTGGTCGAGATCGAAGCCCATGCCTTCGTGAACCAGGAGTCGCCGGTTTGAAGCTGCTGTCGTGCGTGGCCGCGGCACTCGCAGCGCTGGCTTTCGGGAACGCGGGCGCCGCTGAACCGGGCGAGCCGCCGCAGGTCGGCCTGCAGGTTCCGAAACCCGCCACGGAGACCGCCACCAGCGTCAAGCGCCCGCTCTGGGAGCTCGGTGTCGGCGTGGCCGGCCTGAGCCAGCCCGACTACCGCGGTTCTGACCAGAGCAGCGTCTACCTGTTGCCCTTGCCCTATGTGGTGTACCGCGGCACCTTCCTGAAGTCCGACCGCGACGGCACACGCGCCTTGCTCCTCGAATCGCAACGCGTGAAGGTCGACCTGAGCGTGGCCGCCTCCACCCCCGCACGCAGCCGCGGCAATGAAGCACGCGAAGGCATGCCCAACCTGCCCGGCACGTTCGAGATCGGCCCCAACGTCAACATCACGCTGCTCGGCACGGCCGACCAGAAACCGCGGCTCGACCTTCGCCTGCCGCTGCGGGCGGCGATCACGCTGCAACGTTCGCCCAAGTCGGTGGGCGCCACGTTCTCGCCGCACCTGAACCTCGACCTCGCCACGTTTGCCGGCGGCTGGAACGTGGGCTTGCTGGTCGGCCCGCAGTTCGCCGACCGCCGCTACAACCGCCAGTACTACGGCGTCGACGCGGCCTATGCCACGCCGCAGCGCGCGGCCTACGAGGCGCGCGGTGGCTATGCGGGCTGGGACGCGATCGCCGCCACCTCGCGCCGCTTCGGCAACATGTGGGTCGGTGCCTTCGTGCGTTACGACAACCTGCGCGGCGCGGTCTTCGAAGACAGCCCGCTGGTGCGGCGCAGGTCGGGTGTTACGGCGGGCTTCGGTGTCTCGTGGATTCTGGACACGTCGTCCGAGCTCGTCGACAGCCCGAACTGAGGTGCCGTTTGAGGTTTTTGCGGCGCTTCGTCCACAGCGTGATGTTCTACGTGCTGCTGACCCACCTGGCGATGATGTCGCTCACGTGGAGCCTGGTCGCGATCGTGCTGTACCCGCTGCTCTCGCGCGAGAACGGTGTGATCGTCGGGCGCGCGGCGATCTCGTCGGTCTACCGTGGTTTCTGGAGCTGCGCGCAGGCGCTCGGGTTGATGCGCATCGACTACGAAGCGCTCGACGTGCTGAACGAAGACGCCGGCCTGATCATCGCCGCCAACCACCCGAGCCTGCTCGACGCGATGCTCGTCGTGGCGCGGGTGCCGCGCGGCATCTGCATCATGCGTGCGAGCCTCATGCACAACCCGTTTCTCGGGGCCGGCGCACGCCTGGCGCGCTACATCCGCAACGACCCGCCGCGCGGCATGATCCGCAGTGCGGTGCGCAACCTGCAGGCGGGCGGCCAGCTCGTGCTGTTCCCGGAAGGCACGCGCACCGTCACGTCGCCGATCAACCCTTTTCGCCCCGGCATGACGCTGATGGCGCACATGGCGCAGGTGCCGATCCAGACGGTCATCATCGAGAGTGAATCGCCGTACCTCGGCAAAGGCTGGCCGATCTGGCGCACACCGCAATTCCCGGTCGTGTTCAGCGTGCGCCTCGGCAAGCGCTTCGCGCCCGAAGCCGACCACATGGCGCTGCTCAAGCGCATCGAAACCTACTTCTCCGAAGAACTCCGCACATGACGGCCGCCTCGACCACGCACCTGGTGTTGATCCCCAGCTACAACACCGGGAGCACGCTGCTCAAGACGGTGCGCGCGGCGCGTGCGCAATGGAGCCCTGTGTGGGTCGTGATCGACGGCAGCACCGACGGCAGCGCGGCCGGTGTGCGCGAGCTCGCGGCCAGCGACGCGGGCCTCAAGCTGATCGAGCTCGAAGTCAACAGCGGCAAGGGCGCGGCCGTGCTGCACGGCCTGCAGGCCGCACGTGACGCCGGCTTCACGCACGCGCTGACCATGGACGCCGACGGCCAGCACCCGGCCGACCTGATCCCCGCGTTCATGCAAGCCTCGTTGCAGTACCTCGACTCGATGGTGCTCGGCCGGCCGGTGTTCGATGCCTCGGCGCCGCTGCTGCGCGTGCGCGGCCGCAAGGTCTCGAACTGGTGGACCAACCTCGAGACGCTGGGCGCCGGCATCGACGACTCGCTCTACGGCTTTCGTGTCTACCCGGTCACTGAGCTGATCGCCGTGATGCGGCGCCAGCCCTGGATGCGCCGTTTCGACTTCGACACCGAAGCCGTCGTGCGACTGGCCTGGCGCGGTGTGGCGCCGCTCAACCTCGCCGCGCCGGTGAAGTACCTGACGGCCGATGAAGGTGGTGTCTCGCACTTCCGCTATGGCCGCGACAACGTGCTGCTCACATGGATGCACTTGCGCCTGATGCTCGAGTTCGTTCTGCGCCTGCCGTGGCTGCTGTTCCGGCGCCTGACCGGGCGGCCACCTTTCCAGCACCGCTGACCCTGCGCCAGCAGCGCCACGCGCGCTCGTGTACCGTGAAGTGTTGTGCCACTTCGCGAGCCCGCCGATGAACCGCCCCGACCTGCTGCGCCGCCGCCTCGTGCAAGCCTCGATCGCGCTGCCCGCTGTGCCCTTGCTGAGCGCGTGCGCCGCGCCCTTGCCCGTGTCGCTGAACGCCAGCACCACACCGGCCGCGCGAGCGCTGCTGATGGAAAGCGCGCGCGCCCACGGGCTCGAGGCCTTCCAGGCCCTGCGCGATGTGAGCGTCAGCTATTCCGGCGAGTGGCGTGCGCTGATCGGGAGAATCCAGCCCGCCATCGTCGACGCGAGTTTTCGCGCCAGCTCCGAAGAGCGCCTGCTGCTGCGCGAAGGCATCGTGGCGCAGGCCCACACCGGCCCCGGTGGGCGCAAGCAGGTGCTGCGGCGCACGGCGCCCGGCGGGCAGGGCGAGATCAAGGTCTGGTTCAACGGCGAAGAAGCGCGTGATGTCGAGCGCCGCTCGGCGGCGGCGATCGTCGTCGACAACTACAGCCTGTTCCTGCTCGGCCCGCTGCTGCTGGCCGACAAGTCGTTCGCCGACAGGTTGTCGGGCATGGAGATCGGCGGTGTCGAGTGGGTCGAAGACCAGGAGTGTGACGTGCTGCGGCTGCGCATGGCGCCGGGCAACGGCTTGTCGTCGCAAGATCAGCTGGCGCTGTTCATCGACCGCAAAGAGCGGCTGATGCGCCGCATCCGCTTCACGCTCGATGGCTTTGCGGGCACGCAGGGCGCCATTGCCGAGACCGAAACCTTCGACCACGTCACGCTGCATGGCGTGCGCTGGCCGACGCGCTTCTATGAGCGTGTTGTGCGGCCGATCAGGCTGCCGGCGCACGACTGGCGCCTGACCGGGCTCGACGTGAACCGCGGCTTGCAGGTGAACGATCTCGACGGCCCGGTGTTCGGTGGCGCGGCCGCGGCGCCGGCGGCGCGGCTCAAAAGCTGACGACCGGGCGGCCGCCCGCTCAAACCATCGCGCCGTTGACCGAGATGATCTGGCCGCTGATGTAAGCGGCTTCGGTCCCGGCCAGAAACGCCACCAGCGCCGCCACTTCGTCGGCGGTGCCCGCGCGCTTCATCGGTACCAGGCGTTCGATCAGCGCCTTGTCGAACACCGCTTCGGCCATGCCGGAATCGATGATGCCGGGCGCGACCGCGTTGACCGTGATGCCGCGGCTCGCCACTTCGAGCGCGAGCGCCTTGGTCGCGCTGTTCAGCGCACCCTTGGCGGCGGCGTAGTTCACCTGGCCGCGGTTGCCCGTGAGCGAGGCCACCGACGAGATGTTGATCACACGCCCCCAGCGGGTGCGGATCATCGGCAGCATCAGCGGCTGCGTGACGTTGAAGAAGCCGTTCAGCGACACGTCGATCACGTGTTGCCACTGCTCTTCGCGCATCGCCGGGAACACCGCGTCGTCGTGGGTGCCGGCGTTGTTGACGAGGATCTGCACCGGGCCGCCGAGCAGCAGTTGTTCGCAGGCGGCGAGCGTGGCGGCGCGGTCGGTCAGGTCGAACGCGCAGGCCTCGGCGCTGAAACCCTCGGACTTGATCTTTTCGGCCAGCGCTTCGGCCGCGTCGAGGCGCTTGTTCGCGTGCACGATCACGTGCGCGCCGTCGCGCGCCAGGCGCGTCGCGATGGTGCTGCCGAGGCCGCCGCTCGCGCCGGTGACGAGGGCACGCTTGGTCGTTGTGGTGGGGTTCATGCGAGTGGGGTGTTGAGCACGACCGCGGCGCGGCCTTCGGCCACCGGTTCGCCGGCGTGGCTGACCGTGAACGCGTAGAGGATCTGGCGCGCGTCGCCAGCCTGGCGTGTGGCGGTGATGTGCAGCTCGCCGGGCAAGTCATCGAGACGCAGCCGGTGCAGCTGAACACCGCGGGTGCTGGCCAGGTAACCCGGCGTCGCCGGCACGCCGCTTTCGATGCCGATCAGCGCGCCGTGCAAGGCCATCGCCTGCGCCGCGTATTCGATCGCGTTCGGTGCCAGCAAGCCACTGCGTGTGCGCAGCGGGTTGTGCGGGTCACGGTGGCTGTCGGCGTGGCAAACGATCTGCTGCTGGTCCCAGGCGTCGAGCGTTTGCAGCAGGCACATCGTGCCGCTGTGCGGGATCAGCTCGGCGATCTGCGCCTGCGTGAGCGTCTGCGCCGGCGTGGTCATGCCAGGGCGTGCAGGTCGACACGCTGCACCTGGACCTTCAAGGTCAGAGTGGGCAGGTAGGTGAGCGCGAGTGTCTGCAGGCGCTCCTCGCCACGGGCCAGCGCCTGCAGCAGCGGCAGGCTGCAGGCCGCGGGAATGGCGAGGCGCAGCGCTTCGAGCGACGCGTCGTTGCAGGCGGTCGGTGCGCTCGCGCCGGGCGCGAGCTCGATCGACAGCGAAGCGAGCGAACGCGCCGAGCGCGCAGCACTCAGCACCAGCGCCACGCCGAAGTTGTCGGGCAGCGGGCGCGCCGCATGCAGCGGCTCGGGGTAGGGCGTGTCGCTCGCGACGAGCAGGATCGGCGCGCCGCTCAGCGCCACGCTCGTCGCCGCTTCGATCAGGCCGGCGCCGAAGCTGGCGTCGAAAGCGCCGAGGCTCGTCGACGCCGCGCGGCTCGCCACCGCGATGTGCCAGTAGCCGGCCGCCGCGTTGTGCACCGAGTTCGTGAAGCGTGTGGGCGACACCATCGGCGTGTCGGTCGCCAGCGTCTCGCACAGGATGTGGCAGTTGCCACCTTCGCCACTCGACGCGCTGAACACCGTGGCCAGCGTGTGCGGGTCGGCGCCGGCGTGGGCCACCGCTTCGTCGGCCACCGCCATCGCGAGCTTCACGGCCGCACCGGCGCGGCGCCGTTCGGCCGGCGGCAGGCGCGCCGGTGGCGGCAGCACCGAAGGCACGAAGACGTGCGGCTGTTCGCCACGCAAGGTGGCGAGCGAAGCGGGCCACGAGGCCAGCCCCGGGCCGAGCACACCCACACCGTCCACCCACACCGTGAGGCCGCTCATCGTGCCGCTCCGAAAACCAGGCTCGCGTTCGAGCCGCCAAAACCGAAGGAATTCGACAGCACATGGCGCAAGGCTGCGCTGCGGTTGTGCTGCAGGTAGTTCGCGTGCAAGGCCGGGTCGAGCGTCTGCACGTTCAGGCCGCCGGGCATGAAACCGTGTTGCAGCGCGAGCAGGCAGATGACCGCTTCGACGCCACCGGCCGCGCCCAGTGTGTGGCCGGTCGCGCCCTTGGTCGAGCTGCAGGGCGTGCCGGTGCCGAACACCTGGCCCACGGCGCGGTCTTCGGCCGAGTCGTTGCTCGGCGTGGCGGTGCCGTGCAGGTTGATGTAGTCGATGTCGGCCGGCGTGAGCGACGCGTCGGCGAGCGCCATCTGCATCGCTGCGATCGCGCCCGCGCCTTCGGGGTGCGGTGTGCTCATGTGGTGGCCGTCGTTGCTTTCGCCGACGCCGAGCAGCCAGCCTTGTGGTGCGTCGCTGTCGCGTTCCACCAGCGCGAAGGCCGCGGCTTCGCCGAGCGACAAGCCGTTGCGCGCAGCGTCCCAGGGTCGGCAGATCTGCGGCGACAACAGCTCCAGCGAGTTGAAGCCGTGCAGCGTGGTCAGGCACATGCTGTCGACACCGCCGACGACGGCGGCGTCGATCAGGCCCGCGCGGATCATGCGTGCCGCGTTGCCGAACACCTTGGCGCTCGACGAACAGGCGGTCGACACGACCGAGCTCGGCCCTTCGAGGCCGAGCGCCTGCGCCGTGAAGGCGGCGAGCGAGTGGGCGTTCTGTGTCGTGGCGTACAGGTAGTCGGGCGGCAGCGAGCCGTCGGGTGCGCGGTGGTGGTAGGCGAGCTCGGTCTGCAGCAGGCCCGAGGTGCTGGTGCCGAGGAACACACCGACCCGGTGCGCGCCCCAGCGCTCTCGCGCAGCTTGCACCGCCTCGACGAAGCCGTCTTGTTGCAGGCCGATCCAGGCCAGCCGGTTGTTGCGGCAGTCGAAGTCGCGCAGCGCCGACGGCAGCGTGACGGCATCGACCTCGGGCACTTCACCCGTCCACGTGGGCAGCGCCACGTTCATGAAGCGCGCCGGTGCCAGGCCGGTGCGGCCTGCTCGCAGGCCTGCAAGCGTGACGTCGCGGCCGGCGCCCAGGCCGGTGGTCAGCGTGCTGGCGGTGATGCCCAGTGGCTTCATGCCGCCGCTCCTTCGCGCGCGACACGCGCCGTCAGCAGCACGTTGGCGAACGGTGTGCCCTGGCTCATCGGCAGGCTTTGCACCTCGAAGCCGAGCGACTCGAGCTGCGCGATCCAGAGTGGCAATGTTCGGCCGTAGACCGGCGTCACGCGGTGACCGCGCACCCGCGTGACGACGCGGTCGACCCACTGGCTGATGGCGAAGCCGCGCCGCGCCGCCGCGTCGCCGACGCGCAGCAGCAGCAAGCCACCGGTCGGCAGCGCACGCCGCACGCGTTGCAGCACCTCGTTCTGCTCGGCGATGCTCACGTAGTGCAACACGTCGAGGATCACGACGGCGTCGACATCGGGGAACGGCGCATGGCGCATGTCGCCGCAGACGAACTCGGCGCTGTCGCCGAGTGCGGCCTGGGCGCGCGCCACGTCGCGCTGCATCAGCTCGATGCCGTGCACCCGCGCATCGACTGGCGCGCTGGCCCACCCGTTTGGCCACTGGCCCCGTTTGGCGCGGGCATGGGCTTCGCGCAGCAGGCTGGCGAGCAGGCCCTGGCCGCAGCCGATGTCGAGCACACGCGCCTTGGGCGCGATCAGGCCGTGCCGCATCATGTGCAGGAACACCGGGTCCATGCCGAGCTTGCCGCGTGCGAAATGCCAGGCGAACTGCCCGTGGGCGCGGTAGGGCACGCTCGCGGCGTCGACCAGCGATTTCCAGTCGCTGCGGGTGGAGGCGGCGGCCATCACGCGGCCAGCTCCTTGCGGGTGGCTTCGGGCAGCGTCACGCTGCGCAGCCCGTTCTGCGCGAACGCGCGCAGCAAGGCCGGCAACACCTCGAGCACGACCGGGCGGCCCGTGGTGGTGCGCGCACCGTTGTGATCGTGCAGCAGCAGGATGTCGCCGGCCGCGAGTGAATGCGTCAGGCGCGACAGCACGCGCTCGGGTTCGCTGCGAACGGTGTCGAAGCCGCGCCGCGTCCAGCTCACGAGCTGCAGGCCGAGCCGATGCAACACCGGCGCGAGAAAGGGGTTGCGCAGGCCGGCCGGCGCGCGGAAATAACGCGGTGCTTCGCCGGTGATCTGGCTGAGCGCGTCTTGCGCTGCTTCGATCTCGCGCTGCATGCCACGCAAGCCGAGCAGCGAAAAATTGTGGCGGTGCTGGTGGCTGTGGTTCTGCACGCTGTGGCCGCGGCGCACGATCTCGCGGCACAGCTGCGGGTGCGCCTGCGCGTGCTGGGCGATGCAGAAGAAGGTGGCGCGTGCGTCGTGGGCGTCGAGCAGGTCGAGCACGGCGGGCGTGACTTGCGCGTCGGGGCCGTCGTCGATCGTCAGCGCCACTTCACGGCGCGCCGCGGCGGTGGCCGGCAGGCGCCGCATGTTGCTGCCGAGCCAGGTCGAGCGTGGCCACAGGCCGGTGCCGGTGAGCACGGCGTGGTCGAGCGCGACGGCGCCGAGCGCCCAGGGCCACGATCCCGGAGCGGCAGCGACCGCCAGGCCGGCCCCCAGGTGGCAGGCGACGCTGGCCTTGATGAGGAGCGGTGGTCGCCAGGGCGCGGGTGCCGGGCGGGCAGGGGCAGGATGAACGTGCATGCGATGACAGGGATGGGCCACGTTGCAGGCTGGCGCCCGGGGGATGCCGGACGCGGATCCGCTCAGGCCTGCAACGGTGGCGGGATTTTCCCATAGCCGCCGCGCTCCCGCGTAGGGATGAACGCGGCCGCCAGCAGCAGGCTCAGCAGGATGCCCGGCGCCACCACCTGCCCGATGGCGCGCAGTGCCGGAATGTTCGAGAGCGCGAGCAGGCAGAACGAGATCACGGCGGTCAGGTTGGCCAGCGCCAGCGAGGCCAGCGTGTCGTTGTCGGCGCTGCGGCCGGTCTGCTCGAAATCGACACGGATCTGGTCGAAGAACAGCGCGTAGTTCGAACCGATCGCCACCATCAGCAGCAGCCCCACCAGGTGCAGGATGCCGAGCGCCACGCCCGCGAACGACAGCGCGGCGAGAACGATCAGCAGCGCAGCCGCCACCGGCAGCGCGACCCGCAGCAAGCGCTTGAGCGAGCGCTGGTGCAGGGCCAGCAGGGCGCACACGGCCAGCGCGCCGAGCAGTGCCTGCACGATCGCTTCGTGCAGGTAGCGGGTGTAGAGCGAGTTGAGTTCGCCCTTGATGT
Organism: Rhizobacter sp.; assembly: GCF_032229685.1. GTDB lineage: Bacteria > Pseudomonadota > Gammaproteobacteria > Burkholderiales > Burkholderiaceae_C > LMDS01. Next base: position 82,882 of record NZ_JAVTWP010000045.1, on the reverse strand, counting down.
TGACGACCTGCGCGCCCGGCACGTCGGCGAGCGCCGCACGCAGCTGCGCCACGTCGATCTCTTTGGCGCCGGGCTGCAGGCTCAGCAAGGCGCGCCAGGGGCGGCCGCTTTCGCCCGGCACCAGCATCGCGTCGAGCGCGCTCGCGAGCGGCGTGTTGCGCAGCGCTGCGCGGTCGAGCAGCGGCTGGCCACGCGCGGTTTCCACGTCGGCCAGGAAGGCGCCGAGGCGTGGCGCCGACAGCGGGCCGTCGACGGTGGCCTCAAGCAGGCGCTCGGCCAGTACTTTCGGCTCGGGCAGGGCGGCGCGGCGGGCGGCCTGCATGGCGGGGCTGGGCAGCAGACGCGCTGGCGACTCGTAGCCTTGCAACGCGCCATCGGCAACCAGCTTGTCGAGCCGCGCGCCCGCGGCTTCGGCACCCGCGAGCGCACCGGCCTCGTCGCTGGCCGAGACCGCGACCAGCGTGCTCGCATCGCTCGCGCCGAGGTCGGCACGCAGGTCGGCGTCGACCTTCATCGCGGCGGCGCCGACCGGGTTCAGCGAACTCAGGTCGCCGCGCCATGCCGAGGGCATCAGCACCAGCGCCGCTGCCGCGGCGAGCGTGACGGCGGCGAGCGGCCAGCGCACGCGGGGCAGTACCGCGGCGCAGGCGCCGGTGAACCGGCCGAGCTGGCGGCGCACGCCCATGCCGGGCGCGCCGTCGGGTGCCAGCACCGGGAAGACGCAGCGGGTCGTCAGCGCCGCAGCGGTCAGCCCGGCGATCGAGAACACGCCGAGTTGCGCCAGCCCGGGGAAGCCCGAGAACACGAGCGCCGCAAAGCCGCACAGCGAGGTCAGCAGGCCGAGACGCACGGTGGGCCAGTTGTCGTGCAACCAGCGCTGCGAGCCAGAACCGGCAGTGCCGCCGGCGACGGTGCGCGCCTGGATCAGGTAGTAGATCGCGTAGTCGACCGCCTCGCCGATCAGCGTGGTGCCGAAGCCCAGCGTGATGCCGTGCACGTTGCCGAAGACGAGGCTGACGACCGCGATGCCGGCGAGCACGCCGCTGGCCACCGGCAGTGTGGCCGTGATCAGGGTGCGCAGCGATCCGCCGAAGGCCAGCAACAGCAGGCCGATGATCGCCACGCCGCCGGCGATGGCCAGGCGCTCGACCTCGCTCTTGATCTGGGTGCGCGAGCTCACCGCGAAGGTGCCGGCGCCGGTGACGATCAGGCGCAGGCCCTGGCCTTCGCCTTTGCCCTCGAAGGGCGCGAAGCTCGTGCGCACGAGTTGCAGCGTGCGTTCCTGCGCGTCGAGGTCGGCACCATCGGCGTGCGTGGTCGCCAGCAGCACGGCACGCCCGGCATCACGCGAGACCCACACGCCGCCTTCGCTGCGTGGCGACTGCGAGGGCAGCATGGTCTCGGCCATGCGCACGGTCTCGCCGGTCGGGTCGCGCAGGATCAGCGGCTTGATCATGTTGCCGGCCGGCGTGCCGAGCAGGCTCGTGGTCTCGTCGATGGCATTGCGAATGCCCTCGACGCTGAAACGTGGTGCGTCGACCGCCGGGCTCAGCAGGTAGCGGTGCTCGAAAAGGAACTTGCCGGTGGCTTCGAACTGCGAGTTGTCGCCGTTGTGCACGGCGTCGAACGCGCCGCTCTGGCGCAGCGCGGCGGCCAGCTTCAGCGAGGCGGCCGTGCGCTCGGGCAGGCTGCCGCCTTCGATGCCGACCAGCACCAGCCGCGCGGCGATGCCACTGCGCAGCTGGTCGAGCAGCACGGCCTGTTCGGCGGTGGGCGCCGAGGGCAGGAAGGCCGACAGGTCGGCCACGTAGTGCGTGCGCACCGTGACCACGGTGGCGGCGATCACGCCCACCAGCCACAGCACGAGCGCGCGGCGGCGCGCAAAAGCAGCGAAGCGGCTCAGACCTGCGCCCATGGACGCTCAGCGCGCGGCGCTGGCCGGTGCGGCCAGGCTCGTGACCACCGGCTCGATCGTCATCACCGAACGGTCGCCGTCGGCCATCACGACCAGCACCTCGCGCACCAGCGCGCGCACGCCGCTCATGCGGATCGAGACGACCAGTTCGCGCAGCAGCACTTCGCGTGGCACGAGTTCGAGCGACCAGCGCTCGGCGTTGCCGGTGACGTTCGGTTTGAAGTGTTTTTCGAGCGCTTCGCGGTTGCCGGTGAGCGTGCCGCGGATCGCCTCGAAGATCAGCGAAGCCTCGGGCGAGGCGTCGAGCGAGACCGTGCGGCTGCGGCTGCCCTGGCTCATGGTCACGTTGTTGCCCACGACCTTGACGCTTTCGCGCCGCGGCTTGAGGGTTTCGCGCACGAAGGTGTCGGGCGCCTCGAAGGCGATGCGGCCCGACGAGACCAGCGTGCGTTCGAGCATTTGCACCGTGCGCTGCTCGACGAAGGTGCCTTCGCCCGACTTGACCTGCGCGAGCGCCTGCATCAGCTGCACCAGCGTGAAGCCGGCCTGGGCGTGGGCGTGCGGCGCGCAGGCCAGCGCGGCGAGGGCGATCAGCGCGTGGCGGCGGTCAGTGCGAAGTGGCATCGGCGGCCCAGAAGTCGAAGAAGTTGAACCAGTTGTATGGTGATTCGCGGCACAAGGATTCGAGCAGCGCCACGTAGGTGCGCATCGCGTGCTGGATACGCTCTTCCTGTTCGGCGGCACCGCCGGCGGGGCGCTCGCGAAAGTCGGCCAGCTCGGTGAAACGCAGGTCGTAGCGGCGGCCACCCTGGTACAGGCCGGTCATGAAGATCGCCTGCCGGCGCAGCATGGCGGCGAGGCGAAATGGCCCGTCGGAGAAGCGCGCCGGCGCGCCGAGGAAGGGCAACACGACGGTGCGCGAACGCTCGGTCGAGGCCGCGCCCCGCAGCAGCCGGTCGCCCAGCAGGCCGGCGATGCCGCCCTGGTCGAGCCAGTCGCGCACTTCGAGCATCGCGCCGGGGTGCCCGAGGGCGATCGTGCGCAGCTTGGCTTCGGGGGCGATGGCCTGCAGCGTGGCGTTGATCAGGCGGGCGTTGTCTTCGTACATCAGCATGGCCACGTGGATGCCGTGTTCTTCGCCCACGGCGCGCAGGGCCTCGAAGCTGCCGAGATGCGCGCCGACCATCAAGGCGCCCTTGCCGCTGGCGATCGGGATGTCGATCGCTTCGGTGCCGACCGCGTGCACGTCAAAGGCTTCGAATCGTTCCTGCAGAAAGTAGACACGGTCGAGGATGGTCGATGCAAAACAGTGGATGTGCCGGTACACGTGGGTCCAGCCCACCTTGTGCCCCAACGCACGCGCCAGGTATTGCGCCGACGCGCGGCGTGCCGCGCCGTGCACCAGCAGGAAATAAATCGTGATCGGGTGCAACACGAGCCGCGCCACGCGCCGGCCGGTCTTGATCGCGATCCAGCGCATCGTGGCCAGCACCCAGAGGTTGCTGCGCTCTTCGTGCTCCGACCAGTGGGCCGTGCCCGCGCGCGGTGCCGGTGTGCTCACCGCGCTGCGCCCGCTTCGAAGTGGCCCGACGCGACCAGGCGCTCGTCGCCCCAGACCTCGAAACGCAGCGTGCGCTCAGCCGCTGTCAGCTGCAGCCGCAGCTCGGCGCCGGGCCGCACGGGCGCCAGGAACTTGGCCGCCCCGACCCGCGGCGCCGTGCCGACCAGCGCGGCCAGCGCAGGCTCGGCCAACGCCGCTTCGAGCACTTCGGACAACAACACCACGCCCGGCAGCAAGGGCTGGCCGGGGAAGTGGCCGGCGAATGTGGGGTGGTCGTGCGCGACCCGCAGGACGAGGCTGTGCATGGGCGGTCAGCCGCGCGGCTTGGTCGGCGAAGACGTGCGTGGCAAAGCCTGCTCCAGCGCCGCGGCAGCCCAGCTGTTGAACAGCCCGGTGGGCAGCTTGCCGGTGGGCTCGCGCGGCAGGGCCGGCACGTTGATCACGCGGCGCGGCAGAAAAGCCGCGTCGACACGCTGGCGCAGCGCAGCCACGATGTGCTCGTGCAGCGCGCCGGCGTCGATGCCGGGTGCGACCACGAAGGCCGTGAGCCGCACGATGCCGTGCGCCGGCTCGTCGGGCGGCAGCCAGAAGCTGCCGTCGTGGATGCCGGCGATCGAATTCAGGTGGTAGTTCAGGTGCGACAGCGAACTGCGCTTGCCGGCGATGTTGATCAGGTCGTTGGAGCGGCCGAGCAGGCGGAAGGTCTGCGCGTCGATCACTTCGAGCACGTCGGCCAGCAGCGTGGGCTGGGGCACATGGCCGCCCTGCACGACCGATTCGGCACCGTCGCCGGTGAGGCTGAGGCCTTCGTAGGTGTGCCACTCGGGGCCGTCGGTGGTGCGGCGCGAAGCGACCTGGCCGGCTTCGGTGCAGCCGTAGATTTCCATCAGCGGCGCGGCCAGCGCGGCTTCGGCACGCGCCGCGAGCTGCGGCGAGAGCGGCGCGGTGGCGCAGACTGTGAGATCGATCGGCGGCAATTCGATACCCGAGTCGAGCAGCGTCTTCAGGTGGAAAGGCGTCGTCACGAGCATGCGCGGGCGCGGCGCACGGGCCAGCGCGCGGGCGATGTCGGCCGGGTAGAACGGGCGCTCGACATCGAACGCGGCGCCGCCGAGCAAGGCCACCAGCACCGTCGACTCGAAACCGTACATGTGCTGCGGCGGCACCGTGGCCACGAGCGTCACGCCGGCCAGGTCGGCGCGGCCCATCTGCTCGGCCAGGCGCTGCACGCCGGCGCGGGTGTTGTTGACGAGCAGGCCCCAGCGCTTCGGGTGCGGCACCGGCGCACCGGTGGAACCCGAAGTCAGCACCTGGGCGACGAGCAACTCGGTGTCGAGCTCGGGCACGGCGCCGCCGGCCGGTTCGGCGACCGGTGCGTGCGGGTGCCAGATCATCGGCAGCTTCACGGCCGGCGCAGCTTCGTCGGTCAGGCCATAGGTTTGGGGGAACAGGCCGTGCAGCCGCGCCACCATGTCGGGCGTGTGGTTCGGCGGCATCAGGTTGTCTTGCCCGCGCAGCATGGCGGCGCCCAGGCCCACGGCGAAGTGGTAACGGTCGGCGGTCACGTTGAGCATTGGCCCGGCGCCGGGCAGCAGGCTGCAGAGCGCTTTCACGTCGGCCAGGTAGCGGCGGCGGGTGATCGGCTCGCCGTCGCGCCACGCGATCGGCAGCGCGAGGTCGTCACCCCGGATCAAGGGCAGGGCGTTCACACCCGGCTCCCGCCGGGCCGCCCCAAGGGGCGGGGTACCCCCTCGGGGGGCAGGAGCGAAGCGACGTGGGGGCTGTTCATTTCACGGGGTCGGTGCGTGCCGGTGGGGCGACGACGACGGTATCGTCACCCGTGCCTTGCCGGTAGGCGCGGATCGCGTCGCCGAGCGTGGTGCGCTCGAACTCGGGGTGCAGGCGGTAACGCAGCAGGTATTCGCCGACGAACATCGCGCCCACCGCCACCGGCGTGCCGACGTTCGCGAACAGTGCCCAGGTGTCGAACGGCGCGAACAGGTACAGGCCGACCGAGATCGAGACGAGCGCGACGAAGAAGATCACCCATGCGAACGTGAGCTTGCGCGTGTAGAGCGCCTTGCCGGGTGTGAGGTGCCGCACCCGCGCGGCCAGCTGCGAGATCAGGGCCTGCTTGCCCGGGCGCAGCGTGCTGGCGAACCACGCGCCCAGAAACAGGTTCACCCCCAGGTGCTGGGCCAGGTAGAGCAGTGGGGCCGAGACATGGGCGCCGAACAACGCGGCACCGCACAAGCCGATCAGCAGCGCCGTGGCGCCCACGGCGAGCCAGCGGTGTTTGGCACCCCAGGCCGCGAGCACCACCACGAGCAGCATCGGCGAAAGCAGCACCACCGCGACCCAGGCCGACTCGGGCGCTGTGGTCATCAGCCACTGCGAGCCGAAGATGTAGGCGGCGGCAAGGAGCGCGATGACGACGTAGCGCATGCGCATGCGACGCAACTCAGCCGACGCGGTGGGCGGTGATGTGCTCGGTCAGGCTGGCCAGCGACGTGAAGATGCGGATGTTGTCTTCATCGTCGGAGCGCAACTGGAAGCCGTAGCGCTGCGACACGACGAGGGCCACCTCGAGGATGTCGATCGAATCGAGGCCCAGGCCTTCGCCGTAAAGCGGCGCTTGCGGGTCGATGCTGTCGGCGGGGATGTCGAGGTTCAGGGCCTCGACGAGGAGGGCGGCGACTTCGCGCTGCGAATCGGTTTGGACAGAAGTCATGCGTGCGTGGAGTCCGTGTGGCGTCTGTCGTCGTGGCGTCGAAACTTCGGGCGACGCCGGGAAGCTGGGGTCAGTGGGCTGGTCAAAAACAGCAGCGGCCGAGTTTACCAAAGCGTGCTTCGCGAAACGCCATGGTGGCGCGCCGCCACAACGCCCTGGCGCCCGACCCGAAACCGGGTTCGGCAGGCCTGAAACGACAGAGCCGACCTGGCGGTCGGCCCTTGGGCGCAATCGGCGTGCCGCGCCGATCAGCGGTAACCACCCTCCGAGGCGTTGTGGATGATCCAGATCAGATTGCCCGAGCCGCCGCCCCCACGCCAGCCGTTGCCGCCGGCGAAGATCAGGCGGCCCTGGCCCTTGTAGACCAGCTCGTGGCGGTAGCGGTCACCGCCGTAGTAGAACGGGATGAAAGCCTTGCCGGTGACGTAGGCACCCTGGTCGGTGGGCGCGCCGACCAGGTCAGTGACCTGGCGCATCGGCATGCCGATCTGCAACTGCGTGAAGCGGCTGCCCGGGGCGGGTTTGCCGGTGATGTCGCCTTCCCAGTCGTTGATGCCTTTGACATGGCGCGTGTCGCCTTCGGCCGGCTTGGCCGGCACGGGGGCCGCGGCGGTGGGTGCCGGCGCGGGGGCCGGCGCTGCGCCGCCCTGCGTGGTCTGGCAAGCGGCGAGCACCACGGCTGCCATCAGCGCCGCAGTGACTTCGAGACGATGTTTCATCATGTTGGAACCTCCGTGGGTGGGCAAGTCTTCTCCCGGATCATAGAGGCGCACCGCGAGCGCTTCAACGCCGGCCGACCGTCGGGATGGGGGGATTTCCCCGGGCCTCGGCGGCTCACTCGACCCGCGCGCCAGACGCCTTTACCACCGTTTCGTACTTCGCGAGTTCGCTCTTCACGAACTCGCCGAACTGGGCCGGTGTCGACGCCATGGGCTCGGCCAGCAAGGAGGCCAGGCGAGCGCGTACATCGGGCGAATTCAGCGCGTCGACGAAGGCCCTGTTCAGACGCTGCGTCACCTCGGCCGGCAGCCTGGCCGGACCGAACAGGCCAAACCAGGTGTGGATGTCGAAGCCGGCCAGGCCGAGCGCCTTGCCGGCTTCGGCGATGGTCGGCAGCTCGGGGCTGGTGCTGGCGCGGGCCGCGGTCGTGACCGCGATCGCCTTGAGCTTGCCGGCCTTCACGTTGGCCGAGGCCGCCGCGAGGTTGTCGAAGTTCAGGTCGACCTGACCCGACAGCAGCGCCAGCTGCGCCGGGTTGCCACCGGCATAAGGAATGTGGACCATGAAGACACCGGCGCGGGCCTTGAACATCTCGCCCGCCAGGTGGCCGGCGCTGCCGATGCCGCCCGAGCCGTAGTTCAGCTTGCCCGGGTTCTTGCGGGCATAGGCCACGAGGTCGGCCACGCTGTCGATGCCGAGCTTGGCGGCGTTCTGCGGGTTCATCACCAGCACGTTGGGCACCTGGGCCACGCCGGTGATCGGCGTGAAGTCGCGCGCCGAGTCGTAGGGCATCTTCGCGTAGAGCCAGGGGTTGATGGCGTGCGTGGCCACGGCGCCCATCACGATCGTGTTGCCGTCGGGCGCGGCCTTGGCGACGAGGTCGGCGCCCACGTTGCCGCCGGCGCCGGGCCGGTTCTCGACGATCACGGTGCCGAGCGTGGGCTGCACCTTCTCGGCAAGCGCCCGCGCCACGATGTCGAGCGGGCCGCCGGGCGGGTAGGGCACGATCAGGCGCAGCGTTTTCGGCTGGGCTTGCGCGATACCTGCGGGCAGGAGGCCGGTGGCCAGCGTCGTGATCAGCAGTGAGCGTCTTTGCATGGTGATGAGGCGGGTGGTCAAAGCGGGCCGAGCCCGGTGAGTGCGAGTTTGAATCGAACCTGAACGTCGTTGGCGACGATGGAGGTGTCGCCCCAATCGCCTTCGCCGACCTTGAACTCGAGGCGCTTGATCGTGAAGCTGCCACTGGCGACCGACGTGCCGGCGTTCTGCGTCAGGCTCACCGGCACGACCACGTCACGCACCTGGCCCTTGATCGTGAGCTTGCCGGTGACCTCGAACCTGCCGCTGCCGGCGCCCTTGATCGTGCTCGACTGGAACGAGGCTTGCGGGAACTTGCGCGTGTCGAACCATTCCGGCTTGGGCAGCTCGACGTCGGTCTGCGCAATGCCGAGCGTGGCGCTGCCGGTGTCGATCGTGAAGGCCACGCTGCCGGCTTCGGGCTTCTTCGGGTCGAGGCTGATCTGCGCGTCGAACTTCTTGAACACGCCCTCGACGGGCACGCCCATCTGCTTGCTCACGAAGTGGATCTCGCTCTGGGCCGGCAGCAGCTTCGCCGGTGTCTGGGCGTGGGCAACGGCGGTGCACGCGAGCGCGGCCCAGGCCAGCGTCAGCAGTACTCGAGTCACGTTGTTTCTCCTCGCGGCCACATGCGCCAGAACAAGCCGTCGCGGTCGATGAACTGGTGCTTCACGGTGGCGGCGACGTGCAGCAGCACCAGCGCGCCCAGCGACTGCGCCGCGGCGGCGTGCAGCGGCTTGAGCACGGCATCGGCCAGACCCTTGTTCACGCTCACCCAGTCGGGCAAGGGCAGCACGCCGAACCAGACGATCTGAAAGCCCGCCGCCGAGCTGTAGGCCCAGCCGCTGAGCGGCACGGCGAAGAAGAGCAGGTACAGCAGCGTGTGGGTCATGCTGTGCGCACGCCGCTGCCAAGCGGGCATGGCCCCGAGCACGGGCGCCGGCAGCACGGGGGGCTGGTGCGAAAGACGCCACAACAGACGCAGCGCCGACAGCAGCAGGATCGTGATGCCGGCCCATTTGTGCCAGTTGTAGAGCTTCAGGCGAAGCGGCGAAAACGGCAGGTCGGTCATGAAGAGCCCCACACCGAGCGAGCCGAAAATCATCAGTGCGAGTAACCAGTGAAAGCCGATGGCGATGACGCCATAGCGTGCACTTGCTGCGTGCTGGTTCATGCGCCGTGTTTATCCGCTTCAGACGTGAACGAGTCGGCATAGAACTCGTCGTCCGGCAGCCCGGCCTTCATCACGAAGTCTCGCTTCGCTGACTCGACCATGATGGGCACGCCGCAGGCATAGACCTGGTGGTTCATCAGGTTCGGGTGGTCGTGCATCACGGCCTGGTGAACGAAGCCGGTGCGGCCGGCCCATTCGTCTTCGGGCTTGGGCTCCGACAGCACCGGGACGTACTTCAGGTTGGGCATGTGCTCGGCCGCGGCCAGCGCCCAGTCGTGCAGGTAGAGGTCGGCCTTGCTGCGGCAGCCCCAGTACAGCTCGGCGTGGCGCTGGCTGTTCTGGTGGCGCATGTGCTCGATGATCGCCTTGATGGGCGCGAAACCCGTGCCCGAAGCGAGCAGGATCATGGGCTTGTCGGTGTCTTCGCGCAGGAAAAAGCTGCCGAACGGGCCTTCGATGCGCAGGATGTCTTTCTCTTTCATCGCGCCGAACACGTGGTCGGTGAACTTGCCGCCGGGCAGGTGGCGCAGGTGCAGTTCGATGCCGGGTTTTTCGGCTTGGGTGTGCGGCGCGTTCGCCATCGAATAACTGCGGCGGGAACCGTCGCGCAGGATGAACTCGACATACTGGCCCGCACGGTACTGCAGCACGTCGTTGGCCGGCAGTTGCAACTGCAGCACCGCCACGTCGGGTGCGGGCCTGGCGATACTGGTCACGCGGCTCGGCATCTTGCGCACCGGGAACTCGCCCGCGCCGGGCACGCTGCGCGCTTCGATCACCAGGTCGGTCTGCGGTGCGCCCTGGCACGTGAGCATCCAGCCGGCCGCTTCTTCCTCGGCGCTCAGGGCCTTGGACTGGTGCACGCCGTGGATCACGCGGCCTTCGAGCAGCCGGCTCTTGCAGGAGCCGCAGGCGCCGTCCTTGCAGCCATAGGGCAGGCCCACGCCCTGGCGGATCGCGGCAGAAAGAACCGGTTCGTCGCGCTCGACGCTGAAGCTGCGCCCGCTGGGCTGAACGGTGACGGTGAAGGTCATGGTGATCTTTTGGGAGAAACTCGGAGCCGAGGGGCGATTCTGCCCGCACATCGATGGCCCCGTGACCGACCCCACCCCGCGCCCCAAACGACCCACCTTGCTCATCGTCGGCTGCGGTGACGTGGGCCTGCGTGTGCTGCGCCTGCTGCGCGAGCGCTGGCGCGTGCTGGCGCTCACGTCGAGCGCCGCGCGCGTCGACGAGTTGCGTGCGACCGGCGCGGTGCCGCTGCTCGGCAACCTCGACGACGCGGCCACGCTGGCGCGCCTGGCAGGCCTGGCCGATGCGGTCTTGCACCTGGCGCCGCCACCCAGCTCGGGTGCCACCGACGCGCGGACGCGCCACCTGCTGTGCGCGCTGGCCCGGTACGGCCGCGTGCAGCGCATCGTCTATGGCAGCACGACCGGTGTGTACGGCGACTGCGCGGGCGCTCGCTTCGACGAAACGCGCGCCGTGAACCCCGCCACCGACCGCGCGCGCCGGCGTGTCGACGCCGAGCGCCGGCTGCGGTGGTTCGGCCGCGCGTTCGGAGTCACGGTGACCATGCTGCGCATCCCCGGCATCTACGCCGGTGATCGTGCAGGCGGCCACCCGCGCGAGCGGCTCGCCCGCGGCGCGGCCGTGCTGCGCGCCGAAGACGACGTCTACACCAACCACATCCACGCCGATGACTTGGCGCGAGCCTGCGTCGCGGCGCTGCACCGCGGCCTGCCGCAGCGCGTGCTGCATGTGTGCGACGACACGCAGATGAAGATGGGCGACTACTTCGATCTGGCGGCCGACCTGTGCGGCCTGCCGCGCCCGCCACGCATTTCACGCGAAGAAGCCGCGGCGCAGATGTCGCCGATGCAGTTGAGTTTCATGGGTGAGTCGCGGCGCTTGCTGAACGGGCGGCTCAAGCGCGAGTTGCGCTTGCGCCTGCGTTACCCGGCCGCCGCCGACGGCCTGATCGCCTGAACAACCGAAGCCACACTGCGCCCAACCGACCGATGAAAACGCTGCTGCTCACCGACCCGATGCCCGCGGGTTACTTCACCGCGGCGATCCACGCGGTCGACCCGGCCGTCGACCTGCTGCCCTACCGCGCCGACATGAGTGACGACGAACTCGCCGAAGTCGATGTCGTGCTCGGCTGGCGCTTTCCGCGCGGCGTGGCGGCGCGGCTGCCGAAGCTGAAATGGGTGTGCGCCGTGGCGGCCGGGGTCGACAAGCTGCTCGTGCCCGAGCTCGCACCCGGGGTGATGGTCTCGCGCATCGTCGACGCCGAGCAGGCGCGGGGCATCGCGCAATTCGTGGCGATGATGGCGCTGCGCCATGCGCGCCAGCTGGGCATGTACGAAATGCAGCAGCGCGAGCACGCGTGGCGGCGCCAGCCGGTCTCGGCGCTGCACAGCCGCGTGGCCGTGCTCGGCATGGGCGCGATGGGCACGGTGGTGGCCAAGCTGCTGAAGACGGTCGGCTTCGACGTGTACGGCTGGAGCCGCAGCGCCGGCGGCGCGCTCGACGCGCGCCTGGCCGCCAGCGACATTGTGGTCTGCGCGCTGCCGCTCACGCCAGAGACCCGCGGCCTGCTCGACGCGCGGGCGTTCGCGACGATGCCGAAAGGCAGCTACCTGATCAACATCGCGCGCGGCGAGCACGTGGCCGAAGCCGACCTGATCGCGGCGGTGCAGAGCGGCCATCTCGCCGGCGCCGCACTCGACGTGCAATGCCACGAACCGATGGCGGCCGACGACCCCTTGTGGGACGTGCCCGGCATCACGATCACGCCGCACATCGCGGCGCAGTCGTCACCCGAGGCGATCGCCACGCAATTCGTCGCCGGGCTGCGTTGCCTTGCGCGTGGCGAGCTGCCACCGCAGACGGTGGACCGCTCGCGCGGCTACTGAAGAAGCCGGCTCAGCGCCTGCCGAACGGCGAGCGCCCCTGCCAGTAGCGAATCATCAGAAAGCCGCCGAGCATGCCGCCCAGGTGGGCGAAGTGCGCCACGCCGGGCATCGCGCCCGAGACGCCGAACAGCAGTTCGAGCCCGCCGAAGACCGCGACGAACACCTTCGCCTTCATCGGGATCGGCGGGAACAGCGGCACGATCGTGCGGTTCGGAAACATCATGCCGAAGCCGAGCAGCAGGCCGAACAAGCCGCCCGAAGCACCGACCGTCGGGTAGATGCCGCCGGTGATCGCCGCGACTGCGAGCTGCGCCGCCGCGGCCGTGAGCACGCTGGCGAACCAGAACTGCAGAAAGCGTTTCGGGCCCCACAGCCGTTCGAGTTCGGCGCCGAACATCCACAGGCCGAGCATGTTGAAGAACAGGTGCATCACGTCGCCGTGCAGGAACGAGTAGCTCACCACCTGCCAGGGCAGGAAGCCGGCGCCCAGCGGCCAGAGTGCCAACAGCTGCCTCAGTATGTTGCCGAGGAACAGGTCGATGCAGAACATCGCCACGTTGATCAGCAGCAGGGCTTGGGTGACGGGTGGCATTGGCGGCATGCGCGGGTTCCGTGTGGTCGGCGGGAATGCAGAGTCTAAGGGTCGGGTCGGGCGGGGGCATTTCAAGGTCGCGGGTCGTGTGCCGTGTGGCAGAATTCGCGGCTCTACAGCACCGGCCTCGGTGGCGAAATCGGTAGACGCGCGGGACTCAAAATCCCGTTCCGCAAGGAGTGTCGGTTCGATTCCGACCCGAGGCACCACGCGCTTTCTCTGCCCCTGCGACAATCCGCGGCGAGGAGCGTCGATGAGCACAACAACACCCCACTACGGCAGCGTCGAAGACATCATCGGCAACACGCCGCTGGTGCGCCTGGTGCGTTTGCCGGGCACCGAGAACGCCGCGCGCGGCAACGTCATTCTCGGCAAGCTCGAAGGCAACAACCCGGCCGGCTCGGTGAAAGACCGGCCCGCCATCAGCATGATCAAGCGCGCCGAAGAGCGTGGCGACATTCGTCCCGGCGACACCCTGATCGAAGCCACCTCGGGCAACACCGGCATCGCACTCGCCATGGCCGCCGCGATCCGCGGCTACCGCATGCTGCTGATCATGCCCGAAGACCTGAGCATCGAACGTGCGCAGACCATGAAGGCTTTCGGCGCCGAGCTGATCCTCACGCCGCGTTCGGGTGGCATGGAATACGCCCGAGACCTGGCCGAACAGATGCAGCGCGACGGCAAGGGCAAGGTGCTCGACCAGTTCGCCAACGCCGACAACCCCCGCATCCACTTTGAATCCACCGGACCCGAGATCTGGCGCGACACGGCGGGGCAGGTCACGCATTTCGTGAGCGCGATGGGCACGACCGGCACCATCACCGGCACTTCGCGCTTTCTGAAGCAGCAGAGCAAGGCCGTGCGCGTGATCGGCGCGCAGCCGAGCGAAGGCTCGCGCATCCCGGGCATCCGCAAATGGCCCGAGGCCTACATGCCGAAGATCTACGACCCGACCTGGATCGACGACATGGTCTACGTGAGCCAGCTTGAGGCCGAAGACATGGCGCGGCGCCTGGCGCGCGAAGAAGGCCTGTTCGCCGGCATCTCGGCCGCGGGCGCGTGCTGGGTGGCCTTGCAGATCGCGAAGACGGTCGAGAACGCCACCATCGTGTTCATCGTGTGCGACCGCGGCGATCGTTATCTCTCCACCGGTGTGTTTCCTGCCTGAGGTCTTCTGTGGCTCATCAATTCAACTTCTGCCCCAACTGCGCCACGCCGCTGCAATTGCTCTCGCAGGACGAAGACGGCGGCCCGAAAGCGCGCATGCGCTGCCCCGCCTGCGACTGGACGCACTGGAACAACCCGACGCCGGTGCTCGCCGCCGTGATCGAGATGGCCGACCGTGACGGCCAGGTGCTGCTGGCGCGCAATGCGGCCTGGCCCGGCAAGATGTTCGCGCTGATCACCGGCTTCATGGAAGCCGGTGAAACGCCCGAAGGCGGCATCGCGCGTGAAGTGCTCGAAGAAACCAGCCTGAAGGCCGAATCGGTCAAGCTGATCGGCGTGTACGACTTCCAGCGCATGAACCAGGTCATCGTCGCCTACCACGTGGTCGCTCGCGGTGAGGTGGTGCTCTCGCCCGAGCTGGCCGAACACCGCTTCTACCGCCCCGAAGACATCAAGTGCTGGCGCGCCGGCACCGGCTACGCGGTGGCCGACTGGCTCACCTCGCGCGGCATCACGCCGCAGTGGGCCGAGCTGCCGCCGCGCACCTAGAATTCGCGCATCACCCGAAGGATCATCAGCGATGCACGCCCAGAAAGAACTCGACACGCGCGGACTCAACTGCCCGCTGCCCATCCTGAAAGCCAAGAAGGCGCTGACCGACATGCACAGCGGCGAAGTGCTGAAGGTGGTGTCGACCGACCCGGGTTCGACGCGCGACTTCCAGGCCTTTGCCCGCCAGACCGGCAACGAACTCGTCGAGCAGACGAGCGAGAACGAAGAATTCGTGCACTACATCCGGCGCCGCTGAGCTGCCAGCCCGCGGCCGCGGCGCTCAGATGTCGAGCGTCTTGAGGTAAGCGCGAAAGCCCGGCCCGAGCTCCGGGTGGTCGAGCGCCAGTGCCACGTTGGCTTCGAGAAAACCTTCCTTGCTGCCACAGTCGTAGCGCCGGCCCTCGTAGCGGTAAGCGAACACTTTCTCGCGGCGCAGCAAGGCGGCGATGCCGTCGGTGAGCTGGATCTCGCCGCCCACGCCACGCTGCTGCGTGGCGATCTCGTGGAACACCCCAGGGGTCAGGATGTAGCGGCCCGCCACGCCCAGGCGTGAAGGGGCGGCTTCAGGCGCGGGTTTCTCCACGATGCCGGTCACGTCGAGCAGCTGATCGTTGATCGGCGTGCCGGCCACGATGCCATAACGTCGTGTGTGTGCGGCGGGCACTTCCTGCACCGCCAGGATCGAGACGCGCCATTCGTTGAACTGCTCGACCATCTGCTGCAGCACCGGCTTCTCGCCGACCATCAGGTCGTCGGCCAGCAGCACCGCGAACGGGTTGTCGCCCACCAGGCGTTGCCCGCACAGCACGGCGTGGCCGAGGCCCAGCGCCTGTGCCTGGCGCACGTAGATGCATTCCATGTCGTCGGGCTTGACGCTGCGCACCACCTTGAGCAGCTCTTCCTTGCCCGACTGTTCGAGCGCCATCTCGAGCTCGTAGGTCATGTCGAAATGGTCTTCGATCGGGCGCTTGTGACGGCCCGTCACAAAGATCATCTGCCGCACCCCGGCCGCGTAGGCTTCTTCGACCGCATACTGGATCAGCGGCTTGTCGACGACGGGCAGCATCTCTTTCGGCTGGGCCTTGGTGGCAGGCAGAAAGCGGGTGCCGAGGCCGGCCACGGGAAAAATCGCGCGAGTGACTAACATCTACTTACAATCCGGTCGAGTCATGCTTGAATTCTGGCATGGCACCACAATCGCTCTCGTAAGACAACGCCCCCTTTCCGCATGGACCTGTTGATCGTCGACACGCTCGAAGCCGAAGTGATGGATTGGCTGCATGCGCGCCACGAACTGCACGTCGCTCCCGAACTCGCGCTCGACCCACGGGCCTTTCGAGACGCGCTGCACGATGTGCGGGCGACCATCGTGCCGCCTTCGGTCACGCTTGACGCGCAAGCCCTGTTCAGCGCGCCCTTGTTGCGCGCGGTCGGGCGCGTGAACGCCGGCGCCGAGAACATCGACCTCGACCTGTGCGCTCGCGCGGGCATCGAGGTGGTGCGCAGCTTCACCGCCACGGCGCGCGCCGAAGCCGAATTCATGATCGGTGCGGTCTTGCACCTGCTGCGCCGCATCCCGGCCGAGGGGCCTGACAGTGGCTGGGTCGGGCGCGAGATCGGTGCCGCCACGGTCGGCCTGATCGGCATGGCGCCGGCCGCGCGCACCACCGCGCAGATGCTCGCCGGCTTCGGCTCACGCGTGGTCGGCTACGACCCGTCGGTGCACGCGACTGACGCGGTGTGGGGCCGCTGGAAGATCCAGCCGCTGGGTTTGCGCGAGCTGCTCGCGCAGTCTGACGCGGTGTGCGTGCAGCTCAACTACTTCAGCCGTTACCGCGGCTTGCTGGGCGAGCGGCTGCTGCACTCGTGCAAGCCGGGCCAGGTGCTGGTCAGCATCGCACATTCAGAGTTGTTCGACGAAGCGGCGCTGGCCCTGGCCTTGAGCAGCGGCCGCATCGCCGCAGCCTGGTTCGACAGCATGGAGCCCGGCGCGATGGAAGCCGACCGGCCCTTGTCGCGCGCCAACAACCTGCAGGTCACGCCGCGCCTGGCGAGCACCACGCGCGAGTCGCGCCTGCGCAGCGCCTGGGCGGTGGTGAAGCGGATCGACGAACTGCTGACCGGCGACCCGCCCTCTGCGCGCGGCTTCAGGCCGACGTCGCCAGGCGTGCCGCTTGATCTTGCAGGCGAGCCACAGTCGCGCTGAATTCCGCCACGCGCGCTTTTTCCTGCTCGACCACGGCCGCGGGTGCGCGGGCCACGAAACTCTCGTTGCCGAGCTTGGCCTGCGCTTTCGTGATCTCGCCCTGCAGGCGTGTGATCTCTTTGCCGAGGCGCTCGGTTTCCGCGGCCACGTCGACCTCGACATGCAGCGCCAGACGCGACTCGCCCTGCACCACCACGGCGGCGCTGCGCGTGGCCTGCGCAAACGTGGCGTCGTCGGCGAAGAGCGTCACTTCAGAGACCTTGGCGAGCGCCTTCAGCAGCGGTGAAGCCTGTTCGATGAACGCCGCGTCGCCGGTCACGTAGAGCGGCACGCGCGCCGAAGGAGACAGACTCATTTCGCTGCGCAGCGCACGCGAAGCGCCGACCACGCCCTTGAGCTTGGCGACCCAGGCATCGGCTTTCGCGTCGACACGCTCGAGCTGCGCCTTCGGGTAGGCCGCTGTCACGATGCTCGCGCCGGGCGCCATGCGGCCGGCCACGGGCGCCACCGTTTCCCACAGTTCGGCGGTGATGAAGGGCATGATCGGGTGCATCAGGCGCAGCACCGTTTCGAGCACGCGGATCAGGGTGCGGCGGGTGGCGCGCTGCTGTGGTTCGTTGCCCGCTTCCTTGGCCACCGCGATCTGCGTCTTGGCGATCTCGATGTACCAGTCGCAGTACTCGTCCCACACGAAGGAATAGATCGCGTTGGCCACGTTGTCGAGCCGGTAGTCGGCGAAGCCTTGTTCAACCGCCGCTTCCACACGCTGCAACTCGCTCGTGATCCACATGTCGGCCGGGCTGAACTTCAGGTAGCCGTGCGCCGGCATGCCGGGTGCGCATTCGGCCTTGGTGTGTTCCTTCAGCCCGCAGTCTTGCCCTTCGCAGTTCATCAGCACGAACTTGGTGGCGTTCCAGAGCTTGTTGCAGAAGTTGCGGTAGCCCTCGCAGCGCTTGGTGTCGAAGTTGATGTTGCGGCCCAGGCTGGCGTACGAAGCCATCGTGAACCGCAGCGCGTCGGCGCCGTACGCCGGCATGCCTTCGGGGAACTCTTTCTTCACGCGTGCGGCGACCTTCGGCGCCGTTTCGGGCTTGCGCAGGCCGACCGTCGACTTCTGCACCAGTGTCGCCAGGTCCACGCCCTGGATCAGGTCGACCGGGTCGATCACGTTGCCCTCGGACTTGCTCATCTTCTTGCCGTCGCCATCGCGCACCATGCCGTGGATGTAGACGGTGCGGAAAGGCACGCGGCCAGTGAAGTGCTTGGTCAGCATGATCATCCGCGCGACCCAGAAGAAGATGATCTCGTAGCCGGTGACGAGCACGCTCGATGGCAGGAACAGCTCCAGCTCTTTCGTCTGAGCCGGCCAGCCGAGCGTCGAGAACGGCACCAGCGCCGACGAGTACCAGGTGTCGAGCACGTCTTCGTCGCGCGTGAGCGTGCCGGTGTAGCCGGCGTTCGTGGCTTTGGCGCGCGCTTCTTCTTCGTTGCGGCCGACGAAGATCTCGCCGCCCGCGCCGTACCAGGCCGGGATCTGGTGGCCCCACCACAACTGCCGGCTGATGCACCAGTCCTGAATGTTCTTCATCCACTGGTCGTAGGTGTTGACCCAGTTCTCGGGCACGAACTTCACTTCACCCGACGCCACCGCGTCGATCGCTTTCTGCGCGATGCTCTTGCCGTCCGGCCCGGGCTTGCTGACGGCCATGAACCACTGCTCGGTCAGCATCGGCTCGACGATCTGCCCGGTGCGCGCGCAGCGCGGCACCATCAGCTTGTGCTTCTTCGTCTCGACGAGGAAACCCTGCGCGTCGAGGTCGGCCACGACCTGCTTGCGCGCAACGAACCGATCAAGACCTTGCAGATGCTTCGGAATGCCAATGTCCGTTGCCAGCGAACCGGAGCCGACAGCTCCGATCTTGCCTCCGCCGGCGAGTGGCGCACGATCTTTGTCCCAACCTTCGTTCAATGTCCTTAAGTCGTCCGAAATGATCTTCGCGTCGAGCGTCAGCACGCCGATCATCGGCAGCTGGTGGCGCAGGCCGACCGCGTAGTCGTTCGCGTCGTGTGCCGGCGTGACCTTCACGACGCCGGTGCCGAAGGCGCGGTCGACGTAGTCGTCGGCGATCACCGGGATCTCGCGGTCGCAAAGTGGCAGCTTGACGGACTTGCCGATCAACGCGGTGTAGCGCTCGTCTTCGGGGTGCACCATCACCGCCACGTCGCCGAGCATGGTCTCGGGCCGCGTGGTCGCGACCACGATCTCGCCCGAGCCGTCGGCCAGCGGGTAGCGGATCATCCACAGGAAGCCGTCTTCCTCTTCGCTTTCGACTTCGAGGTCGGAGACGGCCGACTTCAGCTCAGGGTCCCAGCTCACGAGGCGCTTGCCGCGGTAGATCAGGCCTTGTTCATGCAGTTGCACGAAGGTGTCGGTGACGATGGCCGAGAGTTTCTCGTCCATCGTGAAGTACTCGTGTGACCAGTCGACGCTGGCGCCCATGCGGCGCATCTGGTTCGTGATGATGGAGCCCGACTCTTCCTTCCATTCCCACACCTTGGCCACGAAGTTCTTGCGGCCCAGGTCGTGGCGGCTGATTTTCTTCTGCTCCAGCTGGCGCTCCACCACGATCTGGGTCGCGATGCCGGCGTGGTCGGTGCCCGGCACCCAGAGTGTGTTGTCGCCGCGCATGCGGTGGTAGCGCGTCAGCGAGTCCATGATGGTCTGGTTGAACGCGTGGCCCATGTGCAGTGTGCCGGTCACGTTCGGTGGCGGCAGCTGGATGCTGAACGACGGCTTGCCCGCGTCGAGCGTGGGCGCGTAGACGCCGCTCTGTTCCCACAGCGGCGCCCAGCGGGCTTCGATGGCGGCGGGTTCGAACGATTTGGCGAGCTCGGTCATGGCAGGGCGCCCGGGGCAGCCGTCACACGACCACCTCCCGGAAAATGCGAAACGGGGAGGCCTCGATTGTAGGTGCCGCCCCTTGGGCCCGCCCTACATCAGCAGGTGCTCGCCCGCGTTGTCGCCGCCGAGGATCACGTAGTTCACCTTGCGGATGTCGGCCAGCTTGGTGCCGCCGCCGTAAGAGATCGAGCTCTGCACGTCTTCGCGCATCTCGCGCAGCGTGTCAGCCAGCTTGCCCTTGATCGGCTCGAGGATGCGCTTGCCCTCGACGTGCTTGTACTCACCCTTGTTGAAGTCGCTGGCGGAGCCGTAGTACTCCTTGAAGAGCTTGCCGTCGACTTCCACGGTCTTGCCCGGCGACTCTTCGTGCCCGGCGAACAGCGAGCCGATCATCACCATCGACGCGCCGAAGCGCACGCTCTTGGCAATATCGCCATGGTCGCGGATGCCGCCGTCGGCAATGATCGGCTTGGTGGCCACGCGCGCGCACCACTTCAAGGCCGACAACTGCCAGCCGCCGGTCCCGAAACCGGTCTTCAGCTTGGTGATGCAGACCTTGCCCGGGCCCACGCCGACCTTGGTCGCGTCGGCACCCCAGTTCTCGAGGTCGATCACCGCTTCCGGCGTGGCCACGTTGCCGGCGATCACGAAAGTCGCCGGCAGCTTCTTCTTGATGTACTCGATCATCTTCTGCACGCTGTCGGCGTGGCCGTGCGCGATGTCGATGGTGATGTAGTCGGCGCCCACGCCTTCGGCCGCCAGGCGGTCGATCACCGCGTAGTCGGGGGCTTTCACGCCCGAGCTCACCGAGACGTACAGACCCTTGTCGCGCATCTTTTTCGCATAGGCCACGTTGTCGACGTCGAAGCGGTGCATCACGTAGAAGTAGCCGTTCGCCGCCAGCCACTCGGTGATCGGCTCGTCGACCACGGTCTTCATGTTGGCCGGCACCACCGGCAGGTTGAAGCGGTGCGCGCCGAACTGGATCGACGCGTCGCACTCGCTGCGGCTTTCCACGCGGCACTTGCGTGGCAGCAGCAGCACGTTGTCGTAGTCGAAGATTTCCATGGTGTGTTCGCGCCGCCCAATAAAAAACCGGGCGCGAAAAATTCGGGCCCGGTGGCAAATTCTACGCCGCCCGCGCGGCCCGGCCCGCCGCCTACACTGGGCCTTCGAATCGACACCACCGCCGGAAGCCGCCTCTTGCTCGACCCCGCCACCCAACGCCTGCTGCCCTGGGTCGTCGCGATCGCGTTCTTCATGCAGACGCTCGACGGCACGATCCTCAACACCACGTTGCCGACGATGGCAAAAGACCTGGGCGAAAGCCCGCTGCGCATGCAGTCGGTCGTGATTGCCTACATGCTCACGGTGGCATTGTTCATCCCGGCTTCGGGCTGGCTGGCCGACCGATTCGGCACGCGGCGTGCGTTCATCGCCGCGATCGTGCTGTTCAGCCTGGGCTCGTTGTTGTGTGCGCTCTCGCCCTCGCTGCCCTGGCTGGTGGCCGCACGCGTGGTGCAGGGCGTGGGCGGCGCGCTGCTGCTGCCGGTCGGGCGCCTCGCGATCCTGCGCGCCTACCCGCGCGCCGAGCTGCTGAAGGTGCTGTCGTTCGTGACCATCCCCGGCCTCGTCGGCCCGCTGCTCGGCCCGCCGCTCGGTGGCTGGCTGGTCGAAGTGGCCACCTGGCACTGGGTGTTCCTGATCAACCTGCCGGTCGGCGTGCTCGGCGTGTTCGCGGCGCTGCGCTACATGCCCGACCTGCGTGGCGCCCCCGGCCAGCGTTTCGACTGGCCCGGCTTCGTGATGTTCTCGCTCGGCCTGGTGATGGTGTCGCTCGGCTTGCAGGGCCTGGGAGAGCACGCCTTGAGCGCCGCCGTGTCGATCCTGCTCGTGATGGCCGGCCTGGCCGCCATGGCGGCCTACTGGGTGCACGCGGCGCGCACCGAGAAGCCGCTCTTCAGCCTGGCGCTGTTCCAGATCCCCACGTTCTCGGTCGGCGTGTTCGGCAACCTGTTCGCGCGGTTGGGCAGCGGTGCCATGCCCTTTCTCACGCCGCTGTTCCTGCAGGTCGGGCTCGGCTATTCACCGAGCGTGGCGGGCCTGACGATGGTACCGACCGTGCTCGGCGCGATGCTGATCAAGTTCTTCGCCGAGCGTGTGATCCAGCGCTTCGGCTACCGCAACGTGCTGGTCGGCAACACGCTGCTGCTCGGCCTCTTCATCGCCGGCTTCTCGCTGGTCGACCGCAGCACGCCACACGCTTTGATCCTCGTGTATCTGGCGCTCTTCGGCATCGTCAACTCGCTGCAGTTCACCGCGATGAACACGCTCACGCTCGGTGACCTGGACGACGCACGCGCCAGCGCCGGCAACAGCCTGCTCTCGGTCGTGATGCAGCTTTCGATGAGCCTGGGCGTGGCGGCGGCCGGTGCGCTGCTGGCGGCTTTTGCCGGGCCGGTGGTGATCCCGATCGCGAGCAGCGTGGGCCCGAACAACGTGGTGCACACCTTTCATGCGACCTACCTGTGCATGGGTGCGCTGTCGGCCCTGGCGGCGGGCATCTTCTTTCAGCTCGGGCGCAGGGAAGGGCCGACGGGTGCGGCGGCGGTGGTGGACGAGTCGTGAGGCGTGTCAGCGCGGGGCTTGCCGGCCGGCAGCGGACCACGGCGAACCTTCTGTGCGAGAGCGTCTAGACTGGCAGCGTTCATTTCAATCCGATCTGCATGAGCAGGTTGGATGCATCGTTGCAACCTTTCTTGGGCATCGGGTCGTTCACCTTCGATGATGACGATGGGCATCACCTCAAGCGTGGAGCTGGCGCGGCGCCGCGTCTTCGTCATCGGGGCCACCGGCACCATCGGTCAGGCCACGGTGCGCGCGCTGCTGCGCCGAGGTCATGAGGTCGTGTGCTTCGTGCGCCCGCGCGCCGGGGTGGGCGGCCGGCTGTCGTCCGAAGACAGCGCGAAGCTCTTGCGCGGCGCCACGGTGCGCGTGGGTGACGTGTGTGACAGCACTTCGCTGGCGAGAGACGGTTTCTGCGGCGAGCGCTTCGACGTGCTCGTGTCGTGCCTGGCCTCCCGCACCGGCGTACCCAAAGACGCCTGGGCCATCGACCACCGGGCGCATGTGCTGGCCCTGGAGGCAGCAAAGGCGGCCGGCGTGACACAGGTTGTGCTGCTGTCGGCCATCTGTGTGCAGAAGCCCCTGCTGGCGTTCCAGCACGCCAAGCTGGCCTTCGAGAAGACGTTGATCGAATCGGGGCTGAGTTATTCGATCGTGCGCGCCACGGCCTTCTTCAAATCCTTGTCCGGCCAGATCGAACGCGTCAGGGCCGGCAAGCCCTTCGTGGTCTTCGGCGACGGCACGCTCACGGCCTGCAAGCCGATCAGCGACGACGACCTGGGCGCTTACCTGGCGGCCTGCGTGGACGAACCTTCACGCCGCGACCGCGTGATGCCGATCGGCGGGCCAGGCGACGCGATCACGCCGCGCGAGCAAGGCGAGCAGCTCTTCACGCTGCTCGGTCGGCCGGCTCGCTTCAAGCAGGTGCCGGTCGCATTGCTGGACACCATCATCGCGGTGCTCTCGCTGCTCGGTCGTGTCGTGCCGCCGCTGGCCGACAAGGCCGAACTGGCGCGCATCGGCCGCTACTACGCCACCGAATCGATGCTGGTGTGGGACGCGGCCGCCGCCCGCTACGATGCGGAGGCGACGCCTTCCACCGGCTGCGAAACGCTGTTCGACTACTACGCTCGCCTGGTGCGCGGCGAGGGTGTGGCGGAGCGCGGGGACCACGCCGTGTTCTGACGGCATGCCGGTGGCGCCAGCACTCGATGCGAGACGTCCGCACCCGCGGTGCCCGACAATGGCGCATGCTCCCAGAACCAGATTCCGCCTCCGCGCCCGGCCACCCCGGCTCGCCGCTGCTGCACAACCTGAACCCCGAGCAGCTCGCCGCCGTCACGCTGCCGGCGCGGCCGGCGCTCATCCTCGCCGGTGCTGGCTCGGGCAAGACGCGGGTGCTCACCACGCGCATCGCGTGGCTTATACAGACCGGCCAGCTTTCGCCCGGCGGCGTGATGGCCGTGACCTTCACCAACAAGGCCGCGAAAGAGATGCTCACGCGCCTGGGTGCGATGCTGCCCATTCCCGTGCGGGGCATGTGGATCGGCACCTTCCACGGCCTGTGCAACCGCTTCCTGCGTGCGCACTGGAAGCTCGCGGCGCTGCCGCAAGGCTTTCAGATCCTCGACTCGAGCGACCAGCTCTCGGCCGTGAAGCGCGTGGTCAAGGCGATGAACCTCGACGAAGAACGCTTCGTGCCGAAGCAGGTCACGTGGTTCATCGCCGGCCAGAAAGAAGACGGCCGGCGCCCGAAAGACGTGGAAGTGCGCGACGAACAATCGCGCGTGTTGGTGCAGGTGTACCAGGCCTATGAAGACCAGTGCCAGCGTGAAGGCGTGGTCGACTTCGCCGAGCTGATGCTGCGCACCTACGAGCTGATGCGCGACAACCAGGCGCTGCGCGAGCATTACCAGCGGCGCTTCAGGCACATCCTCGTCGACGAATTCCAGGACACCAACAAGCTGCAGTACGCGTGGCTCAAGGTCTTTGCCGGCCCCGACGCTGCCGTGTTCGCCGTGGGTGACGACGACCAGAGCATCTACGCCTTTCGTGGCGCGCAGGTCGGCAACATGGCCTCGTTCGAGCGTGAGTTCAAGGTCGAGCAGGTCATCAAGCTCGAGCGCAACTACCGCTCCTTCGGCAACATTCTCGACAGCGCGAACGAACTGATTTCTCGCAACACACGCCGCCTGGGCAAAAACCTGCGAACCGAGGCCGGCCCGGGCGAGCCGGTGCGCGTGCGCGAAGCCACGAGCGATTTCGCCGAAGCGCAGTGGTTCGTCGAAGAAGCCCAGCAACTGCACCGAGAAGGCACGCCGCGCAGCGACATCGCGCTGCTCTACCGCAGCAACGCGCAGAGCCGCGTGATCGAGAGCGCGCTGTTCAACGCCGGCATGCCATACAAGGTGTACGGTGGCCTGCGCTTCTTCGAGCGCGCCGAGGTCAAGCACGCGTTGAGCTACCTGCGGCTGATCGAGAACCCGAGCGACGACACGAGCTTTCTGCGCGTCGTGAACTTCCCGACCCGCGGCATCGGCGCGCGCACCGTCGAGCAGTTGCAGGACGCGGCGCGCGCCAGCGGCCGCAGCCTCTATCAAAGTGTCGGTGCGCTTTCAGGCAAGGGCGGGGGCAACCTGCAAGCCTTTGTCGCCATGATCGACAAGATGCGCGACGCCACACGCGGCCTCACGCTGCGCGAGATCATCGAGCACATGCTGCACGCTTCAGGCCTGGTCGACTTCTACAAGACCGACAAGGAAGGCCAGGACCGGCTCGAGAACCTGGAAGAACTGGTCAACGCCGCCGAAGGCTTCGTCACGCAGGAAGGCTTCGGCAAGGACGCGGTGGCGCTGCCGGTCGACGAGCATGGCAGCAGCGAGGCAGGCCGCGCCGAGTTCAACACGCCCGGTGCGCAGGCCGCTGAGGGCCGCATCGTCACGCCGCTGCCCGATCTGGCGCCCGACGCCGAAACCGGCGAGATCATGTCGCCGCTGGCCGCCTTTCTCACGCACGCTTCGCTCGAGGCCGGCGACAACCAGGCGCAGGCCGGGCAAGACGCGATCCAGCTGATGACGGTGCACTCGGCCAAAGGCCTGGAGTTCGACTGCGTGTTCATCACCGGGCTCGAAGAAGGCTTGTTCCCGCACGAGAACTCGGCCGCCGATGCCGACGGGCTCGAAGAAGAGCGCCGCCTGATGTACGTGGCGATCACGCGCGCGCGCAAGCGCCTGTACCTGAGCTTCGCGCAGACGCGCATGCTGCACGGCCAGACGCGCTACAACATCAAGAGCCGCTTCTTCGACGAGCTGCCCGAAGCGGCGCTGAAGTGGATCACGCCACGCAACCAGGGCTTCGGCTCGGGCTTCGTGCGCGACTACCAGGCGGCCTGGGCACGCGGTTCGGGCCTGGGTTCGATGGTCGGCGCGGGCAACGTGAGCGGCTTGTCGAACGCCGCCCCGCCGGTGGTGCCCAAGGCGCCGAGCCACGGCCTGCGCTCGGGGCAGGGCGTGTTCCACAACAAGTTCGGCGAAGGCGTGATCGTCACGCTCGAAGGCTCGGGCGTCGATGCGCGCGCGCAGGTCAACTTCGGGCGCCACGGCATGAAGTGGCTGGCCTTGTCGGTGGCGAAGCTGACGCCGGTGAACTAGGCGCTCACCGCGCCCGGCTTGTCTGCCTCGACCACGAAGCGCGCCGCCGTGGTGACGCCGCTCGCCGGGTCGAGCGCATCGCCCACGACCTGCAACTTCACCTGCAACTGCTGCGCGTCGAGCGTGAAGTGCATGTAGCCGCGCTGGTCGCCGCGCCCGTACTTCAAGTGCGGGTTGAAGGCGCGCGCCTTGTCGATGCGGTCTTGGGCCAGGCCCAGGCTCGTGATCGAGGTGCCGCAGAACTCGGTGGCGATGACCTTGCCCGCGGCGTCGTCGAAGTCGGCCTTCAGGTCGGCCACGTAGTTTGTGTGCACGTCGCCGCCGAGCACCACCACGCCGGGCACCTTGCGTTCGGCCACGGTGCCGAGCAGGCGGTTGCGGGCGGGCGCGTAGCCGTCCCAGCCGTCGGTCCAGTAGGTGGCGCCGCCGCTGCTGGCTGGGTCAGTCCAGGAAAAGCGCGCCATGAGGGTCTGCTGGGCCAGCAGGTTCCACGGCCGGTCGAGGCTCCAGCTGTTCGCAAGCCAGCGTTCCTGCTCGCTGCCGAGCAGCGTGCGTTTGGGGTCGAGCAATTCGGGGCAGGACTTCAGCGTCACGGTGTTCGAGCCGCCGCGGTCGGGGCGCGGGCAGGCTTGCACGTTGCGGTACTGGCGGTCGTCGAGCAGGTGGATGCGCGCAAGCCGGCCCCAGTCGAGCCGGCCGGTGATGCGCATGTCGGCGCCGTTCGGCCGCGCCGAGTTGGGGAAGGGCATGTGTTCCCAATACGCCTGGTAGGCGGCGGCGCGCTGCAGCTTGAAATTGGGCTGCAGCGTCTGGCCTTGCAGGTTGGCGTAGTCGTTCGCCACTTCGTGGTCGTCCCACACCACGAGCCAGGGCGCGGCGGCGTGCGCGGCCTGCAGGGCCGGGTCGCTCTTGTGGGTGGCGTAGCGGGCGCGGTACTGGTCGAGCGTGGTCACCGTGGCCTTGCTCTCGGTCTGGCGCACCGAGTCGGGCCGCGATGCGTATTCGTAGATGTAGTCGCCGAGGAACATCACCAGGTCGAGCTCTTCGGCCGCCAGGTGGCGCCACGCGGCGTAGTGCCCCACGTCCCAGCGCTGGCAGCTGGCGATCGCGAACTTGAGCGAAGCGGCCCCAGCCGCCGCCGGCGCGGTGCGGGTGCGGCCGACGGCGCTCTGCTGGCCGAGCGCGAAGAAACGGTACCAGTACCAGTGGCCCGGCTCCAGCCCCGCCACTTCGGCGTGCACGCTGTGGGCCCAGGCGCCTTCGGCGGTTTCGACGCCGAGCGCGGCGATCTCGCGGAATTGTTCGTCACGGGCCAGTTCCCAGCGCACCGGCACGCGTTCGGGCAGGTCGGCGCCGATCAGGCGCGTCCAGAGCACCATGCCGTCGGTGCGCGGCTGGCCCGAGGCCACGCCGAGCGCGAACCGCTGCACGTCGGCGGCGCGCGTGTCGTGCAGCAGCCAAGGGGCGAAGGTAAGGGCGGCCGTGCCTTGCAGCAGGGTGCGGCGCGCGCGCAGCGGCAGGGTCATCGCAGGCCCGGGTTCAGACGCCCACGTCGTCGATCTCGCGGTACACGTCGCGCAGCCAGGCCTTCACACGCTGGCGGTCCATCAGGCCCAGGCCACCGGCGGTCGGGTCTTGCGGGTTCTTGGCTTTCCAGAAGCTGCTGCTGCCGGCGTCGATCTTGTTGATGACGCTGTCGCCGAGCTTCTTCACCGACACCACCTTCGCGCCGAGCTGCATGGCGCGGGCCTGCTCGCCCGACTGTTCGAGCACACTGAAGTCGTTGCCGCGGATCTGGTTGCGCACCAGCACGTACTTCATGCCGGTGCCGAAGCGGTCGAGCAGCTTCTTCAGCAAGTCGACCGAGTCCTTGCCGGAATCCATCACGTGCCAGTAGTGGATGGTCATGCCCATCTCGTCGGCCAGGTTCAACACACCGGCGTCGTCCATCCACTTCACGAGCGGGTCGTGCGTCTGCGCGGCCAGGTCGACGAGCACACGGCGCTCGGGCTGCTCGGCGGCGGCTTCGATGATGCTGTCGAGCGCTTCGATGTTGTCGACCAGCACCGACGAGGCGTAGCCGGAATAGAAGCGCATCAGCGCGCCGTGCGAGCGGTCGGTGTCGAAACCGATGAACGGGATCTCGCGGTCGATCATGTACTGCGCCAGCACGCGCGACATCAGCGACTTGCCGACGCCGCCCTTTTCGCCGCCGATGAAGTGAATGTGGGCCATCAGAAGGTCCTTTTGTCTTGTTGAAGTCGATTGTCCACGGTTCGCGCCGGGCGCTGCAACGGCAGCAACTCGCGTGCCCAGGTGGGCGGTGACACGAAGTGGTCACGCGCTTGTCACGACCCGTTCATGAACGCTTTCTAAGCTCCCGGCCAGCCAGGACTCTCATTCACCCAGCAAGGACATTATGAACAAGGCAGTCGACCTCCCGCTCTCCGCTCTGCACGCCGATGACACCGATCACAACACCTCGGGCAATGCCGACTTCCAGTCGGTGCTCGAAGCCCGCCTGAGCCGCCGCTCGGTGCTGCGTGGCGGCGTGGGCACGGCCGCGACCGCCGTGCTCGGCGGCTGGGGCCTCGCGGCCTGCGGCGGCAGCGACGACGACGAAGTGGCGGCCGCGCCGCCGCCGGCACCGATCACCACCCTGGCCTTCGCCCCCGTGGCCAAGAGCCTGGCCGACGCCGTGAGCGTGCCCGTGGGCTACACCGCCACGCCGATCTACGCGCTGGGCGACCCGTTGACGGCCACCACGCCGGCCTACAAGAACGACGGCACCGACACCGACTACGCCAACCGCGCCGGCGACCACCACGACGGCATGGAGTACTTCGGCCTCAACGCCGCCGGCACCGCGCGCGACGCCAACGGTTCTGACCGTGGCCTGCTGGCGATGAACCACGAAGCCACGAGCAACACGATCGACGTGCGCTCGTACTACCTGCACGCCAACGGCGGCACGCTGAACCCGCGGCCGAAGAGCGAGGCCGACAAGGAAATCCCGGTGCACGGCCTGTCGGTCGTCGAAGTGCGCAAGACCGGCGGCGCCTGGGGTTACGTGCAGGGCTCGGCCTACAACCGGCGTGTCACGCCGCTCACGCCCGTGATGCTGTCGGGCCCGGCCGCCGGCAACGCCTTGCTGAAGACGAAGTACTCGGTCTCGGGCCTGAGCGTGCGTGGCACGCTGAACAACTGCGGCACTGGCTACACGCCCTGGGGCACCTTCCTGACCGGCGAAGAAAACTGGTCGGGTTACTTCACGCGTTCGGCCACCGACAACGCGGCCCGCGCCGACAAGAGCGTGGTCTCGCTCAACCGATACGGCCGCGCACAAGGTGCGGCCAGCCGCCACGGCTGGGAAACGGCGGGCACCGAAGAAGACTACGCACGCTGGATCATCAGCAAAGTCGGCACCAGCACCGACGGCACCGACGACTACCGCAACGAGCTGAACGGCTTCGGCTACATCGTCGAGATGGACGCCTACGACAAGACCGCCGCGATCAAGAAGCGCACCGGCCTCGGCCGCTTCGCGCACGAGAGCGCGTCCTTCAGCAAGCGCAGCGTCGGCAAGCCGCTGGCCGTGTACATGGGCGACGACTCGCGCGGCGAGTACATCTACAAGTTCGTCTCCACCGCCACCTGGATCGCCGCCGACGCGAACCCGGCGAACCGTATCGCCACCGGCGACAAGTACCTCGACAGCGGCAAGCTCTACGTGGCGAAGTTCAATGCCGACGGCAGCGGCACCTGGATCGAGCTCAACATCGCCAACGCCCTGATCGCCGCCTACGCCACCTACACCTTTGCCGACCAGGCAGACGTGCTCGTCAATGCGCGCCTCGCTGCCGACGCGGTCGGCGCCACGAAGATGGACCGCCCCGAGTGGTGCGCCGTGCACCCCGGCACCGGCGAGATCTACTACACGCTCACGAACAACAGCAACCGCAAGCTCGAACCCAGCGGTTCGGGCCAGCAGGGGCTCGACGCCGCCAACCCGCGTTCGTACAGCGACTCGTATGCCGGCGGTGCCGCCGGCGCGCCGGGCAACATCAACGGCCACATCATCCGCATGGCCGAAACGGCCGGCGAGCAGGGCGCCACCACCTTCGCGTGGGACGTGTACCTGTTCGGTGCGCAGTCGGACGCCGACGCCACGAAGATCAACCTGTCGTCGCTCACCGCCGACCAGGACTTCTCGAGCCCCGACGGCCTGTGGTTCAGCCAGAACACCGGCCTGTGCTGGATCCAGACCGACGACGGCTCCTACACCGACACCACCAACTGCATGATGCTCGTGGGCGTGCCCGGCCAGGTGGGCGACGGTGTGGCCACGACGCTCAACTACACCAAGACCGACCTGAGCACGGTGACCATCACCACCCGCGTCGGCAAGAAGCCTGCGGCCGATACGCTGCGCCGCTTCCTCGTCGGCCCGGTCGATTGCGAGCTGACCGGCTGCACCGAAACGCCCGACGGCAAGACGCTGTTCGCGAACATCCAGCACCCGGGCGAAACGCTCGGCGCCGTGGCCGACATCCTCGACCCGAGCAAGTACAAGAGCCACTGGCCGGCCAACGCCGGTTACGGCGCCGGCGGCGCCACGACCGCCCGGCCGCGCTCGGCCACGATCGCGATCACCAAGAACGACGGCGGCCGCATCGGCAGCTGAACGCGCTGCACAGAAGCAAAAAACAGCGACCGGGCGCGGGCCCGGTCTCCTCGAAGAGGAATGGCCACGAGCAAGACGCTCGTGGCCTCTTTTTTTGGGGGAGCAGGATGGGGCGCCGGTTCAGGCCAGTGAGGCTTCGGCCCCGAGGGCAGCGCATGGCTACGGGTTGATCGGGAGGCCGGCGCGTCGCGGCCCGCCTACGATGGCTCGACCACGAACGCGCGGAGGAACCGATGGCTCAAGCCCACCCGCTGGACCGACTGATCGGTGCGCAGATTCCCTCGTTTCGAAGCGCGGCCGAGGTGGCGGCCTTCGAGGCCGTGCCTTACGCCGAGCGCATCAAGGCCCAGAGCACGTACGAAGCCCTGCAACTCGGTGCGGCGGTCGACCCCGATGCGGCGGCGATCCGCTTCCTGAGCAAGGGCGACCCGGAAGAAACGCCGGTCACGGTCAGCTACGCGCAGTTCATGGCACGGGTCACGCAGTCGGCCAACCTCTTCGGCCAGCTCGGCGTGGGCCCGAACGATGTGGTCAGCTTCCTGATGCCGCTCGTGCCGCAGACCTTCTTCGCGCTGTTCGGCGCGCAGGCGGCGGGCATCGCCAACCCGGTGAACCCGCTGCTCTCGGCGGCGCAGATCGGCGAGATCCTGCGCGCAGTGAATACGAAGGTGCTGGTCGCGCTCGGCCCGGTGCCGGGCACCGACATCTGGAGCAAGGTGCAGCAGATCAGGGGCCAGTTGCCGAACCTGAAGGCCATCGTCGTGGTGCACGGCGCGGCCGACGAAGCCAACGCGGTCTACAACTTCGACGCGATGGTCGGCCACTTCCCGGCCGACCGCCTGACCAGCGGCCGATGCATCCAGGCCAGCGACGCGGCCGGCTACTTCCACACCGGTGGCACCACCGGCACGCCCAAGCTCGTGCGCCACAGTCACGCCAACCAGGTCTACCAGGCCTGGGTGATGAACCTGATGCTGCCCTTCGGCCCCGGCTGCAACCTGCTGTTCGGCCTGCCACTGTTTCACGTCGGCGGCGCGCTCACACAAGGGCTGGCGCCGCTCGCGGGCGGCAACACACTCGTCGTGCTGGCGCCTTCGGGCTGGCGCGAAGTGAACGCGATCCGCAACGTGTGGCGCCTGGTCGAGCGCTACAAGCCCGAAGTGTTCGGCGGCGTGCCCACGGTGCTGGCCGCGGCGATCCAGGTGCCGGTGGGCTTGGCCGACACCTCGAGCATCCGCTGCGCGTCGGGCGGTGGCTCGGCCATACCGGTGGCGGTGGGCAAGGTCTACACCGAACAGCTCAAGGTGCCGGTGCTCGAGGTCTACGGCATGACCGAAACCTCGAGCGTGCACACCATCGCCTACCGCGACCGGCCGGTGCGGCTGGGTTCTGCGGGGCACCCGGTGCCTTACAGCCAGGTGCGCATCGTGAAGGTCGACGGCGAAGGCTGCCTGACCGGCGCGTGCGCGACGAACGAGATCGGCGTCGTCGCGATGGCCGGGCCGGGGGTGTTCTCGGGCTACCTGAGCGCAGAGCACAACCGTGGCGCGTTCGTCGAACCCGGCTGGGTCAATTCCGGCGACCTGGGCCGGCTCGACGAAGACGGTTACCTGTGGATCACCGGCCGCGCCAAAGACCTGATCATCCGCGGCGGCCACAACATCGACCCGCTGGCGATCGAAGAGGTGTTCTTCCAGCACCCCGGTGTGGCGCTGGTGGCCGTGGTGGGCGAGCCCGATGCGTATGCCGGTGAACTGCCGGTCGCGTTCGTGCAGCTCAAACCCGGCGTGGCGCTCGACGCCGGCGAACTGACCGAGTTCGTGCGCGACAGAACACCTGAGCGCGCCGCCGTGCCGGTGCAGGTGTACTTCATCGACGCGATCCCGCTCACGGCGGTGGGCAAGGTCTTCAAGCCGGCCTTGCGCTGGGACGCGGCGCAGCGCGCCGTGGGCCGCATGCTGGCCGACCTCGTGCCGGCAGGTGCCACGCTCGCTGTCGAAGCCGGGCCGCACGCGGTGCATGGCGGTCTGATCAGCGTGCACATCACCGGCGTGGCCGATGGGGCACGCGCGTCACTCGCGCAGCACGTCGACCAGCGGCTCGACCCGCTGGTGACGAAGCATGAAATCGTGTGGGGCTGAACCTCAGGGCTTCTTCGCGGCCAGCAACTCGCCGACCCAGCCGTCGACCGCGCGTTCCAGCACCGGCAGCGGCACCGAGCCCTGGTCGAGCACCATGCGGTGGAACTGGCGGATGTCGAAGCGCGCGCCGAGCTTTGCCTTCGCGCGGTCACGCAGCTCGATGATCTTCAGCTCGCCCGTCATGTAGGCCAGCGCCTGGGCCGGCCACGAGTAGTAGCGGTCGACCTCGGAGTTCACGAAGTTCGGCTCCCAGCCGGTGCGCTCGATCATGTAGTCGACCGCCTGCTGGCGGCTCCAGCCGAGCGCGTGGATGCCGGTGTCGACCACCAGCCGCGCGGCGCGCAGCGCCTGCCACTGCAGGTGGCCGAAGCGGCTCAGCGGGTCCTTGTACAGCCCGAGGTCGAAACCCAGCGTTTCAGCGTACAGCGCCCAGCCTTCGCCGAACACGTTGTAGCCGCCGCCGCGCCGAAAGCGCGGCAGCTCGCCGAGCTCGACCGCGCGGGCGATCTGCAGGTGGTGGCCCGGCACGGCCTCGTGCGCGACCAGCGTTTCCATGGCCCAGATCGGGCGCTTGCCGAAGGCCTGCGCGTTCGCGTTGAACCAGCCGGCGCGCGTGCCGTCGAGCCCCGGGCCGGTGTAGTACTCGGCGCGGTCGGTGCTGAAGTGCGAAGGCATCGCGCGCACCCCATAGGGCGCGCGCGGCAGTTCGGCAAACAGCTTCGGCAGCTCGGGGTCGATGCGTTTGGCGATGTCGCGGTAACCGGCGAGCAGCGCTTCGGCGCTCTTGTGAAAGTACTTCGGGTCGGTGTTCAGGTGGTTCACGAAAGCCGCGAAGCCGCCTTCGAACTTCACCTCTTTCATCACCGCTTCCATTTCGGCGCGCAGGCGCGTCATTTCGCGCTGGCCGATGGCGTGGATCTGCGCCGGCGTCTGTTCGGTGGTGGTGCTCGACAGCACCT
Source organism: Rhizobacter sp. (assembly GCF_032229685.1). GTDB lineage: Bacteria > Pseudomonadota > Gammaproteobacteria > Burkholderiales > Burkholderiaceae_C > LMDS01. Next base: position 49,302 of record NZ_JAVTWP010000045.1, on the reverse strand, counting down.
GCGCCGCATACACCTCGGCGCCACCCGGGTAACTGCCGAGCGCGCCACTGGCCGGCGCGGCGGGCAGGTATTCGTCGACCACGAAAGCACGTAGGCGGCGCAGCGCCGGTTCCACCTGGTCCTTGATCGCACGCCGGGCCTGTGCGCGAAGCGCTTCCTGCTCGGCGACCGGAATGTCCTTGCCCAGCCGCGTGAACGGTTCAAAGAACGGGCTCTTGTCGATCTCGGCCGCAAACTGCCCGTCGATCGCCGGCAGCACCCGCTCGAGCACGGCGCGCGGCGGCACCCAGCGCAAGCGCATGCCTTCGCGCAACCACATCAGTTCCTGATCCACCCGCTTCGGCCAGGCCGCCATGCGCGCGAGCATCTGCTCGACCTCGCGGCGCTGGCTCACCGGGCTGGCGCCCAGCAGGTCGGCGAAGTCGGTGTGAAAGCCGCTGAGCGCACCCAGGCTCATGGTGCGGAAGCCGACGAAGGGTTCGAAGCGCAACTGCTCTTCGAGTTGCAGCACGAAGATGTCGAGCGAGACACGGTCTTTCGGCGAAAGGCTGTCGCGGCGGATCGCCCGCGCGGCGGCCAGGTCGCTGCGGGCCTGGGCGTGGATGGCCACGTCGGCCTCGCGCGAAGCGTCTCCGAGCCGGTCACCGTAGCGGTGGTCGCCGGTGAAGGTGGCCCACTCGGGGAAGGTCTTCATCGACCATTCCCAGCGCGCGTCGAAAAGCGCGTGCAGGCGTTTGGTTTCGGCCGGGTCGGCGGTGTCGGCGGCGCGCGCGGGTTGCAGCGCGAACACAAGCGCGGCACCGGCCGCGACCAGCGCTTTCAGGATGACGCGGTACTTCAATCTGTGGCCCCGCTGTGTGAACAAGCGGGCGACGCTAGCGCAGGCCGGACGTGAGCGCAATCCTCACGGCGGAGCATCGACGCTAACGCAACAGATGCACGGCCAGCCCGATTGCCGCGCAGGCCGCGATCACCTCGATCACGCCGCGCTTGAAGCGCAGCAAGGCCACGGCCGCGCCGAGTGCGATCAGCGCCGACACCGCGTCGAACGGGCCCGACCAGCCTGTCGGCCACAGCACGTGGTAGCCGAAGAAGAGCGCGAGGTTCAGGATCACACCGACCACGGCGGCGGTGATCGCGGTGAGCGGGCCGGTGAACTTCAGGTCGCCGTGGGTGGCTTCCACCAGCGGCCCGCCGGCCAGGATGAACAGGAACGAAGGCAGGAAGGTGAACCAGGTGACGAGCGTGGCCGCCACAGCGCCGGCGAGGAAGAGCCGGTCGGTGCCGAACATGGCCGCGAGCTCGCTGCTCTGGTAACCGCCGACGAAGGCGACGAAGGCCACCACCATGATCAGCGGGCCGGGCGTGGTTTCGCCGAGCGCGAGGCCGTCGATCATCTGCGTCGGCGTGAGCCAGCCGTAGCCCGACACGGCGCCCTGGTACACGTAGGGCAACACGGCGTAGGCGCCGCCGAAGGTCAGCAGCGCGGCCTTGGTGAAGAACCAGCCCATCTGCGTGAGCGTGCCGGCCCAGCCTTGCAGCGCGTAGAGCAGCGCCATCGGCGTGGCCCAGAGCACGGCGCCGGCGGCCACGAGCGCCAAGAGCCGCGAAGGCTTGAAGCGCGCGTGCGCCGGCGTGGGTGTGTCGTCGTCGATCAGCGCGGCGCCGAACGACTTTGCGGCTGAACCGTGCGCACCACCGGCACGAAAGTGCTCCGGCGCCACACGCCCGCCGACGTAGCCGACCAGCGCGGCCACGGCCACGATCGCCGGGAAGGGCGTGTTCAGCGCGAAGATCGCGACGAACGAGGCGGCGGCAATGGCCCACAGCACGTTGTTCTTCAGCGCTCGCGAGCCGATGCGGTGCGCCGCCTGCACCACGATGGCCGTGACGGCAGGCTTGATCCCGTAGAAAAGCCCCGCCACCAAGGGCACGTTGCCGAAGGCGATGTAGACCCACGACAGCGCGATCAGGATGAACAGCGACGGCAGCACGAACAGCGCGCCGGCCACGACGCCACCCCAGCTGCGGTGCATCAGCCAGCCGATGTAGGTGGCGAGCTGCTGCGCCTCGGGGCCAGGCAGCACCATGCAGTAGTTGAGCGCGTGCAGGAAGCGCCGCTCGCTGATCCAGCGGCGGCGCTCGACCAGCTCGGTGTGCATGATCGCGATCTGCCCGGCCGGCCCGCCGAAGCTCACGAAGCCGAGCCTGAGCCAGAAGCGGAAGGCCTCGCCGAAACTCACCGCCGGCGGCGGTGCACCGGTTTCCAAGCCGCGTTACCCGCGCCCCACGAACGGCATCTTCGTCGCCATCACCGTCATGAACTGCACGTTGGCTTCGAGCGGCAGGCTGGCCATGTGCACCACGGCGTTGGCCACCACGCTCAGGTCCATGCGAGGCTCGACCATCATGCTGCCGTTGGCCTGCGGCACGCCGGTCGTCATGCGCTGGGTCATCTCGCTGGCGGCGTTGCCGATGTCGATCTGGCCGCAGGCGATGTCGTGGGCGCGGCCGTCGAGCGAGGTCGCTTTCGTGAGGCCGGTGATCGCGTGTTTGGTGGCCGTGTAGGGCGCGCTGAACGGCCGCGGCGCGTAGGCCGAGATCGAGCCGTTGTTGATGATGCGGCCGCCGCGCGGGCTCTGGCTCTTCATCATCCTGAAGGCCTGTTGGGTGCACAGGAACACGGCGGTCAGGTTGATGTCGACCACGGCCTTCCACTGCTCGAACGTCAGCTCGTCCATCGGGATCGCGGGTGCGCCCGTGCCGGCGTTGTTGAAGAGCACGTCGAGGCGGCCGTACTTCTGGTGCACCGTGTCGAACAGCGCTTTCACGGCGGCCGGGTCGGTGGCGTCGGTGGGCACGGCCAGGGCGTTGCCGGCGAGCGCGCCGGCCATCGTGGCGGTTTCTTGCAGCGCGTCGGCGCGGCGCCCGGCCAGCACCACGTGGTAGCCGGCGTTGATGAGTGCGAGCGAACTGGCACGGCCGATGCCGCTGCCGGCGCCGGTGACGAGGGCGATCTTCATCATGGTCTCCTGGGGTTGTCGTGGGTTCGTTCGGTCGGTCAGTCGAACGGCGGTGGGTCGGCGGGCACCGGCGGCGCAGCGGGCGCGACGGCTTCGAAACAGTCGGCAAAAGTGAAGTAGAGCGAAGCGTAGAACACCGTCGTCAGCATCAGCGAGAACGGCGTGGCCGCCAGCGCGAACAGCGGCAACTGGCCGAGCAGGTGGAACACCGTGCTGCCGAGCGTGGCGAACAGCAGCACCGCCGCCACCCAGGTGAGCATGTAGACGGTGAAGGCGCCCTTGTTGCGCCAGCAGGCCAGCGTGCTCGAGAAGAGCGACTGCGCGCAGCCCTGGCCACCCCAGTACACCAGCGCCGGGGCGTGCCAGAAGGGCACCGAGAGCAGGCCGGTCAGGCCGGTGCGGATCAGCAGGCCCTGGCTGAGGCGCGGGTCGGCCAGCGCGGCGTTGAAGGCGGCGGGCTTGGTCTGCACCTCGGGCAAAGCTTCCATCAGCGCGTCGAAGGCGCCACCGTCGACCAGGTCGCTCAGCGACAGGATGGCGAAGGTCGTGACCGCATAGATCGCGCCGAGCTTGAACATGGCCAGGCGGCGCGGCCGGTCCATGCGCAGCGGCTGCGCCAGGGCGCCCGGCGACGCCAGCTCGCCGGCGAGTGCTGCCTTGGTGGCGAGCATGAACATCAGCGTGACCATCGGCAGCAGCGCGAGCAGCAGCACCGAGCCGATCAGCGGCAGCAGCGCCAGCGCGAACACCACGAACATGAACATCGCGAACAGCGCGGCGAAGACCATCGGCCGCTTGAAGAACACGGCGAAACCCTGGCGGGCCCAGGCAGAGCCGCGGGCGGCGGGAACGGTCTTGAGGGTGAAGGGGATCATGCGGCAGAGGTCTCGGCGCGTGCAAAGTGCCAGGGTGCGGCCACACGTTCGCGCAGCACCCGCTCGAAGTGGCGCGGGTCGTGGGCCGTGAGCAGGCTGGCGTCGCGCGGCAGGTGCAGGTCCCACAGGCGCGAGAGCCAGAAGCGCAAGGCGGCCGAGCGCATCAGCGCCGGCATCAGGCGCAGCTCGCCGCTGGCGAGCGGGCGCACGGCGTCGTAGGCGGCCACGAACGCGGTGGCCCGTTCTTCGACCAGCCGGCCCGAGTCGAGATCGATGCACCAGTCGTTCAGGCACACGGCGATGTCGAACAAGAAAGCGTCATCGCCGGCGAAATAGAAGTCGAACAGGCCGCTGAGCACGTCGGCGCCATCTTCGCCGGGCTCGAACATCACGTTGTCGCGGAACAGGTCGGCGTGGATCGCGCCGCGCGGCAAGGCGGTGTAGGCGGCCGAGCCAGCCACCTGCAGCGCGAACGCGAGCTCGCTCTCGATCAGGGTGCGCTGCTCGGGCGTGAGGTAGGGCAGCACCACGGGCACGGTCTCGGCCCACCACGCGGCGCCGCGCAGGTTGGGCTGGTGCTTCGCGAAGTCGGCGCCGGCGATGTGCATGAGGGCCAGCACGTTGCCGACGCTGGTGCAGTGCGAAGCCGCGGGCGCGAGCTGGTGCCCGCCCGTCAGCCGGTCGACCACGGCGGCGGGCTTGCCGAGCAGCGTGTGCAGGATCGTGCCGGAAGCGTCGGCTTTCGGGTCGGGCACCGGAATGCCGCGCCCGGCCAGGTGTTGCATCAGGTGCAGGTAGTACGGCAGCTGTTCGTGCGTGAGCCGCTCGAACAAGGTCAGCACGTAGCGGCCACGGTTCGTGTCGACGAAGTAGTTGGTGTTCTCGATGCCGCTGCGGATGCCGTTCAGCGCTGTGAGTTCGCCGATGTGCAACCGGTCAACGAGCGCGGCCGCCTCGGCGTGCGAGACCTCGGTGTAGACCGCCACGGCCGTCAGAACTGGAGCACGTTCCAGACGCGCTTGCCGGCCGAGCTGCGAGCGCCGCCGGTGCCGTCGAAAGCATCGCGTGCAGCGTCGCCGGTCATGATCTCGTAGCTCTTGCGGATGCCGAATTTCGGCGTGACGACGATGCGCTGCGCTTCGCCGCGCACCCGCAGCTCTTCGATGCGGCTGCCCTCGTCTTCGATCACGGTGCGCTTGACCTCGGGCTCGCCGTCGCGGCGGGCCGGCTCGACGCTGGCTGCGACCGGGCTTTTCGCCGCCGCGTTGGTCTGGGGCTGGGTCTGGGCCTGCGCCTGCGCCTGCGCCGCTGCGCAAAGGCAGAACGCGGCCAGCACGGGCCCGAGCGCAAATGTCGAGTTCATGCGCCATTCTAGGTTGCCGCTGTCGGAGGCCCGGCCCGAGACAGCACAATGGCCCCATGAGCGACAAAACCTTGCTGCTGGTCGACGGTTCCAGCTACCTCTACCGTGCCTTTCACGCCTTGCCCGACCTGCGCGGCCCGGGCAACGTGCCGACGGGTGCGCTGCGCGGCGTGGTCTCGATGCTCAAGCTGTTGCGCGAGCAGCACCCGGCCGCGCTCGGCGCCTGCGTGTTCGACGCCAAGGGCAAGACCTTTCGCGACGACTGGTACGCCGAGTACAAGGCGAACCGTGCGTCGATGCCGGTCGATCTGGCGCAGCAGATCGAGCCGATCCACGAGGCGGTGAAGCTGATGGGCTGGCCGGTGCTCACGGTGCCCGGCATCGAGGCCGACGACACCATCGGCACGCTGTGCAAGGTGGCCACGAGGGCCGGCTTCAAGGTCATCGTCTCGACCGGCGACAAAGACCTGGCGCAACTCGTCGACGACAACGTGACGCTCGTCAACACCATGAGCAACGAGCGGCTCGACCCGCCCGGCGTGCTGGCCAAGTTCGGCGTGGCGCCCTCGGCCATCGTCGACTACCTGACGCTGGTGGGTGACACGGTCGACAACGTGCCCGGTGTCGAGAAGGTCGGCCCCAAGACCGCGGCGAAGTGGATCGCCGAATACGGCTCGCTCGACGGCGTGATCGCCGCAGCGCCTTCGATGAAAGGCGCAGCCGGCGAGAACCTGCGCAAGGCGCTCGACTGGCTGCCCCAAGGGCGCCGGCTCGTCACCGTGGCGACCGACTGCGATCTGACCGACCATGTGCCCGGCTGGCCGGCGTTCGATTCGCTCGCGTTCACGCCGCCCGACGCGCCACGGCTGATCGCGTTCTACGAACGCTACGACTTCAAGACGCTCAAGCGCGAGCTCGAGAACGCTTCGGGCCTCGGCGCGGCGGCGGCCTCGGCCGAGGCCGCGCCGGTGGCGGCGAGCAGCGTCGACAAGCACTACGAAACTGTTCTGAGCTTCGATGCGTTGAACGCCTGGATCGCGAAGATCAAGGCGGCAGCGCTCACCGCCATCGACACCGAAACCGATTCGCTCGACGGCATGCGCGCGCAGATCGTCGGCATCTCGCTCTCGACCGCGCCCGGCGAGGCGGCCTACATTCCGCTGCGCCACACCTACCCCGGCGCGCCCGACCAGTTGCCGGCGGACGAAGTGCTGGCCCTGCTCAAGCCCTGGCTCGAAGATGCTGGCGCCGCCAAGCTCGGCCAGAACATCAAGTACGACACGCACGTGTTCGCCAATGCTGGCATCGCAGTGCAGGGCTACGCGCACGACACCATGCTCGAGAGTTACGTGCTCGAAGCCCACAAGCCGCACAGCCTGGAAAGCCTGGCGCTGCGCCACCTCGGGCGCACCGGCTTGAGCTACGAAGACCTGTGCGGCAAGGGGGCACACCAGATCTCGTTCGCCCAGGTCGAGATCGACAAGGCCTCGGAGTATTCCTGCGAAGACAGCGAGATGACGCTGCACGTTCATGGCAACCTGTGGCCGCAGGTGCAGGCGAGCCCAGGGCTGCTCGACGTGTACCAGCGCATCGAGATGCCGGCCGCGGCGATCCTCGGGCGTATCGAGCGCACCGGCGTCTTGATTGACAGCGCCCGGCTCGCGGTGCAAAGCCATCAGCTCGCCGAGCGCATGGTCGCGCTGGAACAGCAGGCCTACGAGATCGCGGGCCAGCCCTTCAACCTGGGCAGCCCGAAGCAGATCGGCGAGATCCTGTTCGGCAAGCTCGGCCTGCCGGTGAAGAAGAAGACCGCGAGCGGCGCGCCCAGCACCGACGAAGAAGTGCTGGCCGAACTGGCCGCCGACTACCCGCTGCCGGCCAAGCTGCTCGAACACCGCAGCCTGTCGAAGCTGAAGGGAACCTACACCGACAAGCTGCCGCTGATGGTGAACCCGCAGACCGGGCGTGTGCACACCAACTACGCGCAGGCGGTGGCCGTGACCGGGCGCCTGTCGAGCAACGACCCGAACCTGCAGAACATCCCGATCCGCACGCCTGAAGGCCGGCGGGTGCGCGAGGCCTTCATCGCGCCCCCAGGGCATTCGATCCTGAGCGCCGACTACTCGCAGATCGAGCTGCGCATCATGGCGCACATCAGCGGCGACCCGAGCCTGCTGGCCGCCTTCGCCGAAGGCATGGACGTGCACCGCGCCACCGCCAGCGAAGTGTTCCGCGTGTCGGCGGCCGAGGTCACGAGCGAGCAGCGCCGCTACGCGAAGACCATCAACTTCGGCCTGATCTACGGCATGGGCGCGTTCGGCCTGGCGCAGAGCCTGTCGATCGAGCGCAGCGCCGCGGCCACGTACATCGAGCGCTACTTCGAGCGCTTTGCCGGCGTGAAGCGCTACATGGACGAGACCAAGGTGTCGGCGCGGGAGAAGGGTTATGTCGAAACGCTGTTCGGCCGGCGTGTCTACCTGCCCGAGATCAACGGCGGCAACGGCCCGCGCAAGAGCGGCGCCGAGCGCCAGGCCATCAATGCGCCGATGCAGGGCACGGCGGCCGACCTGATCAAGCTCGCGATGATCGCGGTGCAGAAGCTGCTCGACGACGAGCAGCGCGGCACCCGAATGATCATGCAGGTGCACGACGAACTGGTGTTCGAGGTGCCCGAGGCCGAGCTCGGCTGGGCGCGCGAAGCGGTGCCGCGCATCATGGCCTCGGTGGCGGAACTCAAGGTGCCGCTGCTCGCCGAGGTGGGCGTGGGCGCGAACTGGGACGAAGCGCACTGACGGAACCCCCGGCGACGGGTACGCCGCCACTCCCCGAGGGGGTGCGGGACGGCTTGGGGCGGCCCGGCGCTCGGCCCGCTCGCCGCCGCGACGCCGCGTGGTTGCGTCAACCGTCGGTCGAGATCGCCTCGACGCAGTGGTGGGGCACGCGCAGCTGACCATCCCCGCCCGGTACCGCCTCGATGTGGATGATCGGTGCGGCCGACTGCACCGAGCCGAAAATCGTGGCGAAGGCCACGTCGGCAGCGTCGCGGCCGGTGCCGAAGCGCACGAAGCCCATCGGGATCGCGGTGCCCGACGGGTCGAACATGTACCAGCGGTCGCCCAGGTACACCTCCACATACGCATGGAAGTCGGTCGGCCCGAGGGCCGGGTCGGCGCCGTAGTCGACGCCGGTCGCGAAACGTGCCGGGATGTTGATGGCGCGGCACAGCGCGATCATCAAGTGTGCGAAGTCGCGGCACACGCCGGTCTGCTCCAGCAGCGTGTCGAGGGCCGAGGTCTGCGAGTTCGAGGTGTTCGATGAAAACAGCGTGCGCTCCAGCACCCAGTCACGAATGCCCTGCACGCGGCTGTAACCCTGCCAGCGCTGGCCGAATTCGCGGGTGGCGAACTTGTGCAGGCGGTCCGACTGGCAGTAGCGGCTCGGGTAGATGTAGCCCAGCACGTGCGCCGGCACACGCGCTACCGGCACTTCGGGCACGTCGGCGGGCAGCGCGAAGTGTTGGTCGATGTCGACCGTGGTGTCGTAGCGCACGCTCAAGGGGCCGGGCAGTGCCGTCAGGCGCAGGTAGCGGTTGCCGGTGGCCGGGTCGGTTTCGAGCATCGAAGGCACGTTCTGGCTGATCGTGAGCGAGTCGTGCAGCACGCGCTGGCGCGCGGTGTGGGCGGCGTGGATGTTGAAGACGAAGTCGCAGCCCGGGTTGTAGACCTCGTAGTCGAGCTGGAGCGAAAGCTGGAGTCTGATCATGGCTGGCCACCGTGGTTGAACGGGTGGCGCGGTCGCGGCAGCCCGAGTCGTTTGTCGACCAGCATTCGCCGGAAACCCCGGGCGCCACACACGGTACCACTTGCGCCCCGGCCGATGTGAATGCGCGGCAAATTGCACGACGAGGCGCTTGCCGACCCGCGAGCGTCGCGTGCCGGCGACGAAAGCACCGTGTGTTGCCCTAGCCTGCGGCTCCCGAAACCGAAGTGGAAAGAAAGACATGAAGCGCGCCTTTGCTGCCAGTGCCGTCGTGTTCGCGTTGTCTGGCTGTGCCAGCATCTTCAATGGCCCCACCCAGGTGGTCACGATCCGCAGCGCGCCCGAAGGCGCAGGCGCCACCGTGACCAACCGGGCCGGCGAGAAGATCCACACCGGCAGCACGCCCGTGACACTCACACTCAAGCGCGGCGCCGGTTACTTCAGGTCCGAGACCTACACCGTGCTGCTGACCAAGGAAGGCTTCGCCGACAAGGAACTGACCATCGTCGGCACCGTCAGCGGCTGGTACATCGGCAACATCCTGATCGGTGGCCTGATCGGCATGCTCGCTGTCGACCCCGCCACCGGAGGCATGTACGCCTTCCCTGATTCGGTGAGCGGAACGCTCGAGCCCCTTCCAGCCAAGACCTCTTCTGCCGGGCAGACACTGACCATCGTGTCGACCGACAGCCTCACGCCCGAGCAGATGAAGGGCGCACGCTTGCTGGTGGCGGGCCGGTAAACGCAGCAGAGCCGGGCGTCCACGGGGCGCCCGTCGCCGCGTCACGCGGCCGACACGCCACGGCCACAGCGCCGTCATGGGAGGTGTGCACGATCCGAGCCTATGGACCGCGATCCCGCTTTCGTGAACGCCTGGGCTCGATCTGCCGCCGCGCAGGAGCGTGACGACGACGACATCGTCGTCGGCCACAAGCGCCGCTACCGCACGCTGTGGATTTCCGACCTGCACCTGGGCACGCCCGGTTGCCAGGCCGAAGCCCTGCTCGGTTTCCTGAAACACAACGAGTGCGACACGCTCTACCTCGTGGGCGACATCGTCGATGGCTGGCAACTGCGGCGCCAGTGGTACTGGCCGCAGGCCCACAACGACGTGGTGCAGAAGCTGCTGCGCAAGGCGCGCAAGGGCACGCGGGTGATCTTCATCCCCGGCAACCACGACGAGTTCGCGCGCCGTTATGTCGGCCACGACTTCGGCGGCATCGAGGTCGCCGAAGACTGGGTGCACGAAACCGCCGACGGCCGCCGGCTGTGGGTCACGCACGGCGACCTGTTCGACGGCGTGATCCAGTGCGCCAAGTGGCTGGCGCACGTGGGCGATTCTCTGTACGAGTTCACCCTGCGCCTGAACCGGCACCTGAACTCGCTGCGCGCGCGGATCGGGCTGCCGTACTGGTCGCTCTCGAAGTACCTGAAACTGAAGGTCAAGCGTGCGGTGAGCTACGTGGGCGACTTCGAGGCCGCGCTCGCCCGCGAGGCCCGCAAGCGTGGCGTGCAGGGTGTCGTGTGCGGCCACATCCACCACGCCGAACTGCGCCTGATCGACGGCATGCTCTACGCCAACGACGGCGACTGGGTCGAGAGCCTCACAGCACTGGCCGAGCATGCCGACGGCCGGCTCGAGATCATCGACGGCAGCATCCACGCGAGGGCGACGCGCAGCGCACCGCGTGCCCCGGCCGCGCAGGTCGGACTGGTCGGCGCTTGAAGATCGCGATCGTCACCGACGCCTGGCTGCCGCAGGTCAACGGCGTGGTGACCACGCTGGTCGAGCTGCGCCAGGGCCTGATCGCGCGCGGCCACGAGGTGGTGATGGTGGAACCCTCGGGCTTCCGGCGCTTCGCGTGCCCGGGCTACCGCGAGATCGAATTCGCCTGGCGGCCGGCGCGGCGGGTGGCGGCCTTGCTGAAGGCCGCCGACGCCGATGCGATCCACATCGCCACCGAAGGGCCGCTCGGCGGCGCGGCGCGCGCCTATTGCCAGCGCCACGGGCTGGCCTTCACGACGGCGTTCCACACCCGCTTTCCCGAGATCCTGGCGAAGGCGCTGCATGTTCCGGAACGCTGGGGCTACGCGTGGTTCAGGCGTTTTCATGCTGCTTCGTCGGGCGTGATGGTGCCGACCGCGGGCATGCTGGAAATCCTGCGCGGCCACGGTTTCAAGAACCTGCGGCCGTGGTCGCACGGTGTCGACCTCGACCTGTTCGAGCCGCTGGCCGGTGCCGAGATCGACCTGCCGCGCCCGGTCTTCCTGTACGTGGGCCGCATCTCGTACGAAAAGAACCTCGACGCCTTCCTGAAGCTCGACCTGCCGGGCTCGAAGCTGGTCTATGGCGTCGGCCCGCTGCTCGAACGCCTGCAGCGCGAACACCCCGAGGTGCATTGGCGCGGCGTCGTGCCACGCAGCGAACTGGTGCGGGTGTACAGCAGCGCCGACGTGTTCGTGTTCCCGAGCCGCAGCGAAACCTTCGGCCTCGTGATGCTCGAAGCCATGGCCTGCGGCACGCCGGTCGCCGCCTACCCGGTGGCCGGCCCGCTCGACGTGGTGGGCGGCTCCGCCGGCGGCGTGCTCGACGCCGACCTGCGCAGTGCCGCGCTGCGGGCGCTGGCGCTGCCGCGGGCCGGCGCGCGCGCCCGGGCGCTCGAATTCGACTGGAACGCCGTGTGCCGCCAGTTCCTTCAATTCCTCGTGCCGGCGCGGGGCCGGGCTTTGAGCCCTGTCACGAACCTGTCGCAAAAGCTTCATAAACTCGAACGATGAACGATGCCGCTGTTTCCACCGCGCTGGCGATGCCGGCGCTCCTGAACCGCGAGCGCTCGATCCTCGAGTTCAACCGGCGGGTGCTCGCGCAGGCGCGGCGCACCGACGTGCCCTTGCTCGAACGCCTGCGCTACGTGTGCATCGTGTCGTCGAACATGGACGAGTTCTTCGAGGTGCGCTTCGCCGACTACCTGGAAGCGGCGCGCCGCCCGGGTGCCGGTGTGTCGAAGCGAGACCTCGAATCGGTGGCCGCCGATGCGCACGCGCTGATCGACGACCAGTACGCCGTCTTCAACGACGACGTGGCGCCCAAGCTGAAGAGCGAAGGCATCGTGATCCTGAACCACGCCGACCGCGACGACGCGCAGCGCCGCTGGGTCGCCAGCTTCTTCGAGCGCGAGGTTCGGCCGCTGCTGGTGCCGGTGGGGCTCGATCCGTCGCACCCGTTTCCGCAGGTGGCGAACAAGTCGCTCAACTTCATCGTGCGCCTGGGTGGCAAAGACGCTTTCGGGCGCGCCAACGGCATCGCGATCGTGAAGGTGCCGCGCGTGCTGCCACGCGTGATCAAGTTGCCCGAACGGCTGAGCGCCGGTGGCCAGGCCTTCGTGCTGCTCACGAGCGTGATCCGCGCCCACCTGGGCGAGCTGTTCCCGGGCCGCGAGGTCGAGGCGTTCTCGCAATTCCGCATCACCCGCGATTCCGACCTCGATGTCGACGAAGACGATGTCGTCAACCTGCGCCAGGCGCTGCGTTCGGGGCTCACCACACGCCACTTCGGCCGCGCGATCCGGCTCGAAGTGGTCAACACCTGCCCGCCCGAACTGGCCGAATTCCTGCTCACGCAGTTCGGCTTGCCGCCGGCGGCGCTGTACCGCGTGAACGGCCCGGTGAACCTGGTGCGGCTGAACCAGCTGATCGACCAGGCCGATGCCCCGGCGCTGCGCTTCGCGCCCTACGAGCCGGCCTGGCCGCAGGCCTTGCCGCGCCAGCAGTCGATGTTCGACCGGCTGCGCGAAGGCGACGTGCTCCTGCACCAGCCTTTCGAGTCGTTCGAGCCGGTGGTGCAGTTCCTGCGCGAAGCGGTCTACGACCCCGACGTGCTGGCGATCAAGCAGACCATCTACCGCACCGGCAGCGAGTCGCCGCTGATGGACCTGCTGATCGAAGGCGCGCGCCGTGGCAAGGAAGTGATGGTCGTGGTGGAGCTGAAGGCGCGCTTCGACGAAGAGGCCAATATCAACTGGGCCGAGCGGCTCGAAGCGGTGGGCGTGCAGGTGGTCTACGGCATCGTCGGCCTGAAGACCCACGCCAAGCTGCTGCTGGTGACACGCCGCGAAGCCGGCAGGATGAAACGCTACGCCCACCTGTCGACCGGCAACTACAACCCGAAGACGGCGCGCCTCTACACCGACCTGGGTTACTTCACGGCCGAAAGCGACCTCACGTCGGATGCCGACGCCGTGTTCCAGCAGCTCGCGAGCCTGGGCCGCACCAAGCCGCTGCGCGCCTTGCTGCAGGCGCCGTTCACGCTGCACAAGCAGATGCTCGTGCACATTGCGAAGGTGAAGACGGCGGCTGAAGGCGGCTTGCCGGCACGCATCGTCGTGAAGGTCAACGCGCTGACCGACCCGCCGCTGATGCAGGCGCTGGTGCAGGCAGCGCAAGCCGGGGCCGACGTCGACCTGATCGTTCGTGGCGCGTGCATGCTGCCGCCGGGCATTCCCGGTGTGACCGAGCGCATCCGCGTGCGTTCGGTCGTCGGCCGCTTTCTCGAACACTCGCGCGTCGCCTACTTCCGCTTCGGTGCGCAGGAAGAAGACGAAGCGCTGTTCCTGTCGAGCGCCGACTGGATGAGCCGCAACATGTTCGGCCGCATCGAAGTGGCCTGGCCGGTGCGCGACGCAGCGCTGCGCCAGCGCGTGATCGACGAGTGCCTCGTGCCTTACCTGCACGACCGGCAAGACGCGTGGATGCTGCTGCCCGACGGCCAGTACGAGCGCATCGGCCACACCGGCCCGAGCGCGCAGCAGGCGCTGGCCGAGCGTTACGCCAGCCGCGCGTGATGGACCTGATCCTCTGGCGCCACGCCGAAGCTTCGGAGCTGCACGAGGGCCGCGAAGACATCGACCGTGCGCTCACCGCCAAGGGCGAGCGCCAGGCCCACCGCATGGCCGAGTGGCTGAACCAGCGCATCGCGCACTCGACACGCATTCTCGTGAGCCCGGCCGTGCGATGCCAGCAGACGGCCAAGGCCCTCGGCAAGAAGTTCAAGACCTTGCCCGAGCTCGCACCCGACGGCAACGGCGAAGCGCTGCTCAAGGCCGCACGCTGGCCCGACGCGAGCGAGCCGGTGTTGATCGTCGGCCACCAGCCGGTGCTCGGCCTGGTCGCGTCTTACCTGCTGACCGACACGCCGCAGCCGTGGACGATCAAGAAGGGCGCGGTGTGGTGGATCCGCGGCCGCAACCGCGAAGACACCGAGCAGGTGATCCTGCAGGCGGTGCAGGCGCCCGACCTGCTGTAGCCCGCAGGCGGCTCAGCGCCGCAGTTCGAGCTTCAGCGGCCCGTTGCGCTCCCACAGCGCCAGTTCTTCGTTCAGCAGGTGGCGGGTGCGCGGGTTGGCTTCGCTCCAGCCCGGCGAGAACTCGATCTGCGCGCTCGCGCCGTTGCGTCGCAGGCTCATGGCCTCGGCCACCACCTCGCCGCGCGCGTGGCACTTGATGACCCCGAGGCGCAGGCACAGCACCTGCCAGGCGAAGTCTTCGCGCGTCAGGCTCTCTTCGATCTTGCGCAGCCCGCCACGTTGCCCCAACACCAGTTCGCCGACGCGGCGCAGCTGGCTTTGCGAGAAGCCGGCTGCGTCCACATGCGAAAGCACGTAGGCGCTGTGGCGGTGGTGGTCGTGGTGCGAGACCATCATGCCGATCTCGTGCAGCGCGCAGGCCCAGAGCAGCTCGCGCCGCGCTTCGACCGTGGCGCGCGGCTGCACGCTCGCATACAGCGTTTCGGCCACGCGGCTCACGCGGGTGGCCTGGTGGGTGTCGACCATGAAACGGCGCTGCAGCTCGCGCACCGAAGCGTCGCGGATGTCGTGCCCGTCCTGCGGCAGCTCGGTGGCGTGAAGGCGTTCGTCCAGGTCGAAGATCACCCCCTGGCGCAGCGCGCCACGCGCCGGCATCAGCGCCTGGATGCCGAAGTGCGTGCACAGCGTGTAGAGGATCGACAAGCCCCCGGCGATCACGGCGCGGCGGTCGTCCTTCAACCCCGGCAGGGCGAGCTTCTCGACCTTGCCGGCGCGCAGGCACTGCTCCATCAACCAGCGCAGCGCGTCGGGTGTGATGCGGCCGTCGGTCACGCCGCTGGCGCCCAGCAGCTGCGACACGGCGCCCACGGTGCCCGACGAACCCAGCGCTTCCTGCCAGTGCACGGCGGCGAAGGGTTCGAGCGCTTCTTCGAGCTCGGCGCCAGCCGCCACTTGCGCCTGGCGGAAAGCTTCCTCGGTGAAGCGACCTTCGCCGAAGTACTTGAGCGACAGGCTCACGCTGCCGACCTGGAACGACTCGGCGCGCACCGGCTTGCGGCCCTGGCCGAGGATCATCTCGGTCGAACGCCCGCCGATGTCGACCACCAGGCGCGGCACGTTCGACGGCTGCAACCGCGCCACGCCGGCGTAGATCAGGCGCGCTTCTTCGCGCCCCGAGATCACCTCGATCGGAAAGCCCAGCTCGGCCTGCGCGCGCGCGAGAAACTGGTCGCGGTTGCGGGCCTCGCGCAGCGTCTGCGTGGCCACGGCACGCACCTGCGGCGCCACGAAACCTTTCAGCCGCTGGGCGAAGCGCGCCAGGCAGGCCAGGCCACGCATCGTGGCTTCTTCGGTCAGCAGGCCGTTCGTGTCGAGCCCGGCGCCCAGGCGCACCGTTTCCTTCAGGTAGTCGATGCGGCGGTAGCGGCCGTCGAGCAACTGGCCGATCTCGAGCCGGAAACTGTTCGAGCCCATGTCGATGGCGGCCAGCTGGCCGGGCCAGCGCGAAGCCGGTTCGGGGCTTGGAGACAGAGTGCGGTCCATGCGGCATTGTCAGTGCAAACAGCAGGGTCGACGGCGCGCGCGACGCCGCGCGGCGCCTCCTAGAATGCCGCTTCCATCGACCTCATCGCCCGGACCCACCCATGCCGTCAGACCACGACGAAAGCACGACCCGCGTGCCCGAACTCACCCGGCGCGCTTTCGTGCGCGCCACGGTCGGCAGCGGTTTCGCGGCGGCCGTGTTGCCGGTGACGGCGCAGACGATCAAGACCGACAGCACCGGCCTCACGGCGGGCGAGGTGAGCATCCCGGTCGGTGACTTCAGAATGCCGGCCTACCGCGCCATGCCGGCGGGCCGCAGCAACCTGCCGGTCGTGCTCGTGGTCTCCGAAGTGTTCGGCGTGCACGAGCACATCGCCGACGTGGCGCGGCGCTTCGCCAAGCTCGGTTTCCTGGCGATCGCGCCGGAGCTGTTCGAACGCCAGGGCGACGCGCAGTCTTACGGCGAGATCGCGAAGCTGATGAGCGAAGTGGTCAGCAAGGCTTCCGACGCGCAGGTGATGGGCGACCTCGACGCCTGCGCCGCATGGGCCAAGACCAACGGTGGCGACGCCTCGAAGCTCGGCATCACCGGCTTCTGCTGGGGCGGGCGCATCACCTGGCTCTACGCCGCGCACAACCCGGGCGTGAAGGCCGGCGTGGCCTGGTACGGCCGCCTCGTGGGCGCCCCGACACCGCTGCAGCCAAAACACCCGATCGATCTGGTGGCCGGCCTGAACGCGCCGGTGCTCGGCCTGTACGGCGGTGACGACCCCGGCATTCCGCCAGACAGCGTCGACGCGATGAAAGCGGCGCTCGCCAAGGGCAGCATGGCGGCGCAGAAGTCGCAGTTCGTCGTGTACCCCGGCGCACCGCATGCCTTCCACGCCGACTACCGGCCCAGCTACCGTCAGCAGCCGGCCGACGACGGCTGGAAGCGCTGCGTCGCGTGGTTCAAGGCGAATGGCGTCGCGTGACGCTCCTCTACATCCTCATCGCGACCTTCGTCGGCGGCCTGCTGTCGGTGCTGATCGCTGCCAGCCTCACGGCGAGCGTGCTCACACGGGTGGTGCAGCACCTGGTGAGCCTGTCGGCCGGTGTGCTGCTGGGCACGGCGCTGCTCGACGTGTTGCCCGAAGCCTTCGAGAGCAAGGCGAGCCCGCAGGCGCTGTTCGGCACGCTGCTGGCCGGGTTGTTGTTCTTCTTCCTGCTCGAAAAAGCCGAGCTCTACCGCCACAGCCACCACCACGAAGGTGACGATCACCACCACCACCACGGCTTTGACCACGAGCAGGCCGGGCGCGGCGGCTGGAGCGTGATCATGGGCGACAGCATCCACAACTTCTGCGATGGCATCATCATCGCCGCGGCGTTCCTGGCCGACACGCGGCTTGGCGTGGTCACGTCGCTCGCGATCATCGCGCACGAGATTCCGCAGGAGGTAGGCGACTACATCGTGCTGCTCAACGCCGGCTTTTCACGCCGCCGCGCGCTGTTCTACAACGCACTCTCGGGCATGGCCGCGGTACTCGGTGGCGTGGTCGGCTATTTCATCGTGGGCCCTTGGGAGGCGGCGTTCCCCTACCTGCTGGTCGTTGCCGCGAGCAGCTTCATCTACGTGGCTGTGGCCGACCTGATCCCGCAGCTGCAGCACCGCCTCACCTTGCGTGAAACGGCAGCGCAGCTCGCCTGGCTCGCCGCGGGTTTGCTGATCGTGCTGTTCGCGGTGCAACAGCTGCACGCGCACTGAATGCCGCGTGCGGCGCGCCGTTCTAGCGCACCACCAGCACCGGCACTTTCGAGTGCGTGAGCACCTTCTGCGTTTCACTGCCGAGCAGCAGCGCCGACACGCCACGGCGGCCGTGCGAGGCCATCACGAGCAGGTCGCATTCCATGCGATTGGCGTGGTCGATGATGGCTTCCCAAGGGTGCAGCGCTTCCACCGTGTGCGCGTGGCACACCAGGCCGGCGGCGGTGGCGAGTTCGACGACGTGCTGCACACGCTTGGCGGCAATGCGCTCCTGCGCGTCGAAGAATTCCTGCGGCGGCGTGGGCTGCATTTCAGAAATGGCGCTGTACGGGAATGGCTCTTTCACGCTGATGGTGTAGAGCTGCGCGTTCACCGATCGGGCGAGCGCGATGCTGGTCTCGACGGCCTTGCCGGTGATGTCGGAACCGTCGGTCGGAACGAGGATGCGCTTGAACATGGTCATCTCCTTGCGTTGCATGAACCGTAGAGACATCATGCTCCGCCCGTCGTTCCTTCGCGAGTGGTTTTGCAAGCCTTCTGTTGACGTAGGACAAGGACTTGGCGGGGGTCACTCAGCCGCGCGCGACCGGCCGTGACGGGTCGGACGACCACTCGCTCCACGAGCCGGCATAGAGCACCGAACCGCTCAGCCCGGCGTGTTCCATCGCCAGCAGGTTGTGGCAGGCCGTCACGCCCGAGCCGCACTGGTGCACCACCTCGGCGCCGGCCGACGCACCGAGCAACGGCGCGAATTCGGCGCGCAGTTGTTCGGCGGGCTTGAAGCGTCCGCTGGACGCGTCGAGGTTGTCCTTGAAGAAGCGGTTCGACGCGCCGGGAATGTGGCCGGCGGCCGCATCGAGCGGCTCCACCTCGCCCCGAAAACGCTCGCCGGCGCGTGCGTCGATCAGGCGGACGCGGCCCAGGCCCTTGGCGAGCGCATCGGCGTCGACCGTCGCAGCGAGCGGGGCGCGCTGCGGGTAGGGCGGGGCGGTGGCGGCAGCGCTGATGTCGGTGACGAGCGTACCCCCCGCGGCCACCCACGCGGCCACGCCACCGTCGAGCACGGCGGCGGCCGAATGGCCCATCCAGCGCAGCATCCACCACAGGCGTGCGGCGTACATGCCGCCCTGCCGGTCGAAGGCGATCACCTGCGTCTGCGGCGTGATGCCGCAGCGGCCGAGCGTGGCAGCGAACGCCTCGCGCGTGGGCAGCGGGTGGCGGCCATTGCGGCCGGTCTTGGGGCCGCTCAGGTCATGGTCGAGGTGCAGGTACAACGAGCCCGGCACGTGGCCTTCGCGCCAGGCGCGTTCGCCGGCGGCCACGTCGGCCAGGTCGAAGCCGGTGTCGATCAGCGCGACCGGCCGGCCCGAGCCGAGCAGGTTGCGCAGGCTGTCGGCAGAAACGAGGGTGGTGTGGTCGGTGGTCATCATGATTCCAGTGGGGCGCTCTTGGTGTCGATGGGGGTGGCGCGGCTGCGCAGCAAGGTGGCCGACAGGCCGGCGACCACGATCAGCAGCATGCCGAGCAGCGCCATCCAGGTCACGCGGTCGTCGAACAGCAAGACGCCGTAGGTGAACGAGAACGCGATGCCCAGGTATTGCAGGCTCGCGTTCACCAGTGTGCGCCCGTTGCTGTAGGCGCGTGTCATCAGGAATTGCGCCACGGTGGCGAGCGCGCCCACCGCGAACAGCAGGCCCGCGCCCTTCCAGGTGTGGGCGTGCAGGCCGCCGTTGAAGAACAGCGTGAGCAAGCCGGCGGCCACGCCGCCGAGCGAGAAGTAGAAAACGATCCGGTACTCGGGTTCGCCGGCCCGGCCGAGCGCGGTGACCTGCAGGTAGGCAGTGGCGGCGATCACGCCCGAGAGCAGGCCCATCAGGCCGTACCAGAGCTGCTGCTCGTCGATGGTGGGGCGCAACACCAGCGCCACGCCGGCGAAGCCGAGCAGCACGGTCGCAATGAGCCGGCCGTCGACGCGTGCGCTGCCGAGCACGACCGCACCGCCGACGAGGAACAGCGCCATCCACACCGACGACATGTAGTTCAGCGTCATCGCGGTGGCCAGCGGCAGCTTGCTGATCGCGTAGAACCACAGGCACAGCGAGATCACGCCCGACAGGCTGCGCCAGAAGTGCATCGAGGCCACGCCGGTGCGCAGCGTGCCGCCCTGCCAGCGCGCCAGCAGCAGCATCAGCACGGCGCCGGTCAGGCCGCGGTAGAAGACGATCTCGCCGGGTGGGTAGTCGACCGAAGCGAGCTTGACGCACACGCCCATGGTGGCGAACAGGAACGACGAGAGAACGATGAGCCAGGGAGAAGCCATGCCGGGATTCTGCCCGGCGTTTTCTAGCCGGCCTCGCTGCGCCCGAAGCGTGCTGCCGAACGCGCCTTCGCGCGCGCGGCCTCGATCTCGCGGTCGCGCGGTTCCGCGGTCGTGACGAGCGACGCGATCAGCGTGCGCGCCGAAGCCGCCACCTCGTCCACCGCGTGTTCGAACGCTTCGGCGTTGGCCCGAGAGGGCACGCTGAAGCCACTGAGCTTGCGCACGAACTGCAGCGACGCGTCGCGTATCTCAAGCTCGCTGGCGGGCGGCTCGAAGTTGAACAAGGTCTTGATGTTCCTGCACATGGTGGCTGCTTCCGTGGAATGGCGGCCGGCGCCGGCCGAAGCCGTTCACTGCTTCTTCTTGGCCGCACCCTGGGCCTCGGCCCACAGCGCCTGGCACTGGTGTTCGATCGGGCTCGACGCGGCCGGTGCCGCGCCCTGCGCGTTGCGCTTCTGCACCGCGGCCTGCTCGCTGCGGTAGGCCGCCGTCTTGCGTGCCGCAGCGAGTTCGGCGCGAGCCTGGGTGTCGGCCTTCACTTTCCACAGGCTCAGGTAGGCCTGGTCACGCTGCCCCTTCATCGCAGGGTTCTTTGTTTCGCACACGGTGTAGCCGTGGTCGAAGCGGGCCAGCGCTTTCGGGTCGACCGTCATGGCCTGCGCCACGGAAGCGGCCAGGGTGAGCAGGAACAGCAGCGTGGCGTGGCGTTTCATCGTGCGGCCCGTGTCGAAGAGGGCCTCGATCTTACGGGCTGCGTTCCCGCCCGACGAAGCATGAAGTGTTTGACGATGCCGGGGCCGAAGCCTTCAACGCTCACCACGCTCTCGTAGCCGAGCGAGCGGTACAACGAAGGCGCCTGGAAACTGAAGGTCTCCAGGTAGAACGTGTGGCAGCCGCGGGCCGCGGCACGCGCTTCGAATGCCCTGACGAGGTCGGCCCCGATGCCCTGACGGCGATGCGCCGCATCGACCCACAGCTGCTGCAGTTCGCAGCAGGCGCCCCAGGTGCGCCCCACCGCGCCACCGACCACGGTGCCGCCGGGCAGGCGCGCAAAACAAGAGAGCGGCACCACCTCGTGCAGCGGCGCGGCGGCCGCGTTCGCCGCGCCAAGCCCGGCGTCGACGAGCGCGGCTTCTTCGTCGGGCACGTGGTCGTGCGTGGTGAAGACAAGTTTCATCTCGAGTCCCTGCGGCATTGGGTCTGCTTCTCGAACCAGTAGGCGATGTTGCCCGCGACCACGATGGTGCCCGAGATCACGGCCGACGCCGCCGAGACCACGCCTGCCCCCACGACCAGCGCCACGCAGCCCTGGTTGGCGCACTGCTGGATCGCCGCGACCTGCACCACGTCGAGCACCATGTGGTTGGAGACGACCTGGCATTCCGGGTCGAAGACCTGGGTGGTGCGCGGCAGCACCATGCAGGCCTGCAACAGCAAGAGCAGGCCCGCCACGAGCAGGCGGCGGCCGTGCGCCGTCATCGTGCGGCCTGCCCGGCGCTCAGGCGCGCACGCCGCCAGGCCGGGCGAAGTCGACCTCGGCCGCCGTGGCCGTGCCGTTGGCGCGGCCGGGGTAAGCGAGCCAGGTCATCGCGATGTTGAGTTCCTCGATCACCGCGGCCGCTTCGATGCGTTGCCCGTCGTCGAGCTCCATCGTGCCGGTGGTGTGCGCGTCTTTCACGAGCGTGAGGTCGTAACCGCGTTCCAGCGCGCCATAGGCCGTGGCACGGATGCACCAGTTGCTCGCCGCCCCGGCCAGTGTGATGTGGGTGGCGCCCAGCCGGGCCAGATCGGCTTCGAGCGTGGTCTGCTCGAACGACGAGTTGAAATGTTTGTGCACCCGCACCTCGCCTGCGGCCGGCACCAGTTCGGGCACCCACTGCCATTCGGCGCTGCCGTGGACGAGCTGGTCGTCGGAGTGCTGCACCCAGACCACCGGCACGCCCTGAGCGCGGGCGCGTTCGACCGCGAGCGCCACGTTGCCGACGACGCGCGGTGCTTCCCAGGCCTCGCGCACCACGCCGACCTGCACGTCGACGACCAGCAGCACACCTCGATTGCCGTCACGTACCGTGGCCATGGGTTTCGCTTTCGAATGAAAGGGTTGCGGAACAGGTTCAGGCGCCAGGGGCCACCTGAAGGACTGCGTTCTTCCGGGCCGGCGGGCCCTTGAGTTCGACGACGTTGTCTTCCGGGTCGCTGAGGTAGATCGACGGGCCTTCGCCTTCGGCACCAAAGCGTGATTCGAGCGGCCCGGCGGCCACGCCGTGCGCCGCCAGATGCTGCCTGATCTGTGCTTCGTCGAAAGGCTCGACGCGCAGGCAGAAGTGGTCGAGGTTGCGCGCTTCGCGCCCCGGCGCCGCACCGCCGGCACGGCCCAGCGGGCCGTCGACCGGCACCAGGTCGATCATCGTGCGGCCGGCGCGCAATTGCACCAGGCCGATCTCGTCTTGCCGGCGCTCGACGTGGCAGCCGAGCACGCCGCCGTAGAACGCCAGCATCGGGCCGAGCTCGCGCACGCGCAGCACCAGGTGGTCGAGCCCGACGATGCCGAACGCGGGTGTCGCAGCAGGTTCTGGTGATGCCAAGCGCTGTCTCCGGGAAACGATGCGAAACGATAGCGCAAACGCCGTGGCGTCTTCAGCGCCGCGCGTGGTCGGTGTCAGGGCAGCTGTTCGCGCAATTGCAGCACGTTGCCTTCCGGGTCGTGCCCGTCGCAGGCGCGAAAGCCTCGTGCTTCCCATTCGCGATCCGGCGGATTCAGCTCGCCGCCGAGCGTGGCGGCTCGCGCCCGCGCGTCGGCGATGCTGGCGACGAAGAAGTACAGCTTGATCGGCGTTTCGCTGCGCCGCTCGGGCGGCACGGCGATCGTGAAGGTGTCTGCGATGGCTTTCGGGATCGCGTGGATCACCAGTTCGCAGTGGGCCGACGTGAGCACCACGTGGTCGCTTTCGCTGTGCGTTGCCGTCAGGCCCAGCAGCTTCTCGTAGAAGGTGGCGACACGGTGCAGGTCCTTGGCGAAGATCACGGCACCGGCTCTGGCGGGATTCGTCATGCGGTCTCCGGGTGGGTTGGCGGGTGATTCGATCAGCGTGCGCCTCAGCGCGCGAGCGACTGGCTGATGGAGAACAGGTTGCCGGCGATGTGCATGACGATCGGCACCCAGAGCGAGCCGCACAGGTGTCGGGCCGCGCCCAGCACCAGCCCATCGACGAAGATGAGCATCAGCAGCAGGGGCGCGTATTGCACATGCAGGGCCGACCAGGCCGCGGCGCACACCACGATCGCGCCCCGCACGCCGAGCCGGGTGCGCCGCAGCCATGACAGTGCGAAGCCGCGGAACGCGAGCTCTTCGGCGAAGGGGCCGAGCACGCCGATCGCCAAGATGCGCAGCGACACGATGAGTGCCGAGTGGTCGGCCCAGGGTTTGGGGCGAGCGCCGTCGACCGAGGCCGACAGCCATTCTTCGGCGGCGATGAGCGCTACCCACAGCACGAAGAACACCAGCGTGGCCAGTGGCCTGGGCCGCGCGAAGCCCAGGTCGCTGCTGAACGAGACCTTCCTGCGCCGTGCGGCGAACAGCATCGCCGCGATCCCGATGGCGGGGAGGGCGGCCTTGCTCAAGGTCGACAGGAGCGGGTCGGCCATGTGGCTGGTCAGCCTTCGGGCCGGTGGCACACGGCCTCGACGTTGTGCCCGTCGGGCCCGATCACGAACGCGCCGTAGTAGTTCGGGTGGTAGTGCGGGCGCAAGCCGGGCGCGCCGTTGTCGGTGCCGCCGGCCGCGAGTGCGGCGCGGTGGAAGTCATGCACCTGCTGGCGGTTCTCGGCCGTGAACGCGATGTGCAAGGGCGCGGGCCGGTCGCTGGTCTGGAACAGCCAGAGGGCCGGCTTGCCTTTCGGCCCGAGGCCCAGGCCGTGCTCGCCTTCCATCACGATGCCCACGCCGAGCGGCTGCAGCGCCTGCAGGAAGAAGGCCTTGCTGGCGGCGTAGTCGGTCACACCCAGACCCAGGTGATCGAACATGTTGTCTCCTCTTGTGGGGGTCACTCCGGCCGGTCGCGCTCGACGAGCGCGAGGTACTCGACGAGTGTGCCACCGGCCAGCGGCTTGAACATCACCCGCAAGGTGTTCGTTTGCCGGCCGATCGCGACGCCGTGGCGGGTGCGGGTCTCGACGAAACCCATGCTCTGCCAGAAGCGCTCGGCCCGCTCGTTGCCTTGCACCACCCCGAGCCGGAACCATGCTGCACCGGCGGCCCGGGCCCAGGCTTCCAGCGCGCCATAAAGCGCCCGGGCTTCACCGCGCCCCTGGTGCGCACTGGCCAGCATGAACAGGCCGATGTGCCAGACGCGCGGCGCCAGCAGGTCGCTCACGAGATGGGCCATCGCGACCAGGCTTGTGCCGTCGTCGACAAAACCAAGCAGCCATCTTTTCGTGAACGGCCAGCCCGCGGGCAGTTCTTCGTGGATCTCGTCATGGGCCGCTCGTGGCCCCGCAGGCTCACCCTGCACGGCGATGAAGTAGGCCGGGTTGGCTTCGAAGAAACGCTGCAGCGCCGGCTCGTCGGCCGGCCCGAGCTCGACCGTGCGAAGCCCGGTGATCGGTGAGCGGGGCAGGGCGTTGAACGGCATGCCGGCGTGTCAGCTGCCCTTGCGCGCGTAGCTCACGGTGAGCATTTCCCACTGGTGGCCGTCGGGCTCGTTCCAGTAGACCATGTTGCCGCCGTAGTCGGTGCTGATCTTCATGTCGACCGGCCCGCGCACGCTGCTGCGGTAGTCGATGCCGGCGGCGCGGATGCGCTCGAGGATGCTGTCGAACCGGGCCTGGTCGACACGAAAGCAGAAGTGGTAGATCGGGAAGGGTTCGGCGGTCTCGACGAAGTCGAGCGTCAGGCCGTCGTTCACGAACACCGGCGAGAACGGGCCGGCGCCGCTCTCTGCCCACGGCACGCCGAGCAGTTCGGCCAGCAGCTTGGCCGACGCCAGCTTGTGGTGTGAAGGCACGAGCGTGTGGTCGAGTTCGATCGGCATGCGGTGGCTCCGTTGGTTCAGGGGCGCAGGATCGACGAAAGCGCCGCCGCCATCATCGCCACGCCCGACGCAGAGAGCAAGCACAGGATCAGCTGTCGAAACGCGGCGGGGCTCAGGCCCACGTACACCTTGGCGCCCAGCATCGACGGCAGGATCAGCGCCGGCGCCACGATGGCGAACTTGGGCCACATCTCGGCCCGCACCGCGCCCGACAGCAGCAGCGCCACCATGGTGGCGCTGAGCGCGGCGAGGTTGAAGTTCTGCAGCACGGCGCGGTGCGCGTCCTTGTCGTAGCCGCGCAGCGTGCACCACAGCGCCGGCACCACGCCGGTGAAGCCGCCGATGCCGCCCATCACGCCGCCGACCGCGCCCGCGGCGGCGTCGCCGAGCCGCCCGCCGCGTGTGAGCGGTGGCATGCGCGGCGCCAGCAGCATGGCCGGGCAGCACACGAGCAGCATCGTGCCCAGCGCGAGCTTGAAGTGCGTGGGGTTCAGGTGCGGCAAGGCGAGCACGCCGATCGGCACGCCCACCACACCGCCGGCCAGGAACGGCAGCAGCAGCTTCAGGTGCAGGCCGCGCCGCACCGTGGCGGCCGACAACAGTTGCCCGGTGAGGCCGCCGAACACCGACATCACCGCCGCGAGTTGCGGCTCGACGCCCCAGACCCAGAACGACATGGCCACCATGCCGAACGCGAAGCCCGACATGCCCTGCACGAAGCCGGCGACGACGGCGCCGAGCGCCAGCAGCGTGATCTCGGCGCTCACCGGGCGAACGTGAAGACGGTCACCGCCGCTGGCCCAGCGCCAGGATCGAGATGCCCGACGCGATGAAGGTGGCGCCGGCGCCGCGGTTGAGCCAGCGCGTGGCGCGCGGCCGCTGCGCCAGCCAGCCCGAGAGCCGGGCCGCATGACAGCCCAGCACCGAGAAGATCAGCGCCGTGAGCAGCGCGAAGATCGCGCCGTACACCAGCATCTGCGTGCTGACCGAGCCGCGCGAGGCGCTCACGAACTGCGGAATGAAGGCGAGCACGAACAGCCCGGGCTTGGGGTTGAGCACGTTCGACAGCAGGCCCGTGGCGAACACCCGCCACGGGCTCTGGCGTGCCGTGGGCGTGAACGAGACGAGCGAGTGCGACATCAGCGCCATGACGCCCAGCCAGATCAGGTAGGCCGCGCCCACCAGCTTGACGACCCAGAAGGCGGCCGGCGATGCCTGGATCACGAACGTCAGCCCGAGCGCAGCGGCCAGCGTGTGCACCATGATGCCCAGGCCCGCGCCGGCCGACGACAGGATCGCGGCGGCGCGGCCCTGGCTCAGGCCACGGCTGATCGCCAGGATGTTGTCGGGCCCGGGTGCGATGACCACGAGCAAAGTGGCGGCGAGGTAGGCAGTGAGGGTGTCGGTCGGAAACATGGCACCACTGTAGCGGGCTCGGCCCGCTGCCCGTTCGCCGGCTGGCAGCGCAGGTTCTTGCCGATGCCCGGCTGCTCAGGTGCGCTTGACTTCGATGGTGGCCTTCACGGTCAGCGGCACGCCCTTGCGCAGCGACGCCACGCCGACCACCGAGCGCGCGTGAACGCCGCCGGCCGGGCCGAAGACCTCGACCAGCAGGTCTGAGGCGCCGTCGAGCACCCGGGCGTGGTCTTCGAAAGCCGGCACGCTGTTCAGCGAACCGTGCAGCTCGACGATGCGCGCGACGCGGTCGAGCGAGCCCAGCTCGCGGCGCACGACCGCCAGCAGGTCGAGGCAGGCCGAGCGCGCGAGCCTGTACCCGTCTTCGGCCGAATACTCCTGGCCGAGCCGGCCCTTCGGCAGCTGGCCGTCGACGGGCAGCGGCGCCTTGCCCGACAGGAAGAGCAAATCACCCGACTGCACCGCCGCCGCGTAGTTGCCGGCCGGTGCGCTGGCGACGGGCAGTTGGAGCCCCAGGGCCTGGATGCGCTTTTCTGCACTCATGTCGATGTCCCCGTTCGTTGGTCTGGGCAGCGTGATGCCCACCGACGCCGCCGCCGCCCGAACCTGCTCGGGCCAGTTGATCGTGCCCGGCTCGTGGCCGCTGGCCATGCCCATCAGCCAGGCCGTCTCAGAGCCCACGTTGCGAAAGCCTCTGGAAACACCGGGCGGCACGCTGACCGTGTCCCAGGGTTCCAGAGTCAGCTGGCGTTGCCCCAGCGGCCCCCAGAACACTTCCCAGCGCCCGGTGAGCGCGACGAAGACTTCCTGTGTCAGGTGGTTGTGCAGCGGCGCGGCCTTGCCGGGCTCGCACTGCACCAGGCTCATGTGAAAGCCCTCGGCCGCGAGCGGTGCACCCGGGCGGTGGCCGAGCACACGCAGCGTGGTGCGTTCGCAGCCCGGCATGCCCGAGTCCACGTAGTCGTCGGTCGGCTGCAGGTGGCGAAAGCGCGCGACCCGCGCTTCCATCTCTTCGACCGTCGGGTTCGCTTCGGTGATGGGTGCGGTCTGTGTCATGGTCTTCGGCGGCAACAGCGTTGTGCGGGCTTCGAGATCGTCGACGAGCGTGGCGGGCCGGCACCCGCTTCGGGCAAACTCGCCGCATGAAACCTTCACTCGGCCTCGGCCTCGCGGCATTCTGTCTGTTCATGGCCGGCTGCGCCAGCAGTGGCGACTGCAACGCGCCTTACGCCGGCTCGCCGCAGTTCAAGGGCTGCCTGTTCGCGAACCCGCCCAACCCGCTCACACCGCCCGGCGCCGGCACCTGGACGATCTGGTCGCGCTTCTTCTTCAGCACCAAGGTCGGCACCGTGCCGGTCGACCCGATCCCGGTGCAGCCACTCACCACCGCCCAGCTCGACGCGCTCGATGCGCAGGCCAACCACCTGGTGCGGCTCGGGCACTCTTCGCACCTGCTCAAGCTGCGCGGCAAGTACTGGCTGATCGACCCGGTGTTCGGCGAACGCGTGTCGCCGCTCAGCTTCGTCGGCCCGAAGCGCTTTCATGCACCGCCGCTCACGCTGCAGCAACTGCCGCCGATCGAAGGGCTCATCCTTTCGCACGACCACTACGACCACCTCGATGTGCCGACCATCGAATACCTGGCGCAGCGTGTTCAACGCTACTTCGTGCCGCTGGGCGTGAAAGCCCGGCTGGTCGAGATGGGCGTGCCGCCCGAACGTGTGCAGGAATTCGACTGGTGGCAGGCCACCACGCACGCCGACGTGCAACTCACCGCCACGCCGGCACAGCACTTCTCGGGCCGCAGCCTGACCGACCGCAACCGCACGCTGTGGGCTTCGTGGGTGCTCCAGAGCGGCGGGCAGCGCATCTACTACAGCGGCGACTCGGGCTACTTCGGCGGCTTCAGGCAGATCGGCGATCGCTTCGGCGGCTTCGACCTGGCGCTGATGGAAAACGGTGCCTACGACGCGTATTGGCCTGCGGTGCACATGACGCCGGAAGAAAGCGTCCAGGCCTTCCAGGACCTGCGCGGCAAGGTGCTGTATTCGGTGCACAACAGCACCTTCGATCTCGCGTTCCACACCTGGCAAGACCCGCTCGAACGCCTGGCCGATCTGGCGGCGGCGAAGAACATCGAACTCGCCACGCCCGAGATCGGCGAGGTGCTGACCGTGGGCCAGCCGCGCGTCAACAAACTCTGGTGGCAAGGCCTGAAGTAGAGTGGCTCACTGGCCGGCCGGCGGTTGCCACAGTTCCACCTTGTTGCCTTCGGGATCGATGACCCACGCGAACTTTCCGTAGTCGGAGTCGTCGGTCTTGTCGAGCACGTTGCAGCCTTCTTCGCGCAAGACCTTGACCAGCGCGTGCAGGTCTTCGACCCGATAGTTGATCATGAACGGGGCTGCACTCGGCGCAAAGGTCTCGGCCTGCGCCGGGCCGATCGACCAGATCGTGCTGCCTGCCACCGGCTTGCCGTCGGCGTCGGCCCAGCTGAAAGCCGTGCCGCCCCAGGCCTGCACGTCGATGCCGAGGTGGCGCTTGTACCAGGCCTGCAGCGCAGGCGCGTCCTGGGCCTTGAAGAAGATGCCGCCGATGCCGGTCACGCGTTTCATGGGGACTCCTTGGGCAGTGGGTTCATGTTGTCTTGACAAGGGTCGGGTCGGGCGCTGGTGCGGCCATGTTCACAGGACCTTCGCGCCCATCTCGACCAGCAGCGCTCTCAGCGTGGAACGATGGCACCGATCTTCATGCTCACAGTAACAGCCGATCGAAAAGTCGTTGTGCTGCGACAGCGCCGCCAGCAGGCCGAGTGCGTGCTTCGCTTCCGGTTTCGACATCTCTGCCTTGTACTTGCGCATGAAGACCGCCCACTCGGCGGACGTGGTGGCCGCTTGCCCAAGCTGCATGGTCTCGACGCTCGGCGCGAGCGTCGGAAACCACACGTCGTACCAGTTGCGGGAACCGAACTCGGCCTTCGGCACGCCGCGCGGCGGGCGGCGCACTGTGCCGATGCGCGTGCCTTCGCCTTCGAGTCTGGCGCTGCCCAGCCTCACGACACGAATCACCATGGGCTGGCTCAGCCGTGGCGCGGGCCGGCGTGCGACACGGCGTGCCGTGTCTCGCACGCCGCCAGCGATGCGTTCAGCGCCGGCACGTCAGTGCGCATTCCTGGCAGCCCAGAGCACAAAGAGAACAGCGCCCGTCGCGCCCTGCAACCACAGCGCGAGCCGGGTTGCCCTGGCCAGCGGCGCACCGAGCGACGACAGCGAAGCCAGAACCAGGCCGAGACCCAGGCTCGGAAGAAAGAGCACGACCCACGCGAACCACGCGATGCCCACACCCGAGCATCCGAAGCCTTCGCAGCGGATGCGAAAGATGGCCGCGGCGCCGAACAGCAGTGCGCCCACGGCAGCGATGTAAGCGATGGCGAAGGCCTTGCCCATGCGATCAGCCTAGCACGAGAAGACCTGCCCGATCTTGCCCGCCACCGGCTCGCAGCCACCGGGCCGCATGCTCAGCGAAGCTCCTTGCGGACCACCAGCTTCAAGCCCGACCAGACGTCGGTGACGGCGCAGACCTTCACGTCGACCCACCCCAACGGAAGCGCCAGTTCGCGAACCGTGTCTTCGGTGACGGTGCTCGGCACCCCGGACGACTTCTTGGGCCACGAGACCCACAGCGCTGCGTCGGCCGCCAGCTTCTGGCGCAGCGCGCTCAGCAGGCTTTCGAGCGCTTCCCTGCGGGTGACGAAGGCGTGCGCAAGGGCCACCTTCGCATCGGCCCGGCCAACGAACCGCACGCCCGGCGGCAGCGGGGCCAACCAGCTCTGGTAAGCCACGGGCGCATCGACGAGCAGCACACGATGATCCGCCTGGATGCCGAGCTTTCTGACCAGCGGCGTGGCGGAATAACCCGCGCTGCTCGAAGTCGTCATGCCGAACCTGGCCCGCTGCTTCGCGCTAGCGGGAACACCATTGCCGCTCGCACGGGACCCCGTTCCCGTCGCCGTCCATCGTGACGCCGGGGCAGTTGGCGAGGAAGTATCTGGCTTCTGCGCACGAGCGCATCTGGCCGCAGGTCTTTCTTCCGTCGCATGAAAAGCCGGCAGCGGCTGCAGGCGCAGCGGGCGCGGCCTTCTCGATCGGCGCGGCCCTTTCGGCCGGTGCCGAAGCCGCGGCCTCGCGCTTCTTGCGGGATTCGGCGTTCAATTCCTGCACCGTGGGCGTCTTGCGGGGTTGGTCCGATGCGCAAGGCCCCTGCTGGTAGGTGACCGTGCCGTTCACGGTGCACTTGTGCAGCGGCGCAGCCGACGCGGAAGCCGCCACCACCAGGCCCGCTGCGGCGGCCAACATGAACATGCGGAGCGACATGATTTCCACCTGATCCGGTTGAAGAGAGAGGGGTGGAACGCACGACGCTCGTGCCCGGCCCCACGAAGCAGATCATGACCCAAGCGGCATCGACGGCCAAGCCGGTGCCGTGCTTCAATCGGCGCTGAAGCCGAGGAAACCACCATGAGAAGCACGACCGTTGCTGTCCTTTTGCTGTCCACCGCGCTGGCCGGTGGCGCCATGGCCCAGGGCGCCGACGCCCGCAAGACCAAAGATCAGCTCACCGGTGACGCCAAAGGCAGCGCCGCGGCCAACCCGCAGTGCAGGCTCTTCAGCCCGGCCGAGATCGGTGCCTACCTGGGCAAGGCGGTCGGTGCCGGGCAGAACGCAGCGGGCGGCGCCGGCTGCAGCTGGACCGACAAGGACGCCGACGTCCAGGCGCTCTTGACCGCTGTGGGGCCGAGCCAGTTCACCGAGCCTTCACTGGTGAAAGGTTTCAAGCGGCTGCAGGGCATCGGCAAGAAGGCCTGGGTGGCGCCCGACTCCGGGTGGAGCGCGGGGGCGCTGCTCGACGACGCCGCCGTTCTGGTCAACCTGGACGGCCAGCAGGCGAACGAGGCGGCGGTGATCTCTTTCTTGCAAGAAGCGGTCAAGCGGCGAAAGAAGTGAGGGTTGACGCGGCCGCGCCTGCGCTGCTGCTCAGCCCAGATACTTCCAAGTGTCGGCGCCGTCGAGCAAGCGGATCTTGACGGCACCCAACGCTTCGGGCTCGAAGTTGCGCGCGTTCACGCCGGCCCAGGTGTTCGCGCCGACGGTGTACTTCTTCCACTGCATGACACAGCCGCAGCGCTTGCAGCGAATGAAGCGTTGCGTCTTTCGGCCCCAGTCGTATTCGTCGGTGGCGCCGGCTTCGGCGACGAGCCGCACCTCGGAGTCTTTGTAGTAGGCCCAGAGAACGCCGTAGCGCCTGCACATCGAACAGTTGCAGTTGGTCAGGCTTCTTGGCTTGCGAGGCACCTCGACGCGAACCTGGCCGCAATGACAAGTGGCAGTGAGCATGGCAAGGTGCTCCAACTCTCGAAAGGGCGTGATCGCGCGACGGGTCAGGTGCCCGGCACGGCGTGACGACGCCCGGTCTCTGCCACCGAAGCGGAGACCAGCGTTTCCAGAACCCGGGTGTCGATGTCGGCGAGGCGCTTGAAGTACAGGCAGGCCTTGCCCATCTTGTGCTTGCCTAGCCGGGCCAGCAACGCCTGTTGTTCCGGGCTTTCGGCGACGAGGTAGACGACCAGGTCTTTGCCGCGCACGGCAAAGCCGGTGAGGCACGACTCGCCCGTGCGGCCGCTCTCGTACCGGTAGCTGTAACTCCCGTAGCCCACGATGCTGGGCCCCCACATCTTCGGAGCCTGCTTCGTGACGCGGGCGAGCAAGCCCATCAGGGCTTGGCAGTCGGCCAGTTGCTCCGGGCTGGCCCGCGAGGCGAGATACGCTTCGACGCTCGCCGAAGTGGGTTGGGTCTTGGCTTCAACCATGAACGGCCTGGGCTACGTGATGCGGGCGGGGCTGGCTCGAAGGCAGGCTCAGGCACCAGCTTCGGCATAGGCGCGAATGTCGGGAATGAGCACGGCCAGCAGGCGGCGCACCAGCTTCACCTTGCCCTCGGATGCGTTCGTCGTCCACTTGTCGCCGGTCGACGCGCCTTCGTCAGACACCGCGAAATAGTCCTTCGTGAACGGTGCGGCGCCACCCGTGATGACCATGCGAAGCGACATGGCGAAGGAGTTGTGGGCCCCGCGCACCACGCTCTTGTATTCCAGCCGGATCAGCACGTCGGAAGCCGTGCCTGGGGACTGCATGGCCACGCTGCGGAAGACCCGGAGCCTGTCGAGTTCGGATCGGAGCTGCGCCGCAAATTCCGCCTGATGCCCTTTGTTGAACTGGTGCGTATCGCCTTCCGAGACCAGCAGCGGAACGAACACGACGCCCGCCGGAACCATCAACTGGTTGCTGCCCTTGACCACGTCGATCTCGTTGTGAGCGACCGAAGCCGCCTTGTCCAGCGTTCGCCCCGGCGTGCCGGGGTACTGGACGGTGTGGAACGGAATCTGTGAGACGCATCCGGAGAGCACCCATGCCGACAGAAACAGTGCGGGCAGTTTCATGGCGAGAGCGGGCCTGCAAATGTTATGCATGCGGTGCGGCCGTTCAGTGGAACCAGAGGGCGATGTGTGTTGGCCTGCGCAGTCACTTGGGCCGGTGCAGCGCACAGAGCTTGTTGCCGTCCGGGTCGCGCACATAGGCCAGGTGCATGGCGCCCATCTTGCCTTCGCGCAGCCCCGGCGGGTCTTCGATCGAGGTGCCGCCGTGCGCGACGGCCACGTCGTGGAAGCTTCGCACCTGCTCGGGCGAACTGCACTTGAAACCGATGGTGCCGCCATTGGCGCCAGTGGCCGATTCGCCGTCGAGCGGCTCGCTGATGCAGAACGAACTGCCTTCGTGCCGATAGAACAGGCGGGTCTGCCCCGTGGCGTTCTGATTGCGCAGCGGCTCACCGGCGCCCAGAACACCGAGCACCGCGTCGTAGAAGCGCTTCGAGCGATCGATGTCATTCGAGCCGACCATCACGTGACTGAACATTCCTGGGTCTCCTGTCTTCGGGTTGAAGCGGGCCGCGGGCGGCCCGCGCGTCGGGTTGATCTGGTCACATTCTGCGGCTACACGCAGCGACGGACAACCGGCTCCTGCAAACGCGTCGCCGGATCGCGTCGGCCCTCAAGGCGCAGGCTTGACGACCAACTGATGGAGCGCGGTGAGCCAGAGAATGATGCCCGTGCCCAGGGCGGCGAGCGGGCTGGCCGGGCTGACCGCTGCCAGCCAGGGCCCCAGAGCAGCCAAAGCCACCAGGGCGCCGGCAGCCACCAGGTAAGGCCGGTAGCGAAGCGCGAACGCGAGCGGTACGAAGTGCAAGCCGACAATGAAGATGACGCCGGGGACGAACCAATGAGTGTGGGCTTTGGGCAGCACGGCAGCGAACAGGAAGATCAAGATCCACTGCGCCGCATTGACAAGGCCAAGAACCATGGAACTTCGTTTTCCTTCGGGGGACTGTCGATAGACGGCGTAAGCCGCAGCGTTGCCACGGTAGAGCCTGACGGCGAAAGCCGCCAGCACCAGAAGAACGAACGCGATGAAGCCGAGCTCGGCTTTGCCTGTGCCGGGTGTGTTGAGGCACCAGGCTGCGAGCCACACGAAGCCGAAGACCGACAGGAAGAAGGCTCCGATGGCGTTGTTGGCTTGGGTTGCGCTGGGCATGGTCATCACCGCTGGGAATCACCGAGTTTGGCAAGAGCGGGCTGGCGGCCTGAGTGCGCGTTCACACATTGTTCTGCGCGCGTGCATGAACTTCCCGGCCGTTGAAATGCAGCGCCACCGACGGCGCAGAAGACTTGACCCTGCGCAGCCAGGCATCAAGCGCCACTTCGTCAAAGCCTGGCGACAGCCTAGAAGCGACTGTGCCCGACACGGTGTTGCCGGTGTTCCCGGGCGCTTCTTCCAGCCGCTGCTGATGTTGCAGGTGCCCGTGTTCGAACTGCATGCGCAGCGTCATGCCGGGCTGGCGGACGGTGAGCGTCAGCTCGCTGCACAGCGCGTTGATGAGCGACATGCCGATGCCTTGCAGTTGTACGGGTTCTTGCGCGTCGGCGGCGAATGGATAGTCGAAGTGCGTGTAGATGAACTTCAAGTACGGCGACCCGGCCACGGTGCGATCAATCGCGTGGCCGCGACCATTGTCTGAAACGCTGAACGACCATTCCCTCGCTTCGACACGAATGACCGTGCAGTGGCCGAGCTGATGCTCTGCCAGCGAGTACAACACCAACGCCTGGACGACAGAGGCCGCAGCGTCGCGGGGAGAGGTTGGAGCGCTCACCTGTTGGCGTATCAGCTGAGCAGTTTCAGCACCGTTTGGCGTGCCTTGGCGTCTGTGGACCCAAGGGCTCACCGCTTCATGCCAACGAGCCAGGGTCGGAGTTCGGCTGTGAGCAAGCCGGCCTTGACCGCGGGGTCGGCCTGCGCAAACTCGATGAGTTCTTGCGCCGGGATTCCTTCTTCGCCGATCATCATCCCACCGCCTGCGCCGTCCAGGAATGGGCCGCCCATGAAGAGCTTTCCGTCGCCCTGGAGCTTGCGATAGTGATTCACATGGTCTTGAACACCGTCTTGCTCAAACAGGCTCTTGCCCGGCACCCAGTTCGGGCCTGCTGCATGGAAGATGACGTAGCGAGTTTCTCTCATTTGGAAGCCTCGACTCGTTGAATTGACGCGTCTTGCATCGTGCCATACGTCCGCCGGCGTGAGCGGCTGCGAAAGCTGCGATGCCTAACCTTCGATACGAGCGAGCTCGCTCGATAGAGCAGTTAGGCGTCACGACCCACCTCAATGCCATGCAGTATGCTCGTTTTCCAGTGAGCCCGAAGAATCGGGCACAGCAAAGTAGGCTGGCGAAACCGGCGCCGAAATTGGCGCGGCAAATGGACGGGCAATCATGAGCAAGCGCTTCCTGCGGTGGGCCGAAACATGGGTCGAGGAAAACATTCCTCCGGGCGCCAATCCTGATCTTGAGAGCCATGAAGCGAGGGCGAAGAGGCTGTCGGAGAAACTGTTCGCCGAAGCGACCGCGGCCGGCTTCAGAAGCGTCGAGACCGAGGAAGAGCGGGAGCATGTTTCGTCCGTTGTGCTCACAGCGGTCTCTGACAGCACCGATTTCGACATCGATACGTATCGCCTCAAGTCGCAGCTGGCGCAAGAGAATGAAGATGGCGACTGAGCGCCGAATGACGGGCTGTTTCGTGAAGCCTTGCGTCTGCTCGACCGAAGCTCAGGGGCAGCTGCTTTGCGCGAGGTTCATGAGCTGGCCTTCTTCCGCTTGGCTTGGCTCTTTGCCGCATCTTGCCTGACGCGCAGTGCGGTGATTCGAGCGATGAGATCGTATGGAATCGGCTCGGTGTATGGAAACCGAAGATTGCCCTTTTCTCCCGCGTAGGGCGCGATCGCCTTCTGGAGCCTGGCGTCTCCGGTGATGGGTGGATACAGGCCGATGTGACCTTTGAACGCCGCGAAGAAGACGAGTATCCCGTTCTGCTTGAGCGCAGGCATTCTGTAGCTGATGACTTCTCGAGCAAGCGGAGCCGATTCGCGAACCACCTGCCTTACTCGACGAAGAATGGCTTGCACATCAGGCGAGAAGCCGTCGATGTACTCGTCGACGTTGTGCGGGGCTGTTCGGGCTTGATTCATGATCCGTGACTGGACGATTTCTTGTTCAGCGCTTGGCCACGTGGTAGGCCACGACCGCATTGGCGTGGCCATGCCCGAGGCCGTGTGCCGACTTGAGCAGGCCAACGAGTCCCATGTGCTTGAGGTCGCCGGCATCTCGCTGTGATGCGGTTGACCTGAACCTTGGCCGGAAGGAGCTTCACTGTTCGCTACTCGCGAGGAAGTGGTTGAAGCATGCTGACCCGGTTGTTCTCTGTGTCCATGAACGAGACGTAGGTTCCCACGCCTGGGATCTCCATCGGTTCGCCGAGTACGGTGCCGCCCGCTCGGGAAACTTGCACCATGGCCTCGACGATGCTCTCAACAGCTATGACAACGGAAGGGTATTGCGCGGGCCAATCAGGTTTCTTCTCGAAGAAGCCGCCGTTGATCGCACCTGGTTCGGCCGGGCGGCCATCTTTGATGGCGGTGGTGGTCGCGAGAACGTAGTTGCCCATTTCCTCGCCCATTGCTTCAGTCTGCCAGCCGAACGCCTTGGCGTAAAAGCTCGACACGCGCGCTCTGTCCTCGTAGGGCATCTCGAAGTGAACGACCGGATTCATGCTCTGTCTCCTTGGGTGTGCAATGGCTGTGGGATTCTGATTCGGAGCCTGACGTTCGGGCCGCAGCGGGTCTTCGCCCTGATCGAGGTCTCGGGCGTCACCGCGCCGTGGCTCACACTGACCTCCCGTCGTACTCGTGGAGCGGGATCTTCGCGAGGTCAAGGTTCTCGACGCAACGGAGATTGATCGCCGCCATGGCATTGCCATTTTGATCCGTGCCCTCTCCGAACGGGTGAATGCCGCAGCTTGAACAGAACCTGTGTTTGATCGCGTGCTTGTTGAACAAGTACGTGCTCATCGCATCCTCGGGCGTTTTCAGCTTCAGGTTCTGACGCGGGATGAACCAGAGCAAGGAGCCCTTGCGAGAGCAGATGGAACAGTTGCAGGCGAGTGCGCTGTCGATCTCGCCTTCAGCCTCAAAAGCAATGCGGCCGCAGTGGCAGCTCCCGGTGTATGTGCTGGTCATGGCGATGCTGGGTAGCCGAAGGATGGCCCTTCAAGCCTATGACGAGCGAGCGCGCTCGCGTTCGACACAATGCGCAAAGGAAAAACCCTTGGTTCGAGCGTGTGGGCTCGTCACCGTTCCGCCTTATGTTTGACTTAAGCGGACCGCCGTAGTCGAGCCCGCTTGAAGAAGTGGTCAGACCTCACGCCATTGCCTCCAACGATTGGTCCCATCTCTCGATGTGCAGCGGCTTTGCCGATGCGCAGGGGCCGACAACTTCGATCGGGCGAACTGTTACCGCGCCCTTCTTGAACTTCAC
The DNA here is from genome assembly GCF_032229685.1 of Rhizobacter sp. GTDB lineage: Bacteria > Pseudomonadota > Gammaproteobacteria > Burkholderiales > Burkholderiaceae_C > LMDS01. The sequence continues at coordinate 11,949 of NZ_JAVTWP010000045.1, read as the reverse complement.
TTTCACCAGAACCTCTCCGCATTGACGATCGCCTACGAACAGGACGTGGGAGAAGTACGCACATCTTTCGTCAGAACAGACAATCTCTGTCTCAACGCGCACGCGCTCGAAGAGGCGAATCGGCTTCATGAATTTCACCAGTTGCGAAGCATTCACGAATGCAATACCGCCGCGCAGGAGCTTGCCGAGCAGCCTGGTCTTGACCAGGAAGTCCAGCTGAGCCGCCTCGGCAAGCTGCAAGTACTTGTCGCTCTTGAGCACGTGCGTCCCCGAATCGAAAGGCGTGACCCAGTAGTGCGATGTGATTTTCGACTGGCCCGTGAAGATGCCCCGTGCGAGCATGGCCTGAATGATCACGACGAGATTTCTTAGCAGGCCCGACATCTGTCGCCTTGAGTGAGGTTCAACGTTTGACTTGAACGGCCCGCCGCAGGCGAGTCCGCTTGAAGGAATGGTTGTTGGGCGTCATTCCTTCTCTTCTGTGAGCATGAGAGTGGCCACGAGTGCCGTACCCATGTCTCGCGCTCGGGCAGAGGCGAAGCATTGGCAGCAACAACCAGCAGGCTTTCGCCATCCGGCGCGATCGACGAGGTCTGAATGCCGCGCAAAGCTGCGGCCTCTCGGAGCGATGGCGGTGGAACGCTTGCAGGGCTCGCATTCGCCAGACTGTAGCCGTTGCCCAGGAGCCGCACAACGAACACCTTGCGCAAACGCGCCAGGCGGCTTTGCACCGCTAAGCACTGATACCGCAACGTTCGAGGTAACCGGGTGGCCTGCCGTTGACGCTCCGGTTGACCGAGGGGTCTGGCGTCACTGTATGCACTGCACGTAGGTGACCTGTGTTTGCTTGAAAGAGAAGCCTGGCACTTGCGTTGGCGTGTTGTCGATGAGTAGCGGCGGGAGCTCTATGGAGAGTTCGGGCAGCAAGTGATGTGACAACTCTGCCGCCAGAGACGGAGGAAGCGTTGCTCGTGGGGTCAAGACACGTTCCTGAGGTTGGCGGCCAGGCTCAATGAACAACAGCGCTTGCCTACTCCAGGCCGTAGTGACGCCCGGCGGGCTGCTCACCCACACGTACAGGTGCAAGGACTGCTCTGCTCGGTGCGACAGCGCTACCTTGACCTCGACAGCGTCACGAAGTCGCAAGCCGTACTGCCCGGTTGGTCCGCTACACGCACTCCCGTATTCCGTCCAAGATGACGCTGAGCTAAGTACATACGACTGCTTCGTGGCTGTACAACTGGCGAGAAGTATCGAAGCTGCGGCTAGTGTGGCGCGGACTGACAATGCGACTCCCAACGTTTGACATGAGCGGCTCTCGGAGGCAAGACGGCTGTGGCTCAGAATGATATGGCGCGCCTGAAGCCGGCATGCCGTGGAGCGCCTCGTTGACCGAAGGGTCAGGCGTCGGCATTTGGTTGCTGCGCATTGGGTTGCAGAAGATCCCACAGATTGCCATAGAGGTCTTTGAAGACGGCGACTTCTCCGTAAGGCTCTATCTTTGGCTCGCGGACGAACGTGACGCCCTTCGACTTGTAGGTCTGACAGTCGCGAGCCAGGTTGTCGGTGTAGAGAAAGAGGAAGACGCGGCCACCGGTTTGATTGCCTATGTGAGCTTCTTGCTCGGGACTGGACGCTCGCGCCAAGAGCACGCGAGATTCAATTGAGCCTGGCGGTGCGACGACAACCCAGCGCTTGTTCTGCTCTGGAATGAACGTGTCTTCGACGAGATGGAACCCAAGGACACCAACATAGAACGCGATCGCTTCGTCGTATTCGCGAACTACAACTGAGACGAGGCCGAGGGACTGGTTCATTGCCGATGCACCTTGCGACGCCTAGCGCTTGAAATGAGCGGCTCTCTGCCGGAGCGAGTTCGCTCGATGGAAGGGTTAGTCGCCACCGTGCTCACGCTACTGGCCGGCTTTCCCACGCTGCTGAAAGCGACTGACGCTCCGCATACCAACCTTCCGGTAGATCGGCCAGTTCCAACACCGTTGGATCGAGCTCGGTAATGCTGATCAAGGAGACTACCTTGGCTTGATACGCCTCCACTTGCTCACCCGTAAGGAACTGCCAACCGCCGTCGCTAGCGTCGTGCACTACGCGAAGAATTGGCTTTTCACCGCTGACGATTGATTCAACAGTGATAACCGCTTCGTTGGGTGGACCTTGGAACGGCCAACCGTTGTTGTCGGCGACCGTCACTGCCTTCTTGCGACCAAACATACCGAAAAACATGGGGCTTTCCTTCTGGGGCCTAGCGTTTGACTTAAGCGGGGTGCCGAAGGCGGGTCCGCTTGAAGGAAGGGTGAGGCGACACTGTGTGCATAGTCAACGCGAGGAATATCACGGCAGCTTGCCGACCAGGAGGAGGTACGGTGTCTCGCGATCTTCGTGCGCGTAGGCAACCCACAACCTTCCTTCCTTGGTTTGCCACAAAGACGCGCCACCGACGCCCGACAGTGGAACCCAGCGGGTTTCATCGTATTCCTCGGACACAAGAGGCTGACCGAACTCCTTTTCCAGCTCTGAGGTTGCGTCTAGCCAAGCTCGCTTGAACTCAATTTCCAGTCTTGCTTGAAGTTCGTCATCGTGGGCCTCGCGGTCGCCTTCAAAGTAGTACACGAGCAATGGAGCTGATTTGCTCTCAGGGGCACTCAGGCACTCGCGAGCGAGAGAAAGAACTCGGCTCTTATTTTCGGCGTATTCGTGCATGGGGGATGCGTTTGTGGGGCCTAACGTTTGACGTGAGAGGCTCGACCCGCTTTGCTGGGGCGAGTCCTCTCGATGGAAGGGTTAGGCGCCTGCTTGCATGGAGTGGCTGCTCTCACGAACAGCCAGTCGACAGAGATCAGAATCTTGCTTGCAACGAGAGCCTTCATTTCTCGGTGACCTCTTCTCCATTGCGGTAGATCACGGCTTCCTCTTGTTGGCCTGTCGAACCCCAGAAGTGCCAGGTGCCTTCTTCCCTTCCGGCTACGTAGTGCCCTTCAGCAGCCTTCTGGCCGTTTGCATGAAATGAGCACCAAAGACCCTCTTCCTTCCCATTGCTGTAACTGCCTTCCGCGATAACGCTTCCCGATTCACTGTACTCAACAAACAAGCCATGACGTGTCCATCGTGTTCCGTCTTCTGAGGGAACTCTTGAATACCGAAAGTGAATCGCCCCGGATTCATATGGGATCTCGGCAACGTGAAGGTCTTGCATCGTGTGTCGTGGGGTGCCTGACTTTTGAGCTGGGGCGACCGGATCGGATTGGCGCTTGGGCTGCGAGGCGGATGATCAAAACAAGCGCCTCGCAGCCCAAGTGCCAAGCCGTGTAGGGCCGCGTCGAGCGAAGGGCTAGGCCTCACCTCAGCCACAACAAACCGATTGTTGCGACGAATGCGGTGCCGAGCAGTAGCCAGCCCATGATTCTCTTGATCGCTTCTCGCCGCGCGCAGGCACTGCAGACACGAGCCTTGGTCGTGATGGTGGGCCCACCAGCGACGGGAATGTGTGATGAGGTTAGTGGTTCAAGAGACTTGCCGCAGTGAAAGCACTGCCAAGATTGTCGGATGCTTCTCGCTCGACGATAGCGGCTCCGGTCGACTGCAAATGCCACGACAATTGCAGAGGTGAGGGCGACGAGGATGAGCGATTCTGCGTTCATGACTTGATGTGCGATCTGGAACGCAAACTACGCGGCGACGAGAGTCTCCTCGGTTGCACGAGCCTGCGAGGTCAGATGCTAGCGGGTACGCAGGTACGCAGACCGAAGTGGTAGGTGCCGTGAGATTGAACGTCTGACAAGAGGGGCGGCCAAGGGCGATAGGCCTTGGACGTCCCTCTCGATGGAAAGGTTAGGCCCCACCTGCTGCACGCCAAATGCACCAACCCCCGAAGCCAAGCACCGGAACGAAGGTGAGGATCATTCCGATGGCGCGGGGGAGCCCCCAACCGCGGATGACCAAGTTGGCCGCGTGCATTAGGCGACCCACCAGTAGTGATAAGCCGCCACCCCAGAGCAACCACGCGGGAGCTCCCGTCAACTCTGCCGCGGCCATTGCGAGCAAGATGATCGGCACGGTCTCTGTGTAGTTGCCATGCGCGCGCATTCGACGTAGCAGTGTTTGGTCGCCTCCGTCGAAGAATTGAATGCCCGTGACAGCGCGTCTGTAGCCAACCATCACGGTAAGGGGAATCTGAAGCACTGCAAAGATTCCGATGAATAGCGTGGTGACCTGAAGATTGATCATGCTCAGCCCTTCGATTGCGAAGTGTCTCCAGTGCGGCCTAACGTTCGACGCAGTGGGCTAAGTGCGGCTTGCCGGACTTTGTCCCCTTGACGGAGGGGTTAGGCCAATCCATGAAGAACGCGACTTGTGACTTGATTGGCTCGAACGATTTCACAGTAGTTGCCACGGATCATCTCCTCTGGATCGAGGACGACGTAGGTGAATGGGTGCCCACCCAGCGCAGAGCCAAAAAACGGGGCATTGATCTTGTAGTCGTTCAAGATCTCGGCTACCTGCCGATCCAACAGTACTTCAGCACTGAGGAGGTAAAGAAGATGGGCTCTGTCAGCTCGACTCGAGTAATCACTGTCGGCGATTTGATGATAGAAGCTCAGAGCCACCGATGCCAACGCGGAGAGTTCCTCATCACGGGGACCGCTCAACGACGACAGAAAGCCGGCAAGCGACCAGTCTCCAATCGAAAGACTTCGGCCCTCACCCATGGTTCTGAGTGATACCTCCACGTAGCCCTGCTGTAGATGGAGATCAAGCGAAATGGCCGTTACTGGACGAAAGCCTCTTGGTGAAAGAGGGATGCCCTCAAAATTCGATCTGGCGGCGCGAAGCGCGTGCACAAGACTGCTACGCAACGCGCCGAGAAGGGAAGCGGAGATTCTGCTCATTGGCCTAACGTTTGAGCCGAGGCGCCCGGAGCGGATTGGCGCTTGGGCTGCGAGACCGATGATAAGCAACACGGTCTCGCAGCCCAAGTGCGAAATCGTGGAGGATCGCCACGAGCGAAGGGTTAGGCCTCACCGTTCACCCAATTGCCCAAGAGCAGCCTTGTGTGGGATGTTCTGGCTCCCCCCACGGAGCCCTGGCTTCGCAAAGCCGGATCGAGCAAGCCTTTTGAGGCTGCGAGTTGCAATGTTTGAACTGCGGTGAGGCCAGGATTTCCGCCACAAAGCTGGCCACCGAGTCCTTGGCCCAACACGCATAGCATGCAATTGGCGACTTGATCTGGAAAGTTTCAAGCGTGGGCCGGAAACAGATGCCGAAGTGAAGTACGTGCGCAGGCACCCATGCTTGATGCGGAGCTTCGTCAGCGAGGGCAGTGCGCATGATGCGGTTGATGCCGAACTCGAAGGAGATTCCCTTGCGATCGAGGAGTTCGAAGTAGGCGACCAATCCGTCTCCGCAATGTTCCCTCGTTCCTTCGATAGTCGTCGAGGCCCAGAAGTCCGTTGCCAGTGTCAGGACGTTCGCTGCGGTGAGGGCTTTGAGCTGCAGCTCTCGGCTCCGCAAGTGCTTGCGGAGAGCAGCTTCGGATTCAGATGCCTGCATGGTCTCTGTGAGGCCCAACGTTAGAGTCAAGCGGCCTGCCGGAGCGAGTCCGCTCGAACGATGTATTAGGCCTCGCTTTCACTGCGGGCTACCTCTCTACGAAGCGCTTGTACGGCGGCTTTTCACCCAAGTTTGCGGTGACGATGGCAATGGCTTGCTGTACGTTTGGCAGTGACCGAACGAAAGCCTCGATTGCGGTGACTTGGGACTCACTCTCGACGCAACCTTCAACGTAGACGACTCGTCCTTGAACTGTGACCCAGAGCGTAGTGTTTTGCAACAGCGACCGGCCTGAAACGGCGGCCAGAATCTCCGCAGCAATTTCACCGTCGTACGCGTAAGCGTTTGGTCGCTCGCACTCTTTGGCGAGCCAACAAGTCGTGCCCTTCTCGGCTCGGCGATGCGACTGTAGTTGACGGTCACCTTCAGTAACGCGCGGGCCAGCCGGTTCAGGGCAACCTACGATGGCTGTCGTGATCTGAAAGAACGGATCGCCAAACCAATTCCTCAACTCCTCGCCAGCGATGCTTGCGATGGACAATGGCACCAGCGTTGCGACAAGTGCTGAGCGGCGCAGCAAGGCTGGCATGCGAGGCCTAACGTTTGACATGAGAGGCGCGCGGAGGCAGCGCGGGCTTGGCCCAGAGTGAAATGAGGGCCAAGCCTGAGCTGCCGGATCGAGTGCGCTCGATGGAAGGGTTAGGCCGCACTTGGGTACTCTACGAGTTGGAGTTCGTTTCCTGCCGGGTCTCGCATTGTGGCAAGAGTACCTCCCCAAGGCTGCCGCTCTGGCTGGCCAGTGAATCTCACACCCTGCTCCGCGAGCTTCTGGCAAAACTGCCGAATGTTCGTGACGTTGAACGATAGCCCGGTGAAGCGACCGGCAAGACTCTGTTCTTCGGGCGGCGCGCTTGCTGAGACTCGTTCTACTACTAGATCACAAGCCTGAGCCTCGAATACCACGTAGTCTGCTTCGGGCCCTGCTGCTCCGACTCTCAGGCCCAGTGTCTCTTCGTAGAAAACTCTGGCTTCTCGGAGATCTCTGACGAAGATTCGAACTGCGGCTAGTTTCAACAGGTTCTCCTGGAAGTCATGGCCGAGGCGGAAGCGAGGCGTGTGGTGTGCGGCCTAACGTTCGAGCTAAGCCGAGAGCGCCGGTATGCTGCTTGGCCCGCTGGACGAATGGTGGACTACACCGGGAAGCGGGCCAACTGCCATTTCGGTGCGAGTCGGCTTCAGCGAAGGGTTGGGCGTCATTCTCGGGACGGTGCTAGGGCGACTTGGAGGGTCGTGCGCTCACGCACTTGCTCCGAGACGTACGCAGGACGTAGGGGTGCTTGGAAGGAGAAACTCTGCCGCTGTGAGTGAAACCAAGGAAAGAACGAAGAGAACGAAGAAGACGCGGACCTTTGTCCCTATCTGACTGAGTGTGCTGTCACCGAGATCCCTGAACTTGCCCGACGCGACATAGGCCGGAGTTGCAATCTCTTGCGGAGCGCCGTCGAAGTCGTTCTCTCGGGCGCGCCCTTTCACACCAAGCGTGTGCCAGGTCGCCTTGTGGTGAGTGCGCAGGCGGCTATGAAACCCTGCCAAGTACAAGCAGGACAGCACGGCGCTCAGTATGGCAAGCGCAACTGCTACTAGCTTCAAATAGTCTGCAGCGCTGCACATCGTGACGCCAAACGTTTGACATGAGCGGCGGAGGTCCGCTCGATGGAAGGGTTAAGCGCCGCTTGCCAACCGGTGAAGCATTGCATCGCAGCTCTCCTGCAGGATTTCAGGTTTGGCTTTCTCAAGTAGCTGTGCGTCGATGATCGCGACGGCCTGAGTATGAAAGGTGAAGTTCTGGTTTGACCTCGCTGCCTCTGCCCGCAGGAATGACTCACCGGATACAAGGCGCGCTTGATTAGCAGCCGACCACTCGGCATACAGCGGATCGAACTTCGCTGAATAGTCGGCCATTCGTGCTGAGCACACTGATGCTCTCTTTGGCATTGCTATTGACTCGAGGTACAGCATTCCTTCCTGCTCTGGTGCTGACTGAGCGAGGACGGCCTTTGGTACTGCGAGCGAAAGGCAGCAGAGCACGCAAAAGAGGGAGGTTCTGCGCATATGTGTCTTCGCGGAGTCAAACGTTTGAGGTAACCGGCGCGGAACGGCATGACGGCATAAGGCCCAGAATGAAATGGATAGCCTGAAGCCAGAATGCCGTGCCGCGTCCGCTTGACCGAAGGGTTAGGTGTCACTCGCGCGCGACTTGGCCACTGCAAGTAGTGTTTGCTCATACTCGGAGCCGAACTCAAGCCTCGTGATATCGCGATAGCGGAACGGGCGATCATCGTTGTGCCAACGTGCCTTTGCATCAAGCCATCGCAGAAAATAGGTTTCGTCCGAGTTCAGGCGGATGGTACCTACTTCGACTTCGCCAGGAGTGACCGCCTCCCGCTCGATAACGAGCACACCAAAGGCAAGCTGTGCTGTCTGCATCAGGCTTCGCATCGACGATGTGTCGAGTCTTTCCGGTGCGAGTGGCGTTTGACTCTTGAGGCGCAGCGCCCGGTCCAGCAACTCCAGTTCTGCAAAGAAGGTTGTGGTTGCCTTGATGGCAGACCGTGGAAATGCGCAATATCCATCAAGGTCGAACCTGTCGCTGACGCGGTGGATGACTACAAGTGCAGGGCTGTCCGCGACAACGAAGCCATGCCACGGCCGGTCATCAAACGATGACGTGAGTTCAACCAGTCGTGTGCCTGAGCTCGCGTGCATTTGGTATGGCGCCTAACGTTCGAGCCAAGCGGGCGACGACGGCCGGACGCCAGGCCCGGGCGGGCAAAAATGTACCGCGCACCACCAGCGTGGGCCAAGTGGCCTGCTGCTGACGCTCTGCTTGAGCGAGGGGTTAGGCGTCGCCGCTGCTGCTGCTGCTCGGCAGGTACACATTGCTTTCTTGCAAAGCGTTTTTTTCGTCGAAGAGCTTTGGCGCTTGTTGCACGCTCAACGTACTTTCTAGTGCCGCCGCCATTTCTGGGTGAGGCAGTGCTTCAGTGCCTAGCGCTTTGGTATTGACAACAAGCGTACTGCTGATAGTGGGCGCGACGTCTTGGCGCACTGTCAGTTCCGCCACTGGGCGATTGCTGACGACCGGTTTGGGGTGAAAAAATGTGCCAAACATTTAAGGTTGAAAGTGGTGTCAATTGGAGACGTGAGGAAATGAGGTCGTCTGGCACAAACTTCAAGGCGTCACGAAACTGGAACTGTGTTGACTTACCCAGGCGGGCTTCGGTCTCATTGGGTTAAGGCAAACCTCGGATGCGTTTTGCGATGCCTAACGTTTGACATGAGGGGCGCAACAAAGGGCGCGAAGCGGCCTTTGTGCCGTCCCCTCGACGTAAGAGTTAGGCGGCGCCGGCGGCCGGTGCACTACCTTGAGTTTCCAGCTCATCGAAGAACTTCCAAGTGTTCGCTCCATCGAATTTCCGGACTCTGACGGACGCCATGAGCGTGGGTTCGAAGTTCCCCAGGTTCACTCCGTGCTTGGCTCCTTCAGTTGAAACCAAAGGCTCCCAGTGCGTTACGCAGCCGCACGTGCGACAGTGGATGGTTCTCATGGTTCCTCCAGCTTGGATGTACGCGGCGGTGGCTTCCGGGTGGCCCTCGATTCTTACTGTACCGAACTCGTAGTACACCCACGGACCACCGATGCGGCGACAAAGAGAGCAGTTGCAGTCCGTGGCCACGACCGGTGTGGATGGCAACGTCAGCCGAACAGCACCGCAGTGACAAGAGCCTTCATGCATTTGGGCACCTCTACAGCGAGATCTTGGAGGGGGATCGGGGAAGATGATGCGTTCCTGGTGGCTCACCAGATGAGCGAGCCCACTGTGGAATACCCGCTCTTCAGCGACGCGCTGCCGGAGCGAGTCCGCTCGATGGAAGGGTTAGGCGTCACCGGGCGTTCGCAGGTATGTGTTCGACCTGGTATCGAGCACGAAGGCGGCTCCTACTTCAGAGCCAAGCAGATGAATGAAAGCGTCTGTGGACGAGAGCACGCGGCCGAGAGAGACATACTGAATGTTGCTCTTTTCATCCATGTACTCCTGAGACTCGTCGTTGGCCGTGAGGCGCCACCCGCTGTCGTCTTCATCGTCAGGCGTCTCTCTGTACAAGTAGCCAACAGCTGCGCCGTCTTTGAGAATGCGCTGCGTCGCGAAGCAGCGCTTTGAGAATCTGTCGACGATATTGTCCGGCTCGGAATGCTTCGTGCTGATGATGTGTCGGGCCTGAAATGCTACCTCGTCACCCGCCTTGAGATCTTTGATCCAGTACGGTTCGTTGTCGAGGCTTCCAACGTACGAGCCATCTGGGTTCATCTTGTTTACGATGACCCACATTCGCTCCGCTTCTGGCGCGTCCGCCATTTCGCTCTTGAAGCGAAAGATCAGCTTGACGTTCTCTCCGACCTGGACTTTCGAAATTGTTTCAGAGGAAGGCTTGAAGAACGTGTATTTGTGCTCTCTTGCGAGTGCCTCGGCATCGACAAGGCTCCAGCTTGGATCGGTCATGTATGTGACGCCTAACGTTTGAGGTAACCGGCGCGGAACGGTATGACGGCGTAAGGCCCAGAATGAAATGGAGGGCCTGAAGCCGGCATGCCGTGGAGCGTCCGGTTGACTGAAGGGTTAGGCGTCATTGTTGCTCCAGACGAACGGTGTCGTTGGCAGTTCCGGTGCTCGACCTTCGGATCTTGAACACTGAAGCAGAGCGAACATAAGCCTTACCGCCAGCATTCGGCTCGAACTGGCCATTTGCCAGTGCGTGCAGTTCTGTGTGCGTAAGCTGGTTGTTCAGAGCAAATGCGAAGGCCATTGAGTCGTTGGGCACGAACTCGTAGCGGATGATGCGACCGCATACATTTCTCCCCGCTCCTATGAACTCGCAGATTTGGGCACGCGTTGTTCCGGGTTTGAAGACGTAGAACTCGTCCCAACCAAAGGTGGTGAGCTTCGCTACGTCGACTTCTCGCGCCGCTGGATCATGAACGACCTCTCCGATCCTCTTGCTGATTTGGCCCGTGCCATTTGTAGCCTCGCTGCATGCGGCGGCTGATATTGCGGCAATGAGCAAAGGTACTAGACAGGAGCGGGGCATTCTTGACGCCTAACGTTTGACATGAGCGGCTCGCGGAGGCGGCGCGGGCTTAGCCCAGAATGAAATGAGGGCCGAGCCTGCGCCGCCGGAGCGAGTCCGCTCGATGGAAGGGTTAGGCGTCTCCGCGTGGTCGCGGGGTTTCATACTTCCAGCCCTTCAGCTTGGTGAGTTTGGCGTCGATGGTTTGCTGCCTGTCGTGAAGCCCCATGCTAGCGGCCGCTAGCGCCAATAGCTCAAAGACTCTCTGCGACTCCCATTGACTCTCGTTTGCGAGCGACTCCAACGTGTCGAATGCGAGGACGAGTTCATTGTGTTCTATGAATTGCTCGAACTCTGAAAGTTCATCGTTGAACTCTGTCTCAGCGATTTGAGAAAGGTGTGCTCTGGCGTCGCGCAAGTAGCCTTCTGTTCGCGCCCAGGATCGCAGCAACTCGGGTGTTGTCATGAGACGCCTAACGTTTGACATGAGAGGCGTGACCCGGCTTGCCGGGGCACGTCCTCTCGATGGAAGGGTTGGGCGTCACGCGGGATGCGCGGAGAACTTGACGCCGAGCGCGCGGGCGACCTTCAGGATGGTGTCAAGGCGCGGCTTTGCACCTGGAGCGAGGGCCTTGTAGAGACTCTCTCTGCCAAGACCTGCGTCTTTGGCGACTTGCGCCATGCCTTTGGCACGCGCGACATCACTGAGTGCAAGGAGAAGAAGATCGGTGTCTTCGGCTTCCAGCACTGCGGTCATGTACTCGGCAATAGCCTCTTCGTCCGTGAGATAGCGAGCTGCATCGAACGGGAGAAGCTTTGCCTTGGCTTTAGAGGTAGTCATCATTCGAGCTCCAACTGCTGCAAGATTTTCTGGGCCCGCTTGATATCTCTTGCCTGGGTTGATTTGTCACCGCCAGCGAGCATGACGACAAGAATGTTCTGGCGCTTCGTGAAGTACAAGCGGTAGCCTGGGCCAATGGCGACGCGCATCTCCGATACCTCGCCACCGACGGACTTCCAGTCACCGAGACTTCCTGCCTCTGCCAGCCGCAGCCTGGCGACGATGCGCAACTGCGCCCTTACGTCCTTGAGGCCATCAAGCTAGTCTTGGAACTCTTGCGTTTGACGTACCGTGAACATGCCAACACTGTATCTATTTGGATACGAATGTCAAGCGGCAGATTTGCGGCCTTGTGACGCCCAACGTTTGACATGAGCGGCTCGCGGAGGCGGCGCGGGCTTGGCCCAGAATGAAAT
>NZ_JAVTWP010000044.1:0-5056 GCF_032229685.1 Rhizobacter sp. | reverse complement strand
GGCTGGATCGGCAGCATGCTGCGGAAGACCTTGTTCTTTTCTTCGCTGATCGGCACCGGCTCGAGTGAGGTGGGAGCCTCCATGGCCATGAAACCGAGGATCTGGAACAGGTGCGTGACCACCATGTCGCGGTAGGCACCGGTCTGCTCGTAGAAGCCGGCGCGTTTGCCCAGGCCCAGGGTCTCGGGCACGTCGATCTGCACGTGGTCGATGAAGTTGCGGTTCCAGATCGGCTCGAACAGGCCGTTGGCAAAACGAAAGGCGAGGATGTTCTGCGCCGGCTCCTTGCCCAGAAAGTGGTCGATGCGGAAGATCTGCTCTTCGTCGAACACCTCGTGCAGCTTGCCGTTGAGCTTGACCGAGCTCGCCAGGTCGGTGCCGAAGGGCTTCTCCATGACGATGCGCGAGCGCTCCACCAGGCCGGCTTCGCCAAGCAGGCGCACCGCCGGCAAGGCCGCGCTCGGCGGCACGCTCAGGTAGTGCAGGCGGCGGCACTCGGCGCCGAGGCTCGCCTCGGCCCGGTCGACAGCCGCTTTCAGCGCGGCGGCGCCGGCCGCGAGCGGCACGTAGTCGAGCGTGGCGGCGAAGGCGCTCCAGTGCGCTTCGCTGACCTTGCGGCCCGAGAACTCGTCGAGTGCCGCGCGCGCGATGCCGCGAAAGCCTTCGGCGTCGATCTCGTCGAGCGAGACACCGATGATCCGGCAGCCGGGTATGAAGCCGGCGCTGGACAAATGGAACAGGCCCGAGAGCAGCTTGCGCCGCGCCAGGTCGCCCGTGGCCCCGAACAAGACCACGACCTGCGGAAACCGCGGCCCCACCCCCGGAGGAATCTTTGCCACTGTGCCTGCCCTCTGTTCACCTGCAGCGTGCGGATCGAACGCCTGCTCTTGTACCGCTGCAAGTCGTGGGCCACAAGGGCCGCACCAGAACGGTCAGGCCGTCATGCCCGGGTTCAGCTGGCGCAAGCGGCTCATCGTGATCGACACGGCCGCGGTGCGTGTTTCAACGCCGAGCTTCACGTACACCCGCTCCAGGTGCTTCTTCACCGTGGCCGGGCTGCTGCCCAGAATGTCGCCAATGTCGCGGTTGGTCTTGCCCTTGGCCACCCAGTACAACACCTCGGCCTCGCGCAGCGTGAGCTTGAACGACTGCACCATCGCGTCGACCACCGCGGCATCGGACACCTCGCGCATCACGATCAGCAGGTCGTCGTCACCGGTGCGCTGCTGCAGCGAGAACACGAGTTGCCGCCGCTCGGTGCCCTTCGTGCGGCTCACCGGCAGCGTGCGCGGTTCACGCCCTTCGGCGACGGCCCTGGTTTCGCTCGTCAACCAATCAAGTACTGGCCCGGGGATCTGCCCCGGCGAGGCTGCGAAGTAGTCGAGCATCAGCTGGCGCGCCAGCGGCGTTTGCCACACCGAACGCACCGGGTTCTGGTGGCCTTCGACGAAGTGGATCGCCATCGTGGCGTGGCCAAAGGCGTCGAGCGCGTTGCGCGCCTGCGTGGCCTGGTGCGTCTCGCGCGCACTGCGCATGTGCACGGCCATGCGCACCAGCACCTCTTGCGCGCGGATGGGCTTGGTCACGTAGTCCACACCGCCGGCCTGGAACGCGGCGACGACGTGTTCGGTTTCGGTGAGGCCGGTCATGAAGATGATCGGGATGTGCGCGGTCTCGGCGTTCTGCTTCAGCCGGCGCGCGACCTCGAAGCCGTCCATGCCGGGCATCACCGCGTCGAGCAACACGATGTCGGGCAGCGCCTGCGCGGCGCGCTGCAGCGCGCTTTCGCCGTTCGTCGCCACCAGCACGGTGTAGCCCGATTCGTCGAGCGCGTCGTGCAGCAGCGAGAGGTTGTCGGGCACGTCGTCGACGATCAAGACCACCAGCGAATCGCTGCGGCTCGGCAAGCCCGCGTTCATGGCTGCACCTCGCGATCGACCAGGGCCTGGCGGATCACGCGCGCCATCGCGTCGAGCTGGAACTGGTGCGCCAGGCCGCGCAGGTGCTCCACAAAACCGGCATGGCCGGCGTGTTGCGCGGCGATGTCGTCGAGCTTGCGTACGATGCCGCGGTAATAGCCCAGGCTCACCAGTTCGTCGAGCGCACGCAGTTGCGCTTCGTCGGGCAGCAGCCACTCGGCGCGCGGTGCCGGGGCCGGCGCGGCCACTTCGGCAGGCGCGGCTTCGAACCATTCGAGATGCAGGCGCGCACCGAGCCAGTCGAGCAGCTCGTTCACGCGCACCGGCTTCAGGATGAAGTCTTCGACGCCGATGCCCACTTCGTTCTCCAGCCCTTTGTCGAATGCGTTGCCAGAGACGATGGCAATCGGCGCACTGCTCAGGCCCTGCTCGCGGATCGCACGCACCGTCGCCCAGCCGTCGATGCCCGGCATCGCCAGGTCCATCAGGATCGCATCGGGTGCGCTGTTCGCCAGAAGCGCCAGACAGGCGTGGCCCGACGCTGCCTGTTCGATCTGGAAGCCCAGCGGCTCCAGCACGCTGACCAGCAGCTCGCGGTCGACCTCTTCGTTGTCGACCACCAGCACACGCTGGCGCGGGCCGGCGTAACCGATGCGGCTCTGGCGCGGCAGCTCCTGCTCGATGCGTGCGCCGCGCACTTCGGGCAGGAACAAGCGAATGCGGAACACTGTTCCGGTGTGGGCCGCAGCACCCGAGGCGACCGCAGCCGCAGGCGTGCTCTGCACCGTGAGCTCGCCGCCCATCAGGTCGGTCAACATCTTCGCGATGGTCAGGCCCAAGCCGGTGCCACCGCTCGCAGCAGCGCCCGCTTCCGAGCCGCGACCGAAAGGCTCGAACACCTGCTCGATGTCGGCGGCCGAGATGCCGGGGCCGGTGTCTTCGATCTCGAAGGTCGCCATCTCGCGCGCATAACTCAGGCGAAACTCGACCCGGCCGACATGCGTGAACTTGACGGCGTTGCCGAGCACGTTGATCAAGATCTGGCGCAGCCGCTTTTCGTCGGCCCGCACGACTTCTGGCAAGGCCTCGCTGAGCGCGCGCACGAACACGACGCCCTTGGCCGCGGCCTGCAGCTCGAACAGGCGAACGATCTCCTGCACGCAGTCGCGAAAACGCATCGGCTTGTTCTCGAGCCGCAGCTTGCCGGCTTCGATGCGCGAGATGTCGAGCGTGCGTTCGATCAGGCTCAGCAGATGGTCGCCGCCACGCCGGATCACCGCGACCGCCTGGCGCCGATGCGGCGGCACCGAAGCGTCTTCTTCGAGCAGCTGCGCATAACCGAGGATGCTGTTGAGCGGCGTGCGCAGCTCGTGGCTCACGGTCGTGATGTAGCGGCTCTTGGCCTGGTTGGCGAGCTCGGCCTGGTGGCGTGCCGATTCGGCCTGCAACCTGGCCTGCTGCAACTGCTCGTCGGTGCGGCGGTGCGATTCGATCTCGCGGCGCAGCACCTGGGTCTGTTCGTTCAGCGCCTGGGTCTGCCGGTTCGATTCTTCCTGCGCGACCTGGCGGCTCTTCTGCGTGAGCACCAGCCACCAAGCGACGATGCCGCTCACGAGCAGCAGCGCAGCGAAGGCCTTCACGAAGCCGAGTTTCATTGCCTGCGCAAGCGCCGACCCCGGCTCGACCACGGCCGGCAGGCCCTGGTGGTACAAGACCGCGAACAAGCCGGCGAGCAGTGGCACCAGCACCGCCATCAGCAGCAGGTAGTGGCCCAAGCCCGTTTCAAGGTACGGCCAGACCGGGCGCGGCAACAGTGCGCGCAGCAGCCCGTTCCATTGAACCGAAGCGCGTGCGTGCGGCTTGCACAGATCGTTGCAACGCGCGTCGAGCGTGCAGCACAGCGAGCAGATGGCGCCCTGGTACGCGGGGCACTGCGCCAAGTCGTCGCCTTCGTAGTCACGCTCGCAGATCACGCAGCGTGTCAGGCGCTTGTAGGTGCCGGCATCGGCTTCGGGCTGCAGCGGTGACGACGGCGAACGTGCAATGTAGAACCGCCCGCCGGTCCACCACGCGATCAGCGGCGAGACGACGAGCGCCGTCACGAGCGCGATCAACGCCGAAAACGCCTGTGCCATCGGCCCGAGCACGCCGAGGTAGGCGACGATCGACAACACCGAGGCCACACCCATCGCACCCACGCCGACCGGGTTCACATCGTAGAGATGCGCGCGCTTGAACTCGATGCCCTTGGGCGACCAGCCCATCGGCTTGTTGATGACGAGGTCGGCCACCACCGCCATCATCCAGGAGATGGCGATGTTGGAGTACAGCCCCAGCACCTTGCCCAGCGCCTGGAACACGTCGAGCTCCATCAGCATCAGCGCGATCGCGGTGTTGAACACCATCCACACCACGCGGCCGGGGTGGCTGTGGGTCAGGCGCGCGAAGAAGTTCGACCAGGCCAGCGAGCCGGCGTACGCGTTCGTCACGTTGATCTTGAGCTGCGAGACGATCACGAACAGCGCCGTGGCCGCCACCGCCAGGCCGTAGTTCGAGAACACGGCGTTGTAGGCCACGAGGTACATCTGCGTCGGGTCGACGGCACGCTCGATCGGCACCGCGTAGCCGATCGCGAGATAGGCGAGCAAGGTACCAGCAAGCATCTTCAGCACGCCCGGCACCACCCAGCCCGGGCCGCCGATGACCACGCTGGCCCACCAGCGCGCGCGGTGCCCCGGCAGCGGTTCCGGCATGAAGCGCAGGTAGTCGGCCTGCTCGCCCATCTGCGTGATGAGCGCGATGCCCACCGTCATGGCGGCGCCGAACTTCATCAGGTCGAAGCCCGTCGCGCGCGGGCCTTCGGCGCCCTGCCCGCCGTAAGACCACAACTCGGCCAGCACGCCGGGGTGCTGGTGCAAGACGTAGCCGAGCGGCACGATCAGCATCAGCAGCCACAGCGGCTGTGTCCACACCTGCAGCCGGCTGATCGTGGTGACCCCGTGCGTGACCAGCGGGATCACGACCAGCGAGCACAGCAGGTAACCCCAACTCGGCGGGATGTCGAAGGCGAGCTCGATCGCGTAGGCCATGATGGCCGCTTCGAGCGCGAAGAAGATGAAGGTGAAGCTGGCGTAGAT
>NZ_JAVTWP010000043.1:0-35449 GCF_032229685.1 Rhizobacter sp. | reverse complement strand
TTCGGGGCCGCCGGCGCAGAAGGTGCACTTGTCCATCTTGCCGCGCAGGCCGAAGCTGCCGTTGGTCGGGAACTGCGGCGCCCCGAAGGGGCAGGCGTAAGAGCAGTAGCCGCAGCCGATGCAGACGTCCTTGTCGTGCAGCACCACGCCTTCTTCGGTGCGGTAGAAGCAGTCGACCGGGCACACGGCCATGCAGGGCGCGTCGGAGCAGTGCATGCACGCGACCGAGATGCTCTTCTCGCCGGCCGCGCCGTCGTTGAGCGTGACCACGCGGCGGCGGTTCACGCCCCAGGGCACGTCGTGCTCGGCCTTGCAGGCGGTGACGCAGCCGTTGCACTCGATGCAACGCTCGGCGTCGCAGATGAACTTCATTCTTGCCATGGTGTTCTCCTGTGTGCCCGGGGTGGTCAGGCGGTGGCCCGCTGCACCTGGCACACGGTGGTTTTTGTTTCCTGCATCATCGTCACGCTGTCGTAGCCGTACGTCGTGGCGGTGTTGACGGCCTCGCCACGAATCACCGGCGCCGCACCGTCGGGGTAGTACTGCTGCAGGTCTGCGCCCTGCCAGCGACCGGAGAAGTGGAACGGCAGCCAGACCGTTTCACGGTCGACCCGCTCGGTGACCAAGGCCTTCACCGTGAGCTTGGCGCCGGTGGGTGTGGTGACCCACACGTCTTCGCCGTTGCGAATGCCGCGGTCGTTCGCCGTCGCCGGGTTGATCTCGACGAACATCTCCTGCTGCAGTTCGGCCAGCCAAGGGTTCGAGCGGGTTTCTTCGCCGCCGCCTTCGTACTCGACCAGCCGGCCCGAGCTCATGATCAGCGGGAAGGTCTTGCCGATGTCCTTGTTCTTCTCTTGCACGCTCTTGTAGAGCGTGGGCAGGCGCCAGAACGCCTTCTTGTCGTCGTGGGTCGGGTACTTGGCAACGAGGTCGGGCCGGGTCGAATACAGCGCTTCACGGTGCTGCGGGATCGGGTCGGGGAAGTTCCAGACCACCGCGCGCGCCTTGGCGTTGCCGAACGGGTGGCAGCCGTGCGTGAGCGTCACGCGCTGGATGCCGCCCGACAGATCGGTCTTCCAGTTCTTGCCTTCCGCGGCCTTCTTCTCGGCCTCGGTCAAGTCGTTCCACCAGCCCAGCTTCTTGAGCAGCAGGTGGTCGAACTCGGGGTAGCCGGTCGTGATTTCTGCGCCCTTGGAATGCGAGCCGTCTTCGGCCAGCAGGTTCACGCCCTCACGTTCCACGCCGAAGTTGGCGCGGAAGTTCCCGCCCCCGTCCATCACGTGCTTCGAGGTGTCGTAGAGGTTCGGCGAGCCCGGGTGCTTGAGCTCGGGGTTGCCGTAACACGGCCAGGGCAGGCCGAAGTAGTCGCCGTCGAGCTTGTAGCCGGTTTCCTTGTCGACACCGCCCTTGGCGCGCAGCGTCTTCACGTCGAAAACGTTCATGTTGCGCATGTGCGCTTTCAGGCGCTCCGGGCTCTGGCCGGTGTAGCCGATGGTCCACATGCCGCGGTTGATTTCCTTCAGCAGTGACTCGACTTCGGGCTCCATCATGCCGCCCTTGCCGGCCACCAGCTTGTGGCTCTTGACCAGTTCGTTACCGAAGCCGAGCTTCTCGGCCAGCTGGTACATGATCATGTGGTCGGTGCGCGATTCCCAGAGCGGCTCGATCACTTTCTCACGCCATTGGATCGAGCGGTTCGACGCCGTCACCGAACCCGAGGTCTCGAATTGCGTGCAGGCCGGCAGCAGGTAGGTGGCGCGGTTCGGGTTGAGCTCGTCGGCCTTGCTGGGCATCGCGGCCATGGCCGCGGTGGCCGACGGGTGCGGGTCGATCACGACCAGCAGGTCGAGCTTGTCCATCGCCTTCTTCATCTCGAGCCCGCGTGACTGCGAGTTCGGCGCGTGGCCCCAGAAGAACAGGCCGCGCAGGTTGCTTTCCTGGTCGATCAGTTCGTTCTTCTCGAGCACGCCGTCGATCCAGCGCGAGACCGTCATGCCGGGCTTGGTCAGCATGCCGGGCGCGTACTGCTTCTTGATCCACTCGAAGTCGACGTCCCACACTTTCGCGAAGTGTTTCCACGAGCCTTCGGCCAGGCCGTAGTAGCCGGGCAGCGAGTCGGGGTTCGGGCCGACGTCGGTCGCACCCTGCACGTTGTCGTGGCCGCGGAAGATGTTGGTGCCGCCGCCGCTCGTGCCCACGTTGCCCAGCGCCAGTTGCAGGATGCACGAAGCGCGGACGACCGCGTTGCCGGTCGTGTGCTGGGTCTGGCCCATGCACCACACCACCGTGCTCGGGCGGTTGTCGGCGAGTGTCTTGGCGGTCTTGTAGCAGGTGGCTTCGTCGACACCGCAGGCTTCGAACACCTTGTCGGGTGTCCATTTCGCCATGATCTCGTCACGCACCTTTTCCATGCCGTAGACGCGGTCGGCGATGTACTTCTTGTCTTCCCAGCCGTTCTTGAAGATGTGATACACGAGCCCGAAGACGAACGGGATGTCGCCGCCCGAGCGGATGCGCACGTAGTCGTCGGCCTTGGCCGCGGTGCGTGTGAAGCGTGGGTCGACCACGATCATCTTGCAGCCGGTTTCCTTGGCATGCAGCATGTGCAGCAGCGAGACCGGGTGCGCTTCGGCCGCGTTCGAGCCGATGTACATCGCGGCCTTGGAGTTGCGCATGTCGTTGTAGGAGTTGGTCATCGCGCCATACCCCCACGTGTTGGCCACACCGGCCACGGTGGTGCTGTGGCAGATGCGCGCCTGGTGGTCGCAGTTGTT
Source organism: Rhizobacter sp. (assembly GCF_032229685.1). Classification (GTDB taxonomy): domain Bacteria; phylum Pseudomonadota; class Gammaproteobacteria; order Burkholderiales; family Burkholderiaceae_C; genus LMDS01. Next base: position 32,675 of record NZ_JAVTWP010000043.1, on the reverse strand, counting down.
GCTGCCCCAGAGGCTCATCCACTTGCGCAGCAGGTAGGCCTGCTCGTTGTTGTGCTTGCTGGAGCCGACGACGAAGATCGAGTCGGGCCCGCTGGCTTTCTTCAGCTCGATCATCTTCGCGCTGATCTCGTTCAGCGCCTGGTCCCAGCTGATGCGCTGGTACTTGCCGGCCACGAGCTTCATTGGGTAGCGCAGGCGGTGTTCGCCGTGGCCGTGTTCACGCAGCGCCGCGCCCTTGGCGCAGTGCGCGCCGAGGTTGATGGGCGAGTCGAACACCGGTTCCTGGCGCACCCACACGCCGTTCTCGACCACGGCGTCGACCGCACAGCCCACCGAGCAGTGGCCGCAGACCGTGCGTTTCACTTCGACCTTGCTGGTGCTGCCGGCGGCCGGCGCGTCGGCGGCTTGCGCCTTCTGCACCAGCGTGAGCTGCGAGGCGGCCAGGCCGGCACCGACGCCCAGGCCCGAGCGGCGCAGGAAGGCACGCCGGTCCATCGTGGGAATGGCGCGCGACACGCCGCGGGCGAGGCTGGAGACGAGTGACGACGGCGCGACCGATGTCGCGTGGCTGGACTTGCGCGTGAGCAGCATGGTTTCTCCTGCGGGCCGGATGGGAAGCGGGGGCAAGCGGCGGATCGGCCGGTGCCCCGGGGTCAGGATCGGGTGGTTTCGTAGTAGCGCAGCACGTGCTGCGTGACCTGGTAACCGCCGGCCGGGTCGATCACCTTCTTCGCGGCCACCGCCGCGGTGGCGACCGGCGCAGCGCCGGGCATCACCTTGACCGCCACCGCCGCGGCACCTGCGGCGCCCACGCCGAGCAGCAGGCCGCGGCGTTTCAGCGGGTTCGGCGCATTGCCGGGGGTTTGGTCACTGGCTTTGATACTCATGGCTTACGACTCCAGGTAAAGCACTCGCCCCAAGGCAGCCGCGGCCAAGCCGAGCCCGCGCGGATGCACCGAATGTATGCACGATAGTTCATAGCGTCATCAGGGTGAGTCCGTAGCTCGATAGCCGGGCGGCGGACTGCGGCGTCAGTTTCGTGCAAGCAAGCACCTCACGCTTCGAGCAGGTCGAAGCCCTGCACCTCGACGGCGAAGAAGTCGCGGCTGAAAGCGGCGACGGCGCGGTAGAAGTCGGCACGCGGGTGCGCCGCGATCGTGTCGAACAGACGCTCCACCCAGCCGCGCAAGTGAGCATCGAAGAAGCGCTGCTGGGCTGCGAGGTTGCTCACCGCCAGGTCGTCGCCGGCGATCAGGTAGCGCATCACTTCGCACAGGCTCGCGATGTGGTCTTCGGTCTCGAGCACGCCATCGGGCCGTTCGAGACCGAGCGCGGCCAGGTCGCCGCGCAGCGCGGCCAGCGGCTTTTCATTCAGCGAGCCGGCGATGAACCAAGAGGCGTAGACAAAGACCTCGGGCTTGCCGACGCCGCCGAACAAGGCCACGTGTTCTTCGTCGATCTGCGCCAGCGACAGGCGCCGCGTGGCCCCGACCAGCTCCGACCAGCTCGTTTCGAGAAAAGCCCCGGGCGCAGGCGCTTCGGTCACGGCCACGCGGAGTTGTTCGTACAAGTCGGCAGACGGTGGCGCGAGATACAGGCTCGCCAGCAAGCCGTAGACCTCGGCCCGCGCGAGTTCCTCGCGGTCGTCGGGCGTGCTGAAGTTGAGAGGAACATCAGACATCGGTGATCCTCACTTCGTCTGGGTTGCTGTGGATGTCGATCACACGGCAGTCGCTGCACATGCGCAGGCGCTCGGCGCCCTTGCCCTGGAACATCGCGTGGGCACCGAGCTTGGCGACCATCAGCTCGACGGCCTTCGGCGTGCCGAAGGGCTTGTCGCAGCGAACGCAGCGGTAAGGTTCGACCTCGTTCAGTACCCGCGCCTGCTTGCGCGCCTTGCCCCCGTCGGCGAGCCACAGGCGCGGCTCGAGCGTGATCGCGCTTTCGGGGCAGGTGCTCGCGCACAAGCCGCACTGCACGCAGTTCTTCTCGATGAAGCGCAGTTGCGGCTTGTCGGGGTTGTCGGCCAGCGCCGCTTCGGGGCAGGCGCTGACGCAGCTCAGACACATCGTGCAGCGCTCGGCATCGACGACGAGGTTGCCGAAGGGGCTGCCGACGGCCGGCAACGCGATCGCCACCGGCGGCGGGCTCGCGTGCTGCAGCAGGTGTTCGATGGCCAGGTCGAGCGTGGCGCGCTTGTCGGCCTGCACACTGAAGGTGGCGGCCGACTTCACCGTTTGGGCCGGCGCGGTCTGCAGCGCGGTGTCGAGCGCCTTCACGTCTTTTGCGTGGACGATGCGGAAGTACTCGCCCTTCAAGCCCATGCCGGCCAGGATCGCCTGCGCGACCTGCATCTGCGCCGCCACCGCGGCGCGATAGTCGGGCGCTTCTTCGTCGGTCATCAGCACCCAGACCTGCGACGCGCCGAAAGCGATGGCCGAGAGCCACAGGTCGATGCCGGTCGAGGCCGTGTGCCACACGTCGAGCGGGAGCACGCGCGCCGGCACACCGCGCACGCTCGTCTGCGTGCGTGCTGCGCGGCCGAGCTCGTTGATCAGGTCGAGGCCGGCACCCTGGCTGTGAATGAGCAGCGCCGCATCGGCACCGCCTGCGCGCCGGTAGGTCGTGAGCAGCGTGCGAACACGCTTGCCTTGTTCGTCGAGGCGCGGTGTGGCGTAGCTGATCGCGCCGCTCGGGCACACGGTGGTGCAGGCGCCGCAACCGACGCACAGGTGCGGCTCGACCACGATGCCGGGGCCGGCGTCGCCCTTTCCCTTGCCGGCTTTCACCGTGCCGCCCAGCCGGCCTTTCATCGACGCGTCGCTGCTGATCGCCTGCGCCGAGCACACGTCGATGCAGGCCGTGCAGCCGATCTGCTCGTTGCGGCTGTGCGCGCAGAGCTTCTGCTTGTAGCTGAAGAACTTGGGCTTCTCGAACTCGCCGGTGCTCTCGCGCAGCTGCAGCACCGCGTCGAGCAGCGCCGCGTCGTCGGCCGCGTGAAAGTAGCCCTGTGGCGGCTGGTGCAGCGCCACGATGGGCACGGCGTTCAGGTCGAGCACGAGATCGAAGTGTTCGCTGACCGGCTGCGCAGCGCGCGTGAAGTCGATCGCGCCCGCTGCGTCGCAGACCCGCACGCAGTCGCGGTGGCCGCTGCACTTCGCCAGATCGATCTGGTAGCTGAAGTCGATCGCGCTCTCGGGGCAAGCCTCGACGCAGGCGTTGCAGCGTGTGCACAGGTCGAGGTCGATCGGGTTGCCCTGCGTCCAGCTCACCTCGAAGGCGCCGAGCCAGCCGGTGATGCTGTCGACGGTGCCCGCATGCACCGCCATCGACCGCTGTTGCGGCAGCGTGCCGCCGCCTTGGAGCAGGATGCTCACCTCGAGCTTGTCGGACAGCATCTGCGCGGCACGCGAGGCGCGCTCTGCTGCGCCGATGACGAGCACGCGCCCACCCGACTTGTAGCCCACGGTCGGCACCGGGTCACCATCGGGCAACTGCGCCAGCGCGATCAGCGCGGCGATCTTCGGCGTGGCGGCCTTCGCGTCCTTCGACCAGCCGCCGGTTTCTCGAATATTGACGAAGCGGATCGGCCGCTCTTGCAGCCCGGCCGCACCTTCGGTCTGCGCGTTCAGCTCGAGGAAGAGACGGCTCTCCTGCGTGCAGGCCACGAGCAGGTCTTCACCACTCTTGGCCGCGCGCTGAAAGGCCCCGGCTTCGCGCCGGCACAGTGTGGTGTGGACAGTCGCCAGCCCGGCGCCGGCCTCAGGCCCGAGCGCCTTGATCAGGCCCGGGCCGTCCAGCGGCATCGTCTTGTTGCAGTCGCAGATCAGGGTCGTCATCGGGGATGGGTTTCAGTTCGCTGACCGGCTCGGTGGCCGGCTCGATGAGCGCGGTCTCGGCGCTCGACTTCTCTTTGTCGTCGTTGTCGTCTTCGCTCTCAAACAGCCGCAAGACCTTCGACTGGTTCATCTTCTTCAGCATCGACAGCGGAATCGGGTCGGGCTGGCCGTAGTCGTCGATGTAGATGTCGAGACCGTCCATCACGTTGAAGTGCGGGTCGGTGAAGAGCTTCTTCATCGCCGCGCGCTTGACGCTTTCGTCGATGCCCGGCGTGACGAAACGCGAGTAGTCGGACTCGTGCGTCAGCAGCGCCACGTCGGCCATCGTCGGCAGCGGTTCGGTTTCGGCGGCCGGCGGGTCTTCGACGGCCGGAACGCTCGCAGGTGCGAACTCGACCGGGGCCGGCGCCAGGGCCACCGGCGCTTCCACGACAGGCTCGGCGGGCACCGCCACACCCGAGCGCACCTGCTCCTTGCGCCGTGCCCAGCGCGACAGGAACCCGCTCGCTTCCTGATCACCCATCAGCCGCGGTGCTCCGGCGCAATGAACGACTGCGGCCGGCGGCGTTTCTTCGGCTCGGGCTTGTAGTGTTCGTCGGTGAAGGCCTGCAACCACGCCACCACGTCGTGCTGCAGCGGCACGTTGTCGACTCGCTCCTGCGCGTCGAGCCAGCGGCCAGCTTCGGTGTACGACAGGCTCACGGTTTCGGGCCAGGCCTTCGAGGGGTCTTCGTCGTCGGTGCGCCAGACCACGAACCACACCGGCGCGCCCGAGCTGAGGTTGAGGTGATACCCCTCGGCTTCGTCGCGGAAGAGCTCGAGCGTGAACGCCGGGAACAGTGTGCTGCGCAGCTTGCCGTCGTCGCGCAACACGCGCGGCTCGGTGCCGAAGGCTTCTTCGTGCGCCACCACGTCGGCGAGCCTGAAGCGCCAGTCTTCCCAGCGGTTCGGCTGCGCCTCGCGCTCCATCACCACGGCCACGTGGATGGCGGGGCGCACTGCAGCAGAAGGAGCATAGGCGGCGTCTTGCATAGGCCGAAGTCTATGCGCGCGCGGGCGCGAACGCGCCGGGGTTTTCAGGTGTCCTTGGAGATCGAGATGCTCGGGAACTTCGACGAAAAGTCTTTGGCGCGCTGCGCGATCTTCACGGCCACCTGGCGCGCGACCGACTTGTACAGCCCGGCGATCTCGCCGTCGGGGTCGCTCACCACGCTCGGCCGGCCGTTGTCGGCCTGCACGCGGATCGACAGGTTGAGCGGCAGTGCGCCGAGGTAGTCCATCTTGTAGTCTTCGGCGAGGCGCTTGCCGCCTTCTTCGCCAAAGATGTGTTCTACGTGGCCGCAGTTCTCGCACACGTGCACCGCCATGTTCTCGACGATGCCGAGAATCGGCACGCCGACCTTCTCGAACATCTTGATCCCCTTCTTCGCGTCGAGCAGGGCAATGTCTTGCGGCGTGGTCACGATCACCGCGCCGGTCAGCGGCACACGCTGGCTCAGCGTGAGCTGGATGTCGCCGGTGCCGGGCGGCATGTCGACGATCAGGTAGTCGAGCTCGGCCCAGTTGGTCTGGCGCAGCAGCTGCTCCAGCGCCTGGGTTGCCATCGGGCCGCGCCAGATCATCGGGTTGTCGGCGTCGACGAGAAAGCCGATCGACATGACCTGCACGCCGTAGTTTTCCATCGGCTCCATGGTCTTGCCGTCTTCGCTTTCGGGCCGGCCTTCGATGCCCATCATCATCGGCTGGCTCGGGCCGTAGATGTCGGCATCGAGAATGCCCACGGTGGCGCCTTCGGCCGCCAGCGCGAGCGCCAGGTTCACAGCGGTCGTGCTCTTGCCCACGCCGCCCTTGCCCGACGCCACCGCGACGATGTTCTTCACCTTCGGCAGCAGTTGCACACCACGCTGCACCGCATGCGGCACGATCTTGGTCGCAAGATTCGCGCTGACATTGGCCACGCCCGGCACGGTGCGCACGGCGGCGATCAGCAGCTTGCGCAGTGCGGCGACCTGGCTCTTCGCGGGGTAGCCGAGTTCGATGTCGAAGGCCACGTCGCCGCCGTCGATGCGCAGGTTCTTCAGCTGCCGGGTCGAGACGAAGTCCTTGCCCGTGTTCGGGTCGATCACGGTCTGGATCGCGGCGGTGATCGAGGGCTCGCTGAGGGACATGGCGGTGCGCACGGCGGAGTGAAAGGCGCGGAAGTCTAGCCGGAACCGCCTGCCCCGCCCGGCGAAGGGGCCGAAGTGAACGGTGGTGAGAAAATCAGTTTCAACACCATGAGCAACAAGACCATTCCCCCCGCTCCGCGCCCTCGCGCCCTCGGCGAAGTCGCGTTCAAGCCACTCGACGCCGGCTGGCAACAGTGGATCGCCGAGAACCGTTTGCGCAACTGCACGCCCGAGTCGATGCTGGTCACGATGGTGAACGCCGGGCTCGACCCGGCCGCGTGCGAGCCGGCGATCCGGCGCATGGAAACCGAGCCCGCCTTCCTGGCCGCGCGCAAGATGCAGCAGCTGCAGCGCAAGCTCGAGTCGGTGCTCACGAACCAGCAAAAGCTGTGGGAGATGGCGCCCGAGTACGGCCGCGTCGAAAAGCGCCCGCGCATCACACGCTCTGAATTCATCACCCGCCACGTGATCGGCAGCCGCCCGCTGGTGCTGACCGGCCTCACGCGCGACTGGCCGGCGATGAAACGCTGGTCGCCGCAAGACCTGAAAACGCGCTTCGGCCACCTCATTGTTGAGATCCAGGCCGAACGCAGCGCCGACCCGAACTACGAAGAGAACAAGCTGGCGCACCGGCGCAAGGTGCGCCTGGCCGACTTTGTGGACCAGGTCGTGAGCGGCGGCGCCACCAACGACTACTACCTCACGGCCAACAACGAAGCCTTGCGCAGCCCCGACTTCGCGCCGCTGCTCGCCGACATCGGCAGCCTGCCCGACTTCTGCGACCGCGCCGAGCTGCCGCGCCTGTCGTCATTCTGGTTCGGCCCGGCCGGCACCAACACGCCGTTGCACCACGACACCGTGATGCTGTTCCACACGCAAGTGGTCGGGCGCAAGCGCTGGCGTTTCATCTCTCCGCTGCAGACACCGCGCCTGTACAACCACAACGGCGTGTTCAGCCCGATCGACCTCGACCAGCCTGACTTCGACCGCTACCCGCTGTTCCGCGACGTGAAGGTGCTCGAGGTGATCGTCGAGCCCGGCGAAACGGTGTACCTGCCGCTCGGCTGGTGGCACCAGGTGACGGCGCTCGACATGAGCCTCTCGTTCTCGTATTCGAACATCGCGGTGCCGAACCACTACACGTATCAGAACCCCGAGATCCGCAATTGGTGAAGGCGCGTGCCGCGCCTCCTAGAATCGGGCCATGACCCGCAAGCTCTTCGTCACCACCGCCCTGCCCTACGCCAACGCGCCGTTCCACATCGGCCACATGATGGAATACATCCAGGCCGACATCTGGGTGCGCTTCCAGCGTTTGAAGGGCAACGAGGTGCACTTCGTGTGTGCCGACGACGCGCACGGCGCGCCGATCATGATCGCGGCCGAGAAAGCGGGCCAGTCGCCTCAGGCATTCGTGGCCGGCATCGCAGCCGGGCGCAGGCAGTACCTCGAGGGCTTTCACATCGGATTCGACAACTGGCACTCGACCGACGGGCCCGAGAACCACGAACTTGCGCAAGACATCTACCGCGCGCTGCGCAAGCAGGGCCTGATCGCCGAACGCAACATCGAGCAGTTCTACGACCCGGTGAAGGGCATGTTCCTGCCCGACCGCTACATCAAGGGCACGTGCCCGAAGTGCGGCACGCCCGACCAGTACGGCGACAACTGCGAGAACTGCGGCGCCGTCTACGCGCCGACTGATCTGAAGAACCCGTACTCCACGCTCACCGGTGCCACGCCGGTGCTGAAGAGCAGCGACCACTACTTCTTTCAGCTCTCGTCGGAGCGCTGCGTCGAGTTCCTGAAGGAATGGACCGCGACACCCGGCCGGCTGCAGCCGGAAGTGCTGAACAAGATCAAGGAATGGTTCGCCACCGACGAGCTGGGCCACGTCGGCCTGAACGACTGGGACATCAGCCGCGACGCGCCCTACTTCGGCATCGAGATTCCCGACGCGCCGGGCAAGTACTTCTACGTGTGGCTCGACGCACCGGTGGGTTACCTCGCCTCGCTGAAGAACCACTTCGGCAAGAACGGCATCGACTTCGACGCCTTCATGGCCGACCCGGAGGTGGAGCAGATCCACTTCATCGGCAAGGACATCATCACCTTCCACACGCTGTTCTGGCCGGCGATGCTGCACTTCAGCGGGCGCAAGGTGCCCAACCACATCTTCGTGCACGGGTTCCTGCAGCTCAGTGGCGAAAAGATGAGCAAGAGCCGCGGCACCGGCATCTCGCCGCTCAAGTACCTCGAGCTCGGCCTGAACGCCGAGTGGATGCGCTACTACATCGCCGCCAAGCTGAACGCGAAGGTCGAAGACATCGACTTCAACCCCGACGATTTTCTGGCGCGGGTCAACAGCGACCTGGTCGGCAAGTACATCAACATCGCGAGCCGCGCGGCCGGCTTCCTCGCCAAGCGTTTCGGCGGCAAGCTCTCGGCCGATCTCGGCGTCGAAGGCCGCACGCTGCTCGACGCGCTGCGCGCCCACCGCGGCACGATCGAAGAACTGTACGAAGAGCGCGAGTTCGGCAAGGCGCTGCGTGAGGTGATGCTGCTGGCCGACCGCGTGAACGAATACGTCGACCAGAACAAGCCCTGGGAGCTGGCCAAGAAAGAAGGCAGCGACGCCGTTCTGCACGACGTGTGCTCGGTCTGCATCGAGGCCTTCCGGCTGCTCACGATCTACCTGAAGCCGGTGCTGCCGGCGCTGGCGGCGCAGGTCGAAACCTTCCTGAAGGTCGCGCCGATGAACTTCGCCGACGCATCGCGTGCGCTCGGCGCGCACACGATCGGCGAGTACAAACACCTGATGCAGCGGGTCGACGCCAAGCAGCTCGACGCGCTGCTCGAACCCGCCGTCGTGGAAGTGCCCCACCCCGGCGGCGAAGCGCTCGCGCCCGAAATCAAGATCGACGATTTTGCGAAGGTCGACCTGCGCATCGCGAAGATCGTCGACTGCGCGCTTGTCGAAGGCTCCAGCAAGCTACTGCAGCTGACGCTCGATGTGGGCGAAGGCAAGACCCGCAATGTCTTCAGCGGCATCCAGTCGGCCTACCAACCCGACCAGCTGATCGGCAAGTTCACGGTGATGGTGGCCAACCTCGCGCCGCGCAAGATGAAGTTCGGCCTCAGCGAAGGCATGGTGCTGGCCGCATCGCACGCCGACGAGAAGGCCGAACCGGGCCTGTACATCCTCGAACCCTGGCCAGGGGCCACGCCCGGCCTGCGGGTGCGTTGAGACGACCGTCGCCGCATGCTGCCCATCGTTCGCGGCTGGACCGACGTGCAGCGCACACCGCAGAGCAACCTGCGGCTCGGCGCGGTGCTCGCCTTCGTGGCCGGCGCCACCAACGCCGGCGGTTTTCTCGCGGTCGGGCAATACACCTCGCACATGACCGGCGTGGTGTCGGCGATGGCCGACAACATCGTGCTGGGGCACGCCTCGCTGGTGCTCGCTGCGCTGGCCGCCTTGCTCTTTTTTGTCGGCGGCGCCATGACCACGGCCATCCTCGTGAACTGGGGCATGCGGCGCAGCCTGCGCAGCGCCTATTCGCTGCCCTTGCTTCTGGAGGCGCTGCTCCTGCTGGTGTTCGGGCTGCTCGGTGCGAGCCTCGGCCTGCAAACCGCGCTGCTGGTGCCGGTCACCGTGCTGCTGCTGTGTTTCATGATGGGCTTGCAGAACGCTGTCATCAGCAAGATCTCGCACGCGGAGATTCGGACCACCCACGTGACCGGCCTCGTCACCGACCTGGGGATCGAGCTGGGCAAGCTGGTGTACGTCAATCGCCGCGCCGGGGTGGGCAAGGTGCGCGCCAGCCGCGCGCGAATGCGCAACCAGTCGCTGCTGATCGGCCTCTTCTTCGTCGGTGGCGTGACGGGCGCACTCGGCTTTCAACTGGCCGGGTACATCACGACCGTGCCCCTGGCGCTGCTGCTGCTGACACTCGCCCTCCGACCACTGCTCGTCGACCTCGGCACCGTGTTGCACCCGGCTGCCTGACCCGAAAACCTGCCCATGGCCATCGACATCGTTCGCGAGTTTCCTGATCGGACCTGGGCCGACGACGGCCCGACGCGTGGCGTCGAGGCGGTTGTCGAAGCCGGCCAGGTGCTGCGCTTTCCCTACCTTCCGTTCGAGCTGCTCGAATCCGAGCTGAAGTTCCGCGACCCGCGCTGGGCCGACGGCAAGGCCAAGAACATCTCGGTGCGCTGGCCCGGCGGCGAGATGCGCGGCGCCGTCGGCAACGGCGCCGAGCTGGCAGCGCTGAAGGCCATGATCGTGCGGTACGCCGAGCAGAGTGAAGCCCTCGCGCTGCGCCTGTTCCCGCACTACCGCGGCCACCTCGTTCGTGGCAACACCTCGTTCCGCCCGGTCAACGTGGCCGGCCGCGAAACCAGCTGGCGCAAGGACGATACGCGCCTGCACGTGGACGCCTTTCCGTCGAACCCGATGCACGGCACGCGGCTGCTGCGGGTGTTCTGCAACGTCAACCCGAACGGCGAGGCGCGCCGGTGGCGGGTCGGCGAAGCCTTCGACGACCATGCGCGGCGTTACCTTCCGAAGATCTCGAAGCCGCTGCCGGGTTCGGCATGGCTCATGGAGAAGACCGGCATCACCAAGCGCCGCCGCACCGAGTACGACCACGTGATGCTGCAGTTGCACGACCGCGCCAAGGCCGATGCCGAGTTCCAGCGCAACGGCCCGCAGGCCGACGTGAGCTTCGCACCCGGCACGACCTGGGTCGTCTACAGCGATCAGGTCTTGCACGCCGCGATGGGCGGGCAACACATGATGGAACAGACCTTCTACCTCGACACCTCCCGGCTGCAACAGCCCGACAGTTCGCCCTTGCACACCCTGGAGCGCCAGCTCGGGCGCAGCCTGCGCTGATCGGCGGCCCGGTTGCCAGCGTCAGGCGGGCCGCCGCAAGCTGCGTCATGTCTCACGAAGCCAGTGTTCGTGACAGGATGTGTTCGATTTTTGGTGACGTGAGCCAAGTGCGTGCGATATGCTTTTGGCTTCGGTCGAGTTCGATCAAGAGGCAGCAGCAACCGTGGGATTTCTAGACGACCTCAAACGCCAGGCCGACGCCGCCAAAGCGGCAGAAACCACCGACGTGGGCGCGTTGAAGCGCAACGCCGCATTGGCCGACGCTGCCTGCAACACCGCGTTCAAGTACCTGAACTCGCTGGTTCAGCAGCTCAACGTTCTCAAGCCGACCTCGAAGGTCACCTACTGGATCGACAAGCGCCACGCGGTCGACAAGCTCAAGCTGGTCGATTTCAGGGCCGATTCGCGGCGCAAGCGCCTGCGCGGCGAAGAAGTCTTCGACCACGTGGTGTTCCGCTATGTGCTGAAGAGCAACCAGCGCATTTCGCTCACGAAGAACTTCATCAACGACATCGAGCTGCTCGAATCACGCCTGCGCCGCAGCGGCGCGCCGATGCGCAACGAAGCCATCAAGAACCCGGAAACGGGCAAGCTGACGGAGATGCGCTACGAAATCATCTGCGACTTCAACGCCAGCGTGCACATCACGCCCGACCACGACACCGGCCGGATCCGCTTCGAGCTGGTCAACCTCGACGGTTTTGAAACGGTGAACGTCGAATTCCCGGCTTTCGAGGTCGGCAATGCCCGGCTCGACGACCTGGCGCGCTGGCTGCTGGGCGAGCCCAACAACTTCCTGAAAGACGGGCTGAACCTGCGTCGGGTCGAGGCCTGAGCTCTAGCGGCCGGCCTGGCCGGTGTCGCGCGCGTCGAGCGTCGTCGCGCTGGCCACCACCTTGCCGCCGGCATCGAAAGTCGCGGAAAACACCTTGTTCTCCTGGCCGTCGGCAAAACGCCAGTCCCAGATTTCTTCCTGCTTGAGCGCGTAGCTCTGCACCTTGGCCGGCTGGCCGAGCAGGCGCCGCACCTGGGCCTTGTCGAGACCGGGCAGCACCTTCGCGAAGTTCGCCGGCTTGAGCACCTGGCGCAGTGCGCTCATCTTGCCGTCGGCGCCGATCGTGATCATGTAGTTCACCTGGCCTGCCGGCTGGCGCGGGTAGTCGAAGGTGCGCGCGCCATCGGCTTCGGTGTAGACCGCCGCGGGTTCACCGAAACGGGCGCGCACGTCGGCCTCGGTCGCCACACCTTCTTCGAGCTCGGAAATGCGCTGCGGGTCGCACGCCGCCAGCAGCGCCACAAGCCCCAGAGCGGCCCATCGCAACCGCCCTGCCCCCACCTTGAAACTGCGCATCGGCGTCCCCGTCTAAAATGCAGGCCTTCACTCTAGCGCCTTCGAACCCGCGCCTTGCCATGCCACTGTTCTGGAAAGCCTACAAGTCCGACGTCACGTCCTTCATCGAAGAGCTGAAGGCCGCCAAGCCGACGCTGGAAGCCGAGCAGCGCCAGGGCCGTGCCCTGCTGTGGGACAAGCCGGTCGACCGCCAGGCACAGGCCGAGCAGGCCGAAGCCCGGGTCGCGCAACAGCCCTACGTCTACCAGACCGGGCACTGAGCCCGGCGAAGCGGTCGTGAGCGACGAGGTGATGGCACCCGAGGTGCCCGAATCGGCATTGGCGCCCGCCGAGGTGGTCGACAACGTGGCCGTGGCCCGCCTGTACGGCGAGCCGCTGTTCGCGATGCCGACCGACCTGTACATCCCGCCCGACGCACTCGAGGTCTTCCTCGAAGCCTTCGAAGGCCCGCTCGACCTGCTGCTCTACCTGATCCGGCGCCAGAACTTCAACATCCTCGACATTCCCATGGCGAGCGTGACGCGCCAATACCTGGCCTACGTCGAGCAGATCCGCAAGACCAACCTCGAGCTCGCCAGCGACTACCTGCTGATGGCGGCGATGCTGATCGAGATCAAGTCGCGCATGCTGTTGCCGCCGAAGAAGAGCGCCGACGGGCAGGAAGCCGAAGACCCGCGTGCCGAACTGGTGCGCCGCCTGATCGAGTACGAACAGATGAAACTCGCGGCGGCCCAGCTCGACGCGCTGCCGGTGATCGGCCGCGACTTCCTGCGCGCGCAGGTGGTGATCGAACAGTCGCTCGCGCCGCGCTTCCCCGACGTCGACGCCGACGAGCTGCGCGCCGCGTGGGCCGACATCCTCAAGCGCGCCAACCTGAACCAGCACCACACCATCACCCGCGAACAGCTCAGCGTGCGCGAGCACATGAGCATCGTGCTGCGCTCGCTGCAGGGGCGGCGCTTCGCGATGTTCGAAGACCTCTTCGACGTGGCGCGCGGGCCGCAGGTGCTGGTCGTCACCTTCATCGCGCTGCTCGAGCTGGCCAAGGAACACCTGCTCGAAGTGACCCAGGCCGAAGCCTTCGCGCCGATCTACGTGCGGCTGGCCTACACGCCAGCGTAAGAGCCAGGCCGCTAGGCCGCCTTCACGCCGAGCTTGAACGCGATCATCGCGCGCAGCTTGTTCGGCACCACGGGCTTGATCAGCAGGTGGAAGTTGTGCGCCTGGGCGTCCATCTCGTGCCCGGTCATCGTGCTGCCGGTGACGAGAATAGCCGGCACCGCGGCACCGAAGCGCGCACGCAGGGCCTTGATGGCGTCCACGCCATTCAGCCCGTCTTCGAGCCGGTAGTCGACGATCAGCAGGTCGGGCTTGACGATCTGCGGGTCGCTCGCCGCGGCCCACGCCGCGCTGGCCGCCACACTCTCGAACGAGGCGATGCTCGCCCCCCAGCCTTTGATCAGCACCTCGAGCCCGCCGCGCACGGCTGGCTCGTCTTCGACGATCACGACCAGGCGCCCTTCGAGCGTGATGCCCAGCGGCCCCTTGCCAGGCACCGCCGGAGCCACTGCACGCGGCGCCTTGCCCACCGGCAGTTCGAGCGTGAACACGGTGCCACGCCCGGCCTGCGAACGCACCGAGAGCGGCGCGTTCATCAGGTCGGCCAGCCGCTTCACGATCGCCAGGCCCAGGCCCAGGCCCTTGCGCTGTTCGGGGCTCACGACGCCCGTGTTCGGCACCTGGTAGAACTCTTCGAAGATGTGCACGCGCTCGGATTCGCGGATGCCGATGCCGGTGTCCCACACCTGCAGCAGCACCCGGTCGCCGCGTTGGCGGCAGCTCACGAGCACCGAGCCGTCGTTGGTATATCGGATCGCGTTCGAAACCAGGTTGCGCAGGATGCGCTCGACCAGCAGCGGGTCGGCGAACACGACCCGCTCGCCGCTGCGCAGGCGCAGCGACAGGCCCTTCTCGAAAGCGCTGGGCTCGAAGTTCAGGCGCAGCTTGCGCAGGATGTCGCCCACCGCGAAGTGCTGCTCGTGCACTTCCACGCCACCGTTGTCGATGCGGGTGATGTCGAGCAATTCCGAGAACAGGCCTTCGAGCGCGTCGACCGATTCGTTGATGCTGTTGACGAGCTGCGCCACTTCCGGCTCGTGCACACGCTGACGCAGCGCTTCGGCGAAGAGGCCCATCGCGTGCAGCGGCTGGCGCAGGTCGTGGCTGGCGGCGGTGAAGAACTGGGTCTTGGCGCGGTTGGCCACCTCGGCTTCTTGCCGCGCCGCCTCGGCCGCCTGCTTTTCCACGCGCAACTGCGCCAGCAACTCGTTGGCCTGCACTTTGAGGTCGATCGCCCGCTGCAGCGCCTGTCGGTAGGTGCGCGCCAGGATCGTCGTGAAGCTGAAGATCAGCACCAGCTCGCCGGCCAACTGGTAGCTGTAGGAATCGCCGACGCTGGCGATGCGCACGACCATCGGCATGAAACACAGCGCGGCGAAGGCAATGTAGATGCGCGGCTGGATCGACAACACCGGAATGCCGACCACGCTGAAGGTGTAGACGATCACGATCAGCCCGGTCTGCTGCAAGCCGCTGCCTTCGACGTAGAAGGCCCACCCCGTGAAGCCCCAGAAGGCGCCGGCGATCAAGGTGCCGATGTTGGAGCGCAGCAACCAGCGCGACCAGTCGGCCAGCGTGTTCAGGCTCGCACGCTTGAACGCTTGCCAGACCAGAAACCGCAGCAGGCCCATCAGCACGAACGCCGCCAGCCAGGGCAGCATCAAGGTGGCCGGTGCGATGCCCCAGAACAGCATCGTGACGACGCCCACCCCGGCCGTGTAGCCCGCCAACGAGGCCGGCAGGTAGTCGTAGGTGCTCTGCACCACGTCGGGCAAGGGCGAGGCGGCCAGGTCGCTGGCGAGTTCGGCTCGGTCGAGGGCGGGATCGCTGGCCAAGGGCGGCTCCTGTCGGGTGAGAGTCTTCACCGAAGGGTGAAGCCCGGCAGTGTATCGGCGGCGCGCGGTTGGCCGGCCCTGCGCAGCGCGTCAGCTCTTGCTCTGGCGCCAGTCCGACAGCCCGCCCTGGTTGGCCATCTGGCTCACTGCCAGCACCGCCTGCGTGCGCGAGTTGACGCCGAGCGTGCGCAGCACGGCGGCCACGTGGTCCTTGACGGTTTCGACCGACAGCTTGAGCTCGCGCGCGATCAGCTTGTTGGGCATGCCCTTGAGCAACAGGGCGAGCACGTCGGTCTGGCGCGGCGTGAGCCCGAGCGAGGCCAGCGGTGGCGGCCCGGTCTGGAAGCCGCTGTCTTCGGCGCGCTCTCGCACCACGCGCAGCACGCTGGGCACGGTGTCGCCGCCCTGCACCGGCTCGGTTCTCTCGCTGCCCATCGCCATGGTCGGCACGTAGATGCCGCCCGACATCACCATGCGCAGCGCTTCGAACAAGGTGTCGTTGCTGGCTCGCTTGGGCACGAAGCCCATCGCGCCGAGGTCGATGGCGCGGATCACGTCGCTCATGCGGTCGGACGCCGACACCACCACCACCGGCAGCGCCGGGTACTGGCCGCGGAACTCGGCCAGCACTTCGAAGCCGTCGGCGTCACCCAGGTGCAGGTCGAGCAGCACCAGGTCGAAGTCGGGGTCGGCCTTCAGGATCTCGCGGGCGGCGCCCGCACTGCCGGCGCCGGTGACGCTCACGTCACCCCCCAGGCCGAGAATCACGCTCTGCAGCGCAGAAAGGATGAGCGGGTGGTCGTCGATCAACAGAACCTTCATGCTGCCCTTTCCTTCTGCTTCGGCTTGCGTGGATGCTAAACCGGCACAGGCCGGCGCCGATCCCTCCTAAGGGGGGCTCCGCAGCAGCGCTCAGACGTAGCGGCGCGCCAGCGACTCGGCCACGCAGACCGGTTTGGACGAACCTTCGCGCTCCATCGTGACCTCGACGGTGAGCTGCGCGCCGCCTTCGAGCGGCTCGTACTTCAGCAGCTTGAAGCGCCCGCGCAGCCGGCTGCCCGAAGGCACGGGCGCAGGGAACCGCACCCGGTCGAGACCATAGTTCACGCCCATGCGCGTGTCGAGCACCTGGAACGCGCTGGCCGACATCTCCGGCAGCAGCGAGAGCGTGAGAAAGCCGTGCGCGATGGTGGTGCCGAACGGGCCCTTGGCCGCCCGCTCGGCGTCGATGTGGATCCACTGGTGGTCACCCGTGGCGTCGGCGAACAGGTTGATGCGGTTCTGGTCGACGGTGATCCATTCGCTCACGCCCACTTCTTCGCCGACGCGCGCCTGCAGGTCGACGAGGTGTTCGAAACTGGTCATTCGGGGTGTTCCTTCGGGGTTCGGTGAGGGTGAAGACGCTCAGGCGTCGATCCACTTCGTGATCGGCTGCCACTGTTCCAGGTCGCGCTCGAAGCGGTTCGAGCCCACGTCCCAGAGCGTGAGGCCGTGCGCGGCGAGGTGCACGTAGTTCTGGGTGTCGCGCACGAAGCCCAGCACCGGGAGCTTCAGGCCGTCGAGAAAGCCGCGCAGCTGGTCCGACGAGATCGTGCCGTCGCGGGTGCGCATGCCGACGATGCCCATCTGGACCTTGTCACCGCGCCGGTGTGCCTGCAGCTGGCGCACGAACTCGTGCGTGGCGTGGATGTCGAAGATGCTCGGTTGCAGGGGGATGATCACCTTGTCGGCAACCTTCATCACCTCGTCGAAGCGTTTGCCGTGCAGGCCGGCGGGTGTGTCGAGCACCACGTGGGTCGTGCCCTTGGGCGGGCGCACCACGTCGTCGTGCGTCACTTCCCAGGCATGGATGCGCGGCAGGCCGGCCGGGCGCAGCGACAGCCAGGTGCGCGCCGACTGTTGCCGGTCGGCATCGCCCAGCATCACCGCGTGCCCTTTCGACGCGAGGTAGCCCGCGATGTTGCTCGACAGCGTGGTCTTGCCCACGCCCCCCTTCGGATTGGCCACCACGATCACCGGCATGCAGAGCTCTCCCCGTGTTGTTGACGACTTTCCGGTTATGTTAGCGGGGCGCCTGCGGGCCCTGCCATCGAGACTAACCAGCGAGCCTTCACTTCATGCCCGAGCCTGACGAGATCACCCCGAACACCGTGCTCGTGATCACCGCCCACCCGCAGATGGAACAATCGCGCATCAACCGGCGGATGATGCGCAGCGCGGCGGGCTTGGCTTCAGCGCCTTCGGGCCCCGTCGTCGTGCGCGATCTGTACTCGCTGTACCCCGACTACCTGATCGACGTGCCCGCCGAGCAGGCCCTGCTGGCGCAGGCGAGCCTGGTGGTCTGGCAGCACCCGATCCACTGGTACAGCATGCCGCCGCTGATGAAACTCTGGGTCGACGACGTGCTCTCGTTCGGCTGGGCCTACGGCCCGGGCGGCACGGCCTTGCGTGGCAAGGACCTGTGGCTCGTGGCCACCACCGGCGGGCCGGAAGACTCGTACCACCCGGAGAGCTACAACCGCTACTTCTTCGACGCCTTTCTGCCACCCTACGAACAGACGGCGGCGCTGTGCGGCATGCGCTTCCTGCCACCGCTGCTGCTGCACGGCGCCCACCGCGCCGACGAGGCGCAGATCGCGGCGCACACCAGCCTGTTCACCGACCGCCTGGCCACCTACCCGCGCTGGCCCGAACTCGACGAACTGCTCTACGGCCTGACGCGCCACGTGCCCGAAGACGCACGCCCCGAAGACTCCCTGACGGACACGATCTGATGGAACACAGCTCCTGGCTCACCGGCCCGCTCGTCTACCTGGCAGCGGCCGTGCTCGCGGTGCCGCTGGCCAAGTTCTTCGGCCTCGGCTCGATCATCGGCTACCTGGCGGCCGGCATCCTCATCGGCCCGTGGGGGCTGAAGTTCGTGACCAACCCGCAGGACATGCTGCACTTCTCGGAGTTCGGCGTCGTGCTGATGCTGTTCCTCGTCGGCCTCGAACTCGAGCCGCGGCGCTTGTGGGCGCTGCGCAAGCCGATCTTCGGCTGGGGCAGTGTGCAGCTGTTCGGCTCGGCCGCGCTGATGCTGCTGGTGGCGGTGATCGCCGGGCTCGACTGGCGCATCGCGCTCGTCGCCGCGCTCGGCCTGGGCATGTCGTCGACCGCGATCGGCCTCGGGGTGCTGAACGAGCGCAACCTGATGAGCACCAGCTCGGGCCAGAGTGTGCTGAGCGTGGCGCTGCTGCAAGACGTGGCCGCGATCCCGATCCTGGCGCTGCTGCCCTTGCTGGCAGCGGCGCAGGCGCACGCCGACGGCAGCGGCTGGGTCGGTGCGGCCAAGGCCATCGGCGTGATCGTGATCATCGTGCTCGGCGGCCGCTTGTTGCTGCGCCCGGCCTTGCGCTGGATCGCACGCAGCGACACGCCCGAGATCTTCACCGCCGCCTCGCTGCTGCTGGTGGTGGCCACGGCGGCCTTGATGCAGACGGTTGGCCTCTCGATGGCGCTCGGCGCCTTTCTGGCCGGCGTGCTGCTGGCGGAAAGTGAATACCGGCGCGAACTTGAAACCGACATCGAGCCGTTCAAGGGCTTGTTGCTCGGCCTGTTCTTCATCGCCGTCGGCATGAGCATCGATTTCGCGGTCGTGCTCGCCCAGCCGCTGCTGATCGCCGGCGTGGTGATCGGCTTCCTGCTGCTGAAGACCTTTGTGCTCTGGGGCATGGGCCGGGCGATGGCCCTGCCCAAGCCCGAGCGACCGGTCTTCATCATCCTGCTCGCGCAAGGGGGTGAGTTCGGCTTCGTGGTGTTCCAGACCGCTGCGCAGGCCGGCGTGATCGACGCGCCGGTGTCGTCGTTGCTGGTCGCGGCCGTGGCGATCTCGATGCTGGTCACGCCGCTGCTGCTGGTGGCGGCCGACCGCTGGCTGATCCCGCTGCTCGCCGGCCAGACACGCAGCACGATGAAAGAGCTTGACGAGCCGCAGAACGAGGCCGTGATCATTGCCGGCTTCGGCCGTTATGGCCAGGTGGTGGGCCGCATGCTCTACGCCAACGGCATCCAGCCGACCGTGCTCGACCACGACGCCGACCAGATCGAGACCATGCGCAAGTTCGGCTGGCGCGTGTTCTACGGCGACGCCACGCGGCTCGACCTGATGCGCACCGCCGGCGCCGCCAAGGCACGCGTGCTCGTGCTGGCCATCGACGACGTGGAGCGCAGCGTCGAGGCCGCGAAGATGGTGCGCGAGAACTTCCCGGGCCTGACCATCGTGGCGCGCGCCCGCAACGTGCGCCACTACTTCGAGCTGCTCGACCTGGGCGTGACGCTGATCGAGCGCGAAACGCTGGACGCGGCGCTGATGAGCGCACGCAGTGTGCTCGAACAACTGGGCTGGGAACGCCACCAGGCGCGCACGCTGGCGATGCGCTTTCGGCGCCACAACGTCGACCAGCTCGCCAAGACCGCGCCGCACCTGAAAGACGAGGCCAAGCTCATCGCCGTGGCCAAGCAGGCACGCCAGCAGCTCGAAGAGTTGTTCGCGCAGGAACGCGAAGAGGCCCAGAAGCGCCAGGCGCTGGCCGGCTGGAGCCGCGAAGACAACGCCGAGGGTTCACCGACCGTGTCGACGAAGCCCCCCACGGCGTGAAGCGGCAGCCGCGCTGCGTGCGGCGAGGCGTCAGCGGGTTCTCGCCACCGGGTGGGCGCCATCGGCCACGACCGTCGTGCGCGGGGCCGGCGGCGGGTCGAGCAGGGGCAGCATCGGGCTCTTCAGGTCCATCGCCAGGCTCACGACAGATCGCCCCGGGTCGGCCGGCAGCTTTTGCCACGGGCTCGCGCCGTGGGCCATCAGGTACTCGACCATCTCGGTCTGGGTGTCGGGCTGCTCGAGGAAGTTCGGCGTGAGCACCCGCGCCAGCGGCAGCCACGGCAGTTGGTTGCCCTGCTGCGGCGGCACGCGGCTGGCCAGCTGCGGCGCGCGCGCCAGCCACCAGTCGAGCGCACGCCAGTGGCTGCTGCGCAAGGCGAGCTCGAAACCCGAGGGCAGCGCGCCGGCGTAGGCGCCGAGCGCGGCCTGCGCCGTGTGGCCCTGCGCTTCGAGCGCGCGCGCGAGCGGCGTGTCGAGATGCTCCGGGTGCAAGGCGCCGAGCGGGCTGAAACCGAGCGTGCCGGTCGGCAGATCGCCTTGCGCCTGCCACTTGTCGAGCACCTGGTCGAGCCCGGCGAGGCGCGCACTCGGGCAGCTCAGCAAGCGCACCACGTCGTGGTCGATGGCCCGTGAATCGGCTTCGGCGAGCCAGGCCAGCGCCCGCAGTTGCTCGGGCGAAGCCGATTCGAACGCGGGGCACGGCCGCGCGATCGCCAGGGCCACGAGCGGCGAGCGGGTGCAGCGTTCGGGCTGTGCGCCCTTGGCCAGCAGCTCGGGCAGCACCGGCCAGAAGCGCGGGTCGCGCGTGGCAACCGCGAGCGGGCAGATCGAGAGGCCCGAGCGTTGAACGTCTTCGGCCTTGAGGCTGCCGGGCACGAATTCGCCGCAGCGTTCGTTCAGGGCCCGCTGCACGCTGTTGAGCTGCATGCAGGGCGTCGGGTCGCCTTCGGTCAGCTTGGCGTGCACGTGCTTGACGATGGCCCAGGGCACGCTCGAATCGGTGGCCACGCCGGCCGCGCCGAGCAGCAGGCTGGTGGTCGTGCAACCCGACAGCAGGCCGAGCGCGAGCGCGCCGACCCACAGCAGGTGGCGGCGCTGTCGCGCCGGGCGCGTCACGGGGAGTTCGGAAGCTTTCACGCTCGGGTCCGCCTTTGTCTTCACCACCCGGGGCGAAGGGAGAGGTCGGCCGGAGAGACCCGGCGGCACCGTGCGGCGTGATCGCCAACCCTCGGGCCGTGCCCGGGGTTTTCAAGGTGCCGCTCGGCGGCGCAGGCCTTGCAAGTTGGCGACCCCGCTGCCATGACCATTGCTGGTGTCAGGCCGGTGGTTTTGCGACCCCGGTTTTCACTCGGGTGTGCCCTTGTCAACGTGACAAGTCGAGCGGCGATGGTAGTCAGAAAGCGCGGTCGCGGGCCGCTTGCCGATGCAACGGCAGGCACGCGGAGGTAACCCCGTGTTTCTGCCGTGCAGTTTTTCTCACCCCGCGTTCAGGCGAAGCGGCAAGCCTCTTCGAAGCTCAGGCGCGGGCTGCGCGCGAACAGCTTGCTGGTGTCGCCGTGGCCCAGGTTGCAGATGAAGTTGGTCTTGATGCTGGTGCCGGCCCAGAAGGCGGCGTCGATCTTGGCGGCGTCGAAGCCGCTCATGGGGCCGCAGTCGAGCCCGAGCGAGCGCGCCGCGAGGATGAAGTAGCCGCCCTGGATGCTGGAGTTGCGGAACGCGGTCGAATCGATCATCGGCTGTTTGCCGACGAACCACGACTTCGCGTCCGCGTGCGGGAACAGCTGCGGCAGCTTCTCGAAGAATTCCATGTCCATGCCGATCACCACGCTCACCGGCGCGCTGCGCGTCTTTTCAACGTTGCCGGGCGAAACGCCGTCGAGCAGCTTCTGCTTGCCCTCGGCGCTGGTGACGAAGGCAAAGCGCGCCGGGCTGCAGTTGGCCGAGGTCGGGCCCCACTTGAGCAGGTCGTAGAGCTGGCGCAGCGTGGCTTCGGGAATGGGTTCGGGCTTGAAGCCGTTGTGGGTGCGGGCGTTGTCGAAGAGCTGTTCGGTCGTGATGTTCATGGGGACTTGGTTGAAGTGGGCAGGGGGTCTGCAGAAAGCACGCAACAATTGTGCGATGTTTGCTCCGAGCCAGAACGATGTAAGGCGATTCTTCTGCGAGGCCTGGCGCAAGCATGTGGGCGCCCTGCCTCTCACACCGATCGAGGCGCAGGCCGCCGACTGGATCGCCGAACACCCCGAGTACCACGCCGACCTGGCCGATGTGGACGCCGCACTGGCCGCCGTGTTCGAAGTGGAGGCCGGCCGCACGAACCCTTTTCTGCACCTGTCGATGCACCTGTCGATCACCGAACAGGTCGGCATCGACCAGCCCAGCGGCATCCGCCAGGCCTTCGAGCTGCTGCGGCACCGCCTCGGCTCGGCGCACGAGGCGCAGCACCAGGTGATGGAATGCCTGGGCGAGATGATCTGGGCCTCGCAGCGCAGCGGGCTGCCGCCCGACGGGCAGGCTTACCTCGACTGCGTGCGGCGCCGGGCGACCGCCTAGGCGGCCGAGCGCAGCGTCTGGCGCGTCATTTCGCGCGTCGTCTGGCGGGTTTCGCCGAACAGCGAATCGCGGAACGCCACCGACTCGGAACGATCGCCGATCGCCCACAGCAACAGCGCGCGGGCCGACATGGGCTTGGCGAACAGGTAACCCTGCAGTTCGTCGCAGCCCAGCTCGACCAGGATCTCCTGCTGGCGCGTGTTTTCCACGCCCTCGGCCACCACCTTGAGGCCCAGCGCATGCGCGAGCTTGACCACCGCGTCGACCACCGCGCGGGCGTCGTCGCCGCTCTCGATGTCTTTCACGAAGCTCTTGTCGATCTTCAGTTCCTGTGCCGGCAACTGGCGCAGGTAGCTCAGGCTCGAATAGCCGGTGCCGAAGTCGTCGATCGACAAGTGCGCGCCGAGCTCGCCGAGGCGGCGGAAGGTCTCCTGCGTGGCGAGCGTGTCTTCCATCGCCGCCGATTCGGTGATCTCGCAGGTCAGCAGCGAGGGGTGGATCCGGTAGCGCGCCAGCGCGTCGGTGATGCGGTCGGCAATGTCGTCCTGGCGCATCTGGTACGCCGACAGGTTGATCGCCACCCGCATGCGCAGGCCCTTGTCGCGCCAGGCGCGAGCCTGTTTGCAGGCCGCCTCGATCACCCAGTCGCCGAGCGGGCCGATCAGGCCGGAGCGCTCGGCCAGCGGGATGAAGTCACCCGGCATCACCATGCCACGGGTCGGGTGGTTCCAGCGGATCAGCGCTTCGGCGGCGGTGACCTTGCCGCTGCGCGCGTCGACCTTGGGCTGGAAGAACAGTTCGAGTTCGTTGCGGGCCAGCGCTTCGCGCAGGTCACGCAGCATGTCGAAGTTCTGCTGCACGTCGGCGTCCATCTCGCGCGAATAGAAGCAGTGGCGCGAGCCACCGGCGCGTTTGGCGGCGTACATGGCGGCGTCGGCACGGGCGATCAGCTTGTTCGAACTGCAGCCTTCGGGGTAGAGCGCAATGCCGACCGAACACGAGATCGTGACCTCGCGCTCGTCGACGCGGTAGGGTTTGCTCAGCGCCTCGATCACGCGCGCAGCGATCTGCGCCGCGGCCGACTGCGCGCCGGCCCCGGGGGCGAGCAGCACGAACTCGTCGCCACCGACGCGCGCCGCCACGCCAGCGCCGCGGGCCAGCGCCTTCAGGCGCGCACCCACCTGCTCGAGCACGCGGTCGCCACTGCTGTGGCCGAAGGTGTCGTTGACCGGCTTGAAGCCGTCGAGGTCGATGAAGAACACGGCCAGCCGTGCGCCGCCGTCGCGGCGTTTGCGCGCCGCTTCGGTGAGCTTCGATTCGAAGTAAAGGCGGGTCGGCAGGCCGGTCAGGTTGTCGACTGCCGCCGCGCGCGCGCCGCTGCGTGCCGGTGCGTCTTGCTCCGCGCCGGCGCCTTGCCTCAATACCAGGCGCAGCACCGAAGCCACGCCGATCAGGCCGCCCAGCATCAGCAACTCGGTCCACACGACCACGGCAGCGCTCACGGGCGCGGCCGACACGAACGCCCCGAGGCAGGTGATGGCGCCGGCCACCAGCACAGCAGCCAGCCGCAGCACCGGGCCGCCACGCGACTCGCCGTAGCGCAACTGTGCGGCAATCAGGGCAGCACACAGCGCAAGCAGCGCCACACCGGCCCCGAGCCCGCCCGCCGTGCGGGCCAACCTGAACAAGCCGGGCGCGGCCAGCATCGCGTGGCCGTAGGCGGCCATCAGCATGACGACGACTCCGACGATCACCAGAAAGGTTCGACGGCCCGTGGCCCAAGAACCAGTCGCGCCGGCGCACACGGCCAGCAACAAGGCCGGCAAGGCATTGAGCAAGGTGCCGGTGCCGCGCCCGCTGTCAGCGGGCAGCAGATGACCCGGCCACCACAGCCCGCAGGCCGCCAGCAGCGCGGCCACGCCCATGAGCGCCACGGCCACCGGCTGCGGCCGCCCGGCGGCCAGTGCGGCCGTTTCGGTCGCGAGCCACAGCAGCCCCGAAGACAGGGCGAAGCTGACAACGATGATGACGGGTTCGAAAAACTGCATGGGAACGGCGTCGGTTGCGGAGCGCTCGGCCCTCGCGGGGCTTTGCAATCCGGCATCCTGAGGGCTTTCGCCTTTGCGCGGCAAACCAAGCCGGCACCGACCGTGACACAAGCCGCAGCCCGGCGCCCGGCATGCAACGGCCGGTCACCGCGGGACACATTCGGCGCTAGCCGTCGCCCACCAGGCCGTTGCGGATGGCGTAGACCGTCATCTCGGAGTTGTTGGTCAGGCCCAGCTTCTCGAGCACGCGGGCGCGGTACACGCTCACGGTCTTCGGGCTCAGCGTGAGTTCTTCCGCGATGTCTGAGAGGCGCTTGCCCGAGGCGATCATCACGAGCGTCTGCAACTCCCGGTCCGAGAGTTTTTCGTGCGCGTTGGCGGCCAGCGGCGTGGTCAGGCTCTCGACCAGCATCTGCGCGATCTCGGGCGTGACGTACTTGCGACCCTGCGCCACGGTGCGCACCGCAGCGACGATCAGCGCCGGGTCGCCGCCCTTGTTGACGTAGCCGTAAGCCCCGGCCCGCAACGCACGGATCGCGTACTGGTCTTCGGGGTACATCGACACCACCAGCACGCGCATGGCGGTGTTCTCGTCTTTGAGCACGTGCAGCACATCGAGGCCGCTGCGCCCGGGCAGGTTGATGTCGAGCACCAGCACGTCGGCGGTGGCGTCGCGCATCAGCGTGCGCAGTTCGCCGTAGTCGCCGGCTTCGCCGACCACCTCGATGTCGGGCGCATCCGACAGCGTGTCGCGGATGCCGCGCCGGATCAGCGCGTGGTCGTCACACAGAAGTACCTTGATCATGGGCGTGCGTCCTGTGTCCTGCGTTCAGAGCCCGCCCCACTGGCTGGGGTCGTCGGCGTCGGGGGCGGCGTGAGTCGGTATATCAGCGTTCCCGGCCAGATTCAAGGGGACCGAAAGGATCAGCGTGGTGCCGCCCGGGCCACTGCTCAGGTCGACCCAGCCACCGACCGTGCCGGCGCGTTCACGCAGGCCCCGAATGCCGAACGAACGAGCCTTGGCCAGATCGTCCTGGTTCAGGCCGCGGCCGTTGTCGCTGATCTCGAGCGAGAGCACACCGCCGGCGAGCGACAGGTCGAGCTCGACCTTGCTCGCCTGCGCGTGCTTGCTGATGTTCGTCAGCGCTTCTTGCGCGGTGCGGTAGGCCACCAGCGGCACGCCCGCCGGGAACTCGAGCGCGTAGCGCGGCAGCCGCAGCACACACTCGATGCCGGTGCGCTTCTCGAAGCGCAAGGTGATCCACTGCAGCGCGGCGACCAGCCCCTGCTCGAGGATCGCCGGGCGCAGGTTGTGCATGATGCGTTTGCTCGAATCGATCGCGAGGGTCACGGTCTCGAGCGCCGAGTTCACGCGCGAGATCACGTCGAGCGACGTCGAGTGGCGTGCGATCCAGGCCAGGTCGAACTTGAGCGCCGTGAGCGAGCCGCCCACGTCGTCGTGGATCTCGCGCGCGATCGCGGCGCGCTCGAGTTCGATGCTGGTCTGCAGGTGCTGCGCGAGTTCGCGCAGTCGGTGCTGCGATTCACCCAGCTCGCGGTCGGCACGTTCGCGGGCACGCCGCATCTCGGTGGCTTCGATCGCGTGCAGCAGCGCCGGCACCAGGCGCGCCAGGTTGTTCTTCAGCAGGTAGTCGCTCGCGCCGTTGCGCATGGCCGCCACCGCCGTGTCTTCGCCGATCTCGCCCGACACCAGGATGAAAGGCACGTCGCGGCTGCTCGCGGCCAGCAGGTCGAGCGCCACCAGGCCAGAGAAGCCCGGCAGGTTGTAGTCGGAGATGATCGCGTCCCAGGGCTGCTCGAGCGCCGCGATGAAGTCGCCTTCGGAATCGATGCGCAGCGCTTTCACGCGCAGGCCGCCGCGCACCAGGTGCACCACCATCAGCTCGTGGTCGAGCTCGGAGTCTTCGAGGTGCAGGATTCGGAGTTCGCGGTCGGTCGAAGGCATCGGCATGGCAGGCAGTATGCCTTTCGCGCCCTACACGTCGGCAGCCTGGCGCAGTGTCTGAACAACAGGCCGGCGCAACACCTCGCGCAGGCCCCACCAACCGGCCGCCAGAGCGAGCACGGCGCCGGCCGCCGCGCCGGCGAGCGGCACCCAGGGTGAAGCGTTCCAGCTGAACTCGAACACGTAGCGTGCGAGCGCCCAGCCCACGGCCATCGCCGCGGCCGACGCGAGCACACCGGCGAGCGCACCCACGCCGAGCAGTTCGGCACGCTGCACCTGCGCCAGCAGCTTGCCGCTGGCACCGAGCGCGCGCATCACCGCGAATTCGCGCGAGCGTGCTTCACGCGTGGCCGTGACCGCGGCGAACAGCACCACGAGCCCGGCCGCGAGCGTGAAGCCGAACAGGAATTCGACCGCACGCACCACCTGGTCGAGCACCCGTTGGATCTGCGCGATCGAGGCCGACACGTCGATGTTGGTGATGTTCGGGAATTCGCGGCTGAGCGCGTTGTCGAAGCCCGCGCTCTGCTTTGTTCCTTCGGGCGCCCGGTAGGCCGCGATGTAGCTCACCGGCACATCGGCCATCGCCGCGCTCGGGAACATCACGAAGAAGTTGACGCGCATCGAGCTCCAATCGACCTTGCGCAGGCTCGTGATGCGGCCTTCGGCGGTGGTGCCGCCGATGTCGAAACGCATCGCGTCGCCGAGCTTCAGCCCGAGTGTTTGCGCCAGGCCTTCTTCGACGCTCACCGCGTTGGCTTCGTCGGCGACCCAGCGGCCCGCCACCACCTGGTTGTGCGGCGGCAGCACGGTGTCGTGGCTCAGGTTGAACTCGCGCTCGATCAGGCGCTTGGCGCGGTCCTCGACCATGTCGTCGGCCTTGACCGCCTTGCCGTTGATCGCCACCAGCCGGCCGCGGATCATCGGGAACCAGTCGTAGCGCTTCACCCCGGCATCGGTCAGTTTCTGCCGGAAGGCATCACCCTGGTCGGGCTGCACGTTGATCACGAAGCGGTTCGGCGCGTCTTTCGGCGTGGCCTGGCGCCAGCTGCTGATGAGGTCGGTGCGCAGCAGCACGAGCAGCACCAGCGCCAGCAGGCCCACGCTCAGCGCCGAGACCTGCAGCACCGCGAACGCCGGCCGGGCCGCGATCTGGCGCGTGGCCAGCACCAGCCAGCGCGGCGCGCGCGACTCGGGCACCGCGCGCTGGAGCAACAACACCGCCAACCACGACATCAGCGCGAACAGCGCGATCGCGGCAGCAAAACCACCGACCGCGATCAAGCCGAGCTTCAGGTCGCTCGACACCGCCATCAGCAGCGCGACGAAGCCCAGCGCGCCAGCCGCCAGCACCGCGATCGACGCGGGCTTCAGCGCACCCACGTCACGCCGGATCACCCGCAGCGGCGGCACCTGCGCCAGTTGCAGCACGGGCGGCAGGCCAAAGCCCATCAGCAGCGTGAAGCCCACGCCCACGCCGAACAGCGCCGGCCACAGGCTCGCCGCCGGCAACGAAGCGGCCACCAGCCCGGCCAGCAGCCACACGAACACGTAGTGCACCGCATAGCCCAGCAACACGCCGGCCAGGCTCGCGATCAGGCCGACGCACGTGAACTCGACGAGGTACTGCAACGCGATGGTTCGCTGCGGCAGGCCGAGCACGCGCAGCATCGCGCAGTCGTCGAGGTGCCGGCTGGCGAAGTCGCGCGAAGCGATGCCCACGGCCACCGCAGCGAGCAACGCCGACAGCAGCGCCACGAGGTTCAGGAACTTGGCGGCGCGGTCGAGCGTCTGGCGCATTTCTGGCCGGCCGGTGGCGAGCGACTCGACCCGCAAACCGCGCAGCGCCGCACTCTTGATCTGCGCTTCGGCCCAGGCGACGAACTCGCGCACCGGTGCTTCGTTGTTGCCCTGGGCGGCCACGGCGAGGTGGTAGTTCACGCGGCTGGCGGGTTGCACCAGGCCGGTGGCAGGCAGGTCGGCCAGGTTCAGCATCACCCGCGGCGCGAAGCTCGAAAAGCCCGAGCCGCGGTCGGGCTCGATCACGATCTGGCGTTCGATGCGCAGGCCGGTGTCGCCAAGCAGCAGCGTGTCGCCGACCTTCAGGTCGAGCGCCGCGAGCAGGGCCGGGTCGACCCAGGCCTGGCCCGGGCCGGGGCCACGCGCCAGCGCCACGTCGGGCGTGCCGGCGCCTTCGTTCACTTGCAGGCTGCCGCGCAGCGGGTAGGTGTCGCTCACGGCCTTGACCGTGACGAGCCGTGAGGCACCGCCCTTGTCGTCGGGTGCGCGGCCCATGCTCGGGAAGGTGGCGGTGTTTGCCGTGAGCAGCCCGAGTTCCTTGGCCTTGGCCGCGAACGCCGGCGGCGCCGGCTGGTCGGCCGAGATCAGGGCGTCGCCGCCGAGCATCTGGCGCGCGTCGCGCGCCAGGCCGCCGTTGATGCGGTCGGCAAAAAAGCCCACGGCGCTGAGCGCGGCCACCGCGAGCATCACCGCCACCACCAGCAGGCGCAGCTCACCGGCGCGGAAGTCGCGCGCCATCTGGCGGGTGGCGAGCAGCCACAGCGAAGGCGGGCGCGGGGCGGGCGAAGCAGTCGTGTTCATGCCCGGAACTTACACGACTCGTTGCCCGGCGGCCGGCGCCGGGGCTTTGCCGCCGCCACCACTGAACGCTGCGTGCAAGCGGCTCGAACGACAGCGGCTTCGCCCGGTGCTGTAATGCCCTTCATGAACACCGCCCTGCCCCCCGTCTTCGTTTCCCACGGCTCGCCGATGATCGCGCTGGAGCCCGGCGCGGCCGGCGCTTTCATGCAACGCCTCGGCCCGGCGATCGACGCCGCGTTCGGCCGGCCGAAAGCCATCCTCGCGGTCTCGGCCCACACCGCGGCGCGCGCGCCGGTGTTGCTCGCGGCGCCGCGCCACGAAGCGGTCTACGACTTCGGCAATTTCGACCCCAAGCTCTTCACGCTGCGTTACGACGTGCCCGGCGCGCCCGCGCTCGCCGAGCGTGTGGCCGGCCTGCTGGGTGCGGCTTCCGTGCCCGTGCACGTCATTCCCGAAGGCGGGCTCGACCACGGCATCTGGACCGCGCTGCGTTACCTGTACCCGGCCGCCGACATTCCCGTGCTGCCGCTCGCCTTCGTGCCCGACCAGAGCCCGGCGCAACAGTTCGCGCTCGGCGAAGCGCTCGCCTCGCTGGCGAACGAAGGTGTGCTCGTGCTCGGCACCGGCAGCATCACCCACAACCTGCGGCGCGCGTTCTCCGGCGGCCTGCGCGGCCCGCGCCAGCAAGCCGAGATCCCCGAGAGCAAGGCATTTCGCGACTGGTTCTCTTCGCGCAGCACGGCACTCGACTGGAACGCGCTGCTCGCCTACCGCAGCACGGCCCCACACGCCGTCGACATGCACCCGACCGATGAACACCTGCTGCCCTGGTTCGTGGCGGCCGGCGCCGGGGGTCGCGCCGACGCGCCGCTGCGCCTGCACGACAGCGTGGAGCTGGCCTGCATCGGCATGGACGCCTACGCCTTCGGCCCGCTCGCGGCGCAGCTCGCAGAGCAGCTCGAACCAGTGATGGCAGGTTGAACGACCGCATGGAAGTGTCGCCGGCCACCACCGCCGCCCCGCTGCTGCTGACAGCGCGGCTGCGGCTGGTGGCGGCCGACGAGAAGCTGGCAGCGGCGTTCACCGATTTCCACATTCGCAATCAATCCCACCTCGCCCCCTGGGACCCGCCGACGCCACCCGACGCGCTGACCGAAGCAGCACAGGCGCAGCGCCTGCGTGAAGGCGCCTCGGCGTTTGCCGCCGGCACGGCCTACCGCTACCTGCTGCAGCCGATCGGCGACAGCACGCGCGTGATCGGCAGCGTGCACTTCTCGAACATCGCACGCGGCCCGTTCCAGAGTTGCTCGCTCGGCTACGCGCTCGACCAGCAATACGAAGGACAGGCCTTCATGACCGAAGCGCTGCGCAGCGCGATCGCCGAGATGTTCTCGCCGCACGTCAACCTGCACCGCATCCAGGCCGGCTTTCGGCCCGAAAACTGGCGCAGCGCCGAGGTGCTCAAGCGCCTCGGTTTCCACGAAGAAGGGCTGTGCCCCGACTACCTGTTCATCGACGGCCAATGGCGCGTGCACCGGTTGGTGGCGCTGCTGAACAAGGGTTTCGTCACGCCGACGGCGTGGCGCACCGAAGCCTGAGCAAAGGGGCCGCGAAAACGCCTGCGCGGCACGAGACAATGCGGCCCGTCCCGACCCCGGAGCCCCGTTGATGAGCCTGACCCGATTCGCCCTGACCTTGAGTGCCCTCGCCCTCGCGGCGGCGGGTGCTGTCGCCCAATCGGCCCAGCCCGCCCAGCCTGCGCCGAGTGAAGCCGAGCTCGAATACTGGCGTTCGGTGCAGCGCATCGACACCGCCGACGCCTACCGTTCCTACCTTGCCAGTTTTCCGAACGGTCTTTTCTCGGGCCTGGCGCGCCTCAAGCTGGCCACGCCGGCCGCGCCGGCCGCGCCGGCCAGCGCGAAGGCATCTGAACCGCCCGCCCTCCAGCCCGCGGCCAGCAGTGGCAGCCTGCGAAGCTTTTCCGAACCGCTGGCCAACAGCAGCGCCGTGTCGCTCAACCTCGGTGACCGCCTGAACGGCCCGGGCCTCGTGACCGTGGGCGCCGTGGGCGCGCGCAAGCAGATCGTGCTGCCGCCCGGGGAATGGGTTCTGCTGGCCGCGGCCGACCGCAAGAGCGTGCAGGCGACGATCCCGTACTCGCGCGAATACCCGATCGGCATCACCACGCTGACCTTCGGCCGCTTCGCCGGCGACCGGCTCGCTGCGTTGATCCGCGTCACCAGCAGCCGGCAGATCGCGAACGTGAATTCCTGGACCGACTTCGAGGGCTGCGACCGCAGCATCGGCACCGCAGGCCTGGCGCACGCACGCACCCGCGTCGGCCTGCGCGACGAATGCAGCGCGCTGCGGGTCGAGAACGACCCTTCCGAAAGGCTCTTCGCCGCGTCGGAAGAACTCAAGGCGAGCCTCGGCCGGCTCGGCGCGCGGATGAGCGGGGCGGCCGTGGTGAGCTCGCTCTCGTTCGGCGACAGCCGCCTCGGTTACCTGGGGATCAGCCGGCTCGACTGGCCCGGCACGGCACTCGGCGCCGCAGCCGACCGCGCCACCGCCTGGCGTGCGCCGGGCATCGAGGGTTTCCCGGCGCACCAGAGTTACCTGACGCGGCTCGACGCTGCCTGGCAGGGCTACCGCAAGCTCGCGACAGACGGTTTCCAGCGTGCGTTCGAGAGCCCCGATCTCGTGCCCAACGTGCCGGCACGCCCGAACGCCGAACTCTCGGGCCTGGCCGACTTCGCGAACTGAAGGTCAGGGTTTCGGCACCGCGCCGACCACGCCACGCACGAACCAGTTCATCGTCGAGATCGACGCGTCGTCGAGCGTGCCCTGGGCCAGACGCACGCGCCCCTCGTTGTCGGTCAACGGCCCCGTGAACGGCTTGAAGCTGCCGGCGACGATCGCCTTGCGCCGTGTTTCGACCAGTGCCTTCACCGGCGCTTTCACGTCGGCAGCGAACGCGCTCAACTGCACCAGACCGTCCTTCATGCCGCCCCACACCGGCTGCGGTTTCCACGAGCCGGCGAGCACGGCGCTCGCCACCTGCGTGTAGTAGCCGCCCCAGTGCTGCGTGACGGCGGCGAGCTGGGCGTCGGGCGCGTAGGGGCGCATGTCGCTCTGGTAGGCGATGGCGCGCACGCCCTTGTTCTTGAAGTTCGCCTGCGCGGTCTGCGGCACGGCCGGCGAGCCGCTGTGGTTGGTGAGCACATCGGCGCCCTGGTTGACGAGCGTCTGAGCCGCTTCGCGCTCGCGCGCCGGGTCGAACCAGGTGTTGAGCCAGAGCACGCGCACTTCGGCCTTCGGGTTCACCTCGCGCATGCCGAGCGTGAAGGCGTTGATGCCCTGCACGACTTCGGGCACCGGAAAGCCGGCCACGTAGCCAGCGACGCCGCTCTTGCTGCTTTGGCCCGCGAGCAGGCCGGCAAGGTAACGCGCTTCGTAGTACCGCGCGTTGTAGGTGTTCAGGTTCGCCGCCGTCTTGTAACCGCCGGCGTGCTCGAACTTCACGTTCGGGAACTCGGCCGCCACACGCAACGCCGGCTCGAGGTAGCCGAAGCTGGTGGCGAAGATCAACTGGTGACCCTGCGCAGCCAGGTCGCGCATCACGCGCTCGGAATCGGCGCCTTCGGCCACCGCCTCGACGG
>NZ_JAVTWP010000042.1:0-35978 GCF_032229685.1 Rhizobacter sp. | reverse complement strand
CCGGCTGCGGTGGTTACGTGGTCGGCCAGACCGTGAAGCTGCTGAAGGAACACCATTTGCTCGAAGACACCGACGTGGTGATCTTCGACGTGCTCGGTGACGTGGTCTGCGGCGGGTTTGCCGCCCCCTTGCAGCACGCCGACCGCGCCTTGATCGTGACCGCCAACGACTTCGATTCGATCTTCGCGATGAACCGCATCGTGCAGGCGATCGGCGCGAAGGCGAAGAACTACAACGTGCGGCTCGGCGGCGTGATCGCCAACCGCAGCGCCGCCACCGACCAGATCGACAAGTACAACGACAAGATCGGCTTGAAGCTGGCGGCGCACTTCCCCGACCTCGACGTGATCCGCCGCAGCCGGCTGAAGAAGTCGACGCTGTTCGAGATGGAGTACTCGCCCGAACTCGAACTGGTGCAAAAGGAATACATGCGGCTCGCCGCGTCGCTGTGGCTCGGCACCGAGCCGCTCAACGCGGTGCCGATGAAGGACCGCGACATCTTCGACCTGCTGGGTTTCGACTGATGAACAACGCCACCTATCAAGAACGGCGCGGCCAGATCGAAACGTATTTCGATCGCACCGCGGTGCAGGCCTGGGCGCGGCTCACCTCCGACGCGCCGGTCGGCCGGGTGCGTGCGAGCGTGCGCGCCGGGCGTGACCGCATGCGCTCGACACTGCTGTCGTGGTTGCCCGACGACCTGCACGGCCAGCGCCTGCTCGACGCCGGCTGTGGCACAGGCGCATTGGCCGTCGAAGCCGCGCAGCGCGGTGCCGAGGTGCTGGCGATCGACCTGTCACCCACGCTCGTGAACCTCGCCCGAGAACGCCAGCCGATGTTCGCCAGCGGGGGTTCGATCGACTTTCGCTCCGGCGACATGCTCGACCCGGCGCTGGGCGAGTTCGACTACGTGGTCGGCATGGACTCGGTCATTCACTACGAAGCCGGTGACGCCGTGAGTGTGATCGCCGGTCTGGCGCAGCGCACCCGCCGCGCGATGTTGTTCACCTACGTGCCGAGCAACCCGGCGCTGGAAGTGTTTCGCGCGGTCGGCAAGTTGTTCCCCCGTGGCGACCGTTCACCATCGGTCGTTCCGGTGTCGGGTGCTTCCTTGCACCGGCGCATCGGCGAAGACTCGCAATTGCAGAGCTGGGCCTGCGCACGCACGGAGCGCATTTCCAGCGGCTTCTACACCTCGCAGGCGCTCGAGCTGGTGAAGACAAGATGAACCCCGCCAAGACCGTCATCCGCCTGAACTCGACGCTGGCCAGCCAGTGGTCGAAGGTCGCCACGAGCTTCCTGCCCTTCGCCGATGTGGCCACGAAAGAGTTGCCGCTCGGCCGCCTGCTGCGCCTGTCGCTGTTCCAGGTGTCGGTCGGCATGGCGCTGGTGCTGCTCAACGGCACGCTGAACCGCGTGATGATCGTCGAGCTTGGCGTGCCGGCGTGGCTGGTCTCGCTGATGGTGGCCTTGCCCCTCGTATTCGCGCCGCTGCGCGCGCTCGTCGGCTTCCGTTCCGACAACCACCGCTCGGCCCTCGGCTGGAAGCGTGTGCCCTACATCTGGATGGGCACGCTGCTGCAGTTCGGAGGCTTGGCGATCATGCCGTTCGCGTTGATCGTGCTCTCGGGTGACAGCCACGGCCACCCGATCTACGGCCAGATCGGCGCGGCGCTCGCCTTCCTGCTCGTCGGCGCCGGGCTGCACACGACGCAGACCGCCGGCCTCGCCCTCGCCACCGACATCGCACCGCCAGAGGCACGCCCGCGTGTCGTGGCCTTGCTGTACGTGATGCTGATGGTCGGCATGGTGATCAGCGCGCTCGGTTTCGGCGCACTGCTTGCCGACTTCAAGCAGGTGAAGCTGATCCAGGTGATCCAGGGAGCGGCGCTGCTCACGATGGTGCTGAACCTGATCGCGCTGTGGAAGCAGGAAGCGCGCAACCCCGATCGCAGCGTTGTCGCCGGCCGGCGCCCGGCGCGGCCTTCCTTCGTCGCCTCTTGGCGCAAATTCACGAGCGGCGGCCAGGCGAGCCGGCTGCTGGTGGCCGTGGGCCTGGGCACCGCAGCGTTCAGCATGCAAGACATCCTGCTCGAACCGTATGGCGGCCAGATCATGCACATGGCGGTCGGTGCCACGACCACGCTGACCGCGATGACGGCGGCCGGTGCGCTCGCCGCTTTTGTGCTCGCGTCGCGCTGGCTGCACCACGGTGGCGACGTCTACCGGCTCGCCGCGATCGGGTTGCTCGCCGGTGTGGTCGCATTCGTCTGCGTGATCTTCGCCGACCCGCTGCAATCGGCCCTGATGTTCCGCCTCGGTGCGGCCTTGATCGGTTTTGGTGGCGGGCTGTATTCGGTCGCCACGCTCACGGCTGCGATGAACCTCGAAACCCACGGCCAGAGTGGCCTGGCACTTGGCGCCTGGGGCGCGGTGCAGGCCTCGGCCGCCGGCATCGCGATCGCGATGGGCGGCGGGCTGCGCGACTTCGTCTCCAGCCTGGCCACGCAGGGTGTGCTCGGGCCGGCGCTGGCCAGCCCGTCGGTCGGCTACAGCTTCGTGTATCACCTCGAAATCGCTTTGTTGTTCGCGACGCTGATCGCGATCGGCCCGCTCGTCAAGGCGGCTCGCCACGAGCCGAACGCACCCACCGCAGGGCGACTCGGCCTGGCCGAACTCCCCGGCTGAACCCTCATTTCACGCAGCCACACAAGGCATCACTCCAAAGGAGACCCCATGGGAACCGGAGCCATCACGCAGTACATCGACGTGGCCCAGATCGCGCTCTACGCTTTCTGGATCTTCTTCGCCGGCCTGATCTACTACCTTCACCAGGAAGACAAGCGAGAGGGCTACCCGCTCGAGTCCGACCGATCGGGCGGCCGCGTCAAGGTGCAGGGCTGGCCGCCGATCCCCAAGCCCAAGACCTTCAAGCTCGCCGACGGGCGGGTGGTGATGGCCCCGAACTTCCGCACCTCGAGCCAGCCGCTCGGCGGTGCACCGGCCTCGAACCATCTCGGTTCGCCGCTCGAACCGAAGGGCGACCCGATGCTGGCGGCGGTTGGCCCGGGCTCATATGCCGACCGCGCCGATGTGGCCGACACCACCGTCGAGGGCGGCCTGCGCATCGTTCCCTTGCGCGCTGCGAACGACTTCGAGGTGTCGAGCCACGACCCCGACCCGCGTGGTCTGCCGGTCGTCGGCGCCGACGGCCGGGTCGGCGGCACGGTGCGTGACCTGTGGGTCGACCGTTCCGAAGTGCTGTTCCGTTACCTCGAGGTCGAGGTGCAGGGCGGCAACCGTCGCGTGCTGCTGCCGATCAACTTCTCGCGCATCGGCGACCGGCAGGTGCAGGTGCGTTCGATCCTCGCGAGCCAGTTCGCCAACGTGCCGGTCACGCGCAACCCCGATGCGGTCACGCTGCTCGAAGAAGACAAGATCATGGCCTACTACGGCGGCGGCACGCTCTACGCCACGCCCGACCGGCAGGAGCCGCTGCTGTGATTCCGCACGACCAGGCCCCCGAACACGAGTTCGAGGCCGAGCATGGCCTGCCCGAGCCGCTGCCTCGCGGCGAACGCCTCTTGTGGCAGGGCGCGCCCGACTGGCGCGTGCTGGCACGCGATGCGATGCACCTGCGTTCGCTGTCGATCTACTTTGCGCTGATGCTGGCCTTGCGCGCCGCCAACGTGCTGTCAAACGGCGGCAGCGCGCTCGACGCTGCGGTGGCCGCGCTGTGGTTGCTGCCGCTGGTCGGCGTCGCCCTCGCCCTGCTGCTGCTCATGGCCTGGTTGATCAGCCGCACCAGTGTCTACACGCTGACCGACAAGCGGGTGGTGATGCGCGTCGGTGTGGTGCTCAGCATCACGTTCAACCTGCCCTATTCGCAGGTCGAATCGGCCGGCTTGCGCACGCGCGCCGACGGCACTGGTGACGTGACGCTGCTGCTGAACAACACCGACCACATTGCCTACGTTCACCTGTGGCCGCACGCGCGGCCATGGCATGTGCGGCGCACACAACCCATGCTGCGTGCACTGCCCGACGCGCGCCTGGTCGCGTCGGTGCTCTCGACGGCACTGGCCGATTCGGCCGGCCTCGCACCCACGGCCCTGCCCACGTTCCAGGCGCCGGGGCGCCCCGCCGCGGTGGGCCAGGGCCAACAACCACTGACCGCTTGAACCATGAGCAGCACCACGCCGAGTTCCGGGTTTCCACGTGCGCCCTTGTTCGCCGTGGGCGGCTTGATCGTTGCCACCGTGATCGGTGTGGCGGCGGTGCGTTTCACCGGCGTCGGCGTGGTTCAGGTGCCTGACACGGCCGCGGTGTCGGTGCGTGAGTTCCGATTCGAAGACCGCCCCGACGGCAGCATCGTCGTGCTCGACGCCAGCGGCCAGCGCCTGATCGACACCGTGGCGCCCGGCACCAACGGCTTTCTTCGCGGCACGATGCGCGGCCTCGCGCGCGAACGCAAACGCCAGGGTGTGGGCCCGGAATTGCCGTTCCGGATGATCGGCCGCGCCGACGGCAAGCTCACGCTCGAAGACCCGGGCACCGGCCGGCGTGTCGACCTCGGCTCGTTCGGCCCCATCAACGCGTCGGTGTTCGCCAGCATCATGGCCAGCAGCACCGCTCAGTGACCCGCAAAGACACCGCAGGACAACACACCATGACCACGCTGGCCCACGACCCCACCGACCGTTCGATCAACGAAGCGACCAGCACCGCGTTGAAAGACACGGCGCTCACACCGCGCTTCTACACGACCGACTTCGAGGCCATGGACCGGATCGACGTCGAATCGATCCGCCCGCAGTGGGAAGTGTTGATGAACGAATTCCGCGCAGACACCAACACCGACCACTTCCAGCGCCCGGCCGACATGATGGCCAACTATTCCGGCATGCCACCCGCGCTGTACAAGGAGTTCAGCGACTTTCTGATCAGCTCGATCACCTCTGAATTCTCGGGCTGCGTGCTCTATGCCGAGATCAGGAAACGTGTGAACAACCCCGACATGAAAGAGCTGTTCGGCTTCATGGCCCGCGACGAATCGCGCCACGCCGGCTTCATCAACCAGTGGCTGAAAGACTTCGGCATCGGCGTCGACCTGGGTTTTCTCGCCAAGGCGAAGAAGTACACCTATTTCCGCCCCAAGTTCATCTTCTACGCGACCTACCTGTCCGAGAAGATCGGCTACGCGCGTTACATCGCGATCTTCCGCCAGGTCGAGAAGCACCCCGAGCTGTGTTTCCACCCGATCTTCAAGTGGTTCGAGCTCTGGTGCAACGATGAATTCCGCCACGGCGAGGCGTTCGCGCTGCTGCTGCGCGCCAACCCGAAGCTGCTGAGCGGCGTCAACAAGCTGTGGATCCGCTTCTTCGTGCTGGCCGTGTTCGCCACGATGTACGTGCGTGACCATCAGCGCCCCGAGATGCACAAGGCCATGGGCCTGGACGCGACCGAATACGACTTCAACGTCTTCCGCATCACCACCGAAATCACCAAGCAGGTGTTCCCGCTGACGCTGAACCTTGACGACCCGCGCTTCCTGGCCGGGCTGGAAAGGCTGCGCCGGATCTCGGTGGCCACAGAAACCGCCAAGGAGCGTGGTGGCGTGCTGGCCGCGGTGCAGCGCGCAGGCCTCACGGTCGCAGCGGCCTTCACCTTCGTGCGCTTGTTCTGCCTGCCCGCCAAGCCGAACGTGTTGCCGCAGAACGCACGCATGGCGCCGACCTGGTAGGCCCGCGCAACCTTGCCTGGCCGGCCATGTCGCTGTACCTGCAGCCGATCGCCTACACACTGTTCGTGTGGTGGTTCAGCACGGGCGTGATCCTGTACCTGAACGGCCTGCCACGCTGGACCCACCGCTGGACGATGCTGGGTGCGACCGTGTTGCTCGGTCTGGCTTTGGTCGGCCTGGCCGCCACGCGCAACGACACCCGCGTCACCGGCGCCTACCTGGCCTTCACCTGCACGGTGCTGGTCTGGGCCTGGCAGGAGCTGGCTTTCCTGCTTGGCTACGTGACAGGCCCGCGGCGCATTGCCTGCCCGCCGGAATCGACCGGCTGGCGCCGCGCCGGCTACGCGCTGCAGACGCTGCTGCACCACGAACTCGCCCTCATCGTGCTCGGCCTCGCCGTGGTGGCCGCCACCTGGAACGGCGCCAACCCGACCGGCCTGGGCTGCTTCGTCGTGTTCTGGGTGATGCGCCAGAGCGCCAAGCTCAACGTGTTTCTCGGCGTGCGCAACCTGAGCGAGAGCTTTTTGCCGGCCCACCTGAAGTATCTGCAAAGCTACTTCAGGCGCGCCTCGATGAACGCGCTGTTCCCGGTCTCGGTGGCGGTGTCGACCTGGCTCGCGGTGCTGATGTGGCAAGGCGCCACCACCGAGGGCATCAGCGCCTTCGATGCCACGGCGCTCACCTTCGTGGGCACGCTGCTCAGCCTGGCGATCCTTGAACACTGGTTCATGGTGCTGCCGCTGCCATTCGAGGCCTTGTGGCGTTGGGGTCTGCGTTCACGCGCGGCCGGTGAAGCGAGCGGTCTGGGCACCAAGGCCTGACCTCCGCATTTACCCATGGCGCTTCACGCGCTGCCGCATAGAATTCCGGATGTTGGTCAAGCGCCTGCGTGACCCTTATCCCATTCGAAGGCCATGGCATCCAAGCCCGAAGTGAGCCCCCCGGTGAGCCGAAACGCCGCCGACATGCCCGACCTGGGCGCGCTGTCGGCGTGGGCGCCCGAGCTGGCCAAGACTTTCGTTTCGCTCGCCAGCGACATCGCCCTCGTGATCGACGGCAGCGGCGTGATCCGCAACGTGGCGCAGGGCCAAGCCGAGCCGATCGCTCCCGGCGCGCAGCAATGGGTCGGCCGCGCCTGGGTCGACACCGTCAGCGGTGACACCCGCCCGAAGATCGAGAACCTGCTGAAAGAAGTGGCGGCCACCGGCATCGCCCGCCGCCGCGAAGTCAACCACCCGCTGACACCCGGCATCAGCATCCCGGTGGCCTACACCGCCATTCGGCTCGGTACCGACGGGCCGGTGCTCGCGGTCGGCCGCGACCTGCGAGCCATCGCCGCGATCCAGCAACGGTTCATCGACAACCAGCAAGACATGGAACGAGGCTACTGGCAGGCCCGCCAGGCCGAGTCGCGCTACCGCCTGCTGTTCCAGGTGGCGACCGACGCGGTGATGGTGGTCGATGCACAAACGCTGCAGATCGTCGAAGCCAACCACGCCGCGGCGCTGTTGTTCGACATCGGCAGCGAGCTGTTGCCCGGCCGCCTGGCGACTTTCGGTTTCGAGCACCACTCGCGCGGTGCGGTCAACGCACTGCTCACGGCGGCTCGCAGCAACGGGCAGAGCGGCGAGATCCGTGCGCGGCTGCTCGGCACCATCACGGCCACCAGCGTGGCGGCCACGCCGTTCCGCGCCGACGACACGATGCGCTTGCTGGTGCGGGTGCGCAACGTCGACGGCGCAGCCTCGTCGACCGAGCTCAACACCACGCTGGCCCGGCTGGTCGACGATGCACGTGACGGCGTCGTCGTCACCGATTCCAGCGGACGAATCCTGGTGGCCAACCCGGCGTTCCTGGCGCTCGTGAACCTGGCCCACGAAACCGAAGCCAAGGGCCAGATGCTGATGGACTGGCTCGGCCTGGCCGATCGGCCGCTGACCTCGCTCGTGCCGCAGGTGCGGCGCGACGGCATCGCACGGCGCATCGAGTCGTGGGTCAAGCCGGCGCGTTCGCCGGCGGCGCGGGTCGAGATCTCGGCAGCGCTGCTGACCGAAGGTGATCAGGAATGCATCGGCTTCACGATCCACCGCGTGGCCGGCGACACGCCGCGCCAGAGCGAGCTCGCCGACGCCTTGCACGCCGGGCTCGAGCAGATCGCGCTGAAGCTCGGTGCGATGCCCTTGCCCGAGATGCTGCGCCAGGCCAGCGCGCTGGCCGAGCGCCAATTCATGCAGGCCGCGCTGCGGCGGGCGGGCGGTGACCTGACTGCCGCCGCCGGGCTGCTCGGCGTCAGCCGCGCGAGCCTGGTGCGCCGCCAGCGCAACGACAAGGACCCTGCATAGTGCAAGGCAGCCCTGCATTCGGTCAGGCCGACCTGACCAATTGCGAGCGTGAACTGATCCATCTGGCGGGCTCGGTTCAGCCGCACGGCGTGCTGCTGGCGTTGCGCGAGCCGGGCCTGCGCATCGTTCAGCTCAGCGCCAACGTGGCCACGCTGCTGGGCGTGCCGGCCGAAAGCCTGCTCAACCAGCCCCTCGGCGAGCTGGGTGGCGACATCGAAGCGCAGGTGCGCGGCGCCGCCGCCAGCATCCGCGGCGATGCGCTGTCATTGCTGCGTTGCCAGGTGCCCGTGGGCAGCCGGTCGTGCGAATTCGAAGGCACGCTGCACCGGGTGGCCGGCAACGTGTTGCTGGTCGAGATCGAACCCGTGGGCAGCGCCACCGCCCCGGGCGTGCGAACCGTCGACATCGCGAGCGATGTGCTGGTCGACGCCCTCGGTGCTGCAGTTCAGCGCTTCAGCGCGGCGTCGGCCATCGGCACGCTGGCCGACGCCGTGGTGCGCAGCTTCCGCGACCTGATGAGCTACGACCGGGTCATGGTCTACAAGTTCGACCCCGACGGCCACGGCAAGATCATTGCCGAAGCACGCGACCCGCGCCTCGAATCGCTGCTCGGACACCACTACCCGGCCTCCGACATCCCGCAGCGTGCGCGCGAGCTCTACCTGCGGAACCGCTTGCGTGTGCTGGTCGATGTGCACTACGAGCCGGCGCCGCTCGTGCCACGCCAGTTGCCTGGCACGGGCGAAGAGCTCGACATGTCGATGTGCCATTTGCGCAGCATGTCGCCGCTGCACCTGCAGTACCTGAAGAACATGGGCGTCACCGCCACGCTGGTGGTGTCGCTGGTGCGCGAAGGCAAGCTCTGGGGCCTGATCGCCTGCCACCACTACTCGGCACTCAACCTGCGCTTCGCGGTGCGCGCCGCCGCCGACCTGCTCGCCGAAGTGGCTTCCACGCGCATCGCCGCGATCGAAAACTACGCGCATGCGCAGGTCGCGATCCAGGTTCGCCGGCTCGAGCAGCGTCTGGTCGAGGCCACCTCGACCGAAGGCGACTGGCGTCTCGCGCTGTTCCGCAACCCGCGCACCGTGCTGCAGCCGCTCGAAGCCACCGGCGCAGCGCTCTTTTACGAGGGTGAATTGCTGACCGCCGGCGAAGCGCCCTCCACCGCCGAACTGCGCGCGCTCATGCAATGGATCGACGGCCAGAAGTTCGACGGCCTGTTCAGCTGCTCTTCGGTCTCGCGTGCCAACGTGGCACTCGACTCGCTCACGCCCACCGCCAGCGGCGTGCTCGCCGTGAAGCTGTCGGGCACCAAGCCCGACTACCTGATGTGGTTCCGCAAGGAACAGCTGCTCACGGTCACCTGGGCCGGCGACCCGACCAAGCCGGTCGTCAACAACAACCCGCTCGAGCTCTCGCCACGCCGTTCCTTCGCCGCGTGGTCAGAGATCGTGCGCGGCACGGCGCTGGCCTGGACGGCCAGCGAAACCGCGCTGGCGCGGGCTTTCGGCGCCTCGCTGATCGACATCATCGTGCAGATCAACGCAGTACGGCTGCTGATCGCCGAGCACCAGATCGCGCAGATCCGCGCCACGGTCGGAAGCTCGAACGAGCCGGTCGTGGTGGCCGACGCCCGCGGGCGCGCGCTGTTCGCCAACCAGGCTTTTT
Source organism: Rhizobacter sp. (assembly GCF_032229685.1). Lineage (GTDB taxonomy): Bacteria > Pseudomonadota > Gammaproteobacteria > Burkholderiales > Burkholderiaceae_C > LMDS01. Next base: position 26,222 of record NZ_JAVTWP010000042.1, on the reverse strand, counting down.
TCGGCCTGCTGAAACAACCGGCGCTGCCCGCTGCAGCGCTCCAAGAACTCTCCACGCTCTTCAGCGACCCGGTGCTGGTGGGCAAGATCCTCGGTTCGCTGGCACAAGAGCGGCGGCCGTGGCGTGGCGAACTGGCGCTGGCGCTCGAGGCCGGCAAGACCCTGCCGGTGGCGGTGCGTGCCGAGGTGGTGCCGGCGCGTGACGGGTCGGTGCTCGGCTTCTTCCTGATCTTCACCGACCTCACCGACAGCCAGCGCGCGGCCGAAGCGCGGCGGCACCTCGAACAGTCTCTCTCCGAGGCCGTGGCCGGCGCGGCCGTGCGCGACGGAGCGCGTGCTGCGAGCACCGCCGAGCGTGGTGACCTGATGGGCGCGATCCTCGCCAACGCGAGCCTCGCGGCGATGGACATCGCCGATGGCAGCAGCACCTCGTCGGTCGCGCCGTTGCTCGAAGAACTCGAAACCTCGACCAAACGGGCGACGGCGCTGTACGGGCAGATTCGCCTGTTCGGCGGCGCCTGAATCGCCGATGACGGTCGACACGTCTGCTCCATCGCGCGTCGCCGTGGTGACCGGTGGGGCGAAAGGCATCGGCTGGGCCACGGTGCAGGCGCTGGCGAAGACCGGCGTCACACCCGTGCTGTTCGACCGCGACGAGCCGGCGCTCGCGGCAGCGCGTGCGCGCCTGAGCGCGCAAGGCGTCGACCATCTCGCGGTGGCGATCGACATCACCGATGAAAGCGCGGTCGACGCCGCCTTCGACAGCGTCACGGCACGCTACCGTCACATCGACATCCTCGTGAACAACGCCGGCATCGCCCTGCGCCACCCGACACTGAAGATGTCGACGGCCGACTGGCAAGCGGTGGTCGACGTGAACCTCACGGCGGTCTTTCTGTGCTGCCGCGCGGCTGGCCGTTCGATGGTGCCGGCCCGGCGTGGCGCGATCGTCAACGTGTCGTCGATCATGGGTCTGTCGGGCGGTGGTCTCTACCCGAACTTGTCATACCAATCGACCAAGGGCGCGGTCGTCAACATGACGCGCGCGCTGGCGGTCGAATGGGCCGAGCACGGCATCCGCGTCAACGCAGTCGCGCCGACCTGGGTGCGCACCGAGCTGACGCAGGGGCTGTTCGGCAACCCCGAGCTCATGGACCGCATCCTCGACATGACACCGATGCGCTGCCTGGCCGAACCCGCCGACATTGCCGACGCGATCGTTTTCCTGGCCTCTGACCAGGCACGCATGATCACCGGGCACACCCTGCCGGTCGACGGCGGGTTTCTCGCGCAATAACTTCGCAGCCGTTAGAGCGTCTCCGACGCGTCGAAGTCGAGCTCGACCTTGGCGCCGTTCGGGTCGAAGCAGAACAGCTGCCACGTTCCGGCGCCCGCCTGCTGCCGAAGGTCGTACTTGATGCCGCTGGCGTCGAAGCGCGCTTTCACGGCGCGCAGGTCGTGCGCAGTGAAGGCCATGTGGTCGATGACGCCGGCGCGCTGCTTCGGCATCGGCCGGTCGAAGTACATGTGCAAGACCGCCTGCGGCCCGCCGGCGTACAACCACGCGCCCGGGAAGCCGAGATCGGGCCGGTGCCCGACCGTGAGGCCGAGCAGGCCGACGTAGAAATCGAGCGTCTGGCGTTCGTCTTCCGCGATCACGGTGAAGTGGTTCATGCCGACGATCATCGGAATCTCCGGTGGTTCAAGCGGTGAGGATCAACGCACCGATGCTGGCGCGCGATTCGAGGCGGGCGTGGGCCTGCGCAGCGGCGTCGAGTGCAAAACGTTCGATCGGTGGCGCCTTGATCGTGCCGTCGGCGAGCGCGTTCCACACACGCTGTGCCCGTTCCGCGAGTTGCCCGCGTTCGGCCACGTAGTCGAACACGACCGGGCGCGAGAAGCTGAGCGACTTGGCCACCAGGGCATCGGGCGGCAGCGGCGCCAGCGCGCCGCTGGCCTGGCCCAGGCTGATCCAGTGGCCGCGGCGGGCGAGCGCTTTCAGGTTCTCGTCGCGCGCGGCGTCACCCAGCCCGTCGATCACCACGTCGGCGCCGCCACACGCGCGCTGCACCGCGTCGCCGAAGGTGTAGTCGCGCGTCACGATCACCTGTTCGCAGCCGTGCTCGCGTGCGACCCGCGCCTTGGCTTCGCTCGACACGGTGCCGAGCACGACCGCACCGAGGCGCTTCGCCCAAGCGCACACGAGCAGGCCCACGCCACCGGCCGCGGCGTGCACCAGCAGCCTTGTGCCGGGGCCGACATGGCCGAGGTCGCGCAGCAGAAAGTCGGCCGTCAGGCCTTTCAGCAGCAAGGCCGCAGCGGTTTCGCTCTCGACCGCCGCGGGCAATCGAACGACCCAGTCGGCTGGCACATTGCGCACGCCGCAGTAGGCACCCGGCACCGGGCCGAGGTAGGCCACGCGGTCACCCGGCAGCAGGCCGTTCACGTTCGGCCCGGTGTCGAGCACGCTGCCGGCCGCTTCCATGCCGGGTGTTCCGGGCAGCGGCAGCATCTGAGGGATCCAGCCGCGGCGCAGGTACACGTCGAAGAAGTTGACGCCGATCGCGCGCTGGCGGATGCGCACTTCACCGTCGCCCGGTGCCGGTACCTCGGCGTTTTCGGCCTGCATTGCTTCGGCTTCGCCATAACGGTGCAAGACGACGCGGCGGGTGGGCACCGGCAAGGCCAGTGGCATCGCGGGGGCGCCTTCTGCGCGCAGGTCGCCACCCTGCCGCAGATGCCGGCGCAGGTTCTCGAAGCCGGTCTCGTAGACGCCCTTGGCGACCATGTCGTGCAGTTCGCGTTCCATGCCGGGCGGCGTGGCGAAGGTCGACTCCCAGTGCCAGAACGTGCGCTGGCCATCGGTCACGGGCTTGAGCGTCACGGCGGCCACGTAGCGCTGCAGCGGCACCGTCGCTTCGACGATGCAGTAAGTGCTTTTGTACTCGGTGTCCGAGAGCGTCAGCAATTGTTCGCGGATGCGGTTGCCGTCGCGCAGCGTGAAGTTGCGAACACAGCCGACCTGGTCACTGCGTTCCCCGCCTTCGATGCGACTGGCCTCGACCGCGTCGTGCCACTGGTCGTGGCTGTTGAAGTCGCGCAGCACCGCCCATACCCGCTCGATGGGCGCGTCGATGATGGTCGAGCGCACGACGCGCTGCATGCTCAGCCCCGCCGCCTCAACGTGCGCCGAAATGACGCTTGAGCGCGTCGAATCCGCCCTGGAACACACCACCGCCGATCGACTCGCTCAGCTCGCGTTCGCGCCCCGGGGCGCATTCGAACTCGGCGCTCCACTCGGCGAAGCAGCGTGCGCCATCGGTCACCGGCGTGAGCTTGAGCGTGGCGATGTAGTGCTCCACGCCCATCGGGCTTTCGAGAATCTCGTAGCTGCAGCTGTAGTCGTAGTCTGAAAGCGCCAGCAGCTTTTCGCGGATCATGCCGCCGTCGCGCAGATGAAAGTGACGCACGCAGCCGACGCGGTCGGCCGGCTGGTTGTTCTCGATCCGGCTGTCGGCAATGGCCGGGTGCCACAACGGCAGGCCGTTGAAGTCGCGGATGCGCGACCACACGCTGTCGGCACTGGCGTCGATGACGCTCGAGGCGTAGACCTGAACCACGGGCTATTCCTTGTTCGGTGCGGGTGGCAAGGCGGCCTGCGCGCCACTCACGCTGCCGACCAGGCGCTGGATGTCGCCACCCTCGATCCCGATCTCGCGCAGCAACTGGTCGACCAGCGGCGCCTGGGCGCGAAAGCGCAGCGCCGAGTTCACCACGCCATCGGCGAAGTTGCCGCCGCCGTTGTTGTTGCCCTCGCCGCCCCCGCCACCCGAACCACCGAGGCCGTCGACCTGCAGGATCTTGATGCCTTCGATGCGCTCCATCGGCCGCACCGATTCGCGGATGATGCCTTCGGCCCGCTCGACCAGTTTCAGCCGCAACGCCGACATGCGCGCCTCGGGGCTCAGCATGTTGTGCGCGTCGTTCATCAGGCGCAGCGCCTCGGCCTCGATCTCGGCGCGCACGCGCATCGCCATCGACTTGATCTTGTCGGCATCGGCATCAGCCTCGGCCTGGGCGCGGATCGCCGCGCCGCGGTCGGTGCTCGCGGTCTTCTCGGCCTGCGCGGCCGAGGTGAGGCGCAACGCGTCGCGCTCGGCCACCTGCGCAGCAGCGATCAGGTCGATCGCCTTCTTGCGCTCGGCCATCTCGACCTCGCGCGCGGTGAACACCTTCTCTTCGGCCGAGATCGCCAGCGCCCGCGCCGTTTCCGCTTCGGCATGCGCTTCACTTTGCGCCTTGCTCTCTTTGGCGATGGCGATCGCGCGTTGCTGCTCGGCCAGTTCGAGCGACAGGCGACGTTCGATCTCGGCGCCCTGGATCGCCCGTTCCTTGCCGATGCGCTCTTGCTCGAGCGTCTGCTCCGAGCGGATGCGCGCCGTGTCGATCGTCTGCTTCGCGGTGATCTGCGCGCTCTCGGCCGACTGCTCACGCTGGGCGCGTTCGGTCGTCACCTCGGCGCGCTGGCGGGCGCGTGCGATCTCGACCTCACGCTGCTGGTTGAGCCGTGCGTATTCGCCTTCGCGGTCGATGTCGAGCGAGAGCTTTTCGGCTTCGAGGTTCTTGTTGCGGATGGCGATCAACGTGTCCTGCTCCACGTCGTTGCGCTGCTTCTTGCGGTGTTCGATCTGCTCGGTCAGGCGCGTCAGGCCTTCGGCGTCGAAAGCGTTGCTCGGGTTGAAATACTCCATGCCGGTCTGGTCGAGCTGCGTCAGCGACGCGGCTTCGAGTTCCAGGCCGTTCTTGGTCAGGTCTTCGGCCACGGTCTCGCGGACCCGCTTCACGTAGGCGCCGCGCTTCTCGTGCAGCTCTTCCATCGTCATCTCGGCCGCGGCGGTGCGCAACGCGTCGACGAACTTGCCTTCGACGAGTTCTTTCAGCTGGTCGGGCTCCATCGTGCGCAGGCCCAGGGTCTGCGCGGCGTTCGCCACCGAGTCGGGCTTGGCGGCGACACGCACGTAGAACTCGGCGATCACGTCGACGCGCATGCGGTCTTTCGTGATCAGCGCCTTGTCGCGGCCGCGGCTCACCTCCAAGCGCAGCGTGTTCATGTTGACGGGGATCACGTCGTGCACGATCGGCAGCACGAAAGCGCCACCGTCGAGCACGACCTTCTGCCCGCCGAGGCCGGTGCGCACGAAAGCACGCTCTTTCGAGCTGCGCAGGTAGAGCCAGTGCATCAGCCACACGACCAGCGCGACGACGATCGCAACGACGATCAGGCCGAGGATGAAACTGCCGAATTGAGAGCCTGACATGAAAGTCTCCTGTTACCGCTTGATCTGGGTGAAGCGCCGCGTGGTGTCGGTGAGCGCGGTCTCGACGGGCAAACGCTCCATCGAACTCGCGCCGTAGAAACCGTGGCATGCGGGGCAACGCGCCAGCACGTGCTGCGCGTCTTCGGGGGTGGCGATCGGGCCGCCGTGGCACAACACGATCACCTCGGGGTTGACGGCCTTTGCCGCCGCCGCCCAGGCGTTGATGCGTTCCACGCAGCCGGCGAGCGTGAGCGCGGTTTCGGCACCGATGGCACCGCCCGTGGTCAGGCCGAGGTGGCAGACGATCATGTCGGCGCCGGCGCCGGCCATCGCCCGTGCATCGGCTTCGCAGAACACATAGGGCGTGGTCAGCAGGTCGAGCGCCCTCGCCCGTTCGATCAGTTCGACTTCGAGCCCGTAGCCCATGCCCGTTTCTTCGAGGTTCGCCCTGAAGGTGCCATCGATCAGGCCCACGGTCGGAAAGTTCTGCACACCCGAAAAGCCGAGGTCGATCACACGCTTCAGGAACTGCTCGGGGATCATGAATGGGTCGGTGCCGTTCACGCCGGCGAGCACCGGTGTGTGCTTCACGACCGGCAGCACCTCGAGCGCCATCTCGCAGACGATCTCGTTGGCGTTGCCGTAGGCCAGCAAGCCCGCCAGCGAACCCCGGCCGGCCATGCGATAGCGCCCCGAGTTGTAGATCACGATCAGGTCGATGCCGCCGGCCTCTTCGCACTTGGCCGACAGGCCGGTGCCTGCGCCGCCACCGATGATCGGCCGGCCGGCGGCGATCTTGGCGCGAAAGCGTTCGAGCAGCGTGGAGCGTGGGATGCGTGCCATGGTGTTTGTTGAAAGTCTCGTGCGCTGTTCAGGCGCGCCGCGCGCTGCTGGTCGGGCGCGACACCTCGTGCCAGGCCGCGACCAGCGCGTCGGCGAAGGCCTCGTCGTTGATGTGCAGGGGCAGGCGCCGCAGCTGGCGGTTCATGCCGCTGCGAAAGTGCTGTTCGATGGTGGTGAACAGCACGCGGTCGGCCTCGGGGTCGTGGAAAGGCTGGCCGGGTCTGTCGATCGCCGAGACTCCGCCCTCGGGGATCAGGAAGCGCACCGGCCCGATCATCGCGTTGAGTTTTGCGGCGATGAATTCGCCCATCGCGCGGTTCTCGTCGATGGTCGTGCGCATCAGCGTCACGGTCGGGTTGTGGCGGTAGAGCTTGCGGGCCTTGAAGCGCTCGGGCACCGCTTCCCAGGCGCCAAAGTTGGCCATGTCGAGCGCGCCGCACGAGCCCACGTAGGGCAAGGCATGGCGCCCGAACACGTCCATGCGCGTCGGCCCGGCGGAGAGCGTGCCGCCGGCAACCTCGTCGGCGATCTCGGTCGTTGACACGTCGATCACGCCGGCCAGCAGCCCCGAGTCGGCGAGTTTTTCCATCGACTGGCCGCCCACGCCGGTGGCGTGGAAAACCAGGCAGTCGTAGTCGGCCTCGAGGCGCTTGGTCACGGCCTGCACGCAGGGTGTGGTGACGCCGAACATCGTCAAGCCCAGCGCGGGTTTGGTGGTGTCGGACTCGACGGGCGGGTGCGCGATCATGCCGGCCAGTGCATGGGCCGCATTGGCGAGCACCTTCTCGCTGATGCGGTTGATGCCTTGCACGTCGGTGACCGAATACATCATGCAGATGTCGCTCGGGCCCACGTAAGGCCGGGTGTCGCCGCTGGCCATGGTCGAGACCATCACCTTGGGGCAACCGATCGGCAAGGCACGCATGCCCTGGCCAGCCATCGAGGTGCCGCCCGAGCCACCAGCCGAGATGATGCCGCCGAGGTCACGCCGAGTCTTCACGAAGCCCTCGAAGGCGAGCGCCATCGCCGCGGTGGCCTGGCCGCGGTCGTTGCTGAAGACGGCCGATTCGCCTTGCGGGTGAAAGCGCGCCACTTCGCGTGGGTGCACGCTGGCGGGCGATGGTTTGCCCGAGGTCGACAGGTCAACCGTGACCACGCGCAAGCCCAGGCGCTCGAGGCACTGGCGCAGGAAGAACAGTTCGCGGCCCTTGGTGTCGAAGGTGCCGGCCACGTAGGCGGCACGCGCACTGCTGGCCGCGACGGGAAACTCAATGACGGCGGAGGGCGCCACCAGCCGGGCTGGTGCTGCCGGTTCGGCGACGGGCGCCGCGCGCAGGATGTCGGCGGCCGGCGCGGCCGTGCCGCCGGCGTTCCAGCGCGTGAAGCCGCGCACGCTGCCGGGCGCCAGGTCGTCGATCGACGGCGCGCCTTCGGCGTGGGCACGGCGCACCGTCATCACCTGCATTGGGGTGCTCGCCTCTGGCGCAGCTTGTTCTGCCTCGGGCTCGTCGTCGTGGCCGCCCGAGCGCACCCCCAGCAAGCGCTCCTGCAATTCGCGGTCGCCGGCCAGCTGCGCCGTCGGCATCTGTTGCGCGATGCGGCCGTTGACCATCACGCCGATGCGGTCGGCCACGCTCATCGCGACGCCGAGATTCTGTTCGATCAGCAGCACCGCAATGTGGCCTTCGGCGGCGAGCTCGCGCAAGGCCTGCGCCACCTGCTCGACGATCACCGGGGCCAGGCCTTCGGTGGGCTCGTCCATCACCAGCAGTTTGGGCTCGAGCAGCAGCGCCCGGCCGATCGCGAGCATCTGTTGCTCGCCCCCCGAGAGCTGTGCGCCGCCGTTGCTTCGGCGCTCGGCCAGGCGCGGGAACATCTTGTAGACACGGTCGACCTCGCGCTTGTGGCGTGCCACCAGGCGCAAAGTTTCATCGACCGAGAGCGACGGCCACACGCGCCGGCCTTGCGGCACGTAGGCGATGCCGCGTTTCGTGATCTCGTTCGGCGCCCGGCCGAGGATCTCTTCGCCCTGCAGCTTGACGCTGCCAGCCGCCGGCACCAGGCCGGTGATGGCATTGCACAGAGTGGTCTTGCCCATGCCGTTGCGCCCGACGATGCCGAGCACCCCCTCGGCCAGCGACAGGCTGACCGACTGCAGCGCGTGCGCGCGGCCGTAGTAGACGTCGAGGCCTTCCACGACGAGCACCGGCTCGCGCTTGTTCGCGTCTTCACGACCACGCCCGAACCAGGCCATCAGTGTTTGCTCCCCATGTAGATCGCCTGCACCTGCGCATCGTTCTCGATCTCGGCAGGGCTGCCGGTGCGCAGCACGCGGCCGTTGTGCATCACGGTCACGCGCTCGACGACGCGTAGCGCGATGTCGAGGTCGTGCTCGATCAGCACGAAGCTCATGTGCGCGGGCAGCGAGGTGAGCAAGGTGACGAGCTCGCGGCGCTCGGCCGGCGACAGGCCGGCGGCGGGTTCGTCGAACAGGATCAGCCGCGGAGCGCCGGCCAGCGCCATGCCGATCTCGAGCTGGCGCTGCTGGCCGTGCGCCAGGTCGGCCACGCGCGTGTCGGCGATGTGGGCGAGGCGCGCGCGATCGAGCAGGTCGTTGGTCGCCTGTGAAGAAGCATGGCCGGCGCTGGCGCGAAGAAAACTGAATCGCCCGTTTGCGACACCACGCACCGCGAGGAACAGGTTCTCCCGCACGGTGAGCTCACGGAACAGCAGCGAAGACTGGTAAGTGCGCCGCAGCCCCTTGCGGATGCGCTCGTGCGGCGGCAACTCGGTGATGTCTTCGCCGAAAAAATGGATCCGCCCGGACGTGGGCGGAAAGTCGCCGGTGATGGCGTTGAAGAGCGTCGTCTTGCCGGCTCCGTTGGAGCCAAGGATCGCGTACCTCTGGCCTGCGGCGATATTCAAGCTCACGTCGTCGACTGCACGCAGCGCGCCGAAGGCCCGCGTCACGCCGCTCAGGGTCAAGGCATCTCCGGACAACAGCTGCCCGCTGGCACCGGCGCTGGCGCCGGTGCCGGGTCCGCTGCGCATGAGCGCCGGCCTGAGCGAAGTGATTGAAGCCATCGCCGCGTTGCGCTTCTTGCTTACTTGCGGCAGTCGGGCACGTCGCGCGTGCCCAGCCCCATCTTCTTGAAATCGGCTTCCGGCAGCCCCAGGGTCTGCGAGATGTTCGGCACCGCCTTCACGACCTTGTTGTAGAACGACCCGTCGGCCGCCTTGGCCACCTCGGTGATGTAGGTGGTCCCGACACCGTTGCGGTTGGCGTCGATCTTCACATCACCGGCAGGGCCCTTGAAGTTGGTCTTTTGCAGCGCGTCGCGGTAGGCTTTCTGGCCGCCCGACAAGTCGCCCTTCACGACATCGAGCGCGTCGAGCGTCGCCTTGGTGTTGATGTAGTAGAGGTAGGCGAACAGCGAAGGGCTCGGGAAACCGTCTTTGAACTGCGCCTTGTAGTCGGCGACGAACTTCTTCCATTCCGGCGTGTCGATCGAGTCGGCCATGGGCCCCGCCGAGGCCGTGCCGAGCAGCGACTCGCGGCGCTTGCCCTTGTAGTTGAGCACGGTCTGATCGACCGTGATCGAACCGCCGATCATCGGCTTGCTGCCGCCGGCCTGCTCGTACTGATTCAGGAAGTTGACCGCGTCCGCACCGCCGAGCACGACCAGCACCGCGTCGATGTCCTTGGGAATCTTGGCGACCACCGAAGCGTAGTCCTTGGTGCCGAGCGGCACCCAGGCCTTGTCGACGACCTTGCCCCCCTTGGCGCAGTAGCTGGCCATGAAACCCTGCACTTGCGAGTACGGAAAGCCGTAGTCCTCGGCCACCAGGAACACCTTCTTGTATCCCTTGCCCAGCGCGTGTTCGCCCAGGCCCACCATCCACTGCGCACCCTCGGTGTTGAAGCGGTAGAAGTTCGCCGCCGGGTCGGCCAGTGTCGTCGCCTGCGCGCCCGACGAGCCGTTGATGAAGGTGACGTCGGGCTTGGTCTTCGCGTAGTTCTTGACGGCGATGCCCTCGTCGCCCGAGAGCGGGCCGATCATGATCTGGACCTTGTCTTGCTCGACCGCCTTGCGTGTCATGGCGACGGCTTTGTCAGGCGTGGCGTCGGACGAGACTTTGACGAACTCGATCTTCTTGCCGCCGGCCATGCCGTTCTTTTCCTTCAGGGCCATGTCGGCGCCGCGATAACCGTCCTGGCCTGGCACCGCGAACGGCCCTTCGAGGTTTGCGAGCACGCCGATCTTGAGCGTGTCCTGTGCCCACGCCGAGCCCACCAGGGCTGCGAGGGCCGCAGCGCCGACCATCGAACGCGCAAAAAGTACTCTCTGCATTGCTTTCACTTCAGTCTCCTTTTTTCGTGGTGAATTGGCCGACCCGAGGCCATGAGCGAACGCAATTTCGCCCAGAGCCCGAGCAAACCGTCGGGGGAACAGAGCACGATGGCGAGAAACACGCCACCGATGACGAGGTTGAAGCGCTCGCGTACGAACAGGTCGATGGCGAAGTTCTGCAACAGCACGTAGATGACCGCGCCGATGAAAGCGCCGATCGGATGCTTCATGCCGCCGAGCACGGCGATGATCAGGATGGAGATCATCGCGCCGAGGTTGGCGGTGCCGGGCGAGATGCGGCCGTTGTACCAGACCATCAGCACCCCGCCGACGGCGGCCAGCAGCCCGGCGACAGCGTAGGCCGCGACGCGGTGCGCAGTGACGTGGTAGCCGAGCGACGCCATCCGCCGCGGGTTGTCGCGGATGCCCTGCAAGGCGACGCCGAACGGCGCACGCACGAGGTGTCTGACGAGCGCGTAGCCGGCCAGCGCGCAGGCCAACGCGACGAAGTAGAACGGCACCGGTTCCTTGAAGTCGATCCCCAGGAGCTCGGGCGCAGCGACCTTGCTGAATCCGCCGAAGCCATTGAAGACGCTGTAGTTCTGCTGCGCGAGGTAGAAGAACGCCACGCCGATCGCCAACGTGATCATGATCGTGTAGATGCCTTCGGTGCGCACCGACAACCAGCCGACCGCAGCCGCCGCCGCGGTCGCACCGACCAGTGCGACACCGACCGCGAGCCACCACGGCCAGTTGAGACTGATCGCGGCGACGCTGCTGCTGCCGAAGATCGCGACCAGGTAACCGGCCAGACCGGCGACGGTCATCTGCGCCAGCGACACCATGCCGCCGTAACCGCCGAGGAAGGTGAGCGAGAGCGCGATCAAGCCGAGGGCAAGCGACTGCGCGCCGATCTGGTAGGTGAAGAACGGGGAGGCGAAAAACGGGTAGAGCAGCACGAATGCGAGCACGATGACATGGCGCCAGCGCAGGTGCCGGAACAGCGCGCCGAGGCGGCTCCACGGGTCACGCGGTTCGACCGTGGTGTGGGAACTGGCCGCGGAGGTCGCGCGTGGCAGTGCGATCGCCGAAGCACCGCGGGCCATTGCAGCGGCCGCCGAAGAATTCATCGCCCGCCGCCACCGCGCGGCGCTCACGTGCTCTTCCCCATCAGCCCGCGCGGCTTGAAGGCGAGCGCCACCACCATGATCACGAACGTGAACACGACGCTGTAGGTGGGCGCGTAGGCCAGGCCGAACTGTTCGGCCAGGCCGATCAGCAGCGCGCCGATCGCGGCACCCACGACGCTGCCCATGCCGCCGACGATCACGACGACCAGGGATGCAAGCAGGTAGCGCGCGTCCTCTCCCGGCGAGATCGAGAGCGCGGTTCCGCCGACCACGCCCGCCAGGCCCGCCAGGCCCGCGCCGATCGCAAACGTCGTCGCGAAGACGAGCTGCACATTGACACCGGAGGCGGCGAGCATGGCGCGGTCGTCGACACCGGCGCGGATCATCATGCCCACGCGCGTCTTCGCGAGAAAGGCCCACAGGCCGGCGCCGATCACGATGGCCGAAACGAGCACCGCGAGGCGGTAGGTCGGGAACTTTTCCACCACCGGCAGCACGGTCGACCCGTAGATCAGCGCCGGCGGCTCGAAGGTGTAGATTTCACCGCCGAAGGCCCACAGCATGAGGTCGGCAAAAACGATCGACAGGCCGATCGTGACCAGCGTCTGGCGCAGGTCCTGGCCTTCCATGAAACGAAAGATGAGGACCTGCATCAGCAGGCCGACGACCGCGGCCGAAGCAAAGCCCGCCACCACCCCGAGCAGCCACGAGCCACTGTTCTCGGCGACGATCCAGCCCACGTAGGCGCCGAGCAAATAGAGCGAACCGTGCGCGAGGTTCACGTTGCGCATCAGCCCGAAAACGAGCGTGAAGCCGCTGGCGACCAGAAAGTACAGCGACGCCAGCGTCAGGCCATTGAGCAAGGTCTTGAAGAACAGCGGCATGTTGTCGGCAATGGCCCAGGCCGAGAACGCCGCGATCGGCACGCCGAAGAGCAGCCAGAGCGCCAGCACCTTGCGGCTCATGCGGCGACGCTCCAGGCGCGTTGGGAAGCGATCGCCGGCGCTTTCGCGAAGGCGCCGTCTTTCATCACCGCGAGAATCCGCTTCGGGTCGCGCAAGATGGCCAGGTTGGCGAGCGGGTCGCCGTCGACGAGCAGCAGGTCGGCAAGAAAGCCGTCTTTCACCACGCCGAGTTCGTTCGGCTGCATCATGATCTGGCCGCCGTAGAGCGTGGTCGACCGGATCGCTTCCATCGGCGTGAAGCCGAGGTACTTGACGAAGAACTCGAGGTCGCGCGCGTTCTGGCAATGCGGGGTGAAGGCGAAGCCGTAGTCGCCGCCGGGCAAGACGCGGATGCCACGCTTGTGCATCTTCGACAGCGATTCGAGCGCGGCGTCCCACTCGATCTGGTAGCCCATCTCGGTGGCCATCTTGTTGGTGATGCCGAAGGCTTCGGCCTCGTGCAGCATCGCGTACAGGATCGCGATGCCGGGGGCGACGAAGACGCGGTCTTTCGCCGCTTCGAGCATGTCGAGCGCTTCGTTGTCGACGAAGCTCGCGTGGTAGATCAGGTCGATGCCGTGGCGCAGCGCCTGCTTCACGCTTTCAGACGAACGTGCGTGCGCGATGCCGCGCTTGCCGCGAATCTTGACCTCGCGCATGGCGGCGGCCACTTCTTCGTCGAGCATCCAGGTGGTCTCGGCCGGCGACTGCGGCGTGAAGTTGTCGCCCGACAGGTTGACCTTGATCGAGTCGACGCCGTACTTCAGGAACAGGCGCACCGCCTTGCGCATCTCGTCGGCGCCCGAAATGTTCACGCCGAAGCTGAACTCGGGGAACGGCAGGTGCGGCAGGGTTTCGTCGCCCAGGCCGCCGAGCACGGTGATCTCCTGGCTCGCGGCGAGGTAACGCGGGCCGGGGATCTGCCCGGAGTTGATGGCGTTGCGGATCACCACGTCGAGCCGCGGCTTGGCGCAGGCCGCGCCGACGCACGAGGTGAAGCCCGCCTGCAGATAACGCTTCGCGACCTTGGCGCACCACAACACATGCTCTTCGAGCGGCATCGACTGGATGGCCGCGAGCGTGGGCGCGTCGTTCCACGAAAAATGGGTGTGGGCTTCGCACATGCCCGGCATCAGCGTGGCGCCGGCGCCGTCGATCACGACCGCGTTGCCGGTGGTGATGGGCGCGGTGCTGCGGCCGACCTGGCGGATGCGGTTGCCCTGCACCAGCACGCTGCCGGTGTAGGGGTTCTGCCCGGTGCCGTCGAGAATGCGAACGTTGGTGAACAGCGTGTCGGCCATGGTGGTGCTCCTCAGGCGGCCCAGCGAGTGGTGCCCTGGCCGCTGCGCGTGTGGCGCATCGGCGGCGCGCGGTGGAACTCGCCGTCTTTCATCACGGCCAGGATGCGGGCCTTGTCTTGCAGCACGGTGATGTCGGCGAGCGGGTCACCGTCGATCAGCAGCAAGTCGGCCAGGTAACCTTCGCGCACATAACCGAGCACCTTGCCCATGCGCATCATCGGCCCACCCCAGGCAGTGGCCGAGAGCAGCGCTTCCATCGTGCTCATGCCCACATGCTTGACGAAGTACTCGAGGTCTTTGGCGTTGGTGCCGTGCGGCGTCCACGCAAAACCGTAGTCGCCGCCGGGCAGGATGCGCACGCCGCGCTTGCGCAAGGCGCGCATGCTGGCGATCGACGCTTCGAGCTCGCGCGGGTAGTCCATCTTCTTCACGACTTCGGGCGTCAGGCCGTAGTCGGCGGCGTGGTGCACGGTGTTGATGAGCCAAGCCAGGCCGGGCGCGACGAAGTGTTCCATCTTGTGCGCTTCGAGCATGTCGAGCGCTTCTTCGTCGCAGAAGCTCGCGTGGTAGATCACCTCGATGCCCTGGCGCACGCATTCCTTGATCGACCAGGTGCTGCGCGCGTGGGCCGCGACCCGTTTGCCCCAGGCCTTGGCTTCTTCGACGCAGACGCGGATTTCTTCTGCCGTGAACTGGCTCATGTCCGACGGCATGCCGGTGATGGATTCGCCCGACAGGTTGATCTTGATCGAGTCGACGCCGTACTTGGCGAACATGCGCACGCAGCGCCGCATTTCTTCGGCGCCGCTCACGATCGCGCCGAACGCGAACTCGGTCTGTGGCAGGTGGGGCTGGGTCGAGTCACCGAGCCCGCCCGGCACGGTGATTTCCTGGCTCGCAGCCAGGTAGCGTGGCCCCACGATGGTGCCGTCGTTGATCGCGTTGCGGGTCACCACGTCGAGCCGGGGCTTCGCCGCCGCGGCGCCGACGCAGCTGGTCCAGCCCATGTCGAGGTAACGCTTCGCGACTTCGGCGCACCACAGGATGTGTTCTTCCGGCGGCATGCGTTGGATCGCGTCGAGGCTCGGCTGGTCGTTCCACGAAAAGTGCGTGTGGGCCTCGACCATGCCGGGCATCAGGAACGCGCCCGCGCCGTCGATCACCTGAGCGCCGGCCACCGGCGCCGAGCGCGCGCCGTAGCCAGTTTTCACGACGCGCGAGATCTTGTTGCCCTGCACCAGCACGTCGCCGGTGAACGGCGTTTCGCCGCCGCCGTCGAAGACACGCACGTTGGTGAACATCACGTCGGCCATGGTCAGATCCTTGCGTTGGCGGCCAGGAAGTCACGCAACTCGCGCTGGCACTCTTCGGGCCGCTCGAGCGGCGTCCAGTGGCCGCAGCGAGGCAACACCACCACGCGTGTGCTGCGCGCACTGCGCAGCCTTTCGGACATGGCACGCACGGCCTGCGGTGGCGCCACACCGTCTTCGTCGCCGGTCACCAGCAGCACGGGCGCCTCGATGCGGTCGATCGCTGCGGCCTGCGCGCCGGCGAGTGCTTCGCAGCTGCGTGCATACGCGTCACCGTCCTGGCGCATCAGGCTTTCGCGCACGAAGGCAACGGTCACCGGCAGGCGCTGGCGTGTGTCGGCGGAGATGGCGGCGTTCATCAGCGCCTGCGTGATCTCGTGCATGCCGGCGACCCCTTCGCGCGCTTTCACGGCTCGGCCTTTCATCGCTGCGCGGGCCGCTTCGGGCGGTTCGATCAGCGGGCCGAACAAGGCCACGCTGGCCACCAGTTTCGGGTGCGACGCTGCGATGTGCTGCACGACGATCGTGCCCATCGAGTGGCCCAGCCAGTGGGCTCGCGTGACACCGAGCCGCGCGCACACGCCCAGCACCGTCTCGACGTAACCTTCGATCGACAGCGCACCCTCGAACCGCTGCGAACGCCCGCTGCCCGGCAAGTCGATGCGGACCACGCGGTGCCGCGCCAGCGCCGGCATCAGCGGCGCCCAGGTGTTCGAGCTGCCGCCCAGGCCGTGCACGCAGACGACGGCCGGGCCCTCGCCTTCTTCTTCCACCGCAACGCGGTCGATCAGTTGAAAGCCCATCGTTCAGCCGAACCGGTTCTCGATGACACCGAGGCCATCGATCTCGATGCGCACCACGTCACCTGCCTTGAGCCACTGCGGTGGTTTCAGGCCCATGCCCACACCGGCCGGCGTGCCGGTGGCGATCAGATCGCCCGGGTAGAGCGTGATGCCGCGCGAGCAGGTTTCGATCAGCGTGGGAATGTCGTGGATCATGTCTTTCGTCAACCCGTCCTGCCGCAGCGCGCCGTTGACCCAGCCGCGCACACGCGTCGCGCGGCCGTCGAGCTCGTCGGCGGTCACGACCCACGGGCCCATCGGGCAGAAGGTGTCGAAGCTCTTGCCCAGGTCCCATTGCTGGTGGCGCATCTGCACGTCACGCGCCGTCACGTCGTTGACGATCGTGTAGCCGAACACGTGGTCCATGGCCCGCGAGCGCGGAATGTCGCGGCCGCTGCGGCCGATCACGATGGTCAGTTCCGACTCGTAGTCGATCTGCGTCGACGCGGCCGGCGCCGGCATCTGCACCGTGTCGAACGGGCCGATCACGCATTCGGGCAGCTTGCCGAACACGATGGGCCACGGGTCGTCTTTCGGCATCGTGGTGCTGAACACCGTGGTGGCGAGTTCGGCGGCGTGTGCGTGGTAGTTGCGCCCGACGCAGAACAGGCTGCGCAGTGGCTGCGGCAAGGGCGCGCGCAGGGTGACCACGTCGACCGGCAGGCGAGCGCCCGAAGGCTGCGGCAGCGGTTCGCCATGGGCCAGCGCCTGGATCAGCGGCAGCACGCCACGCGTGGCATCGGCCAAGGCGAGCGGCGTGGCCTCGCGCCCGTCGGCCGAGATCGTGCCCACGTGATCGCGTCCACCCCATTGCCAACTGGCCAAGCGCATCGAGTTCGTCTCCGAGGTGCCGCGAGGTTCATCCGGGTGTGTGCCCGCCGCCTCACGATCGTTGAACAGCCAGAGGCTTCTTGTGCCTCGATTCGTGAATATGAGACTTGCGTCTCAAATCAGGATGGGCGCATCATACGTGCCGACGTCTGACTTTCACAAGCGAAGGCACACCTTCCAGCACCCCGGACAAACCCCATGGCCCGCCTGAAGCACAAGCTGTCGCAACCCCCTGTGCCCCCCGCGCGCGGCGTGAAGGCAGCGACCTTCCATCTGCTGCTCGACACGGCGATGGACATCATCCAGCAGAGCGGCCACATTCCCTCGGTGGCCGAGGTGGCGGTGCGCTCCAAAGTCTCTCGTGCCACCGCCTACCGTTACTTCGCGAGCCGCAGCGCGCTCGTCACGGCCGTGATCGACAGCTCGCTCGGCCCGGTGCGCATGCTGGCCTCGGACAACCCGAGTGGCCGCGAGCGGGTGCACGAATTGTTCGTGCAGACCTTTCCGCGCTTCAAGGAGTTCGAGCCGCAGCTGCGCGCCGCCGCGCAGCTCTCGCTCGAACAATGGGCACTCGAGCGCGCCGGGCTCCTGGAAGAAGAACCCTACCGCCGCGGCCACCGCGTGCGCATCCTGCAGCACGCCATCGAACCGCTGGCGCCGCTGATGCGGCCGGTCGTGCGCGACCGCCTGCACCGCGCCTTGTCGGTCGTCTACGGCATCGAGCCGTATGTGATCCTGAAAGACATCTGGGGCCTGCCCGACCGCGAGGTCGAGCGCACGGCGTTGTGGATGGCGGACGCGTTGATCGACGCCGCGCTGCGTGAGGCCGGCCCGGCGCTGGCCGAAGTGAAGCCCGTGGCGCGCAAGGCCCGTGCGGGCGCGCTCAAGAATGCCTGAACCGTGCGCGGCCGCGCACTTGACTGACCTGGGAAACACATGCGCCGAGCATCACCCGCCTGGTTCGACGAGCAGTACAACAACCGCGCCCGAATCCCCGAACACCCGGCGATCCTGGCGCACTGGTTCGAGGCTTCGACGCAAGCGCGCGCGCGCCACGCCGACATGGTCGAGCAGGCCTACGGCGCCGAACCGCGCGAGCGGCTCGACGTGTTTCCAGCGCGAGCCCCCGGTTCACCCGTTCTCGTCTACCTGCACGGCGGCTACTGGCGCGCGCTCGACAAACGCGACCAGAGCTTCGTGGCGCCGCCCTTCGTCGATGCCGGCGCCCTGGTCGTGCTGCCCGACTACGCGCTGTGCCCGGCGGTGACCGTCGAACACATCGTGCTCCAAACGGTGCAGGCGCTGGCCTGGGTGCACCGCCACGCGGCTGAATATGGCGGTGACCCGGCGCGCATCGTCGTCGCCGGCCACTCGGCAGGCGGTCACCTGGCGGCGATGATGCTGGCCTGCGACTGGAAGGCCGTGGCGCTCGACCTGCCGGCCGATCTGGTGAAAGCCGCGTTGTCGATCTCGGGTGTGTACGAGCTCGAACCGCTGCGCCATGCGCCTTTTCTTGCTGCCGATCTCGGCCTGACGGCCGCACAAGCGCGGCGTCTGAGCCCGGCCTTCATGCCGGCGCCGCGCGGCGAGCTGGTGGCGGTGGTCGGGGGCGACGAGAGCGAAGAGTTCCAGCGGCAGACCGCGCTGATCGCGCAGGCGTGGGGGCCGCAGAGCACGGTGACGACCGAGACGGTGGCCGGGCGCAACCACATGGACGTGCTGCACGAGCTGGCCGACCCGGCATCGCGGACTCACCGCCTCGCGCTCGGTTTGCTGAGGCTGTAGCCGGCCGCCCGGCGTTCAGTTCAGGTGCGCCACGGCCAGTTCTTCGAACAGGGCCTGGTGGCGCCGAAAGGCCGAGCAGGCCTCGGCCACGATGGCGTCGACACCGATCTCGCCCACGGCGACCGCCCGCAGGCCGTCGCGAAACTCGCGCGTGAGCCGGGTGGTTTCTGAATCGTCGCCGAAGTCGTAGAACGCCGTGCCCTGCCCCGCCGGCAGATGCATGCTGCGCGCGACGATGCGGCTGAGCATCTGGCCACCGCTCAGGTCGCCGAGGTAACGAACATAGGCATGCGCGAGCAGCAGTTCCGGCTCGTGCGCTTCGATCTGCTGCAGCCGCGTCACGTACAACGCGCCCGATGGCTGCAGCGTGAGTGCCTCGCTCCAGCCCGGCCCGTGCAAGGCCTCGAGGTCGTCGGCGATCGACTGCGTGCGGGCCAGCGGCGCGGCGAACACCGGCGCGATCACCGGGTGGGCCGCGTGGCGTGCGAGCGCCGGCTCCATCGCGGCGTAGATCGCGTGCAGGTTGCGCAACAGGGCGCAGTAGGCGGCCTGTTCCATCTTGCCGCGCAGCAGCACGCCCATGAAGACGCTGCGCTCTGCCTCGGTGTGCAGGGCGCGGGTTTCGCTCTTCAGCCGTTCGGCCAGGCTTGTGTTCAATCGGGGCTCCACTCAGATGCCGTCGTCATCATAAGCAGAGCCCATGCCACTCGCGGGCTGGCGCCCGCGCCGCCCGGGCTACTTCAAGGCCACTTCCACACGGCGTGCCTTCGGATCTTCACCGGCCAGGTTCGCCTCGGCCGACTGCGGCTTCTGCAGCATGACCCGGTCTTCGGCGATACCGGCGGCCTTGATCGCATCACGCACCGCGAACGCGCGTTGTTTGGCGAGTTCCTGGTTCTGCGGCAGATCGCCCGCCGCGGAGTGGTAGCCCGAGATGCTGACCTTGGTGGCCGGGTCGGCCTTCAAGGCAGCGATCAGCGCGTCGAGGTTCTTGCCCGCTTCGGCCGGCAAGGCCGACGATCCGACCGCAAAGAACACGACGGCATTGCTGGCCGTGCCGGCCACCGGCGTGGCTGCCGCGGCGTCGGCCGGAACGAGGGCAGCGCGCACGCCAGCCAGTTCAGGATGCGTCTTCAACATCGGCGCACCATACAAGGGCTTGTAGGCACCCTGGTGGCAGGTGGCGCAGTTGAGCTTGGGCACGTCGCCTGTCGGGCCGAGGCGGTTCGCGGGGAACACGCCGGCGAGCGAGTCGAGGTACTGCGCGTTCAGGTCTCGCGTCATGCGGATGCCGTACCAGGCGACGCCCCGCGGCGGGGTGCTGTTGTCCCAGTCGGCGAAAGAACGCGTGTTGTGGCAGTAGGTGCAGTTCACGCCCAGCGACTGCGACATGTGCATCATCAGCCCGTAGGTCCACTCGGCCTGTTTGGTGGAGTGGCGGTTGCTGATCGGCAAAGCGCTGGTGCCGATCACGCGGATGTCGGCCGCCTGCGACAGGAAGGGCGTGAACGGGTCGTTCGGCAAGGCGGCCAACGCGACCGAGGTGGCCGGCGCGTTCTGCCCGGCCTTGTTGCCGGTCATGCCCGCCGCGTGCTTGTCGTCGGCCGGCTTGAACCACACGTTCGCCGGCACGTTCTTGCCGCGGTGGCAGGTGTAGCAGGTGACGCCGGTCTCGGCCACGTGCGGCTTCCAGTCGGCGTTGATGTGCTGCGTCATCTGCAGCATGCGCCGCGCCACCACCTTGGTGTAGAGCGAATCGCTCGAGAAGTCTTCGCCCGCCTTGTGGCAGTAGGCACAGCCTTGGTCTGGCGCGACCCAGGCTGTCATCGAAGTCATCAGCCGCGTGAATTCGCCGACGCCGAGATCGCCCACGACCTGCAGGTTCTTGAAGACGGTCTTCGCGGCCGGGCCGCCCGGCGGCACCATCGGCGAGTCGGCAGGCACCGCGTTGACGGCCGCCTGCGCTGCCACGGCGCGGGGGTTGTAGACCTGCTCCATGCCGGTGCCGCGGTAGCCGCGCTGCACGGTGTCGACCGGCGGCCGTTCGCAGGCCGCGAGCAACAAGCCGGCGGTGATGGCACCGAGCCACGCCGAAAGTCTGGTGGCGCTGATCATCATGGCTTCACTCCCGGGAGCAGGCTGGGGTCGATGACAGGCGCGAACACGGCCGGGTAGACCGGCGCCACATGGTGTTTGACAGCCCACAGGTACCAGTTGTCGACCACCGTGCCGGTGAGCAGGATGCCGATGCCACCGACCAGCGGGCACAGCACGGCGAACCACCAGCCCCAGCGGTGGATCGACTCCATCGTGGCGTTGAAACCCATCGTCCAGCGCCAGAACAGGGCGGCGCGTTCCGAGGCCGTGCCGCGGTCGACGATCTGCTCGATCTCGCGCTCGCCACCGAAGCGGCTCACGGCGAGGATGGTCGCGCCGTGCATCGCGAACAGCAGCGTCGCGCCGTACAGGAACGCGATCGACAGCATGTGGAAGGGGTTGTAGAACAGGTTGCCGTAGCGGATCGAGAACGCCGCCGTCCAGTCGAGGTGAGGGAAGATGCCGAAGGGCACCGCCTCGCCCCACGAACCCATCAGGATCGGGCGGATGAACCCCAGCACCAGGTAGAGCCAGATCGCCGCGGCGAAGGCCCAGGCGATGTGCGTGCCCATGCCGAGCGCTCGTGCGCGGCGGTACATGCGTGCCCACCAGAGCAGGAGCGAGGCAGTGAGAAAGAAGCCCGCCATCAGCCACCAGCCACCCTGGTTCAGCGGCGGAAAGAGCTTCAGGCCCATGCTCGGCGGCGGCGGTTCGAGTGCCAGCCAGAACAGCTGGCGCACGAACTGCACCGGGTCCCAGTTGACCGAAGCGAGCATGTTCAGGCCGATGATCTCGAAGGCGATGAAGCCGCACAGCAGCGAGGCCAAGCCGAGCCAGCCGAGGTAGATCGGGCCGATCTGCGCGTCGCCGAGCTTGCCGATCCAGTGCACGTGGATGGGCGGGCCTTCGCGTTCCTTGTTGCCGCTGGCCAGCGGAATCCCGGCGTAGGCAGGCGACACCGCCTGCACGCGGGTGAAGATGTTCTGGTACTCAAGCATCGAGGTCTCCTTGGCCTGTCTCGGCGTTCGTTCTTGCGGGCTCGTTCCGATCTAGCGCCAGATCGGCAAGTTCAGCCACCAACTCCACCACTCGGGCCAGCCTCGGGTCCAGAACGGGCCGCTGATGACGATGCACACGGCGCTCCAGAAACCGGCCGACAAGGCCAGGAACAGGCCGAGGCGGTGGATGCCGAGGGTGCCGATCGAGTAGCCGATGGTGTCGCGGAAGAAGGTGTTCTCGTGCTCCGCGGTCTTCACCGTTTCGCCCTTGGCCGGGTTGGTGGCCGAAAGAATCAGCCCGCCGTGCAAGGAGAGTGCGAAGGCTGTCGCGAAGAAGAAGCTCACGCCCAGCATGTGGGCGGGGTTGTAGTGAAAGTGCAGGTATTGGTAGCCGGTGTTCGAGACCCAGTCGAGGTGGCTCATGATCCCGTACGGGAAGCCGTGCCCCCAGGCGCCGAGCAACACCGGGCGAATGACGACCAGCGTCACGTAGGCCAGGATTGCGATCGAGAACGCGAAGGGCACGTGGTAGCCGATGCCGAGCTTTCGACAGATCTCGACCTCTCGAAGCGCCCACGAAACGAATGAGCCGATCGCGCAGACCGTGATGAGCTGCCAGAGGCCGCCTTCCATCAGCGGCGCCATGCCGAGGCCGTATATCAGGTCGGGTGGTGCGATCGAGATCTGCCACAGGTTCCAGGTGGGGCCTTGTGATGCACCCCAGACGATGAGCAAGGTGCCCACGGTCGCGAAGAACAGCGTGGTCACGCCGAAGAAGCCCACGTAGAACGGGCCGACCCAGAAGTCGAACAAGTCGCCTCCGGTCAGCGTGCCGCCTCGTACACGGTATTTGCGCTCGAAACTCAGCATGGCCATGGTCAGTCCCCTAATCGGGAGCGCCCGCTCACGGGCGGCTCCCTTTCACACTTGTGTCGGCGAACAGGTGCGGGCGGTTGGCCCGCGCCCTGCTCGCTTGCCAGCAACGCGGTAGAGCTACTTCGGCGCGGGGGCCGTTGCAGCCGCCGGCATCGGGGACATCTGCCCCGCGACGGCCGCGCCCTTGCGCGAACCTTCGAGCCAGTTGAACCGGTCGGTGCTGAGCAGGATGAAATGAATCACCAGCGCCAG
The DNA here is from genome assembly GCF_032229685.1 of Rhizobacter sp. Lineage (GTDB taxonomy): Bacteria > Pseudomonadota > Gammaproteobacteria > Burkholderiales > Burkholderiaceae_C > LMDS01. Next base: position 3,344 of record NZ_JAVTWP010000042.1, on the reverse strand, counting down.
CACGAACAGGAACGTGAACAGGGCGATCAACGTCCTGCGTGGATCGAAAAGAGTCCAGATACGCCACATGTCGTCTCCTCCCTATGCGTTGAAAGCGACTGCGATGTAAGCCATCGCGACATCTTTTGCGTCGTTCACGATCGACGCATAGCCGCTGGCACCCGGCAGCCAGGGCCGCCATTGCCATGCCAGGAAATGCGCGACGACCGCGATCAACGTGAAGATGATGAAGCTCGTCATGAAAATGCCGTGAAACTCCTTGGCTTCCTGATCCGACAAACCGGATAGGGAGCCTTGCCTGCCATCAGCCATGGTCTTTACTCCTTCTAGGCCTTTCGGCCCTTTGTGGCCTTGCGGCCAACACCGCGCAACTCCCCCGCGGCGGGGCTTGACGCGACGGCTGTCGCGGCAATTCTTCGAGTCCGCTCACCGCGGACAATCTCTTGATTCGAAATCTGTGTGAGCTTCATGCCGGCTCACCCTGTCGCAGTGAATCCCGCGCGCGCGCCACGCGTGCTGCGGTGACACGTTCTTCGCCGGCACGCTTGGCATCGCGCTCGGCGCGATCACGCAAGCGCTTGGCGGCCGAGATCTGCACCAGCACCGGCTCGGTCTCGACGAACTCGCCGAGCAGCTGCTGGGCTTCGTCGTCCCAGGGCCTTGCAGGCTCGTCGCCCAGACGCGCTGGCGTCGGGTCGACGCGGTCGAGATCGGTGCCGAGCGGCAGGATGTGGAAGAGCGCGTCGAACAGCGCGTTGCAGAACTCCTGGACCAGGTAGGTCGCCCCCGCATACCCCATGAACGGCGTGCCGGTGTGGCGCCGGATGATCGGCAGCGGAAACGAGGCCGGGATGAAGCTCGTCTTCATCATGCCGCCCCCGCCGATCTCGGCCAGGTACATGCGCTCGTTGTAGCTGCCGTACATGACCAGCGGCGTCTTGTCTTTCACGAGCCGCCGCACTTCGTCGTTGTCGGTCTTTGCACCCGGCTTGCGGGCGACGGCAAACTGGCAGGGCAGGCCCAGTTCGTCTTCGAGAAAGTGCTTCACGCCGCGGGTGTAGGTTTCGTTGGCGACGATCGCGAAACTCGCGGTGCCGAAGAAGTCTTGCGTGACCGAGCGCCACAGGTCCCAGATGGGTTTGATCGTGCTGTGCTTTTCGCGCTCGATGAAGGGCTCGGGGTCGAGGCCGAGCAACTCGCCGAGCGAGCGCAGGAACTTGGTCGTGCTGTGCAGGCCGATCGGCGCTTGCAGGTAGGGGCGGTCGAGCGCTTCGCACAGCATGCGACCGAACTCGCGGTACATGCAGATGTTCACGTCGGCTTCGACCAGCCGCGACACATCGGCGAGGTGGCTGCCCAGCGGGAACACCATGTTGATCTCGGCGCCGATGCCTTGCACCAGGCGCCGGATCTCGGCCAGGTCGCTCGGTGAGTTGAAGGTGCCGTAACTCGGGCCGATGATGTTGACGCGGGGCTTCTCGCCGGCGGGCCGCTCGGCGAAGGGCTTGCGCGCCGGAACCTTCTTCAGGCCGTATTCCGACCACAGCCAGAACATCGCGCGGTTCGCGCACTGCCACTGGTCTTCGTCGATCGTTCTCGGCAGAAAACGCTGGATGTTGGTGCCGGAAGGCGTGACGCCGCCGCCGATCATCTCGGCGATCGAGCCGGTCACCACGACCGAGGGCAGGTCGGGGTCGAGCGTGGCGTGGGCGCGGCGCATCGAACCTTCGGTGCCTTCGCGGCCGAGCTGCTCTTCGGCCAGGCCGGTGACGACGATCGGCAGCTCGTGCGGCGGCAGCGCGTCGGTGTAGTGCAGCACCGAGGTCACGGGCAGGTTCTCGCAACCGACCGGCCCGTCGATCACGACCTGCAGGCCCTTGATCGCGGTGAACACGTAGACGGCACCCCAGTAGCCGCCGGCGCGATCGTGGTCGAGGATCAGCGCCATCAGATCATCTCCTCGGCCTTGCGCTTCTTCGCGGCCTTGACGACAAGACGGCGCTGCTCGGCCTTGAATTCGGGGCGGTCTTGCGGCACGCCGTGCGCGGCCTCCCACACCCCGGCCGCGTGTGACACGCCGGTGCTGCCGAAGAAGTCTTTCATCCGGTCGAAGCGCGCCTTGTTGCCGATGGCGGCATTGATCACGGTGGCGAGCGAGCCGGCACCGGCCGGCCCCATCAGCGGGCGTGCCGAGATCAGGTTGGTGAAGTACAGCGACGGAATGCTCAGCTCTTTCGCGGCCTGAACCAACGGCGTGGTTCCGATGGCGAGATCGGGTTGCCACTCGTGCATGGCAGCGAGGTCTTGTTCGAGCGAGGCGCGGAACTGCACGTGCACGCCTTTGGCTTCGAGCCACTCGCGGTCTGCGTCGCTCCAGGCCGTGCGCGGGCACGCGGTGCCCACGTAGCGCAGGTCGGCGCCGCTCTCCACCAGCAACCGGCCGACGAGCAACTCGGAACCCTCGTAGCCGCTCAGCGTGATGCGGCCCTTGATCGGCATCTTCGCGAGCGCGCCCTTGATGGCTGGCAGCATGCGGTTCTTCGCGGCGTCGATCTTGTCCTGCGCCACGTTGGTGGCGTTGCCGATCGCCTGCAGCCAGGCTTCGGTGCCGTCGTGGCCGACCGGCGCCGAGCCCACGATGCTGCGACCCGCGGCATCGAACTCGCGGATGCTGGCGGTGTAGAACGGGTGGATCGCGGCGACGGCTGCGCAGTCGAGCGCCGCATACAGCTCGCGCCATTCGCGTGTCGGCACCACGGGGCCGGCGGCCAGGCCCATGGGCTCGAGCATCATGCCGATGATCACCGGGTCGGCCGGGAACATCTCGCCGAGCAGCGTGATCGTTGGTTTGTCGGAGCGGCCCGCGCGCGGCGCCTGCACTGGCCCGGCCAGCACTTCGGAGCGTGCGTACTTCAGCATCGCACCGGCCAGCACGTCTTTCGCTTCGGCGTGTGTGGGCACGCCGAAGCCGGGCACGTCGATGCCGATGATGCGAACGCCGTTGATCTCTTTCGGCAGGATCTGCAGCGGCACGCCGCTGGCGGTCGGCACACAAAGGTTGATGATCACGATGGCATCGAGCAGCGCCGGGTCGGCCTGCTTGTAGACCGCCTCGCGGATGTCTTCGAAGAGCTTGCCCGTGACCAGCGATTCGCTGTTGAACGGCACGTAGCCGACGCTGCGTTTGGCACCGTAGAAGTGCGAAGTGAAGGTCAGCCCGTAGACGCAGCAGGCCGAGCCCGACAGGATCGTCGAGGTGCGCCGCATGCGCAGGCCGACGCGCAGCGAACCGAAGGCCGGGCACATGCTCTGCGGCTGGTCGTGCGGGCCGGCCTTCTCGTCAC
>NZ_JAVTWP010000041.1:0-190010 GCF_032229685.1 Rhizobacter sp. | reverse complement strand
CGGGGCTCCACGCAAGGGCTGTTTCTTCGAACCCGAAGGTATAGCGCAGGCGGCACCCGCCGCCTATGGCATGAACCCCTGTGGAGCAGGTGCGGCACGGGGCTTGCTACCCCTTGAACACGCCTGCGCGCGCTCGCAGCGCCGCCTTGTTTCGAGCCACACCGAGGAGACCCGACCCATGCAGACCCGTTTGTTCCTGAAAGCCGCGTGCGCCATCGCCTGCGCCGCCGCCTTCGCGCCCGTTCATGCGCAGACCGCGCTCGACGACGTGTTGGCGAAAAAGCTGATCCTGATCGCCGTGCCCACCGATTCGGCGCCCTACGGCTTCGTCGGCACCGACCTGGCGCCGCAGGGCCTGGACGTCGACATGGCCAACCTCATCGGCGCCAAGCTCGGCGTGAAGGTCGAGCTGGTGCCGGTGACCAGCGCCAACCGCATCCCCTACCTGCAGACCAAGAAGGCCGACCTCGTGATCTCCACGCTCGGCAAGAACCCCGACCGCGAAAAAGTCATCGACTTCACGAGCGCCTACTCGCCGTTTTTCCAGGCCATCTTCGGCCCGAAGACGCTGGTCGTGAAAACGCCGGCCGACCTGGCCGGCAAGACCGTGGGCGTGACACGCGGTGCGATGGAAGACCAGGAAGTGGGCAAGATCGCGCCGCCCGGCGTCGACATCAAACGTTTCGAAGACATGAACGGCACGGTCTCGGCCTATGCCGCCGGCCAGGTGCAGTTGATGGGCGTGGGCGCTTCGGTGGCCGGCAACTTCATGGCCAAGAACCCGGCCGTGAGCACCGAGTTCAAGCTGCTCTTGAAAGACTCGCCCAACTACATCGGCGTGGCCAAGGGCGAAGACAAGCTGCGCCTGAAGGTCAACGACATCATCGCCGACGCGAAGAAGTCGGGCGAGCTGAACAAGATGGCAATGAAGTGGCTGGGCCGGCCGCTCGGCGAATTGCCTTGATCGCCTGGCGCCGGTGACGCTTTTGCCGCTGCACCCATGATCGCCTTCGACTTCCCCGCCGTGCTCGCGGAGTGGCCGCTGCTGGCCCGCGGCGTGGCCGCCACGCTCGTGCTGACGGCCGTGTCGGCCACAGTCGGCGTGTCGCTCGGCGTGGCCTGCGCCTGGGCACGCCTGCACGGCGCGCCGTGGCTGAAGGCGATCGTGGGGGCGTACGTGGAGCTGATCCGCAACACGCCGTTCATCGTTCAGCTGTTCTTCCTGTTCTTCGGCTTGCCGGGCATCGGCATCAAGCTGTCGCCCGAGATGGCTTCGGTGCTGGCGATGGTGGTGAACCTGGGCGCCTACGCGGCCGAGATCGTGCGTGCCGGCATCGCCACCATGCCGCGCGGGCAGATCGAAGCCGCGCAGAGCCTCGCGCTGTCAGAGATGCAGGTGTTTACGCGCGTCGTGCTGCCGCCTTCGCTGAAGCGCGTGTGGCCGGCGCTGGTGAGCCAGATCATCATCGTGATGCTCGGCTCGGCGGTGTGCGGGCAGATCTCGACGCCCGAGCTGTCGTATGCGGCGAACCTCATCCAGTCGCGCAACTTCCGCGCTTTCGAGGCTTTCATCGTCGCGACGCTGATCTACCTGGCGCTGTCGATGGCCTTGCGGCGGCTGTTGAACTGGGCCGGGCCCCGGTTCATCTTCGGCAAATAGCCATGGTCGACTTCTCGATCTGGGACATCTTCCGCAACCTGCTGCTGGCCGCACGCTGGACAGTGCTGCTCTCGCTGATCGCGTTCGTCGGCGGCGGGTTGGTGGGCATCGCCCTGCTGATCGCGCGCATCGCGAAACTTCGCTTCGCCGACACGCTGGTCGGCGCCTACGTGCAGCTCTTTCAGGGCACGCCGTTGCTGATGCAGCTCTTCCTCGCCTACTTCGGCCTCGCGCTGTTCGGCATCAACGTGTCGCCGTGGGTCGCGGCCGCGCTCGCGCTCACGCTCTACACCAGCGCCTTTCTCACCGAGATCTGGCGTGGTTGTGTCAACGCGGTGAACAAGGGCCAATGGGAAGCGTCGACCGCGCTCGCGCTCAGCCTGTCGGAACAACTGCGTTACGTGATCGGCCCGCAGGCGCTGCGCGTGGCGGTGCCGCCGACGGTGGGCTTCCTGGTGCAGGTGATCAAGGGCACCGCGCTGGCCTCGGTGATCGGCTTCGTCGAGCTCACCAAGGCCGGCACGATGATCACCAACGCCACCTTTCGCCCGTTCACGGTCTACGCCTGCCTCGCGCTGATGTACTTCGCGCTCTGTTACCCGATCTCGGCGTGGAGCAAGTCACTGGAGAAGAAGCTGAACCATGGGCATCGTTGAAACGGGTATTGTCGAAATACAAGGCCTCAAGAAGCGCTTCGGCACGAACGAGGTGCTCAAAGGCATCGACCTGTCGGTGAAACAAGGCGAGGTGATCGCCATCATCGGCAAGAGCGGCTCGGGCAAGAGCACGCTGTTGCGTTGCATCAACGGGCTGGAGGTCTTCAACGAAGGCACGCTCAGCGTCGACGGCAACCCGCTGCTGCACGACGACAAGGCCGCGATGCGCACGCTGCGCCAGCGTGTGGGCATGATCTTCCAGGGCTTCAACCTGTTCCCGCACCTGAGCGTGGGCCGCAACGTGATGCTCGCGCCCACCCTGGTGAAGAAGCGCGATGCGGCGGCCGCGGCCGATCAGGCGAAGAAGCTGCTCGCACGCGTCGGCCTGGCCGAAAAGTTCGACGCGCAACCCGACCAGCTCTCGGGCGGCCAGCAGCAACGCGTCGCGATCGCGCGTGCGCTGGCGATGGAGCCGGCCGTGCTGTTGTGCGACGAGATCACCTCGGCGCTCGACCCCGAACTGGTGGGCGAGGTGCTGCGCGTGGTGGAGTCGCTCGCCGACGAGGGCATGACGCTGCTGATGGTCACGCACGAGATGAGCTTCGCGCGCAAGGTGTCGGACCGGCTGGTGTTCATGCACGCCGGGCGCATCCACGAGATCGGCCCACCCGAGGTGATCTTCGGCAACCCGCAAACGCCAGAGCTGAAACAGTTCCTGTCGTCGATCGACGCCTGAGGCGCCCGCGCCTACTGCGGATTCTCGCGTTTGCGTTTCATCTCGAGCACCTGCACGCACTCCGGGTGCTCGCGGTAACGCGGCTGCTCGCACTCGCGGTCCATGCACAAGGCCAGCGCGATGAACAAGCGGCTGCCGCACTTCTCACGCGCGGTGGCCGGCACGGTGGGCGCCGCAGCCACGGGCACCGGTGCTGGCACGGCCGCGGCGGCCGTGTCACGCTGCACGGCCGGCACGGGCTTCGCGCGCGCGTCGGCCGCGGCCCTCGAAGCCGCGTCGCCATAGCTGCTGGCCGCCGCGCTGTTGCCTTCGGGGCGCGACGCGCTGGCCACCGGGACCGGCTTGCTTCGTGCCGAACTCGCAGCCAAGGTGGCGTTGCCCGCCGCAGCCTGTGTCGAAGCAGGTTTGACCGCATCGGCGGGAGCGGCCTTGCCTGGCACCGCCAGCCCTTGCGCCTGAGCCAGGGCGGCCAGCGCGGCTTCGGTGGCGGCCTGCGTCGACGCGGCGAGCTCGGGTTTCGGTGCGGCCACGGCCACCGCCGGCGCTGAAGCCGGCAACGGCGCGCTAGGCACGGGCGCCGCGGCGACAGCGGCCACCGAGGCCGCCGCGCTGGCCGGCTCGGCGCCCGCCACGGCCGGTGCACGCGCCCCGCCGAGCAGGCCGACGAACTGCCACAACACCACGCCCGCCACGACCACGGCCGCGCCGAGCGCGGCCACCACCAGACCACGCTTCGATGAAGCCGGCGCGGCGGGCTGAGCGACAGGGGAATGCGCCGCGGCGACCCGCTGCGGCACAGCCGGCATCACCGTGGACGGGCGTGGCGGCGGTGGCGGCGCCACACGCGGGGCCGGGGTCTGCGTGGTGTCGATGCGCGTGGCTTGCGGGTCGACTGCGTCGACCATCATGGTCGGCTGGAACGTCACGGCACTGGCCGCTGCCGGTGCCGGGAACGCGCCACCGTGCCCAGCGCCTGGCGCCGGCACGCGGGCCGGCACCGGTGCCAGGCCCTTCAAGGCCGCGCGCAGCTCAGCCACGCTTTGCGGCCGTTCGAGCGGGCGCACACGCAGCGCCCAGCCCACGGCTTCGAGCAGGCGCTGCGAGACACCGGGCACCACACGCTGTTCGATCGGCTCGGGGTCGTCCTGCATGGCCCGCGCAGTGGCCGGCGCCGGCGGCACGCCGAACAGCAGGAAGTGCATGACGGCGCCCAGCGCGTACAGGTCGGTCCACGGCCCCTGGCGCATCTGCGTCATCTCGGCGTACTGCTCGATCGGCGCGTAGCTGGGTTTGAGGATCGCGGTGAGCGACTGCGTGCGGTCGCTGATCACGTGGCGTGCCGCGCCGAAGTCGAGCAGGATCGGCTGGCCGACCGGTGGCAGCAGGATGTTGTCGGGCGCGATGTCGCGGTGGAACACGCCTTCGCGGTGCAGCAGTTCCAGCGCGTCGAGCATCGGGTGGATCACACCCATGATCCAGGCCTCGTCGGGCGCGTGCGCCATGGCCTTGCGAGCGTCGCGCAGCGTGATGCCCTGCAGGTAGGGCATCACCATGTAGGCGGTGGCGTTGTCTTCCCAGAAACGGTAGACCTTCACCAGCGACGGGTGGTCGAAGCGCGCGAGCAGCCGCGCCTCGTTGACAAATGAACGCAGCCCGATTGCATAGGTCTCGGCGAACGAGGCCGAACGCACCGTGATCACCGGCCCCACGCCGCGCGAGGCCAGCGCCGCCGGCATGTATTCCTTGAGCGCCACCTGGCGTTCGAGCGAATGGTCTTGCGTGAGGTAGACGATGCCGAAGCCACCCACGCCCAGCACCCGCAGGATCTCGAACTCGCCGAAGCGGGTGCCGGGCGGCAACGCGTCGTGCTCGGCCACGGCGGCGGCTTGCGGGGGGTTGGAGGGTGTTTCTTGGCTCATGAGGCAGGCGCCCGAAGCGCGGACGCGAAGATTAACCCACGGGGCGCTGCTGCATGCACCCTCCAATGAGGGGAAAGCCCGGTTCTTCGGCTCCACCTCACGCCCGGGCGGGGCCGCCCTCGCCTGCACCTAAAATCATCGATTCGCCGTTTGTTCACCGCCACTCCAAGACACCGCAAACCATGCCCAAAGTCACCTCGCCCAAGACCGCTGCCGCCCTGCCGAAGAAGGTCGTGCTCGCCTATTCCGGCGGCCTCGACACCTCGGTCATCCTGAAGTGGCTGCAAGACGAATACCAGTGCGAGGTGGTCACCTTCACCGCCGACCTCGGCCAGGGCGAAGAAGTGGAACCGGCACGCGCCAAGGCGCTGAAGATGGGCATCAAGCCCGAGAACATCTTCATCGACGACCTGCGCGAAGAGTTCGTGCGCGACTTCGTGTTCCCGATGTTCCGCGCCAATGCGCTGTACGAGGGCGAATACCTGCTCGGCACCTCGATCGCCCGCCCGCTGATCGCCAAGCGCCTGATCGACATCGCCCGCATCACCAAAGGCGACGCCATCAGCCACGGAGCCACCGGCAAGGGCAACGACCAGGTGCGCTTCGAGCTCGGCGCCTACGCGCTGATGCCCGACGTGAAGGTCATCGCCCCGTGGCGCGAGTGGGACCTGTTGAGCCGCGACAAGCTGCTGGCCTATGCCGACAAGCACGGCATCCCGGTCGACTTCAAGAAGCGCAAGGGCGGTGGCGCGCCCTACTCGATGGACGCCAACCTGCTGCACATCAGCTACGAAGGCGGCGTGCTCGAAGACCCGAACTACGCCCCCGACGAGAAGATGTGGCGCCTGACCGTGAGCCCCGAAAAGGCGCCGGGCAAACCGCAGGTCGTCGAGCTGACGTATGCCAAGGGCGACATCGTCGCGATCGACGGCAAGAAGATGAGCCCGGCCGAGGTGCTGACCGAGCTCAACCGCATCGGCGGCAAGCACGGCATCGGCCGGCTCGACAAGGTCGAGAACCGTTACGTCGGCATGAAGAGCCGCGGCTGCTACGAAACCCCGGGCGGCACCATCATGCTGGCCGGCCACCGTGCGATGGAGTCGATCACGCTCGACCGCGAAGTGCTGGCACTGAAAGACGACCTGATGCCGCGTTACGCGCGCATGGTCTACAACGGCTACTGGTTCAGCCCCGAGCGCCTGCTGCTGCAGGGCCTGATCGACGCCAGCCAGGCCACCGTGAACGGCAGCGTCAAGCTCAAGCTCTACAAGGGCACGATCATGTGCGTGGGCCGCGAATCGAAGACCGACTCGCTGTTCGACATGAAGATCTCGACCTTCGACGACGACGGCGGCGCCTACAACCAGGCCGACGCCGCCGGTTTCATCAAGCTCAATGCCCTGCGCCTGCGCATCGGCGCGAACCTGCAGGCACGCCGCCCGCCCGCGTCGAAAAGGAAGAAGTGAGCCGGCGGCGGGCGCAGGGCATCGGCACAAAGGCCCGCGCCCGCCGCCCTGCGGTGCCAGAATCGAAACCATGTTCCCGATGAATCGACAGCGGCGCGGCTGGCTCGTCCTGAGCGTCGCCTCGGGCCTCGCTGCCGCGAGCCTGCGCGTGCGCGCGCAAGACTCTCCTGCCAACACGGCGAAAGTGATTCTCACGATCAGCGGCAACGTGCGCAAACCCGCCGGCGCCGAAGCCATCGACTTCGACATGGCTGCCCTCGTGAAGCTGCCGCAGACCAGCTTCAGCACCAAGACGCCCTGGTACGCGCAACCGCGCAAGTTCACGGGCGTCTTGTTGAAAGACCTGCTGGCCTCGGTGGGCGGCAACGGCACCACGCTGCGCGCGATGGCCTTGAACGACTACCGCGTCGAGCTGCCCGACCAGGACTGGCTGCAGCACGGCGCCATGCTCGCCTACCTGCTCGACGACAAGCCGATGCCGGTGCGCGAGAAGGGCCCGCTGGTCATCATCTACCCGTTCGACGCGCGGCGTGAAGTGCGCACCGCCGTGCACTACAGCCGGGCGGTCTGGCAGCTGCGCTCGCTCGACCTGCGATGAACGGCAGCGACAGCAGCCTGCCGGCCGAACGGCCATCGGCCCGGCGCCAGTTCGCGCTCGTGCTCGTGGTGGCCACGCTCGCCGTGGTGGTGCTCGCCATGGCCTATGTGCAGTGGCGCCAGTACCGCCTGCTCGACAGCACCGCGCAATTCCAGAACGACGGCCTCGGCTGGAGCTTCTCGCAGCTCGAGACCGAACACCTGCGGCTGCGCAACGAGATGCAGAAGGCGCTCGACGACACCCAGCCGTTCGACCCGGCGGCGGTGCAGCTGCGTTACGACATCTTCGTGAGCCGCATCGGCCTGGTCGATCACGCACGCGCGCAGCGGGTCATGCTCGAAGAGCCGATCTACGAGCCGGCGCTCGCCAAGGTGCGGGCCTTCGTGGTCGAGGCCGACCACTTTCTCGGCGAATCGCCGCAGCAGCCGCTGACGCGCGCCACGGTCGTGCGCCTGCTGCCGCAACTCGACAGCCTGAACGTGCCCCTGCACGACCTGGCGCTCAGCGCCTCTCACCTGCTCTACGAGCGCGCCACGCTGCGCAACCGCGCCGTGCGCCAGCACAGCCAGTTCGGTTTCGCGCTGACGCTGTTCCAGGCCGTGCTGCTGCTCGTGCTCGGCGTGGTGGTGTTGCGCCAGTTGCGTGCGCTGACCCGTCGCCGGCGCAGCCTCGAAGCCATCGCCGAAAGCCTGAGCGCAGCGCGCCTTGAGGCCGAATCGGCGAACCGTGCCAAGAGTGCCTTCCTGGCCAACATGAGCCACGAGATCCGCACGCCCTTCCACGGCATGCTCGGCATGATGTCGCTGCTGCAGGAAGCGCGCCTGACACCGCAGCAGGCGGCCTACCTCGAAACCGCCAAGGAGTCTGCCCAGCACCTGCTGTCGATCCTGAACGACATCCTCGACATCTCGCAGCTCGAAACCGGCAAGCTGCAGGTCACGCCCGAGCCGATGGACCTGCACCAGCTCATCGACGAAGTCGGCACGCTGATGCGGGCGCAGGCCCAGGCCAAAGGCCTCGCGATGCGCGTGGCGGTGTCGCCCGAGGTGCCACGCTGGGTGCGCGGCGACGCCACGCGCCTCAAGCAGATCCTCTTCAACCTGCTGAGCAATGCGGTCAAGTTCAGCAACAGCGGCAGTGTCGATCTCTCCGTCAGCGTGGCCGCGGGCGGGCTCGAGATCGAAGTGAGCGACACCGGCATCGGCATGGACGAAGCCACCGTGGCACGCCTGTTCCAGCGTTTCATGCGTGCCGATGAAAGCACCACGCGGCGCCATGGCGGCACCGGTCTCGGCCTGGAGATCTCGCGCGACCTGGCGCGCGTGATGGGCGGCGACATCACGGTGCGCAGCACGCCGGGCGCAGGCAGCAGCTTCACGGTGTCGTTGCCGCTGGACCCGGCCGAGCCGGCGCCGGCCTTGCCACCCTTGAGCGCCACGAACACGCTGCCCGAGGCCGCGCCCGCCCCGGCAAGGCGCCTGCGGGTGCTGGTCGCCGAAGACCACCCGGTGAACCGCGCCTACCTCGAAGCCGTGCTCGACAAGCTCGGCCACGAAGCCGTGTTCAGCGAAGACGGCGACGGCGCAGTTCGTGCGATCCAGGCGCAGGCCTTCGACGTGGTGCTGATGGACCTGCACATGCCGGGCATGGACGGCTTTGCCGCGGCGCGCGCGATCCGCAACATGGCGGGGCCGCGAAGCCGTGTGCCGATCATCGCGCTCACAGCCGACGCGTTCCGCGAAGCGCGCGACCGCGCCCGCGAAGCCGGCATGGACGGCTTCGTCACCAAGCCCGCGCACCTGCCGCAACTGCGCGACGTGCTCGCGCGCCACGCCGGCGGTTCGGTCGAGGCCGAGCCCACGCCAGCCATGGAAGTCACGCAGAACAGCGCCCGCGGCCGGCTCGACTTCGCCACCATCGACGACGTGCGGCGCACGCTCTCGCCCGAGCAGTACACCACGCTGCTGCAGCGCTTCTTCGAAGACTGCGAGCAGCCGGCGGGCGAGGCCAACGACGGTGCCGCGTTGCGCGCCCGGGCGCACTCGATCAAGGGCGCGGCGCTGAGCCTCGGGTTGAGCAGCGTGGCCGCGGTGGCCGGCGAACTGCAGCGCTGCCCCGACACCAGCCCGCCGGCCGCGGTCGAAAAACTCCGTCTCGCGCTCGACAAGAACATTGCGGCGACCCGCGAGCAGTGTGTGCTCGCAGGCTACCTGCCACGCTGAGCCCGAGGCTCAGACCACCACCGGCTCGGGCTCCAGGCGAATACCGAAACGGCCGTAGACACTCTCCTGGATCGCGCGCGCCAGCGTCATCACCTCGGAACCGATCGCGTGGCCGCGATTGACGAGCACCAGCGCCTGTTTTTCATAAACACCGGCCTGGCCGACGCTCTTGCCCTTCCAGCCACAGGCGTCGATCATCCAGCCCGCGGCGAGCTTCACGCTGCCGTCGGGCATCGGGTAGTGCACGATCTCGGGGTCGCGGCCGATGATGTCGCGGCACTGCTCCGGCGTGACCACCGGGTTCTTGAAGAAGCTGCCGGCGTTGCCGATCAGCGCCGGGTCGGGCAGCTTGGCGCGGCGGATCGCGCAGACCCAGTCGAAAACCTGCTGCGGGTTCGGCGCGCCGATGCCGGTCTCGGCCATCTTGCGTTCGAGTTCGAGGTAACCCAGCACCGGCTGCCAGGGCCGGGGCAGGCGAAAGCGCACGCGCGTGATCACGCTGCGCCCGGCGAGCGAGTGCTTGAACACGCTGTCGCGGTACCCGAAAGCGCAGATCTCGGGCCACAGGGTGCTGGTGCGGCCGGTCACGAGATCGACCGCGTCGAGCGACTCGAAGCGGTCTTTCAGCTCGACACCGTAGGCGCCGATGTTCTGCACCGGCGAGGCGCCCACCGTGCCGGGAATCAAGGCCAGGTTCTCGAGCCCCGGCCAGCCGTGCGCCAGCGTGTGGGCGACGAGGTCGTGCCAGTTCTCGCCGGCGCCGGCCTCGACGATCCAGGCGTCCGTGCGTTCTTCCACGAGGCGCACGCCGCGCACTTCGACCTTCAGCACGGTCTGCGGCATGTCGCGCGTCAGAATGATGTTGCTGCCGCCCCCGAGCACGAACTTCGGCGCCAGGCCGAACTCGGGATGGTCGACGACACGCCGCACGTCGGCGTCGCTGGCCACACGCACGAGGGTGCGCGCCACGGCCGGCAGGCCGAAGCTGTTGTAGGGTTTGAGGCTGACGCCCGACTCGATTTGCATGCCACAATTTTCGCTCATTGCACTTGGCCCCATCGATCATGCCCAGCTTCGACACCGTTTTGGAACCCAACCTCGTCGAAGTGCGCAACGCCGTCGACCAGACCGCCAAGGAGATCGGCACCCGCTTCGACTTCAAGGGTTCGTCGGCGCGTGTCGAGCTGAAGGAAAACGACCTCACGATCTGGGCCGACAGCGACTTCCAGATCGGCCAGGTCATGGACGTGCTGATCGCCAAGCTCACGAAGCGCGGCGTCGACATCCGCTTTCTCGACCGCACGGCCAAGATCGAGAAGATCGGCGGTGACAAGGTCAAGCAAGTGCTGGTCGTCAAGAGCGGCATCGACAGCGACAGCGCGAAGAAGATCCAGACCGCCATCAAACAAAGCAAGCTGAAGGTGCAGGCCGCGATCCAGGGCGACACCGTGCGCGTGACCGGCGCCAAGCGTGACGACCTGCAGGCCGCGATGGCGCTGGTGCGCAAGGAAATCCCCGACGCGCCGCTTTCCTTCAACAACTTTCGCGACTGACTGGACCCTCATGCACCGCGTGTTCGCCCTGCTCTTGCTGCTGGCCGGTTCCAACACGTTCGCCCAGACCGTCTCGATGAGCGGCAGCCTCGGTGACAAGGCCCTGCTGATGATCGACGGTGCGCCGCGCACTGTGGCCACCGGCGCCACCGTGCAAGGCGTGAAGCTCGTCAGCGTGAGCGGCAACGACGCCGTGGTCGAGATCAAGGGCAAACGCGTGAACGTGGTGATGGGCGGCGCGCAGGTCAGCCTGGGTGGCCAGGCCAGCGCCGGCGGCGGCTCGCAGATCGTGCTCACGGCCGGCAGCGGCGGCCACTTCATGACGGCCGGCGGCATCAACGGCAAGGCCGTGCGCTTCCTGGTCGACACCGGCGCCACCAGCGTGGCGATGAGCATGGCCGAGGCCGAGCACCTCGGCATCAAGTACCGCGACGGGCAGCGTTTGTTCGTGGGCACTGCCAACGGGGCCGTGCCCGCCTACCGGGTGCGGCTGGCCGAAGTGCGCATCGGCGACGTGGTCGTCTACGACGTGGAAGCGACGGTCGTGCCGGCGCAGATGGAATTCATCCTGCTCGGCAACAGCTTTCTCACGCGCTTCCAGATGAAGCGCGAGAACGAGACGCTGACGCTCAGCAAGCGTTTCTGAACCACGCTCAACGCAGCGGCTCCTTCGCCAGCGCGAACGCGGCCACCGCCCCCACGCCGGTGGCCGAAAGCACCAGCAGCATCTCGCGGTAACCGGCGAGCGCGAGCAGCAGCCACGCGGTGGCCAGCGGCGCCGCGGCGCGCGCCAGCAAGGTGATGCCGCTCATCGCGCCGCTGATGCGGCCGACGTGTTCGCGGCCGAAGTACTCGGGCACGAGACTGCCGCGCACGATCGTCACGAGCCCGTTGGCCACGCCGAACAAGAGCGCGAACACGAGCAGTGCGAACGTCTGGTCGGCGAGCGCAAAGATCGCCAGCGACACCGGCAAGCCGCCCAGGACCATCAGGCCCAGGCTGCGCGCCGAGACCCAGCGGCCGAAGCCGAGGTAAGCGAGCCGCCCGGCCACCTGCGCCGGCCCGAACCACACCACCACCGCGAGCGCCTGCGTTTCAGACAAGCCCTTGGCCGCGAACGCCGGCATCATGTGGGCCCACAAGGCCGCGGCCGCGAAAGAATAGAGCGTGAAGGTGGCAGTGAGCAGCCAGAACGCCGGCTCGCGCAGTGCGTCGTGCAGCGTCGCGTCGTCGGCAGCGTCGTGCTTCGCGGACGCACGCTGCACGAGCGGCGTGCCACGCAGCGCCCAGGCGTGCAGCGGCGCAACCAGCAAGGCCAGCACCGCACCGATCACCGCGAGCGCGCCGCGCCAGTCGAACAACGAGAGCAACCACGCCGCGGCGGGGAACGACAGGGTGCTGGCGAAGCCGCCCACCAGCGTGAGCGCGGTGATGCCTTCGCGGTACTTTTCAGGAAAGCGTTTCGTGAGCACGTTGAACGCGGGCTCGTAAAGCGTCATCGCCATCGAGGCGCCGAGCAGCGCCCACGCCCCATACAACCACGGCAGGCTGTCGACGCGCGACCAGATCAGAAAACCCGCACCGGCCAGCACGGCGCCCCAGGCCATCACCGCGCGCCCGCGGCCGCGGTCGATCGCGGCGCCCACCGCGTAGGTGGTCGCGCCCCAAACCGCCAGGCCGAGTGTGAACGCGCCCATCATCTGCGGCTTGCTCCAGCCGAAAGCACGCTGCATGGGCAGCACGAAGGAAGAAAAGGCGTAGTACAGCGCGGCCCAGCACACGAGTTGCCCGGCGGCGAGCGCGCTGACCGTCGCGCGAAAGCTCGGCGGGTTCATCCATGGGATTATCGGGAGGGGGTTTGTCACGGCAGGGACAGCAAAAAATGGCACGGTCGTGCTAAAACCCGGGTCGACCCCGCACAGCACGGAGACAAGCCACCATGGACCTGAATTTCACCCCCGAAGAACAAGCCTTCCGCGAGCAGATTCGCGGCTGGGTGGCCGAGAACCTGCCCAAAGACATCAGCCACAAGGTGCACAACGCGCTGCGCCTGTCGAAAGAAGACCTGCAGCGCTGGGCCCGAATCCTCGGCAAGAAGGGCTGGCACGGGTGGGCCTGGCCCACGCAGTTCGGCGGTCCGGGCTGGAACGCGATCCAGAAACACCTGTTCGAAGAAGAATGCGCACTGGCCGGTGCGCCGCGCGTGATCCCGTTCGGCCCGGTGATGGTGGCGCCGGTGATCATGGCCTTCGGCAACGCCGAACAGCAGAAGCGTTTCCTGCCCGGCATCATGAGTGGCGAGGTCTGGTGGAGCCAGGGTTACAGCGAACCGGGTTCGGGTTCCGACCTGGCTTCGGTCAAGACCAAGGCCGAGCGCAAGGGCGACTACTACATTGTCAACGGCCAGAAAACCTGGACCACGCTCGGCCAGCACGGCGACTGGATCTTCTGCCTGGTGCGCACCAGCAACGAAGGCAAGCCGCAGACCGGCATCAGCTTCCTGCTGATCGACATGAAGAGCCCGGGTGTCAGCGTGCGCCCCATCATCACGCTGGACGGCGAGCACGAAGTCAACGAGGTGTGGTTCGACAACGTCGAGGTGCCGGCCGACAACCTGATCGGCGAAGAGAACAAAGGCTGGACGTACGCCAAGCACCTGCTGGCCCACGAGCGCACCAACATCGCCGACGTGAACCGCGCCAAGCGCGAGCTCGAGCGCCTGAAGCGAATCGCCAAGGCCGAGGGCGTGTACGACGACATGCGCTTCCGCGACGAAGTGGCCAAGCTCGAAGTCGACGTGGTCGCGCTCGAGATGATGGTGCTGCGCGTGCTGTCGGCAGAGAAGAGCGGCAAGGCCGCGCTCGACGTGGCCGGCCTGCTGAAGATCCGCGGCAGCGAGATCCAGCAGCGCTACAGCGAGCTGATGATGCTGGCCGCCGGCCCCTCGGCCGTGCCCTTCATCAAGGAAGCGATGGAAGCCGGCTGGCAAGGCGACCAAGCCGCGGGCTCGGCCTTCGTGGCACCGCTCGCCGGCACCTACTTCAACATGCGCAAGACCACGATCTACGGTGGCAGCAATGAAGTTCAACGCAACATCGTCGCTCAAACGGTGATGGGCTGAGCCGCTCGCACAGAACACAAGGAACTGTCATGGACTTCGATTTCAGCGACGACCAGGAAATGCTGCGCGACTCGGTGCGCAAGTGGGTCGACAAGGCCTACACCTTCGAGCAGCGCCGCAGCATCGTCAAGCAAGGCGGCTTCTCGAAAACCGCCTGGCAAGACCTGGCCGATCTGGGTCTGCTCGGCCTGCAGGTGCCCGAAGCGAACGGCGGCATGGGTTTCGGCCCGGTCGACGCGATGGTGGTCATGGAAGAGCTGGGGCGCGGCATCGTGCTCGAGCCTTTCGCGCCGGTGGCGCTCGTCGCCACGCACCTGCTGAGCGCGGGTCATTCGCCTTCGGCCGCGCTGTGGCTGCAGGGCATCGCCGAAGGCAAACAACTCGTCGCGCTGGCGCACCAGGAGCGCCAGTCGCGCTACCGCCTGGCGCACGTGCAAACCACTGCGAAGAACGTCGGCGGCACCTGGCAGCTCACGGGCACGAAGACCATGGTGCCGGCCGGTGCCCACGCCGGTGCGTTCATCGTGCCGGCGCGCGTGAGCGGTGCGGTCGACGATGCTTCGGGCATTGCGCTCTTCGTCGTCTCGAAGGGTGAAAAAGGCGTGGCCGTGCGCGGCTACCCCACGCAAGACGGCGCCTGCGCGGCCGACCTCACGCTCACCGATGCCGACGCGATCGAACTGCTCGCCGCCGGCCCGGCCTTCGCCGAGCTCGAACACGCTGTCGACATCGGCATCGCCGCTCTCTGCGCCGAAGCGGTGGGCGCGATGGACAAGCTCGTCGCGATCACGGTCGAGTACATGAACACGCGCAAGCAGTTCGGCGTGGCGATCGGCACCTTCCAGGCCCTGCGCCACCGCATGGCCGACGTGAAGATGCAGCTCGAGCTGGCACGTTCGATGAGCTTCTTCGCATCGCTCAAGCTGAACGAGCCGGCAGCGGCCCGCCGCCGCGCGCTGGCGCAGGCCAAGCTGCAGCTCGGCCAGTCGATGCGCTTCGTGGGCCAGCAGTGCATCCAGCTGCACGGCGGCATCGGCGTGACCGACGAGTACGTGGCGAGCCACTACTTCAAGCGCCTGACCGTGATGGAAATGAGCTACGGCGACACCATGCACCAGCTCGGCGAAGTGTCGGCGCGGATGCAAAACACGGCAGGTGTTTTTGCCTGATGCGCACCGCAGGTGTTTTCGCCTGACAGCGCTCTGAGCCGGCCGCTGCGCGACGCAGGCTGACCGGCATGGCAGAAGCACCCGACAGCCTCACCGACGTGCGCGGGCTGCGCGTCGGCCACTTCACCGACACGCGCCGGCCCACCGGCGTCACCGTGGTGCTCACGCCCGAAGGCGCGGTCGCTGGCGTGGACGTGCGCGGGGCGGCTCCGGGCACGCGCGAGACCGAGTTGCTGTCGCCGCTGAACGCTGTCGAGCAGGTGCACGCGATCGTGCTCGCCGGTGGCAGCGCCTTCGGCCTCGACGCCGCCGGCGGCGTGATGCGCTGGCTCGACGAACGAGGCTTCGGCGTGCCGGTGGGCCCGGCACGCGTGCCGATCGTGCCGGCAGCCATCCTGTTCGACCTGTGGGTCGGTGACCCGGCCATCCGCCCCGACGCCGCCTCGGGCTACGCCGCCTGTGAAGCCGCGAGCGCCGCCCCGGTGGCGCAAGGCAACGTCGGCGCCGGCACCGGTGCGGCGGTCGGCAAACTCTTCGGCATCGATCGCGCGATGCGCGGCGGGCTGGGCAGCGCGTCGGTCACGGTGGGTGGCGTCACGGTCGCGGCGCTGGTCGCCGTGAACGCCATCGGCGACGTGGTCGACCCCGCGACTGGCCAGACGATCGCCGGCGCCCGCACCACCGACGGCAACGCCCTGCTCGGCACGATGCAGGCACTGCGCCGCGGCGACGTGCCGGCGCACCTGCAACCCGGGGCGGCCACCACGATCGGCGTGGTCGCGACCGACGCGGTGCTCACCAAGGCACAGGCCAACAAGCTCGCGCAGATGGCGCACGACGGCTTCGCACGCAGCATCAACCCGGTGCACACCATGGGCGACGGCGACACCATCTTCGCGCTGGCCACCGGCGCCAGCGGTGCGAGCGGCAACCTCACGCTGATCGGCGCGCTCGCGGCCGACGTGATGGCCACCGCCGTGGTGCGCGCGGTGCAGGCGGCGAACACGCTCGACACCCCGGGTCTGCCGCACTTGCCCGCCGCGCGCGATCTCTGAAAATCATCAGTTTCCCCAAAGGCCGGAGACCCGCCGCCATGACCTCGCTGTTTTCACGCCGCCTGCTTCTGCTCGGCGCGGCCGCTGCCGCACTGCTCACCGCCTGCGCCAGCGGCCCCACCTCCACGGCTTCGCAGCCGCCGATCGTGTTCGTGCACGGCAATGGCGACGCTGCTGCAGTGTGGACGACCACGATCTGGCGCTTCGAATCGAACGGCTGGCCGCGCGAGCGCCTGCACGCCATCGACCTGCCCTACCCGCTCGCGCGTGACGACGACGGCAAGCCGCAAGACGGCCGTACTTCGACCGCCGAGCACATGCAATACCTCTCGGCCGAAGTCGACAAGGTGCTCCAGGCCACCGGCGCCACGAAAGTGGTGCTGATGGGCAACTCGCGCGGTGGCAACGCCATCCGCAACTACATCGCCAACGGCGGCGGTGCCGCCAAGGTGTCGCACGCCATTCTGGGCGGCACACCCAACCACGGCGTGTGGGCTTTCCAGGCCTTCTTGCCGAACAGCGAGTTCAACGGCACCGGGCCGTTTCTCAAGGCATTGAACAATTCGCCCGCGATGGGCGGCAACGAAGTGACGCCCGGCGTGAAGTGGCTGACCGTGCGCTCCGACAACAACGACAAGTTCGCACAGGCCGACGGCGTGTGGATCGGCCAGAAAGGCACGGCCACCAACGTCACCGCGGTCGGGCCCGAACTCACGGGCGCACAGAACGTGGTGATCAATGGCATCGACCACCGCGAAACATCGTTCAGCGCCAAGGCCTTCGAACAGGGCTACCGCTTCATCACCGGCAACGTGCCGGCCACCCTGGCCGTCACGCCGCAAGCGCAGGTGGTGCTCGACGGCAAGCTCAGCGGGCTCGGGCTGAACAACACACAAGGCACCTTCGCCAACAACCTGCCGCTGGCCGGCGCCACGGTCGAAGTGTTCGCCACGAACGCCAGCACCGGCGAGCGCATCGGCGCCGCGGTGTACCGCAAGACCGTGGGAGCCGACGGCCGCTGGGGCCCGTTCACCACCAGCCCCGAAACGCATCACGAGTTCGTGATCACGGCCGCCGGCTACGCCACCACGCACGTGTACCGCTCGCCGTTCTCGCGCTCGTCGAACGTGGTGAGCTTGCGGCCCGCCCGTTTGGCCGACGCCGACAAGGGCGCGGCTTCCATCATCACCTTCGAGCGGCCGCGCGGTTACTTCGGCTTGCCGCGCGACCAGATCAGCCTCGACGGCAAGGCGCCACCGGGCGTGCCCACCGGCACCGCCGGCGTGTCGAGCTCGAAGCTCAAGCTCACCGAAGGCGCCGGCCGCGCGGTGGTGGGCGAGTTCAACGGCGAACGCATCGTGGGCCGCGCCTGGCCGGCGGCGAACAACGAGCTGGTCTATCTCGAACTGACGTATTGACGAACTGACGTACGGCCCGAGCCGCCCGCACCCGCCATGCCCCAGCGCATCGTCTTCGTCTGCACCGGCAACATCTGCCGCAGCCCCACGGCCGAAGGCGTGTTGCGGCACCTGGCCCGGCAGCGCGGCCTGGACGACCACATCGACGTGAGTTCGGCCGGGCTCGATGGCTGGCACGCCGGCGCGCCACCCGACCCGCGCAGCCAGGCGCATGCGCTGCGGCGCGGCTACGACATCTCGGCCCAGCGTGCGCGGCACTTCACGCCGCGCAGTTTCGAGCAGGTCGACTGGGTCGTCGCGATGGACGCCGGCCACCACCACCGGCTGCGTGGCATGTGCCCGCCGCAGCACGCCCACAAGCTGCGGCGCGCTGCCGAATTCAGCGAGCGGGTGCCGGCGGGCGGCGTGCCCGACCCCTATTACGGCGAGGCCGAGCACTTCGAGCAGGTGCTCGACCTGGTCGAAGCTTTATGCGAAGGCGTGTTGCAGGCCGCTACAGCAGCGCCTTCAACACGCTGATCGTCTTCAGGGTGGTGGCGGCAATGCCGGCCACCAGGCTCGCGTTCTTCGCGCCCGTGCCGCCCTTCTTGATGGCCGCCTTGAAGGGGTTCTGGCGGTTCCAGGCGGCCAGCGCGGCCTCCCACTCGTCGAGATCGGTCTCGGCTTCGCGCAGCAGCTTGCGCGAGGCGACCAGGTCTTTCAGCAGCTTGTCGATGTTGCCTTGCAGCGCTTCGATCTGCGCGTAGACCTTGGCGTCGATCCCGTCGCGCCCCAGCTTCTCGATCTTGGCCTGGGCCTTGTTGATGTCGCCGACGATGTTGTCGGCATCGTTTTCGGCCGCCACGAACTTGCGGCGCAGCGACTCGAGTTCGATCTCGGCCGCCTTGGTGCTCTTGACGAAGCGGCCCAGCACCGGCGACGCGTCGGCGGCCAGGCCCTTCACGGTTTCCTTGAAGCCACCGATCACGTCGCTGCGCACGGTGTCGTCGAGCGACACCATCATGTCGGCCAGCCGGTCGTAGTGCTTGAAGATCTCCATGCTCTCGCGGTGGTACTGCGCCGCCAGGTTTGCCACCACGTTGACCAGGCTCACCGCCGACATCACGTCGGCACCCGCCGTGGCGAACAGGCTCAGCACGTTGGCCCCGGCCGTGAGCACCGCGACGGTGATCTTCAGCCGGCTCTTGATCTTGTAGACGGTGAGGGCCTTGTTCCTGGCGCAGATCGCCTTCCATTCGGCTTCGATCGCCTTGTCGACCGTGGGCTCGAGCTGCTTGCTGTACTTGACGAGCACGTCGCTCAGCTCGGCGATCTTTTCTTTCGCCTCTTTGGGCCCAAGCGCCGGCAACTTGCGCTCCACCGAGTCGATCGACGACTGGAAGGCGCCGACCCACTTGTCGATGGCGCCGTTGGCGGCGTCGGCCAGCTGCTGCAGCCGAAAACTCTCTTTGCCGCTCTTGGCCAGCTTCTCGAGCGCGGCGTCCATCGTCAGGCCCACGCTGACCGGCATCTTCGGCAAGTCGACGTACTTCGCTTTCAGCGACTTGGAAAGATCTCGCTCGAGGATGGTGGTTTCGGCCATGGGCTTCTCCGTCCGCTGTTGAGGCTTCTATTGCAGCATGATTTGCGGTCGCGAATGCAGGCAACCAGACGCACCCTCGGACAATGTCATCCCGCTGCAGCGCAGGGCGTTCTGAAAGGCGGTATCGTCGCCAACACGACATGTGCAAGGAGACAAGATGAAGTCACGCTTCTGGTGGGCGCTCGGGGTGAGCGCGTTTTTCTCGGCTTCGGTGGCGGCCCAGGAGCTCACGCTGACACGGCTAGAGTGCGGAAGCGGAACGAACGACCCGCGGCGATTCAGTGACACCTACGCCTACAGCGAGACGACGAAGCCTTTCACGTTCAGCTGCTACGTCATCCGGCACGGTTCGCAAGTCATGGTGTGGGACACGGGCTACCTGCCAGGCTCCGTTCCCAGTGCGACCAACAAACCCCTGGCCGATCTTCTGAAGCAGATCAACGTCAATCCGGAAGACGTGAAGTACGTCGGCGTCAGCCATTTTCACGCTGACCACACCGGCCAGTTGGGGCCGTTCAAGAATGCGACCTTGCTCATTGGCAAGGGCGATTGGGATGGTCTCAACGCCAATCCGCCGATGGGCGGTGCGAACGTGAAGGGGCTCACCGAGTGGATCGCCGAGAAGCGCAAGGTCGAGCCGCTGAGTGTCGACAAGGACGTGTTCGAAGACGGCAGCGTCATGATGTTGCGCGCCCCAGGCCACACACCCGGGCACAGCGTTCTGCTCGTTCGTCTCAAAGAGATGGGGCCCGTGATCCTGAGCGGTGACGCCGTCCACTTCCACGAGAACTACGAAAACGAAGGTGTGCCGGGCTTCAACTTCGACCGCGCGCAGACGCTCGCTTCCATCCAACGCATGAAGCAGATCCAGAAGAACCTGAAGGCGACGGTCATCATCCAGCACGACCCGCGCGACATCGGCAAGCTGCCGGCCTTCCCGGCTGCGGCGAAGTAAGCCAACAGGCAAGTGCTGCGTCAGGGTTTCTCGACCTGGAAGAAGCACCGTCCAGGTTCGTGACTGGCTGAGCCCAGCACGGCGATGCGAGCAGCACCGCGGCAGGAATCGAAAGCAGCAGCTTCACGGGCGCGCCTGATAGTCTCGTGGCAAGCCCTGCCGAGGCCCCTTTCGCCACCCATGTCCGACTCGCCCTTGTTCTTCGACCGGTTCGAGCTTCAGCCCCTGCAGCGCCGGCTGTTGCGCGACAGCGAGCCGGTGGTCTTGCGCGCGCGGGCCTTCGACCTGCTGCTGGCGCTCGCAGAACGCGCGGGCAGCCTCGTCACCAAGAGCGATCTGCTGGATTCGGTCTGGGCGGGGCGGGTGGTGGAAGAGAACAACATCGCGGCGCAGATCGCGGCGCTGCGCAAGACCATCGGCAACGAGCTGATCGCGACCGTGCCCGGCAGCGGCTACCGCTTCACCGCAGCGGTGCGGCGAGGTGCGGCGCCTGCCGCGACTGCCGCGCAGGCCGAGCATGCCGCGCCACCCACACCGGCTGCCGCTCCCGCGCTGGCGCCGCCGAGCGGCCCGCTGCTCTTCGGCCGCGAGGCCGACCGGGCGCGGCTCGAAGCCGCGCTGCAGCCCGGCGCCTGCGTCACGCTGGTCGGGCCCGGCGGTGTCGGCAAGACCGTGCTGGCCCGCGCGGTGATGGCGCGGCGCGCGCCCGGGCGCCATGCGTGGGTCGAGCTCGCGGCGCTGGCCGATGGCACACAGCTCACAGGTGCGTTATGCCGCGCGCTGCACATCGCTTCGCACGGCTCGGCCGACGACTTGCGCGCAGCGCTGGCCGGCGCGCTCGATGGTGGTGACTTTCTGCTGGTGCTCGACAACGCCGAGCACGTGGTCGACGCCGTGGCCGAGCTCGTGGCCACGCTGCGCGATGCCGCGCCCACGCTCGCGCTGCTGGTCACGAGCCAGCTGCCGCTGCGTGTCGCCGCCGAGCAGGTGCAGGCGCTCGAGCCGCTCTTGCCACCGGCCGACGGGCTGAGCGACGACGAAGCACTCGGCGCCGCGCCAGTGCAGCTGCTGCTCGATCGCATGCGCGCCGCCGACCCACGCTTTCGGGTCGAGCGCGATGCCCTGCCCTTGCTGCGAACTTTGTGCGCACGCCTCGACGGCCTGCCGCTCGCGCTCGAGATGGCCGCGCCGATGGTGCCGCTGTTGGGGCTGCCCGGTGTGCTGGCGGCGCTCGACCAGCGCCTGGTGGTGCTGAGGCGCGGCCGCCGCGACGCGCCGGCACGGCACAAGAGCCTGCAGGCCGCGATGCAATGGAGCCACGAGCTGCTCGGGCCCGCTGAACAGCGTTCGTTTCGGCGCCTGGGGGTGTTCGCGAGCGGCTTCTCGCTCGAACTGGCCGTGGCAGTCACCGGCGACGAGGGCGACGACCGCTGGTCGCTGATCGACACGCTCGCCGAGCTCGTCGACCGCTCGCTCGTGGCGAGCCTGCACGAAGACCCGCCGCGCTACCGGCTGCTCGAGACGATGCGCGCCTACGCGCTGGCGCAACTCGACGCCAGCGGCGAGCGCGACGAAGTGCAGGCACGCGCCGTTCGTGCGCTGACCGCCACGATGGCGAAAGCCACCGCCGGCGGTGTCGACCTCGTCGCCGTGCGCGAGCTCGGCAACGTGCCCGAGGCGCTGGCCTGGGCGCGTGCGCACGACCCGGCCGCCGCGATCGAGCTCACCCTGGCGGCGGGCAGTGTGGCCACCTGGACCGAGTGGCTCGGAGAGGCCGCCGGCTGGGTCGAAGCCTGCGAGCCGCTGATCGGCCCCGCGGTTTCGGCGCCGCTGCGCGCGGCCTGGTGGCGCGAGCTGGCACGCTTTCAGTCTTTCGTGCGCGGGCCGCGCACGGTCGAAGCGGCGCGCAACGCCTGCAGCATCGAGCGCGAGCGCGGCGATGCGAGCGGCCTGTTCTGGAGCCTCATCCCGCTGCTGCGTTCGCGCCTGCTAGAAGAGCAGGCGTTCGACGCCGCGCGCCAGGAAGCGCAGGCTTTGCTCGAAGCTCACCCCGAGTGGCCGCCGCGCCACCGCGTGGTCTTCAGCGGCAGCCTCGCGCTCGAATACCGGCGCCGTGGCGACTTCGAAGCCGCCTGGCCGCACCAGGAAGACGAAGCCGACCTGGCGCTGCGCGCCGGGCTGCACCAGGTGGCAGAGAACGCACAGAGCAACCTGGTGGCCACGCTCGTCGGCATGGGGCGCTTTGCACAAGCGCTGGAGCGGCTCGACACGATCGCCGACCCCGAGCTGCCCAGTGCCATCGGCGCGCACAATCGGTTGCAGCGACTCAACGCGTTGATCGGCCTGGGCCGTCTGGGCGAGGCGCAGGCTTTCGCCACCGAGGCGCTGCAATGGAGCCGCCGTTTCGGCGTGCTCGACGTCTTTCAGGTGCTCGCGCTGCTGGCAGCGCGGCAAGGCCGTGCACAGGTGGCAGCCATGTTGCTCGGCCACCACCGTGCCAGCCTGGCGCGCCACGGGGCCAGCCTGCCGGCCGACGAGCACTCACCTTGGCGCGAGGCGCAGCGCGTGGCCGCCGAGCAGCTCGGCGAGGCTGCCCTTCAGGCCGCCCTGCAGCGCGGCGAGCAGTTGCCCGACGCCGCCGCAGATCGCCTGCTGTTCGAAGACGACCCGGCGAGCTAGACGGTCAGAAGAACAGCAGCTTCGCCGCGAACCCGATCAACACCACGCCCGCCACGCGCTGCGCCACCAGGCGCGCCGAAGGCAAGCGGCCGAGGCGCCGCGCCGCCGCGTGGCCCGCGAGCACCAGGCCGCCTTGCCACACCAGGCTGATGCCCGACACACAGGCCACCATGGTGCCGAACGACTCGGCCGTGACCGGCGCGCGAAAGAACAAGGGCAGCAGCGCGAAGTAGAACAAGATCACTTTCGGGTTCGTCAGGCTCACCGCCAGCGCTTGCCGCAGGTGCCGGCCGCAACCCGGCGCGCCGGCATCAGCCGCGCCCGCGGCCGGCGTGCGGCTTTTCATCAGCCGCCAGCCCATCCAGCCCAGGTACATCGAACCGGCAGTCTGCAACAGGTGCAGCGCCTCGGGCCGCCCACGAAACACCGCCTCGAGCCCACTGGCCGCCGCCAGCATGCACAGCAGGCCACCGAGCAGCGTGCCCGAGACCGACGCGAAGCCGGCCTTGATGCCGTATTGGCCGGTGGCGCGCAGGATCGCCAGGGTGCCGGGGCCCGGGATCGCCTGGAAGATGAGGATGGCCACGATGAAGGCGCCGGGGTTGTCGATGGGGTGCATGAACTGCCTCGCAAATGGGATGCGGGCAGTGTTCCGTTGGGGGCGTGGGGCGTCCTGCACGGGGGATGAAAAGTTGTGAAATCAGCTGTTGTGCAAGGGGTGGCGCACGGCGGCCGGTCACTCAGCCGATCACGCTCGGGGAATGGGCCATCCACTGCCCCAATCCATTGACATCGCAGCTTTCTCAGATGTCCATCTGAATTCCCAAAGGCGGAAGAGTGCGTTTGAGCGTCTGCATTTCCAGTTGCAGATAGGCCTTGAACTCTGCGGGCGACATGACCTTGACCTCGTTGCCGACGGACTTGAACTGGGCGACGAGGACCGGATCTTTCAATGCCTTGACGATGCCTTCGTGCAATGCCGCGAGCACGGGTGCCGGCATGTTCGGCGGTGCGTAGATGGCAAGGTACGAAGGGAGGTGCACATCTTTCAGGCCAGACTCGGCGAGCGTCGGCACGTTCGGCAGCGCAGGAAACCGCCTGTCCCCGCTCATGGCCAGACCTTTGAGCTTCCCTGACTCGATGAAGGGCATCGCGAGCGACGGGCCCATGAACATGACGTCGGTCACGCCGCTTATCAGGTCGGTAAGAAAGTCGGCGCGGTAAGGAACGTGGAGCAGGTCAGCACCCGTGGACTTGGCGAGTTGGGTGGCGATGACATGAGGCGGCCCTCCATTGCCTGTGGACGCGTAGGAGACTTTCCCCGGGTCCTTCTTCGCGGCGTTCAGCACGTCCTGAATGTTGTTGAACGGAGCATTCGCCCTCGTCACCATCATGAACCCGATGCCGTCGGCGGCCATCGTCACGGGCGTGAAGCCATCGACCGGGTCGTACGGCACCTTCTTCTGCAGGACGGCTGTCGTGGTGTGGCTGCCCGTCGTCCAGAACACGACCGAGCCGTCCGCTCTGGAGCGGGACACCTCCGAGGCGGCGATGGTGGTGGCCGCCCCCGGCTTGTTTTCGACGATGACGGTACGCCCGGTCGCCTTGCGGTACGCCTCCCCGAACCAGCGGGCCGACGCATCCAGTGCGTTGCCCGGAGGAAAGGGGACGATGACCCTCATGACATCGGGAAGCGCTGTTTGGGCGAGGGTCAGCGTGGGCATCAGGGCGGCGACTGCGAGCACGACGATGTGGCGGCGGTGGATTGACATGGGGTCTCCTTCAGGTTTTGTTGGTGGTGATTCAGAACAGCAGGTCACGCTGGCACGCCAACGGCGAGCCATTTGTTCAGCGCTTCTATCCAGAGGCTGGCGTTGCCGACGGTCGCGTGTCCGCAGGTGCAGTCACCCTCGGGAATGACCCGCATGCGGCCGTTGCGAACCTTTGCCATCAACTGTCGAAGTGGTGCTTCAGGACAGCGTTCGTCGTCCCCGGAGAGGATCGCCAACACCTTGGCCTGGATCAGATGCAAGTCCCCAGACGGGTCATAGTCCCGAGACGAGTCCCATTGATAGACGAGATCGTTCGCGTCGACGTCAATGGGCAGCGAGAGCCGTTCCTCGATCCACCGATCTGCCGCCTGGCGCGTAGGCGCGAGGCGCTGCAGCGCCAGAGTCCCGCCGTTCGACGCGGTGTTGAACCAGGCGAGGGCGCGTCTCAGGCCTGGCGGTTGCTGCGCATAGTGGCCGCCATGCCACTGCGGATCTTCCCGCACGCTGTCGATCAACAGGCGTCGCAGCATCCAGTTGCGGCCAGCGATGGGCGCCGGAAGCGAGGCGAGCGGCACGAGGTGTTGCATGAAATCCGGAAATCGCACGCCCCACTCCCATGCGTGCATTCCGCCCATCGACACGCCCAGGATGAGTTTGCAACGAGCGAGCCCAAGGGCCTCCGTCATCAGACGGTGTTGCAAGTCCACGAGGTCTGAGTACATGTAGCGCGGAAACGCGGTTCGCAAGCCATCCGACGGCTTCGAGCTCTTGCCGTGGCCCAACGCATCGGGAAGCACGATGAAGTGCTGGCGCGCATCGAGCGGGCCGCCCTCGCCGAACAGGGGGTCGCCGAATTGCGCGGAAAGCATGGCCGATCCGCTGCCGCCCGTGCCATGCAGGACGAGCACAGCGTCAGCGCCCGGATCGCCCAGCGTGGTGTACGCGAGCCGCATGTTCCGATGCACCTCACCGCTTCGGAATCGATGCGCGTCGACGCGCCAGGTGCGGGAGGTAGGTTGCATGGTCTACGACGTGAGAAAGGCAGCAATCCGTCGGGCCAATTCGGCCGGCGCTTCGATCGACGCGATGTGCCCGACACTCGCCATGACCTGCACCAAGGGCTCGCGCAGGAATCCGGCGACCGCCCGCGTCCCGGCGTTCGGTATCAAGCCGTCGTTCTCGCCCATCAACAACAGCGTGGGCGCTCTGATCTCGCCAGCTCCGATGGCATAAGGAGCGCCCAACAGCCGCGCACGTCGGGCGTTCTGCTCGGCCGTGCGGCGACTTGCACGAAACATGTCGATGCGCTCTGGATGCGCGCGCAGATAGTCCTCGGAAAAAAACTTCGACGCGATGTCAGGCGCGTAGCGGCCGGTATCGGCGCGCCACACGGACATCTGCTCGGCGACCGGAGGATTCACCGCCATCAAGCCCAGGCCTGCCCTCCAGGTGCTGCCCAGCACCAAGCGATCGATGCGATCGGGATGTCGTGCCGCAAGCACTTGCGCGATGTGGCCGCCGAGCGAGGTGCCGAAGACGTGCGCGCGTTCATGGCCCAATGCCGAAATGAACGCTGCGGCGTCGTCACCCATGTCCGCGAGGCCGTAGTCGCGGGGCGATGGCGCCAGGTCTCGCGTCGCGCCCGAATCCCTCTGGTCGTACGCTATGACGGTGAAGTGCGGCGCCAAGTGCGCGCCGAGCGCGGCGAACATCGAATGATCGGCTTCCCCGCCGTGCACCAATATCAACGGCGGCCCCGAGCCTCGGGTCGAATAGCCGATCGACAGGCCGTTGGCTTCGACGCTCGCCAACCTCTCGGTCGAGTCAATGGACCCGCTCATGGCGCAAGCTCGAAGTTGAGTTCGATCTTCACGCCGAGGGGATCGTTGAGAAAGAGCTGGTAGAGCGGAAAGTCGGGCACCGGTGCTTCTGTAAACGGGATGCCGCAGCACTTCAGATGGTCGCGGCTTTCGTCGACCGTGCCGTGTGCGCGCAGGGCGATGTGGTCGATCGACCCCGTCGCCCGGGTGCCGCCCGGCAATGCGGAACGCGAAGATTCAACCGGAGCGATCGAGGCATCGTGAAGCACGGCGGCCAGGTGGACGATCGGCTCCTCGCCCGCATAGAGCCAGGTGCCCGGAAAATCGAAAGAAGGCCTCGCGCCCGGCGCCAGGCCGATGACGCGTTCGTAGAAGTCTTTCAGGCCGCCCAGCTGCGCCGGGGTGCACACCAGTGTGACGTGCGCGACACCTCCGACGCGCATCATTTCAGGATCGCCTTCACCGCCTCGGAGAGCGCCGCGACGGGCTCGTCGGGCAGATAGGGCATGCGCCACGCGACGTGGCCGTCCGGCCGCACCAGAACGGCGCCGCGCAAGCCGATATGAATGCCCGCATCGGTCGGCGCGGACGGCAACACTCTCGTGGCGAGCGGCACCTCGAACCGGGATCGAACGGCCTCTGCAGCCTCTTGCCACGCGTCGCCGAGCGCTCCCGTGACGAGCACGAGTTCCCGTTCGAACCAATCGAGCGTGGAGCGCTTGCGCGCCGTATCAAGCCACACATGCGGGAAGCGCCCGCCGGGTCGGTCGGAAGGCTCGTAGAACCTGGAGTTGAGCGGCTGTTTGACGGTGCCGTCCTGGATCACGGCGTCCGACACATAGCTGAAGCCCAGCGACTGGCCGATGCTGTGCATGTGGTTGTCCATGTCGTTGGTCCAGAAGTGGATTCGCTCCTCGTTCCCCGACATGCACGCCTCCTGCATGTGCTCCAGCCGGAAGCGATTGCCCACGCTGAAGTCAGCATTGGCCTCGGCGACGGGGCGGCGCTCGGGGTCGTAGCTGTCGAGCAACCTCTCGGAGGCCTGACCACGCAAGACGAACGCGAGCTTCCAGGCCAGGCTGTGGGCGTCCTGGACTCCCGAGTTCAAACCGAACCCACCGGTCGGGGGGAACCGGTGCGCAGAGTCGCCCGCGAGGAAGACGCGCCCGCGCCGGAAGGTCTCGGCCACCTGCCTGCTGACGCGCCAGATCGAGCGATTGATGATCTGCACGTCCAGGTCCGCAATGCCGGTCTGGTCGCGTGCGATCTGAATGACCTCCTCGTCGGTCCAGGGATGCGGCCGCTCATCCTCCTGGGCGCCGATCTGGCTGACCATCAGCCACCGGTCCCGGCCGTTCGTGTTGAGGATCATCGAGGAAGGCGCATCCGGATTCTTCGGGATCACGCGAATGCCCGCGGCGTCTCGCGTCATCGGGATGCGCGACAGATCGGCACGCCAGTAGTCGTTTGCCATGACGGCGAGGTTGGCGGGCCCCTTCATCTGAATGTCGAGCTGGCGGCGCGTCGGGCTGCCGGCGCCATCGCATGCGATCGCGTACTGGGCGCGAATGGTCGTGACCTCGCCGGTTTCGACCGCGCGAACCCGAGCGGTCACGCCGTCGGCATCCTGCTCGACGTTGATGCACTCGGTCGAGTAGTGAACGGTCGTGTAAGGCGAGTCGCGCAACGCGTCGAGCAGGACCTCCTCGACCGCATCCTGGGCCACCAAACACTTCCAGGCGGGTGATTGATCGATCCGGGGCTCGGGACGCGTGCGACCGAACTCATGTCCGGACATGTTCTCCACGAACACGAAGACGTCCGACGAATCCGGCAACCCCCGGGCGCGAACCTTGTCCTCGATGCCCCACTGCCGGAACAACTCCATGGTGCGGATCCAGCACCCGCGGGATTTCGGGTTGTCCGTCGTTCCAGAGGTCTTCTCGACCACCACGCAGTGGATCTCGTGGCGATGCAGCAGCAACCCCATGGCGAGGCCAACGGGGCCGCCGCCGATGATGACGACGGGCGTGGTGGTAGATGACGAACTGGTCATGCTCTTGTCTCCCGAATGGTTTCGGATGCTCGTTATGGGTTCATTCTGGAAACTGGCGATGTATATTGCAAATATCAATTTGTCGACCTATCAATGCTTTTTTGAGATGCAACGATGAATCTCCGCCAGCTCAGTTACTTCGTGCGCATCGCGCAGTCGGGCAGCTTCAGCGTCGCCGCGGATGCACTCCACGTCGCGCAGTCGGCGCTCAGTCGGCACATGAAGGATCTGGAAGACGAACTTGGCGGCGACCTGCTGGACCGCGGGTCACGCGGCGTGACGCTGAGCGACTCCGGGCGGGTTCTGTTCGATCGGGCGCAGTTCATCCTGTCGCAAATCGATGACGCTCGCACGGAAGTGCTCGCGCACAACAAGGAGCTGATGGGCACGGTCCGCCTGATGGCGCCTTCGAGCATCGGCCAAGTGCTTTTCGAACCGCTGGTCGATCGCTTTTTCGGGATGTTCCCGAAGGTTCGTCTGGAGCTCAGCGAAGGCCTGTGGAACGATGCCGTGAACCGCATGCAGACAGGAGCGGTCGACCTTGCCATCGTGACGGGGCCGAGAACGAGTGACTACATCGATCTCGAACCACTGGCGAACGAGCACATGAGCCTGGTCGGCAAGGAAGGCGACCCACTGGTCGACCGGCCCTCCATCCCGCTCAGCGCTCTCGCCGGTCTGAAACTGATGATGCCTTCGGTGACCCTGGACTTCATTCGGGGCGCCGCGCCGGATCTTTCCGAGAGGCTCAACGTGAACATCTTCGTCGAGAGCTCTCCCGCGATCCGAGCCTTGGTCGCGTCGGGTCATGGCTACGCGGTTGTTCCACACTCTGTTCTGCTGGGAAAGCTCGAGAGTCGAGGCATCAAAGCGGTGCGGATCCGCGGCCTCGAAGTCGTCCGGCAGATCGCCAGTTTGCGAGGGCGGCCCAAGAGCCGCGCCATGCGAGAGCTGAGCGATGCGATACGACTCGAGTTTCAGGGTTTCGTTGGTGCCGGATTGATGCGTTCTGCCAAGGGAAGCGCTCATCGCTGATTCGGTGGTGGGCGGAGGTGCGCTCCTGCGTGGCTCAGCCCGCCTTGAGCGCCAGTTCCGGGTCGAGCGGCGCCAGTCGCCCGGCTAACCCCCGCCGCCCCCCTACGACCCCCTCGCCCGCACCACACCCCCCGCCCGCACAAAGTGCCCGGCACCCAAGTGATGAATGGTCTGCAAGGCACTGTTCTCATCGCTGAACACCCAATGCCCATTCGCAAAGATGCGCTCGTCCGCCGCGGCAGCCACCACCTCGGCAAAGCAGGTGTCGTAAGCCTCTTCGGCGTGGGCTTCGCGGATCAGCCGGCATTCGAGCCAGGCCGCGCAACCCGCTTCGATGAGCGGCATGCCGAGCACCGGCCCGTCGATGGTGGCGATGCGGTGCTTCGCCAACTTGTCGACATCGCGGCCACTCTCGCCACCCACCGCGTAGGTCAGGTCCACCAGCCCCACGCCCGGCAGGCACAACCCGAACGCACCGCTGGCCATCACCAGTTCGCGCGTGAAGGTGTGCTTGTCGATCACCACGGCGATGCGTGGCGGGGTGAACTCGACCGGCATCGACCACGCTGCGGCCATCACGTTGCGCCGGCCGCCGGCCGCGCTGGTCACCAGCACGGTGGGGCCGTGGTTGATCAGGCGGCTCGCGTGTTCGAGCGCCACGGGGCGGAAGTGCGGGGTGTTCATGTGCGGGTTGTCGGTGTCGTTCATGTTCGTGCGTTCCTTTCGGCGGGCCTCGGCCCGGCGCCGTTCAACACCAGCGCCTGCACGTTCGCCACCGTCTTCTCGAAGAAGGCGGGGTTCGCGAGCGTCTCGCCGGTGAGCGCCTGCACCTGCACCGCAAAGTCGGCGTAGTGCTGGGTGGTGGCCCAGATCATGAAGATCAGGTGTTCGGGGTCGACCGGCGCCAGCCGCCCGGCTTCGACCCAGCCGCGGATCACGGCCGACTTGCGTTGCACGATCTCGCGCAGTTCGCGGTCGAGCTCGTCGCGCAGCAGGGGCGCGCCTTGCACCATCTCGAGGCAGAACAGGCGCGACGCTTCGGGGCTGTCGCGCGAGACCACGAGCTTGCGGCGGATGTAGTCGGCAATGGCCTGCTGCGGGTCTTGCTCGGCGCTGAATTCGCGCAGCGGGGCGAGCCACACCTCGAGCAGCTCGCGCAGCACGCAGACGTACAGCTCTTCCTTGTTGGCAAAGTAGTAGAGCAGGTTGCTCTTCGACACACCCGCGCGCGCCGCCACCTGGTCGACGCTGGTGCCGTGCAGGCCGAAGCGCGAAAACAGGCCCAGCGCGGCGGCGAGCACCGCTTCGCGCTTGTTGGCCACCGGCGCGGCAGCCGCCGCCTTTTTCTTCGTCACCGGCTCTCCCGTGGGGCGTGCATCGATGGGCCGAGTCTCCCAGCCGGATCGGTGTTTGTCCATATGGTCAAACTGGCACGGCGGTTGCATGCTCGCCGCGGCAGTAGACGTGTGCCTCGGTTGGGTGCATAACCTGCCCTTCGTCGAACCCTAGCAGGAGCTGGCCATGGCTGAAATCAAGATCAACGGCGACCGCCTCTGGGCGAGCCTGATGGAAATGGCGAAGATCGGTGCCACGCCCAAGGGCGGCGTGTGCCGGCTCACGCTGACCGACCTCGACAAGCAGGGCCGCGACCTGTTCGTGCAGTGGTGCAAAGAGGCCGGCTGCACCGTCAAGGTCGACCAGATGGGCAACATCTTCGCGCGCCGCCCTGGCCGCAACAACAGCCTGGCGCCGGTGGGCACCGGCAGCCACCTCGACAGCCAACCCACCGGCGGGCGCTTCGACGGCGTGTACGGCGTGCTCGCCGGGCTCGAAGTGATCCGCACGCTGAACGACCACGGCATCGAAACCGAGCGACCGGTCGAAGCCTCGGTCTGGACGAACGAAGAAGGCTCGCGCTTCGCCCCGGCCATGGTGGGCTCGGGCGTCTACGCCGGCGTGTTCTCGCTCGACTACGGGCACTCGCGCACCGACCAGCAGGGCAAGACGATCGGCGAAGAACTCAAGCGCATCGGCTACCTCGGCGACCAGCCCATGGGCAACCGGCCGGTGCACGCGTTCTTCGAGACCCACATCGAACAAGGCCCGATCCTCGAACACGAAGGCCAGACCATCGGCGTCGTCACCGACGCGCAGGGACAGCGCTGGTACGAGCTCACGCTCACCGGCCAGGAATCGCACGCTGGCCCCACGCCGATGCCGGTGCGGCGCGACGCGCTGCTCGGCGCTGCCAGGGTGATTCAACTCGTCAACCAGATCGGGCTGAACCACGCGCCGCTGGCGGTGTCGACCGTCGGCATGATCAACAGCTACCCGAACTCGCGCAACGTGATCCCGGGCAAGGTGTTTCTTACCGTCGACTTCCGCTGCCCCGACAACGCCGAGCTGCTGAAGATGGACGCCGAGCTGAAAGAAGGCGTGGCGAAGATCGCGGCCGAAAGCCGCCTCGAACACGACCTGAAGCAGATCTTCCAGTACGACTGCGTGCACTTCGACGAAAGCTGCGTGGCCATGGTGCGCGAAGGCGCGAAGGCGCTCGGCTACAGCACGCGCGAGATCGTCTCGGGCGCGGGCCACGACGCCTGCTACATGAGCAAGGTCACGCCCACCGCGATGATCTTCGTGCCCTGCATCGGCGGCATCAGCCACAACGAGATCGAAGACGCCAAGCCCGAATGGATCTCGGCCGGCGGCAACGTGCTGTTCCGCGCCATGCTGGCCAAGGCGAACGAGTTGCCGGTGGTCGGGCAAAGTTCTGAAACCGTCGCCCTCGCCTGAGCACGCCAACCCACCGAACCTGGAGCACCCCCATGAGCAGCATCCTGATCCGCGGCGGCACCGTCATCAACGCCGAGTCGAGCGTGCGCGCCGATGTGCTGACCGAAGGCGGCGTGGTCCGCGCCGTCGGCCCCGACCTGCAGGTGCCCGCGGGCTGCACGGTGGTCGACGCCGGCGGTGCGCTGGTCATGCCCGGCGGCATCGACCCGCACACGCACATGGAGCTGCCCTTCATGGGCACGGTCACGAAAGACGACTTCTACACCGGCACCGCAGCGGGCGTGTCGGGCGGCACCACGATGATCATCGACTTCGTGATCCCCGACCCGAAGCAGCCGTTGATGCAGGCCTTCCAGAACTGGCGCGGCTGGGCCGAGAAGGCGGCGGCCGACTACAGCTTTCACGTGGCGGTCACGTGGTGGGACGAGAGCGTGCACGCCGACATGGGCACGCTGGTGCGCGAGCACGGCGTGAACAGCTTCAAGCACTTCATGGCCTACAAGAACGCGATCATGGCCGACGACGAAGTGCTGGTGAACAGCTTCACCCGCGCGCTCGAACTCGGCGCCTTGCCCACCGTGCACGCCGAGAACGGCGAGCTCGTGTTCCAGCTGCAGAAGAAGCTCGTGGCCGCCGGCATCACCGGGCCCGAAGGCCACCCGCTGTCGCGCCCGCCGGCCGTCGAGGCCGAAGCCGCCGAGCGTGCGATTCGCATCGCCGAGGTGCTGGGCACGCCGCTCTACATCGTGCACGTGAGTTGCGAAGACTCGGTCAACGCGATCATCCGCGCGCGCAGCCACGGCCAGCGCGTGTACGGTGAAGCGCTCGCGGGCCACTTGACGATCGACGAGTCGGTGTACCGCAACCCCGACTGGAACGTTGCCGCCGCCCACGTGATGAGCCCGCCGTTCCGCGCCAAGCACCATCAAGACGCGCTCTGGGGCGCGCTGGCCGCCGGCCACCTGCACACGACCGCCACCGACCACTGCGCTTTCTGCGGCGAGCAGAAAGCCATGGGCAAGGCCGACTTCAGCAAGATCCCGAACGGCTGCGCCGGCGTGGAAGACCGCATGAGCGTGTTGTGGGATGCGGGTGTGGGCACCGGGCGGCTCACGCCGAACGAATTCGTGCGCGTCACCTCCACCAACGCGGCGCAGATCTTCAACCTGTACCCGCGCAAGGGTGCCATTCAGGCCGGCAGCGACGCCGACCTGGTGGTGTGGGACCCGAGCGCGACGAAGACGATCACGACGGCCGGCAGCAAATCGAAGGTCGGTTACAACGTGTTCGAGGGCCGCAATGTGACGGGCCTCGCGAAGGTCACGCTCTCGCAAGGCAAGATCGTCTGGATCGACGGTGACCTGCGCACCGAGCGCGGTGCCGGCCGCTACGTGAAGCGCCCTGCTTTTGCGCCGGTGTTCGACGCACTCAAGCGCCAGGCCGGCCTGCATGTGCCGCAAGCCGTGGCGCGCGCGGCCTGAGGCGGAGCAACGCAGATGCCGCAACCCGACGTGAAAGCCGGCCGCCTTTCGGCCTGCCAGTACACCAGCAACTTCAGCGACGCCCACCCTCCGCTCACTTCGGTGCAGGCGCTGATCGAAGCCGAGCGTTGTTATTACTGCTTCGATGCGCCGTGCGTGAACGCCTGCCCCACCGGCATCGACATCCCGTCGTTCATCCGCCGCATCGGTGAAGACAACCTGCGCGGCGCGGCCAAGGCGATTCTCGAAGCCAACGTGTTCGGCGGCATGTGCGCTCGTGTCTGCCCCACCGAGGTGTTGTGCGAGCAGGCCTGCGTGCGCAACACCAACGAAGACAAACCGGTCGAGATCGGCCTGCTGCAGCGGCACGCGACCGATGCGTACTTCAGGAACCCCGGCGCGCCGCTCTTTCAGCGTGCTCCGTCCACCGGCAAGCACATCGCCGTCGTCGGCGCCGGCCCGGCCGGCCTGTCGTGCGCGCACCGCGCCGCGATGCTCGGCCACGACGTGACGGTGTTCGAGGCCAAGCCCAAACCCGGTGGCCTGAACGAATATGGCCTGGCCACCTACAAGACCGTCGACGGCTTCGCGCAGCAAGAGATCGACTGGCTGCTCTCGATCGGCGGCATCCGCATGCGCCATGGGCAGACACTCGGCAACACGGTCACGTTGGCCGACCTGACCAGGCAGTTCGACGCCGTGTTCCTCGGCCTCGGCCTCGGCGGCGTGAACGCGCTGGGCCTGACCGGCGAGTTCGCGTCGGGCGTGGGCAACGCGGTCGAGTTCATCGCCGGGCTGCGCCAGACGAACGACTACGCCGCCGTGCCGGTGGGCCGCCGCGTGGTCGTGATCGGCGGTGGCATGACGGCGGTCGACGCGGCCGTGCAATCGCGCAAGCTCGGCGCCGAAGAAGTCACCATCGTCTACCGGCGTGACCAGCAGCGCATGCCGGCCTCGAAACACGAGCAGGAATGGGCGCAGTTGAACGGCGTGTCGATCCGCACCTGGAGCGTCTTGCGTTCGCTCGAGATCGAAGGTGGCCAGGTCGAGGCCGCCACTTTCGCGAGCGTGCACGAGGTGGGCGGTAAGCTCGAAGCGACCGGCAAACACTGGCGCATCGAAGCCGACACGGTGCTCAAGGCCATCGGCCAGACACTGGTGCTGGCCGACCCGCAGCTCGCCACGCTCGCCTTGCGCGGCGGGCGCATCGTGGTCGATGCCGAAGGCCGCACCACCTTGCCGCAGGTCTGGGCCGGCGGCGACTGCACATTCGGCGGGCAAGACCTGACGGTCGAAGCCGTCGAACACGGCAAGATCGCGGCCCACTCGATCGACCGTGCGCTCGGCACCGTGCGCGGTGGCGCGGAGTTCAAGCGCGTCCGTCGCGCTGCGGCTTGATGCGGCGCATCGCCACCCCTGCCGCCTGAATCCAACGGAAGCTGAACATGGCCGACCTGAGCTCCACCTTCGCGGGCATCAAGAGCCCCAACCCTTTCTGGCTCGCCTCGGCGCCGCCGACCGACAAGGAATACAACGTCGTGCGCGCTTTCGAAGCGGGCTGGGGCGGCGTGGTCTGGAAGACCCTCGGTGAAGCCGGCCCGCCGGTCGTGAACGTGAACGGCCCGCGCTACGCGGCGCTGTATTCGCAGGACCGGCGCCTCATCGGCTTCAACAACATCGAGCTGATCACAGACCGGCCGCTCGAGACCAATCTCGAAGAGATCACCCGCGTCAAACGCCAGTGGCCCGACCGCGCGATGGTCGTCTCGATCATGGTGCCGTGCGAAGAGCAGGCCTGGCGCGCTATTCTGCCGCGCGTGGAAGACACCGGCTGCGACGGCATCGAGCTCAACTTCGGCTGCCCGCACGGCATGAGCGAGCGTGGCATGGGCTCGGCCGTGGGCCAGGTGCCCGAATACATCGAGATGGTCACGCGCTGGTGCAAGGAATACACGCGCCTGCCGGTGATCGTGAAGCTCACGCCGAACGTGGCCGACATCAAGCCGCCGGCCCTCGCCGCACACCGGGGCGGCGCCGATGCGGTGTCGCTCATCAACACGATCAACTCGGTGATGGGTGTCGACCTCGATTCGCTGCTGATCTACCCCAACACCGGTGGCACCGGTTCGCACGGCGGCTACTGCGGCCCGGCCGTGAAGCCGATCGCGCAGAACATGGTGGCCGAGATCGCGCGCACCGCCGAGATGGCGGGCCTGCCGATCTCGGGCATCGGCGGCGTGACCACTTGGAAAGACGCGGCCGAGTACATCGCGCTCGGTTGCGGCAACGTGCAGGTGTGCACCGCAGCGATGACCTACGGTTTCAGGATCGTGCAAGACATGATCGACGGGCTCTCGGGTTACATGGATGAAAAAGGCTTCGCGAGCATCGAAGCCTTCCGCGGCCGGGCCGTGCCGAGCATCGTCAACTGGAACCAGCTGAACCTGAACCACATCGAGAAGGCGCGCATCAACCAGGACGCCTGCATCCAGTGCGGCCGCTGTCACGTGGTCTGCGAAGACACTTCGCACCAGGCCATCACCGCCACGAAAGAGGGCAAGCGCCACTTCGAGGTGATGGACGACGAATGCGTCGGCTGCAACCTGTGCGTTTCCGTGTGCCCCGTGCCCGAATGCATCACCATGCACGCGCTGCAACCCGGCGAGACCGACGCGCGCACCGGCCGCGTGGTGCCCGGCGAGTACGCCAACTGGACGACCCACCCGAACAACCCCGCGCGCGCGGCCTGAACCGTCCGCCGAACCATTCTTGAGACGAGCCCGCCTTTGTCTGCCACACCCCCCGCCACCGTCGAAGTCCAGAACGTTTCGGTCGTCTACCCTTCCGCAGAAAACACCGTCACCGCGCTCGACCGAGTGAGCCTCGACATCCGTGAAGGCGAGTTCATCTCGCTGATCGGCCCTTCGGGTTGTGGCAAGACGACGCTGCTGCGTGTCATCGCCGACCTGGAACAGGTGAGTTCGGGCACGGTGCGCGTCAACGGCCTGAGCTCGCGCGACGCGCGCCTCGCTCGTTCTTACGGTTATGTGTTCCAGGCGCCTGCGCTGTTCCCGTGGCGCACGGTGCTCGCCAACGTGCGGCTGCCGCTCGAGATCCACGGCGTGCCGCCCGAGAAGAGCCGCGCCATCGCGATGGAGCAGCTCGAACGGGTGGGCCTCGCCGGCTTCGAAGGCAAGTACCCGTGGCAACTCTCGGGCGGCATGCAGCAGCGGGTGTCGATCGCGCGTGCGCTCGGCTTCGAGCCCAAGCTCTTGATGATGGACGAACCCTTCGGCGCGCTCGACGAGATCACGCGCGACCGGCTCAACGAGCAGTTGCTGCGTTTGTGGGAGCGCGAGAAGCGCACCGTCGTGTTCGTC
This sequence comes from Rhizobacter sp., assembly GCF_032229685.1. Taxonomy (GTDB): domain Bacteria; phylum Pseudomonadota; class Gammaproteobacteria; order Burkholderiales; family Burkholderiaceae_C; genus LMDS01. Next base: position 152,881 of record NZ_JAVTWP010000041.1, on the reverse strand, counting down.
ACGCACTCGATCCCCGAAGCGGTGTTCCTGTCGTCGCGCATCGTCGTGATGTCGCCGCGGCCGGGGCGCATCGTCGACGTGATCGAGTCGGGCCTGCCGGCCGACCGCACGCTCGATGTGCGCGACACGCCGGAGTTCGCAGCCATCGCGCACCGTGTGCGCGTGGCGCTGCAGGAAGGGCACGCGTGAGCGCAGCGCTCGCGATGAGTGGCGGGCGCAGCGAGCGCAGTGCGCTCTCGGCTGCGTGGTTCCGCATCGGCCCGGTGATCACGGTGCTCGCGGTCGTGTTGATCGTCTGGTACGGCGCTGCCGTTTGGCTCAACGCGCCGCAGGTGATCGAACGGGTGCTGTCGGACCGGCCCGGCTGGACCTTCATCGACCTGGCTCGGCTCACGCTCTCGATGGACCGCCCGGTGTTGCCCGCGCCACACCAGATCGCGCTCGACCTGTTCGACTCGGTGTTCGGCTGGCCGCTCGATTCGCCGCGCAACCTGCTGTACCACGCCGCCGTCACCAGCTCGGCCACGCTGCTCGGCTTCGTGATGGGCACCGCGCTCGGCGCCGTGCTCGCGGTGGCGATCGTTCATTCGCGCACTCTGGAGCGCAGCCTGTTCCCGTGGGTGATCGCGTCGCAGACCATTCCGGTGCTCGCGATCGCGCCGATCGTGATCGTGATCCTCGGCAGCATGGGGATGACGGGCACGTTCCCGAAAGCCATCATCTCGATGTACCTGTGTTTCTTTCCGGTCGCGGTCGCCATGGTGAAAGGCTTGCGTTCGCCGGGCATCCTCGAACTCGAGCTGCTGCACACCTATGCCGCGTCGAAGAGCCACACGTTCTGGAAGCTGCGCGTGCCGGCGTCGTTGCCCTATCTCTTCCCGTCGCTGCGCGTGGCCATCGCCGCCGGCCTGGTCGGCGCCATCGTGGGCGAGCTGCCGACCGGCGCGCAGGCCGGCCTGGGCGCGCGGCTGCTCACCGGTTCGTACTACGGCAACACGGTGCAGATCTGGTCGGCGCTGGTCATGTCGGCCTTGCTCGGCCTGTTCCTCACCGGCCTGGTCGCGCTGGCCGAACGCGGGCTCACGCCGGGGGGCAGGCGGTGAGCGCGGGCGTGCTGGCGACCGTCTTGTTGCTGATGCTCGTGGCGGCGGTCGCCAGCGTGCGCTGGCTCGCGGCACGTGACGAACGCGGCTGGCTCGGCCGCTTCGGCACGCCCTTGTTGTTCGGCGTCTGGGTGCTGGTGTTCTGGCAGGTGCTGACACAGGCTTTCGAGGTGCCGCAGGTGCTGCTGCCCGCGCCCACGCTGATCGGCCACGCGCTGTTCGCGAGCTTCGGCGTGCTGGTCGGCGACTTCATGCAGACCGTGATGCACTCGGCCCTGATCGGCCTCGTGGCCGGCTGCTCGCTCGGTTTCATCACCGGCGTGTTGATCGACCGCAGCCCGTTCCTGCAGCGTGGCCTGCTGCCGGTGGCGGCGCTCGCCAGCACGGTGCCGCTGGTCGGCATCGCGCCCATCATGGTGATGTGGTTCGGCTTCGACTGGCATTCCAAGGCCGCCGTGGTCGTAGTGATGACCTTCTTCCCGATGCTCGTCAACACGCTCGCCGGGCTGAACGAATCGGGCCACATGGAACGTGACCTGATGCGCTCTTACGGCGCGAGCTACTGGCGCACGCTGTTCGCGCTGCGCATCCCGGTTGCGCTGCCCTTCGTCTTCAACGCGCTGAAGATCAACTCGACGCTGGCGATGATCGGCGCGATCGTCGCCGAGTTCTTCGGCTCGCCGGTCGCCGGCCTGGGTTTCCGCATCTCGACCGAAGCGGCGCGGCTCAACATGGGCCTGGTGTGGGCGGCGATCCTCGTCGCCGCGCTGGCAGGCTCCTTGCTCTACGGCCTGCTCGGCTGGGTCGAGCGCCGCGTGACCTTCTGGCACCCCTCGATTCGCAGCGGCGGATGATGTCCAATGCTGTATTGCTCTCTCACGCCCACCCCGCCGCAAGGCACTACCTCCGGAGTTCACTGATGCGCAAAACAACTCTTCTGCTCTCGCTGATGCTGGCGGGCTTTGCCGGCGCGGCTTCTGCCGCCGACAAGGTCACCGTGCAACTCAAGTGGCTGCCGCAAGCCCAGTTCGCCGGCTACTACGTGGCCGCCGCCAAGGGCTTCTACAAGGAAGCCGACCTCGACGTGACCATCAAACCCGGCGGCCCCGACATCGCGCCGGCCCAGGTGCTCGCCGCCAAGGGCGCCGACCTCACGGTCGACTGGATGCCCAGCGCCCTGGCCGCGCGCGAAGCCGGCGTGCCCATGGTCAACGTGGCACAGATCTTCAACCGCTCGGGGATGATGCTCACCTGCAAGAAGGCCAGCGGCGTCACCACCTCGAAAGACTTCAAGGGCAAGACGCTCGGTGTCTGGTTCGGTGGCAACGAGTACCCGTTCCTCAGCTGGATGGGCACGCTGGGCCTGAAGACCGGCGGCGCCACGCCCGACGTGAAGGTGCTCAAGCAGGGCTTCAACGTCGACCCGCTGCTGCAGAACCAGGCCGCCTGCATCTCGACCATGATCTACAACGAGTACTGGCAGGTGATCGACGCCGGCGTGAAGGCCACCGACCTCGTGACCTTCCCGTATGAAGACCAGGGCGTGGCCACGCTCGAAGACGGCCTGTACGCGCGCGAGCCCGACCTGAAAGACGCGGCCTACGTGGCCAAGCTCGCCAAGTTCGTCAAAGCCTCGATCAAGGGCTGGGAATACGCGATCAAGAACCAGGACGAAGCCGTGAAGATCGTACTCGCCGCCGACACCTCGGGCGGCTCGACTGCCGCGGTGCAGAAGCGCCAGCTCGAGAACGTGGCCAAGCTGATCACCACCTCGGGCACGCCGAAGATGGGCGTGCTCGACCCGGCCGCCTACCAGCGCACGGTGAAGGTGCTGCTGGCCGGCGGAAGCGACCCGGTGATCAAGAAAGACCCGGGCGCCGCGGCCTGGACGCATGCCGTGACCGACAAGGCCATGGCGAAGTAAGAACGCTCTTGTGACGAAGGGGCGGGCGCGCTGCGCTCGCCCCTTCTTCCATGAGACCGCGATGATCGAGAGACCAGCCCCCGCCGACTTCGCGCGCCGCGTGAGCGAGCGTGTGAGCGCCGCTGACGTGAGCGCTTTCGCGCGCGACGGCGCTGTCTGCATCCGCGGCCTGCTGAACGCCGAAGAACTCGCCCTGCTGCGTGCCGGCATCGAAACCAACCTCGCCGCACCGAGCCCGCGCGCCAAAGTGGCGAGCCGGCCCGACGACCCCGGCTTTTTCATCGAAGACTTCTGCAACTGGCAGGAGATTCCCGCCTACGAGCAGTTCATCTTCGGCTCGCCGCTCGCGCATCTGGCGCAGCGCCTGATGCAATCGCGAAGCGTGCGGCTCTACCACGACCACCTGCTCGTCAAGGAGCCCGGCACACGCCAGCGCACGCCCTGGCATCAGGACCAGCCCTACTACAACATCGACGGCACGCAGACCGTGAGCATGTGGATCCCGGTCGACCCGGTGCCACGCGAGTCCACGCTCGAATTCGTGGCCGCCTCGCACCTCGGCCCGTGGCTGATGCCGCGCACGTTCATGGACCACCAGGCGAAGTGGTTCCCCGAAGGCAGCCTGGCCGACCTGCCGGCGATCGACGCCGACCGCGCTGCGTTCCCGATCATCGGCTGGGCCGTCGAGCCCGGCGACATGGTGTGCTTTCACATGCTCGCGCTGCACGCCGCGGCAGGCATGCCCGGCGGCGGGCGCCGGCGCGTGTATTCGGTGCGCTTTCTCGGCGACGACGTGCGGCACGCGCCGCGCAGCTGGGTCACGTCGCCGCCCTTCCCCGGCCTGGCCGAAGTGCTGCCGGCTGGCGCCGAGATGGACCACCCGCTGTTCCCGAAATTGATTGCTTGAGATGCAGGCCGCGATGCTGCGTGCCCGCATCGAAACGCGGCTGCGCGCCTTCGAGCGCCACACGCGTGACGAGCCCGGCCTGCGCCACGCGGCCGTGGCGGTCGCTGTCACCGAAGAAGGCTTTGGCGCCGACCTGCACGGCCTGCCGCAGCCCGCAGCCTGTAGCGAACGCGCCGCCTTGATCCTGACGCGCCGCGCCGAGACGCTGCGCGACCACGCCGGCCAGTGGGCGCTGCCCGGCGGCCGCATCGACGCCGGTGAAACACCCGAAGACGCCGCGCTGCGCGAGCTGTTCGAAGAAGTGGCGCTCGTGCTCGAACCCGGCGCGGTGCTCGGCCGGCTCGACGACTACGTGACCCGCTCGGGCTACGTGATCACGCCGGTCGTCGTGTGGGCCGGCGCGGCCCGCGCGATGCAGCCGAACCCCGGCGAAGTGCAGAGCATCCACCGCATCCCGATCGACGAATTCCTGCGCGCCGATGCGCCGATTCTCGAACCCACCGCCGACCCCGCGCGCCCGGTGCTGAAGATGCCGGTGGCCGAGCACTGGATCGCCGCGCCCACGGCGGCCGTGATCTACCAGTTCCGCGAGGTCTGCATCCTCGACCGGCCGACGCGCGTGGCGCACTTCGACCAACCGGCCTTCGCCTGGAAGTAGCGGGCGAACTCAGGGCCGCTCGAAGCGGCCGCTCTTCTCTGAAGCGAACAGCGCCTCGATCACGCGCATGTTGGCGAGCGCATCGTCCAGGCCCGCGGCGTCGGGCGCCTCGGAGCGCACGGCGCGCGAGAACGATTCCATCTGCAGCTGGTACTGGTCGGCCACCGGCACGGTGACCGTTCGCGGCGGTGGCGCGCCCGCGCCGCCGATGCCGTGCACGTGGTAGCTCGTGGGCGCAGCTTCGGGTGCATTGAAGGGCACGTCGATCTCGAGCCGGCCCTTCGTGCCGACCAGCTGCAGGCGCTGGAAACGCGCCGCCTGCGTGCTGACGCTGAACGCGAGCTGCCGGCCGCGCCCGAAGTCGAGCAAGGCACTGGTGGTGCGGTCGGTGTGGAACTCGGGGTCGCGGTCGACGAGGGCGATCACCCGCTCCGGGCTGCACTCGAAAAACCAGCGCCCGGCGGTGATCGCGTAGCAGCCGATGTCGAAAGCCGCACCGCCGCCCGCTTCGGGCCGGTTGCGGATGTTGTGCGGGTCGTCGTTGAAGTAGCTGAACGGCACCTGCATGTAGCGCAGCTCGCCGATCGCGCCTTCACGCACCAGCGCGCGGGTCTCGGCCCACTGCGGGTGGTGGCGCACCATGAAGGCCTCGCGAATGTGCAGCAGCGTGGCGTAGGGCCGCAGCAGCACGAGGTCGGCGGCCTTGGTCGCCATGGGCTTCTCGCACAGCACGTGCTTGCCGGCCTTCAGCGCGGCCAGCGTCATCGGCACGTGCAGGTCGTTGGGCAAGGGGTTGTAGACGGCCTCGATGGCCGGGTCGGCCAGCATCGCTTCGTAGGTGCCGTAGGCTTTGGGGATGCCGAACTCGGTGGCCAGGGCCTGCGCACTCTTTTCATTGCGCGATGCGATGGCGCACAGCTCCATCAGCCCGCTCTTGCGCATCGCCGGAATGATTTTCTGGCGGCCGATCAGCGCGGTGGAAAGAATGCCCCAGCGGACAGGTGTCATGGCCGTGCTCCCCGATGTTCACGAGCCTCGTTTGTAGACCATCTACCGACCGCACGACAATGCGAACCCACGCCGATTCGCACCGAGCCCCATGAAACTCTCCCAGGTCCTCTATTCCCAAGGCTTCGGCGTGCGCCGCGAATGCGAAGGGCTGATCTTCGCCGGGCATGTGACGCTGGGTGGTGTGGTGTGCGACGACCCGTTCCACGAGGTCGAGCCCGAAGGGCTGGTGTTCGGGGTGCGCGGCGAGTTGTGGCCCTACCGCGTGAAGGCGCTCGTGCTGCTGAACAAACCCGCCGGCTACGAGTGTTCGCAGAAACCCAAGCACCACCCGAGCGTGATGAGCCTGCTGCCGCCGCCGCTGCGCGTGCGTGGCCTGCAGCCGGTGGGGCGGCTCGACGAAGACACGACCGGCCTGCTGCTGATGACCGACGACGGCGCATTGATCCACCGCCTCACGTCGCCGAAAAAACACGTGCCCAAGGTCTACGAGATCGAAGCGATCGAGCCGGTCACCGACAAGCAGATCGACGAGTTGCTGCGCGGCGTCGTACTGCACGACGACCCGCTGCCGGTGCGCGCCGCAGCGGCCGAGAAGACCGGCGAGCGCACGCTGCGCCTGACGCTGCTCGAAGGCAAGTACCACCAGGTCAAACGCATGCTCGCGGCCACCGGCAACACGGTGAGCCAGCTGCACCGCAGTTCGTACGGCGTGCTCACGTTGCCGGCCGATCTGGCGCCGGGCAAGTGGCGCTGGTTGAGCGGGCCCGAGGCGGTGCTCGGCGCGGGTTGAAACTCCGACTTCAATGCGCGCGGCTGCGCGGCTTGGTCGTCACACCCGGCGTGTGATACGCGACCTGCTCGGGCTGAAGATCGGCTTCGGTGGACGACAACAGCTCCCTGCGCATCATCACCGCCACCGACGCCGGGTTGACCTTGCCGTCGGGGTGCGCCGCCGCTTCGACCATCGCGCGGTAGATGGCGCTCGGCAGCACCATCGCGAGCTCCAGGCTCAGTTCATTGGCGAGTTCGTAGTCGTCGGGGGCGGAGTTCTTGTCGAGCGTGCCGGCGATCACGAGGTAACGCGCGACCTTTTCGGTCAGGTCGAGTTTTTCGCGGGCGGGAAAGTCTTTCATGGCGGGTCTCGTTGTCTTGAATCCGCCGAGGTTACAGGACGGCGGGCCTGTCGCTGCTGGCTGGCGCGTCAGGCCCGCTTCCTGAACATCGCCGAAGCACCGCTGGCGCGCGCGACCTCGTGCGCGGTGTCGAGCAAGGCCGGGCCGAGCGCCTGCATGCGCTCGTCGGTCAGGCGCACCAGCGGGCCGGCGATCGTGACCACGCCGATCGCTGCGCCGTTGCCGCTGCGCACCGGCGCCGCCATCGCCGTCATGGCCGGCGCGAAGACCTCGTTGATGGTGCTGAAGCCGTTCTTGCGCGCTGCGCGCAGGTGCGTGAGCAGTGCTTTCACCGTGGTCGGTGCCTTCGGGCCGAAGTTCGCGGGCTGGCCGAACCCTTGTCGGGCCACCCGCTGCAGTGCTTCTTCGTCGCTCATCGTCGACAGCCAGGCATGGCCGGCCGCGCTGCACGACAAGGTGACCGACAGACCCATGTCGGGGTCGTAGCGCAGGCCGCGCGTGGCGCCCTGCGCCTTGGCGACGAAGGTCAGCGCATCGCCGTCGACGACGGCCAGCCGAACCAGCTCACCTGCTTCGGCCGCCAGCCGGTCGAGCAGCGGCTGCGCCACGTCGACGATGCCACTGCTGCTCAGAAAGCTCAGGCCGAGCGACACGAGCTTGATCGTGAGCATGTAATCGCCGTGGCTCTGGTCCTGGCGCACATAACCGCAGCGCGCCAGCTCGGTCAGCAGGCGGTGCGTGGCGCTCAGCGGCAGCGCGAGCTCGGTGGCCAGCGCCGACAGCGCACGGCCCTCAGGGTGTGCGGCCAGGTGCTCCAGGAGTTTGAAGCTGCGTTCGAGTGTTCCGCTCATCGGGTCTTGTCAGGGTTCTTGTCGTCGGGTGTACGTGCACTGCACTGTAGAGCCGGGCACTTCGTGAGTTGATATGCTAAGTCGATTCCGTATTGGAAACATTTTCCACTCTTGTTATGATGCCGGTGACCGCTCGCGCAGCGCGGCGCCTGCCCGGCCCGGGCAGCTTCGATCCCATTCGCCAGGAGACAGCCTTGAAACCGATCTTTCGTTCGCTGGCCGCCGCCGGCCTCGCCTTCGCCTTCACCCTGCCCGCCGCGGCCCAGGGCACGCCCGAACGCATCATCCGCTTCGGCCACCTGAACAATGCCGACCACCCGGTGAGCTTCGGCGTGAAGCGGTTTTCAGAACTGCTGGCCACGAAGAGCGGCGGCAAGATGAAGGTGCAGGAGTACCCGGCCTCGACGCTCGGCAACGAAATGCAGCAGCAGTCGGCATTGCAGGGCGGCGTGCAGCAGATGTCGGCCCCGGCCACCACCTCGCTCGCCGGCATCGTGCGTGAATTCGGGCTGATCGACTTCCCGTTCTCGGTGGCCAGCTTCGCGCAGGCCGACGCCCTGCTCGACGGCCCGCTCGGCCAGGCGCTGATCGCCAAGCTGCCCGAGAAGGGTTTGATCGCGCTCGGCTACTGGGACCTCGGGTTTCGCAACGTCACCAACAGCAAGCGTCCGATCACCAAGGCCGAAGACCTTGACGGGCTGAAGATCCGCGTGATCCCGAACCCGGTCTTCCTCGACACCTTCAAGGCCTTCAAGGCCAACCCGGTGCCGATGCCTTTCACCGAGTTGTATTCCGCGCTCGAGACCAAGGCCGTCGACGGCCAGGAGAACCCGTTCGCAGTGATCCTGTCGAACAAGATGTTCGAGGTGCAGAAGTACGTGAGCGCCACCAACCACGTCTATGCCGCCAACATCGTGCTCGTGAGCAAGAAGTTCTGGGACACGCTCACGCCGGCCGAGCAGAAGATGATGCATGAAGCCGCCGACGAAGCGCGCGGCTATCAGCGCCAGGTGAGCCGCGCCGCGGCGCAGAAAGCGGTCGGCGAACTGCAGGCCAAGGGCATGTTGTTCAACGAGCTCGCGCCGGCCGAGCAGGCCCGCATGCGCGACATCGCCAAGCCGGTGACCGAGAAGTTCGCCGCGAGCTACGACCCGGCCACCGTCAAGCTCTACAACGACGAGCTGGCACGGGTGCGCAAGTGAACGGCCGCAGCATGAAGATCCTCGTGCTGCACGGCCCGAACCTGAACCTGTTCGGGCGCCGCGAGCCGCACATCTACGGCACGACCACGCTGGCGCAGATCAACGCGCGCCTGGAGGCGCTGGCGCTCGAACTCGGCGTGACGCTCGACGTGATGCAGTCGAACCACGAAGGCGCGTTGATCGACTTCCTGCACACGAACATCGACACCGCGCAGGGCGCGCTCGTCAACCCGGCGGGGCTCACACAGCACGGCGTGCCGCTGCACGACGCCATCAAGGCGATGCCGTTCCCGACGCTCGAAGTTCACATGTCGAACATCGCGGCGCGCGAGCCGTGGCGCGCGCACTCGATCATCTCGCCGGCGGTGCGCGGAACGATTCAGGGTCTCGGCCCGGTGTCTTACCTGGCCGCGCTGCGCGCGCTGGTCGAGATCGTGCGCGAAGGCTGAGTTCGGCCGCGCCTCAGCCGGCGAGCGCCTGCGCCGCCGGCTCGAGCGCGGCGAACACGCGGGCGGCGGCATACGCGTCGTTCGCGGCGTACAGCAGTTGTGACTCGTTGAGCTGGCGTGCAGCCCAGTTCGAGGTGCTGGCCTTGCCCGACTTGAGAAAACGCCGGTTGAACAGGATCGCGACCGCGCTCTTCACGCCGATGTCTTTTCGGTAGCCCATGCGGTGGAAGATGCTGTTGAGATCGACCATGCCGCGCACATCGACACCAAGCTTGCCCTGAATCCGCCGGCGGTCGTCGCCCAGGCCGAAACCGACCTTCAGCGCCGGGTGCGATTCGAGCAGCTGCGCCGTTCGCGCGCGGCATTCGGCGTCGTGCAGCTGGAACACCCAGGCCTTGTCGACGGTCGAGAGCTGCACGATGTGCGGCCCGTCCGACAGCTCGCCCTTGGCGAACGTCGGCTTCGATTCGGTGTCGAAACCAAACACCGCCACGCCGGCCATGTCGCGCAGCGCCCGTTCGGCCTGCGCGGCGGTGGCCACGAGCTCGATGCGCGGCAAGCCGAGGCGCTCGAAAGGTTCGAGCAGCGCGATCTCGGGTTTGCTAGGCGCGGGGGGCAAGGGGTTCATGCGGGCATCGGGCGTGGGCGGTCGGCGCGCGAGTGTAGGTCGCGCGCCAAAGACCGCAGGAGATACGTCGTGTTTCAGGGCGTAGACGGGCCGGCGGTACGCTCGCGGTTCGTTTCACCCAGGTTCATTCCCACAGCGCATGCTCGGCCGATCCAGACCCATTCCATTCAACCCCTATGGCCGACGCCGCTCGGGCTTTCGCCTGCCACGCTGGCTGGTGCTGCTGCTGATCGGTGTGGCGGCCGGCGTGGCCGGCGTCATCGTCGTTCAGGAGCGCTACCTGCCGCCCCGCCTGTCGGCTTCCGAGTCGGTCAAGCTCAGCTCGTCTTTCAACGAGGCTGACGCCGACCGGGCGCGCCTGAAGGCCGAACTGGCCGAGACCACGAAGCGGCTCGACGCCACCCGCACCGAGCGCCAGACGCTCACCGACGAACTGGCGGCGAGCCGCGCCACCACCACACAGCTGCGTGACGACGTGAGCTCGGTCGTGGCGTCGCTGCCACCCGACCCGCGCGGCGGCAGCGTCGAAGTGCGTGCCGGGCGCTTCAGCGTGAAGGCCGGCCAGCTCGCCTACGACGTGGTGCTCACGCGCGAGCGCGCCACCGGCAAGCCGATACCAGGCGTGCTGCAACTGGTCGTGGCCGGCCCCGGTGCGCGCGGTGCCGACACCTCGGCGCCGCTGAAACCCGTGGTGCTGTCGCTCGGCAGCCAGGCGGTGCTGCGAGGCAGCCTGCCGCTGCCCGAAGGGCTGCGGCCGCGCCAAGCCACGGTCCAGGTGCTTGACCGCGTCGGCGGCAAGCTGCTGGGCATGCGCGTCCTGCTCGTTCCCTGAGCCCGGCCGGCGCCGCCACAGACACGCGGGTTTTCCCGCGTTTCGGGCCGGTCGTGCCCGCGGCCCGACAGCCGCCAGCCGACCGTTCGGTCGCGGAACGATTGCTCCCAAACGGGACAGAGTTGCACAGGGCAAACAGCGGGTTGTAGCGCCGACCCAAAGTCCGAAAAATCCTTTCTGTCATCGCTGAAGCGCATGCCAGAAAGGCTTGGATGAGTCCGGACCTCACGTCGATCTTCACCGCGCGCCGGCAGGCTTCGGGCGCGGCGCCGATCGAACCCCTGTGGTTCGAGTGGCTCGCGCTGGCCGGCATGTTCGTGTTCGCGGCCTGGCTGCTCGGTGCGCGCGGCGTCTGGGCGCTGCTGCTCAATTCCGACCCGACCGGCATCACGTTCGTGATCATCATCGTGTTCACCGTCGGCACCCTCTGGAGCGGCATGCGGGCGCGAGAGCTCACGCGGGAGCGCGGCGCCGCCGAAGCGCGCCAGCCCGGCTGGGCCACGAGCTACTGGGCCGCGCTGGGCGCCGCACCACGCGACGAGTCGGCGCCGCTCGACCTGCTGCTCGAGCGCACCCACGGCCCGCATGCCACGGCCTGGTGGGTCAACGCGATCCAGCTCAAGCTCGGGCTGCTCGGCAAGGTGATCGGCTTTTCGATCCTGGCGCTGCAGATCGGGCAGATCCAGAACTTCGACCCGGCCCAGGCGCAGGAGCTGCTGAAGAGCCTGACCACCGGCCTGGGCGTGGCGCTGCTGACCACGATGGTCGGGCTGGTGGGCAACATCCTGCTCGGGGTGCAGCTCACGCGGCTCGACCGTTACGCCGACGAGCTGGTGGCAGTGGCGCAGCAGCACGGGCTGTCGATCCGCCCACGCGGCGAAGGGTGACGCCGATGCGCTCGCGCCGTGTGGCCCGTGAACCGGAAGTCGATCCGTTCTACGACATGTTGTTCAACATGCTGATCGCTTTCGTGTTCTGTTTCATCGTGGCGCTGCTGGCGATGAACCCGACCAAGTCGAAGGCCGGCGACGTGCCGGCCAAGGCCGAGTACATCCTCACGCTGTCGTGGCCCGACCTCGACCCGAACGACATCGACACCTGGGTGCGCAACCCGGCCGGCGAGGTGGTGTGGTTCCGCAACCGCGAAGCCGGGCTGATGTACCTCGACCGTGACGACCGCGGCGAATCGAACAGCTCGATCATCGTGAACGGCAAACGCGTGGTGAGCCCGTTCCGGCAAGAGGTGGTCACGATTCGCGGCATCGTGCCGGGCGAGTACGTCGTCAACGCGCACTACTACGAATCGAAAGAGGTCGACACCAGCAACCCGAAGTCGGGGCAGCCGGTCGACGTGACGCTCTCGGTCGTGAAGGTCAACCCGCGCGCCGAGGTGGTCTTCAACGGCCAGCACCGGCTCGCCAAGCGCGGCGACGAAGCGACGCTGGTGCGTTTTTCGGTCAGCGCCGACGGCAGCGTCGGCGCCATCAACACCTTGCCGGCGAAGCTGGTGGAGCGGCTGTGAACCATGGGCTTGGCACTTGTTCTCTCGTTTGCGGCGCTGGTGCTGCTGGTGCTGCTCGCGCTGCTCTTTTCGCGCTGGCCGGGCTGGATGAAAGGCGTGCTGGTGCTGGCCGTGACCGCGCTGTACTTCTACGGCAACGACGCGGTGCACCAGATCTGGGGCGTGCCGAGCGCCGATGCGCTGCCCGAGCGTTTCATCATGCTGGCCGCGGCGGTCGACGAGCCGAACGGCAAGAACCCGGGCTCGATCTTCATGTGGGTGAGCGTGCCGCGCGAAGGGCTGAACAACAAGCTCGAACCGCGCGCCTACCGCGTGCCGTACACGAAAGAACTGCACTCGCAGATCGACCAGGGCGTGCGCAAGGGCCGCGACGGCATCAGCCAGATGGGCACGGCCGAGGCCAAGGCCGGCAACGCGCGGGGCTCCGGCTGGCTCAAGCCCGGCAACGACGAGCAGGAGATCAAGATCCGCGACCTGCCCTCGCCCCAGTTGCCGGAGAAGTGATGCGCAGCGCCGCCCTCTTCACCCCGGTGATGCTGCTGCTGGCGGCCTGCGGAAGCTCGCCCGGCGACGACGCGCTGTTCCCGCTGGCCGAAGGAAAGAAGTGGACGTATCGCGTCTCGACGGTGATCGACGACGCCGAGGCCACCCAGCGCGAAACCCTGGTGCTCGCCAACCGCGGCAGCGACACGATCGACGGCGCGCCCTCGTGGCGCCGCCGCAGCGACGCCGGCATCGACTACTGGCTGCGCAGCGATGCCACCGGCATCTACCGCATCGCCAGCCGCAACCCGCTCGAACGCGAGCCGCAACTCGACAACCCGCGCCGCTACGTGCTGCAAAAGCCCTATGCCGTGGGCACCGAATGGGAGGCGCCGACCACCGCCTATGTGCTGGCGCGCAAGAACGAGGTGCCGCGCGAAGTGCGCTACATCCACAAGGCGTTTCCGATGCACTACCGGATCGAGGCGCTGGCCGAAAAGGTGAAGACCCCGGCCGGTGAATTCGAAGGCTGCCTGCGCGTGGCCGGGCGGGCCGAGATCCGCCTCTACGTCGACGCGATGTTCCAGTGGCGCCAGATCCCGCTCGCCACGCTCGAGTGGTATTGCCCGGGCGTGGGGCTCGTCAAGCTCGAACGCAAGGAACCTTCACCCACGAAATTCATGGTCGGCGGCACCGTGACGATGGAGCTCACGTCATGGCAGTAGCCGCACGACTCACGCAACTCAGAGAACTCGCAAGAGCCCCGCCGCGGTCGGCCCGTACCGCAACCTGTTCCCAAAACCAGAGGAGACAACACTCATGAAACGAATTTTCACTCCCCTAGCACTCGGGCTGACGCTCGGCCTCGCGGCCACCGCGCAGGCCCAGAACTGGCCGGTCTACGGCGGCGACGCCGGCAACACGCGCTTCAGCGCGTCGAAGCAGATCAACACCTCGAACGTGAGCAAGCTCAACGTCGAGTGGGCGCTGCAACTCGGTTCGCTGCGCTCGCAGGAATCGACGCCGATCCTGGTCGGCGACACGCTCTACGTCACCTCGTCGTTCGGCCCGAAGAACACCTTCGCGGTCAACGCCAAGACCGGTGAAGTGAAGTGGACCTACCAGCCTGAAGTGCCCAAGGGCATCGACCAGTACGCGTGTTGCGACGTCAACAACCGTGGCGTGGCCTACAACGACGGCAAGATTTTCCTCGGCCGCCTCGACGCCAACGTGGTCGCGCTCGACGCCAAGACCGGCAAGGAAATCTGGAAGACGCCGATCATCGACTACACCGGCGGCTCGGTGATCACCTCGCCGCCCACGCTGGTGAAGAACCTCGTGATCACCGGCTACGGCGGTGGCGAGTACGGCGTGCGCGGCTCGATCGTCGCGCTCGACCAGGCCACCGGCAAGGAGGTCTGGCGCACCTACACCGTGCCCATGGGCAACGAGCCCGGCGCCGACACCTGGAAGGGCGATTCGGGCAAGAACGGTGGCGGCGTGGCCTGGCACATCGGCTCCTACGACCCGAAGCTGAACCTTGTCTACTACGGCACCAGCAACCCCTCGCCCTGGTCGGCCTCGGTGCGTGGCAACGACAGCTCCGACATCGGCAAGTTCAGCAACCTGTACACCGCGTCGATCCTCGCGCTCAATGCCGACACCGGCAAGATCACGTGGCACTACCAGACCACGCCGCACGACGCGTGGGACTACGACGGCGTGAACGAGCTCGTGTTCGCCGACCTGCCGTTCGACGGCAAGAAGGTGCCGGTGCTGATGCAGGCCAACCGCAACGGCTTCTTCTACGTGATCGACCGCGCCAACGGCAAGCTGCTGTCGGCCAAGCAGTACGTGGACGGCGTGAACTGGGCCACCGGCATCGACATGAAGACCGGTGCGCCCATCGAGGCCGCAGGCAACGCCAAGCGCCCCGGCATGAAGCGCAAGGCCAGCAACATCTGCCCGAACCTGATCGGCGCCAAGAACTGGATGCCGATGAGCTACGACCCGCAGACCGGCCTGGTCTACATCCCGACCATGAACCTGTGCATGGACCTCGAAGGCATCGAAGCCGACTACAAGCGCGGCGCGTTCTACCTGGGCGTGAACTTCGACCTCGGCAAGATGGGCCCCGGGGGCCACGGTGGTGGCGTGAAGGCCTGGGACCCGGTGAAGCAGAAGGAGGTCTGGTTCAACAAGGACGAGCTGCCCTTCAACGGCGCCATGATGAGCACGGCCGGCGGCCTGGTGTTCCACGGCGACATCAAGGGCTGGTTCAAGGCGCTCGACGCCAAGACCGGCAAGGTGCTGTGGAAGTTCAACGCCGGCTCGGGCATCACCGCAGCGCCCATGACCTACACGCTCGACGGCAAGCAGTACGTCGCCGTGGTGTCGGGCCGCACGCTGTCGATCCCCGCGTTCTTCGGCGCGCTGGGCGAGAAGATGGTGGCGGCCAGCCCCGAGGGTGGCACGCTGTACGTGTTCTCGATCAAGTGATCTCAGGAGTGAACTGACATGACGATCCGCGGCAACATGAAGGCCCTGGCCTTCGCCGCGGCTCTTGCTGCCGGTGCCTTCGTGGCACCGGTGGCAAGTGCCGACCCCTTGCGTGTGTGCGCCGACCCGGACAACCTGCCGTTCAGCAAGTCCGAAGGCCCCGAGCGCGGCATGTACGTCGAACTCGCCGAACTGGTGGGCAAGCAGCTCAACCAGCCGGTGGAATACACCTGGTACTACACCCAGATGCAGCGCCGTGCGCTGCGCAACACGATATTGCAAGACGCCTGCGACGCGGTGTTCGCGCTGCCCGCTGGCCCTGATTACAAGGCGCGTGGTCTGCGCAAGACCCAGGCCTTCATCGAGGTCGGCTACGCCATCGTCGCCGCACCGGGTTTCAACTTCAGGAGCCTCGACGATCTGAAGAGCCAGCGCCTCGCCGTGCAGTACGGCAGCACGCCACAGATCTTTCTCTCCACGCTCGACGGCTTCAAGACCACCACCTACCGCAGCGCCGAAGAAGCGCTGACCGGGCTCGCCAAGGGCGAAGTCGACGCGGCCTTTCTCTGGGGCCCGGTGGCGGGTTACGAGAACAAGAAGCGCTGGGACAACCGCTGGCGTGTCACGCCGGTGTCTGGCCACGACCTTTCGGGTGCCGTGGCCGTGGCCGTGCGCAACACCAAGGAAGCGCTGGCCGCCGACATCGACCGCGCACTCGCGGCCCTGAAGCCGCAGATCGCGGAACTGGCCGACAAGTACGGCTTTCCGCGCCAGACGCCGGTGAACCTGGCGGTGGCGCGCGCCTACCCGCCCACCACCGTGGTGCGCGTTCCCGCCTCGCTGTGGGCGACCGTGAGCGAAACCACCACGCCGGCCAAGAAGCCCAACGCCAAGGCAGCGCCGAAAGCGGCGGCGGCAGCACCCGTGGTGGCAGCCCCGGTGGCGGCAGCACCGGTGCTCTCCGAAGCAGCGCAGGCTGGCCGGGTGCAGTTCAACGACCGCTGCTCGCATTGCCACGGCTCCGACGGCTACAGCCCGGTGCGCGAGCGAGACGTGCGCTTCCTGAAGATGCGCTACAGCGAGAAATGGCAAGACACCGCCATGACGACGATGAAGAACGGCCGGCCCGACGCCGGCATGCCGGCCTGGAAAGACATCCTGAAAGAGTCCGACGTGCAGCAGATCGTCAGCTTCCTCGTGACGATCCAGAAGTAGCCGACCGGCGCCCACGATGCCAGCTTCATCGCGCCGGATCGCACGGGCAGGCGCGCGCCGCGTGTTCGCGTTGCGCCGATGACGCGGGCCGGCCCGCGCCGTTGCCACACCGCCGGCGCGCTGCTGCTCGCGTGGCTGCTGCTGTGCGGGCTGCCGCTGCAGAGCTTCGCCGGCACCCTGACCCGTGCCGGCCTCGAGGCGCTGTTCCCGGCACCGCTGATGGTGGGCGACAAGAGCCCGGCGCTGGCGGCCTGGCCGATCTTCCGGCGCGAGGCCGCGGGGCCGCAGCTCGTGGGGCACGTGTTCGAGACGGTCGACCTCGAGCCGACCGCGGGTTACGGCGGCAAGCCGATCAACCTGCTGGTGGCGATCGATGCGCAGGGCAACTTTCTCGACGTGCGGCTGCTCGCCCAGCGGGAACCGATCTTCCAGAGCGAGAAGGGCAACGCACAGCTCTCGGCCTTCGCGGCGCAGTACAAGGGCCTGTCGGTGCGCCACGACGTGCAGGTCGGCAGCGCCAGGGGCACGCCGCTGCGCACCGAGAGCCGCGCCATCGTCAACGGCGTGACCGCCGGCACCGTCACGGCGCTGGCGATCGACCGCAGCATCATGCAGTCGGCCAGCCGCGTCGCGCTGGCGCGGCTCGACGACCCGAAAGCCACACTCACGGCCTCGGCCACGGGCAAGGCGCCTGCCGGCGCGCGTTTCGTGTCGAGCGGCTGGAACGAACTCTCCCAGGCCGGCCTGGTGCGGCACATCGAGCGCAGCAACCGCGAGCTCGAGAGCGGCTTCGCAGGCACCGCGGGCGCCGGCCGCGACGCGGTGGCGATGCTGCAGCCGCAGGGCTTGGCCATCGACATCTGGTTCGGTCTGGCCAGCCTGCCGCAGGTCGGCCGCAACCTGCTCGACACGGGCACCTGGGAACGGGTGCAAGCGCAGCGCGACAGCGGTGAACTCGTCTTCGTGATCTACGAGAGCGGCCGCCTTGCGCTCGGCGGCGCCGCGCTGGTGGCGGTGTTGCACCAGGGAGAGCGCCGCATCGAACTGCGCCCGCTCGACGGGCCGCCCGCCGGCCTGCGGCTCGCGCCACCGCGCAGCGCAGGTGCCGGCGGAGGCCAGGCGTCGGCGCGGCTGTGGCGCAGCGTCGGCGCGCAGCCGCTCGACCCCGGGCAGACGCTCGCCCTCGAACTGCAGGTGCGGCGCGACAGTGGCGGCGCGGCGCCGCAGCGCGCACAAGTCGCGTTCATACAGGCCTACGGACTCGCCGAGTTGAAAGCCTGGCTGCCCGAGACGCCGCCGGGCGTGTGGGCCTCGCTGAAACCGTCGCTCGCGCAGCGTGCCGCCGAGCTCGTGGTGCTGGTGCTCGGCCTGGCACTGCTTGCGGTGCTGCTGCTGCGCCAGCGCTGGGTGGCGGCGAGCACCCGTCGGCTGCGCCGCGTGCGCGTGGCCTACCTCGTGTTCACGCTGGTGTTCATCGGCTGGGTGGCGCAAGGCCAGCTGACGATCGTGACGCTCACTTCGCTGATCGAAGCCACGGTCGCCGGTCAGGGCCTGGCCTTCCTGCTGGCCGACCCCGTCACGGTGCTGCTCTGGGCCTTCGTGCTCGTGACGCTGGTGGTCTGGGGCCGCGGCAGCTTCTGCGGCTGGTTGTGCCCGTTCGGTGCGCTGCAGGAGTTGCTGAGCCTGGCCACACAGCGCCTGGGCATCAGGCCGGTGCGCCTGCGGCGCCGGCTCGACGCGGGCCTGAAGTGGGTGAAGTACGGTGTGCTCGCGGTGCTCGTCGGCGGCGCCGGCATGGCCGCGGCCTGGACCGAAAGCGCGGTCGAAATCGAACCCTTCAAGACCGCCATCAGTCTCGGCTTCGACCGGGCCTGGCCGTTCGTGGCCTGGGCGCTTGCCTGCACGGTGCTGAGCGTGTTCGTGTTCCGCGGCTACTGCCGTTATGTGTGCCCGCTGGGCGCGGCGCTGGCCTTGGTCGGGCGGGTGCGGCTGTTCGCGTGGATTCCGCGCCGCAAGGAATGTGGCACGCCGTGCCAGAGCTGCCGCCACCATTGCCACTACGAGGCCATCGCACCGTCCGGCACCGTGGACTACACCGAGTGTTTCCAGTGCCTCGACTGCGTCGAGATCCACGACGACGCACAGCGTTGTCTGCCGCTCGTGCTCGAACGCAAGCAGACGGCCGCGCGCCACATTCCGATCCTGCCGCTGGGGCCGACATGAACCACCCACGCCACGAAGCCGGAGCGCCCGGCACCCGCCGCCAGTGGCTGCGCACCTCGCTCGGCCTGGGCGCCGCGCTGGCCGGCCTGGCGGCGGCGCAGGGGCAGGCCTCGGCCGCGCCGCTGGTCTGGCGCGACCGCGCGTTGCTCGGGTTCGGCAGCACGCTGTGGCTGCGGGCGGCGCACCGCGACGCGGGCACGGTCGAACGGGCGCTCGACGCAGCGGTGGCGGCGATCCGCCATGTCGAGTCGCAGATGAGCCTGTTCGACCCGACCAGCGCCGTCTCGCGACTGAACCGCGACGGCGAGCTGCACGAGCCCGACGCCGACCTGCTGCGCGTGCTGCAGCTTTCGCGGCAGGTCGCTGCGCGCAGCGCCGGCGCTTTCGACATCACGGTGCAGCCGCTGTGGCAGGCCTGGGCAGCGGCGAGCCGGCTCGGGCGCCAGCCGACACCGCACGAACTGGCGGCCGCGCGGGCCCTGGTCGGCTGGCGCGGCGTGCAGGCCAGCGCCGCGCGCGTGCGGCTGAACCGGCCGGGCATGGCGATCACGCTGAACGGCATCGCCCAGGGTTACGCCGCCGACCTGGCGCGCGAGCGGCTGGCGGCGCACGGCATCGAACACGCGCTGCTCGACACCGGCGAGTGGGCGCCACTCGGCAGCGCGCCCGGCGATCGGCCCTGGACGCTGGCCGTCGCCGACCCGCGCGGTCGCGCCGGCGCGGCGCCGCCGTTGGCGGCGTTCCAGGCCGGCGGCCGAAGCGTGGCCACCTCGTCAGACGCCCACACCGCCTTCACCGCCGACCTGCGCCACCACCACGTCTTCGACCCGCGCCTTGGCGAATCGCCGTCGCGCCTGGCCGCGGTGACCGTGGCCGCACGCTCGTGCGCGCTCGCCGACGCGCTGACCAAGGTGATGTTCATGGGCGGCATCGGCGATGCACTGGCGCTGGCCCGGCTTTGGGGTGTCGACGTGCTGGCCGTCGACAAGGCCGGCCGCTGGCAGGCGAGCCCCGGGCTGAGCCTCGAAGGGCCAACCTGACGGCGGCAGAAACGCGCAGATGCAATCGGACGCGGCGGCCCGATTGCAACAGAACCACGGCCGCGCCACACTCGACCCCATAACGACGACGGAGACAGTACTTGGACCAGAGACTGCAGCCCAGCCGCCTGCCGGCACACCTGTTCTTCTCGACACCGCAGCAACGCATGGCGCTCGCCCGCCAGCGCTTCTTCGAAGAAGGCACGCGGCCGTCGGGGCTGGTCAGTGACCTGGTGATCCAGTCGTGGTCGCGCTGCGTGCAGGCGCACCGCGACCCCGGTGAGGCGATCGCCTTCAACCCGGTGACGACCAGCCGCGTGCACTCTGCGCTGGCGCGCAGCCGCCAGTTGCTCGAAGCCGCGGCCACCGATCTGAACCAGCTCGAAACGACCCTCGCCGGCACCACGTGCTCGGCGATCCTGACCGACCCGCACGGCGTGGTCGTGCACGCCACGCGCTCGTCGGTGAACCACGAAGAAGTGCTGATGCCGCTGGCGCGCCGCGTCGGCGTGAACCTGGCCGAAGCCCAGACCGGCACGGCGGCGCCGGGTGTGTCCACACAAACCGGCCAGGCCTGCCTGGTGCTCGGCGGCGAGCATTTCTTCGACACACTGCAATCGATGTACTGCGCGGCCGCGCCGATCCACGACGTGCACGGCCGGCTGGCCGCCGTGCTCGACCTGTCGAGCGAAGGCAGGCCCTTCGGCTTCGACGCCGCGGCGGTGGTGTCGATGTACGCCACCACGATCGAGAACCAGCTGCTGCGCGCGCAGTCGGGCGACCACATCGTCGTGCAGCTGCAAACCACCGCCTCGATGTTCGGCACGCCGATGGAAGGCCTGGCCGGTCTGGCCGCCGACGGCAGCATCGCCTGGACCAACAACGTCGGTGCGCGCCTGATCGGTGTGGCCCAGGCCGACCGGGGGCAGAGTGCCGAGGCGGCCTTCGGCCTCGACCTGAACGCGATGTTGCGGCTCACGCGCATGCCCTGCCCGAGCCTGCACCGCCTGCCGAACGGCCTGAACGTGTGGCTCTCGGCCCACCTGCAATCGCGCGACGGCGCCACCCGCCTCTACAAGGTGCCCGAAGCGCCGGTGCCGGCACCGGTGCCGAGCCCCGCGGCCGTGGCGCCCGTGGCGGCAGCCGCTGCACCGGCCGCCGCGGAGCCGGCCGCCACGTTCGCCATCGCCCCTGACACTGCCGGCACGCTGCGCGACAACGACCGCCAGCTGATCCACCAGACCTTGCAGGCCTGCGACGGCAACGTCTCGCGCGCCGCACGCAAGCTCGGGGTGTCGCGCGGCCTGGTGTACCGGCACCTGAAGCAGGCGGCAGCGTCCTGACGAGGGCGGGCGCCGCAGCGGCGCAACCGATAATGCCGCGCATGCAAGTGTTTCGCGGTTTCCACCACCCCGGCATCGCGCCCGCCTGCGCCCTCACGATCGGCAACTTCGACGGCGTGCACCGCGGCCACCAGGCCATGCTCGCGCTGCTGCGCTCGGAGGCCCAGCATCGCCACCTGCCCTCGTGCGTGATGACCTTCGAGCCGCACCCGCGCGACTACTTCGCGCAGCTGGCCGGCAAGCCCGAGCTGGCGCCAGCGCGCATCGCCACGCTGCGCGACAAGCTGAGCGAGCTCGAACGCTGCGGTGTCGACCAGGTGGTGGTGCTGCGCTTCGACCGCTCGTTCGCCGCGCAGACCCCGCAGGCCTTCATCGACGACGTGCTGGTGCGTGGCCTGGGCACACGCTACGTGCTGGTCGGCGACGACTTTCGCTTCGGCGCCAAACGGGCTGGTGACTACGCCATGCTCGACGCGGCCGGGCCGGCCGCCGGCTTCGACGTGGCGCGCATGAACAGCTACGAGGTGCGCGGCCTGCGTGTGTCGAGCTCGGCGGTGCGCGAAGCGCTGGCCGCCGGCGACATGGAGCGTGCCGCCACCCTGCTCGGCCGCCCCTACAGCATCAGCGGCCACGTGATCCACGGCAAGAAACTCGGGCGCATCCTGGGTGAAAGCGCGGCCGGCCGCAGCGACGGCTTTCGCACGCTGAACCTGCGCTTTGACCACCCCAAGCCGGCCGCGCTCGGCATCTACGCCGTGCGCACCCACGGCCTGGCCGACACGCCGCTCGACGGCGTGGCGAGCCTTGGCAAACGCCCCACCGTGGACGACAGCGGCCGGGTTCTGCTCGAGGTCTATTGCCTCGACTGGCCGGCCACGCTGGGCGCCGAGGGGGGCTACGGTAAACTCGTGCGCGTGGAACTGCTGCACAAACTTCGCGACGAAGCCCGCTACGAGGGGCTGCCGGCGCTCACCGCTGCGATCGCCAAGGACACCGACGACGCGCGCGCCTTCCTGGCCGCCCACGCCGCGCAACACCGCCAGACCAGCCGCGACCGAATTATTTGACGGGCTCGTTTCGAGCCTGATCCGCCACCGAGGGCCTCGCACGCGCGCGGCTTCATCCCTCTTGCCGGCCCGTCGGCGAACGCACGAACGGGCCCACCGGGTTTCACCATGTCCACCGACACCAAGACCGACTACCGAGCCACGCTGAACCTGCCCGACACGCCCTTCCCGATGCGCGGCGACCTGCCCAAGCGCGAGCCGGGCTGGGTCAAGGCATGGGGCGACGAAGGCATCTACAAACAGCTGCGCGACGCACGCCACGGCCGCCCGCTGTTCGTGCTGCACGACGGCCCGCCCTATGCCAACGGCACGCTGCACGTGGGCCACGCGGCCAACAAGATCCTGAAAGACATGATCGTCAAGGCGCGCCAGCTGGCCGGCTTCGACGCGCGCTACACGCCCGGCTGGGACTGCCACGGCCTGCCGATCGAGAACCAGATCGAGAAGACCTTCGGCCGCAACCTCACACGCGCCGAAGTGCAGGCCAAGAGCCGTGCTTACGCCACCGAGCAGATCGCCCAGCAGATGGCCGACTTCAAGCGGGTGGGCGTGCTCGGCGACTGGGAGCACCCGTACCGCACGATGGACTTCGGCAACGAGGCCAACGAGATCCGCGCGCTGAAGAAAATCATCGAGCGGGGCTTCGTGTACCGCGGCCTCAAGCCCGTGTACTGGTGCTTCGACTGCGGTTCGTCGCTCGCCGAGTTCGAGATCGAATACGCCGACAAGAAGTCGCAGACGGTCGACGTGGGCTTCCTGGCCGCCGAGCCGGCCAAGCTGGCCGCGGCGTTCGGCTTGCCGTCGCTCGCCAAGGACGCTTTCATCGTCATCTGGACCACGACCGCGTGGACGATCCCCGCGAACCAGGCGCTCAACGTGGGGCCCGAGATCGAGTATTCGCTGGTCGACACCGAGCGCGGCCTTCTCGTGCTGGCCAGCGCGCTGGTCGAGAAATGCCTCGAACGCTACGGCCTGCAGGGCACGGTGCTCGCCACCACGAAGGGCACGGCGCTGGGCGGCCTGAACTTCCACCACCCGCTGGCCCATGTGGACCCGGGTTACGACCGCCTGTCGCCGGTGTACGTGGCCGACTACGCCACCGCCGAAGACGGCACCGGCATCGTGCACTCGTCGCCGGCCTACGGCATCGAAGACTTCAACTCCTGCCGCGCGAACGGGCTGGCCGTGGAAGACATCCTGAACCCGGTGCAGGGCAACGGCAGCTACGAAGCCTCGCTGCCGCTCTTCGGTGGCCAGAACATCTGGAAGGCCGCGCCGCTGGTGGCCGACGCGTTGAAGAGCGCGGGCCGGCTGTTCGCCACCTCGACACTCGTGCACAGCTACCCGCACTGCTGGCGCCACAAGACGCCGGTGATCTACCGGGCCGCGGCGCAATGGTTCGTGCGCATGGACGAAGGCGCGGGGGTGTTCGCGGTCAACCCGCCAGCGCAGACACTGCGCCAGATCGCGCTCGCCGCGATCGAGGAAACCAGCTTCTACCCAGAGAACGGCAAGGCGCGCCTGCACGACATGATCGCCAACCGGCCCGACTGGTGCATCAGCCGCCAGCGCAACTGGGGCGTGCCGCTGCCGTTCTTCCTGCACAAGGACAGCGGCGAGCTGCACCCCGACACCATGGCCCTGATCGATCGCGCCGCAGCCATCGTCGAACAAGGCGGCGTGGAAGCGTGGTCGAAGCTGACGGCCGAAGACGTGCTCGGTGCCGAAGCGGCGCAGTACACCAAGAGCAACGACATCCTCGACGTGTGGTTCGACTCCGGCTCCACCTTCTTCCACGTGCTGCGCCACAGCCACCCTGGCGTGACGACCGAGAACGGCCCCGAGGCCGACCTCTACCTCGAAGGCCACGACCAGCACCGCGGCTGGTTCCACTCGTCGCTGCTGATCGCGTGTGCGATGGAAGGCCGCGCGCCCTACCGCGGCCTGCTCACGCACGGCTTCACCGTCGACGGCTCGGGCCGCAAGATGAGCAAGAGCCTGGGCAACTTCATCTCGCTGCAGGACTCGACCCAGAAGCTCGGCGCAGAAATCATCCGCCTGTGGTGCGCAGCCACCGACTATTCCGGCGACCTGGGCATCGACGACAAGATCCTCGCGCGCGTGGTCGACGCCTACCGGCGCATCCGCAACACGCTGCGCTTTCTGCTGGCGAACACGAGCGATTTCGACGCGGCGAAAGACGCGGTGCCACTCGCGCAGATGCTCGAGATCGACCGCTGGGCGCTCGCCCGCACGGCGGCGTTCCAGGCCGAGGTGCTGGCGCATTACAAGGTCTATGAGTTCCACCCGGTGGTCGCCAAGCTGCAGGTCTTCTGCAGCGAAGACCTGGGCGCGTTCTACCTCGACGTGCTGAAAGACCGGCTCTACACCACCGCACCGGGCAGCCTTGCGCGGCGCTCGGCGCAGACGGCGCTGTGGCACATCACGAACGCGATGCTGCGCTGGATGGCGCCGTTCCTGAGCTTCACCGCCGAAGAGGCGTGGAAGGTGTTCGCGCCCGGAAAGTCGGCGTCGATCTTCATCGAGACGTACAGCGATGTGAGTGGCTGGAGCGACGACGCGCTGCTGGCCAAGTGGAGCCGTATCCGCGAGATCCGCGACCTGGCGAACAAGCAGATCGAGGCCGTGCGCAGCGCCGGCCAAGTGGGCTCTTCGCTGCAGGCGAACCTCGTGATCGCGTGCAACGAAGCCGACCACACCTTGCTGGCTTCCCTCGGCGACGACCTGAAGTTCGTGACCATCACGTCGCAGGTGCAACTGGCCAACGCCGCCGAGCTCGGGGTGACGGTCACGCCGTCAACGGCCACGAAGTGCGAGCGCTGCTGGCACTACCGCAGCGACGTGGGCACCGACCCGGCCCACCCGACGATCTGCGGCCGCTGCACCAGCAACCTCTACGGCGCCGGCGAAACGCGCAAGGTGGCCTGAACCATGGCATCGAAGAATTCAGGCGCTTCGCTCTGGCCCTGGCTCGGCATCGCCGCGCTCATCATCCTCGTCGACCAGTTCACCAAGACCTTGATCGTCGGCGCCTTCCAGCTCGGCGACAGCCACACCGTCACCTCGTTCTTCAACATCGTGCGGGCCCACAACACCGGCGCGGCGTTCTCGTTCCTCGCCGGTGCGGGCGGTTGGCAGCGCTGGTTCTTCATCGGCCTGGGCATCGCTGCCGCGCTGTTCATCGTGTGGATGCTGCGCAGCCACGCCGGCCAACGCTTGTTCAGCTGGGCGCTGGCGCTGATTCTGGGTGGCGCGCTCGGCAACGTGGTCGACCGCTTCATTCACGGCTACGTGGTCGACTTTCTGCAGTTCCACTACGCCGGCTGGGCCTTCCCGTCGTTCAACGTGGCCGACAGCGCCATCACGATCGGCGCCGCCTGCCTGATCCTCGACGAACTTCGGCGCGTGCGGCGCTCGCGCTGAGCTCTCGCGGGCTCAGGGAATGAGCACGCTGCAGCCGGTGGTCTTGCGCGCTTCGAGATCGCGGTGCGCCTGGGCCACGTCGGCCAGCGCATAACGCTGGTCGATGCGGATCTTCACCTGGCCGCTGGCCACCACCGCGAACAGGTCGTCGGCCATCGCCTGCGTCGATTCGCGGGTGGCGATGTGGGTGAACAAGGTAGCTCGCGTCACGTAGAGCGAACCCTTGGCGCCCAGAATGCCGGGCGCGAACGGCGGCACTACGCCCGAGGCGTTGCCGAAGCTCGCCATCAGGCCGAAGGGGCGCAGGCAGTCGAGCGACTTCTCGAAGGTGTCTTTGCCCACCGAGTCGTAAACCACCTTCACGCCCTTGCCGCCGGTGATCTCTTTCACCCGCGCGGTGAAGTCTTCTTTCGCATAGTTGATCGTGAAGGCCGCGCCGTGCTCGCGCGCCAGCGCGCACTTTTCGTCGGAGCCTGCGGTGCCGATCAGCTGCAGGCCGAGCGCGCGCGCCCACTGGCAGGCGATCAGGCCGACACCGCCGGCCGCGGCGTGGAAGAGCACGAAGTCGCCGCGCTGCAGGCCCTCTTGCGGCAAGGTCTTCTTCAGCAGGTATTGCGCCGTCAGGCCCTTCAGCATCATCGCCGCGCCGGTCTCGAAAGAGATCGCGTCGGGCAGCTTCACCACGCACTTGGCCGGCATCACGCGCAGGGTGCTGTAGCTGCCGGGCGGGTTGCTGGCGTAGGCGGCACGGTCACCGGCCTTCAGGTGATCGACGCCCTCGCCCACCGCTTCGACGACGCCGGCGCCTTCCATGCCCAGCGAAAGCGGCATGGGCAACTGGTACACGCCGGAGCGCTGGTACACGTCGATGAAGTTCAGGCCACACGCGTGGTGGCGGATGCGGATCTCGCCCGGGCCGGGCTCGCCGACTTGCAGGTCGACGAGGCGCATGTTCTCTACGCCACCGTGCTGGTCGACGCGAATGGTGGGGCTGGTTTGTGTGCTGGGCATGCCGGTCTCCGTGGCGCTCTTGAAAGGAGCGCTATGGTGCCAGCATCGCCCCGTCCTTGCTGGCGGCGCGGCGCCAGCGCACCGGCCCGAACCACGCACCCGCCATGATGGCCGAGGCATTCACCACGCAGTAGACGACAAGCCCGGCCGCCTGCGCGGCGAACACGCCCGTCAGCCCCCAGCCCGCCTTCAGGGCGAGCCAGCCCCCGAGCCCGGCGACAAGCAGGCGGCCGACGTTGCCCCACACCGGCCACATGAGCTTGCCAGCCCCCTGCGACGCGAAATACAAGGCCAGCGCGAGCCCGAAGAAGCCGTAGAACGGTGCGACCGTGTGCAGGTAGAGCGTTCCGGCGGCCAGCATCTCGGGCTCGTGGCCGAACAGCGACAACCACGCGTGCGGCCAAACGAAGGCCGCGAGGCCGACCACTTCGGCCACCGCCGCCGCCATGCCCGAGCCGATCCATGCCGCACGCAAGGCCCGGTCGCGCTGCCCTGCGCCGATGCAGGTGCCGACCATCGCCACCAGCGGGCCGCCCAGGCCGAACACCAGCGGCACCAGCAGGTACTCGAGCCGCGAGGCGGTGCCGTAGCCCGCAATGGCGGCGGTGCCGAAGCTGCCGACCAGGCCGGTCGCGATGCCGATCGACAGGTTGGTGGCCACGGTCGAGATCGTGCCGACCAGGCCGACCTTCAGGATGTCGGCAAACAGCGCGGCGCGGATGTGCAGGTGCGCCAGCGTGGGCTTGAGCAGGCTGTGGCGCGACAACAGGTACCAGCCGAGCGCCACACAGCCGAGCGCGTAGTAGGCGAGCAGTGCCAGCGCCCCACCGGCAATGCCCAGGCCCGGCACGGAGCCCCAGCCGAAGATGAACACCTGCGACATCGGCACCAGCAAAACCGTGCCGACGACGGTCACGATCGCGGGCACGCGCATGTTGCCGGTGCCCCGGATCAGCGAGGCCATCGAGTTGAAGACCCACACCAGGATCGCACCGGCGAAGACCCAGTTCGAATACGTCATCGCCGCCTCGAGCGACGCGCCTCGGCCGCCCATGTAGGCATAGAGCGCGCGCCCGCCGATGAACGCAGCGACGGTGAAACACAGGCCGAACACCAGTGCGATCAGCATCGCGTGCACCACCAGCGCGTTGGCGTCGTCGCGCCGCCGCGCGCCGAGCGCGCGTGCCACGGCCGAAGCGATGCCACCACCCATCGCGCCGGCCGAGGTCATCTGCATCAGCATCACGAGCGGGAACACGAGCGCCATGCCGGTCAGCGCGTCGGTGCCGAGCTGGCCGACGAAATAGGTTTCGATCAGGCCGGCCGAGGCTTGCGCCAGCATCACCAGCATGTTCGGCGCACCCAGGCGCAACAAGGTGCCGATGATCGGGCCTTCGAGCAACAAGCGGGTGCGCGGGTCCATCGCGGGCGGAGCCGCAGCGATTGCAGGCGTGGTGGCGGTCATTCGCGGCGTTCAGTGCACGGCGTCGCCGAGGTACACGCCGCGCTCGGCCGCGAGGCCCTGGCGCACCTGCCGGCTCAAGGCATCGGCCAGCACTTCGTCTTCGCCGGCTTCGATCGCGGCGAGCGTCTGGCGCACCACGTCTTTCGGGTCGACCTTGGGCGTGTCGAGCCCCTTGGTCATGTCGGTGTCCATGAATCCCACGTGCACGCCGACCACCCGCGTGCCCTGCGCGCGCAGTTCGCCGCGCAGGCCGTTGGTGAGCGACCAGGCGGCCGACTTCGAGGCGCTGTAGGTTGCGGCGCCGGCGATGTTGAGCCAGCTCAGCACCGACAGCACGTTGACGATGGCACCGCCCCCGTTGGCCTTGAGCACCGGCGCGAAGGCCTGGCTGAGCGCCAGCGGGCCGAAGAAGTTGGTCTCGAGCTCGGCGCGTGCCGCGGCGGCACTGCCGTTCGCCATGAAGCTGGAACCACGGGTGATGCCGGCGTTGTTGATCAGCAGCGTCACGTCGGCACAGGTTTTTGCAGCGGCGTCAATCTCGTCGGCCTTCGTGACGTCGAGGCGAATCCTCTCCACACCCTGCAGTGTGATCGTGGACGGGTCGCGCGCAGCGGCGTACACCTTGGCGGCGCCGGCGGCGAGCAGCGCATCGACAAAGGCCTGGCCGAGGCCGCGGTTGGCGCCCGTGACGAGGACGACGGCGTTCTTGATCTTCATGGAATCTTCCTTCTGCGAATGTTGAACTGAATGATGATCGTCATACTTCTGAAGACGACCTTGAACGGACGGCCATCGGGCTCAGCCCAGCCCGGCGTCGATGAAAGCCTTGGCGGCCTCGCGCACGGCCTTCGACAGGCGGGCGTCGTCGGCGCTGCGTGCCAGCACCATCGCGCCGACCAGCGTGCTCAGCACCCCGAGCGCCTTGTCGTGCTGGCCGGGCTCACCCCAGCCCGGCAGTTGCCGCTCGACCAGGTCGATCATCTCCTTGAGGCGGCGTGCGCACACCTGCCGCACTTCGGGCGCCTGGCGCGGCGTCTCGGTGCCCAACGACGCCAGCGCACAGCCGGTCTCGGGCGAAGCGGCGTGGCCGTCGGACAGATACGCGTCCACGAAGACGTTCAGCGCTTCCTGCGGCGCGGCCCGGCCGGTCACCCGCTGCATGCGCGCCAGCGTGTCGCCCGCGGCCCGGTCGACCGCTTCGGCGAGCAACTGGTCGCGCGAGTCGAAGTGGGCGTAGAAGCCGCCGTGCGTGAGGCCAGCCTCTTTCATGATGTCGGCGACACCGGTACCACCGTAGCCGCTGCGGCGGATGATGGTGGCGGCCGTGTCGACGATGCGCTCGTGCGTCTGTTCCTTGCGGGTGAGGGTCGTTGACATGGGGTTGGCTTGGCCTTGAATATGACGATCATCATACTTCAGGCTTCAAAACCCTGCTCGTTTGCCCGACACTCGGTGCCATGAAGCGCCTGACCACCGCCCCCAACCTGGCCTTGGCCACACTCTGGGCCGACCTGCTCAGCCATGCCGGCGTGCCGACGACGGTGCAGCGCCAGTACGCGAGCAGCATTGCGGGCGAAGTGCCGCCCGACCAGACCCTGCCGGAACTGTGGGTGCAGGACGCCGATCAGTTCGAACGCGCCGGCGCCTTGCTCAAGGAACTGCGCAACCCGCCGCACCGGCGCTGGGCCTGCCCCGGTTGCACCGAGGTGATCGACGGGCCGTTCGAGCAATGCTGGAACTGCGGCGCCGCGATGCCGGCGTGACCGGCGCTCACGCGCCGGGGATCTGGTTCAGCATCAGCCAGTAGGTGCCGAGCTCACGCGCGGCCTGCACGAAGTTGTCGAAGTCGACCGGCTTGACGATGTAGCTGTTCACGCCGAGGTGGTAGCTTTCGATCAGGTCACGCTGCTCTTTCGACGACGTGAGCATCACGACCGGAATGGCACGTGTGCGTTCGTCGGCCTTCATGCGCGCCAGCACCTCGAGGCCGTCGACCTTGGGCAGCTTCAGGTCGAGCAGCACGAAGCGTGGCGCGTCTTCGATGCGGCGATGCGCATACGCACCTTCGCAGAACAGGAACTCGAGCGCTTCGGCGCCGTCGCGCGCCACGTGAATCTGGTTGACGATGTTGGCCTTGCGCAGGCCGCGCAGCGTCATCTCGAGATCGAGCGGGTTGTCTTCGACGATCAGGATTTCGAACGCTTCGGCCATCGCCATGATTCAGCCCAGGGTGAAATAGAAGGTGGCGCCGCGGCCGACTTCGCCGATCGCGCGGGCGTGGCCACCATGGCGCTGCACGATGCGCTGCACGATCGCCAGGCCGACGCCGGTGCCCTCGAATTCGTCGGCACGGTGCAGGCGCTCGAACACGCCGAAGAGCTTGTGCGCGTACTGCATGTCGAAGCCCGCGCCGTTGTCACGCACGAAATACTCGGTCACGCCGCCGCTCGTGGTGCTGCCGACTTCGATCAGTGCTTCGCTGCGCTGGCGCGTGTACTTGATGGCGTTGCCGATCAGGTTGATCCAGACCTGCCGCAGCAGCGCCAGATCGGCCTCGCAATCGGGCAGGTCCCCCAGGCGCAGTTCGATCTGGCGGCCCTTGCGCTGCAGCGCCAGGGTGTCGAAGGCGTGCTGCACTAGCTGCACGCTGTCGACCCGGCGGCGCGTGAGCGGTTGGCGGCCGAGGTGCGAGAACGCGAGCAGGTCGTCGATCAGGTGGCCCATCTTCTGCGCGGTGTCGCGGATGATGCCGAGGTAACGCCGGCCTTCTTCGGGCAAGAGCGCGCCGTGGTCTTCGATCAGTGCCTTCGAAAATCCGTCGAGCGCGCGCAGCGGTGCACGCAGGTCGTGCGACACCGAATAGCTGAAAGCCTCGATCTCCTTCACGGCGGCCTGCAACTCGGCGGTGCGCTCGGCCACACGCTGTTCGAGTTCGCTGTTCAGGCGCACGATCTCTTCGTCCTTGCGGCGGCGCTCGGTCACGTCGCTGAACTGCAATACGCTGAAGAGCGGCTTGCCTTGCGCGTCGTCGACCCGCGTGCCGCTGTAGCTGAAGACCTTGGCCCAGCCGAGGTCGAGCCGCTGCACCCGCAGTTCGAGCTGGCGCAGCACCTCGCCGGCCATCAGGCGCGCGTGCGGCCAGCGCTCGGGCGGCAACACCACGCCATCGAGCGTGCTCACCGTGAAGAGCTGCATCGCGGCGTCGAGCGACAGGCCGCGCGTGGTTTCGTGGTCGAGCTCGTGCATGGCCAGCGCGGCCGGGTTCCATTCAGACAGCAGGCCGGCGCTGTTGTAGACGAGCAGCCCCTCGCTCATCTTCGAGACCACCGCAGCAAGCCGGCGCTGGCTGCGCAACAGGTCACGTTCGGTGCGCTTTCGCTCGGTGATGTCGGCCAGCGCGCCGTGCCAGATGATCGCGCCGTCGGCCTCGGCGACCGGGCTGGAATTGCCTTCGATCCAGCGCTCGCTGCCATCGTCGTCACGCACCCGGTACTCGGCGTGCCAAGGCGTCATGTGGCGCGCCGACACCTCGACCGAGGCTGCCGTCGGGGCCCTGTCGTCGGGGTGGATCTTCGCGAGGAACGCGCCCGCGTCGGTCTCGACCGTGCCGGGCGGCAGCCGGAACAGTTGTTCGACGCGCTGCGCGCCGTAGGGAAAGCTCAGGCGCCCGTCGGCCGTGCGCCGCAACGAGCACAACACGCCAGGCGCCACCGCCGCGATCGCCGCCAGGCGCTGGCGTTCGGCCAGCAAGGCGTCGCGCGCGAGCTTGGCTTCGGTGATGTCTTCGGCGATGCCGGTGCGGCGGCCGAGCCGCTGGCTCGCTGCGGCCGGTGCCTGGCCGGAGTCGTGGATCCAGCGCACGCCGCCATCAGGCCGGACGATGCGGTATTCGATGTCGAAGGTGCGCGCGCTCGGGCTCGCCACCCAGCGCTCGAAGGCGGCTTCGACACCGGGCCGGTCGTCGGGGTGGATCGCGTCCATCCAGACCCGCGGGTCGGCGTACAGCGCGTCGGTGCTGCGGCCCCAGATGCTTTCAAAGGCAGGGCTGACGTAGTGCACCCGCTCGCCCGGCACCTGCTCGGTGACCCACAGCACGTGGCGCTCGGCACTGGCGAACTGCACGAACAGCTCGGCCAGGTCGTGTGCGGTGGCGGCCGAGTCAGGGCTCTGGCCGGTGAGATCGGGCGCGGGTTCAGCGAGTGGCGGCGGCAGGTTCTGCTTCATTCACTGCAAGGGGTGCGAGCGAGGCAAGACCAGCTCGATGAAAAGGATTATGGTGCTCCGGCCCGCCGCCCGGGCGTGAAGTAACCCGCACCCGCCCCACGAGCACGTGGGCTCAGAAGGTGCCCGGGTAGGCGCCCCCGTCGAGCAGCACGTTCTGCCCGGTCAGGTAGCCGGCCTGCACGCTGCAGATGAAAGCGCACATGGCACCGAACTCTTCGGCCGTTCCGAAGCGGCGGGCGGGAATGGCCTGCTCGCGCGCTTTCAGCACCGCGTCCGGGTCCTGGCCAGAGCTGGCGGCGCCGGCGCGCATGGTCGTGCGCAGCCGTTCGGTGGCGAACGCGCCCGGCAGCAGGCCGTTGATCGTGACCCCGCGGGACGTGATGGAGCTGCGCGCCAGGCCGGCCACGAAGCCGGTGAGGCCGCTGCGCGCGCCGTTCGACAAGCCCAACACGCCGATCGGCGCTTTCACCGCGCCCGAGGTGATGTTGACGATGCGCCCGAAGCCGCGCGCGGCCATCGCGTCGACCGTCGACTTGATCAGCTCGATCGGCGTGAGCATGTTCGCGTCGAGCGCCTTGATCCAGGCGTCGCGGTCCCATTCGCGGAAGTCGCCGGGCGGCGGGCCGCCGGCGTTGTTGATCAGGATGTCGACCTGCGGGCAGGCGGCGAGCGCAGCGGCCCGGCCTTCAGGCGTGGTGATGTCGCCGGCAACCGTTCGCACTTCGCCACCCTTCAACGCGCGAAGTTCGGCCGCCGTGGCTTCGAGCGTTTCGGCACCACGCGCCGTGATCACCACGTTCACTCCTTCTTGAACCAGCGCTGCCGCGCAGCCCTTGCCCAAGCCCTTGCTCGCGGCACACACGAGCGCCCATTTGCCGTTCAACCCCAGGTCCATCAGTCACCTCCATTTCGCCAACAACCAGATGCCTGCCAGCACCAGCAAGGTGCCGGCAGCCACCCACGCAGTAAACGGCTCGCCGAGGATCAGCACGCCCATCAGGATGGTCGACATCGGCCCGATCATGCCGGTCTGCGCGGCCATCGTGGCACCGATGCGTTCGATCGCCATCATCACCATCAGCACCGGCGCGAACGTGCACACGGTGGCATTGAGCACCGAGAGCCAGATCACTTCGGGTGCGACTTGCAGCGCGCTCATCGGCCGCAGCAGCAGGAACTGCACGATGCACAGCACGCAGGCGACCGAGGTCGCCAGGCCGGTGAGGCGCAACGCGCCGAGGCGCTTCACTTCTTCACCGCTGTAGACGAGGTAGACCGCGTAGCTCAGCGCACTGCCGAACACCAGCGCAGCGCCGAGCGCCACGTGGCTGCCGAGCAGCGTGACCTCGTGCCCGAACACCAGCAGCACGCCGCAGTAGCTGACCGCGAGCGCGATCAACTGGCGCTGCGAGACCTTGCGCTTGAACAGCACGAGGCCCATCGCCAGCACCAGCGTCGGGTTCAGGTAGAGGATCAGCCGCTCCAGGCTGGCGCTGATGTAGGCCAGGCCGGCGAAGTCGAGAAAGCTCGCCAGGTAGTAGCCGGTGAACCCGAGCCCGCACACGGCGATCCAGTCGCGCCTGGTCAGCGCCGGCTTGCCGCGCCCGGCCCACCACGCGAGCAGCAGGAACATGGGCAGCGCGAACAGCATGCGGTACATGATCAGCGTGACCGCGTCCACGCCGTGGCGGTACGCGAGCTTCACGATGATGGCCTTGCCCGAAAACGCGATCGAACCGCAGGTGGCGAGCAGCAGGCCGGGCCAGATGGCGCGTGGCGGTTGGGTGGTGGCAGGGTCGGCCGTGCTGGCGTGAAAAGACATTGCGGCCGATTCTACGGAGCGGCTTCGTCGGGCCGGCGCTCGATGTGCCAGCTGCCCGCGCCCCGCTCGAACCCGACCGACTCGTACAGGCCGATCGCCACGTCGAGCGGGTCGGCCACGATCACGAGCGTTTCAAGCTTCAGGCGCTCGAAGGCGTCGGCACACACCGCATGGATCAGCGCGCTGCACAGGCCGAGGCGGCGAAATGCCGGGTGGGTTTCGACATGCTGGAAACGCCCGAGCGCGTCGCCGCTCTGGCCAGGGTGGAACAGCCCGCAGTCGGCCACGAGTTGTTCGCCGCTCGCCGTTTCGGCGAACACACCGAACCAGCCGCCCAGGCCCTGGCGCTGCATCGCGTCGTAGCGCGCCATCTGGCGCTGGCGAAACAGGCGGTAGCCTTCGACCGGCAGGTGTTCGCCGGCGTCGCAGACCACCTGCAGTTCGACCGCTTCAGGGCTTTGTTCGGGCAGCTTCACCGCGGCCACGCGAAAGCCCGGCGGCAGCGGGCGTCGCGGCGAGCGCAGTTGTTCGCGCCGCATCGTGAGCACGTTCGACGAGTACAGGATGAAGCCACGCTGCACGAAGTCTTCGGGCAGCTCGAAGCCTTCACGCGCGTCGACACCGAAGGTGATGTGGCGCGACTCGGCCTGGTGGCGGCCGATCTCGGCTTCGAAACGCCGTACCCATTCGGCCGCATCACCAGCTTTCGGCGCGTGATCGAAGAGCAGGAAGTTGCCCCACCAGTAGGTCGGGTTCGACGGCGTGCGCACGACGAGGCAGTCGCCACGCTCGATCAGTTCGCCGTCGAAGCGCGCGAAGTTCAGGTCGGTGCGCCAGCCCAGGCTCAGCTCGGCTGCCGGTTTCATCTCAGGAGACCACGGCCTGGCCATCACGCCGCGGGTCGCTGGCGGCCACGTAGCCTTCGACCGCCGGGTCGTCGAGGCGCCAGATGAACTGGCCGGCGCCGAAGTCCTGGTAACTGTCGTTGATCACTTCGACCCGGTGGCCGCGTGCCACCAGCGCCTGCACGGTGGCCGGGTTCATGGCCGCTTCGACATTGATCTCGAGCCCCGCGTTGAAACGCCAGCGCGGCGCGTCGCAGGCGGCCTGCGGCTGTTGCGCGTAGTTCAGCATGCGCACCAGCGTCTGCAGATGGCCTTGCGGCTGCATGTTCGCGCCCATCACGCCGAAACTCATCACCGCCTCGGGGCCGCTCGCGCCTGGCTTGGTCAGGAAGGCCGGGATGATGGTGTGGAACGGCCGCTTGCCCGGTGCCACCACGTTCGGGCTCTTGGCATCGAGGCTGAAGGCGTGGCCGCGGTTCTGCAAGGACAAGCCGTAACCCGGCACCACCACGCCCGAGCCGAAGCCCATGTAGTTGCTCTGGATGAAGCTGACCATCATGCCGCTCTCGTCGGCGGTGCTGAGGTAGATCGTGCCGCCCTTCACCGGGTTGCCGGCGCCGAAGTCCTGCGCGCGTTTCATGTCGATCAGCTTCGCGCGAGAGGCCAGGTAGGCGGGGTCGAGCATCTGCTCGACGCTCACTTCCATGCTGGCCGGCTCGGCCACGAAGCGGTACACGTCGGCGAAGGCAAGTTTCATCGCCTCGATCTGCAGGTGTTGCGAGTCGGCGCTGTCGACCGCCATCGCGCCGATGTCGAAAGAGCGCAGCATGCCCAGCGCCATCAGCGCAGAGATGCCCTGCCCGTTCGGCGGGATCTCGTGCAGCGTGTGGCCGGCGTAGTCGAGGCCGATCGGCGTGACCCATTCGGGCCGATAAGCCGCGAAGTCTTCGACGCTGATGGCGCCGCCATGCTCTCGCGCGTGGCGCGCCGCGGCTTCGGCGATCTCGCCACCGTAGTAGGCCGCGCCCTTGCTCTGTGCGATCAGGCGCAGTGTGCGCGCTGCGTCGGGCAGCTTGAACAGCTCGCCCACGTTCGGCGCGCGGCCGCGGGGCATGAAGGCCTCGCGGAAACCCGGCTGGTCCTGCAGCAGCGGCACCGCCGCGGCCCACTTCTGCTGCACGACCACCGGCACGGCGTAGCCACGTTCGGCGATCTCGATGGCCGGCGCCAGCAGGTCGGCGAACGGCAGCTTGCCGAAGCGCTCGCTCATGCTGGCCCAGCCGGCCACGGCACCGGGCACGGTCACGCTGTCCCAGCCGCGCACCGGGGGCGTCTTCGCGTCGGCGCCGTACTTGCGTTTGAAGTAGTCGGGTGTCCAGGCCTTCGGTGCGCGTCCTGAGGCGTTCAGGCCATGCAAGGCCTTGCCGTCCCAGAGCAGGCAGAAGGCGTCGGAGCCAAGGCCGTTGCTGACCGGTTCGGTGAGCGTGATGACCGCGGCGGCAGCGATCGCCGCATCGACCGCATTGCCTCCGTTGTGCAGCATGCGCATGCCGGCCTGCGCGGCGAGCGGGTGCGAGGTGGAAACGACGTTGCGGCCGAACACGGGCAAGCGCTGGCTGGTGTAGCCGGCGCTCCAGTCGAAAGAGTGCGTCATCGCTGGAATCTCGAAGTGGTGATGGGTTGGCGTGATGATCGCATTGCGGGCACGCTCATGCGCCGAAGCGTGGCGCCGGCCCGGGCCGGGCACCACCGCCGGGCGCTGCGGTCAGCGTGGCGCGTGCCAGGTTGTGCGGGTGGGCCGCGGCCTCGTCGATCGAGAGCACCGGTGCGTAGCAGACGTCGCTGCCTTCGAAGAGCGCGTTCCAGTGCTCGCGCGGGCGCGTCAGGAAGAGTGCGCTCAGGCGCGCTTTCAAGGCCGGCCACGACGCGCTGTCGTATTGCGCGCGCGGGTCCACGTCGTTCAATTCGAGCTTTTGCAGCATCAGCGCATAGAACTGCGGCTCGAGCGCCGCCAGGGTGATGAAGCCACCGCCGGCGCACGCGTACACGTCGTAAAACGGCGAGTCGTGGAAGGCGCTCGGCGCCGCGCCGCCGAGCCGACCGCTGCCGTGCACCCAGTAGGCCAGGCCGCCGACCATGGCCGTGAGGTCGGTGATCGCCGCATCGACGACCGTGCCCTGCCCGCTCAGCTTGGCCTGCAGCACACCGCAGACGATGCCATAGGCGAGGCCCAGCGCACCCACGCCGTCGCCGGCCACGGTGGGCGGCAGCATCGGGCGTTCGCCGGGCCGCGCCGAGAGCGAGAGCAGCCCGGTCAGCGCCACGTAGTTCAGGTCGTGCCCGGCCGCGCTCGAGAGCGGGCCGGTCTGGCCCCAGCCGGTCATGCGGCCGTAGACGAGCTTCGGGTTGCGCGCATGGCACACGTCGGGGCCGAGACCCAGGCGCTCCATCACGCCGGGGCGGTTGCCTTCGATCAGTGCGTCGGAGGCGGCCACGAGGTCGAGCGCGCGCGCCAGGTCGGCGGGCTTCTTCAGGTCGAGCAGCACGAGTTGTTTGCCATCACGCAACGGGGTGCTGCCGGCACCGAGCTGGGCCGACACGGCGTTGGCCGTCGGCCGCGCGATCAGCGTGATTTCGGCGCCCGCCTGCGCCAGCATGTGGCCGGCCAGCGGGCCCGGGCCGAGGCCTTCGAACTCGACGATCTTCAGGCCCTTGAGCGGCAACATGCTCATACCGGTTGGGGTGTGAAGCCGGCTTCGCGGATCGCGCCGGCCAGCGCCGCAGCGTCGGCGGCAGGCGATTCGATCTCGACCCGGTGGCGCGCCAGGTCGATGTGCACCTCGGCCAGGCTGTCGGCGGCCTTGACGGCCGCAGTGATGGCCTGGACGCAGTGGCCGCAGCTCATGTCGTTGACTTCGAAGGCAATCACTTCACATTTCTCCTGCAGGGGTTCGGGGGCTCTCAATGTGAAGCTTGCCATGATGTAAAGGTCAAGCCGCTCACCGCACCGTGTTGCTTCGTCCCGATTCTGCCTTGATGCTTGACTCTCCCATGATGGGAAGCTTCAGGATCCACAATCCATCCACGCCCGGGCCCGAACCATGAACACCGCTGCGCACCCCGCCGAGATCACCCTTCAGGTCGGTGGCATGACCTGCGCGTCGTGCGCCGGCCGGGTCGAAAAGGCGCTGAGCCGGCTGCCCGGCGTGCTGTCGGCCTCGGTCAATCTGGCGACCGAACGCGCCAGCGTGCAGGCGCAGGACGGCCTCAGTGCCGCCACGCTCGCCGAGGCGGTCGTGAAGGCCGGCTACGAAGCGACGGTTGTGCGGCCCGCGGCGGCCGGCGCGCCGGCCCCGTTGCCGCGGCTGCCCGCGTGGTGGCCGGTCGCGCTCGGCGCGGGCTTGAGCCTGCCGTTGTTGCTGCCGATGCTGCTCGCACCCTTCGGCGTGAACGCCATGCTCGGCCCGTGGTGGCAGCTGGCGTTGGCGACGCCGGTGCAGTTCGGCCTGGGCTGGCGCTTCTACCGCGCAGGCTTCAAGGCCGCGCTCGCGGGCTCGGGCAACATGGATCTGCTGGTCGCGCTCGGCACCTCGGCGGCCTACGGCCTGTCGGTCTGGATGATGTGGCGTCACGGCGCGCTGGCGGGTGAGGCCCACCCGCACCTCTACTTCGAGGCCTCGTCGGTCGTGATCACGCTGGTGCTGCTCGGCAAGTGGCTCGAAGCGCGCGCCAAACGCCAGACCACCGCGGCCATCCGCAGCCTCAACGCGCTGTGGCCGGCCACGGCGCGGGTGCGCCGCCACGGCGTCGAGGCCGACGTGCCGGTCGCGCAGTTGCGGGTCGGCGATCTGGTGCTGGTGCGCGCTGGCGAACGCGTGGCGGTCGACGGTGTCGTGATCGAAGGCCGCAGCCACGTCGACGAATCGCACCTCACAGGTGAAAGCCGCCCGGTCGTGAAAGCGCCGGGCGACAAGGTGACGGGCGGCTCGATCAACGCCGAAGGCCTGCTGTGCGTGAACACGCAGGCCGTCGGCGCAGAGACGGCACTGGCCCGTGTGATCAGGCTGGTCGAGTCGGCGCAGGCGGCCAAGGCGCCGATCCAGAAAACCGTCGACCGCGTCAGCGCGGTGTTCGTGCCGGTGGTGCTGCTCATCGCGCTGCTGACCGGCGCCGGCTGGCTGCTCGCCGGCAGCCCGTGGGAACAGGCCGTGATCAACGCGGTCTCGGTGCTGGTGATCGCCTGCCCCTGCGCGCTGGGTCTGGCCACACCCGCCGCGATCATGGCTGGCACCGGCGTGGCCGCGAGCCACGGCATCCTGATCCGCGACGCGCAAGCCCTGGAACAGGCGCACGCGGCCACGACCGTGGTGTTCGACAAGACCGGCACGCTCACCGAAGGCCGGCCAGCGCTAGTGGGCGTTGAACCCGCGCCCGGCGTCGACGCTGCCGAGGTGTTGCGCCTGGCCGCCGCGCTGCAGCAAGGCAGCACGCACCCCCTGGCGCGTGCGGTGATGGAACGAGCCCGCGTCGAACACGCCGCCCTGCCCGAGGCGGTGAACAGCGTCGCCCTGCCGGGGCGCGGTCTCGAAGCACAGGTCGCTGGCGAAAGGCTGCTGCTGGGCAGCACCCGCCTGCTGCGCGAGTCGGGCCTGGGCGGCGGGCCGCTGGCGGCGCGGGCGCAGCAGTGGCAAGACGAGGGGCACAGCGTGTCGTGGCTGATGCGCGGCCCGGCCGGCGCGACCCGCGTGCTCGGCCTGCTGGCCTTCGGTGACCGCGTCAAACCCTCTGCGGCCGCTGCGATCGAACGCCTGCACGGCATGGGCTTGCGCACCATGATGCTCAGCGGCGACAACCCCGGCAGCGCCGCCGCCGTGGCGCAGGCGCTCGGCATCGGCGAGTTTCGCGCCGAGGTCTTGCCGGCCGACAAGGCTGCGGCCGTGCAGGCGCTGCGCGCCGGCGGTGCGGTGGTGGCGATGGTGGGCGACGGCATCAACGACGCGCCGGCGCTGGCCGCCGCCGACGTGGGCATCGCGATGGGCAGCGGCACCGACGTGGCGATGGACGCCGCGGCGATCACGCTGATGCGCGGCGACCTCGGCGGCGTGGCCGATGCATTCGACATCTCGCGGCGCACCAGCCGCAAGATCCGGCAGAACCTGTTCTGGGCCTTCGCCTACAACGTGGTCGGCATTCCGCTGGCCGCGCTGGGGCTGCTGAACCCGGTGATCGCGGGCGCGGCGATGGCGTTCAGCAGCGTCAGCGTGGTCGGCAACGCGCTCTGGTTGCGGCGCTGGCGGCCGGCGCGAACAACGAACGAGGAGCGTGCATGAGCAGCGTCAACATCGGCCAGGCCGCCCGCTTGTCGGGCGTGTCGGCGAAGATGATCCGGCACTACGAAGCGGTCGGCCTGCTGGCGCCCGCGAGCCGCACCGAGTCGGGCTACCGCCAGTACAGCGACGCCGAAGTGCACAGCCTGCGTTTCATCCGGCACGCTCGCGATCTGGGCTTTTCGATCGCACAGATCGGCGAGCTGGTGGGTTTGTGGCAGAACCGGCGCCGCTCGAGCAGCCGGGTCAAGGCGCTGGCACTGGCGCACGTGGCCGAGCTCGAGCGCAAGGTGGCGAGTTTGCAGTCGATGAAAGAGACGCTGCAGCATCTGGCATCGTGTTGCCATGGCGACGACCGGCCCGAGTGTCCGATCATCGACCGGCTGGCCGACGACACGCCGCGCTGAGCGGCGCCCGCGCCGGCCTTGGCGCGTCAGAGTTCTTCCTGGAACGTGGCTTCGCGCTTCTTGCTGATCGACGGCAGCAGCACGATCACGATCAGCAGCACCGACATGGCGAGCAGGCTGGCCGACAGCGGGCGGGTGATGAAGGCCGTCCAGTCGCCGCGCGAGAGCAACAGCGCCCGGCGCAGGTTTTCTTCCATCATCGGCCCGAGGATGAAGCCGAGCAGCAAGGGCGCCGGCTCGCAACCGAGCTTGAAGAAGAAGTAGCCGATGACCGCGAACGCTGC
Source organism: Rhizobacter sp. (assembly GCF_032229685.1). Lineage (GTDB taxonomy): Bacteria > Pseudomonadota > Gammaproteobacteria > Burkholderiales > Burkholderiaceae_C > LMDS01. Next base: position 111,962 of record NZ_JAVTWP010000041.1, on the reverse strand, counting down.
CGTCATGTAGACGTCGAAGTTGTTGTTGTTGAGCGTGTAGACGCCGATGCAGCAGAACAGCGTGATCGCGGGGAACAGGTACTTGTAGGGAACGGTCAGCAGCTTGATCCAGATGCCGATGAGGGGCAGGTTCAGGATCACCAGCATCGCGTTGCCGACCCACATCGAGGCAATGAGGCCCCAGAACAGCTGCGGGTTGCTCGTCATGACCTGGGGGCCGGGCTGGATGCCCTTGATCGTCATCGCACCGACCATCAGCGCCATCACCGCGTTGGGCGGAATGCCGAGCGTGAGCATCGGGATGAACGAGGTCTGCGCGCCGGCGTTGTTGGCCGATTCGGGGCCGGCCACGCCGCGGATGTCGCCCTTGCCGAAGTTGCCGTCCTTGCCGGCCATCTTCTTCTCGACCGTGTAGGCGGCGAACGACGCCAGCAGCGCACCACCGCCCGGCAGCACGCCGAGCAGCGAGCCGAGCGCCGTGCCGCGGATCACCGCGGGCCAGGCCTGCTGGAAGTCTTTGCGCGTGGGCCACAAGCCCTTCACGTCCTTCGTGAACACCTCGCGGTTTTCAGCCGGTTGGCCGAGGTTGGCGATGATCTCGCCGAAGCCGAACACGCCCATCGCGATGGTCACGAAGCCGATGCCGTCGGTGAGCTCGGGAATGTCGAAGCTGTAGCGTGCGGTGCCCGAGATCACGTCGGTGTTGATCTGGGCCAGCAACAGGCCCAGGATGATCATCGAGATCGCCTTGAGCAGAGAGCCCGAGGCCAGCACCACGGCACCGATCAGGCCCAGCACCATCAGCGAGAAGTATTCGGCCGGGCCGAACTTGAAGGCGAGCTCGGTCAGCGGCGGCGCGAAGGCCGCGATGATGATGGTGCCCACGCAACCTGCGAAAAACGAGCCCAGGCCAGCCGCGGCGAGCGCCGGGCCGGCGCGGCCCTGGCGTGCCATCGCGTAACCGTCGATGGCGGTCACCACCGAGCTCGATTCACCCGGCACGTTGATCAGGATCGCGGTGGTCGAACCGCCGTACTGCGCGCCGTAGTAGATGCCGGCCAGCATGATCAGCGCCGGGGTGGCGTCAAGCGCGTAGATCGAAGGCAGCAGCATCGCGATCGTGGCGACGGGGCCGAGGCCCGGCAGCACACCGATCAACGTGCCCAGAATGCAACCGCCCAGGGCGTACAGCAGGTTCTGGAGGGTGAAGGCGACCCCGAAACCGAGGGCGAGGTTGTTGAGCAGATCCATGGTGCGTGTTCTCTCGAGTCGGTGGGTGCCGGCGCTGCGCTCAGCCGCCCATGAAGGCGGGCTTGAGCGGAATCGTCAGATTCAGGCCCCAGATGAACACGACCCACGAACCGGCCGTGAGCACCACACAACTGGCGATCACGCCCTTCCAGCTGAATTCGTCGCCCGCGAAGCTGACCATGATGATCAGCAGCGGCAAGGTAAGAAACAGGCCCAAGCGCGGCAGTGCCAGCCCGAACACCGCGATGGAGGCGACCACCACCAACAGCGGGCGCCACGCGATGCTGCCGATCGGGTCACCGTCTTCGGTTTCGATGGTGAGCGACTTGAACAGCACCACAGCACCGAGGATCGCCATGATCACGCTGAGCATCAGCGGAAAGTAGCCGGCGCCGGGGCGCGCCGAGGTGCCCATCGAGTAGTTTGTGGCGCCGATGGCGAACGAGACCCCGACCACCAGGAACATCAGCCCTGAAAAGAAATCTTTCTGGCTCTTGATCTTCATGCCTCGCACCTCGTTCGTCTTCTTGATTGCGTGCGATTCTAGGCACGTGAAACCCCACTGCATGTGTGGTTTGTACGTAGCGCGCGGCGTGCACCAGCGTGCGGCGCAGCGCCGGCGTCATTCCCAGGGCAGTGTCACGCGCAACACTTCGTCGAGCGTGGTCACGCCTTCGGCGATCTTCATCACGCCGGCCAGGCGCAGCGGGCGCAAGCCGTCTTTCACAGCTTGGCGGCGCAGCTTGTCGATGTCGGGCACCGGGTGCACGTGGGCACGCGCAGCGTCGGTGAACGACAGCAGTTCGTACAGGCCGGCCCGACCGCGGTAGCCGGTCATGCGGCAATCGAGGCAACCGACCGGCTTGTAGGGCTTGACGCTGCCGTTCAGGCGCCAGGGCTTGATGGCTTCGTCGAGTTGCTCGCGCGTGGTTTCTTCGTCGGGTTGCTTGCAGTTCACGCACAGCGTGCGCACGAGGCGCTGTGCCAGCACGCCGATCAGCGTCGACGCCGCCATGTAGGGCGCCACGCCCAGGTCGGTGAGCCGCGTCACGGCCGAAGGCGCGTCGTTGGTGTGCAGCGTGCTGAACACGAGGTGGCCGGTCAACGCGGCCTGGATCGCCATCTCGGCCGTTTCGAGGTCGCGGATTTCGCCGACCATGATGATGTCGGGGTCCTGGCGCATCAGCGCGCGCAGGCCTTCGGCGAAGTTCAGGTCGATCAGCGGCTGCACCTGGGTCTGGTTCAGTGCCGGCTGGATCATTTCGATCGGGTCTTCGATCGTGCAGACGTTGACTTCGTCGGTCGCCAGCCGGCGCAACGTCGAGTAGAGCGTGGTGGTCTTGCCAGAACCCGTGGGCCCGGTCAGAAGAATGATGCCGTTGGGTTTGGCAACGAGCTCTTCCCAGCGTTTGCCGTCGTGGCTGCCGAAGCCCAGGCCGTCGAGCTCCTTGACCGTGGTCTCGGGGTCGAAGATCCGCATCACCATCTTCTCGCCGAACGCGGTGGGCAGCGTCGACAAGCGCATTTCGACTTCGTCGCCAGCCGGGTTGCGGGTCTTGATGCGGCCGTCGAGCGGCCGGCGCTTCTCGATCACGTCCATGCGGCCGAGCAGCTTCACGCGCGCGATCATCGCGTTCATCACGCCGGGCGGCAGCTGGTAGACCGTCTGCATCACGCCGTCGATGCGAAAGCGGATCACGCTGCGTTCGCGGCGTGGCTCGAGGTGGATGTCTGACGCGCGCTGGTCGATCGCGTATTGCCACAGCCAGTCGACCACCTGCACGACGCCCTGGTCGTTGGCGTCGAGCTGCTTGTTGGTCTTGCCGAGTTCGACCAGCTGTTCGAAGCTCGCCGCGGCCGACGCCTCGCCGCTCTTCGTGGCGTTGCGCACCGAGCGCGAGAGTGTGTAGAACTCGGTTGTGTAGCGCTTGAGCTCGAGCGGGCTCACCAGCACCAGCTTCACGGTCTTGCGGGTGTGGCCTTCGATCTCGGTGACCCAGCCGATGTCGAGCGGCTCGCAGGTGGCGATGGTCACCTCGGTGGCGCCCACGTTCAGCGGCAAAGCGCGGCGGCGCTCGGCATAGGTGATCGACATCACCTCGGAGACACGGCCCACGTCGGCCTTCAGCGGGTCGATGCGCAGGTAGGCCAGGCCGGTGCGCTTGGCCAGCCACTCGGTGATGACTTCGGCGTCGAGCGCCTTGGTGCTGCCGAAGCGCACCATGCCGGCGCTGGCCAGCCGCGTGATCGGGTGTTGCGCGCTGTGGCTGGTGGAGAAGCGCCGCGCCGTCTCGGCCGCGTCTTCCGGGCTGATCACCTTGTCTTCGCGCAGCCAGCCGAGCAGCAGGCTCAGTTCCAGCTTGCTGGCCGGGGCGAGGGTCTTGGGGCGGGTGGCGGCGTTCATGCGTGCAGTGACAACCGGTTGCGCCGTCGGGCGGCCGGCAGGGTGAACAAGGGTCGTAGCGTACTCCGCGCCGGGCACGCCCGAATGTTTGCCTTGTGTCGGCGTGAAATCATGCCGCGGCCACGTCGATCATGGCCGCTGTCGGGCCGGCCAGCGGGCGGATCATGCGCAGCCACTTCTTCGCCGGCAGCTTGAAGCGCTTCTCGATGTGGTCGGCACGCAGGCCGAGCGCGGCGCGCTCCGGCATGGCCACGTTCTTCAACGCGATCACGATGGTGTTGCCCTCCTTCGTCGGCCGCAGGCTCCAGACCTGCGCCGCGCCGAAAGCTGCCGCGATGCGCTGCGCGCTGCGCTCGAAGCTGGCGTCGCGGCCGAAGAGGTTCACGCTCATCACGCCGCCGTCGGCGAGCACACGGTGACAGTCGCGGTAGAAGGCCTCGCTGTCGAGCACGGGGCTGGCGGCGTCGTGGTCGTAGAGGTCGACGCACAAGGCCTGCACCGAATCGGCACGTGCAGCATCGGCCACGAAGGCTGCGGCATCCATCTGCAGCACCTGAAGCCGCGCCGAGTCTTCGGGCAGGTGGAAGAACATCCGGCACGCCGTGATCACCGAGGGGTTGAGCTCGACCGCCGTGGTGCGCATGCGCAGCGTGCTGTGGCAAAAGCGCGTGATCGCGGCAGCGCCCAGCCCGAGTTGCACGGCCTCGCCTTGCGTGAGCTCTTCGCTCGGGCGCAGCAGCATCCAGGCCATCATGCGCTGCACATAGTCGAGCTCGATCTTCAGCGACTGGCGGATCCGCATCGCGCCCTGCACCCAGGGCGTGCCCAGATGCAGGTAACGCACGCCGTCGGCTTCGGAGATCGTGGCCGGGGCCAGCTCAGGATCCTTTTCTCTCATGTTTCAAACCAGTCCATGTTCTTCGAAGACCGCTCGCCATGCGGCCAGCTTGCGCTCGAAACTCCAGCTCGCATTGGCCGGGCTGCTCGAGGGCAGGCGGTGCACCGCGACCCCCAGCGATTGTGTGTGTTTGAGCGCGCGGGCCGATTCGCCACCGTTGTGGGCCACGGCGCGCAAGCGCGGCGCGCGGGTTTTCAGGCTCCCCAAGTCGTTGAAGCGAGCCTTCTCGATGGCACTGTCGAGACTGCCTTCGCGCTCGCAGCACGCATACACGTCCCACAGGCCGAGGCCGCGGGAACGGATCGCTTCGATGCGCTGTGGGTAGGCCAGCGGTTGTAGATCGACACCCCAGATGGCAGAGAGGATCGGCCAGAAGTGGTTGCGCGGGTGGCCGTAGTACTGCTGCGCCGCGAGCGAAGCCACGCCAGGGAAACTGCCCAGCACGACGAGGCGTGTGTCGGGGTCGACGACCGGCCCGAGGCCTTGCAGCAGCCCGGCCATCAGGCGGCCAGGCGCGCCAGCCCGGGCAGGGCCACCTGCGCGTTCGACGAAGTGGCCGCCGCCAGTTCCTGCAGTGACAGCCCGCGCAGTTCGGCCAGCGTGGCGGCGATGCGCGGCAGTTCGAAGGGTTCGTTGCGCGAACTCTCGCCGGCCGCACGCTGCGCCGCCGTGCGGTAGAGCCAGTGCGGGGGAATGTCGGGCGCATCGGTTTCGAGCACGATCGCCTCGAGCGGCAGCGCCTGCGCCAGGCGGCGGATCTGCAGCGCCCGCTCGAAGGTCATCGCGCCACCGAAACCGAGCTTGAATCCGAGGTCGACGAAGGTCTGCGCCTGCTGCTCGCTGCCATTGAAGGCATGGGCGATGCCACCGCGCACCTTGATGGCGCGCAGGTGCTTCAACAAGCTGTCGGCCGAGCGCCGCACGTGCAGGATCACGGGCAAGTCGAACTCACGGGCCAGTTCGAGCTGGGCCCCATAGAACACTTCCTGCTGTTTCGGGTCGAGCCCGGGCACGAAATGGTCGAGCCCGATCTCGCCCACCGCCACCAGGCGCGGGTCGTCTCGGTGCGCCTGCAGCGCTTCGCGCAGCCGCTGCAGGTCGGCGACTTGGGCGCGGCCGGTGTACAGCGGGTGAATGCCGAGCGCGTAGGCAAGCCCATGCTGCTGCGCCAGCGCCCGCACCGTGTCGAAATTCGAGGCTTCCACCGCCGGCACGACGACCTGCGCCACCCCGGCCGTGCGCGCCCGCGCCACCACGGCGTCGCGGTCGGCGTCGAACTCGGGGGCGTCGAGGTGGCAGTGCGTGTCGGTCCACATGGCCGGCATCATGCCTTGCGTCGAGACAGGGATTGCGTTGCCGTGCTACCGTTGCAACGCAGCGCCCGGGGCCGGCCTCGGCGGTGCGCAGAATCGGGTCGAGTCACATGCGCCAACCGGGATGCAGATGATGAAGAAGGCACCGCTCTACAGCCGCTCCCGCGCCTCGACCGCTGCTGTCGAGGCCGCCGCTGCGCCGGCCACCCCGCCCCCCGCCCGATCTTCGCGCCTGCGCGCTTTTGCCAGCCGGAACGAGCGCCGCCTGTGGGCCGCTGCCGTGGTGTTGCTGCTGGCCGCTGCGCTGCTGCTCAGTGGCGGCATCGGGCCGAAACAGGCGCCGCTCACGCTCAAGCAGATCGACGCCGCGATGCGCCAGTCGCTCGACGAAAAGCCCCTGCCCTCGCAAGCCGCCAAAGCCTATGACGCCGTGATCGGCTCGGTCGTGCGGGTCGTCGGCCTGATGACCGAAGGCGACGACGGCAGCGATGACAAGGCCAACGGCTCGGCCGAACGCGGCGTGGGTTCGGGCGTGGTGATCATCGACAACGGCACCATCCTGACCAACCTGCACGTGGTGGCCGGCGCCAAGCGCATCAAGGTCAGCTTCATGGACGGCACCGAGTCCGAGGCCATGCTGATCAGCACGCAACCGCAGAACGACCTCGCGGTTCTGCGGGCCAAGACCGTGCCCGACGACCTCGAGGCCGCCACGATGCGCTCGACCGCCGACCTCTCGCCCGGCGACGGGGTGGTGGCGGTGGGCTTCCCGTTCGGCATCGGGCCTTCGGTGTCGTCGGGGGTGGTGTCGGGGCTCAAGCGCGAGTTCCGCTCGCCCGAAGGCCAGCAGATGCTCACCAACCTGATCCAGTTCGACGCCGCCGCCAACCCCGGCAACTCGGGCGGGCCGCTGGTCACGATGGACGGCGAGGTGGTCGGCATCGTCACCGCCATCCTGAACCCGTCGCGCCAGCGGGTCTTCATCGGCATCGGTTTTGCGGTACCGATCGAAAACGCGGCGGCCGCGGCCGGCATGCCACCGTTCTGAACCTCACCGGGCACACACCGAATGCAAACAGCGAACGACCACCAGAGCGCCGCCGCCACGCTGATGGAAGAGATCCTCTACGAAGTCAAGCGCGTCGTGGTGGGGCAAGACAACTTTCTCGAACGCGTGATGGTCGCGATGCTGGCGCAAGGGCACCTGCTCGTCGAAGGCGTGCCGGGGCTGGCCAAGACGCTCACGGTCAAGACGCTCGCGCAGACGCTTCGCGGCACGTTCAAGCGCATCCAGTTCACGCCCGACCTGGTGCCGGCCGACCTGGTGGGCACGCGCATCTTCAACCCGCGCACCGGTGAGTTTTCGACCTCGCTCGGGCCGGTGTTCACGCACCTGCTGCTGGCCGACGAGATCAACCGCGCGCCGGCCAAGGTGCAGAGTGCCTTGCTCGAAGTGATGCAGGAACGCCAGGTCACGATCGCCGGCGAGACCCACAAGGTGCCCGAGCCCTTTCTCGTGATGGCGACGCAGAACCCGATCGAGACCGAAGGCACCTACCCGTTGCCCGAAGCGCAGGTCGACCGCTTCATGATGAAGGTGCTGGTCGACTACCCGAGCGAAGAAGAAGAGTTCGTGATCGCGCAGCGCGTCACCGGGCCGCTGACCGCCGTCTCGGCGGTGGCGAGCATGGGCCAGCTCGCCGAGCTGCAGCAAGAGTGCCGCAAGGTGTATGTCGACCCGTCGCTGATGCAATACGCGGTGAAGCTCGTCAGCGCCACGCGCCGCCCCGACCGCTATGGCCTGGCCGACATCGCCAAGTACCTGACCTACGGCGCGAGCCCGCGCGCCACCATCGGCCTGATCGACGGCGCGCGTGCGCTGGCCTTCATGCGCGGGCGCAGTTATGCGCTGCCTGAAGACATGACCGGCCTCGTCGGCGACGTGTTCCGCCACCGCCTGGTGCTGTCGTACGAAGCGCTGGCCGACGGCCTGAACGCCGACCAGATCGTTCAGAAGGTGATGAAGAAGATCCCGGTGCCCGACAAGCCGCTGGCCCCTGAAGCCAAGGGCGGCTGAAACGATGAGCGACACCGTGGCCGGCCAGCCCGACTCCGACGCGCTGCTCAAGCGCCTGGAGTGGACCGTGATCCGCCGTCTCGACGGCCTGTTGCAGGGCGACTACCGCACGCTGTGGCGCGGCGCGGGGCTCGACCTGGCCGACCTGCGCGAGTACCAGCACTTCGACGACGTGCGCCACATCGACTGGAACGTGACCGCGCGCCTGCAAACGCCGTATGTGCGCCAGTTCACCGAAGACCGCGAGCTCGCCGCGTGGTTTCTCGTCGACCTGAGCGCGAGTGCCGACTTCGGGTCGGGCAACATGAACAAGCGCAGCGTGGCGCGCGAATTCACGGCCGTGCTGGCGCGCCTGCTCACGCGCCATGGCAACCGCGTCGGCGCGCTGCTCTACGGCAACGACGTCGACACCGTCGTGCCGGCCCGTGGCGGCCGCCTGCACGTGCTCAACCTGCTGCAGCGCATGGCCAAACGCCCGGCCGAATCGGCCGGCGGCGCCACCCAGTTGCGCGACCTGCTGCTCGCGGGTGAACGCACGGTCAAGCGCCGCAGCACCGTGTTCGTGATCTCCGACTTCATCAGCGCGCCGGGCTGGGAACAAGCACTCGCGCAGCTCGCCACACGCCACGAAGTGACGGCCGTGCGCCTGTTCGACCCGCTCGAGATGGAATTGCCCGACCTCGGCCTCGTCACCATGCGTGACGCCGAAACCGGCGAGCAGATCGTGGTCGACACGCACGACAGCGGCTTTCGCAAACGCTTCGCCGCCGCCGCCGAGAAGCGCGAAGCCCATCTGCTGGAAGCACTCGCCCGCGCCGGGGTCGACACGCTCGAACTGGCGACCGACGACGACCTGATGGACGCGATCCTGCGCTTCGCCGACCTGCGCAAACAACGCAGCCGCCTCGCCAACTGGAGCGGCAAGCCCCAACGCGCCGGCACGCCGACCCACTTGACCAGCTGGAACGGGGCCGCAGCATGAGGGCCGTCGCGCCGGGCCGCCCCAAGCAAGGCCCGACCCCCTCGGGGGGTCGGCCAACGTACCCGTGGGCCGGGGGGTCGTCATGAGACCGGCCATGACCTTCCTGTGGCCCGAGATGTTGTGGCTGATGGTCGTGGTGCCGTTGCTCGTGCTGCTCTACGTGTGGCTGCTGCGCCGGCGCAAGAAGACGGCGATCCGCTTTGCCAACCTCACGCTCGTGAAAGAAGCGATGGGCAAGAGCGCCGCTTGGCGCCGCCACCTGCCGCCCGCCCTGCTGCTCCTGGCGCTGAGCGCATTGCTGTTCGCCACCTCGCGGCCGATGGCGATCGTGAGCCTGCCGTCGCAGCAGGAGACCATCATCCTGGCCATCGACGTGTCGGGCAGCATGCGCGCGACCGACGTGCAGCCCGATCGTTTCACGGCCGCGAAAGACGCGGCCAAGGCCTTCCTCACCGACCTGCCCCGCACGGTGCGCATCGGCGTGGTGCAGTTCGCCGGCACCGCCGCCGTGGTGCAGGCGCCCACGCTGAGCCGCGACGACGTGAGCGCGGCGATCGACCGCTTTCAATTGCAGCGTGGCACCGCCACCGGCAGCGGCATCGTGCTGTCGCTCGCCACGATCTTTCCCGAGGCCGGCATCGACCTGTCGCAGATCACCGGCCAGCGCAACATGCCGCCCGGCCCGAACGACAAGGCCCCGGTCGAGTTCACGCCGGTGCAGCCCGGCTCCTACGGTTCGGCGGCGATCATCATGCTCACCGACGGCCAGCGCACCACCGGCCCCGACCCGATGGAAGCAGCCAAGATGGCCGCCGACCGCGGCGTTCGTGTGTACACGGTCGGTGTGGGCACCAAGGACGGCGAGACCATCGGTTTCGAAGGCTGGTCGATGCGGGTGCGGCTCGACGAAGACACGCTGAAGAACGTGGCCAACCTGACGCGCGCCGAGTACTTCTACGCCGGCACCGCGGCCGACCTGAAGAAGGTCTACCAAGCGCTGAGCACGCGGCTCGTGGTCGAGAAGAAAGAGACCGAGGTGAGCGCGCTGTTCGCCGCTGCCGGTGCGCTGCTGGTGATGCTGGCCGCGGGCTTGTCGGTCTGGTGGTTCGGCAGGGTCGCGTAGCCCGGCTTCGGTTGCTCGGGTGCTGGTTGATCTGCTCGTTACCGATGCGGCGGCGAGTGAGCCGAGTTTCACTGAGGGTGGCGGCGGAGGCGTGGGTTGGGCACGTCGCGGCGGGCAGCACCAACGGTGGTTCTCGACGAGCAAGCCCAGACTTGCCAGCAAAGTCGCGTGCGGGCAGGCTGGAGCGCGCATCAACAACCGACTTGTCGCCGCCTGTTTGAACGCAGCGAACGCAGTGGGCGAAGTGAGTTCGGCGACGGGCCACGAGACCGAGCAGCGCAGCGCCGACCGCTCCAGAGAAGCGCGTCAGCCTGCCCGCACGCGCCTTTTTGCCGCCACAACGGGAACTCAACGCCCGTGATACTGAACCACAGTCTTCACAGTGCAAAACTCCTCCAGCGCCATGAACCCCTTCTCGCGCCCGTGCCCGCTCTTCTTCACCCCGCCGAACGGCAGTTCCACACCCCCCCCCGCGCCATAGCAGTTGATGTAGACCTGCCCGCAGCGCATGCGCTTGGCCACCCGCGTCTGGCGGCCACCGTCACGCGTCCAGATGCCGGCGATCAGGCCGAACTCGGTGGCGTTGGCAAGTTCGATAGCGTCGTCTTCGTCGGTGAACGGGATGATCGCGAGCACCGGCCCGAAGACTTCGTTGCAGGCCAGCTCATGCTCGCGCGGCACGTTGCCGAAGAGTGCGGGCGCCACGTAGTAGCCGCCAGCCGGCACGCCGCTGGCCACCTCGCCTTGCGCCAGCAACGGCAGGCCGCTCTCGACGGCGCGGCGGATGAAACCGTCGACGCGCTGCTTCTGCGCCGCGTTGATGAGCGGCCCGCAGTCGCGGTCCATCGCCGGCGTGCCGGCGGCCGAGCGCTTGAACTGCTCGACCACACGCGCGACGAAGCTGTCGTAGATCGAAGCCTGCACCAGCAAGCGGCTGCCGGCCGAGCAGGTCTGCCCGCCGTTCTGCGTGATGGCCTTCAGGATGAAACCGAGCGCACGGTCGAGGTCGGCGTCTTCGAACACGATCTGCGGTGACTTGCCACCGAGCTCGAGCACACACTTGATGTGGCGCTCGGCGGCCGCCTTCTGCACGATGGTGCCCACTTCGGGCGAGCCGGTGAAGGTCACGAAGTCGATGCCGGGGTGCGCGGTGAGCGCGGAGCCCGCTTCTTCACCCAGGCCGGTCACCACGTTCAGCGCACCGGCCGGCAAGCCGGCTTCGCGTGCGATGTCGCAGAAGGCCAGCGCCGACAGGCAGGCGTCTTCCGAGGGTTTGAGCACCGCCGCGTTGCCCATCGCCAGTGCCGGCACGACCGAGCGGCCGAACATCTGCGCCGGGTAGTTCCAGGGCAGGATGTGCGCCGTCACGCCATAGGGTTCGCGCAACACGACGACGTGAAAGTCTTCCATGTACGGAATGGCCTGGCCGTGCACCTTGTCGGCCCCGCCGCCATAGAACTCGCAGTAACGTGCCGCCACCTGAATGTCGTTGCGCGCCTGTGACATCGGCTTGCCGGTGTCGCGCGCTTCGAGCTGGGCCAGCTCTTCGCTGCGCGACAGCATGATCTGCGACATGCGGCTGAGAATGCGCCCGCGATCGACCGCGGTCACGCGCCCCCAGCCACCTTCGAGCGCAGCACGCGCAGCGGCCACCGCGCGGTCGACATCCTGCGCATTGCCACGCTGCAGTTGATCGAAGACCTCGCCGGTGCTCGGGTCGATCACCGGCAGGGTTTCGCCGCTGCTGCCGGGCGTCCAGTTGCCGGCGATGAAATGCTGCTTCATGTCGTCTGTCTCCTGCGTTGATCGGGGCTGGCCTGGCCGGCCAACGCACGCTCTATTCTGTCGCGCGCCACGCGCGGGCGCGGCACCGGGCCCTTGACCAGGCCCTTGAACCAGCCGCGCACGTCGTCTTCAAGGCCCAGGCCGTGCATGTAGTTGTAGAGCGCCTTCTTCAGCGCGACACCGAGCGCGTCGTGGTCGACGCCGCTCGGGTCGATGAAACCCACGTCGTTCTTCGCGAACGACACCGCGGGCAGCGGCAGCAGCGTGACGCCGTAATCCTCGGGCTGCTGGCCGACCGGCGAATGCACGGTGCAGGCAAAGCGGTGGAAGAACCCCGACTGGATACAACCCGCCGCGAACAGCTGGCGCACGTATTCGAGCGCGTCGACCGTGTCTTGCACGGTCTGGGTCGGAAAGCCGTACATCAGGTAGGCGTGCACCAGGATGCCGGCGTCGCTGAAGCCCTTGGTCACGCGCGCCACCTGCTCGACCGACACGCCTTTCTTCATCAGCGCGAGCAAGCGGTCCGAAGCCACTTCGAGCCCGCCCGAGATCGCGATGCAGCCGCTGTCGGCAAGTTGCTCGCAGAGCTCGGGGCTGAACGATTTTTCAAAGCGGATGTTGCCCCACCAAGAGATCGCCAATTGCCGCTTCTGCAGCTCGGCGGCGAGCGCTTTCAGCGACTTGGGCGGCGCGGCTTCGTCGACGAAGTGAAAGCCAGTCTGCCCGGTTTCGGCCACGATGCTTTCGATGCGGTCGACCAAGGTTTCCGCCGTGGCCGCTTCGTAGCGCGAGATGTAGTCGAGGCTCACGTCGCAGAAGCTGCACTTCTTCCAGTAGCAACCGTGCGCCACCGTCAACTTGTTCCAGCGCCCGTCGGACCAGAGCCGGTGCATCGGGTTCAGCATGTCGAGCAGCGAGAGGTAGCGGTCGAGCGGCAGGCCGTCCCAGGTGGGTGTGCCCACGTCGGCGAAAGGCACGTCGGGTTCCACGAGGTTGACGTAGCGCACTTCGTTCGAGCCTGCCGGACGAACGAAGGTGCGCACGAGCCGGCTCTGCGAGCGTTTTCCGCTCAGGTGCTCCAGCAAAGCCAGCAAGGGGCGCTCGCCGGCATCGAGCGTCACGTAGTCGAAGTGGTCGAAGACCCGCGGATCGCTCAGCTCGCGCAACTCGGTGTTGACGAAGCCGCCGCCGAGCGCGACCACGGTTTGCGGCGCATGCATTTTGATCGCCTGAGCGATGCGAAAAGCCGCGTACACCGCGCCGGGGAACGGCACCGACACGAGCACGAGCGTGGGCTGGTGGCGCTCGACCGCGGCCAGCGTCAGGTCACGCAGCGTGCGGTCGACCAGGTTGAGCGGCGCGGCCAGCGCATCGGCCAGCGGGTCGAAGGTGGGCTGGCTCTGCGCCAGCTGTTCGGCATAACGCACGAACTCGAAGCGCGGGTCGACCGCGTCGCGCAGCACATCGGCGATGTCGTTCAGGTACAGCGTGGCGAGGTGGCGCGCGCGGTCTTGCGTGCCGAGCGCACCGAAAGCCCAGGCCATCGGGTCGCCACCGTCGTCGTCCACGTACACGTCGAGCGATTTGAAGCGCGGGCCTTCGGGCAGGAAAAAGCGGGTGCAGATGCGGTGCATCAGCGTGGTGTCGCGGCCTTGCAGGAAGGCGATCGTCGGGTCGATGGTTTCGAGGTAACGGGCGAATTGCGCGCTGAAGCTGCGCACGAGCGGCGTGCGCTTCGCTTCGGGGATGGCGTCGATGCACGCTTGAACAGCCATCAGCCCGTCGCGCGACAGCAGCTTCAGGATCAGCGCCAGCGCCAGGTCTTCCTGCACCGCGTCGACACCTCGCGAGCGCAAAAAGCCGGTGAGGTAGGCGGTCGACGGGTAAGGCGTGTTGAGCTGCGTCATCGGGGCGATGACAGACAGGACGCGGGCGGGCTTCGGGTGCATGGTGGCTGGCGGGTGAATGCACGATTGTCGGCGTTGGCGAAAGCACGCATCGCCGGCACCTCCGAAGCGCCACGCCACCCACACGAAAACCCTTGCTCGGGTTAGCGAGATTCCGCAAGTCGGTTTGTCGGACAAAGATCGCGGCCTGATGCGCAATGCCTGCGCGAACCGAGGGCTGACGATGAGCGTGGCGGCACCGGCCGAGCTGTTTCAGCGTGTGGTTGTCGAACCGGCTTACAAGGCCGTGTCGGCCGCGATCGAGCGCGCCATCCTCGATGGCGCGCTGCCCACCGGCTCGCCCCTGCCCACCGAAACCGAACTGGCCGAACGTTTCGGCGTGCACCGCTCGACCGTGCGCGAAGCGATCCGCCAGGTCGAACAGGAAGGGCTGCTGCAGCGCCGCGAGGGCCGGCGCCTGTTCGCCTACCTGCCGGGGGTGCAAGACCTCGCCCCGCGCGCCGCGCGCCTGCTCTTGCTGCGCCAGACCACGTTCCAGGAGCTCTGGGAACTCGCGGTCTCGCTCGAACCGCTGGCAGCGAGCCTGGCCGCGCAGCGCGCCGAAGCGCTCGACCTGCAACAGCTGGACGAGAACATCGCCGCGAGCGAAACAGCCACCGAAGACGCCGTGCTGGTGCGCCTCGACGTCGAGTTCCACGCGCTCGTCGGCCGCGCCACGCACAACCACGCGCTGATGCTCGCGCGCGAACCGATCGGCCTGCTCTACAGCCCGACCCTTCAACAGATCTTTCGCCACCTGCCGCAGGCCAAGACACGCAACCTCGCCGCTCACCGCCACATCGTCGAGGCCTTGCGCTCACGCCGTGCCGATGCCGCTGCGGAGTGGACACGCAAACACATGATCGATTTCCAACGCGGCTTCGCGATGGCCGGCCTGGACATGGCCACGCCGATCGCAACGCCCACCTAAGCACCACCACGACAGGAGACATTCCATGACGACGAGAAAAAATGGCGTTCGGTTCTTCAAGCCCGCTGGACTGATGTCGGCGGTGGGTACGGCTGCCCTGCTCTGCGCCACCGGCGCACAGGCACAAGAGACCTTCAAGATCGGCATCGTCAGCTTTCTCTCGGGCCAGGCGGCCGAGAGTTTCGGCATCCCGGCCGTGAACGGCGCCAAGGTGCTGGTCGACGCGTTCAACAAGGGCGCGGCGCCGGCACCGTACAACAAGGTGGGCTTCGGCGGCGTGAAGATCGAGGCCGTGTACGTGGACGAGAACGGCGGCGCCACCAAGCAGGTGCAGGAGCTGCGCAACCTCTACGACCGCGAGAAGGTCGACGCGGTGGTCGGCTACGTGGGCTCGGGCGACTGCCTGGCCGTGGCGCCCGCCGCCGAAGAAATGAAGAAGTTCCTGATCCTCTACGACTGCGGCACGCCGCGCATCTTCGAGGACAACAAGCTGCAGTACGTGTTCCGCACCGCCTCGCACGCGGCCATGGACAACGTGGCCCTGGTCCGCTACATGAAGGCGCGCAACGTGAAGGCCGACTCCTTCAACATGATCAACCAGGACTACGCCTGGGGCCAGGACTCGAAGAAAGACTTCACCTGGTCGATGGAAAAGCTGTACCCCGCCGCCAAGGCAGGCGAAGACCAGTTGCCCAAGTTCGGGGCCGGCCAATACGGCACCGAGATCTCGGCGCTGATGGCCAAGCCGGCCGACGTGACGCACTCGTCGTTGTGGGGTGGCGATTTGCAAGCCTTCATTCTTCAAGCCGGCCCACGCGGCCTGTTCAAGCGCACGCAGGTCGTGCTCTCGGCGGCCGACCACGTGCTGCCGGGGCTGGGCGACAAGATGCCCGACGGCACCATCCTCGGTGCGCGTGGCGCCTACGGCCTGATGTCGCCGAAGTCGGCATTGAACGACTGGTGGTGGGAGCTGTATTCCAAGGCCTACAACACCTACCCGGTGCAGGCCCCGTACCGCATGGTGCAGTCGCTGCTCGGCCTGAAGCTCGCGGTCGAAAAGGCCATGGCCGCCAACGGCGGCAAGAAGCCGAACCACGAGCAGCTCGCCGCCGCACTGAAGGGCATGGAATGGGACTCGCCGGCCGGCAAGATCCGCATGGCCCTTGGCGACGGCCACCAGGCGATTCAAGACACCGCCATCGGCAAGACCCGTTACGACGCGGCGAAGAAGATGGTGGTGCTCGACGACATCCAGCGCTTCCCGGCCGACTGCGTGAACCCGCCCGCCAACATGAAGTCCGAAGAGTGGATCAAGGCCGGCTTCCCGGGCGCCAAGGGCTGCCCGTAAGGCATCGAAGCGAAGGGGCAGGCGATGAACAGTGTCTTCACCATCCTGATCGACGGTCTCACGTACGCGTCGTGGCTGTTCATCGTCGCCCTCGGCCTCACGCTGGTGTTCGGGGTGCTGAAGATCCTGAACATCGCGCACGGCAGCTTCTACGCGCTCGGCGCCTACGCGGCGGCGAGTTTCGTCGGCTGGGGCGCCAGCATGCAGTGGGCGCCGGCGTATTCGCTGGTGGCGATGCTGCTGGCCGCCGTGGTGGTGGCGGCCGTGGTGGCGCCGCTCACCGAGCGCGGCCTGCTGCGCTTCTTCTACGGCCGCGACGAGGTGCTGCTGGTGCTCGTGACCTACGCGATGTTCCTGATCCTGGAGGACGTGACCAAGCTCGTCTGGGGCGCGAACCCGTACTACGTGTCGGAGCCCTACAGCCTGTTCGGCAACGTGCACGTGGGCGTGCAGACCTGGGTGGGGTACGACTTCGCGCTGGTCGCACTGGCCGTGGTCGTCGGCCTGCTAGTGTGGTGGGGCCTGAACCGCACGCGCCAGGGCAAGATCATGCTGGCGGTGATCCACAGCGCCGAGATCGCGGCCAGCATGGGCGTGAACGTGTCGCGCGTGTACATGCTGGCGTTCTCGGTCGGCATCTTTCTCGCGGCGCTCGGCGGCGCGTTCACGGCACCGATGATCTCGGTGCAGCCGGGCGTCTCGGTCGGCGTGATCATCGTGTCGTTCGCAGTCGTGATCATCGGCGGGCTGGGCAGCATCGAAGGTGCTGCGGTCGGCGCGCTGATCGTCGGGCTGGCGCGTTCGCTGGCGGTCCACACCGCGCCGGTGGCCGAGCTCTTCTCGATCTACATCGTGATGGCGGTGGTGCTGATGTTCCGGCCCGAAGGCCTGTTCCAGCGCACGCAGGCGCGCAAGATCTGACGCCATGTCGGCCATCATGAGTTCGTTGCCCGCGAAGCCGTCGGCTTCTGCCCTGCCCGCGCACGGCCGCACGGTGGTGCTCGGCGTGCTGGCTTTCGCCGTGCTCGCCGTCGTCGGCTTTTTCAGCCCGAAATGGCTCACCTTCCTGATCACGATGGCGGCCGCCAACGGCCTGGTCTCGCTCGGCATCGTCGGGTTGATGCGGGGTGGCGTCGTGCCTTTCGGTCAGGGCATGGTGTTCGCGATCGGCGGCTACACGGCGGCGCTGCTGTTCAACAAGCTCGGCTTCACCGACGCGCTCTGCCTGCCGCTGGCCGGTGGCCTGGTGGCGGTATTGATCGCCGCGCCGTTCGCGCCGCTGCTGTCGCGCTACCGCGGCATCTTCTTCGCGATGCTCACGCTCGCGCTGTCGATGGTGACTTATGGCCTGCTGATGAAGCTCGACATGCTCGGCGGCTCCGACGGCTTCAACATGGGGCGGCCGACCTTGCTCGGCCAGAAGCTGCCCGATGCACGTGTCGGCTACATCCTCTACCTCGTCACGATCGGCGTGGCCACGGTGATGGGCCTGCTCGCGCGTGTGTACTTCGACAGCACGCGCGGCCTCGTCACGCTGGCCGTGCGCGAGAACGAGCTGCGCGTCGAATACCTTGGCGGTTCGGTGCGCCAGGCGATGGCGATCAACTTCGTGCTGGCCGCGTTCTGCGGCGGGCTGGGCGGCGCGCTGGTGGTGATGTCGCTCGGCCACATCGAGCCCAACTTCAGCTTCTGGACGACCTCGGGCGAGTTCGTCTTCGTGGCCATCCTGGCCGGCTGGCAGAGCGTGGCCGCGGTCTTCGTCGCGAGCACGGTGCTCGAAGTGGTGCGCTCGTTCTCGAGCGCCTATTTCCCGAACACCTGGCAGCTCGCGCTCGGTGTGTTCCTGCTGTTCGTGATCCGCTTCCTGCCCAAGGGCATCGGCTCGCTGTGGACGAAGGGGTCGACCAAATGACCGCGATGCTCGAAGCCCGTGGTGTCAACAAGCGCTTCGGTGCGGTGGTCGCTGCTGCCGACATCGGCATCAGCATCGCCGCCGGCGAGCGTGTGAGCCTGATCGGCAGCAACGGCGCCGGCAAGACCACCTTCGTCAACATGATCACCGGCTACCTCAAGCCCGACGAAGGCCGCATCACGCTCGACGGCCGAGACATCACGCCGCTCGACCCGCGGGCGATCACGAGGCTGGGCGTGGCGCGCTCGTTCCAGATCCCGCAGCTCTACGGCGACCTGAGCGTGCTCGACAACATGCTCGTCGCCAACGCCTGCCACGACCAGCGCCTGAGCTTCTGGCAGCCGGCGCGCCGCGTGTCGGCCATCGAGCGGGCCGACGCGCTGCTCGAACGCTTCCGCCTCGCCGACCATCGCGAGCGGCGTGTGGCCGAACTGCCCGGCGGCATCCGCAAGCTGCTCGACATCGCGATGGCGCTCACCGCCGAGCCCAAGCTGCTGCTGCTCGACGAGCCGACCAGCGGCGTCTCGGCCGAAGAAAAATTCCCGATGATGGAAACCATCATGTCGGCGCTCGGGCAAGAAGCGATGACGGTGCTCTTCGTCGAACACGACATGGACATCGTCGAGCGTTACGCCAGCCGGGTGGTCGCGTTCTACAGCGGCCGCATCATCGCCGACGCCGCGCCGCGCGAAGCGCTGGCGAGCGAAGACGTGCGCCGCTACGTGACCGGCGAACTGGTTTCGGAATGATATGACCCCCAAGCTCACTTCATTCGCGGCCCCCCGAGGGGGCGCAGCCCTCTTGGGGCGGCCCGGCGAGGCCTAGCCATGCTGCAAGTCGAATCACTCCACGTCGCGATCCAGTCGGTGCAGGTGCTGCGCGGTCTCTCGCTGCAGGTCGACACCGGCCGCATGGTCGGGCTGGTCGGCCGCAACGGCGCTGGCAAGACCACGCTGATCCGCACGCTGATGGGCCACCTGGCGCCGAGCCAGGGCCGCATCGTGTTCGACGGGCAAGAGCTGGGCCAGCTGCCGCCGCACGCGCGTGCCGCCCTCGGCATCGGCTACATGCCCGAAGACCGCGGCCTGGTGCCCGAACTCACGGTCGAAGAGAACATCCTCGTGCCGGTGTGGGTGAACAAGTCGCTGAACGAAACCGAGCGGCTCGCGCTCGTCTACCGCGTCTTGCCCGAGCTGCTCGAGATGCGCGCGCGCAAGGCGCTGCTGCTCTCGGGCGGGCAGCAGAAGCTGGTGGCCCTGGCGCGTGCGCTCGCGGTGGGCACGCGGCTGCTGTTGCTCGACGAACCGTTCGAAGGCGTGGCGCCGGTCTTGTCGAAGCGCCTCGGTGAAGTGATCGCCGGGCTGAAGGGCAGCGCCACCTCGGTGCTGATCGCGCAGAGCGACCTGAACCATTCGCGCCGCATCGTCGACAGCGAAGTGGTGATCGAGCGCGGGGCGAACGTCGAGCGGGCCGCCGCGTGAACCCGAACCCGTGGCAAGACTGTGCGGTGCCGGCGCTGCGCGTCGAAGCCTTGTACGGCGACCGGCTCGTGCCGTGTTTCGCCGAGCGGCCGGCCAGCCTGCATGCGATGTTCGAGCACTCGCGCAAGGCGCGGGCGCAGCACGACGCCAGTGTGTGCGAGGGCCGGCGCGTCAGCTACGCACAGCTCGGTGACGAAGCAGATCGCCTGTCGGCCGCGTTCGCAGCACGTGGCGTCACGGCCGGCGAGCGGGTGTTGATGCTGCTGGGCAACCGGCCGGAATTTCTCAGCGTGCTGCTCGCGCTGCAACGGCTCGGCGCCATCGCAGTGCCGGTGGGTGTGCGCGAGCAACGCCCTGGCCTGGCCTACATCGCGAACCAGTGCGGCGCGGTGGCGATCGTGTTCGACGACGAGCTGGCCGAGCGGGTGCCGAACAGCGACGAGTCACCGGCCCTGGCACAGCGTTTCGCGGCCGGCAGCCTGGCCGCGCTGGCCAGCACGGCGCACGCGATACCGCCCGCGGCCACCCCGCGCGAAACCGACGTCGCGGTGATCCTCTACACCTCGGGCACCACCGGCCAGCCCAAGGGCGCGATGCTCACGCATTTGTCGATCGCCCACTCGGTCTTGCACTTCCAGGCCTGCATGGGGCTCGGTGCCGAAGACCGCTCGGCACTCGCCGTGCCGGCCAGCCACGTGACCGGGCTGATCGCGATCATCGCGGCCATGTGGCAGGTCGGCGGCGCCGTGGTCATCGTGCCCGAATTCAAGGCCGACGCCTTCGTGCGGCTGCTGGCGCAAGAGCGCGTCAGCCACACGCTGATGGTGCCGGCCATGTACAAGCTCTGCCTGCTCAGCCCGGTGTTCGCCACGGCCGATTTGTCGGCGTGGCGTGTCGGTGGTTACGGCGGTGCGCCGATGCCGGTGGCCACCATCGACGCGCTGGCCCAGGCCCTGCCCGGCCTCACGCTGCAGAACGCCTACGGTGCGACCGAAACCACCTCGCCCGCGACCATGATCCCGGCCGGCCTGACCCGCACCCACGCCGACTCGGTGGGCGTGGCCCTGCCCACCGCCGACATCCGCGTGATGGACGACGAAGGCCGCGAGCTGCCGCGCGGCACCACCGGCGAGCTCTGGATCGGCGGCCCGATGGTCGTGCCCGGTTACTGGGCCAACCTGCAGGCCACGGCCCGCGAGTTCACGGCCGGCTACTGGCATTCGGGTGACATGGGTTCGGTCGACGAACAAGGCTACGTGCGCATCGTCGACCGCAAGAAAGACATGCTCAACCGCGGCGGTTTCAAGATCTATTCGGTCGAAGTCGAGAACGTGCTGATGGCCCGGCCCGGCGTGGTCGAGGCGGCCATCGTCGGCAAGCCCTGCCCGGTGCTGGGCGAACGGGTGCACGCCTTCGTGCACGCACCAACGCTCGCACCCGACGACGCCGCGCTCGCCCGCCACTGCGCCGAGCGCCTGGCCGACTACAAGGTGCCTGAAAGCTTCACCTGGAGCGCCGAGCCCCTGCCTCGCAATGCGAACGGCAAGGTGATGAAACGCCTGCTGCGCACGCAGTCCTGAGTGCGCGACCCGGTCAGAATCGCGGCTGCAACTCCGAAGCCCCGCGATGGAAAGACAACGACTCAAGGTCGGCCAGCCGATCGACCCCGAACAGTTCGAAGAACTGAGCGATGCGCAGCTCGCACGCCTCGTGCCGCGTGAATACCGCGAATTTTTTCCGGGCAAGGAGAACTGTGCCGACGGCTGTTTCTACCTGCACGACGGCACGGCGTGGAGTTTTTTCAAGGGCGGTTTTCTGGACGACTGATCGGCGCCGCTTCGGCCACCCGGCGCTCGGCGCGCAGCGGCACCGGCTTGTCGACCATCTTGCCGGATCACCGCGTCGGCCCCCCGAGGCCATCGTTCAGTAGAAGAACTTCGGCAGCGTGTTGCCGGCGTCGCCCTTCGGTTCGTCGACACGCCCGCCTGGCCCGGGGTCGGAATGGGTGTTCATCGTGCCCTCTTCACAGCGCGCCGCTGCGCTGCAGTTCGCTGATCTGTTCGGTGGAATAACCCAGCCCGGCGAGGATGGCCTGGCTGTGCTCGCCGAGCGCCGGCACGGCGTTCATGCGCACGTCTTGTGCGTTGGCTGCTCCGGGCGGCAGCAGCGCCGCGACGGGCCCGGCCGGCGTGGCCACATCCACCCAGCGCTGGCGCGCGCGCAGTTGCGCGTGCGCCCACACCTGTGCCATGTCGTTGACCTGTGCGTTGGCGATGCCGGCAGCGTCGAGCCGCGCCACCACCTGCTCGGCGCTCATCGCCGAGAAGCGCTGTTTGATGATCTCGCGCAGCGCAGCGCGCGCTTCGGTGCGGCGCGCGTTGGTGTTGAAACGTTCGTCGCCGGCGAGCGCCGGTTGCTGCAGCACCTGCGCGCAGAACACCTGCCACTCGCGTTCGTTCTGCAAGCCGAGCATCACCGTCTGGCCCCCACTCACAGGGAACGGGCCGTAAGGGTAGATGGTGGCGTGCGCGGCGCCAGCACGCGGCGGTGGTGGCGCGCCTTCGAAGGCGTAGTACATCGGGAAGCCCATCCACTCGACCATGCTCTCGAGCATCGACACGTCGATGCGTTTGCCCTTGCCCGTGCGCCCGCGCTCGATCAGGGCGGTGAGGATGTTGCTGTAGGCGTACATGCCGGCCGCGATGTCGGCGATGGAGCAGCCGGCCTTGGCCGGGTCGTCGGGTTGGCCGGTGACCGACACGAAACCCGACTCGCTCTGGATCAGCAGGTCGTAGGCTTTCTTGTCGCGGTAGGGGCCGGGTTGCTGCAGGTCGTCGCCGTAGCCCGAGATGTCGCAGACGATCAGCTTCGGGTGCAAGACGCTCAGCGTTTCGTACGACAGGCCCAAACGCGCGGCCGCTCCCGGCGCCAGGTTCTGCACCAGCACGTCGGCCTGGCCGAGCAGGCGCGCCAGCACCTCGGGCGCCTGTGCGTGCTTGAGATCGAGCGCCAGGCTTTCCTTCGAGCGGTTGACCCAAATGAAGTGCGACGACTGGCCCCGCACACGCTGGTCGTAGGCGCGCGCGAAATCACCGACGCCGGGCCGCTCGACCTTGATGACACGCGCGCCCTGGTCGGCGAGCTGG
Source organism: Rhizobacter sp. (assembly GCF_032229685.1). GTDB lineage: Bacteria > Pseudomonadota > Gammaproteobacteria > Burkholderiales > Burkholderiaceae_C > LMDS01. The sequence continues at coordinate 89,362 of NZ_JAVTWP010000041.1, read as the reverse complement.
CGGGTGCAGAACGGCGCGGCGATCGCGTGTTCGAGCGCGACGACGGTGATGCCTTCGAGCGGCAGCATCTCAGTAACTCCGCGGCAAGCCGAGCACGTGCTCGGCCACATAGCTCAGGATCATGTTGGTCGAGATCGGCGCCACCTGGTACAGCCGCGTCTCGCGGAACTTGCGTTCCACGTCGTATTCGCAGGCGAAGCCGAAACCGCCGTGGAACTGGATGCAGGCGTTGGCCGCTTCCCAGCTCGCCTTGGCCGCGAGGTACTTGGCCATGTTGGCCTGCGCGCCGCAGGGCTGGTGCGCGTCGAACAGGCGGCAGGCTTCCCAGCGCATCAGGTCGGCGGCTTCGACCTCGATGTGGGCTTCGGCAATGGGGAACTGCACGCCCTGGTTCTGCCCGATCGGGCGGCCGAAGACGACGCGGTCTTTCGTGTAGCGCGTGACGCGGTCGATGAACCAGTGGCCGTCGCCGATGCACTCGGCGGCGATCAGCGTGCGCTCGGCGTTCAGCCCGTCGAGGATGTACTTGAAGCCCTGCCCTTCCACGCCGATCAGGTTCTCGGCCGGGATCTCGAGGTTCTCGAAGAACAGTTCGTTGGTCTCGTGGTTCACCATGTTCGGGATCGGCCGCACCTCCAGGCCCTGGCCGATCGCCGTGCGCAGGTCGACGATGAAGATCGACATGCCTTCGCTCTTTTTCTTCACCTCGGCCAGCGGCGTGGTGCGCGCCAGCAGGATCATCAGGTCGGAATGCTGGATGCGTGAGATCCAGACCTTCTGGCCGTTCACCACGTAACGGTCGCCACGCTTCACCGCCGTGGTCTTGATCTTCGTGGTGTCGGTGCCGGTGCTCGGTTCGGTCACGCCCATCGACTGCAGGCGCAACTCGCCGCTTGCGATCTTCGGCAGGTACAGCTGCTTCTGCTCGGCCGAACCGTGGCGCAGCAAGGTGCCCATGTTGTACATCTGGCCGTGGCAGGCGCCCGAGTTGCCGCCGGCGCGGTTGATCTCTTCCATGATCACCGAGGCTTCACACAAGCCCAGGCCGGAGCCACCGTATTCCTGCGGGATCAGCGCGGCCATCCAGCCGGCTTTGGTGAGCGCGTCGACGAATGCCTCGGGGTAGCCGCGGGCGGCGTCGACCTCGCGGTGGTATTCGTCAGGAAACTCGGCGCAGAGCGCACGAACGGCGTCGCGGATGTCCTGGTAGCGGTGGTCGGAAGAAGGCATGGTTCGAGTGTGGGTCAGCCGAGTTCGGCATGGGCCTGCATGGCCAGAAAACCTTCGTGGTCGCGGGCCCACAGCGACACGCGCGGCTCGCCGTGCGCACCGGCTTCGGGCTGGCCGCAGACGCTGAATGGGTGGATGTCGAAAACCGGCCGCATTGCCTTGAACACGAAGCGGCGCACGCGTGCTTCGGGGCGCTCGCGGCGCAGCAGGTCGAGCAGCAGCGTGGCGATCAAGGGGCCGTGCACGATCAGGCCGGGGTAGCCCTCGACCGCGGTCACGTAGGGCCGGTCGTAGTGGATGCGGTGGCCGTTGAAGGTGAGCGCCGAGTAGCGGAACAGCAGCACCGGGTCGGGCACGATGGCGCGGCTGAACGCGGCGACCGCAGGGGCCGCTGGCGGCTCGGGCTGCGGCGCACCGGGCACGGGGTGGTCGCGGTACACGATGTCGTGTTCTTCACTCAGCGCCAGGCCGCGCGCGTTGTTCACTTCATGCCGCACGGTCACGAACACCAGCGCCCCGCTGCGACCGCGTTTCACGTTCACGTCGGCAATGCGCGAGAGCCGCGTGACCTCGTCGCCCACCTGCAGCGGGTGGTTGAACTGCAGCCGGCCTCCCGCCCACATGCGCCGCGGCAGCGGCACCGGCGGCAGGAAGCCGCCGCGTTTGGCGTGGCCGTCGGCACCGATCTCGCTGGCGCGCGCCTGCGGCGTGAAAAACAGCCAGTGCCACAGCGGCGGCAGGTCGCTGCCGGGCAGTGGTTCGGCGTCTTCACGGTCGAGCGTGGCGGCGAGCGCGGCCACCGGCGAGGCGCACACCAGGTCGGTGCGCGTTTCGGTGCGGCCGATCCAGCGGCGCAGTTGCTCCAGTTCGGTTGCCGTGTCCATGCCTGTGCTCGTGGTCTCTTTTATGAAAGCTCGCACTGTGCACCCGCGCGCCAAACGACCATTGGCCGTTTGGGAACCGGACCTTAGCGGTTCATGAAGCCGGCGCCTCGGTACCCGCGGCGCTGTTCTCGGCCGACAGAGCGCAGCAGGTGTTCGTGCCGGGGTAACGCGAGGTTCAGACCGTGCGCCCGCCGTCCACCGGGAACTCCACACCGGTGATGAACTCGGCGTCGTCGCTGGCCAGGAACACCGCCGCCTTGGCGATGTCGAGCGGCGTCGAGAGCCGGCCCATCGGGATGGTGGCGATGAATTTCTTGCGGTTCTCGGGCGTGTCGGGCATGCCCATGAAGGACTCGAGCAGGCCGGTCGCGCCCATCACGGGGCAGATCGCGTTGACGCGGATGTTGTCGGCACCGAGCTCGACCGCGAGCGACTTGCTCATCAGGTTGACCGCACCTTTCGAGCTGTTGTACCAGGTGAGGCCCGGGCGCGGGCGGATGCCGGCCGTGGAGCCGACGTTCAGGATCACGCCACGCTTCTGCTTTCGCATCAGCGGCACGACCGCGTGCACCATGAAGAAGATCGACTTCACGTTGATGTCGTAGACGCGGTCGAAGGTGGCTTCGTCCACATCCAGCAGCGGCTGGTTCTTGTGCGTCCAGCCGGCGTTGTTGACGACGATGTCGAGTTGGCCGAAACGCTCGACGGTGGTCTTGACCAGAGCATCGATGTCGGCGCGCTTCGTCACGTCGCAGGTCACGGCGATGGCGTTGGCGCCGAGCGCGCCGGCCACGCTTTGTGCGCCGGCGCCGTTGATGTCGGCCACGGCCACCTTGGCGCCTTCGGCGATGTATTGGCGGGCGATTTCGGCGCCGAAGCCGCTGGCGGCGCCGGTGACGATGGCAACCTGGTCTTTGAGTCTCATGGGGTGCTCCTCTTGAATGGGTTCGGGCTTCAGTGTGCCAGCGTGTCGGCCGGAATGCCTTTACCCGAATCGCCCTTGCAGAAACCACGCTTGCGACAGTGTCGTGGGCTCGGGCAGGCGCGCGCGGTAGACCCACACCAGCGCACCGTCGGCGAGCTGCGCGATGTAGTAGTCGCGCTCGACGAGGCCAGCGTCCCACCAGCCCGATTCGATGCGCTCGGGGCCGCTCAGCAACTGCAGCGGCTGGCCGTCGAGCAGCGGGCCCGAGGCGCGCTCGCGCAGTGGCTCGGGTTCTTGAAGCAGCCAGACCGGGCGCACCGGCACGGCCGGGTTCTCGGTTGGCTGCACGCCTGCGAACGAGCGCGCGCTCCAGCGCAGTGGTGCGTCTTGCGCGTGGAACTGCGTGGCGCGTTCGGGGCGGTGGTCGGCCACCGCCGCGATGCGCTGCACCTGGCCGGGGCCGAGCCGCGCCTGCAACCTTTCGAGCAAGCGCGTGAGTCCTTCACTTTCGCTGCGCGCGGTGGGAAAGAGTTCGCTGTTCGGCGGCGGGCGGCACGCGATGTCTTCGGCATGCAGGCGCAGTTCGATCGTGGGTGCGGACAGCTCGACCTGCGCCAGCCGCTCGCGCAGCAAGACCAGCAGGTGGGCTGCATCGCGCGAGGGCTCGGCCAAGGCCACGTCGAGCGTGGTGGCGATCGGGGTTTGCGCATCGCGGCGCCAGCGTGATTCGTGCTGCATCACGAGCGTGAAGCGGCGCACGAAGGCGTGCTGCGCCGAGAGCCAGGGCACCAGCCGTGCGAGCAGCACGCCGGCACCGTAGAGCACCTGCTCGGTGGTGTCGGCCCGCGCGAACAGTTCGAGCCGGCTTTCGAACGACGGTGGCAGCACGAGCGGCTCCAGCGGGTCGGGGCGGTCGCCATAGGCGCGGTCGAGCTCGCTCAGCACGGCCGGGCCGAAACGCCGCGCCAGGCCACCCCGTGGCAGGCGGCGCAGTTCGGCGAGCGTGCGCAGGCCCATGCCTTCGAGCGCGTCCCAGTGCGCGCGGCCGGGGCCGATCGACCACGCCGGCAGCGGGTCGAGCGCAGCGTGCATCGCGGCCCGGTCGGCGCAGTGGATCTGGCGGTGTGAACGCGCCAGCACGGCGGCGCCGAGCGCGGTGGGCGCGATGCCGGTGTGCAGCACGTGGCCGAGCGGCGCGAGCGCCGCGTGCAGGCGCTGCACCAGCCGCTTGAGCCCGCCGAAATACAAGCGGCTGCCCTGCACGTCGAGCAATACGGTGTGCGGCGGCGGCGCGCCCACGGCATCACTCGCCTCGGGGATCACGACGATCGGCGTGAACGCGAGCGCGGCATGCGCCACGCTGGTGAGCGCCTGGTCGTCACGCGCTGCGCTGGCCTGGCCGAGCACGAGCTGCGGTGCCAGTGCGAGCGCGGTGGCGCGCTTCAACCCGGGCTTCACGCCCAGCGCACGGGCGGCCGCGTTGGCACTGACGATCTGGTGCCCGTCGGTCAAGGCCAGCGCTTGCGCAGCAGTCTCGGGTGGCAATGTGGCCACGAACGATTCGAGCGACAGCAGTGGCAGGTGCAGGGCGATCCAGAGCACGGCGCGGTGTCATCCGAAAGGCATCGCGCGGTCGGCGCAGCAAGAAGCTTCAGCGCGCTGCGGCGAGGTTGATGAAGGTGGCCGTGTGCAGCGCCAGCGACGACTCGTTCGCTGCCGCCGGCAAGCCTGCGCTCGGCCCGGTGCGCGCACGTTGCAGCGCCATGCCCGACAGCACCGGCGGCAGCTCGAGCTGCAGCGGCGCGTCGAGCGGCGGGCCGCGGCGCTTGAGCACACGCACCGTGAGCACGTCGGCACCGCCCGGGCGCAGGCCCAGCCGCAAGGGCGCCGACGTGGGGCGCTGCGCGGCACTGGTTTCACGCAGCACGAAGGCCGGGCCATCGTGGTTGTGCGCGGCGAGCTGCAGGCGGCGCAGGCGTTCGGGCTGCAGGCGCGGCGGCAGCCAGGCCAGCACCGCACCCACATGGCCGCTCTTGAGCGCCTGCTCGAGCGCCCACAGGCTGTCGGTGCCGGGGATCACGCGGGTGCGGGTGTGCACGATCAGCAGCTGTTCCACGTCGAAGCCGAGCTGCGCGAGCGCGTGTGCCGAGAGTGCCGACGGCGGGTCGAACAGCATCACCAGCCGGCCGGCTTTCTGGGTGGCGACGAGGCTGGTGCACAGCAGGCGGATTTCACCGATGCCGGGCTGCGGCAGCAGCAGTTCGGTGAGCGCGCGGCGCGGCCAGCCGCCACCCGGCAACTGCGCGTCGAGCAGCTTGAACCCGCTGGGCACGGCCGCTTCGGCATGGCGGGCGATCTGGTGGCCCAGCCAGAGTGTGGGGTGCAGGGTTTCGGGCGCCGGAACAGGGCGCCGTGGCGTGGGCTCGCGAGGCGCCTGCGCGTGACCTGCTGCCAGAGGCGGCAAAGGCACAGAAACGGCAGCGGGCAGAAGGTCCATTTGAATACTGTACGTTTATACAGTTCTGTACGCAAGCCCGAGGTTTTCGAGCGGTCGGGCAGCCGCACCGCAACGTGCTTGGCATCAAGCCACTGACAACTTATCATTTGCTTTTGGCAACTTGTTGGAAGCGATGCCTGAAACCCTCGCCATGCGCGTCGAACTGATCCGTGAGTTCAACCGCTTCTACACCCGCCGCATCGGTGTGTTGCACGAAGGCCTGCTGCACACCAAGTTCACGCTGACCGAGTCGCGGCTGCTGTGGGAACTGGCCCACCACGACGGCAAGACCGCCACCGATTTGTCGCGCGAGCTCGACCTCGACCCCGGCTACCTGAGCCGGCTGCTGCGCGGCCTGAAAGATCGCGGCCTGCTGAAGACCACGCGCGCCGCGGCCGACGCACGCCACCAGCACCTGAGCCTCACCGCCGCTGGCCGGCGTGCCTTCGCGCCGCTCAACACCCGCTCGCAGGCCGATGTGACGGCCTTGCTGGCCACGCTCACCGAACCACAACAGCAGCAGTTGCTGCAGGCCATGGCGCAGATCGAAAAACTCCTCGGCGATGGTGGCGAGCGCAAGGCGCCTTACCTGCTGCGCCCGCACCGCCCGGGCGACATCGGCTGGGTGATCTCGCGCCACGGCGCGCTCTACGCCGACGAGTTCGCGTGGGACGGCAGCTTCGAAGCGCTGGTGGCCCGCATCGCTGCCGACTTCGTCGATCGTTTCGATGCGAAGCGCGAAGCCTGCTGGATCGCCGAGCGCGACGGCGCCAACGTGGGCAGCGTGTTTCTGGTGCAGGCGCGCGACGAGAAGACGCACGAACCCATCGCCGGCGTGGCGCAGTTGCGCATGCTGCTCATCGAACCTTCGGCGCGCGGCCTGGGCCTGGGCGTGCGGCTGGTCGACGAGTGTGAGCGTTTCGCGCGCCAGGCCGGCTACACGAAGATCGTGCTCTGGACCAACAGCCTGCTGCTGGCCGCACGCGGTATCTACACCAAGGCCGGCTACCGGCTCGTGGCGAGCGAGCCGCACCACAGCTTCGGCCACGACCTGGTGGGCGAAACCTGGGAACTGCCACTCGATCGGGCCGCGCCGCGATGAACGCGGCGGCCTGGGCGCCCTGGGCCGCTGCCGCGGTCGGCGTGCAGGTGGGCGCGGCGATCGTCGCCACGCGCTTCGTCGTCGGCGAGCTGGGCCCGGCCACGCTGGCCGGGCTGCGTTACGCGATCGGCCTCGCCACGCTGCTGCCCTTCGTGCTGGCCGCACGTGAGCCGGCCACGATCACGCCGCGCGAATGGCCGCGCATCGCGCTGCTCGGCATCGGCCAGTTCGCGCTCTTGATCGCGCTGCTGAACATCGGTCTGCAGACGCTGCCGGCGGCGAAGGCGGCGCTGCTGTTCGCGTGCTTTCCGCTGCTGACGCTGCTGGTGGCGGCCGGCCTCGGCCATGAACGCTTGAGCCTGCGCAAGAGCCTGGGCGTGGCTTTCACGCTCGGTGGCGTGGCGGTGGCGCTCGGGCCGCAGGCGCTGGTGGCCGACGCGCCGCTGTGGGGCGAACTGGCCGTGCTCGGCAGCGCCTTGTGCGGCGCCGTGTGCAGCGTGTTGTACCGCCCGGTGTTGCGCCGCCATGCGGCCCTGCCGGTGAGTGCGATCGCGATGGCGGCGGCGGTGATCTTTCTCGCCGCATGGGCGCAGTTCGAAGACGCGGGCGTGCGTGTGCCGCTGCTCGGCGCCGCCGGCTGGGCGGCGGTCGCTTTCATCGGCACGAGCAGCGGCATCGGCTACTTCCTGTGGCTGTGGGCGCTGCGCCATGCGCCGGCCTCGAAAGTCACGCTGTACCTGTCGCTGAGCCCGCTGACGGCGATGCTGCTCGGCGGCCTGCTGCTGCACGAAGCGCCGGCGCCGGCGCTGATCGTGGCCTTGCTGCTCGTGGTGCTGGGTTTGTGGGTGGCGCAAGATCGGCGGCCATGACGACGCCCCTTCCCTGCCCTTGCGGCGCCTTGCCTGCTCTGGGCTACGCCAAGTGTTGCGGCCGCTACCACGCCGGGCCGCTGCACCTGCTCGCACCCACCGCCGAGACGCTGATGCGTTCGCGTTACAGCGCCTACGTGCTCGACCTGACCGACTACGTGCGTGACACCTGGCACCCGAGCACACGCCCGGCAGTGATCGAGCCGAACCCGCGCGGGTTGAAGTGGCTCGGCCTGGAAGTGCGCCAGCACAGCATGCACGACGCCGACCACGCCAGCGTGGAATTCGTGGCCCGCAGCAAGCTCGGCGGGCGCGCCCAGCGCCTGCACGAGACCAGCCGCTTCGTGCGCGAAGACGGGCGCTGGTATTACGTCGACGGCGACCTGCGCTGAACCGACCGCAGGCTCAACCCATCCGCACCGCGTAGATCGGCGGCAATTTCACGTCGACCGCGGCCCAGTGGTCGCCCGCGTCTTGGCTGCCCCACAGGTTGCCCGTGGTGCTGCCCATCAACAACTGGCGGCCGGACCCGTCGACGGCCAGGCCGTGCCGATAGACCAGGTCGTAGCAATGCTGCTGCGGCAGCCCGTTTCGCAGCGTCTCGAAACTGCGCCCGCCGTCACGCGTGCGGTTGACGACCATCGCGCCATCGACCGGCACACGCTTCTGGTCGGCGACGGCGGGAGCGAACCACGCCGTGTCGGCGTGGCCCGGGTGCACCGCCACCGCGAAACCGAAGTTCGATACCGGCACGTCGGTCACTTCGTGCCACGAAGCCGCGTTGTCGGCCGAGCGCCACATGCCACCGTGGTGCTGGCACCAGAGCACGTCGGGCTCGGCGGCGCAGCGCACGACGCAGTGCGGGTCTTGCACATTCGGGTCGAACTGGCGCTCGGGCGGCATGTAGGTTGCGCGCATGCCGCCGGCGCGCGTGGCCCACGACGCACCGTCGTCGGTGCTGGCGAGCACGCCACCGACGCTCAGGCCCACCAGCACTTCGCCCTGGCGCGCGGGGTGCGGGCAGATCGAATGGATGCCGGGCACGTCGTAACCGCCGCCGCACCATTCGGCGCGGGCCGGGTGGTTCCAGAGTGGCTCGACCAGTTGCCACGACTCGCCGGCGTCGCCCGAGCGGAACAGACCGCCCGGCAGCGTGCCGGCCCAGAGCGTGCCGTGCGCGGCTTCCAGCGACCAGACCTGCAGCAGCTTCCAGGCCACACCGGCGAGCGGTTCGCCTTCGGGCTGCGGCGGGTAAGCGGGTGTCGTCAGCTCGTTCCAGGTGATGCCGCCGTCGTCGGAACCGTGCAGCTTCACGCCGAAGTGGCCGAGGTTGAGCGCGGCGAACATGCGCCCGCCTTCGGTGGGCGGCAACACCATCGAGACCGGCTCGCCAAGAAAGCTGATGCGCTCGACCTGCCACGCACCGGCGCGCTGGCGCAGTTCGAACAGGCCTTTGCGGGTGGCGACCCATGCACGTTGTTCCATCGGCTCAGCTCCTCCGGGTTGTCTGGCTTCTTGGCGACGAGCGGCGAGGCCCGAAATCGACGAGGCGACCTGGTATTTTTGCTAGCCGCCCGACAAGGCCTGCATCACGTAGACCTCGCTGTCGGGCTTCAGCACGTCGGCCAGCGCCACACGCTCGTGGCAACGCGCGCCGTCGATGAACGCGACCACGTTGGCGCGCAAGTGGCCCTGGTCGTCGAGCACATAACCACGCAGCCGCGGGTTCACGGCAAACGCCGCCTCGAGCGCCGCGCGCAGGGTGGCGGCGGGGGCGGTGACTTCGGGCGTTTCGGTGAAGCGCTTGAGCTGTTGTGTGAAGACGATGCGGGCCATGCACCGATGATGCCGCGCGCCGCGGCGTTTGAAAACCGGCGTACTCCCCGGCTGGCGCCCGAGGTGTGCCGCGGCGCTGCAGTTCAAACCCTGAGCCGTCGCACCCGCGGCGCACGGCACAATCGAAAGCACCGCGGCGCCGCCTGGCCGGCCCGCACGCCCCGCACCACATTCCATGGAGTCAAGATGAACGGTCTGATGATGCAGCAGTCGCTGCTGATCTCGTCGCTGCTGGTCCACGCCGAGCGCCACCACGGCGACCAGGAAATCGTGTCGCGCCGCGTCGAAGGCGACATCCACCGCTGCACCTACCGCGACCTGGCCGCCCGCTCGCGGCGCATGGCCAAGGCGATCGCCGCGCTCGGCGTGAAACCCGGCGACCGCGTGGCCACGCTGGCCTGGAACGGCTACCGCCACATGGAGCTGTATTACGCCGTGTCGGGATCGGGTTCGGTGCTGCACACGCTCAACCCGCGCCTGCACCCCGACCAGGTGGTCTACATCGCCGATCACGCCGAAGACCAGGTGCTGTTCTTCGACATGACCTTTCTGCCGCTGGTCGAGGCCGTGGCCGGCCGTGTCAAGACCATCAAGAAGTTCGTCGCGATGACCGACCGCGCGCACATGCCCAAGGAGAGCAAGATCCCCGGGCTGCTGTGCTTCGAAGACCTGGTCGACGCGCAAGACGACCGTTTCGAATGGCCGGTGTTCGACGAGAACCAGGCTTCGTCGCTGTGCTACACCTCGGGCACCACGGGCAACCCGAAGGGCGTGCTCTACAGCCACCGCTCGACGGTGTTGCACACCTTCGCCATCGCGTTGCCCGACGCGCTGAGCGTGTCGGCACGAGACACGATCCTGCCGGTCGTCCCGATGTTCCACGTCAACGCCTGGGGCCTGCCCTACGCGGCCTGCATGACGGGCGCCAAGCTCGTGTTCCCCGGCCCGGGGCTCGACGGCAAGTCGCTCTACGAACTGTTCGAGACCGAGCGCGTCACGGTGTCGGCTGGTGTGCCCACGGTGTGGCAAGGCCTGCTCGGGTTCGTCGAGGCCGGCGGCCTGAAGTTCTCGACCATGCGCCGCACCGTGATCGGCGGCTCGGCCTGCCCGCCGGCGATGATGAAAGCCTTCCAGGAAAAGTACGACGTGCAGGTGATCCACGCCTGGGGCATGACCGAGATGAGCCCGGTCGGCACGGCGTCGATCCTGAAGGGCAAGCACCTCGGCCTGTCGGCCGAAGAACGCATGGCGGTGCAGAGCACGCAGGGCCGCGCGGTCTACGGCGTCGACATGAAGATCGTCGGCGAAGACGGCAAGGCGCTGGCCTGGGACGGCAAGGTCTCGGGCGAGCTGCTGGTGCGTGGCCCGTGGATTCTCCAGAGTTATTTCAAGAGCGAAGGCGGCGACCCGCTGGTGCGCGACGATGCCGGGCAAGGCTGGTTCCCCACCGGCGACGTGGCCACCATCGACGCCGACGGCTACATGCACATCACCGACCGCAGCAAGGACGTGATCAAGTCCGGCGGCGAATGGATCGGCTCGATCGATCTCGAGAACATCGCGATGGCGCACCCCGCTGTGGCGATGGCCGCGTGCATCGCCGCCAAACACGCCAAGTGGGACGAGCGCCCGCTGCTGATCGTGGTCAAGAAGCCGGGCGCCGAGCTGACGCGCGACGAGTTGATCACCTTCTTCGAAGGCCGCATCGCGAAGTGGTGGACGCCCGACGACGTGGTCTTCGTCGACGCGATCCCGCTCGGCGCGACCGGCAAGATGCTGAAGAACCGGCTGCGCGACCAGTACGGCGACGCGTTGCTGGCGAAGGGCTGAACGCAAAGGGATGCAAGCCGGAGTCGTCTACGCCACCCTCGCCTTCGTCTGGTGGGGGCTGTTCCCGCTGTACTTCCGCCTCGTCACCACGGTGCCGGCGCCGGAGATCCTGGCGCACCGTGTGCTGTGGTGCCTGCTGTTCCTGGCTGCGTTGCTGACGGCGCGCCGCCAATGGGGCTGGCTGCGGCCGGTGCTGCGCCAGCCGAAGGTGCTGGCGGCCTTCGTGGCCAGCGCCCTGCTGATCGGCGCGAACTGGCTCGCCTACATCTGGGCCGTGATGCAGGGCCATGTGCTCGAAGCGAGCTTGGGTTACTTCATCACGCCGCTCGTCAACGTGCTGCTGGGCATGACGCTGCTGCACGAGCGCCTGCGCCGTGCCCAGTGGGTCGCGCTGGCCATTGCGGCCTGCGGCGTGCTGTGGCTCACGGTGCAGGCCGGGCGGCCGCCGTGGATCGCGCTTTCGCTGGCGGTGACCTTCGGCGGCTACGGCCTGATGCGCAAGATCGCCGCACTGGGCGCGCTCGAAGGCCTGACGCTGGAGACGCTGCTTCTGGCACCTCTGGCCGTGCTGGCACTGGGCCTGGCCGCAATGCATGGCCATGCCAGCTTTCCCGCGCCCGACGCGCTCACCAATGTCTGGATGATCGCGCTCGGCCCGATCACGGCCGTGCCGCTGCTGCTGTTCGCCGCCGGTGCGCGCCGCCTGTCGATGGCCACGCTGGGCATCGTGCAATACCTCGGCCCGTCGATCCAGGTGGTGGTCGGCATCTGGGCCTTCGGCGAAGCGTTCCCGCTGGAACGCTTCATCGGGTTCGCCTTCATCTGGACCGCGCTGATCGTCTACTCGTTCGACGGCTGGCGCGTGAGCCGGCGGGTCGCCGCGGCGCCCGCCGTCTGACCGCTCAGGCCGCGACCGGCTCGGGCACCGCGCTGCGAATCAGGTGGTCGAACGCACCGAGCGCCGCCTTCGCGCCGTCGCCGGTCGCGATGATGATCTGCTTGAAGGGCACCGTGGTCACGTCGCCCGCTGCGAACACGCCGGGCAGCGATGTCTGGCCGCGGTTGTCGACCACGATCTCGCCGTGGCGTGACAACTCCAGCGTGCCCTTGAGCCACTCGGAATTCGGCACCAGGCCGATCTGCACGAACACCCCTTCGAGCTCGACGTGCTTCGCTTCGCCGCTCGTGCGGTCGGTGTAGCGCAGGCCGTTGACCTTGCCGTCGGCACCGGTGATTTCGGTCGTCTGCGCCATCGTGTGGAACACGACGTTGGGCAGGCTCTTCAGCTTGTTCACCAGCACGGCGTCGGCCCGCAACTGGTCGCCGAACTCGAGCAGCGTGACGTGGCCGACGATGCCGGCCAGATCGATCGCCGCTTCGACGCCCGAGTTGCCGCCGCCGATCACCGCGACACGCTTGCCCTTGAACAGCGGGCCGTCGCAGTGCGGGCAGTAGGCCACGCCCTTGTTGCGGTATTCCTTTTCGCCGGGCACGTTGACTTCGCGCCAGCGCGCACCGGTCGAGAGGATCACGGTCTTGCTCTTCAGCGTGGCGCCGTTGGCGAGTTGCACGCCGATGAAGCCGTTGTTCTGCTCGGCCGGGATCAGCTTCTCTGCGCGCTGCAGGTTGATGATGTCCACGTCGTACTGCTTGGCGTGCTGTTCCAGCGCGGCGGCGAACTTCGGGCCGTCGGTTTCCAGCACCGAGATGAAGTTCTCGATGCTCATGGTGTCCATGGTCTGCCCGCCCAGGCGTTCGGCGAGCATGCCGGTGCGGATGCCCTTGCGCGCGGCGTACACGGCCGCTGCGGCGCCCGCAGGCCCGCCGCCGACGATCAACACGTCGTAGGCTTCTTTCGCGCCCAGCTTCGCGGCGTCGCGTGCGGCAGCGCCGGTGTCGAGCCTGGCGACGATCTCGTCGACTTCCATGCGGCCCTGGCCGAAGTGTTCGCCGTTGAGGAACACCATCGGCACGGCCAGGATCTGGCGAGCTTCCACTTCCTTCTGGTAGAGCCCGCCGTCGATCACGACACTCGTGATGCGCGGGTTCAGCACCGCCATCAGGTTCAGCGCCTGCACCACGTCCGGGCAGTTGTGGCAGGTGAGCGACATGTAGGTCTCGAAGCGGAAGTCGCCTTCGAGGTTCTTGATCTGCTCGATCAGCTCGGCCTCGATCTTCGGCGGGTGGCCACCGACCTGCAGCAACGCCAGCACCAGCGAGGTGAACTCATGGCCCATGGGGATCGCCGCGAATGTGATGCGCGGCGCCTCGCCGATGCGGTTCAGCGCGAACGACGGTTTGCGCGCGTCAACGCCGTCGGTCTTCAGCGTGATCTTGTCACTGAGCGAGACGATGTCCTGCAACAGGCCATGCATCTCTTGCGCGGCGGCGCTGTCGTCGAGCGATGCCGTGATCTCGAAAGGCAGCTTCACGCGTTCGAGGTAAGCCCCCAGCTGCGCTTTCAGGTTTGCATCCAACATCGTGAAGCTCCTTCTTTTCTACTTCAATGAAACGTTCAGATCTTGCCGACGAGGTCGAGCGACGGGGTGATCGTCGACGCGCCTTCGTTCCACTTGGCCGGGCACACTTCACCCGGGTGGGCGGCGGTGTACTGGGCGGCCTTGAGCTTGCGCAGCGTCTCTTTCACGTCGCGGGCGATCTCGTTCGAGTGCACTTCGGCGGTCTTGATCACACCTTCGGGGTTGATCAGGAAGGTGCCACGCAGGGCGCGGCCTTCTTCGGGGATGTACACGTCGAACGCCTTGGTCAGCGCGTGGGTCGAGTCGCCGATCAGCGGGAACTTGGCCTTGCCGACGGCCGGCGAGGTTTCGTGCCAAACCTTGTGCGCGAAGTGCGAGTCGGTGGTGACGATGTAGACCTCGGTTTCGAGCTTCTGGAAAGCGGCGTAGTTGTCGGCCGCGTCTTCGACTTCGGTCGGGCAGTTGAAGGTGAACGCGGCGGGCATGAAGATGAACGCCGACCACTTGCCCTTCAGGCTCTGTTCGGTGACTTCGATGAACTTGCCGTTCTTGAATGCCTGGACCTTGAAGGGCTGGACTTGGGTGTTGATCACGGACATGGTTTTTCCTTTGAGAGAGTGGAGGGTTAGGCGAAATTCACAGGGTTAATACTATGCTATTTGAGAATCACTCTCAATTCAGTGTATCTATCGGCCGGATAGAAAAAAGCCGGCGAAAGGCCGGCTTGTCGAGTTCGATCTGAAGCGGCCGGTGCTAGCGCAAATCACCTGCCAGGCTGGCCAGCGTCTCGGGCGCGATCACCGTGTGCGCCGGGTAGTTGGTGTGGTCGCAGCCGAGCTTCACGCTGGCGCCCGCACGCACCGCGTCGCGCAGGGCCTTGCCGAACTCGAAGCGCACGAAGTGCACGGCCGAGGTCTTCTCGGCGTTCTCGCGGTCGAGGTCTTCGTCGGCGATCGCGTACACACGGGCGTGGCCTTCGACCTCGACGAACATCCGGTCTTCCACGCCGATCAGCCGCGCCAGCTCGCGCTTGCGTTCGTGCGCGTCGGGGTACTCGATCATCATCGTGGCCTTCCAGTTGCTGCCGTCGGGCACGAGCGCCGCGTAGGCGTCGATCTCGCTCTGGATGCCCTCTTCGTCGAAGATCTTCTCGATGTGCAGCATCTCCTGGATCTGGCGGCGGATCGTGCGCTCGTCTTCGAACTGCACGCTGACGTGTTCGCCCAGGTGCACGGTGCGCAGCTTGCGGTGCGCGATGAACTCGGGCTTGGCGCTCTTGCGGATCTTCGCGTAGGCCTCGAGCGTGAGCAGGCTCTCTCTGGTGATGCCCATGTGATTCACTCCAACCCGTAGGCGATGCGCACCAGGCTCAACGGGTGCTGCAGTTTCGCGGCGGGCAAGTTGTTGACGGCCATGCCTTGCACGATGTGGTGGCCGGCCAGCGCGCAGTCGGAGCTGATGTAGTCGGGCTCGTCTTTCGCCATCAACTTGAACACCGGCTTGCCGATCTTCATGGCGTTCGCATGGAAGGCGGTCTTCACGCCGTAGGTGCCGGCGTGGCCGGAACAGCGCTCGACCGTGTTGAGCTGCACCGGCACCGTCTGCCCGATCAGCTTGAAGACCTCTTCGGTCTTCTTGCCGATCTTCTGCACCCGGCCGTGGCACGGGATGTGGTAGCTCACCTTGCCGAGCGCAGCCTTGAAGTCGAGCTTCAAGAGGCCGTCTTTGTGACGCGCCATCAGGTACTCGAACGGGTCGAACATCGCTTCCTGCACCGCTTTCACTTCGGCGTCTTCGGGGAACAGCAGCGGCAGTTCCTGCTTGAACATCAGCGTGCACGAAGGAATGGCGGCGAGGATCGCGTAACCCTCGCGCGCGTACCTGGCCAGCACCGGGATGTTCGCTTCCTTGTGCTTCGCCACACCGTCGAGGTCGCCGAGTTCGAGCTTGGGCATGCCGCAGCAGCTTTCTTTCTCGACCAGCGTGTACTGGATGCCGTTGTGCTGGAGCAGCTTGATCAGGTCGAAGCCGATGCCGGGCTCGTTGTAGTTCACGTAGCAGGTCGAATAGATCACCACCTTGCCGGGCGTGCGCTGGCCGTTCACGACGGGCGTAGCCGGGTTGTCCTTCTCGGCACTCCAGCGGAAGCGCTTCGTGCCGAGTTCGGGCAGCCAAGCATCGGGGTGCACGTGCAAGGCGCTGTCGAGCAGCTTGCGCACCGGCTTCGTCTTGTTCATCGCGTTGACCACTTGCACAACGACCGGTATGCCGGCGAACTGGCCGTGCGTGTCGGTCGAGGCCAGCAGCTTCTCGCCCGCAGCCACTTCACCGTTGCGGAACTTGATCGCCTTCGCGCGCAGCATGGTGTGCGGAAAATCCAGGTTCCACGGGTGCGGCGGCGTGTACGGGCACTTCGTCATATAGCACAGGTCGCACAGGTAACACTGGTCGACCACGCTCCAGAAGTTCTTGTGCTCCACGCCGTGCACTTCGCCGTCGGCGGTGGCGTCGACCAGGTCGAAGAGCGTGGGAAACGACTGGCACAGGCTCACGCAGCGGCGGCAACCGTGGCAGATGTCGAAGATGCGCTCCATCTCCTTTTCGCACGCCGCCTGGTCGTAGAACTCGGGGTTCTTCCAGTCGACCGGGTGGCGCGTGGGTGCTTCGAGGTTGCCTTCGCGTGTGCTCATGGGTTTTGGCGGCCAAGCAGATTCTTCAATGAACAAGGGGCACGAAGCCCCCTGTTCGGTGAGCGCGGAACGCGCGTCAGTCCACCAGCGCGTCGAGCGCCTTCTGGTAACGGTTGGCGTGCGAGCGCTCGGCCTTGGCGAGCGTCTCGAACCAGTCGGCGATCTCATCGAAGCCTTCGTCGCGCGCGCTCTTGGCCATGCCCGGGTACATGTCGGTGTACTCGTGCGTCTCGCCGGCCACGGCCGCAGCGAGGTTCTGGCGGCTCGAGCCGATCGGCAGGCCGGTGGCCGGGTCGCCCACGGCTTCGAGGAATTCGAGGTGGCCGTGCGCGTGGCCGGTCTCGCCTTCGGCGGTGGAGCGGAACAAGGCGGCGACGTCGTTCTGACCCTCGATGTCGGCCTTGTTTGCGAAGTACAAGTAGCGCCGGTTCGCCTGCGATTCGCCCGCGAAGGCGTCTTTCAGGTTTTGCTCGGTCTTCGAACCTTTCAAGCCCATGTCGATCTCCTGTGAGTTGAACTGCAAGCGGCCACCGTCACGTCGTCGTTCGAACGAGCGGCACGCTTGACGCTAACCCAGCAAGCCCTCGCTCGCCAATACAAACCGCCAATGCACTGCATTGGCATGCGCTATGTTCATCAGATGAATGATAGGCATTCTCATCTTCACACCAAAACCTCGCGGGTTAACCCGAGAAGTTGAAGCGCCAGGCCGTGCAAGCGCGCCTGCGGGTCGGCCAGTTCGTGCAGCACGTCGAGGTGGTTGGTGCCTGGCACCGCCTCGCACACGGGCACCGCGCGTTCCCCCCAGGCTTCGCGGATCAGCTGGTTCTGGCGCAGGAACTCTTCGCTCTCGTGGGCACCGACCGTGGCGTACAGAGTGCCTTCGGGTGGCGCAAAAAGCGCCGGGCTGAGCCGCGCCGCAGAGTCCGCCGTCAAACGCAGATCGGCTTTCAGGAACGGCGTCTCGCTCACCGGCGCCAGGTCGAACAGTCCCGAAATCGACAGCGCCGCCCTCACCAACTGCTCCGGCAAGTCCAGCCCCACCTGCAGCCACCGGCAGCACAGCAGCATCGCCGCCAGATGGCCGCCGGCCGAATGCCCCGCCACGACGATGCGCTCGGGGTCGCCACCGTATTGCGCGGCATGGCGGTAGGTCCAGGCCAGAGCCCGTGTCATCTGCAGCGCGATGGTCTCGATGCTGACCGACGGGCACAACGCGTAGTTCGGCACCACGACCATGGCCCCGGCCTGCGTGAACGCAGGTGCAACGAAAGAGTGGTCGCGCTTGTCGAGCGAGCGCCACCAGCCGCCGTGGATGAACACCAACACCGGCGCGTCGGGCTGCGCCGCAGGGAACACGTCGAGCGTTTCGTTCGGCCCCTCGCCATAAGGCACGTCGATGCGGCAGGCGGCGTGTTCCCGTGCGTGGGCCGAGGCCCGCGACCAGCGCTCGAAGATCTGTGGGTGCTCCGGAATGCGCGCGCGGTTGTTGTACTGGACATCCAGCCACGCGGGGTCGAATCGGCTCATGGGGTGCTCCATCGGGTGCTGCGTCGAACCCCGATGATGCCGGAGCCGGCGGCTAGTTCGTTCCGGGCGATGGCCCCCGCTGAGCCAACAGCGCGGTCACCGCATCGGCCATCGAGCGGAGCTGCTCGACCTGCGCAGGCGCCATCTTCTTCGGCTTCACGCCGTAGGCGCAGAGCGTGCCGACCGTCTGGCCCTGCACGACGAGCCGGGCCGCCGCGTAGAAGCGGATGAAGGGGTCGCCGGCGACGAAAGGGTGCGCCGCGAAGCGGGGGTCGAGCGTGGTGTCTTCGACGACGATCAAGTCGTCGGCCGAGCCGAAGAAGGCTTCGCAGAACGAGGTGGTTGCGGGCGACTCTGTCTGCGGCAGGCCCACGCACGACTTGAACCAGTCGCGCTCGGCGTCGAGCAGGTTGACCATGGCGATCGGCACGTCGAAGCTGGCGGCGAAGGCGCGCGTGATGTCGTCGTAGGCGCGCTCGGGCGCCGAATCGAGGATCGCGAGACGGCGAAGTTCGGCGAGGCGGTCGGGGTTCTGTCGCATGGCACGATGCTTGTCGGAGTACAACGGACAGCAATGAAAACGGGCCTCGAAGGCCCGTCTTGCATGCTTGTGTGGTGGAGAGGAGGAGGATCGAACTCCCGACCTTCGCATTGCGAACGCGACGCTCTCCCAGCTGAGCTACCCCCCCACGGTCGCCGCTAGTCTATCAAAACGGCGGGCCCCCGGCCCGCGGTGATCGGCGCTCGTTACCATGGTGCGCTATCGCCGACCCGAGCCACCATGCCTGAAACCCCGCCCTCCCTGCCCCTGAGCCCCGGCGCACTCGACGGCCTGCGTGTCGTCGAGATGGGCCAGCTCATCGCCGGCCCGTTCGCTGCCAAGATGCTCGGCGAGTTCGGCGCCGACGTGATCAAGATCGAACCGCCGGGCGCCGGTGACCCGCTGCGCAACTGGCGCCTGCTGCAGGACGGCACCTCGGTCTGGTGGCAGGTCTCGTCGCGCAACAAACGTTCCGTCGCGATCGATCTGCGAACGCCCGAAGGCCAGGACATCGCGCGCCGACTGATCAGCGAGGCCGACGTGCTGGTCGAGAACTTTCGACCCGGCACGCTCGAAGCCTGGGGCATGGGCTGGGACGCGCTGAGCGCGCTCAACCCGGGCCTGGTGATGCTGCGCATCTCCGGCTACGGGCAGACCGGCCCGTACCGCGACCTGCCGGGGTTTGGCGCCATCGGCGAAGCCATGGGTGGCCTGCGCCATTTGACGGGCGAGCCGGGCCGCGTGCCGGTGCGCGTGGGCGTGTCGATCGGCGACACGCTCGCGGCGCTGCACGGCGCCCTGGGTGTGTTGATGGCGCTCTACCACCGCAAGGTCAACGGCGGTGCAGGCCAGGTGATCGACGTGGCCTTGCACGAAGCCGTGTTCAACGTGATGGAAAGCCTGGTGCCCGAGTACAGCGCTTTCGGCGTGGTGCGTGAAGCGGCAGGCAGCGCGCTGCCCGGCATCGCGCCGTCGAACGCCTACCGCTGCATCGACGGCTACGTGCTGATCGCCGGCAACGGCGACAGCATCTTCAAACGGCTGATGCACACCATCGGGCGCGACGATCTGGGCGGCGCGGCCGACTTGTCGGGCAACGCCGGGCGCGTCTTGCGCGTGGCCGAGATCGACGCCGCCATCGAGGCGTGGACACACACCCGCAGCGTCGCCGAGGTGCTGGCCAGCCTCGGCCCGGCGCGTGTTCCCGCCGGCAAGGTCTACACCGCGAAAGACATTCACGAAGACCCGCACTACCGTGCGCGCGACATGATCGTGCGCCAACACACGCGCGACGGCCATGACATCGACGTGCCCGGCGTCGTGCCCAAGCTGTCGGCCACGCCGGGCACGCTGCGCTCGGCGGCACCGCATCTCGGTGGCGACACCGACGCGGTGCTGCGCCAGATGGGGCTCTCCGAGGCCGAGATCGCGGTGCTGCGTGGCAAGGGCATCGTCGCCTGAGCCTGCGCAGCGCGGCGGTCAGTGCGGCATCAGGTCGAGCGCGTTCGACGCACCGATCAGCGCTGGCGCAGCCGCCGTGATCACGTGGGTCGGCATCGCCTTCAGGTAGTCGGCGAAGCGCCCCTTGGCCTCGAAGTGCTGGCGGAACAACACGCCGTCGAAACGGTCACCGAGGCGCGGCACGATGCCACCACCCACGTACACACCACCCTGCGCGCCGAGCGTGAGCGCCAGGTTGCCGGCGGCGTTGCCGAGGAAGGCGGTGAAACGCTGCACGGCCTGGGCGCAGAGCGCGTCGGAGCCGTCGAGCGCGGCGTCGGTCACGTCGGAAGGCGAGAGCGCTCGTTCGCTCTGTCCGCTCAACGCGCACAGCGCGCCGTACAGGTTCACGAGGCCGGCACCCGAGAGCGCCCGCTCGGCCGACACATGGCCGAAGCGCCGGCGCAGCACGCCAAGGATTTGTGCTTCGTGCTCGTCGCTGGCAGCGAGTGTCACGTGGCCACCTTCGCCGCTGATCGCCGACCAGCGGCCGGCGCCCTGCGGCACCAGCCCTGAAACACCGAGGCCGGTGCCGGCGCCCAGCAGCGCCATCGTCGCCCCCGGCACGGCGGTGCCGGTGCCGATCTGGCGCAGGTCATCGGCGGCCAGCGCCGTGAGGCTCATCGCCAGCGCGGTGAAGTCGTTGATCACGAGGCAGCGTTCGGCGCCGAGCGAACGTTTCAGCTCGGCGATCGAAAAACTCCAGGTGTGGTTGGTCATCACCACACGATCGGCGGTCACCGGCGTGGCAATGCCGATGCCGACCCAGGCCGGCCGCGCGAGGCCCTTCTCGGCGAGATAGGCCTCGGCCGACTCGGCCAGCGACGCGTTGGCCGCACACGGCCGCACCGACACGTCCTGAATCGCCGCGCCCGCGCGCGACTGCCAGGCCCAGCGGGCATTGGTGCCGCCGATGTCGCCGAGAAGTCTGGGAAAGCCTGTGCCCATGGGTTCGTGTCTCCGGCCGGCATGCTAACCGGCCGGGCACGAACGTCACAGCGTCATGAGGGCAAGAAGTCGACCGGCCAGCTCACGATCATCTGGTCGACGTCCTTCGCGCCGAAGTCGAACTGGCGGATGCGCGCCAGCAGCTTCTGCTCGAGTTCGGCCGCCTTCAGCTCGCTCGAGATGATGCGGCACTCGACCGAGCCGCTCGGCGCGATCTTCAGTTCGAGCACGACCTTGCCTTGCAGGCCGGGCTCTTCGCGCAGTGCGCGGTTGTAGATCGCGTAGATCGCGCCCTTGTTGCGCTCGAACACGAGCTTGATCTCTTCGATCGAACGCGAGGCCTTGCCGCTGCCCCCGCGCTGCACGGTGCCGCCGGCGCCCGAGCCGGTGCCGGTGCCGTCGCCCTTGCCACCGCGCACGCCACCACCACCCGCGCCACCGCCGCCACCGCCGCCGGCCACACCTTCGACCAGCGTGGTGGCACGGCCCGCCAGGCCACCACCACCGGTGTTGCGGCTGTAGGCCGCGGTGTTGATGCCGCCGCTGCCGCCGGTGGCGTTCGAGGTGATCATCGAGCGCGCCGGCAGGCCGGCCTCGTTGCCCGCGCCGACACCCACGCCCACGCCGGTGCCGACACCGGGGCCTTGCTTGATGTCTTTCTGCAGTTGCACCGCCACCGGTGCGCCGCGCAGTTCGGCAAGCTGGTCGCTCATCGCCAACAGGCCCACGCCGGCCGCCTTGCGGCGAGCGTTGTCGGCGAGCTTTTCACCCGGGGCCTTGTTGGGCACGGGTTGGCGCGCCTCGGGCACCGTGGCGGCCTTGGGCGGCTCGGGTTTGGCCGGGTCGGGCTTGTTCAGGCTCGGCTCGGCCTTTTCTTTCTTCACGGGCTCGGCCTTCACCACCGGCGGTGGCGGAGGCGGCTCGCGTTCGAGCAGCAGCTTGGCCAGCCGCGGCGGCAGCTCCTGCGGCACGGTGCGGTCGATCTTGGGTGGTGGCACGAAGATCATCGCGATGCACAGCAGCAGCGCGACGATCAGCACGCGCGTGAGGATGCGCTTGAAGCGCGCTTCGTCTTCCGGCGAAGGCGACCACGCCAGCAGCGGAGAGCGGAACGAGACGGCCAGAGCGCTCATACATCCTTCCTGCGAACCGCGAACGACACGTCGCTGAAGTTCGCGCGCGCGCTGGTGTACATCACCTTGCGCAGCAGCTGGTAGGGAATGTTCTGGTCACCCATGATGGTGATCGCCTTGCCCTTTTCCTGGTTCTCGGTGCGCACGATTGCGCGGCCACCCAGCACGTCGAGCTCGGCCTTCAGCGGCTCGATCAGGTCACCCTGTGTCGCCATCACGTCGGCCACGTTGGCCACCTTGCGGCCGTCGACCAGGATCTCGGTGCCGCTCACGACCAGCACGATGGTTTCTTTCGGTGCCTTCTCGGTGAACGATTCCGGCAGCTTCACGGCCTTCGGGCTCGGCAGCAGCTCCACCCCCGAGGCGCCAGAGAGCAGAAAGAAGATCAGGATCGTGAACACGTCGATCAGCGACACGAGGTTCATGTCGAGCATCGTCTGGTTGCGGCTCTTGCGCTCGGCGCGCTTTTGCAGCGGGGTCAGTTTCATGGCGCCCTCTATCGTTTGGTGATGACGGGCGCATCGCCGATCGAGATGTTGGGGAACAGCTCGGCGCGCGTCGTCCGCCGGCCCTGCACCGTCTGCGATTCGCGCGTCGCGTCCATCACCTGGACCAGCGTGTCGTACGGCGTGTTCGGCTCGGCCAGCAGCGTCGCGTCGGTCTTGTCGGGGAACCGGGTCTTGATCTGCGTCATCAGCGTGGTCAGCGCTTTCACGTCGTGCTGGGTGCCGGCGTTCGGGATGCGCGCGATCAGGCCACCGATGCGGTCACCGACCTCCAGGCTTTCGGGCCGGATCACGATCTCGAGCTTCAGGTCGTCGACCTTGAGTTGCTCCACGCCCGAGTTCTGCGCCGGCAATGACACGTCGAGCACCGTCAGCCGCGTGAACACGGCCACCGACAGCAGAAAGGGCACCAGCACCACGATCAGGTTGATGAACGCGGTGATCTCCAGATGCGCTTGCTCTTTGCGCAGGCGACGAACTCGCATGATCAGCGCGCTCCGACCTGCTCGGACTTCAGGCGCTGCACGAGGTTCAGGAAGCTGATCTTCGCGCCTTCGAGGCCGTCGACGATCTCGCTGGTCTTGGCCTGCAGGAACGAGTGGATCAGCAGGAACGGGATGGCGACCATCAGCGCGAACGCGGTGTTGTTCATCGCGATCGAGATCGAGGCCGACAGCAGCTCGGCCTTCTCGGCCGGGTTGACCTGCGCCACGGCCGTGAAGCCCTTGATCAGGCCGATGATGGTGCCCAGCAGGCCGACCAGCGTGATCACGTTGGCGAAGGTGGCGATGTAGTGGGTGCGCTTCTCGAGCCGCGGCACGATTTCCATCATGCCTTCTTCCATCGCCGCGTCGAAGTCTTCACGCCGGCCCGGGCTCTGCATGCGCGTGAGGCCGTAGCTGACGATCTTGCCGATGGCCGAGTCGGAGCGCGAGGTCACGCTCTGCACTTCCTTGAACTGGCCGCTCTCGAGCATCGGCTTGACCTGCGACCACATCTTGCGGTTCTCGTTGCGTGCGCGGCTCAGAAAGATGTAGCGCTCGATCGCGATCGTGACGCCGATCGCCATGATGAGCAGGCTGGGGTAGATGAAGAGGCCGCAGTCCTGGAAGAACTTGACGATCGTGGCAAAGGTATTCATGGGTGGATCTCCGGAAAAAACTGAAAACTGGGTGTGGGCTGGCCGCGCTTCACTTTCGGCTCGGTGCCGCGGCTTCTGCAGCGGCACGCGGCTGCAGCGCCGCGCCGTAGTGCACCTGCCTGCGGAACACGTCACGGTCGACCGGGGCGAGCGCTTCGTCGAGGACGCCACCGGTGGGTCGGCCCGAAAGGTCGCCGGGCAGCGGCTTCTTCCAGGGCACGATGTAGAGCACCTTGGGCAACTCGCTGTTGCCGATGATCTTGGTGCGGTCGACGTCGGCACGGTCCTGTGCCAGCGCCGCCGTGGCGCCACCGGCCAGCAACGCTGCCAGCAGCGCGGTGCGCATCTCGAGGCGAGTCGGTGTCATGACTGCTCCTTCTTGGCCGCGGTGTTCTGCGCGGGTTTGCGGTTCTTCAGGTCGGCGACCCACTTCGTGACCGCCGCATCCTTGCCGTTGGGCAGCGTGAGGTAGCGGTCGTAGAGTTCGAGCGCGCGCTTGGCGTCGCCGAGGTACAGGTCGTGCAGGATGCCGAGGTTCAGGCACGCGGCGGCGTAGTTCGGGTCGAGATCGAGCGCCTTCTCGTAGGCGCCGCGCGCTTTGGCGAACTGGCCCTGCTGGCGGTAGGCGATGCCGAGCTGGTTCTGGAACACCGGCTGCTTCGGGTTCGCACGTGCGGCCTGTTCGAGCGCGGCGACGGCCTCGTCGGTCTTGCCGGCGCGGCTGTAGATCAGGCCCAGGTTGGCTTGCGCACCGCCGAGTTCGGGGTGCGACTTGGCGAGCGCAGCGAAAGCCCGCTCGGCTTCTTCGGTGCGGCCGGCGGCCAGCAGGCGGCGCGCCGCGTCGAAGGCACGCTGGGCGTTGGCGTCGACCGGTGCCTGTACTTCGACCGGAGCGGGCGCAGGTGCAGGCACCACCACCGGGGCGGCGGCGCTGGTCGCCGCGCTCGGCTTCGCGGCTGGTGCAGCGGCTGCTGCGGGCGCTTCCTTCGACGAGCCGAAGCCGTTCCAGGCGTCGGTCAGCGAGGCGCACCCCGTGATGCCTGCACACAGCAGGGCCAGCACGCCGAAACGCATCAGGTGTTCAGCGGATCGCATCGATCACCCCTTCGCTGCGTTCGACCTTGCCGTAGCGTGCCGGGCGCAGCTCGCCCAGCGCCGTGAAGCTGTTCTTGACCCATTTGTCGTAGATGCCTTCCGACGCGCGCTTGGCGTTGGTCTCGTGCAGTTCGATCGCCTTTTCCTCGAACGGGAAAGCCTGTTCTTCGAGCAGCACGTTGTACTGTTCCAGCTCGGCCTTCGACAACTTCTTCGGCCGCTGCGAGCCCATCAGCGCCTTGCCGAAGTCCTGGTACAGCGCGGCGGTGTGGAAGGTGGCGGCCGTGATCACGTCGGCCACGCCGTAGTCGGCCGCGACCGCGTAGGCCTTCAGCGTCTCTTCGAGCTTGGCTTTCTTCAGCTTCAGCTGCCTGGCGAGCGGCTCGACCAAAGGCACCTTGCGGTAGGCCTCGAGCACCGGCTCGGCCATCGCCAGCGCGGCCGTGGCACCGAGGTAGCGTGTGCGGTTGGTGCGCGCGCCACCGGCGCGCAGATCGGCTTGGTGGATCTCTTTCATCAGCGCGAATTCGCGCGTGCTGTTGCCGTCGGCCTTGGCCAGTTTGGCGAGGCGATAGCGCGCTTCGAGCGCGGGCTCGAACGGGTCGGGGTAGCGCTTCAGGTAGCCCTCGTAGGCCTTGGTCGCGGCCACGCGCGAGCCGCCCTTTTCGGCGCCCTTCTCGTACAGCTCGGCGGCTTGCCAGAGCGCGTCGCGCGCGATCTTCGGGTCTTTGCTCGTCGCGGCCAGGCGCTCGAACTCGCCAGCGGCCTGCGCCCAGTTGCCCTTTTCGAGATAAGCGACCGCGAGCTTGTTGCTGACCTCGCCCTGCAGCGGGTGGTTCGGGTAACGCTGGCGAAAGTCTTCGAGCGTGCGCGCCGCGCCGTCCCAGTCTTTCAGGCCGATCAGCGCCGCTGCCGCGTCGAACTGCGCCGTGGCGCGCACCGCCGACTGCGGCGCCACCGTGGCCACGCGGTTGAAGTGGCCGACCGCGTCGCGCGCCTGCCCGGCCGCGCGGGCCTGCTCGCCCTGTTTGTAGATCGACGCCGCCTGGCGTTCGACCAGCTCGTTGCGGCCGGCTTCGCGCTCGGGCGTGAGCGCGATCACCTCGCCGTAGGCCTTCTCGGACTGGTCGAAAGCGCCGCGTTCGAAGGCGGTGTGCGCGACCACGGTCCAGGCCGTTCGGCGCTGCGCGGCAGCGGCCGGCGGGTCGAGCGCCAGCACCTGTTTGGCGACGGTCGAAGCACGCTCACCGTCACGCAACGCGAAGAGTTTTTCGGCGGCGTTGGTCAGCACCGTGCCGGCACGCGCGTCCTTGCCGAACGCGGCGGCAAAACGCAGCGCGCTTTCGACGCTGGCGCGCTGCAGGGCCGGCGCTTCGGCGGGCGGCACGCGCTTTTCCTGCGCGGCGTAGGCGAGCAGCGCGGCGTAGCCGGCATCGGCGCTCTTGTCGCTGGCCGGGTACTGGTAGGCGACCTTCTCGTACTCGACCGAGGCTTCGGCGAAGCGCGAGTCCTCGAACAGCAATTCGGCGAGCAGGAAGTTGTTCTGCGCCGCCTGCGGGTCGTTGGGGAACGAAGCGATGTACTCGCGGTACCAGCGCACCGCTTCCTGGTAGTCGGCGGTGTTCTTGCTCTTCTGCGCGCTCGCGTGGTAGTGGCGCGCGAGTTCGGCCACGTGGGTCTTGACGAGCGGCTGCGCGCGCTCCCAGCCGGCTTCGTTGGCACGGCGGAATTCGCTCTGGCTGCCGTAGCGGCCCACGTAGCCCTTCTTCGCGTCGAGCGCCAGGTTGGCAAAACCGCCCTGCTCGTAGATGCCGATCACGCGCGCCTGCATCAGCGGCGCCTGGGCCTGCAGCGGGTGCAGGCGGGCGAAGGTGCCGAAGGTGTCGGCCGCGTCTTTCACGCGGTCTTGTTTGATGTAGAGCTCGCCGAGTTGCTGGTACACGCGGAATTCGTAGCCGCGCCGCAGGTCAGAGGTGATGTAGGGCGGGATGGATTCGGCGCCCTTCAGGTTCTCGAGGCTCAGGCTCATCACGCGGAAGGTGTCTTCGACCAGCTCGCGGTCGGCACGCGACAGGGCGGCGATGCTCTCGAGTTCGCCTTCGTCTTCGAGGCCCGGCAGCTTCAGGTCGAGCACGCCGAAGAACGGGTGCAGCGCGTCGTCGAGCCGGCCCTGCTTGAACATCGACCAGCCCTGCATGTACAGCGCACGTTCGCGGAACGGGTTCGCCGAATCACCTTTCAGCACCGTGGCGTAGGCCGCCTCGGCCTTGGCGTATTCGCGCGTCGCGAACAGCAGTTCGCCGCGCCGGAAGTGGGCTTCGTCGCGGTACTGGGTGTCGGGGTACTCGCGCACCAGGCGGTCGAGCGTCTGCAGGGCCACTTCGAGAGCGCCGCCTTGTTCCTGCGCCCGCGAGAGCTGGTACAGCACGCGGTCGTTGCCGGGGTCTTTGGGGTAGGTCTTCAGGAAGTCCTGGTAGCGCGTGATCGCGGCCTTGTAGTCGGGCGCGCCGGTCGCCGTTTGTGCGCTGTTGTCGTCGGCCACGTCCATTTCGAGGTCGCCGAGCCGGCGCAACGCTTCCTGGCGCTGATCGGCCTTCGGCGACGCATCGAGAAAGCTGCGGTAGGCCGAGATGGCCTGCGCCGGGCTCGACTTGACGACCGTGTCTTGCGCGACCACCACTTCGCGGCCGGCGAGCGACTTGAGCGTGGGCTCGTTGTCGGGCGTGCCGTTGCGCTTGTTGCCGGCGCAGGCGCACAACCCGGCCACGAGCAGCAGGCTGAGGCTACGGCTCCTATGGTTTGTTCGCACGGTCGCCCTCCTTCGTGGAGGTGGCGCGGTCGTAGATCTGCGCGACGGCGAATCGGGCCTGCGTGGCATAGACGGCCAGGCGTGCTTTCTGGCGGTCGAGCTCGGCCACGGCCAGGCCTTGCACCGCCTGTTCCTGGTCACGGCTGAGCGCCGCCACACGCGGGATCAGCGCCTGCACGCGTGCCTCGAGTTCCTTGATGCGCACCGCGAAGCGTTCGAAGCGCGCCGGTTCGTCACGCTGTGCCTGCGCCAGCGCGGCGTCGTGCTGCGCGGCTTCGGTGAGCTGGGTCTGGATCACGCCGGCGGCTTTGGTCGCGTCCCACAGGCGCGCCGGGTACTGCTGCGCCAGTTGCCAGGTGAGCGCTCCGCTGACGCGCCGCAGCCGTTCCTGTGCGCTGGCGGCATCGGCATCGCCGCCGGCGGCGGCCAGCGCAGCGCGGCCGCTGTCGATGCGCTGCATGAAGTCGCGCTGTTTCGCGTCGGCCAGCGCCTGGCTGTCGGACTCGGCCGCGACGCGGGCCACTTCCTTGATGACGGCTTCGCCACGTTGTTGCACCGCGGTCAGGCCGCTCTCGCCGGCTTTCGAGAGGATCTTCGGCAGACGCTCGGCAAAGGCCTGGCGGCGGTTCGCGAGCATGTCGTCGAACACGCCCAGGTTGTCTTTCCAGTGCTCGAGGTTGCGGGTCAGGAAACGCAGGTCGCGGTAGTTCTTGAAGCCTTCCTGGAAGTCGTGCTGCGCGAGCACCTGCGTGAGGTGGTTGGCGTGCGGCATCTCGGGCAGCGCATCGATCTTCCAGAACCAGCCCATCTCTTCGCCGGGGTTGCTTTCGAGCAGGCCGGCGAGCAGCTTGCCGGCGCGGATCGCGGCGATCGATTCGTTCAGGCTGCCACCTTCCTTGTCGAAGGCGGTGATGGCTTCGTTGTAGCGTTCGAGCGACTGGCCGTAAGCGCCGAGCTCGGCCAGTGCATAGGGCACGGCGATGCGGGCTTCGAGCACGGCAGCGTCGCTGGCGTCACGCTCGGCCAGTTCGGTCCAGGGCACGAGCGCGAGCTTCGGGTCTTTGAGCGCCGCCGCAGCCCAGCCGAAACCGAGCAACGCCTTGTTGGACTGCAGACCCTGCAGGCGCACCCGTTCGAGCGCGCGGCGTGCGTCTTCGGGGCGGTCGGCCTGCAAGGCGGCGAAGCCGAGCGCCACGTTGGCCTTGTCGCGCAGGCTGCGGTATTCCTCGTTGGCGGCGGGGGCGCGACCGAGTTCGTCGAGCAGCTTGCCACCGCCGTCGAGATCACCGTTGCGGATCATCGCCACGCCGAGGTTGAAGCGCGAATACGCGCCCGCCGTGCCGGTGCCCTTGGCCAGGCCTTCGAGCGCGGTCACGGCGCTGGCGTAGTCGCCGCGCGCCATCAGCAGGTTGGCCTTGAGCAGACCGCGTTCTTCTTCCAGATCGGGCGGCAGATTCTTCTCGACCTGGTCGACGGCCTGCTCGGCCTCGGGCAAGAACCCGCGCTGGTAGCGGATCTTGGCCAGGTAGAACCAGGCCCGGTCGCGCACGGCCGGCGAACTGCCCTTCTCGATCAGCTTGGCGAAGATCTCCCCCGCTTCGCGGTGCAGGCCGTAAGACAGCAGCAGGCCACCCCGCAGCACCTCGGCTTCGTCGGCATGCTTGGGCACGCGTTCGAAGTGCTGCGAGACCATCAGGCCGGTCACGGCCGTGAAGTAGCGGCCCTTGAAGAAGTGGAACAGCGTGTCGCCGTAGTGCGGGTCTTCGATCACGTGCGGCGGCGGCCCTTCGGGCGCGGCGCTGCTGAAGGGCCACCACGCGGCCGAGGCCGCGGCCGGCCACAGCACCGCCACGGCGCATGCCGCAGCGCACAGCCGCGCAGCGGCCTTCTTTCGGATCACTCTCGGGTGCATGGGGGTTTACTGCCAGACCTTGACTTCGAACTCGGGCTGCAGCTTGGCCGTGGAGTCCTTGATCTGCAGCTCGATGTACTTCGGGTCGGTGCCCTTGTCGAACTTGACGGTGGTGGCGCGCTTGTAGTCACGCTCGTGCGGGCCCTGGCCGGTGAAGAATGCCACGATCTCGTGCGTGCCGGCCTTCAGGTTGCCGAGATAGACCCGCTGCACGCCACCGCGGTGCAGTGCTTCGACTTCGAGCGGCGTGTAGAGGTAGTTGGCGATCAGCTTGTCGTCGAGCTTGATCTGCACCGAGTCGAGCGAGAAGAGCTTGCCCACGTCCATCGAGACGAACAGCGCGACCTGTGTGTTGGCGGGGAACAGCAGTTCTTCCTCGAGCACCAGCAGGTCGCGGTTGAGCTTGATCACGTCGCTCTTCACGTCCTGGATGCGGCCGTCGAGGCCACCGGCCGGCGCGCTGGCGGCGGCTGCCGCGGCGGCCGGGGCACTGGCAGAGGCGGCAGGCGCCGGTGCGCTCACCGAGGCGGCAGCCGGTGCGCTGGCAGCGGCCGCCGGTTTGGCCGGCGCGTCGGCGCTTTGCGCAGGCAGGGCAGCCGACAGTGCGGCCACGGTCACCACGAAAGCGGCGGCGAAAAAACCGGAGGATCGAAACAACATGGCGCCCACTCTCTTAAAAGGTTGCCGACACGAAGAGCTGCAGCAGGTCGGCGTCGAAGCTGTAGGCCTTGCCGGTCCGCACGTCGGTGAAATCGCTGTACTTGAAACGCACCCGCTCGTACGAGGCGTTGAGCTTGACGTCGTACCGGCCCTGCAGCTTGCCCATCGAGTACGACAGCTTGCCGCCGAGGCCGAGCGTGTTGTAGGTGCCGAGCTGGCGGTTGCGCGAGACGTAGACGGTCTCGGTGGTAGCGTTGTCGCTGTAGAAGAGCGCGCGCTTCTGGGTGTTGTAGCGCAGGCTCACGTCGGCGAGCCAGGGGTCGCCGAAGTAGCGGCTGTAGCCCAACTCGACGGTGTGCGCCTTGATCGCCCAGGTGTCCCAGTAGTAGCGGTACTCGGCCCGCACCGCGTTGCGCGAACCCATGTCGCCGATGACGCGGAACTTCATGGCCCGGCCGGTGCGCGTGCGCGGGTTGCGCTCGGGCACGGTGGCACCGAAGACGCGGGCCACGCGGTAGGGGCTGCCGAGAAAACCGTCGTCGGCCACGGCCTCGAAGTTCGCGCTCATCAGCCAGGTGGGCGTGAGGATCTGCGTGAGGCCGAGGCGGTACTTCCAGTGCGTGGCGTCGTCGAAGAAGCCCACGCCTTTCTTGCCGACCTTGTCGACACCGCGCGTGAACCCGAGGCTCACGGTCGACATGCCGCCGAACACTTCCTGGGCCACGTCGAGGCTCAGGTAGTCGGCCGTGTAGTCGGGTTCCTTGCTGCTGAGCAAGCCCAGCGTCACGGTCGAGTCGCGCACCACGTAGTCGACACCGAAGCCGTATTCGGTGCGCTTTTCCTTGTAGGGGCTGGCGGTCGTCACCACGTCGATCGACGCGTTGCTGACCGAGTCGATGTAGTACGAGGCCGAGAGCGACACCTTGTCGAGCAGCTTCTTGCGCACCAGCAAAGCCGGGCCGATGGCGCGCACGCCGCCGCCGTCGTAGGAGTGGATCATCGCGTCGACGCTGTCTTCGGGCAGGTCGACGGCCTGCGCCGCGCCCGGTGCGATCAAGCCGCCGAGCAGGCCGGCCAGCGGCGCGCTGGCGGCGTGGCGCCAGGCGAACAGCGCCTTCAACACCCGGCGCCAGCCGCGGGGTGCGCCGGTGGGCAGGTCAGTTGCAGCCACAGCCGCCCCCTTGCACGCCGGTGGCGCCGCGCCCGCCTTCACGCACCTCGAACACGTGGTCGCGGTGTTTGTCGGCCAGGCCGTTGCGCGAGAACTTCATCATCGGGTCGGCCAGGCGCTCGCGCTCGTAGGGCTTGACCCAGGGCTCGATGGCACAGCCCGACAGCAGGGCCATCGACAGCAAGGCGGCGATCGAAGCGCCGCTTGAAATCACACGCAGCATGTTCATTCCTTCAACAGGCCCCGGATCTGCTGGTCGTAGGTGTTCTCGTAGCCGTCCCGGTAGCCGCGGTGCACGAAGCGCACACGGCCTTCGCGGTCGATCAGCACGGTCGACGGCATGGCGCTCAGGTCGTAGAGCTTGCTGACCTTCTTGTCGCTGTCGAGCGAGACCGGGAACTTCAGGCCGAGCTTGGTGGCCAGGTCGACGGCGTTCTTGGTGTCGTCGTCGACGTTCACGCCGAGCAGCACGAAACCCGACGAGCCGTACTTGTCGTAGAGCTTGCTCAGGTGCGGCATCTCCTGGCGGCACGGTGCGCACCAGGTGGCCCAGAAGTTGACCAGCACCACGCGCCCGCGCTGTTCCTGCAGGCGCAGGTTAGGGCCACCGAGCGTGCGCAGCGTGAAGTCGGGCGCCAGGGCACCCGGCGCGATGGGCGCGGCCCAGGCCACCGCACACACGCCGACGGTGGCGGCCAGCAGCGCGCGCGCGCTGCGCAGCAGGTTTTTCTTGAAGGAGAGGCTCATGCGATGTGCGCCGGTCAGAAGTAGAAACTCAGGCCGCCCGTGAACTCGAGGTTCTGTGTGCTCTGGCGC
Source organism: Rhizobacter sp. (assembly GCF_032229685.1). Lineage (GTDB taxonomy): Bacteria > Pseudomonadota > Gammaproteobacteria > Burkholderiales > Burkholderiaceae_C > LMDS01. Next base: position 57,257 of record NZ_JAVTWP010000041.1, on the reverse strand, counting down.
TTGCCGAGCAGGTCGAGCGAGAAGATGTGGTCGCGCATGTCGAGCTGCAGCGACACCCAGTCCCTCAGGTAGACCTTGGCGCCGAAGCCGAGGTTGAAGGTCTGGCGGCGCTGCGCGTTGAAGCTGGTGCTGCCGATGCCGCCGATGATGTAGAGCGACGACGGGAACGCGCGGCTGCGCAGGAAGAACACTTCACCGGGCAGCACGTTCAGACCGGCCGACACGTTGTAGTAGCTCAGCTTCTCGGTCGGGTTGACGAAGATGCCGCCCGGCAGAATCTGGCGGAACGATTCGTCGCTGACCTTGGTCTGGCCGTAGACGGCCTGCACGAACACGTCTTCGGTGATGTGGTAACCGAGGCGCACACCGTAGACCAGGCTGGTGCCGAAGTTCTTGGTGGCGTAGCTGCCGGCGAAGGTGCCGATCTCGAAGTCGTTCGACGGGAACTTGGGCAGCTTGATGGGGCGGCGGTCGACCTCGGGCACGATCACCTGCTCATTGGGCGCCTTCTGGTCGGCCTTCTGCTCCTGAGCGGTCGCGGCGAAGGGCAGCACGAGCAAGGCGGCGAGCAGTGCCAGGGTGACTGAATGTGGTTGGTGCATGGTCACTTTTCGGCCGTTAGAAGAAGAAAGAAAGGCCCGCAGTCAGCGCCCGGTACTGGTTGCTGCGGGCGTCGGAGAGGTAGGCGGTGTAGAGGCTGTAGTCCACGCGCGCGACGAAGCGGTCGGTGAGGTGGAACTTCACGCCGAGCGTGGCGTTGGTCAGGTTCGAGTTGGTGCTCGAAGCCGACACCAGGCTGGTGTTCGGGATGTTCTTGAAGCGGCCGACACCGATGCCGAAGAACGGCGAGATGCGCTGGTCGGACCAGGGCTCCGACTGCACGTTGATGTGCCAGAAGTTCGTGCCCGAAAAGACGCCCTGCACCTGCCCGGCGGTTGCTTCGAGGCTGAGCGTGTCGCTCATCTTGTAGCCGGCCCACAGCTTGAGCATCGGCTCGGCCTTGAAGCGGCCCCAGCCGGCGCCGAACTCGGCCCGGCGCAGAAGGTAGTCGTCGAGCGCGATGTCGCGGAAGCTCTTGGCGCCGCCCGCTTCGGTGAGCGTGGTGACGAGCTGGCTGCGGTTGACCCAGCCGATCTTGCCACCCGCCGTGCGCACCTTGTACCAGTCGGTGTGGCGCAGTTCGATCGAGATCCATTCTTCGCGCGCAGCGACGAAGTGGATCGGATAACCGCGCCCGGGCCCGGTGCGCAGTTCGATGAAGGGGTCGGTCACCTGCACCCGCTCTTCGTTCGTTTCGGCGGCGTGCGCGGGCGGCACGGCCAACAACGTGAGCGCGCTCAGGCTGAGCGAAAGCAGCGTGTTCGAGAAAGGCTTGAATCCGGCGGGTCGGCGGGCGAAGAGTGGACTCATTGGGTGTTGCACGTGCCGCTCAGGTCGGCAGGGGTAAACATGCTGTAGGTGGCGGTGCTGAACTCGTCTTGCCCGTTGGGCGCGGGGTGGGTCATCCAGTACTGCATGAGCCGCGCGTTCGGGTCGTTCAGGTCTTCGAAGATCAGGCCGCCGCCGTGCAACACGTTGAGCACCAGCGGTTTGGTGAGCAGGCGGCTCTGCGTGACGGCACCGATCACGACCGAGCCCTGCGCCGAGTAGAAGTTCTTGTACATGTCGGTCGTGCGGATCACGTCCGGCGTGTTGGCCGGGTCGGTCAGGTCGACCGGCTGCGCGTTGGCCACCACGCGCAATGCACCACCGGTGCCGGTGGTGTTGTCATGGCAACCCGAACCGGCACAGGTGTTGGTGGAGATGGCTCCACCGATGTTGATCTGCAGCCGCGCAACGAAGATCGGGTTGATGCACTTCTGGAAGTACGCGAACGACAGCTTCTGGCCCGTCACGCCGACCGGGTTGCTCACCTCGGGCGGGTTGCCGATGGGGTTGCTGCCACCGCCGCCGCACCCGGCCAAGCCGAGTGCGAGCAGGCAGGCCGCGGTGCTGCTGCGTCGCGCCCTCAACCGCCGTTCTTTTCGTTGCGCGGTCGTCATGGTTACGGGCAACCCCCGCTGATCCAGTTGGCGATGGTGTTGTAGTTGGCACTGCCCACCGGCAACACTGCCGTGGTCTGGCCCACTGCCCCGGCCGGGTGCGGCACGGTCGAAGGCCGGCTCAGCAGGTAGTTCGACGCCGCGCGGCAGGTGTCGGAAATCATCGACAGGCTGACGTTGTAGTCACCTTCGGGGCTGCCGGTCAGCACGAACCGGTTCTGGCGGAAGCTGGCGCCGGCCGGCGTTGTCTCGCTGCCGATGGCCTGGTGGCAACTGGCCGCGCAGGTCGAACTCAGGATCGGGTACACCTGCGCCGCGAACACGCTCTCGCTCAGGCGAGCGGGTTGCACGCCGCCAGCGAACGGGTTGTTGTAGTACTGGCCGCCCAGATCCATCCACTCGGTGATGAGTCGCTTCTCGGCCGCATTCAGCATCAGCGCATGGTTCGGTGCGCCGCCGGGCGGGTTCGGGTGAGCGGTCGTGGCTTCAGCGCCGGCCTTGAGTGTTTCACCGAACATGATCTCGGCCAGTCGGCTGCTGCGGGCCATGCCGGCCGCGTTGCCGGCCATCGTCTCGACCAGCGCAGCGCCGCGCACGATCTCGGGCACGCCCTCGCGGATGCGGGTCACCGGCAGGCCGGTGGCCGTGTCGATCACCGGGTCGCCGAGCAGCAGCTCTTCGTACGAGGTGAGGCGCCCCGTGCCCGAGGTGACGCCCCGCAGGTCGAGCTTCACGGCGTCGGCGTGGCAGGTGGTGCAGGTGTTGGCGCCGGCCGTGCCGCGGGCCCGCGACCAGATCGGCTGAATGTGGTCGGGGTAGTTGATCAGGCCGTTGGTCGGCGCAGCGGTGGCCAGGTCGTCGGCCGGGTTGGTGTTGCCGGTGTACTTGACCGAGATCGAAGCGATCGCGGTCACGCCACTCTTGCTCGTGTCGGCCCACACGTCGGTGTAGGCCATGTCGGGCTTGAGGTTCAGCGCGGTGGCATCGAGGCGGGTGCGAAGCGCCGCCAGCGTTTCGCCCGACTGGTGGGCGGCCGACATGCTGGGCAGCAAGCCCGCCGGCATGTTGTTGACGATCGCGCCGGAGTTGAGCGCACCGCCGCGGCGCGGGCTGTGGCAGCCGTCGCACGTGCGGCGCTCGCCGGGGCGAACCTGGATCCAGTTCAGGTGGGTCTGGATGCCGCGCCCTTTGGCGTCGACGATCGAGAACGCGAGCGGCACGTCGGCCGGCACTTTCAGCTTGAACGAACCGTCGGGTTCGACCGGCGCGTAGCCGAGGATCTGCACCTGCTCGAAATCGGTCTCGCCGATCGCCGAACGCAGGCCCATGGTGCTCGACGGCGGCGCAACCGCCCGCGTCGCCCGCACGAAGCGCGCCGGCGAACAACCGTAGGCTGGATCGGCCGGGTCTTTCATGCGTGCCAGGTCGGCGACGCGCGCCCGGGTGTCCATCGTGTCGGTGGGTGCGGTCTTGGCGATACCGACCGTGCAGTTCGTCGGAAGGTCGACCGGTGCCAGCATGGTTTCACCCATGCGCTCCAGGCCGTCGGTGTCGTAGATGCTGCGCACTTCGATCAATGCCATGCCTTGCGCGGCCAGCGTCGAATCGATGGCTGTCGGGTCGATGGCGTTGGGCTCCGTGCGCGCCTGGATCGCCACCGGGTCGGTGTACATGAAGCCGACCGGCGGCGCCGCGACGATCAGCCAGGTCTGCGGGCCCGGGTCGTACATGTAGATGGCATAAGACGCACGAACGTTGTCCTGGATCGGGCTCGCTGCGATCTGGGCGTCGGTTCGCTCATCGTCGTTGAGCATCGCGATTTCTTCGGGGGTCAGCGTTGCGCAGGCCACGACCACGCCATTGCGCGTGACTTCACACGGGCGATAACCGAGCAGCACGCGGTTGGAACCGTCCCACAGGGGGTAAGGCGTGGTGATGCGGCCGAACATCGACAGGCCTCGACCCTGGTTCAGCGTCTTGTCGGTGACTTCGGTTTGCCCCCCCTGGGTGGGCACCGTGCTGTTGGCCGGCGTGTTGTTCTCGGAGTACCGCGCCGCGTCGATGAACATCAGCGCACCGCCTTCCTGCGTGCGCGACAGCGACATCAGGTCGGACGAGACGAAGCCCTTGTACTTGCCGCTGGGGTCCATGTCACGCGGGTGCAGGAAGCTGTTGCCCGGGCTCTGTGCGCCGTACAGCACGAACATGTCGGTGCCGTCGGGCTTGGTGCGGAAGATCGCGAAGCGGTTGCGCGGGCCGACGTGTTCCCAGCGCGAGAACATGATGTCGCCGTTGGGGCGCACGACGGGGTTGCGATCGTGGCTCTGGTTGACCGATATCTGCGTGATCGCGCCGCCGGTGTCGTCCATCGTGTGCAGGTTCAGCACCCGCTCGCGCTCGTATTCGTCGAGGGCGAAGTAGGTCTGGCCCGGAATCGCGCCGAGCAACTTCGAGCGGGTCTGGCGGTTCGACGAGAACACGAAGCCGCGACCCGCCGGCAGGTAGGCCGGGTCGACGTCGTCGGAATCGCTGGCACTGGTCAGCCGGCGGAAGGTGCCGCCGGTCAGGCCGCCGACGGTCATGTCGTATTCCCAGATGTTCCAGGCGCCGGTGCATGCTGGCAGGTCGCCGATCGTCGAGGTGTTCGACGTCGGGCACTTCATCGAGAACACGATCTTCTTGCCGTCGTAAGACACTTCCGGGTCAGAGGCATCGCCCTTGCCCTGCGTGAAGCGCGCGGTCAGGTTGTGTTCCGGTGCGCTCGCCGAAGATTTTTCGCGCACCATCAAGTCGCCGCCGGCGGCGAACGAGCTGCCGTTGGTCGGGTTGATCGTGATCGTGTTCGAGCGCTTCGCATAAGCGATCGGCACGTCGCCGTTCACCGTGACCGAGGTCGAGTCGCTGCCGCTGCTGCCACAACCGGCGAGGCCGGCCGCGAGCAGAACGGCTGACAAGGCCATCCACTGCGCGTTGCTTCTGGTAATCGTGTTCATCGTTTTCCCCCTGTAGATCGGTTCGTTCATTGACGAGCTTGTGTGCCGGCCTGCGCCCCGCCGTCGAGCAAGCCCGACGAGTAGTGCAATTGACCGGCGGCGTCGATCACGACCGCGTCGACGCCCTCCTGCGATTCGATCAGCCGCATGCCCTTCTCCACCCCCAGCACGAAGACGCTCTTGGAGAGGCCTTCGGTCGTGAGCCCATCGGCGGCGAGGATGGTCACGCTGTGCACGCTGCTCGGCGACTTGCCGGTTTTCGGGTCGAGCACGTGGTGGCAACGCACCCCGTCTTGCTCGAAGAACCGTTCGTAGTCGCCCGATGTGGAAATGGCCGTGTCTTCGAGCGGCAGCACCGCCACCACCTCGCCGGGCCGGCGCGGGTCGCGGATCGCGATCGTCCAGGGCCGGCCGCGGTGGTCGCCCATCACGCGGCTGTCGCCGCCGGCGGACACGATCGCATGCCGGATGCCGCGCCGCGCCAGGATCGCCGTGGCGTTGTCGACAGCGTGGCCCTTGGCGAAACCGCCCAGGTCGATGCGCACGCCTTCGCGGGCGAAACGCAGCGTGCGCGCCGCGGTGTCGAGAATCAGGTTCTGGTAGCCGACCGCTTCGCGTGCCTGGGCAATCGCGGCGTCGCTGGGTCTGATCTTTTCGCGGTAGTCGTAGAGGTGGCCGACGCTGGCGTAGGTGATGTCGAAGGCGCCGCCCGACAATTTCGAGAAATCGATCGCGCGGCTCACCAGCCGGGCCATCTCTTCGCTCAGCTTGACCGGCGCCGCCGCGGCGTGGCGGTTGATGCGCGACAGCTCCGACTCGGGTTTGTGCGGGCTCATCGCGTGGTCGATGCGGTGCATCTCCGACATGACCGCGTTGATCGCGGCTTCACCGTCGGCGCGGTCTTCGCTCCACAGCTCGACCCGGATCGCGGTGCCCATGATCGCTTCTTCACGGGCATGCCAGTCGCCCTGGGCCACGGCGCCACCGCGCCCGAAATCCATCGAACGGCTGCCCGAACCCGACGAGCCGAACTTCATGGCCGACCCCCGGAAAGCGCCCGGCCCGGCACCCCGGCGCGCTGCAAGCGCGCGCCGTGTGGCATGAACCGAACCGGTGGTGTTTTCACTCTGCTTCCCTGTGGTTGTTGCTCGTCGAGCTCTTGCTGCCCGCCCGAAAGAGGCAAACCGTGTGCCTGCTTCGGGACCGCATCATCGAGCCATGTCGCGCCTTAAAAGGCGTCAATAGTTGGCAACTGGCGAGCACCTTACATCCGGTCGCAGAACAATCCGTCAGCATTTGTCGGGTCTGCAAGCAGACGCTTCAAATGTGTTCTCGAGCGACCAGATTGGTCGCTCGGAAGAGCAGGTTTCGGCCGCGCAAGGGCGGCTCCGGCTTGCACAGATAATGCGGAGCCTCGCGCGCCACCAGACCGCGCCCGGCAGCCCACGCACCCACACCCCACCCGCCTCCATGCTCAGCGCCACCCAACTTGCCTGTTCACGGGGCGAGCGCCTGTTGTTCAAGGACCTGAGCCTGGCGCTCGCCGCCGGTGGCTGGTTGCAGGTCAGCGGTACCAACGGCGCCGGCAAGACGACCTTGTTGCGCACCCTCGTCGGCATCAGCGCGCCCGACCACGGCGAGGTGCGTTGGGGCGGTGTGCCCATCGCCGAGTGCGGTGACGAATTCAAACGCGCGCTGTTGTATCTGGGCCACCAGGCGGCGGTGAAAGAAGAACTCACGCCGCTCGAGAACCTCACCCTCGCCAACGAGCTCGACGGCCTGCCGCTGGCCGAGGCCGACGCCCTGGCAGCGTTGCAGCGCCTGGGCCTGCACGGCCGCGGCAAGCTGCCGACACGCTGGCTCTCGGCTGGCCAGAAACGCCGCGTTCTGCTGGCGCGGCTGCTGGTGCGCCCGGCCAAGCTGTGGGTGCTCGACGAACCTTTCGCGGCGCTCGACACGAATGCGGTCGGCCTGATCGGCGACGTGCTCGCGGCCCACCTCGCCGCAGGCGGCATGGTCGTGTTGACGAGCCATCAGCCGGTGCCGCTGGCCGGTGGTGCCGAGGTGCTGTTGTGAGCGCGTTGTGGAACGCCGCCCGCCGCGACCTGCTGCTCGCCGCCCGCCGCCGCAGCGAAGTCGTGACGGCGCTGTTCTTCTTCGTGGTCGTCGTCACGCTGTTCCCGCTCGGCATCGGCCCCGAGCCCGAGATGCTGCGGCGCATCGCGCCCGGCGTGCTCTGGGTCGCGGCGCTGCTGGCCACGCTGCTCGGCCTGCCGCGCCTGTTCGCGGCCGACCACGCCGACGGCACGCTCGAGCAGATGGCGCTGTCGCCGCAGTCTTTCGTGCTGCTGGTGGCCGGCAAGATCGCGGCGCACTGGCTGCTGTGCGGCTTGCCGCTGGTGCTGATCGCGCCCTTGCTCGGCCTGCAATTCGACCTCGACACCGGCACGCTGCAGGTGCTGGTGATCGCCCTGCTGATCGGCACACCGGTGTTGAGCCTGATCGGCGCGGTGGGCGCGGCGCTCACGCTCGGCGTGCGAGGCGGCGGCGCGCTGCTCGCGCTGCTGGTGCTGCCGCTGTTCATCCCGACGCTGGTGTTCGGCGCCGGCGCCGTCGAGGCGCATGCCGCCGGCCTGGGCGCCGGGCCGCAGTTGTCGATCCTCGGCGCCTTGCTCGTGATCGCCGTATTCTTCGCGCCGTGGGCGGCGACCGTCGCCCTTCGCATTGCACTCGAATAGATGAACAACACGAACTCGCTCTGGTGGCGCTACGCCTCGCCCGCCACGTTCTACCCGCTCGCCGGGCGCCTGGTGCCGCTCTTCGCGTGGGCTGCCGCGCTGCTCGGCGCGGCCGGGCTGTGGATCGGTTTCTTCGTCGCGCCCACCGACGCGCAGCAGGGCGAGGGCTACCGGATCATCTTCGTGCACGTGCCGGCGAGCTGGATGTCGATGGTGATCTACTGCGCCATGGCCTTCTGGGCCGCGATCGGGCTGGCCTTCAACACCCGCCTGTCGGCCATGATGGCCACGGCGCTCGCCCCCACCGGCGCGCTGTTCGCGTTCTTGTCGCTGGCCACCGGCTCGTTGTGGGGCAAGCCGATGTGGGGCACCTGGTGGGTCTGGGACGCACGCCTCACGTCGGAGCTGATCCTGCTCTTCCTCTACCTCGGTTTCATGGCGCTGCAGGCCGCCATCGACGACCCGCGGCGCGCCGACAAGGCCGGCGCGGTCTTGGCCATCGTCGGCGTCGTCAACGTGCCGATCATTTATTTTTCCGTCAAGTGGTGGAACACTTTGCATCAGGGCGCGTCAGTGTCATTGACGCGCTCGCCTTCGATGGCGCAGACCATGCTCTGGGGCATGCTGCTGATGGCCCTGGCGTTCTGGATGTACGCGATCGCCGTGGCGCTCGCTCGCGTGCGCACCATCATTCTCGAGCGCGAATCGGGCGCCGACTGGGTCAAAGATGCACTGGAATAACGCGGCTGAATTTTTCGCGATGGGCGGTTATGCCTTCTACGTGTGGGGCAGCTTCGGCGCGTGCGTGGTGTGCATGGTGGCCGAGCCGCTGCTGGTCCGGCAAAGGCGCCGGCTGGTGCTGCGGCGCCTGCTCGAACAGCGCAACATCAACGCCGCCACCGGCTGGTAACGAAAGCACCGCATGAAACCGCGTCACAAACGTATCGCCATCATCGTCGGCGGCGTCGCCAGCATCGGCATCGCCGGGGCGCTGGTGCTCAGCGCCTTGCAGAGCAACGTCGCGTTCTTCTTCACGCCGTCGCAGGTGGTGGTCGGCGAAGCGCCGAAAGACCGCGCCTTCCGTGTGGGCGGCATGGTGCGCGAAGGCAGCCTGAAGCGTGACCAGATGACGGTCAACTTCGTCATCACCGACACCGCCAAAGACGTGGCGGTGAGCTACACCGGCATCCTGCCCGACCTGTTCAAGGAAGGCAAAGGCGCGGTCGTGCAAGGCAAGCTGCGCAGCGACGGCCACTTCGTCGCGACCGAGGTGCTGGCCAAGCACGACGAGAACTACATGCCGCCCGAAGCGCAGCACGCGGTCGACCAGGCCAACAAGACGGCCAAGACGCTCAAGTGAGCGCTGCCCAGAATCCATGAGAGCCACCCCATGACGCCCGAACTCGGCCACCTCGCCCTGATCCTCGCCTTTCTGATCGCCCTGATCCAGGGGGTGCTGCCGATCGTCGGCGCGCACCGCGGCCACGCCGGCTGGATCGCGCTGGCGCGGCCGGCAGCGCAGACCCAGTTCGCCCTGATACTTTTTTCGTTTGCTTGCCTGATGCAGGCTTTTGTTGCGAACGACTTTTCGGTCGCCTACGTGGCCGGGCATTCCAACTCGAAGCTGCCGACCATGTACCGCGCCTCGGCCGTGTGGGGCGGCCACGAAGGTTCGCTGCTGCTGTGGGTGCTGATGCTCAACGGCTGGACGCTCGCCGTCAGCCTGTTTTCGCGCCAGCTGCCGCAGGCGATGGTGGCGCGTGTGATCGGTGTGCTCGGCCTGGTGTCGGCAGGCTTCCTGATGTTCATGCTGTTCACCTCCGATCCGTTCGACCGGCTGCTGCCCGCAGCGCCCGACGGGCAAGACCTGAACCCGCTGCTGCAGGACCCCGGCCTCGTGTTCCACCCGCCGATGCTCTACATGGGCTACGTGGGCTTCTCGGTCGCCTTCGCCTTCGCCATTGCCGCTTTGCTCGCCGGCCGGCTCGACGCGGCCTGGGCGCGCTGGTCACGCCCTTGGACGACCGTCGCGTGGGTCTTTCTCACGCTCGGCATCGCGCTCGGTTCGTACTGGGCCTACTACGAGCTGGGCTGGGGCGGCTGGTGGTTCTGGGACCCGGTCGAAAACGCCTCGTTCACACCCTGGCTCGTCGGCACCGCGCTGATCCATTCGCTGGCCGTCACCGAAAAACGCGGCAGCTTCAAGAACTGGACCGTGCTGCTCGCGATCTGCGCTTTTTCGCTCTCGCTGCTCGGCACCTTCCTCGTGCGCTCGGGCGTGTTGACCTCGGTGCACGCGTTCGCGGCCGACCCGAAACGCGGCGTGTTCATCCTGCTCTTCCTCACCGTCGTGATCGGTGGCTCGCTGGCGCTGTTCGCCTGGCGTGCGCCCAAAGTCAGCATGGGCGGCGCTTTCGCGGTGGTCTCGCGCGAAACGCTGCTGCTGATCAACAACGTGCTGCTGATGGTGGCCGCCGCCTCGGTCTTGCTGGGCACGCTGTACCCGCTGCTGATCGACGCGCTCGGCCTCGGCAAGCTCTCGGTCGGGCCGCCCTACTTCAACGCCGTGTTCATGCCGCTGATGTTGCCGCTGCTGTTCCTGATGGCGGTCGGCCCGCTGGCGCGCTGGAAACAGGCCGATGCCCGCGACATGGCGCAGCGCCTGCGCCTGGCGGCCGGGCTCGCGCTCGCTGCGGGCATCGGCCTGCCCTTCCTCGTCGGCACCTGGTCGCCGCTGGTCGCGCTCGGCCTGCTGCTAGCGGTGTGGATCTTCGCCAGCACCGCGTTCCAGATCCGCGAGCGCCTGAAGTCCGGCTGGCCGCCGCGCTCTTTCTGGGGCATGCACGCGGCGCACTTCGGCATCGGCGTGTTCGTGATCGGCGTGACGCTCGTGAAAGGCTACGAGGTCGAGAAGGACGTGCGCATGGCAGTGGGTGAAACCGTCGAGATCGGCGGCTACACCGTCAAGCTGCTCGGCGTGAACCAGGTGCCGGGCCCCAACTACGTGGCCCAGCGCGGCGACGTCGAGCTCTCGAAAGGCGGCCAGGTGAGAACGGTGCTGCACCCCGAGAAGCGCAACTACTTCTCGTCGCAGATGCCGATGACCGAAACCGCGATCGACTCGGGTTTCACGCGCGACCTCTACGTCTCTCTCGGCGAGCCGCTCAATGCCCCGGGCGCTGCGCCGGTGTGGAGCGTGCGCGTCTACTTCAAGCCCTTCATCGTCTGGATCTGGGGCGGCTGCCTGTTCATGGCGCTCGGCGGCGCGCTCGCCGCGAGCGACCGGCGCTACCGCCTGAAGGCCAAGCGGTCCGCGCTGCAAGGGGCGCCGGCATGAAACGTTTCCTGATCCCGCTGGCGCTGTTTCTGGTGCTGGCGGTGTTCCTCGGCATCGGCCTGAACCGCGACCCGCACGAAGTGCCTTCGCCGCTGGTCGGCAAACCCGCACCGATGTTCTCGCTGCCGCGCCTCGACGCCGACCCGCAGGCGCCCGCGGGCACGCCCAACGCGAGCTTCGGGCCCAAAGACATGGCAGGCAAGGTCTGGCTGCTCAACGTGTGGGCCTCGTGGTGCGTGTCGTGCCGCCAGGAGCACCCGGTGCTCGTCGACTTCGCGAAGGCCAACATCGCCCCACTGATCGGCCTCGACTACAAAGACCAGCGCGCCGACGCCAAAGGCTGGCTCGCGAAATTCGGCGACCCGTACACGCTCTCGGTGGTCGACGCCGACGGCCGCGTCGGCATCGACTACGGCGTCTACGGCGTGCCCGAAACCTACGTGATCGACAAGGCCGGCACGATCCGCTTCAAGCAGATCGGCCCGGTCACGCCCGAGGTGCTGCAGAAGAAGATCCTGCCGCTGATCAAGGAACTGCAGAAATGATCCGCGCCGGGCTGGTTCTCGCGCTCCTGCTGCAGTTGCTCTCATCACCCGCCTTCGCCAACGAAGCTGCGCCACTGGCCGACGACCCGGTCGTCGAGCAGCGCCTGCTCGTGATCGCCGAAGAAGTGCGTTGCCTCGTGTGCCAGAACGAGTCGCTCGCCGGCTCGCGCGCCGACCTGGCGCAAGACCTGCGCCGCGAGATCCGCAGCCTGATCAAACAGGGCAAGACCGACAAGGAAGTGATGGACTTCCTCGTCAGCCGCTATGGCGACTACGTGCGCTACCGCCCGCCGGTCAAACCGACCACCTGGCTGCTGTGGGGCGGGCCCTTCGTGCTGCTCGCCGCGGGCCTGGCCGCGCTGGTGATGTTCGTGCGCCGGCGCCGCAGCACGAGCGAGGCGTTGACGCCCGAAGAACAACGCGAGGCCGCCGCCTTGCTCGGTGAAAAAACCTGATGACCGCCCTCACTGCATTCGTCCTCGCGTCCGCCCTGCTCGTTGCCGTCACCCTGCTGTTGCTGCTGCGCCCGTGGCGCCGCCGTGCGGCCGATGTGGTGGCCAGCACCCGCGAGATCAACGCCGGCATCTACCGCGACCAGCTGGCCGAACTCGACCGTGATCTCGCTGCCGGCACGCTGGCCGAAACCGACCACGCGCAGGCCCGCGGCGAACTGCAACGGCGCCTGCTCGACGACACGAGCGTGACCGAGGCCGCCGCCACCGCGCCGGCGAGCGCACGTACCACCACGCTCGTGATCGCGCTCGCCGTGCCGCTGCTCGCCGCGGCCTTGTACACGCAGCTCGGCCAGCCGGCCGCGCTCGACCCGGCCGCGCGCCAGGCCAGCACGCAGCCCGACGTCGAGAAGATGGTCGCCACGCTCGCCGCCCGGCTCGAAGCCAAGCCCGACGACCCCAAGGGCTGGGCCGTGCTCGGCCGCTCTTACCGCGTGATGGGCCGCATGCCCGACGCGCAGAAAGCCTTCGAGCGCATCGGTGCCGAGCTCGACCGCGACCCGGTGCTGCTGGCCGAATACGCCGACGTGCTGGCTGCCAACAACAACGGCAACCTCGAAGGCAAGCCGATGGAAGCGGTGGGTCGGGCGCTGAAGCTCGACCCCGACAACCCGATGGCGCTGGCGCTCTCGGCCACCGCCGCCTTCAACCGCCAGGACATGCCTTCGGCCGTGGCGCAGTGGGAGCGCTTGCTCAAGCAGTTGCCACCAGACTCTGAAGACGCGAAGTGGGTGCAGGGCCAACTGGAGCAGATCCGCGGCGCCGTGGCCAGCACCAGCACCAGCGCCATACCGCAACCCGACGCGACGCAGCTCATCAGCCCGCCAGCCTCGGCCGGCGCGCAGGCACCCACGACACAGGCTGCCGCGGCGACTGGCGACACGGCCATCCGGGGCCAGGTGAGCCTGGCCCCCGCGCTCAAGGCGCAGGCCCTGCCGACCGACACCGTGTTCGTCTTCGCGCGCGCCGTGCAAGGCCCGCGCATGCCGCTGGCCGTGCAACGCGCCAAGGTGTCCGACCTGCCGCTCAACTTCAAGCTCGACGACTCGCTCGCGGTCAGCCCCGACTTCAAGATCTCGGGCTTCACCGAAGTGCGCATCGAAGCGCGCATCTCGCGCAGCGGCAGCGCCACGCCGGGCCCGGGCGACCTGATCGGCACCGGCGCGGTCGTCAAGCCCGGCGCACGCGACCTGAAGCTGCAGATCGACCAGACGCGGCCCTGAGCGCTCGCGACGAGCCTACTGGCGCTGAAACTTGAAGTCGCATTGGCGCTTGCCGATGCGCTGGCCGGTGCCGCTGCCAGCCTCGAACCGTGCCCGCACGCGGTAGCTGTAAGGCTTCCCCCGATACGCCTTGCCGACCGCGTAGTCCGGGTTGTTGACGATGCCGTCGAGCTGCAGCGCTGCCCGGCCGTCTGCAGCGATGTTGCCGGTCAGCAGATGCCAGCTCGGCTCGCCTTCGGTGCCGTGTGTGCCACGGAACACACCGCCCTTCACTTCTGCCGGGAAGCGGTGCACATAACCCTTCGCGTCCTCGTTTTCGTTGTGCGGCGGGCAGGTGAGCGTGACGTTCCAGAGGCCGTCGAAAGCACTCGCTTCGTCGGCCGCCCGAGCGCCGGGCGCGGCGACCCACGCAAGCACGAAGAACGTGACGCAGAGCCAACGGTGGGCAGGCATCATCGTCTGGCGCTTCGCGGCCGTGCGATCAGGCCGCGCCGCGGCCCGGCAGCTCGATCGGCGAGGCTTCGTACAGCGTCATCTCGGGCGCTGCGGCCGCCAGGCCGGCGAGCGACTTCGCAAACGCGCGCGAGGCGGGCACCTTGAAGTGCTCCCACAGCGCCGCCTGGCTCGCCCACTGCTCCACGAACACCAGCCGCAGCGGGTTCTCGGTGTCGCGGTGCACGGCGTGCGCGATGCAGCCGGGCTCGGCGCGCGAACGTGCCACGTGTTCCTGGCTCAGCGCCAGCGCTTCGGCGAACGAGCCCTCGCGGGCGACCACACTGCCGTGCACCAGAATCATCGGGCGTCTCCTTGTTTCGCCAGCTCGGCGCGGCGGGCCAGGCTCTCTGCCGGCCACAGCTCGCTGGCCTTGTAGTACTCGGCCATGGCCGGCTTGCCCGGCGGCAGCACGACCCAGGGTTGCTTCGTCGTGGTGAAGATGTGCACGTCGGGCGGCAGCAAGGCCGGTTCGTCGAGCGTGCCGACACGAACGAACGAGACCGCCTTGCCGGCGCCGGCGTAGTGGCTCCAGAGCGCCACGCGGCAGCGCGGGCAGCGCGCGATCAACTGGCCCTGGCCGCTGCTGGACGGCGTGTCGACGAGGTCGACCACGCCCTGCAGCACCTGCACCCGGTCGCTTTCGATCATCGCGTTCAGCGCGAACGCCGCGCCGCTCTCGCGCTGGCACCAGCTGCAATGGCAGCAGTTGACGAACATCGGCTTCGTCGCCAAACGATAGCGCACCTGGCGGCAGCTGCAGCCGCCTTCGGCGAAAGAGGTGGGTGAGTTCATCCGGTCATTGTGGCTGTGGCGCCGTCAGCGTGTAGTCGAACTCGTAGCGGTGCCGGCCGTCGGCCACGATGATGGCCAACTGGCCGGACAGGCCAGTCAACTCACCCGTGCCAGAGTCGGGCACGACCGTCACCGAGAGTTGCGGCGCGCCACGGTTCATGGTGCCGGAGTGCTGCAGCACGAAGCTGCCGCTGCGCCCGGCAAGCGTGCCCGTCACCCGCTCGATGGCCACGTAGCCGGCCGAACCCTTGACCGCCGTGCCGGCCATCAGCATCTCGCCCTTGCCCGTGCCGACCAGGTCACCGCTGAAGCTCTTGTCGAGCAGCATGCGGCCCAGCATGGCGTCAGCGCCTGCGTCGGCGAGCGGTGCCGGCGACATCTTCACTTCGAACAGCCCCGTGGCGCGTGTTGTCATCGTTTTCCTCGCGTGCGGATCATCGGCGTGTTTCACGGGTGATGGCTCCTGACTTCGCGGTGTGAGCGCCGATCGGTCAATCACGCAGCCTGAACCGCTGCAGCTTGCCCGTCTCGGTGCGCGGCAGGGCGGCGCGGAACTCGATCGCACGCGGGTACTTGTAGGGCGCGATGGCGGCTTTGACGAAGTCCTGCAGCGTGCGCTTCATCGGGTCGTCGCCCACGTGCGGCGGGCGCAGCACCACGAAGGCCTTGACGATCCGGCCACGTTCTTCGTCGGGCACGCCGATCACCGCGCACTCGGCCACGGCGGGGTGTGCGAGCAAGGCTTCTTCGACTTCGGGCGCGCCGATGTTGTAGCCGGCCGAGACGATCATGTCGTCGGTGCGCGACTGGTAGACGAAATAGCCGTCGACGTCCATCAGATAAGCGTCACCGGTGAAGTTCCAGCCGCCGCTCACGTAGTTGGCCTGACGCGCGTCGTCGAGGTAGCGGCAGCCGGTCGGGCCTTTCACCGCCAGGCGGCCCACGGTGCCTGCGGGCACGGGCCGGCCGGCGTCGTCCATCACGCAGGCGCGGTAGCCCGGAATGGCGCGGCCGGTGGCGCCGGGGCGGGCTTCGGCTTCGTCGGCAGAAATGAAGATGTGCAGCATCTCGGTGGCGCCGATGCCGTCGATCAGCTCGATGCCGGTGGCCTCACGCCACAACGCGCGGGTGGCCGCAGGCAAGGCCTCGCCGGCCGACACGCACTTGCGCAGCGTGCCGCCGTGGGCGGCAGAGATCTTGCGTTCACGCGCTGCGGCGGCCATGGCGCGGTACGAGGTCGGCGCCGTCACGAGCACCGTGGCGCCGAAGCGCGCCACCGCGTCGAGCAGGTCGGGCGGCGAGGCCTTTTCGATCAGTACCGTCGACGCACCCACGCTCGTCGGGAACAGCGTGAGGCCGCCCAGGCCGAAGGTGAACGCGAGCGGCGGGCTGCCGATGAACACGTCGTCGCCGTTCGCGCGCAGCACGTGCGGCGGGAAGCACACGCAGCTCGCCATCACGTCGCGGTGGAAGTGCATCGTCGCCTTCGGCTGGCCGGTCGTGCCCGAGGTGAACGCGAGCAAACAGGTGTCGTCGGCGGCCGTGGCCACGTTGTCGAATCGAGCGGGCTGCGTGGCCATCAGCGCTTCGAGCCCGGCGGCCGACGGGTCGCCGAAGTACACGGCCCGCGTGAGCCGCGGCGCCTGCCCTTGCGCCGCTTCGAGCTCGGCGCGCAAGGCGTGGTCGCAGAGTGCGTGCGTGACCTCGCCCTTGTCGATGATCTGCACCAGCTCTTTCGCGCGCAGCATGGGCATCGTGGCCACCGCGATGCCGCCGGTTTTCATCACCGCGAACCAGCACGCCACCAGCATCGGCTTGTTGGCCGAACGCAGCAACACACGGTTGCCGGGCACCAGGCCCATGTGATGCACGAGCACGTTCGCGATGCGGTTCGCCTGCTGCTGCAGCTCGGCATACGACCAGCTCGGACCGCCCGGTGCACTCACGCACGGCCGGTCACCGTGGCCGGCCGCGATGTGCCGGTCGAGCAGTTCCGTCGCGCAATTCAGCGTGTCGGGGAACTGCAGCTCGGGCAGCTCGAAGATGAACTCGGGCTGCTGCTCGGGCGGCGGCAGGTGGTCGCGCGCGAAGGTGTCGATGTGTGCGCTGGCCACGACGAAAGACTCCTTGCCCGTTGGTCGATCAGAAAGCCGAGATGCCGGTCTGCGCGCGCCCGAGGATCAACGCGTGCACGTCGTGCGTGCCTTCGTAGGTGTTTACGACCTCGAGGTTGACGAGGTGGCGCGCCACGCCGAATTCATCTGAAATGCCGTTGCCACCCATCATGTCGCGCGCCAGGCGGGCGATGTCGAGCGCCTTGCCGCAGCTGTTGCGCTTCATGATCGAGGTGATCTCGACTGCGGCCGTGCCTTCGTCCTTCATGCGGCCCAGCCGCAGGCAACCTTGCAGGCCGAGCGTGATCTCGCTCTGCATGTCGGCCAGCTTCTTCTGGATCAGCTGGTTGGCGGCGAGCGGCTTGCCGAACTGCTTGCGGTCGAGCGTGTACTGGCGGGCGCGGAACCAGCAGTCTTCGGCCGCGCCGAGCGCGCCCCACGCAATGCCGTAGCGGGCGCTGTTCAGGCAGGTGAACGGGCCCTTCAGGCCACGCACTTCAGGGAACGCGTCTTCTTCGGGGCAGAACACGTTGTCCATCACGATCTCGCCGGTCAGGCTGGCGCGCAGGCCGACCTTTCCGTGGATGGCAGGGGCGCTCAAACCCTTCGCGCCCTTGTTCAGGATGAAGCCGCGGATCGCGCCTTCGTCGTCCTTGGCCCAGACCACGAACACGTCGGCGAACGGCGAGTTGCTGATCCACATCTTGGCGCCGCTCAGCGCGTAGCCGCCGGCCACCTTCTTCGCGCGCGTGACCATGCTGCCGGGGTCGG
Source organism: Rhizobacter sp. (assembly GCF_032229685.1). GTDB lineage: Bacteria > Pseudomonadota > Gammaproteobacteria > Burkholderiales > Burkholderiaceae_C > LMDS01. Next base: position 39,695 of record NZ_JAVTWP010000041.1, on the reverse strand, counting down.
AGCCGTGGTCGGGCTCGGTCAGGCCGAAGCAGCCGATCCACTCGCCGGTGGCCAGCTTCGGCAAGTATTTCTGCTTCTGCGCTTCGCTGCCGAACTCATTGATCGGCACCATCACCAGCGAGCTCTGCACGCTCATCATCGAGCGGTAGCCGGAGTCGACACGCTCGACTTCGCGTGCCACCAGGCCGTAACACACGTAGTTCAGGCCGGCGCCGCCGTACTGCTCTGGAATGGTCGAGCCGAGCAGGCCCAGCTCGCCCATCTCACGGAAGATCTTCGGGTCGGTGGTGCCGCTGCGAAAGCCTTCGAGCACACGTGGTGCGAGGCGGTCCTGGCTGTAGGCGGCTGCGGCGTCGCGCACGGCGCGTTCTTCGTCGCTGAGCTGCTGGTCGAGCAGCAGCGGGTCGTCCCACTTGAAGGATGCTTTGGTCTTGGCCATGGCGGGGGCTCCGTTCGGTAGAGGTCAGTGGATCGGGATCACGGCGGTGGCTTCGATCTCGACCTTGGCACGGTCTTCGATCAGCGCGGTCACCTGCACCGCCGTCATCGCTGCATTGTAGGAACCGATGATCTCGCGGAACGCCGCGCCCACTTCGCGCCCGGCGGCCAGGTATTCGCGCTTGTCGGTCACGTACCAGGTCATGCGCACGATGTGCTCGGGGCGGCCGCCGGCTTCACGCAAGACGTCGACGATGTTCTGCAGCGCCTGGCGCGTCTGCGCCGCAAAGTCGTCGCTGTGGAACACGCCTTGCGCGTCCCAGCCGATCATGCCGGCGATGAACACCTGGCGGCCGGTGGCGGCCACGCCGTTCGAATAGCCCTTGGGGCGCGGCCAGCCTTCGGGGAGCAGGACTTGGGTCATGGTGTGGTCTCTCGTTGGATGGCCGGTCTCAGGCGCGCGTTTCCTTGAGCAGCTCGCGGCCGATGATCAGTTGTTGCACTTCGGTCGCACCTTCGTAGATGCGCAGCGCGCGGATCTCGCGGTACAGGCTTTCGACCGGCTGTCCGCTCACGACACCCAGGCCGCCCCACATCTGCACCGCCGCGTCGATGACCTGCTGCGCGCCTTCGGTGGCGGCGAGCTTGGCCATCGCCGCTTCTTTGGTGACGCCGCGGCCCTGGTCACGCTGCCAGGCGGCGCGGTACGTGAGCAGCGCAGCGCTGTCGATCGTGGTCGCCATTTGCGCGAGCTTGGCCTGCGTGAGCTGGAAGTCGGCCAACACGCCACCGAACATCTTGCGCGTGGTGGCGCGCTGCAAGGCTTCGTCGAGCGCACGCCGCGCGAAGCCAAGCGACGCGGCGGCCACCGAGGTGCGGAACACGTCGAGCGTGCGCATCGCGACCTTGAACCCTTCGCCACCGGCGCCGATGCGGTTGGCGAGCGGCACGCGGCAGTTCGTGAAACGCAGGCGTGCCAGCGGGTGCGGCGCGATCACCTCGATGCGCTCTGCGATCTCGAAGCCCGGCGTGCCGGCGTCGACGATGAAGGCCGAGATGCCCTTCGCGCCACGAACCGGGGCGCCTGGTGGACCTTCGCCCGGCGCTTCGCCGCTGCGCGCGAACACGACGTAGAAGTCGGCGATGCCGCCGTTCGAGATCCAGGTCTTTTCGCCGTTCAGCACGGCGTGGTCGCCGTCGACGTGCGCGGCGCAGGCCATGGCCGCCACGTCGGAGCCAGCGTCGGGCTCGGATAGAGCGAAGGCGCTGATCGCTTCGCCGCGGGCCACGCGCGTGAGGTAGCGCTGTTTCTGCGCCGGCGTGCCGTCGAGGCTGATCGCACCCGTGCCCAGGCCCTGCATCGCGAACGCGAAGTCGGCCAGCCCGGAATGCCGCGCCAGCGTTTCGCGGATCAGGCAGATGGCGCGTGTGTCGATCGTGTCGGCCGCGGCACCGAAAGCCGTGCCGCCGACCGCATGACGCAGCCAGCCGCCCTGCCCCAGCGCCCGCACGAGCGCCCGGCACTCGGCGTCGACGTCTGCGCCATGCGCGTGCGCGATGTGTTCGCTCGCCCAGGCATCGAGCTCGCGCGCGAGCACACGGTGGCGCTCTTCGAAGAACGGCCAGTCGAGGTAGCGGGTGTCGCTCATGCTCAGTTGCCTTCGAAGCGCGGTTTGGCCTTCGCCACGAACGCGTGGTAGGCCCGCGAGAAGTCTTCGGTCAGCATGCAAATGGCTTGCGCCTGCGCTTCGGCCTCGATGGCCTGCTCGATCGTCATGGCCCACTCCTGGTGGAGCATGGTCTTGGTGATGCCGTTGGCGAAGGTCGGCCCCGTGGCGATGTCGCGCGCCAGCGCGAGCGCATCGCCGAGCAAGGTTTCGGTGGTGCACAAGCGGTTGAAGAAGCCCCAGCGCTCGCCTTCTTCGCCGCCCATCGAGCGCCCGGTGTAGAGCAGCTCGCTCGCCCGGCCCTGGCCGATGATGCGCGGCAGCATCGCGCAAGCGCCCATGTCGCAGCCGGCCAGGCCTACGCGGTTGAACAGGAAGGCGGTCTTGCTGCGCGCGGTGCCCAGGCGCAGGTCAGAGGCCATCGCCATGATCGCGCCGGCGCCGGCACACACGCCGTCGATGGCGGCCACGATCGGTTGCGGGCAGGCGCGCATCGCCTTCACCAGGTCACCGGTCATGCGCGTGAACATCAGCAGCTCGGGCGCCTTGAGCCGCACCAGCGGGCCGATGATCTCGTGCACGTCGCCGCCCGAGCAGAAGTTGCCTCCGGCGCCCACGAGCACCACCGCGTGCACGTCGCTCGCGTACTTGAGCTGGCCGAACAGGTCGCGCAACTCTGCGTAGGAGTCGAAAGTCAGCGGGTTCTTGCGCTCGGGGCGGTTCAGCGTGACCGTGGCCACGCCTTCGCTCACAGCCCATTCAAAGTGCGTGGCGGCATACCCCGCGAGCAGCTGGCGGTTGCCTGCGGCGAGCGCCGGGTCGACGCGCGTTTCGACAGTCGTGTTCATGCTTTGTCCTCGGCGGTGAGATCGTGTTGTTGCACCAGTTGCACGCGCAGCGCGCCCAGGTGGGCGTAGACCTGCTGCACGGCCTTGGCGTCGAGCCCGGCGAACAGTTCGAGCACCCACTGCTCGTGCTCTTGCGCCATGGCCTCGAAGCTGCGCCGGCCCTTGGGTGTGAGCCGCACGATCCAGGCGCGGCGGTCTTCGGGGCTCGCTTCGCGCAACACCAGGCCTTCGCGTTCGAGTTCGTCGGTGAGGCCGGTCACGTTGCCGCCGGTGACCATCAGGTAACGCGACAGCACGCGCATCTTCAACCCGTCCTTGTAGCGGAACAGCTGCGCCATGTAGTCGAAGCGGGCGAGCGAGATGCCGAAGCGCTCGCGCAGGCGCTTGCGGATCTGCGCTTCGATCTGCGTGGTGCTGGCGAGCATGCGCAGCCAGAGCTTCAGCGTGGCGTGGTCGGCGCTGCCGGCGCGGTTTTCGTGGCCCAGCTCTTGCGCTTCGGTGAGCAGGGCGTGGGAGGCGTCGTCGCGTTTCATGCTTTCTAGACCCCCAAGGCCCGGTTGGCTTGCTCGATCGCGGAACCGGTGGCGCCGGCCGCGGCCGCGCGCTCGCGTTCGAGGTTGCGTTCGAGCTGCGACTTGGCGGCGCGGTATTGCTTCGGCCAGGCCACTTCGGTGTAGCCGATGCGCGCCGATTCCATCAGCGTCCAGGCCGGGTTGGCCAAGTGCGGCCGCGCGATCGCACACAGGTCGGCACGGCCTGCGGCGATGATGCTGTTGACGTGGTCGGCCTCCGAGATGGCGCCGACCGCGATGGTCGCGATGCCCGCTTCGTTGCGCACGCGGTCGGAGAACGGGGTCTGGAACATTCGGCCGTAGACCGGCTTTTCCTGCTTGCTCACCTGGCCCGACGAACAGTCGATCAAGTCGGCGCCGGCGGCCTTGAAGGCGCGCGCGATCTGCACCGCGTCGTCGGGCGTGATGCCACCTTCGACCCAGTCGTGGGCCGAGATGCGCACCGACATCGGCAGATGTTCGGGCCACGCCGCGCGCACCGCGGCAAACACTTCGAGCGGGTAACGCAGGCGGTTCTCGAGCGAGCCGCCGAATTCGTCGCTGCGCTGGTTGGTGAGCGGCGAGATGAACGACGACAGCAGGTAGCCGTGAGCGCAGTGCAGTTCCAGCCAGTCGAAGCCGGCTTCGGCGGCAAAGCGGGTGGCGCGCACGAAGTCGGCAAGCACACGGTCCATGTCGGCGCGGGTCATCGCGCGCGACCAGTCGCTCACGCCGTCGAGGTATTGCTGCGGTGAAGCCGAGAGCAGCGGCCAGTTGCCGGCGTCCAGCGGCTGGTCGGTGCCTTCCCAGGCCACACGCGTCGAGCCCTTGGCGCCGGCGTGGCCGAGCTGCACCGCGATCTTCGCGTCGGAGTTGGCGTGCACGAAATCGACGATGCGCTTCCAGCCGTCGCGTTGCTTTGGCGTCCACAGCCCCGGGCAGCCGGGCGTGATGCGCGCGTCGGGCGAGGTGCAGGTCATCTCGGCCACCACCAGGCCCGCGCCGCCCATCGCCCTCGCCCCCAGGTGCACCAGGTGGTAGTCGGCCGGCAGGCCGCCCTCACACGAGTACTGCGCCATCGGCGAGACGACGATGCGGTTCTTCAGCGTGACGCTGCGTGCCGTGAACGGCGTGAACATCGGGGGCACCGGCCCATGCCCGGGCCCGCGCTTCGCGCCAGCGTGCTCGGCGATCCAGTCTTCGTAATCTTCGACATAGGCCTTGTCGCGCAGCCGCAGGTTCTCGTGGCTGATGCGCTGGCTGCGCGTGAGCAGCGAGTACGCGAACTGCTCGGGCGGCAGGTTCACGTAGCGCTCGACGTTCTCGAACCACTCGGTCGAGTTGCGGGCCGCGTTCTGGATGCGCAGCACCTCGATGCTGCGCACGTCTTCGTAGTGCTGCAGAGCGGCGGTCAGGTCATGCGGCGTCTTCTCGATGCACCGCGCCAGCTCGATCGCGTCTTCGAGCGCGAGCTTGGTGCCCGAGCCGATCGAGAAGTGCGCCGTGTGCGCCGCGTCGCCCATCAGCACCACCGGCGCGCGGCCGTTGTGGTGCACCCAGCGCTGGCACACCACGCGCGGGAAGCGGATCCACTGCGCAGAGCCACGCAGGTGGCTGGCATTCGAGATCAGTGCATGGCCGCCCAGGTGCTTGGCAAACAGGCGCTCGCACCAGGCGATGCACTCTTCTTTCTCCATCTTGTCGAGCCCGGCCTTCAGCCAGACGCTCTCGGGCGCTTCGATGATGAAGGTCGAGGTGGTGTCGTCGAAGCGGTAGGCATGGGCCTGGAACCAGCCGTGTTCGGTTTCTTCGAACGCGAAGGTGAAAGCCTCGAACAGCTTGTGCGTGCCGAGCCAGACAAAGCGGCACAGGCGCATGTCGACATCGGGCCGGTAGGTGGCGGCGTACTTGCTGCGGATGCGGCTGTTGAGCCCGTCGCAGGCGATGATCAGGTCGGCCTCGGGGTATTGCTCGTCGCCTTGCACATCGGTTTCGAACACCAGCTTCACGCCGAGGTCTTCGCAGCGCTGCTGCAGGATGTTGAGCAGGCGCTTGCGGCCGATGCCGCAGAAGCCGTGCCCGCCCGAGCGCACCCGGTGGCCGCGGATGTTGACCTCGATGTCGTCCCAGTGGTTGAAGGCATCGAGGATCTGCGCTGCCGACACCGGGTCGGCCGCCTGCAGGTTGCCCAGCGTCTGGTCGGAGAACACCACGCCCCAGCCGAAGGTGTCGTAGGGGCGGTTGCGCTCGACCACGGTGATCTGGTGCGAAGCGTCTTGCTGCTTCATCAGCAGCGCGAAATACAGGCCCGACGGGCCACCGCCGATGCAGACGATGTTCATGAACGCTCCGAGGCCGATGGTCGCCGGCAGCTCGCACCGGCATGGCAGGAAGGTTAGTCCAGAATAGTTTAGTTGTAAAGCAATTGGCTGAATTTTCGGCCACGACCGCCTTCCCTGCTGAGACAATGGCGTGCTGGGCTTGCAGGTTGCCAAAACCCGCTCGGCCCAGCTCCACCCGAAGGCCCCCGTGCAACTCCACCCCTTCCGCCCGCGCCTGCTCGATGCGCTGCACGGTTACGACCGGCGGCGTGCGCTGGCCGATCTGGGCGCCGGGGTCACGGTGGGCGTGGTGGCCCTGCCGCTGGCGATGGCGTTCGCGATCGCCAGCGGGGTGAAGCCCGAGCAGGGCATCGTCAGCGCCATCGTGGCCGGCTTTCTGGTTTCGGCGCTCGGGGGTTCTTCGGTGCAAATCGGCGGGCCGGCCGGCGCCTTCATCGTGATCGTGTTCGGCATCGTCGAGCGTTACGGCCTGACCAACCTGCTGATCGCCACCGCGCTCTCGGGCGTGCTCATGTTCGTGATGGGCGCGCTCAGGCTCGGCACGCTGGTGCGTTATGTGCCGGTGCAGATCATCATCGGCTTCACCAACGGCATTGCGGTGCTGGTGGCGCTCTCGCAGCTGAAAGACCTGTTCGGCCTGAGCACCGGCAAGGTCTCGGCCGACTTCTTCGCCCAGCTCGGCGCGCTGTGGTCGAACCTGCATTCCTTCAACCCGTTCGCGTTCGCGATCGGCATCACGTGTTTCGGCGGCTTGTTCCTGTGGCCACGCCTGTTCGTGAAAGACAGCGCGCTGCTGCCCTCGCGCCTGGCGGCGGGGCGCTTCGGCCGAGCCGCCTCGCACCTGCCCGGCCCGGTGGTGGCGCTGGTCACGATGACGGCGGCCACGGCGCTGCTGCACCTGCCGGTCGAGACCATCGGCACGCGCTTCGGCGGCATTCCGCAGGCGCTGCCTTCGCTCGAGCTGCCCCCCTTCAGCTGGGAAAGCGCCAAGCAGCTGCTGATCCCCACGCTCACGCTGGCGCTGCTGGGCGCCGTCGAATCGCTGCTCTGTGCACGCGTGGCCGACCAGATCACCACGCTGCCGAGGCACGATCCGAACCAGGAGCTCATGGCCCAGGGCGTGGCCAACATGGTGGTGCCGGTGTTCGGCGGCATCCCGGCCACCGGCACCATCGCCCGCACCGTGACCAACGTGCGCTCGGGCGCCACCAGCCCGGTCTCGGGCATGGTGCACGCGCTCACGCTGCTCTTGATCGTGCTGGTGGCCGCGCCGCTCGCGTCGAGCGTACCGCTCGCGGCGCTCGCCGGCATCCTGCTGTTCGTGGCCTGGAACATGGGCGAGTGGCACCAGTTCTCGCGCTCGCAGTTGCGCCGCTTCACGCTCGGCTACCGCGTGATCCTGCTCGGCACCTTCTTTCTCACCGTGGTCTTCGACCTGATGGTCGCGGTGCAGCTCGGCATGGTCACGGCCTGCGTGTTCTTCATCTGGCGCATGGGCTCGCTGTTCCGGGCCGACGCCGAAGCCGCGGCCGGCACGCCGCCCGGCGTGCTCGTGGTCGACCTGCGTGGCGCCCTGTTCTTCGGCGCCGTCGGCAAGGTCGAAGCGCTGGCCGACTCGCTGCCCGCCGGCACGCACGCTTTGGTGCTGCGGCTCGGCCATGTGCTCTGGGTCGACGCTTCGGGCGTCGACGCACTGACGCAGTTGCTGCGCCGCCTGCAGCGCAGCGGCATCTCGCTCTGGCTGTGCGAGGCCGGGCCCGAGCTGCTGGGTGCGCTGCAGCGCACCGGTTTCGCCGCGCTGGTGGGCGATGCGCAGCTCGTGGCCGACCTGCCCGGCGCGCTCGCCGCGGCGGCACGCCCGGCATGAACACGCCCGCGCCCGACGAGCCCGACGACCACGTACGCCCGTTCGTCAGCGAGACGCTCGACGCCCGCACGCTCTACTTCAGCGTGAGCGCCATCCAGAGCCGCATGCGGCTGCAGCACGCCGATGCGCTCGACCTCGAATACACCCGCCTGATGATGGGCTTTCTGCTGTTCTGCCCCGCGCCGGCGCAGATCGGCCTGATCGGGTTGGGCGGCGGCTCGCTCGTCAAGTATTGCCACCGCCACCTGCAGCGGTCGGCGCTGACGGTGGCCGAGATCAACCCACACGTGGTGGCGCTGCGCGACAGCTTCGCCGTGCCGCCCGACGACGCACGCCTGCAGGTGCTCACCTGCGACGGCGCGCACCTGGTGCGCGACTCGTCGGCGCGCTTCGACGTGCTGCTGGTCGACGGTTTCGACGCCGAAGGGCTGCCCAAAGCGCTGCGCTCGCAGCGCTTCTACGACAACTGCGCCGACGTGCTGCAGCCCGCCGGGCTGCTGGTCGCGAACCTGCACAACGACCGCGTGCACTGCGACACCTGGGTCGAGCGCATTCGGCGCAGCTTCGGCGGCTCGGTGCTGCTGGTCGACGACAGCGAGGGCAGCAACCGCGTGGTGTTTGCCTGGAAGGGCGAGCTCGCCGCCCCGCTGGCGGCGACCGCGCTCGCACGCCGCGCCGGCCTCGGCACGGCGGCCTGCGAGCCACTGCTGCCGGCGTTCGCACGCATCCGCTCGGCGATCGGCTTGCAGCTGTCGCGGCCGCCGCGCGCCGGCTGAGGGGCGGCCTTCAGGCGCCCGGCAGGCACAGCGCCTGCGCGATCGCCGAACCCAGGCCGTGCACCAGCGCGAACACCGAAGCCCCGGCCAGCAGGCCACCGGCGAGCCGCACCGGCAAGGCCGTGTCGCCCGCGCGCCCGGCCACCCCGCCGAAGCGCAGCCACAGGCGCGGCGCCAGCCACAGGCTGATCGACGACGCTGCGGCAAAGCCTGCCATCACACCCGCCCCTTGCAGCGGGCCCGACGCCAGCGCGGCCACGATCAGGGCCGACTGCAGCAGGCCGCAAGGCATGGCGGCCCAGCACAGCCCGAGCAGGCCGGCGCGGCTCGCGGCCGGCACACGCGCAAAGAAGCGCAGCGGTTGCGTGCCGGCCGCCAGCGGGCTGGCCGGCCGCGACATCTGCGCCAGCCAGGCCGGCGCGCGGCCGGCCCACAGCAGCCACAGGCCGAGCGCAATGGCGGCCACGTGCAGCATCGTCCACACCGGGCGCAACAGCGGCGCGGCGGCCTCGAAACTGCGCACCCACGACACGCTCACCGCCACCAGCGCACCGGCGAGCGTGTAGCTGACCAGCCGCCCGATCTGCAAGGCCAGCAGCGCGTGCGGTGCGTGTGCCGCGCCACCACGCTGGGCGATGGCCCCGTGCGCGGCGCCGCACATCGCGGCGCAGTGCGGGCCGCCGGCCAGGCCCATCAACAGGGCCGAGACGATGAGCGCGGCATCCACGCGGGGGCCTGCTCAGATCACGCGCGAGAACTGCTCGCGGCTGCGGTCGACCTGCAGGTGGCGGTCGAACAGCATGGCCACGGTGCGCACGAAGTAGCGCCCGAGCTCGGTGACTTCGATCGAGCTGCCGTCGAGCAGCACCAGCCCGCTGGCTTCGAGTGAGCGCATGGCTTCGAGCTCGGCCGCGAACACCTTCGAGAAGTCGACCAGGTGGGCGAGCGCGATCGACTCGAACTCGACCCGGCCCTGGCACATCAGCGCCATGATGACAGCGCGGCGCAGCAGGTCGTCGCGCGACAGCGCCAGCCCGCGCGTGACCGGGAACTGCCCCTGGCCGAGCGCATCGGTGTATTCGGTCAGGGTCTTCGCGTTCTGGCTGTAGGTGGCACCCACGCGGCCGATGGCCGAGACGCCCAGGCCGATCAGGTCGCAGTCGGGCTGCGTGCTGTAACCCTGGAAGTTACGGTGCAGCCGGCCCTGGCGCCGCGCCACGGCCAGCGTGTCGTCGGGCAGCGCGAAGTGGTCCATGCCGATGTAGTGGTAACCCGCCTCGGTGAAGCCGGCGATCGCCTGCGCCAGCATGGTGATCTTCTGCTGCGGCAGCGGCAGCAGCGCGGCGTCGATACGGCGCTGCGGCTTGAAGCGCTGCGGCAGGTGGGCGTAGGCGTAGAGCGCGATCCGCTCGGGCCGCAGCGCGCAAACCTGTTCGACCGTGCGGGCGAACGAGGCCGCCGTCTGCATCGGCAGGCCGTAGATCAGGTCGACGTTGGTGGACCGAAAACCGAGCGCGCGCGCCGCTTCGAGCAGGCTTTGCACGCTGGCCTGGCTTTGCACGCGGTGCACGGAACGTTGCACCTGTTCGTCGAAGTCCTGCACACCGAAACTCAGGCGGTTGAAGCCCAGGCCGGCCAGGTGCGCCAGGCGTGCCGGATCGGCGGTGCGCGGGTCGACTTCGATCGAGACCTCTGCGTTCGTGGCGACGCTGAAGGCCTGACGCAGCATCGACATCAGGCGCTCGAGCTCGGTGTCGCTCAGGAAGGTGGGCGTGCCACCGCCCAGGTGCAGCTGGCTCACCGGCTGGCGCGGCCCGATCTCGGCCACGTGCAGGGCCACCTCGCGCTCGAGCGCGTCGAGGTAGGGCGCCACGCGTTCGTGGTGGCGCGTGATGACCTTGTTGCAGGCGCAGAAGTAGCAGACCGACTCGCAGAACGGCAGGTGCACGTAGAGCGACAGCGGCGCCAGGCCGGCATTGCGCGCCGCGCCCTGGACCCGCGTGTGCAGCGCCTGCCGGTACTGGGCAGCGCCGAAGGCCTCGACGAAACGGTCGGCCGTGGGGTACGAGGTGTAACGCGGGCCCGGCACGTCGAGTCGGCGCAGCAGCTCGGGCGAGACAAGGGGCTCGCGCGGGGGCGAGGTGGTGTTCATCTGCCACCACTGTGCTTGCAACCAGACCGAAAGCCCTTGATGAAAGTCAAACTCGGTTCACTCCGATGAGCGCAGAATGTGACGCATGTCAAACCCCGCAGCGCACGAGACCGTCGTCATCCACCCGCAGCCGGCTTCGCCGTCCCATGCCCACGCCCTGAAGGTGGCCTGCTCGAGCTGCAACCTGCGCGAGCTGTGCCTGCCGCTGGGCCTGAGCAAGCCCGAGATCGAGCGGCTCGACTCGCTGGTGGCGAATCGAGCCTCGGTGTCGCGCGGTGAAACGCTGTACCGCAGCGGTGACCCGTTCCGCTCGCTGTTTGCGGTGCGCACCGGCTTCTTCAAGACCCGGGTGGCTGCCGAAGACGGGCGCGACCAGGTCACGGGCTTTCAGATGGCGGGCGAGCTGCTCGGTTTCGACGGCATCGGCACCGACCACCACACCTGCGACTCGGTGGCACTCGAAGACTCGCAGGTCTGCGTGATCCCGTTTCACCAGCTGGAGAGCCTGTCGCGTGAGTTCAGCGAACTGCAGCGCCAGTTGCACAAGGTGATGAGCCGCGAGATCGTGCGTGAACACGGCGTGATGCTGCTGCTCGGCAGCATGCGTGCCGAAGAGCGCGTGGCCGCCTTCCTGCTCAACCTGACGCAGCGGCTCCAGGCGCGCGGCTTTTCGTCGACCGCGCTGGTGCTGCGCATGACCCGCGAAGAGATCGGCAGCTACCTCGGGCTCAAGCTCGAAACCGTGAGCCGCGCGTTTTCAAAGTTCCAGGAAGATGGCGTGCTCGAGGTCAAGCAGCGCCAGGTGCGTGTGCTCGACGAAGCAGCGCTGCGCCAGCTCGTCAACGGCAGCAGCAGCTGCTGATTCGCCCAGCCCGCATCAGGCTCGCGGCCCGGTGACGCCGCGGCGGTTGAGTTCTTCGGGTTCCAGCGTCAACAGCGCCGTGATGGCGCCGGCCGTCGCCACCGCACCCCAGAAGATCAGGAACGTGACGGTGTAGATCGCCTGCGACGACCAGCCGATCGCCGGCCCGCCGAACCAGTGCAGGTCGCCCGGGTCGACCACGGCGAAAACCATGGTCTCGAGCACACCGGCCATCAGGAAGGCCGGCCACAGGATGCGCAGTGCACGCTGTTTCATCATCGCGCCACCCTATCGGCTGGCGAGCGGCGGTGTGGCCGCGTGGTTGCGGCCCTGGATCGCAGGCGTGTTCGCCTGCGTGCCGCCCGGCCGCCCGGTGGGCAGGCTCTCGGTGACCACGATGTCGGCGCCCTTCACGGCCGTGAACGCCAGCGCGAAGCTGCCGGCCACCACGACGCCGAGGCCGCCGAGCACGAGCCACATCACGCCGACGCGCCACCAGGGCACCAGTGCAGCAGTTGGGAGTGGTGATGTCATCGAAGCACCTTTCATCGACGGAAGCCTTCAGCGCGGGACCACGAAGGTCGACTTTTCATTCAGCGACACGCCCCGCGACGCTTCCGAGCTGAGCGTGATGCGGACCTGCATCGGGTGCGCGCCGGGCCCGAGCGCGCTGGCCGCCTGCGGAGGCATCTGCACCGAGAGCGCGACCCAGCGCGCCTGAGTGGCGCCCACGTCCACGTCGGGCTGCGACGTGACCACGGCGTCGGGCAGGCCCGTCACCTCGATGTGAAAACGCTGCGCGGTCTCGGTCGAATTCATCAGCTGCACGCGGTAGACGTTCTCGACCCGGCCGTCTTCGACCAGGCGCGCGAGCGAGGCGCGGTCTCGCACCACGTCGGCCTTGAACGGCGAGCGCGAGGCCAGGCTGGCCACGAACGCGGTGGCAATCACGAGCAGCACGGCGCTGTAGATCAGCACCCGCGGCCGCGCGACGCGGCGCCACATCTTCGCCGCCGGCCAGCCTCCCTGCATGCCGTTCTGCGTGGCGTAGCGGATCAGGCCGCGCGGGTAGTTCATCTTGTCCATCACGCTGTCGCAGACATCGATGCACGCCGCGCAGCCGATGCACTCGTACTGCAGACCGTCGCGGATGTCGATGCCGGTCGGGCAGACCTGCACGCACAGCGTGCAGTTGATGCAGTCGCCCTTGCCCACCGAAGCCGGCGCCACGCCACGCGCGCGCGAACCGCGCGGCTCGCCCCGGGCCGTGTCGTAGCTGATGATCATCGTGTCGCGGTCGAACATCGCACTCTGGAAGCGCGCGTAGGGGCACATGTACTTGCAGACCTGCTCGCGCATGTAGCCGGCGTTGCCGTAGGTGGCGAAACCGTAGAACAGGATCCAGAAGGTTTCCCAGGGGCCGAGCCCGAAACCGCTCGAACGGAACACCTCGCCCGCGAGCGACTGGATCGGCGTGAAGTAGCCGACGAAGGTGAAGCCGGTCCACAGGCCGATGGCGAGCCAGGCGAGCTGCTTGCCACCCTTGCGCCAGACCTTGTTCAGGCTCCAGGGCGCGGCGTCGAGCTTGATGCGGGCCTGGCGGTCGCCTTCGAAGCGCCGCTCCACCCACATGAAGATCTCGGTGTACACGGTCTGCGGGCAGGCGAAGCCGCACCACAGGCGCCCGGCCACCGCGGTGAACAGGAACAGGGCGTAGGCGCTGAGGATCAGCAGCCCGGTGAGGTAGATCACGTCCTGCGGGTGCAGCACCATGCCGAAGATGTAGAAGCGGCGCGCGCCGAGGTCGAGCAAGACCGCCTGGCGCCCGTTCCACTGCAACCACGGCAGGCCGTAGTACAGGATCTGCGTGAGCCACACCAGGGCCCAGCGCCAGCTGGCGAACCAGCCGGTGACCGAGCGCATCTGGATCTTGCCCTCGCTCTGGTAGAGCGAGACGATCTCCGACGACGACGACGACGCCTCGGCCGCGGCGATGGGGATGATCTTGCGTGTCGACATTGGCCTCAGGCCCGCAACGGCTTACGGCGGCAGCGCACTTTGCGACAGGCCCCACACGTAAGCCGCCAGCACGTGGATCTGCTCCGGCAACATGCGGCCGCCCTGCGCCGGCATCACGTTGAGCTTGCCGTTGTTGACGATGTTGACGATGGCCTCTTCGCCCCAGCCGTGCAGCCAGATCCTGTCGGACAGGTTCGGCGCGCCGAGGGCCTGCGTGCCCTGGCCCCCCGGCCCGTGGCAGGCGGCGCAGGCGGCAAACTTCGACTGCCCGGCCGCGGCCTTGATGCCGTCGTGGGCGCTGCCCGACAGGCTGAGCACGTAATGCGCCAGGTTGCGCACGTCTTCCGGCGTGCCCACCGCGGCGGCCATCGGCGGCATGTTGCCCTGGCGGCCGAGCGTGATGCTCTCTTCGATCTTCTCGGGCGTGCCGCCGTGGATCCAGTCGTTGTCGGTCAGGTTCGGAAAGCCTTTGCTGCCGCGCGCGTCGGAGCCATGGCAGGCTGCGCAGTTGTTGATGAACAGGCGCTCGCCGATCGCCATGGCTTCCGGGCTCTTGCGCAACTCGGCGGCGGGCATGTCCTTGAACCTGGCGTAGACCTTTTCCATCTGCTCGGCCGCCTTCTGCTGCTCGGCCTGGTACTGGTTGGCACTGGTCCAGCCGAACTGCCCGGGCAGGCTGCCGAGCCCGGGGTAGACGATCACGTAGCCGAAGGCGAACACCACGGTCAGCACGAACAGCACCGCCCACCAGCGCGGCAGCGGGTTGTTCATCTCGACCAGGGTTTCGTCGTACACGTGGCCGGTGGTGTTGTCACCGGCCATGACTTCGCGCGTGCTGGCCACCTTCAGCAACCACAGGCACCACAGCAGCCCGAGCACGGTCGCGGTGCCGACGAAGATGGCCCAGCCGCTGTTGAAGAAGTCGCTCATGGCTGACGCTCCTGTGGGCTGCCCGCTTCACCATCGAGGAAGGGCAACTGCGCGGCCTCGTCGAACGACGCTGCGTTCTGGCGCGACAAGGCCCAGCGCACGATGCCGAGAAAGACGGCGAATGACACCAGCGTCACCACGATCCGGAGAATGTTCACGTCCACACCAAGGCCCTCACTTGACGGCGGTGCCGAGCACCTGCAGGTAGTCGATCAGCGCGTCGAGCTCGCTCTTGCCGGCGAGCGCGGCGGCACCCGCCTGGACCTCGGCGTCGCTGTACGGCGCGCCGAGCAGGCGCATGGCGCGCATGCGCGGTTCGGATTCGGCCGGGTTCAGCGCAGCCTTCGCCAGCCACGGGTAGGCCGGCATGTTCGACTCGGGCACCAGGTCGCGCGGGTTGTTCATGTGGATGCGGTGCCACTCGTCGCTGTACTTGCCACCCACGCGGTGCAGGTCGGGGCCGGTGCGCTTGCTGCCCCATTGAAACGGGTGGTCGTAGACGAACTCGCCAGCCATCGAGTAGTGGCCGTAGCGAAGTGTCTCGGCGCGCAGCGGGCGGATCATCTGCGAGTGGCAGTTGTAGCAACCCTCGCGCACGTAGATGTCACGGCCGGCGAGCTGCAACGCGGTGTAGGGCTTGAGACCCGGCACCGGCTCGGTGGTCGAGCGCTGAAAGAACAGCGGCACGATCTCGACGATGCCTCCGACCGCCACCACGAGCAGGATCAGCGCGATCATCAGGAAGTTGTTGGTCTCGATCTTCTCGTGCGAGAAGCCGGTCGACTTGTCTGTGGTTTGGGACATGGTGGTGCTCCGGGGTTCAGGCTGCGCTCGGCACGCCGGCGTGCACCACCGGGATGCGCAGCGGCACGTACTTTCCGGCCTGCGCCGTCTTGACCACGTTCCAGACCATCACGCCCATGCCGCTCAGGTAGAGCAGGCCACCGATGAGGCGGATCAGGTAGAACGGGTAGGTGGCCTTCACGCTTTCGACAAAGCTGTAGACGAGCGTGCCGTCGGCGTTCACCGCACGCCACATCAGGCCTTGCATCACGCCGGCCATCCACATCGCGGCGATGTAGAGCACGATGCCGAGCGTGCTGATCCAGAAGTGCAGCTCGATCGCGCGCACGCTGTACATCTTCAATTGCCCGAACATGCGCGGGACAAGGTAGTACAGCGAGCCGATGGTGATCAGGCCCACCCAGCCGAGCGCACCGGCGTGCACGTGGCCGACGGTCCAGTCGGTGTAGTGGCTGAGGGCGTTCACCGTCTTGATCGACATCATCGGCCCCTCGAAGGTGGCCATGCCGTAGAACGAGAGCGCGACGATCAGGAACTTGAGGATCGGGTCTTCGCGCAGTTTGTGCCACGCGCCGCTCAAGGTCATGATGCCGTTGATCATGCCGCCCCAACTCGGCGCGAGCAGCACCAGCGAGAAGATCATGCCCACGCTCTGCGCCCAGTCGGGCAGCGCGGTGTAGTGCAGGTGGTGCGGGCCGGCCCACATGTAGGTGAAGATCAGTGCCCAGAAGTGCACGATCGACAGCCGGTACGAATACACCGGCCGCTCGGCCTGCTTGGGGATGAAGTAGTACATCATCCCGAGGAAGCCCGCCGTGAGGAAGAAGCCGACCGCGTTGTGGCCGTACCACCACTGCACCATCGCGTCCTGCACGCCTGCGTAGGCCGAATAGCTCTTCGTGAGGCTCACCGGAATCGACGCGCTGTTGACGATGTGCAGCAGCGCAACCGCGATGATGAAGCTGCCGAAGAACCAGTTCGCCACGTAGATGTGTCGCACCCGGCGAATGCCGATGGTGCCGAAGAACACGACTGCGTAGGCGACCCACACGACAGCGATCAGGATGTCGATCGGCCACTCGAGCTCGGCGTATTCCTTGGCCTGCGTGTAGCCCATCGGCAGCGTGATGGCGGCGGCCACGATCACCAGTTGCCAGCCCCAGAACACGAAGCTCGCCAGGCGCGGCAGGAACAGCGCGACCTGCGAGGTGCGTTGCACCACGTAGAGGCTGCTGGCCATCAGCGCGCAGCCGCCGAAGGCGAAGATCACCGCATTGGTGTGCAGCGGCCGCAGCCGGCCATAGCTGAGCCAGGCGATGCCGAAGTTGAGTTCGGGCCAGGTGAGTTGCGCCGCGATCAGCACGCCCACCAGCATGCCGACCACGCCCCACAGCACGGCGGCGAGCGTGAACAGGCGCACCGGGCCATCGTCGTAGACGGCGTGTGCGGGCGGGGTCGGGTGGGGCATGTCGAAACTCCTTCAGGGCCATTCGAGTGGCCGGAAGAAGTTTCAAGCAGTGCTTCGTTTCGGGGTTTGATCGGCGTCAAGCTCGGGTGAGTCTTCGAGCAGGATGCGTTCACCTTCGCGCTCGAGATCGTCGAACTGGCCCGCACCGAGGGCCCAGCGGAACAGCGCCATCAGCCCGAACACGAGCAGCACCGACAGCGGCACGAGCAGGTACAGGATGTCCATCGGCGCTCAGCCCGTTCGCGCGAGGCGCATCGCGTTCAGCACCACGGCGAGCGAGCTCGCCGCCATGCCCAGCCCGGCGGCCCAGGGCGGGAACAGGCCGAACAGCGCGAGCGGCACGCAGACCAGGTTGTAGGCCAGCGCCCAGCCGAGGTTCTGGCGCAGCACACGCATCGCGCGGCGTGCGGTTCTGCGTGCGAACAGCACATCGGACAGGCGCCCCGACATCAGGATGAAGTCGGCCTTCGAGCGGGTGATGGCCACGCCCTCACCCATCGCGAAAGACACGTCGGCGCGTGCGATCACCGGCGCGTCGTTGAGGCCGTCGCCGACCATTCCCACACGTTGCCCGCCTTGCTGCGCGGCAGCGACGCGTGCCAGCTTGCGCTCGGGCGTGGCCTGGCCTTCGGCGACGCTCACGCCGACACGCTCTGCCACGCGCTGCACGCGCACCGGTGCGTCACCGGAGAGCAAGGCCAGCTCGAGGCCGTCGGCGCGCAAGGCGCCTATGGTCTCGGCCGCGTCGGAGCGCAGCGCTTCGTCGAACTCGAAGCAGGCGAGCGCGCCGCGCGCATCGCCGAACCAGACCTGTGAACCGCCCGCGTCGGGCCAGGCTTCCAGGGATTCGTCGACCCACGCGCGCGAGCCGAGCCGGGCCACGTGCCCCGCCGCCGCCACGCCTTGCAAGCCCGACCCGGCCGTCTCGGTCACCCCGCTCCACGGCGGCGGCGCACCGGTGGCCTGCGCGGCCAGCGCGCGCGACAAAGGGTGTGACGAGAACGCGGCGAGCGACGCGGCTTGTGCCAGCAAGGTGTCGGCATCGAGGCCGGCAGCTTGCGCCGCCGGCAGCAGGCGCACTTCGCGCAGTTCGAGCCGGTCCTCGGTCAAGGTTCCGGTCTTGTCGAAGTACAGGCATTGCAGGCCTGCCAGGGCCTCGAGCGCATCGAGCCTTTGCACCAGCACGCCACGCCGCGCCAGCGCGCCGGCCGCGGCGAGCAGGGCCGAGGGCGCCGCGAGCGAGAGCGCGCAAGGGCAGGTGACGATCAGCACCGACACCGTGACCCAGACCGCACGCGCCGGGTCGATGAACGACCACACGGCCCCGGCTGCCGCCGCGAGCAGCAGCACGCCCCACAGAAAGGGCACGGCCACGCGGTCGGCCGCACGCACCAACGCGGGCCGCTGCGTCAGCGCGCTGCGCATCAACGCGACCACCCCTTCGAAGCGGGTGTCGGCGCCCAGGCGTTCGACCCGCAGCGTGACCGGCGCGCCCAGGTTCAGGCTGCCCGCGATCGCCGTGTCGCCCGGCTGTTTGAGCACCGGCCGCGACTCGCCGGTCAAGAGCGCCTCGTCGGCGCGGGTCTCGCCCTCGGTGAGGCAGCCGTCGGCCGGGAAGGCTTCGCCGACGAGCACGCGCACCCGGTCGCCCACGGTCAGTGCGCGCAAAGCCACCAGCGTGACGCTGCCATCGGGCTCGAGGCGCCGCACCGCCTGCGGCTGGCGTGCCAGCGCCGCTTCAAGCGACGCCGCCACCCGGCCCTGCGCGCGCAGTGCGAGCGTGCGCCCGCCGAGCAGGAAGAAAACGAACATCGTCAGCGAATCGAAGTACACCTCGTGGCCCAACCCGGCGTCGGGCGCGAAGGTGGCGACCGAGCTGGCGACGAAAGTGACGGCGATGCCGATCGCCACGGGCAGGTCCATGCGCACCTGGCGCAGCAGCACGCCTCGCCAGGCGTCGCGAAAGATCGGTGCAGCCGAGAACAGCACCACCGGCAGGCTCAGCAGCCACGACGCCCACTGCAGCAGGCGCAGCAGGTCGGGCGCCAGCGTGCCGGGCTCGGCCACGTAGGCCGGCGCCGCGTACATCATCACCTGCATCATGCAGAAGGCCGCGACGAACAGGCGCCAGAGTGCGTCGCGCCAGGCTCGCTGGCGCAGTGCGCGCGCCGGCTCGGCCAGGTCGGGCACGGCGGCGTAACCGGCGCGGGCCACTGCGGCCACGATCTGCGAAGGTCTCGTGAGCGTGCCGTGCCAGCGCACGCTGGCCCGGCAGCTGGCGTAGTGCACGCTGGCGCCGAGCACACCCGGTTCGGCACGCAAGGCGCTCTCGATCACGTCGGCGCACGCAGCGCAGACCAGGCCGGAAAGCGCGAAGTGCGACTCAGCGATGCGCTGGCCGCCCGCGTCCTGCTGCCACGAGGTAAAGCCCGCCTGCTCGACCGGGTCGTCGATCAGCGGCCCGGGGTGGCCGGGCCATGGCGCAAGAACCGGGTGCATGCCGGCAGGCTACGCCTGCCGGTGCCGCAGCGGCATGACGCAGATCAAGGATCGGTCAGCGGGCGCGCCCGCCACACCGGCTCGCACCGCCGCGACACCCGGAAACATCACGCAGGGCAGACACCCTTGCGCATCGCGCCGGGGCGGCGTAACACTACGTATTGCGGACCCGCTCCCGTCCCGGCATCCTGAGGCCCTGTTTGCCCCCTTCGACCTGAATTCGAGACTCGACAGCGCCCCGGAGCCCCGCCATGGACCACGACCCCGTCAAGAAGCCGATCTACCGGTCGCTGTACTTCCAGGTGATCACGGCGATCGTGATCGGGGTGTTGCTCGGGCACTTCTTTCCCGCCACCGGCGAGGCCATGAAACCGCTCGGCGACGGCTTCATCAAGCTCATCAAGATGATCATCGCGCCGATCATCTTCTGCACCGTGGTGGTGGGCATCGCCGGCATGGAAGACATGAAGAAGGTCGGCAAGACCGGCGGCCTGGCGCTGCTGTATTTCGAGATCGTCAGCAGCGTGGCGCTCGTCGTCGGGCTGATCATCATCAACCTCGTGAAGCCCGGCGTGGGCATGAACATCGACCCCAGCACGCTCGACACCAAGAGCATCGCGGCCTACACCGGCCCGGGCAAGATGGTCTCGACCACCGACTTCCTGCTCAACGTGATCCCGAGCACCGTGGTCGATGCGTTCGCCAAGGGCGAGATCCTGCAGGTGCTGCTGTTCGCGGTGATGTTCGGCTTCGCGCTGCACAAGTTCGGCGGGCGCGGCACGCTGGTGTTCGACTTCATCGAGAAGTTCTCGCACGTGCTGTTCAGTATCGTCGGATACATCATGAAAGTGGCCCCGATCGGCGCGTTCGGCGCCATGGCGTTCACGATCGGCAAGTACGGCGTGGGCTCGCTGGTCTCGCTCGGCGCGCTGATGGCCACCTTCTACGCCACGTGCCTGTTCTTCATCTTCGTCGTGCTCGGCGGCATCGCGCGCGCGCACGGTTTCTCGATCTGGAAGTTCATCAAGTACATCAAGGAAGAACTGCTGATCGTGCTCGGCACCTCGTCGAGCGAAGCGGCGCTGCCGCGCATGATGGTGAAGATGGAAAATCTGGGCGCGAAGAAGTCGGTCGTCGGCCTCGTGATCCCGACCGGTTATTCCTTCAACCTCGACGGCACTTCCATCTACCTGACGATGGCCGCGGTGTTCATCGCGCAGGCCACCAACACGCCGATGACGGTCACGCAGCAGATCACGCTGCTGCTGGTGCTGTTGCTCACTTCCAAGGGTGCAGCCGGCGTGACCGGCAGTGGTTTCATCGTGCTCGCAGCCACGCTCTCGGCGGTGGGCCACGTGCCGGTGGCCGGCCTGGCACTCATTCTGGGCATCGACCGTTTCATGTCGGAAGCCCGGGCACTCACCAACCTCATCGGCAACGGCGTGGCCACGCTCGTCGTCGCCAAGTGGACCAAAGATCTCGACGAAGCGCAGCTGAACCGCCAGCTGAACAACGAGGGTGACGCCGAAGCCGACGATCCGGAAGCGGTGCTCGACAAGACCGAAGCGCACATGCCCGGCGCCCCGGCGCACTGACACCCCCGCGGTGGCAGTGCGGCATTCCATCATTCACATCGACAACATCGTCGACCCATAGGAGACTGAAAAAATGGCAGCACAAAGAGTGGTTCTGGTGACCGGCGGCATGGGTGGCCTGGGCGAGACGATCTCCACCAAGATGGCCGACGCCGGCTACAAGGTCGTGGTGACCTATTCGCCCGGCAACAGCAAACACGCCGAGTGGGTGGCCGACATGAAGACGCGCGGCTACGACATCATGGCCGTGCCCTGCGACGTGGCCGACTACGACTCGTGCACCAAGGCCGTGGCCGAAGTGCAGGCCAAGGCCGGCGCAGTCGACGTGCTCGTCAACAACGCCGGCATCACGCGCGACACCACCTTCAAGAAGATGGACAAGGTCAACTGGGACGCCGTGCTGCGCACCAACCTCGACAGCCTGTTCAACATGACCAAGCAGGTGGCCGACGGCATGGTCGAGCGGGGCTGGGGCCGCATTCTCAACATCTCGTCGGTCAACGGCAGCAAGGGTGCCTTCGGCCAGACCAACTACTCGGCCGCCAAGGCCGGCGTGCACGGCTTCACCAAGGCCCTGGCGCTCGAGGTGGCGAAGAAGGGTGTGACCGTGAACACCATCTCGCCGGGTTACATCGGCACCAAGATGGTCACGGCGATCCCGAAAGACGTGCTCGACACCAAGATCCTGCCGCAGATCCCGGTCGGTCGCCTCGGCAAGCCCGAAGAAGTGGCGGGCCTCGTGATCTACCTCGCCTCCGAAGAAGCGGCGTTCCTCACCGGCGCGAACATCGCCATCAACGGCGGCCAGCACATGCAGTGAGCGGCCCCGGCATTCACGACAACTCGAAGGAACAAGCATGATGAAAGCAGGGATCGACACCGACGCCATCGTCAAGATGTTTTCGGAAGCCAGCACCAAACAGGGTGAAGCGCTGCGCAAGGGCGTGGCCGAGGCCACGCTCAAGGCGCTGCAGGGCCGCGAGCTCACGATGGAGAACATCAAGAAGGTGCTCAAGACGGTGACGCAGGCCGCGTCCACCGGTGCCGCGCAGAACGTGGCCAGCCCGGTCGACGTGGAAGCGATGCTCGCCAAGGCCTTTGCCGGCATGGACGGCGCACTCTTGCAGGCCGTCGAAGCCAACCACAAGGCGCTGCAGCAGTTCGTGGCGCAGGGCGCGGGCCTGCAAGACAAGCAGCTCAAGGGCGCACTGGCCAACATCGAGCAGATGGAAGACATGTTCTTCGCCACGGTGACCAAGGCCGCACAGGGCGTGACGGGCCCGGCGCAAGGCCCCTGGGAGCAGGTGCTGAGCGCGATGAAGATCAAGGGCACCGGCACCGGCGCGCAGGCCACGCAGACCGTCGAACAACTGATGGCGCAGGCCCAGACCGCGCTGCGCGACGGCCGCGCCGCGAGCGCCAAGACGATGCAGGCGATGCTCGACAGTTATGCCGCGCTCGTGAGCGGCGTCTTGATCGGCATGTCGGAAGGCCTGCAGGGCGGCGCCACGCCGGCCGCCAAATCGGCCGCGAAGAAGAAGTAACGCTCCCGTCCCCGATCCCACTTACCATCCCCAGCCGCGCCCCTTCGGGCGCGGCTTTTTTACTGGAGGTTTCCATGCGCCTTGTTCACGCCCTTCCGCTCGGCCTGGCCTTCGTGGCCGGGCTCGCCGTGTCACCCGTCGCGCAGCGCCTGCTGCCCAGCGCACAGGCCCAGGCCGCCGCCCCCGCGCCCGCCCCGGCTGCGCTCGCGCCGATGATCATCGACATCGCCGCACTGAAAGACGCCGACCTGAACGCCACGCCCAACCCCGACCTGCGCAACAAGGGCCTGGTGACCACGCCCAACGCGACGATCGCGGTGCAGATGGGCAACGTGGGCAAACATTTCCACGCCAACGCCGACGAGATTCAGTACATCGTCGAAGGCAGCGGCACGGCCTGGCTCGGCGACACCAAGCGCGAGATCCGCCCCGGCATGCTGATCATCATTCCGCGCGGCACGCACCATGCCGGCACCGAAGCGACCAGCGGCCGCTTCAAGGCGCTGGCGATCAAGATCCCGCCGCAGGACCCGAAAGACACGACCTTCGTGAACTGAGCGCGTTCGCGGGCCGCGGCGCCCGCGTCGTGTTCGACCTGTTCTCCCGCCATGGAAAGATCGATGGATCTCGGAATCGACATCGGCACGTCCGAAGTGAAGGTGGTGCTGCTCGACGACGCACAGGTCGTGGTCGGGCAAGCCCACAGCGCGGTGCCCATTTCGCGGCCCCAGCCGCTCTGGTGTGAGCAGGACCCGCAAGACTGGTGGGCGGCCACCGTCGCCGCGCTCGCGCAACTGCGCGCAGCGCACCCGAAAGCGTTTGCCGCGGTGCGCGGCTTGGGCCTGTCGGGCCACATGCACGGCGCCACCCTGCTCGACGCACAAGACCGGGTGCTGCGCCCCGCGATCCTGTGGAACGACGGCCGCAGCCACGCGCAGTGCGCCGAGCTCGAACGCCGCGCGCCGCGCAGCCGCGAGATCACCGGCAACATCGCGATGCCAGGCTTCACCGCACCCAAGCTGATGTGGGTCGAGCAGCACGAACCCGAGGTCTTTCGCCGCACCACGCGCGTGCTGCTGCCGAAAGACTTCGTGCGCTTGCAGCTCACCGGCGAAGCGGTCTCCGACATGTCGGACTCTGCCGGCACACTGTGGCTCGACGTGGCCAAGCGCGCGTGGTCCGGCACGATGCTCGACGCCACGCACCTGAAGCGTTCGCACATGCCCCGCCTGGTCGAAGGCAGCGAAGCCAGCGGCACGGTGCTGCCCGCCGTCGCGGCCGAGCTCGGCTTGCCGGCCGGCGTGGTCGTGGCCGGCGGTGCCGGCGACAACGCGGCGAGCGCCGCCGGCATCGGTGTCGCCGCGCCGGGCACGGCCTTTCTGTCGCTCGGCACCTCGGGCGTGTACTTCGTCGCCAACGCGGCATATTCACCCAACCCGGGTCGTGCGGTGCACGCCTTCTGCCACGCGTTTCCGAACAGCTGGCACCAGATGAGCGTGATGCTGTCGGCCGCGAGTGCGCTGCGCTGGCTGCGCACGCTCACGCACGCCGAGAGCGAAGCGCAGCTCGTGGCCGAATCGGAGACCTTGCCCGCCGGCACACCGCTGCCGCTGTTCCTGCCCTACCTGTCGGGCGAACGCACGCCGCACAACAACCCGCACGCCTGCGGCGTGTTCTTCGGCCTGACACACGAACACGGGCGTGCCGACCTCGCGCGCGCCGTGCTCGAAGGCGTGGCCTTCGCTTTTCTCGACGGGCAGCAGGCGCTGCTGCAAGGCGGCGCGCAGATCGACAGCGTCACCCTGGTCGGCGGCGGCTCGCGCAGCGCGCCCTGGGCGCAGGTGCTTGCCGACACGCTCGGCCGCACGCTTGAGCGCCGCAGCGGCGCCGAAGTGGGTGCCGCCCTCGGCGCCGCGCGGCTCGGCCGCCTGGCGCGCACGACCGACAGCGTGGCTTCGGTCTGCACCCAGCCGCCGGTGACCGACCGATTCGTGCCGAACGCCAGCCGGGCCGCGCTGCTGGCCGAACGCCACCAGCAATTCCAGCGGCTCTACGCGGCGCTCGGCACGGAGATGCGCGCGCCCTAGCCTGTCACCACGCCGTGCGCTTCGCAGCCGGCCACGAATTGCGGAGACACCTGGCGCAGCTTGGCGGCGTCGACCCGGCCGCTGCGCTGGATGTAGCTCCACGCCAGCGGCCACGGCGCCATATGCATGTGGGCCGGGAAATGCTCGTACCACTCGGCGCTGCGGTTCGCGCCGGCGACCAGCTTGTCGACGATGGGCCGGCGGGCCGCTTCGTAGGCGGCCAGTGCCGACGGCACGTCGTTGTGCTGCTCGCGCAGCGCACGTGCCAGCGCGATCGTGTCTTCGAACGCGAGCCGTGTGCCCGAGCCGATCGAGAAGTGCGCGGTGCGCAGCGCATCGCCCACCAGCACGCGGTTGCCCACCGACCAGCGCTCGTTCGAGATCTTCGGAAAGTTGCGCCAGATCGACATGTTGGTGACGAGCGCGTGGCCACCGAGCGTTGGTGCGAACACACGCTCGTTGTAGGCACGGCTCTGCGCTTCGTTCATGTGCTCGAAGCCGGCGCGCGCCCAGGTCTGCGGGTCGCACTCGACGATGAAGGTGCTCATCGTGTCGGAGTAGCGGTAGTGGTGGGCGTTGAACGTGCCGGCCTCCGAACTCACGAAGGTCTGGCTCAGCGTGTCGAAACGCTGCGTGGTGCCGTACCACACGAACTTGTTGGCGAGCGGCTCGATGCGCGTGCCGAACTCGCGCTCGCGGCCGCGCCGCACGAAAGAGTTGGCCCCGTCGGCCGCGACCACCAGGTCGAAGCCCTCGAGCTCGCGCTCGTCGCTCACACTGTGCTGGTACTCGGGAACGACGCCCACGCTGTGCAGGCGCTGCTGCATCGCCTGCAGCAGTTGCAGGCGGCCGATCGCCGCGAAACCGACGCCGTCGATCGTGACCCGCTCACCGCGGTGAAAGAGCGTGAGGTCGGTCCAGCGCTGCATGCCGGGCACGATCAGGTCGTGCGTCTCGGCGTCGTCGTCGCGCAGGAAGTCAAGCGCACGGTCGGAAAACACCACGCCGAAGCCGAAGGTCGAATCGGCCGGGTTCTGCTCGACGATGCGAACCTGGTCGCCCCGGTTCTGGCGCTTCAGCAGGTAGGCCAGGTACAGGCCCGCCGGGCCGGCGCCGAGGATCAGCGTCTTCATGCGCTACCTTCTTGCTGCAGCGTGCTCGCCACCTGCTCTCGCAACTGGCGCTTGAGGATCTTGCCGACCGGGCTGATCGGAAACTCGGTCACGAGCTCCAGCCGCTCGGGCAGCTTGAAGCTGGCGATCTGCTGTTGTTTCAGAAACCCGATGAGCTCGTCGAAGCCGAGCCGTTCGCCCGGCTGCGTGATCACGAAGGCGCAGGCTTTCTCGCCGAACACCGGGTCGGGCATCGCGACCAGCGTGACCGCCTTCACCTTGGGGTGCGCGAAGATCAGGTTCTCGACTTCTTCGCAGCTGATCTTCTCGCCACCGCGGTTGATCATGTCTTTCTTGCGGCCTTCGGCGAACACATGCCGTCCCTGTTTGCGCACGATGTCGCCCATGCGGTAGAAGCCGTCGGCGGTGAAGGCTTCGGCGTTCTTGTCGGGCGCGTTGTAGTAACCGCAGATCGTGTACGGCCCGCGCGTGACGAGCTCACCCGCTTCGCCGTCGGGCAGCTCATGGCCTTCTTCGTCGACGACGCGTATTTCGTCGGCCTCGCTCACCGGCGCGCCCGAGCTGTGCAGCATCAGCGCGTCGGGGTCGTCGAGGCGGGTCATGTTGATCAGGCCTTCGGCCGTGCCGTAGATCTCTTGCGGCGTGCAGCCGAAGCGCTCGCGCAGCCGGCTGCGCAATTCGGGCGCGAGCCGTGCGCCGCCGTTCTGCACCACCTTCAACGACGACAGGTCGAACCTCGTGTGCGCGTCGGAGCCGAGCCAGTTGACGATCAGCGGCACCACCGCGGCGATCACGCTCACGCGCTCGCGCTGCACCAGTGCAAACACGCTCTCGGCGTCGGTCGAGGGCGACAGCACGACCGTGCCGCCCACACTGAAAGCGCCGAGCATGCCAGGCGACGCGAGGTTGTAGTTGTGGCCGAGCGGCAGGATCGCCATGAACACGGTGTGTTCGTCGAAACCCGCCGCACGCGCGCACAGGCGGGCGTTGAGCACGTAGTCCTGGTGGGTGCGCGGGATGAGCTTCGACATCGAGGTGGTGCCGCCCGAGAGCAGCATGGTCGCCACCTCGGCCGGGTCGGGTCTGGTGCCGGCGAGTGCTTCAAGCTCTGCGGCACCCGGCGCCTCGCGCATCAGCGCGGCAAAGGATTGCTGCCCGCTGAGCGCCTCGCCGACCACGATCACCTGCTGCAGGGCCGGCGCGTCGCCACGCAATGTGTCGGCCATCTCGCGGTAGTCGAAAGCGCCGATACGGTCGGGAATCACATAGGCCTTGGCACCCGAAGCCACGAGAAAGTGCCGCACTTCGGCATGCCGGTGCGCGCGCAAGGCCATCACCGGAATGGCGCCGATGCGCACCAGCGCGAAGTAGACGAGCACGAACTCCGGAACGTTCGGCAACTGCACCACCACACGGTCGAGCGGCGCGATGCCGAGGGCAAGCAGGCGCGCGGCGAGCCGCAGCGCGTCGCGCTCGAGATCGGCGTAGCTGAAGCGCTGGTCGTTGCAGACCAGCGCCGTCTTGTGCGGCTGCGCCGCGGCGGCGCGGCTCAACACGTCGAACAGCCGCGTGCCGTCCCAGTGGCCTGCACGGCGATACGACTCTGCGCTGGCTTCGGGCCAGCCGACGGTGCCTTGCAACATGAACAATCTCCGGGGTTCGATTCAGCGCGCCGACGTGAAGGCGCCCAAGACTTTCAGCGTGCCGATGAACGCATCGAGGCGCGGCTTCATGAAGTCGGGCTGCACCGCATCGGGCTCGCCGAACTCGAGCAGCTTCGACGCACGCTGCGCGTCGCGCGGCCAGGCCTGGGCGTCGCGTGGCACCGGTGTGCCGGTGGCGGCGAAGTCGAACCAGTGTGTCACGGCCCGGCGCGCGGCCTCGCGGTCCTGTTCGGTCACTGGCGCGCCGAGGCACTGGCACACATCGAGCGTGCCCATCGTCAGCGCGATCTCGGCGCCGTGCGCCACGCCGGGTTTGCTGCCGCGCACGCCAGCGGGCACATAACCGTAGTAGTAGCGCCAGGTCGGCGCGCGTGCGCTGTGCAGGTAGGCGATGCGCCGCGCAAACGCGGTGAACGCCAGGTCACGCACGGTCTGGCGGCCGAGCTGCTCGTCGTTCAGGCCTTTCGGGTAGAGCGACCTCACGGCGATGCGTGCGGCGCCCAGGCGCTTGATGAGGGCAGCAGGGTCCATGCCGAACTCGACCGCCACGCTGCCGTCGTCGCTGGTGTTGCCGATGATGAGCGGCAGAGCCGCTTCGCTGCCACTTTGAAACGCGGACAGGATCGGTCGCGGCAGAGCAGCGTCACCCACGATGAAACCCGGTGCCAGCGAGAGCTCGTTGCCTTCGAGCTTCTCGAAAGCATCGGCAGGCACGGCGCGCAGTTCAGCCGAAGTGGCCCGGGCCGCGTTCAGCTGCAGCGCGGTGGCGACCTTCACTGCCGTGGCGCGTGCCTTGGCCAGCGTGTGGCTCGGAATGCCGTACGGGCTCTGCGCGATGCCCTTGTGGAACAGGCCTCTGGCCAGCGGCGAGCTGAACAAGGCGAGCACGCTCTCGGCGCCGGCCGACTGGCCGAAGATCGTCACGTTGCCCGGGTCACCACCAAAGGCCGCGATGTTCTGCTGAACCCAGCGCAGCGCAGCGATCTGGTCGAGCAAGCCGAAGTTGACATCGGCACCCGCCTTTGCGCCCGCAATCGACGGGTGCGCGAAGAAACCGAGCGCACCGAGCCGGTAGTTGATCGTCACGACCACCGCGCCACGCTGCGCCAACGGGGCGCCGTCGTAGATCGGCAAACCGCCGGCACCGAAGATCAAGGCGCCGCCGTGGATCCACACCATCACGGGCAGTTTGGCGGCCGGCTCGGCACGCGGCGTCCACACATTCAGGTTCAGGCAGTCTTCGCCCATCGGCCGCGGGTCACCGGCGCCGCTGCCGATCGACAGCGCGGGATTCTGGAAGCACGACAGGCCACGTTCGAGTGCGGGGCGCGTGCCTTGCCAAGGCACAGCCGGCTGCGGCGCACGCCAGCGCAGGTCACCGACCGGCGGCGCGGCGTAGGGCACGCCCTTGAACGCGAGCAGGCCCGCATCGGAGCGGCCCTGAACGAGGCCGGTGCGGGTGGTCACCACCGCGTCGACCGGCCCGGCCGCGCGCACTTCGTGAGGCATGAACATCGGGCTCGCGAAGGCAAGCGCCAGAGCAAGGGTCCACGCGCAGGTTCTTTTCATCGGTCGATTCTGCAGCAACGGGGCTGGCGCTTTTCGACACGGCGTCAGCGCGCGGCTGCTACGCTACGCGGCACATCGAACGAATCCCGCGGGCGCACAGCGTGGCCGCGGGCAGACCTGCCTTGAAGACACTGAACCTCAAGCACGACGCCCTGCTTCGCCTTGCACTCGTTGCGAGCATCACGGCGGCTGCCGCGTGGCCAGCGCTGGCGGCCGACCCGGCGGACTGGTCAGCGCCCGTGAAGCCGTTTCGCATCGCCGGCAACATCCACTACGTCGGAACGAAAGGCCTGGCCGCGTACCTCATCGTTTCGGAGCGCGGTGCGATTCTTCTGGACGGAACCCTCGCCAGGAACGCTGCCCAGGTCGAACGCAATATCCGGCGTGTCGGCGTTCCGCTGCGCGATGTCAGGCTACTGATCAGCGACCACGCTCACGACGACCACGTGGGGGCGCTGGCACGAATCAAGCGCAACACGGGTGCGCGCTTGCTGGCGAGCGGCGCAGACCGTTGGGCGCTCGAGCACGGCCGGCCGCGCGGCGAAACGAACTACGGCGTGCGGCCGTTTCCACCGGTGAAGGTGGATGCGGTCGTTGAAGATGGCGAGACTGTCCGTCTGGGCGACATGGCGCTGACCGCGCATCTCACCCCCGGCCACACACCCGGGTGCACGAGCTGGAGCACGACGGTTGTCGACGATGGCGGCACACCGCGCCGTGTGCTGTTCCTGTGCAGCATCACCGTCGCCGGCAACAAGCTGGTCGGCAACCGCGTTTACCCCGGCATCGCCCAGGACTACCGCGCAACATTCGCCAAGCTCGCCGCCACGAAGGCCGACATTCTTCTCACCAGCCACCCCGAGATGGCCGAGGTGCTCGAACGCGAGGCGCGCCGCCAGGCCGGACAAGCCGACGCCTTCGTCGACCCGGCGGCGCTCCCGGCGCTGGTGGATGACATGAGGGCAGCGTTCGAGACCGCGCTGGCCGAGGCAGAGAAGACGGCGAAGTAGCCTGCGTCGGCCGCAGGCGCCGCCGATCACCTCAATAGTGTGGCGGCAACTCGTCTCGCAGAGACCGAAAACTCCCCGGGTCGGCCGCACGCGCCTGCTCACGCATCTCGATCACTTCGCGCTGCAGACGATCGATCTGCGCCTGCTGGCGAACGATCACCTCGTTGAGCCGTTCGACCAGGTCTTCGGTGAAGCTCGACTTGATCTCGAGCTCCATCAGCCGCTGCTCGACGCGCTCGCTGCTGTTCATGTCGCGGCGCCTCAGGTCACCGGTGCCGGGTTGAACAGCACCAGCGCGTTGTGCAGCTTCCAGTGCTCGGCCCAGGTTTTCTTGCGGCCGCTGGCCACGTCGAGCATCAGGCGGAACATGTCCCAGCCCACTTCTTCGATGGTCTTCGAGCCGTCGGCGATGCTGCCGGCGTTGATGTCCATCAGGTCGTGCCAGCGCCGCGCCAGGTCGCTGCGTGTGGCGACCTTGATCACCGGCACCGCCGCCAGGCCGTAGGGTGTGCCACGGCCGGTGGTGAAGACGTGCAGGTTCATGCCGGCCGCGAGCTGCAGCGTGCCGCAAATGAAGTCGCTGGCCGGCGTGGCGGCGTAGGTCAGGCCCTTGGCCTTGAGCTTCTCACCCGGTGAGAGCACGTTCGAGATCGGCGCCGAGCCGCTCTTGACGATCGAGCCCATCGCCTTCTCGACGATGTTGGACAAGCCGCCCTTCTTGTTGCCCGGCGTGGTGTTGGCGCTGCGGTCGACCTTGCCACGCTGCAGGTAAGCGTCGTACCAGGCCATTTCCTCGATCATGCGTTGTGCCACTTCGGGCGTGGTGGCGCGCGAGGTGAGCTGGTCGATGCCGTCGCGCACTTCGGTGGTTTCAGAGAACATCACGCTCGCGCCGGCGCGCACCAGCAGGTCGGTGCAGTAGCCCACAGCGGGGTTGGCGGTGACGCCCGAAAAAGCGTCGCTGCCGCCGCACTGCACGCCGACCACGAGCTCGCTCGCCGGCACGGTTTCGCGCACGCGGGCGTTCAGGCGTTCGAGGTGCAGCTGCGCGGTCGACATGATCGAATCGACCATCGACATGAAACCCACGTGCGCGTCGTCTTGCAGGCACACCACGTCGAGCGCGGCTTCGGCGCTGGCGCCCACGTCGGCCACGCTGCGTTCGTCGACGATCGCGAACGAGCCGGGCGGCAGCAAACGTTCGGGCTGCAGCTTCTCGCAGCCCAGGCTCACCACCATCACCTCGCCGCCGAAGTTCGGGTTCAGGCTGATGTTGCGCAGCGTGCGGATCGGTATCTCGGCGCCCGGCGCGTCGATCGCCACGCCGCACCCGTAGGTGTGCTCCAGCCCGACCACATCGTCCACGTTCGGAAAGCGCGGCAGCAATTCGGCCTTGATGCGCTGCACCGCGAAGTCAAGCACGCCGGCCACGCATTGCACGGTGGTGGTAATGGCCAGGATGTTGCGTGTGCCCACCGAACCGTCGGCGTTGCGGTAACCCTCGAAGGTGTAGCCCTCGAGGGGCGGCTGCGCGGCCGGCTTCACGGTGGCGATGGGCAGTTGGTCGTCGAGCTCGCGCGCATCGGGCATCTGCAGCAGGCGCTCGTGCACCCAGCTGCCGGCTGCGATGTCTTTCAGCGCATAGCCGATCGCGATGCCGTAGCGCAATACCGGCGCGCCGGCTTCGATGCCCACCAGCGCCACCTTGTGGCCTTGCGGCACGCGGTCGCACAGCACCAGCCCCGACGGCAGCGGTGCGCCGGCCGGCAGGCCGCCGTCGTTGGCGACGATCGCGACGTTGTCGCGCTCGTGCATGCGGATCGTCAACGGCGCCGCGGCGGAGGTGGTCTCGGGCATCGAAAGCTCCTGATGACTCTTCGGCGCGTCAGTCGGCGGTGATCTTGCCGACCTCGATCACCTGCTTCCAGCGTGCGAACTCCGAAGCCTGGAACGCGGTGAACTGCTCGGGCGTGTTGCCGACGATCTCGAAGCCGAGCTCGAGCAGCTTGGGCTTCACCGTCGGGTCGTTCAGCGCCGCCACGATGCCGTCGTGCAGCTTGGCCTTGATGTCGGCCGGCAGGCCCTTGGGCGCGGCGACGGCTTGCCACGAGTACACGGTCACGCCTTTCAGGCCCGACTCTTCCATCGTCGGCACGTCGGGCAGCAGCGGCGAGCGCTTGCTGCTGGTGATGGCCAGCGCGCGCAGCTTGCCGGCGCGGATGTTGGTGATGCCGGTGTTGATGTTCATGAAGGTGGCGTCGACCTGGCCGCCGAGCAGGTCCGACATGGCCGGCGCGCCGCCCTTGTACGGGATGTGCAGGCCGGTCGTCTTGGTCTGCTGCCAGAACAGCTCGGCCGTGAGGTGGTCGCTCGAGCCGTTGCCGGCGGAAGCGAAACTCATCTTGCCGGGGTTGGCCTTGTGGAAGGCGATCACGTCGGCCAGCGTCTTGTGCGGCGAGTTGGCCGGCACGGTCAGGATGTTCGGCGCCTGCACCGCCACGGTGATGTAGTCGAAGTCTTTCAGCGCGTCGTACGGCGCACCCTTGATCAGGTGCGGCGCGATCACGAACGGCCCGAGCGACGAGACGAAGATCGTGTAGCCGTCGGGTGCCGCACGCTTGACGATGCCGGCGCCCAGGGTGCCGGTGGCCCCGGCCTTGTTGTCGACGATGAAGTTCGCGCCGAACTTTTCCTGCAGCTTGGGGCCCACGGTGCGGGCGATCATGTCGGTCGAGCCACCGGGCGGGAACGGCACCAGCAGTGTCACGGGCTTGTCGGGCCAGGCGGCTTGCGCGCTCGCCATCGTGGCGAGGCCGAAGGCCAGGGTGGTCAGAATCTTTCTCATGGGTTGTCTCCTGAGGAATGAGGCGCTACGGCACCGGGGTTTGAAAAGCGCGGTCGAGGCGGGCTCGCCGACGGCGGGGCAGAGAAATCGGTGCGTCACGGCTGGACGCCCACTTCGGCGTGTTCGCGCGTCCAGGCACGGGCCTGCTCGCTCAGGCTGACACCCAGGCCCGGGCGCGTGGGCACGATCATGCGGCCGCCCTTGATCTCGAGCCGCTCGTTGAACAGCGGTTCGAGCCAGTCGAAATGTTCGACCCAGGGCTCGGTGGGGTAGGCGGCGCCCAGGTGCACGTGCAGTTCCATCGCGAAATGCGGGGCGAGCATCAGGTTGGCGTGTTCGGCCTGCGCCGCGATCTTCAAGAACGGGGTGATGCCACCGACGCGCGGTGCATCGGGCATCAGGTAGTCGGCGGCGCGGTGGCGGATCAGCTCACCGTGTTCGGCGGCGCTGGTCAGCATCTCGCCGGTGGCGATGGGTGTGTCGAACTGCGCGGCAAGCGCGGCGTGGCCTTCGTGGTCGTAGGCATCGAGCGGCTCTTCGATCCACACCAGGTTGTATTGCTCGAAGATGCGGCACAAACGCTGCGCGGTCGGCCGGTCCCATTGCTGGTTGGCGTCGACCATGATCGGCACCGCGTCGCCCAGGTGCTTGCGCACCGCCTCGACGCGCTGGATGTCGAGCGCGCCGTTCGGCTGGCCCACCTTGAGCTTGATGCCGCCGATGCCCCGTTCGATCGAGGCCGCGGCGTTCACCTTCAACTGATCGAGCGGCGTGTGCAAGAAGCCGCCCGAGGTGTTGTAGCAGCGCACCGAGTCACGGTACGAGCCCAGCAGCTTGGCCAGCGACAAGCCGGCACGTTTGGCTTTCAGGTCGTAGAGCGCCACGTCGAACGCGCCGATCGCCTGCGTGCTCAACCCGCTGCGGCCGACCGACGCACCGGCCCAGCAGAGCTTGTTCCAGAGCTTGGCGATATCGCTCGGGTCTTCGCCGATCAGCGCAGGCGCGATCTCTTTCGCATGCACGAACTGGCCCGGGCCGCCGGCACGCTTCGAGTAGCTGAAGCCCAGCCCTTCATGGCCTTGCGCCGTTCTGATCTCGGCGAACAGCATCGCGATCTCGGTCATCGGCTTCTGCCGGCCGGTCAACACCTTGGCGTCGCTGATCGGCGTGGCCAGCGGCAGGTAGCACGACGACAGGCGCACCCAGGCAATGCTGTCGCCAGAGCTCGTGGGCGCGGTGTTCATGGCGCGGGTGTTCCTTTGATGGCTTCGAAACGCTGGCCGAATTCCTGGCGCAACTGCTTGCGCACCTCGGCCGCCGAGTGGCGCCGCTTTTCGTCGGGTGTGGCCGGCACGAGCGGGCGCACCGCCACCGGCTTGCGCTGGTCGTCGACCGCCACCATCGTGAAGAAGCAGCTGTTGGCGTGGCGGGTTTCCTGGGTGCGGATGTTCTCGGTGATCACCTTGATGCCGACTTCCATCGACGAGGTGCCCGTGTGGTTCACCGCCGCCAGGAAGGTGACCAGCTCACCCACGTGGATCGGCTGGCGGAACATGACCTGGTCGACCGACAGCGTGACCACGTAGCGCGCGGCATAACGGCTCGCGCACGCGTAGGCCACCTGGTCGAGAAACTTCAGGATCGTGCCGCCATGCACGTTGCCGGCGAAGTTGGCCATGTCGGGTGTCATCAACACCGTCATCGTCAGCTGGTGAGCCGGCCTGTCCACGTTCATCTCCTTCAGGTCGCGCCGTGGGCTTCGACGTAGAGCGCGTACACCGAGTGGCAGCTCGCCATGTAGAGGCGGTTGTTCTTCGGCCCGCCGAAGCAGAGATTCGCGCAACGCTCGGGCAGCCGAATATGCGCGATGGCCTTGCCCTGCGGGTTGAACACCATCACACCGTCCAGGTCTTCAGACTTGCCCTTCAGCTGGTACACCTTGCGCCCGCCCACGTCGCTGGGCTCGGCCTGCAAAGCGCCGTTGCTGCCCCAGCCGCACCACAGGTTGCCGTCGCGGTCGACACGGAAGCCGTCGAGCGCGCCCTGGTCGGCGGCGTCGATCAGCTTGGTCTTGTTCGAGACGCTCAGGCCGTCGGCCGAGACGTCGTAGCTCCAGATGCTGCGGTTCGGCGTGCCTTTCCATTCGACCACGTAGAGCTTCTTCTCGTCGGGCGAGAACGCCAGCCCGTTCGGGTTGACGAGTTCGGTGATCACGGCGGTGATCTTGCCGTCGCTGCCGATGCGGTACACGTTGGTCGTGGCCTGCTCGGGTTTGGCGCGCGTGCCTTCCCATTCGCCGTTGATGCCGAACACCGGGTCGGTGAACCAGACGCTGTCGTCGGACTTGACGACGATGTCGTTCGGCGCGTTCAGGCGCTTGCCTTCGAAGCTGTCGGCCAGCACGGTGAGCTTGCCGTCCTTCTCGGTGCGCGTGATGCGGCGCGTCACCGAGTGCTCGCAGGTCACGAGCCGGCCCTGGCGGTCGCGCGTGTTGCCATTGGCGTAGTTCGCCGGGCCGCGGAAGACGGTGAAGCTGCCGTCTTTCTCGCTGTACTTCATGATGCGGTTGTTCGGAATGTCGCTCACCAGCAGGTAGCCGCCTTCCGGAAAGTACACCGGCCCCTCGGCCCAGCGCATGCCGCTGCCCACCTGCTCGATGGTGCTGCTGTAGATGCGGTACTTCGTGAAGCTCGGGTCGAGGATCTGCACCGACGGATCGGGGTAGCGCTGGTTCGGCTTGAACTCGAACGACTGCGCTGCGGCGGCGCCGCCGAGCGCGGCCAGGCCGGTGCCGGCCGCGGCCTTCAGAAAGCCGCGGCGCGGGTTCGTGGTCTCTTCCTGCATGGGTTCGTCTCCGTACTTTTTTGGTTTGTCTGCGGCAGCCGGCCGCGCGGTCACACGGGAACCGGCGGCCTCAAGCCTTGGCCACGTCGTGGCCCGCCATCAGCTCGAGCGCTTTCACCAGTGCCGAGTGGTCGAGATCGCCCATGCCGTTGGCAGCGCACACCTGCATCAGCTGCGCGGCGCTCGCCGTTTGCGGCAAGGCGACGCCGAGTTCGCGCGCGCCCTGCATCGCGAGGCCCAGGTCTTTCTGGTGCAGGCGGATGCGGAAGCCCGGGTTGAAGGTGCGCTTGATCATGCGTTCGCCGTGCACTTCGAGAATGCGGCTGGCCGCAAAGCCGCCCATCAGCGCCTGGCGCACCTTGGCCGGGTCGGCACCGGCCTTGCTGGCGAACAGCAGCGCTTCGCTGACGGCGGCGATGTTCAGCGCCACGATGATCTGGTTGGCCACCTTCGTGGTCTGGCCGTCGCCGTTGCCGCCGACGAGCGTGATGTTCTTGCCCATCTTCTCAAGCAGCGGGCGCACCTTCTCGAACACGGCTTCGTCGCCGCCGCACATGATGGTCAGCGACGCCGCCTTGGCACCGACCTCGCCACCCGAGACCGGCGCATCGACGTAGTCGGCACCGAGCGCGTTGATCTTCAAGGCGAAAGCCTTGGTCGCGATCGGCGAGATCGAGCTCATGTCGACGACTGTTCTGCGGGCACCGGCGGCCGAAGCCTGCAGGCCGGCAGCCACGCCGTTTTCGCCGAACAGCACCGCTTCCACGTCGGGCGTGTCGGGCACCATCGTGAAGATCACCTCGGCCTGGCGCGCCACGTCGGCGGCGCTGGCGCAAGCCACGGCGCTTGACGCTTTCACGCTGTCGGGCACCTTGCCACGCGTGTTGACGAAGAGCTGGTGGCCAGCGTTGAGCAGGTTCAGGGCCATGGGCGCGCCCATGATGCCGAGGCCGATGAATCCGATTTTCATGAGGGTTCCCTGGTGTGAAAGAAGTGGGTGCCGGCGGGCCGCTCAGCGGTCGAGCGCGGGGCGCTTGGGGTTGAAGGCCCAGCCCGGAATGAGGTACTGCATCGCCACCGCGTCGTCGCGCGAGCCGAGGCCGTGTTGTTTGTAGAGCTGGTGGGCCTTTTCGACCTCGGCCATGTCGAGCTCGATGCCGAGGCCGGGTTTCTTCGGCACCTGCACCAAGCCGCCCTCGATCTGGAAAGGTTCTTTGGTGAGGCGCTGGCCGTCTTGCCAGATCCAGTGCGTGTCGATCGCGGTCACCTTGCCGGGCGCCGCGGCACCGACGTGCGTGAACATCGCCAGCGACACGTCGAAGTGGTTGTTCGAGTGCGAGCCCCAGGTCAGGCCCCAGTCGCGGCAGGTCTGGGCCACGCGCACCGAGCCGGCCATGGTCCAGAAGTGCGGGTCGGCGAGCGGAATGTCGACCGACTGCAAGGCGAGCGCGTGGCTCAACTGGCGCCAGTCGGTCGCGATCATGTTGGTGGCCGTGGGCAGGCCGGTGGCGCGGCGGAACTCGGCCATCACTTCGCGGCCCGAGAAACCGTCTTCGGCGCCGCACGGGTCTTCGGCATAGGCGACGACGCCGCGCATGTCGCGCATCAGGCGGATCGCGTCTTTCAGCAGCCAGCCGCCGTTCGGGTCGAGCGTGACGCGCGCTTTCGGGAAACGTTCGTGCAAGGCCACGATCGCTTCGACTTCTTCGTCGCCACGCAGCGCCCCGCCCTTCAGCTTGAAGTCGTTGAAACCGTAGCGCTCGTAGGCCGCTTCGGCCAGGCGCACGATGGCTTCGGGTGTCATCGCCTTTTCATGGCGCAGACGCGACCATGCGTTGTCGGCCTCGGGCTCGCTCGCATACGGCAGGTCGGTCTTCGCCTTGTCGCCGACGTAGAACAGGTAACCCAGCATCTCGACCGAATCGCGCTGCTGGCCTTCGCCGAGCAGCGCCGCCACCGGCACGCCGAGGTGCTGGCCCAGCAGGTCGAGCAAGGCCGACTCGATGGCGGTGACGGCGTGGATCGTGGTGCGCAGGTCGAAGGTCTGCAGCCCGCGACCGCCGCTGTCGCGGTCGGCGAACTTCTGCTGCACCTGCTGCAGCAGGCGCTGCTGCGAGCCGAGCGGCTGGCCAACGATCAACTCGCGGGCGTCTTCCAGCGTCTGGCGGATCTTCTCGCCGCCCGGCACTTCACCCACGCCGGTGCGGCCGGCGCTGTCGGTCAGGATCAGGAGGTTGCGCGTGAAGAACGGGCCGTGCGCGCCGCTCAGGTTGAGCAGCATGCTGTCGCGTCCGGCGACGGGGACCACGCGCAACGCGGTGATCGACGGTGTGGAAGGGCTGGGCATGGCGAACTCGGCGAGCGTTGAAAAAGCAGCGGGCGGCGCCTGAAAAGGCACGCCCGAATGGTAGCGCTACCTTTCCAGAAACTCAAGCCCGGGGAACTGCGTATTCGGGGTGTTACGCGCTTTGCCGGTCGACGACCGAAAAGCCGATGTCGATGACCCGCTGAGCCACGCCGCGGCCTTCGGCGCGGTCGACGATGAACTGCGCCGCCTGGCGGCCGATGGCCGCGCCGTTGATGTGCACCGTGGTCAGGGCCGGGTGCAGGTCGGCGGCGAAGTTCAGGTCACCGAAGCCGACGACCGCGAGTTGCGAAGGCACCTTGATGCCCCGCGCCAGGGCTTCGGTCATCACGCCGAGCGCCAGCAGGTCGGAACTGCAGAAGACCGCGTCGACCTCGCCACCACCACCGAGCAACTCGCGCAGGGCGCCCCGCCCGCTGCGCAGCGTGGTCGGCGCGGGCACGACGACACGGCGCACTTCGGGCAGGCCGAGTGCGAGCGCCGCGGCCTCGAAGGCACCGAGCCGGCGCGTCGCGCGCTCGTCGTCACCGGCCACCACGGCGAAGCGGCGCCGGCCTTTGGTTTGCAGGAAAGCCGCGACCGCGCGACCCACTTCCACATGGGAGAAACCGACCAGCATGTCGATCGGCGTGGGCGTCAGGTCCCAGGTTTCGACAACCGGGATGCCCGAGGCCAAAAGCCGCCTTCGGCCTTCGGCCGAATGCATGATGCCGGTCAGCACGATGCCGTCGGGCCGCCGGCCGATGATCGCTTCGAGCAGTGCGTCTTCACGCGAGCCCGAGTAGCCCGACTGCCCCAGCATCAACTGGTACCCGCGCTCGGCCAGCGCCTCGGTGAGCGACTGCACGGTTTCCAGAAACACCGGCCCGGCGATCGTGGGCACCACCGCAGCGACGAGCCGGCTGCGGGTCGAGGCCAGCCCGCCGGCCAGCAGGTTCGGCACGTAGCCGGTGCGGGCGACGGCGTCGCTGACCTTCTTCAGCACATCGGCCGAAACCTGGTCGGGGCGGTTCAATGCGCGCGACGCGGTGATGGGCGCCACGCCGGCCAGCTTGGCCACGTCGTGCAGCGTCACGGCGCCGCTGCTGCGGCGGGCGCGACGGGGCTGGGTGGCATCGAGCGTCATGCGCCATTCTAGGCAGATGACAGCGCTACCGTAATGGCTGTGGCCCAGAATGACAAACCCCTTCGGCCTTGCGGTCCGAAGGGGCGGGTGGCTTGCGCCACCGTTTGGAGATCCAGAGGAATGAGGTCCGGGGCTCCTATAGCGCAGTGACTGCGCCGGTTGGTTTGCCTGCATGCAGGCTCTTCAAACTTAGGTGACCGAAGGCGCCTCTTCAAGAACGATCGTCTGCGCACATGCCCTCTTGTCAGGGCGCGGCTTTCATGATGCTTTCGAGCAGTCCTTGCACCCTCGCTTCGACGGCCGCTTCCATGCGGATCGGTCGGCCCCACTCGCGTGCCGTTTCGCCGGGCCACTTGTTGGTGGCGTCGAGCCCCATCTTGCCGCCCAGGCCGCTGACCGGCGAGGCGAAGTCGAGGTAGTCGATCGGCGTGTTTTCCACGAGCGCGGTGTCGCGCACCGGGTCCATGCGGGTCGTGATCGCCCAGACCACTTCCTTCCAGTCGCGGATGTTCACGTCGTCGTCGGTCACGACGATGAACTTGGTGTACATGAACTGGCGCAGAAAGCTCCAGATGCCGAACATCAGGCGCTTGGCGTGGCCCGGGTAGCTCTTCTTGATGCTGACGATCGCCATGCGGTAGCTGCAGCCTTCGGGCGGCAGGTAGAAGTCGACGATCTCCGGAAACTGCT
>NZ_JAVTWP010000040.1:0-543451 GCF_032229685.1 Rhizobacter sp. | reverse complement strand
CCTTACTCGATGATCTTTGCCACGACGCCGGCGCCGACGGTGCGGCCACCTTCACGGATGGCAAAGCGCAGGCCTTCTTCCATCGCGATCGGGTTGATCAGCTTGACGGTGATGCTGACGTTGTCGCCGGGCATGACCATTTCCTTGTCCTTGGGCAGCTCCACCGCGCCCGTCACGTCGGTCGTGCGGAAGTAGAACTGCGGCCGGTAGTTGTTGAAGAACGGGGTGTGACGACCGCCCTCTTCCTTGCTCAGCACGTAGATCTCGGCCGTGAAGTGGGTGTGGGGCTTGACCGAGCCGGGCTTGCACAGCACCTGGCCGCGCTGCACGTCTTCGCGCTTGGTGCCGCGCAGCAGGATGCCGACGTTGTCGCCCGCTTGACCTTGGTCGAGCAGCTTGCGGAACATTTCGACGCCGGTGCAGGTGGTCTTCTGGGTCGGGGTGATGCCGACGATCTCGATTTCTTCGCCGACCTTGACGATGCCGCGCTCGACGCGACCGGTCACGACGGTGCCGCGGCCGGAGATGGAGAACACGTCTTCGACGGGCATCAGGAAGGCGCCGTCAACGGCACGCTCCGGGGTGGGGATGTAGGTGTCGAGGGCTTCGGCGAGCTTCAGAATGGCGCCTTCGCCGAGCTCACCCTTGTCGCCTTCCATGGCGAGCTTGGCGCTGCCGTGGATGATGGGGGTGCTGTCGCCGGGGAATTCGTATTTGTCGAGGAGCTCGCGCACTTCCATCTCGACGAGCTCGAGGAGCTCGGCGTCGTCGACCATGTCGCACTTGTTGAGGAAGACGATGATGTAGGGCACGCCGACCTGGCGGGCGAGCAGGATGTGCTCGCGGGTCTGGGGCATGGGGCCGTCAGCGGCGGAGCAGACCAGGATCGCACCGTCCATCTGGGCGGCACCGGTGATCATGTTCTTCACATAGTCGGCGTGGCCGGGGCAGTCGACGTGGGCGTAGTGCCGGTTCTTGGTCTCGTATTCGACGTGGGCGGT
This sequence comes from Rhizobacter sp., assembly GCF_032229685.1. Taxonomy (GTDB): domain Bacteria; phylum Pseudomonadota; class Gammaproteobacteria; order Burkholderiales; family Burkholderiaceae_C; genus LMDS01. The sequence goes on along the minus strand of NZ_JAVTWP010000040.1, from coordinate 542,450 downwards.
GTTGATGGTGATGCCGCGTGCCTTTTCTTCGGGCGCCGCATCAATTTGATCGTAGGCCTTGGCTTCGCCACCGAAGAGCTTGCTCAGCACGGTGGTGATGGCCGCCGTCAAGGTCGTCTTGCCGTGGTCCACGTGCCCAATGGTCCCCACGTTCACGTGCGGCTTGGTGCGCTCAAATTTGCCTTTTGCCATTTCATGTTCTCCAAGACAGCGGGCCCGCTTCTGAAAGCCCTACAAGGTTGCTTTTGGTGCCCATGGCGCGGATCGAACGCGCGACCTCTCCCTTACCAAGGGAGTGCTCTACCACTGAGCCACATGGGCACTGATCTCATCAAAATCAGTACAGGCTTGGCCACCAGAGCAACCAAGCCTGTGCTGACACTCTGCTACGCAAGAGCCTGCACATGGAGCGGGAGACGGGAATCGAACCCGCGTGATCAGCTTGGAAGGCTGGAGTTCTACCATTGAACTACTCCCGCTCGGGAGCACCACGTTCACGCTTCAAGATACGTTTTCGCCCTGGTGGAGGAGGCTGGATTCGAACCAGCGTACTCGTTAGAGGGCAGATTTACAGTCTGCTGCCATTAACCACTCGGCCACCCCTCCGAGGCGAACCTCAGACTATATCACGGGTGTTGAAGGTCGGATCGATGGCCCACCAGTCGACCACGTCTTGCGTGGCCACGAAGTGGCTGCCCCGTTTCATGAATTCGCGCCGGATGTCGTACGACGGATGCCGGTCCGCCAGCACCCGCGGCAGCGCCGCCGTCTTGGCCTTGGCAAAGAAGCCTTGCGCTTTCGACCCCCACAGCATGAAGATTGGCGGCGCGCTTCTTCGGCACAAATACTCGACAATCTGGATTGTGAGCACTTGCCAACCAACTTTGAGGTGGCTGCCGGCGGCGCCGATTTCGACCGTCAACGCGGGGTTCAGCAGCAGCACCCCCTGCGCAGCCCACGGATCGAGCTTCCAGACCGCCGGGGGCACGAAGCCCGGTCGGTCCTGGGCCAGCACCTCGAAGATGCGCCCGAGCGAGCGCGGCCTGCCCTGCCCGGCCGAAAAAGCCAGGCCGTCGGCGTGGCCCGCGGTCGGGTAAGGGTCCTGGCCGAACACCACGACTTTCACTTCGCCCGGCGCCACCAGGCGCAATGCACGAAACGGGTCGGGCGGGCCGATCGGGCGCGAACCGGAGGCTTCTGCCACTCGCCGGCACACATCGGCCCGCAAGGCCGGTGTCCAGCCCGGCAACACATCAGCCCAGGCCGGCGGCAACGTGTCGAACGCGGCCGGCAGATCGAGCGCGGTCACAGGAACAGCTTGGCTAGCGCCGCGCCCGGGTCTTCGGCGCGCATGAACGCCTCGCCAACCAGGAACGCATGCACGCCCGCCGCGCGCATGCGCTGCACGTCCGCCGGCCCGAGGATGCCGCTTTCGGTGACCAGCAAGCGCCCGGGCGGCACCTGCTCGAGCAGGCCGAGCGTGGTCGCGAGCGTGACCTCGAAAGTCCGCAGGTTGCGGTTGTTGATGCCGACCAGCGGCGTCTTCAGGCGCAACGCGCGGTCGAGTTCGGCGCCGTCGTGCACTTCGACCAGCACGGCCATGCCCAGTGCTTGCGCTTGCGCTTCCAGATCGGCCATCTGCGCATCGTCGAGGCAGGCTGCGATCAGCAAAATGCAGTCGGCACCCATCGCGCGGGCCTCGAACACCTGATACGCGTCGACCATGAAGTCCTTGCGCAGCACCGGCAAGGCGCAGGCCGCGCGCGCTTGTTCAAGGTAAGCCGTGCTGCCCTGAAAGAACTGCACGTCGGTCAGCACGCTCAGCGTGGCCGCGCCATGGCGTTCGTAGCTCGCGGCGATCTCGGCGGGCAAGAAATGCTCGCGCAGCACGCCCTTGCTCGGGCTCGCCTTCTTCACTTCGGCGATCACCGCGGCCGCGCCGGCGGCGATCTTGCCGCGCAAGGCGCCGACGAAGTCACGCTGACCACCCAGCGACTCCGCATCGCGCCGCAGCGACGCCAGATCGCGCTGGCGGCGCGCCAGAGAAATCTCGTCGCGCTTGACAGCGATGATCTTGTTCAGGATGTCGCTCATGCCTTGGCCAGTTCCTGCGTGCGCGCGACGAACTGCTTCTGCTTCGCCAGCGCCTTGCCCGAGGCCATCGCCTCCCGCGCCATCGCAACGCCTTCGACCATGCTCGTCGCCACGTTCGCGGCGTACAGCGCCACACCGGCGTTGAGCATCACGATGTCGCGGGCCGGGCCGGCCTCGTTGGCGAGCACCGAGTCCAGCAAGGCCTTCGACTGCGCCGGCGTCTCGACTTTCAAGGCGCGGTTGCTCGCCATCGTCAGACCGAAGTCTTCGGGGTGCACCTCGTACTCGTGGATGCCGCCGTCCTTGTACTCGCCGACCATCGTGGCCGCGCCGAGCGACACCTCGTCCATGCCGTCGCGCCCGTAGACCACGACGGCGTGTTCAGCGCCGAGCCGTTGCAACGCCCGAACCTGGATGCCGACCAGGTCGGGATGGAACACGCCCATCAGGATGTTCGGCGCGTCCGCCGGGTTCGTCAGCGGCCCGAGGATGTTGAAGATGGTGCGGATGCCGAGCTCCTTGCGCACCGGGCCGACGTTCTTCATCGCCGGGTGGTGGTTCGGCGCGAACATGAAACCGATGCCGGTGTCGGCAATGCAGGCCGAGATGGCCGCCGGGGTGAGCGTGAGCGGCACGCCCATCGCTTCGAGCACGTCGGCGCTGCCCGACTTGCTGCTCACGCTGCGGTTGCCATGCTTGCTGATGCGCGCGCCGGCCGCGGCGGCCACGAACATGCTGCAGGTCGAGATGTTGAAGGTGTGCGAGCCATCACCGCCCGTGCCGACGATGTCGACCAGGTGCGTGCGGTCGGCCACCTCGACCTTGGTCGAGAACTCGCGCATCACCTGCGCGGCGGCGGTGATCTCGCCGATGGTCTCTTTCTTCACGCGCAGGCCGACGAGCAGCGCCGCCATCATCACCGGCGACATCTCGCCGCTCATGATGCGGCGCACGAGCGACAGCATTTCGTCATGGAAGATTTCGCGGTGGTCGATCGTGCGCGTCAGCGCGTCGAGGTTGGTGATGCTCATCGGGGTTACCTCAGTCGTTCAGGCGGAAAGATGTTCGCGCACGGCCGCCACCGTGCGGTCGATGCCGGTGGCATCCACATCGAGGTGCGTCACGAAGCGCAGCTTGTACAGGCCGGTCGCCAGCACACCACGCGATTTCAGGTGTGCCATCAGGCCGGTGGCGCGCTCGCCTTGCAGGTCGGCGAAGACGATGTTGGTCTGCGGCGGCTCGACCGTCAGACCCGGCAGGCCTTGCAAGCCGCTCGCCAGGCGCTGCGCGAGCGCATGGTCGTCGGCCAGGCGGTCGACGTGGTGGTCGAGCGCGTGCAGCGCTGCCGCCGCCAGCAAGCCCGACTGGCGCATGCCGCCGCCGAGCATCTTGCGCCAGCGGTGCGCGCGTGTGATCAGTTCGCGCGGGCCGACGAGCGCCGAGCCGACCGGTGCGCCCAACCCCTTTGAGAAGCACACCGAGACGGTGTCGAAGTGTTGCGCCATCTCGCGCGCCCGAACGCGCGCGTCGCCGCCGAGCGCCACGGCGGCGTTGAACAGCCGCGCGCCGTCGAGGTGCGTGGCCAGGCCACGGCCGCGTGCGAGCGCGGTCGCGTCAGCGAGATACGCCATCGGCAGCACCTTGCCGCCGATCGTGTTCTCGAGCGCGAGCAGCCGGCTGCGCGCGAAATGCGAATCGTCGGGCTTGATCGCCGCCTCGATGTCCTTCGACGCCAGAGAACCATCGGGCTGATGTTCCAGCGGCTGCGGCTGCACGCTGCCGAGCACCGCGGCGCCGCCGCCTTCCCAGCGGTAGGTGTGCGCCATCTGGCCGACGATGTATTCGTCGCCGCGCCCGCAGTGGCTCATGATCGCGACCAGGTTGCTCTGCGTGCCGGTGGGCACGAAGATCGCCGCTTCCTTGCCCAGCAGTTCGGCGATGCGCGCCTGCAGCGCGTTGACGGTCGGGTCGTCGCCGAACACGTCGTCGCCGAGCGGCGCTGCCAGCATCGCAGCGCGCATGTCTGCGGTGGGCTGCGTCACCGTGTCGCTTCGCAAGTCGACGATCTTCATGGCCGCAGCTCCAGGAAATTTTTCAGCATCGCGTGCCCGTGCTCGGTGAGGATCGATTCGGGGTGGAACTGCACGCCTTCGAGCGGCGTCTTCGTGCCGGCGAGTTCGCGGTGGCGCACGCCCATGATCTCGCCGTCGAGCGAGGTCGCAGTCACGTCGAGCACCGGCGGCAACGAGGCACGTTCGATCACCAGCGAGTGGTAGCGGATCACCGTGAACTCTTTCGGCAGCGCCGTGTACACGCCACGCTCGTCGGTGCTGATCACGTCGGTCTTGCCGTGCATCTGGGTCTGCGCGCGCACCACCTTGCCGCCGAGCGCCGCACCGATGGCCTGGTGGCCCAGGCACACGCCGAGGATCGGCATCTTGCCGGTGAAGGCTTCGATCGCCGCGACGCACACACCGGCTTCGGCCGGCGAACATGGCCCGGGCGAGAGCACGAGCTGGTCGGGCCGCAGCGCGGCGATGCCCTGCACATCGATCTCGTCGTTGCGACACACGCGCACCTCTTCGCCGAGCTCGGCGAAGTACTGCACCAGGTTGTAGGTGAAGGAGTCGTAGTTGTCGATCATCAGCAGCATGCTCGGCCCCTTCGTCTCAGATGAGCTCGCGCCGCTGCGGCTCGGTGCGGTGCAGGTGCATGGTGAACAGGTCGCGCGGCGGCGCGACCGACAGGCGCTTCAGCATCTGCCCGACCTCGCCGCGGTGGTAGCTGCCGTGCGTGAGCACATGCGCCAGCATCTCTTCGCGCGTCATGCGGCCACGCAGGCCGTCGGTGAACACGAAGTCCACGGCCTGCGCCAATTGTTCCGGCGCCAGCGTGCCGGCCCGTTCGACGAACCAGAGGTCGGTCTCGTGCACGCCGGCGCGCAGCGCGTCGAGCGCGGGCATCTCGGGCGTGTTGGTCGCGGTGTAGCCGTGCGGCTCACCCTGCAGATGCGCCTTGAAGATCCGGTCGACGACGAAGATGTGGTTCAAGGTCCGGATCGCATCGGCACGGTCGCCCGGCGCGACGCGCTCGAGCACCGTGAAGAACTCTTCGTTGATCGCCGCCTTCTGGCGGAACAACGATTGCAACAGTGTGGCGCCCATCTCAGAAACCCTCCTCGACCAGTTCGGCAGCACGAATGAGCGCGCGCGCCTTCGCTTCGGTCTCTTTCCATTCCATCTCGGGGCTGGAATCGGCCACGACCCCGGCGGCCGCCTGCACGTAGAGCACCTGGTCTTTCACGATGCCGGTGCGGATCGCGATCGCCACGTCCATGTCGCCGGCAAAGCTCAGGTAGCCGCAGGCGCCACCGTAGATGCCGCGTTTCACCGGTTCGAGCTCGTCGATGATCTCCATCGCCCGCACCTTGGGCGCACCGGTCAGCGTGCCGGCCGGGAAGGTGGCGCGCAGCACGTCGAGGCTGCTCATGCCGTCTTTCAGCAGGCCTTCGACGTTGCTCACGATGTGCATCACGTGCGAGTAGCGCTCGACCGTGAAGGCCTCGGTCACTTTCACGCTGCCGGTCTTCGCGATGCGGCCGATGTCGTTGCGCGCCAGGTCGATCAGCATCACGTGTTCGGCACGCTCCTTCGGGTCGCCCTTCAGCTCGGCTTCGAGCGCCTTGTCGATCTCTGGCGTGGCGCCGCGCGGGCGCGTGCCGGCCAGCGGCCGGATCGTCACCTTGTCGCCTTCCGGCGTGTGCTCCTGGCGCACCAGGATCTCGGGCGAAGCGCCGACGATCTGGAATTCACCCATGTCGTAGAAGTACATGTAGGGCGAAGGGTTCAGCGAACGCAACGCGCGGTAGAGGCTGAGCGGCGACTCGGTGTAACGCTTGCGCAGGCGCTGGCCCACCTGCACCTGCATCATGTCGCCGGCGGCGATGTATTCCTTGGCGCGCAACACGGCGGCGATGTAGGCCTCCTTGCCGAACTCGCGCTCCACCCCGTGCGAGGCGCCGCGCTTCACGGCCGGTGCGGTCACGCTGTACTTCAGCTTGTCGCCCAATTCGGCCAGGCGGCGCTTGGCGTTGTGGAAGGCCTCGGGCTGCCCCGGGTCGGCATACACGATCAGGTACAGGCGTCCCGACAGGTTGTCGATCACCGCCAGTTCTTCGCACTGCAGCAGCAGGATGTCGGGGGTGTCGATGCCGCCGGTCTTGTGCGTCTTCGCGAGCTTGGGCTCGATGAAGCGTACCGCGTCGTAGCCGAAGTAACCCGCCAGGCCGCCGCAGAAGCGCGGCATGCCGGGCCGCAGCGCCACCTTGAAACGCTTCTGGTAGGCGGCGATGAAGTCGAGCGGGTTGCCCTCGTTCACTTCGACCACCTGCCCGCTCGTCACCACCTCGGTCTTGAAGCCGGTGGCGCGCAGCAGCGTGCGCGCCGGCAGGCCGATGAACGAATAGCGCCCGAAGCGCTCGCCCCCGACCACCGATTCGAGCAGAAAGCTGTGCTTGCCACCGCCACTGGCGTAAGCGAGTTTCAGGTACAGCGAGAGTGGTGTCTCGAGGTCGGCGAAAGCCTCGGCGATCAGCGGAATGCGGTTGTAGCCTTCGGCGGCGAGGCTCTTGAATTCGAGTTCGGTGATCACGGGTCAGGGCCCTCCAAAGCCCGGCGGGAACGGCAGCCAATCGAATGGCAAGACACGTGGCCCGCGTGATGATTTCTTGTCGGTGGGTTCGGCCGGCGTGGCGCCAGCCGGTGGAGCCGAGGGCGCGCCGGAAGGTCTGAAACCCGGCACCGCCTGCAGCAAACTAAACCAGCGCCGAAGCGGCGCGAAGCGGGCCCCGCCAGGGCCAGGCTCCCCGGTCGTGCGACCCTTTGGTTGGTTTGCGCGTTGAAAACATGGGCCAAAGTGTAGCAGCGAGGGTTCAACCGGGGCGGCGCCCGCCCATAGCGTGAAAACGTTGCTGGACAGCGCGCGCAGCGCTGGCCACACTGGGACACATTTGGGGCCGATGCGGTCCCGTTTCTTTTTTTGGAGGTGTGCCGTGTTCCGACACGCGACTGTCATTTCTGCCACGATCCTTTCCGCCCTGCTGCTGACGGCCCCGTTCACCGCCCTGGCCCAGGTCACCGAAGTGGGCGGCGTCAAATACGAAGCGAGCGAACAGCTCGCCAACAGCAAGATGGTGCTCAACGGCGCCGGCATTCGCTACAAGGCCATCTTCAAGGTCTACACCGCGGGCCTGTACCTCGGCACCAAGGTCGGCTCACCCGAAGAGGTGTACGCCGCCCCCGGCCCGAAGCGCATGCACATCGTGATGCTGCGCGACATCGACGCCAACGAACTCGGCAAGCTCTTCACCCGCGGCATGCAGGACAACGCGCCGCGCGAAGAGTTCTCGAAGTCGATCACCGGCACGCTGCGCCTGAGCGACATCTTCTCGGCCAAGAAGAAGCTCGCCGCCGGCGAGTACTTCTACGTCGACTGGGTGCCGGGCACCGGCACCACGATCGTCGTCAACGGGAAGCCCGCCGGTGAGCCCATCAAAGAGCCTGAATTCTTCACCGCGCTGATGAAGATCTGGCTCGGCAAATCGCCGGCCGACGCGCAATTGAAGAATGCCCTGCTCGGCAAGGCTGCGCCGACGCGCGACATGAACAACTGAGGCGGCGGGTCAGCCCAGCGGCAGTTGGTCCAGCCGGTCGATCACGGCGTCGGCCCCGGCCGATGCGATCGGTTCGCCGTGGTTGTAGCCATAGCTCACCAGCACCACGGGGCAGCCGGCGGCACGCGCCGCGCGCGCGTCGTTGCTCGAGTCGCCCAGCATCAGCGTCTGCGCCGGCAGGCTGCCGAGCGCTTCGCAGGTTTTCAGCAGTGGCAGCGGGTCGGGCTTCTTGCGCTCGAACGCGTCGCCGCCGAAGACCGCGGCGAAGTGATGGTGCAAACCCTTCGAGCGCAACAAGGGCACGGCGAACGCCGTGGGTTTGTTGGTCAGGCAAGCGAGCTTCAGGCCGCGTGAGGCGAGACGCTCCAGCCCTTCCGCGACACCCGGATAAACCGTGGCGTGCTCGCCGTTGATGGCAAGGTAGTGGCGCTGGTAGAGCGCCCAGGCGTCGTCGTAGCGCGCGGCGTCGGCGCCCACGTGCTGCAAGGTGCTGCGGATCAGGTGTTCGGAGCCCTTGCCGACCGTACGCTCGACGAACGTGCGGTCGACATGCGGCAACGCCAGCGCGCCCAGGCTGCGGTTGAGCGCCTCGATGAAGTCGCCCACGGTGTCGACCATCGTGCCGTCGAGATCGACGATCACGGCGCGGAGGGGCTGCACGCCCGGGCTAGTAAGCATCGGCACCCGCCACCGCCACGATGCTCGACTGCGCCTCGTTCTGGCGCCCACGCGCCAGCGCCTCGCGCCCGGTGAGCCAGGTGCCGAAGACCCCGCTGACCGCCACCAGCGCAATGCCCGCCAGCGACCACGCGTCGGGCACGTGCGAAAACACCAGCCAGCCGCCGAGCGCCGCGAAGCCGATCTGCAGATAGAGGTAAGGCGTGAGCACGGCGACCGGCGTGCGCATGTAGGCCATGATCAGCAAAAAGTGCCCGAGCGTGCTGAACACGCCCATCAGCCCGAGCACGAGCCACACGCCGAGCGGCAGCGCCTGCCACACGAAGGGCAAGCCGAGCGTGGCGAGCGCCAGGCCGACGAGGCCGGTGTAGAAGTGCATCGTGCCCGGGTCTTCGGTGCGCGCCATGCGGCTCGTCAGCACCTGGAAGCCGGTGTTGGCGGCCACCAGCAGCAGCGGCAGCAGCATCAGCCAGTGGAAGATGTCTTCGTCGGGGCGGATCACGATCATCGAACCGGCAAAGCCGCCCAGCACGCACAACCAGCGCAGCCACGACACCGACTCGTGCAGCGCGACCGCCGCCACCACCGTGAGCAGCAGCGGCGTGAGCATCACGATCGCGGTGTACTCGCCGACCTGCATGAAGCGCAGGCTGAAATACGCGATCACGCTGCAGGTGAGCAGCAGCGCGCCGCGCACGAACTGCAGCCCGGGCGCGCGGGTGTGGAACAGGCGCGCTCGGCGCCCCGGCCACAGCACCGCGGCCGTCACCACCGCCTGCACCATGTAGCGGATCCACATCGCCATCAGCACCGGTGCGGCGGTCGTGGCCAGCTTGGTCGTGGTGTCGAGCGCGCCGAAGCACATGACCGCGACCACCATGAACGCGATGCCGCCGATGCGGTGCACCGGCGCCGACACGCCGGGCAATGGGGTGGGCAGGGTCGTCATGCGGCGCTGTCTGCGTCGTGCTGCCAGGCCGGCAGCGGCGCGCCGCAGTCGCAACAGAATTGCGCCGCGGGCGTGTGGCCTTCGCTCAGGCACTCGTGGCAGGTGCGCGTGGTGGGCTCGCGCCGAATTCTCTGCGCCGTGAACTCGGCGCTGACGATGCCGGTGGGCACGGCGAGCGTGCCCCAGCCCATCAGCATCATCAGCGACGCGAGCAGGCGGCCGAGGTCGGTCTTGGGCGTGATGTCGCCGAAGCCCACCGTCGTCATCGTCGTGATCGCCCAGTACACGCCGACCGGGATGCTGGTGTAGCCATGGGCCGGGCCTTCCACCACGTACATCAGCGTGCCCATCACCACCACCACGAGCATCACGAACGACATGAACACGAAGATCTTGCGCCGCGACGCCGCCAGCGCCCGGCCGAGCGCGCCGAACTCGGCCACGTAAGCGCCGAGCTTGAAGATGCGGAACACGCGCAGCAGGCGCAGCACCCGCACGTCGATCAGCGCGTGCAGGCCGGGCACCAGCACCGCCAGGTAGGTGGGCAGCAGCGCCAGCAGGTCGATGATGCCGAAGCCGCTGCGGGCATAACGCGCGGGGTGGCGAACGCAGGCCAGGCGCGCCAGGTACTCGGCGGTGAAGAGCGCGGTGAAGCCCCACTCGAACACCGTCAGCAGCTCGGCGTGGCGCGCGTGCACGCTGGCCATGCTGTCGAGCACCACGACTGCCACGCTGGCGAGGATGGCCACGATCAGGGCCACGTCGAAGGCCCGACCTGCGCGGGTGTCGGCCTCGAAGATCACGGTGTACAGGCGCAGCCGCCAGCCGGTGACGGGCCGGCCGAAATCGGGCGCTGCCGGTGTCTGCGCGGGCCTCTTCTTCATGGGTGAGCCGCCTCGCCTTCACACAAGGCCATGAACGGCACTCGCACCACCTGCAGCGTGACATGGCCGATCCTGAAACGCTCGCGCAGGAGATGCGTGGCGGTTTCGTAGAACGCGTCGTCGGGCTGGCCGGCCGGCATCACCAGGTGCGCCGTCAGCGCCACGTCGCTCGTGCCGGTGGCCCACACGTGCAGGTCGTGCACGCGGTCGACGCCCGGCAGCTTTTCGAGTGCGGCGCGCACCTTCGCGAGGTCGATGTGTTCCGGCACACCGTCGAACATCAGGTGCAGCGACTGGCGGAACAGGCGCCAGGTGCCGACCACGATCACGAAGGCAATCACCAGGCTGGCCACCGGGTCGAGCCAGGCCCAGCCGAGCCACAACGACAAGGCTCCGGCCACCACCACGCCGGCCGAGACCAGCGCGTCGGCCGCCATGTGCATGAACGCGCCCTGGATGTTGAGGTCGTGCTCGCGCCCGCGCATGAACAGCAGCGCGGTGCCCAGGTTGACGAAGATGCCGACGCCGGCCACCACCATCACCGTGAAGCCTTGCGTCGGCTCCGGTGCACTCAGGCGGCCGATCGCTTCCCACGCCAGCGAGCCCATCGCCACCAGCAGCAGCAGCGCATTGGCGAAAGCGGCCAGGATCGACGCGCGCTTCCAGCCGTAGGTGTAGCGCGCACCGGGCCGCAGGCGGCCGGCCAGCGCACCGCCCCAGGCGAGCACCAGGCCGGCCACGTCGCCGAGGTTGTGGCCGGCGTCCGCCAGCAGCGCCAGCGAGTTCACCTTCCAGCCGTAAAAGGCCTCGACGGCGACGAAAGCGATGTTCAGCGTGATGCCGATCGCGAAGGCGCGGTCGAAGTTGGCCGGCGCGTGGTGGTGCGCATGGCCGTGGCCATGGCCATCGCCGTGGCCGGCGTGACCGTCGTGGTCGTGGTGCTCATGGCCGGCAGCGCCATGGTGCGAATGAGGTGCAGACATGCCCACAGTGTGACGCAGGCCGGGCACCACGCCGTGCTACCGGCGGTCGCAGGCTTCGATGCCCGAGCAGGCCGACGCCGGGGCCGCCGTCACGCGGGTTAGCCTTGCGCCATGGACCGAATCACTTTCGATGAACTGTGCCGGCAACAGGCGCTCGACGCGCCGGCCGTGCGCGACGCATTGCAACGCGCGGGTGGCCAGCCCGACGCGGCGGCGTGGCGCCGCTTCGCCGCCCGCCTGCTGCACGGCGCCGGCGTCGGCGCGCTTGGCGCGGGCGTGTTGTTCTTCGTTGCCGCCAACTGGCAGGACTACGGCGTTCTCGGCCGCTTCGTGCTGCTGCAGGCGGCTTTGCTGGTCAGTGTCGGCGTGGCCTTGTGGCGCCCGCCACCGCAGGCCGCGGGGCAGGCGGCGTTGTTGCTCGCCACGCTGCTGACCGGCGGCTTGCTCGCGCTGTTCGGCCAGTCGTACCAGACCGGGGCCGACGTGCACGAGCTGTTCTTCGCCTGGGCCGCGCTCGCGTTGCCGTTCGCGCTGGCCGCCGGCTCGGGTGCGGTGTGGGCGCTGTGGTGGTGCGTGCTCAACCTGGGGTTGGCGTTGCTGTGCGGCTGGGTCGGCACCGAGCACGTGTTCTGGCGTGTGCTCGACGGCCGCGCGGTCGGCCAGCCCGCCTTGCTGATGCTGCCCTGCCTGATCAACCTGGCCGGTGCGGCCGCCTTCAGCGCGCTCGCGTCCACACGCTTCGCAGCGGCCGCGCCGCACTGGCTGGTGCGGCTGCTCATGAGCTTCGGCTTCGGGTTCGGCACCGCGGCGGGCATCGGCGCGGTCGTCGGCACCGGGCTCTGGCGCGGCCGCGAACTGGTGGCGTCGGGCCAGAACGCCGCCGTGCTGCTGCTCTTCGCCGGCCTCAGCGCGCTCGTCGCCTGGCGCACGCTGCAACGCCGCCGCGACACGTTCAACATGGCCTTGCTGGCCGCGGCCTGGATCGCGCTCTCGACGACCTGGCTCGCCCAGTCGATGCGCTTCAACGACCTCGGTTCGTTCTTCCTGATCGCGTTCTGGCTCATCGCCAGTTCGACCGGCGCCGGCCTGCTGCTGATGCACTGGGCACGCACCTGGCCGGCCGCGAAGCCCGAGGGAGACACGGCATGACCACGCCCGAAGCAACGGCACCCGCCACCCGCCCCTGGTACATCGGGCTGCTGCTCGGTGCGAGCGGCTGGCTGGCCGGGGGCTTTCTGCTCGTCTTCGTGGCGATGCTGTTCCACCCCGACTCGGCGGCCGGCGCCGCGTTCTCCGGCGTGGTGCTGCTCGCCGCGGCCTGGGGCTTGTTCAAGGCCGACCGCGACGGCACCTTCACCTCGCAACTGGCGCTCGCGCTCTCGTTCGCCGGCCAGTGCCTCGTGCTGTTCGCGATGGTCGAACACCGGTCATCGATGGCCGTGGTGGCCGGCGCGGCCTGTGTGCTGCAGCTGGCGATGCTGGTGCTGATGCCGAACCGGCTGCACCGTTCCATCTCTGCCCTGTTCGCGCTGGTCGCCTGGGCGTTGGCGTGGCGCTTCGGGCTGTTCGGCGAACCTTCGTGGAACGCCGCGAACGACAAAGCGAGCTCGCTGCCCGCCGCCCTGGTGGGCTGGTGTGTCACCTGGCTGCCGGTGGGCGCAGCGGCCTGGTGGCTGATCCGCCACGAGCCCACGTGGATCTCGCGTGGCTGGGCGCCCGTGCTGCGCCCGGCGCTGACCGGGCTGATCATCGGCATCGCTTTCGCGACGCTGATCTCTTACCCGCTCGAATCGTTTCGTTGGTGGGGCAGCGCACCGGTGCGCACCGACTGGCTGGCGCTGTGGCCGCTGCTCTCGGCCGGTGCCGCGCTCGCCGCCGTGGCAGCGGCGTTCGCGCTCGGCAGCCGTGCGCTGATGGGCGCTGGCATCGTCGCGGTGCTGCTGCACATGTCGCACTTCTACTACGCGCTCGGCACGAGCCTGCTGCTCAAGTCCTTGTTGATGCTGGTGATGGGCGCAGCCCTGCTGTTCGCGGCGCGAAGGCTGGCCCCGAAGGCCGAAGGAACGAAGCCATGAACAAACGAATGACCGGCCCGCGATGGCTCGCCCTGCTGGGCGCCGTGCTCGTGCTCGGCGCGCTGAACGCCAGCATCCTCGGCAAGGAGCGCATCAAGCGCAATGGCGAAGTGGTCTACCTGCAGCTGGCCCCGGTCGACCCGCGTTCCTTGATGCAGGGCGACTACATGGCCTTGCGCTTCGCGCTGGTGCAGCAGCTCGACAAGGCGGTGGCCGAGAACGCCCGCGAAGGCGAGGTGCGGCGCGCCGATGTGGTGCTCGCGGCGAACGGCGTGGCCACGCTGGCCGACGGCGCCTCGCCCGCCACGCTGCAGCTGCGCTACCGCATCCGCCACGGCCAGGTCTGGCTCGGCACGAACGCTTTCTTCTTTCAGGAAGGTGACGCCGAACGTTTCGGCGCCGCGCGCTATGGCGAGTTCCGCGTCGACCGCGCGAGCGGCGAAGCGGTGCTGGTCGGTCTGCGCGACGAATCGCTGAAGGCGCTGTAGCCCTCAGGCGGCGAGCCGCGCCCGCATCGTGTCGATCACCGCCTTGTAGTCGGGCTGGCCGAAGATCGCGCTGCCGGCGACGAAGGTGTCGGCCCCGGCGTCGGCCACCTGGCGAATGTTGTCGGCCTTGATGCCACCGTCGACTTCGAGGCGGATGTCGCGCCCGCTCTGTTCGATCAGCTGGCGCACCTGCTCGATCTTCTTCAGCGCGCCTGGAATGAAACTCTGGCCGCCGAAACCGGGGTTCACGCTCATGATGAGAATCAGGTCGAGCTGATCGATCGTCCATTCCAGCACGTCGAGCGGCGCAGCCGGGTTGAACACCAGGCCGGCGCTGCAGCCTTCGTTGCGGATCAGCTGCACCGTGCGGTCGACGTGCGCGCTCGCGTCGGGGTGAAAGCTGATGCGGTCGGCGCCGGCCTTCGCAAAGGCCACCGCGAGCGCGTCGACCGGCTGCACCATCAGGTGCACGTCGATCGGCACCTTGCTGCCGTCGGCGCGCACCGCATGCTTGCGCAGCGACTCGCAGATCATCGGCCCGAAGCTCAGGTTCGGCACGTAGTGGTTGTCCATCACGTCGAAATGGATCCAGTCGGCGCCGGCCGCGATCACGTTGCGCACTTCTTCGCCGAGGCGGGCGAAGTCGGCCGAAAGAATGCTGGGAGCGATGCGGTAGGTGCGTGGGCTGGCCATGGTGATGTACTCGGGTTTTGGCGGGATTCTAGGTGGCGGCCTGCGCGTTGCTGCCAGAATCCGCCGCATGCCAAAAGCCGAACTCACGAGCACCGTCAGCGTGCGCCACCTGCCCGAGCAGTCCGACGCGCAGGCCGGCGAGCACGCGTTCGCCTACACGGTGTCGATCCGCAACAGCGGCGACATCACGGCGCAGCTGGTCGCGCGCCATTGGGTCATCACCGACGCCAACGGCCACACCGAAGAAGTGCGGGGCCTCGCCGTCGTCGGCCACCAGCCCTTGCTCAAACCCGGCGAGACCTTCGAATACACGAGCTGGGTGCGCCTGGCCACGCCGCACGGCACGATGCGCGGCACCTTCTTCTGCATGACCGAAGACGCGCAGGCCTTCGATGCGGCAGTCGACGAGTTCGGCCTCACGCTCGCGTCTGCGTTGCACTGAACCGTGGCGAAGAAGTCGCGTGTCTCGTCCTGGGACCTGACGGCGCTGCTCAACGCGGCCGACCCGAAAGCGAGCCTGCCCGAACGGCACCTGTGGTTGATCCGGCTGATGGAATGGCTGCGCCACGCGCCGGTCGACGGCGAGGCCCAGGTCACGCCGAAGCCGGTGTTGCGCCTCAAGCACCTGCTCGGTGTGCTCGACCGCCACCCCGAGCACCAGGCCCGTGTGTCGGGCGTGCTGCGGCGCATCTGGAGCGAAGTCGACAACGCCGCGCTGCTCGCCGACTTCGGCTTCGCGCCGCGCATGGACCTGTGGGGCGAGCTGGGCCGGCGCGTGCGCGCCCGCGTGCTGCCGCTGACGCCGGCGACCACCGACCTCGGCGACCTGTTCGCGCTGCTGTTCCCGCACGCGAACGACGCCGACTGGCTGCTCGCAATCGACGACGCCTCGCTGCAGCGCCTGCGCGACTACGTGGCGCCTGAGCGCGGCGGCACCGCGTGGCGCGCGCCGTTCCTCGAAGCGATCGTGTTCCTCGCCAGCGCCGTGCGTGCCGCCGGCTTTTCGCCGGCACTGCGTTTGCGCATGAGCCCGGAGCTGCTGGCCGAAAAGCCGTTCCGCCAGATCGCCCGCGTGGCCGAGCAGCTCAGCGACCACGCGCACGAGCCCGACGACGGTGCGGCCCGGCGCGCCGACACCGAAGCCACGCTGCTGCAGCAGGCGCAATACCTGCGCGCGCTGCTCGACACCTGCCGGCGCTGCGCCGACAGCGTGCACGAGCACCTCGAAGCGCATGGCGTGTCGGTCGACGTGGTGTTCGAGGTCGACCAGTTGCGCGAGCGTTGCCACCGCATCGACGCGCTGCTGAACTGCGTGATCAGCCCGGAGCCGGCGCGCGAGATCACGCGGCTGCTGGCCGAGCTGGTGCGCACCGCCGACGAACGCCGCAGCATCCGCGCGCTGCTCTCGCGCCACTACTCGCTGCTGGCACGCCAGGTCGCCGAGCGCAGCGCCGAAACCGGCGAGCACTACATCACCCGCGACCGCACGGCCTACCGCTGGATGCTGCGCGCCGCGGCCGGCGGTGGGGCGGTGCTCGCGGGCACCACCTTCATGAAATTCGCGGTGATGGCGATCGGCCTCTCGGCGTTCTGGGGCGGCTTCTGGGCCGGCGTGAACTACGCGGCCAGCTTCGTGATCGTGCAGTTGCTGCACTTCACGGTCGCGACCAAACAGCCTGCGATGACGGCGCCGGCCATGGCCGACAAGCTCACCGAGCTCGGCGACGACGCGCGCGTCGAAGGTTTCGTCGACGAGGTGGTGCACCTGATCCGCTCGCAGGCTGCCGGCATCTTCGGCAACCTCGGCATGGTGGTGCCGATCGTACTCGCGGTGCAGTTCGGGGCGCAGGCCGTGTTCGGCGTGCCGCTGGTCGGCCACCACGACGCCCAGCACGTGCTGGAGTCGATCACGCTGCTCGGCCCGACCGCCCTCTTCGCGGCGTTCACCGGCGTCTTGCTGTTCGCGAGCTCGCTGATCGCCGGCTGGGCCGAGAACTGGTTCGTGTGGCACCGGCTCGACAGCGCCATCGCCTGGAACCCGCGCATCGTGGCGCGCCTCGGTGCGGCCCGCGCGGCGCGCTGGGCCGCCTATTGGCGCGCCAACATCTCGGGCTTCGCGTCGAACATCTCGCTCGGTTTCATGCTCGGCGTGATCCCGGTCGTGGCGCTGTTCTTCGGCCTGCCGATCGAGGTGCGGCACGTCACGCTCTCGACCGGCCAGCTCGCCGCCGCCGTGGGCGCCGAAGGTTTTGCGCTGATGGGTCAGCCGGTGTTCTGGTGGTGCGTGGCCGGCATCGCCGCGACCGGCGTGTTGAACCTGAGCGTGAGCTTCTTTCTCGCCTTCAGGGTCGCGCTGCGCTCGCGCGGCATCCGCCTGAACGACCGCAGCCGCATCTACCGCGCCTTGCGTTCGCGGCTGTGGCGCGAGCCGCTGTCGTTCATCTGGCCGAAGGCTTAGTCACCCTCGCGATCAGGGCGCTCGCCCTTGCGGCGGCCCGAGAACATGGTCCACCACACGATCAGCAGCAGCAGCGCCATGGCGCCGAAGGCTTCCAGCAGAATCACCCACATGTCGACTGTCTTTCGAAGCGCTGCGAGCGCGCTGTGCACCGCGATTCTAGTTTCGCTGGCTGCGTGTTCGAGCGCACCGCCGCTGGCACCGGCCACGCCCGACACCCGGCCCGCACCTGGCGCAGAACCGGTCGCTCCGGTTCCGCTCGGCCCAGCCGTCGTGCGCGGCCGCTCACGCTGGGTGCCGGTGCGCTGGGCCGACTTGCCCGGCTGGGAAGCCGACCGCAGCGCCGAGCTCTGGCCCGCGCTGCTGCGCGGCTGCGAGCGGCCGGCTGCAGGTTGGGAAGCCGTCTGCACCCAAGCCCGCGCCGCGGCGACACCGGCCTTCAGCGACGAGGCGGCCCGCAGCTGGCTGCAGCAGCGCCTGCAGCCCTACCGCGTCGAGTCGCCCGAAGGCGCGCCCGAGGGTTTGATCACCGGCTACTTCGAGCCGCTGGTCGAAGCCACACGCACACCGCGCGGCGCTTTCCGCATCGCGCTGTACGCGCCACCCCCCGACCTGTCCACGCGCAAGCCCTACTGGACCCGCCAGCAGCTCGACACGCTGCCCGCCGCGCAGGCGGGCCTGCGCGGCCGCGCGATCGCGTACGTGGCCGACCCGCTGGACGCGCTGGTTCTGCAGATCCAGGGCTCTGGGCGCCTGAACGTGCTCGAGAACGACGGCCGCCGCCAGCTCGTGCGTGTGGCTTATGCGGGCCACAACGACCAGCCCTACAAGTCAGTGGGCAAGTGGCTGATCGAGCAGGAAGAGCTGCGCCTCGACCAGGCCTCGTGGCCGGGCATCAAGGCCTGGGCACGGCAGAACCCGAAGCGCGTGAACGAGATGCTGTGGAGCAACCCGCGCTTCGTGTTCTTCCGCGAAGAGCCGCTGCCCGACCCGCAGCTCGGGCCGAAAGGCGCGCAGGCGGTGGCGCTCACGCCGGGGCGCTCGATCGCGGTCGACCCGGTCAACATTCCCTACGGCACGCCGGTCTGGCTCGACACGACCGAGCCGCTCTCGAACACGCCGCTGCGCCGCGCGGTGATGGCGCAGGACACCGGCAGCGCGATCGTCGGCGCGGTGCGGGCCGACTATTTCTGGGGCTGGGGCGACGCGGCCGAAGCGCAGGCCGGCCGCATGAAACAAGCGTTGCGCCTGTGGGTGCTCTGGCCGAAAGTCTGAGCCGCGCAGGAAAGATTTCCGCCCGCGCGGCGACTGATCGAATCCCGACCCGCTTTCGAGGACCCGCCATGACCCGCCGCCATCTGCTCGCCCTGCTTTCCGCCATCGGCCTCGGCCCGCGCGTGGCCGAAGCCCAGACGCCCGCGACCCCAGCCGCCGGCACCGACACGCTGCGCCTGACCGACGCGCAGTGGAAGCAGCGCCTCTCGCCGGCCGCCTACGACGTGCTGCGCCATGAAGGCACCGAGCGCGCCGGCACCAGCCCGCTGAACGCCGAGAAGCGCAAGGGCCGCTACCACTGCGCCGGTTGCGAGCTGCCGCTGTTCGGCTCGGAAGCCAAGTTCGAGAGCGGCACCGGCTGGCCGAGTTTTCACACCGCGCTGCCAGGCGCCGTGGCCACGCGCACCGACTACAAACTGGTGTTCCCGCGCACCGAATACCACTGCGTGCGCTGCGAAGGCCACCAGGGCCACGTGTTCAATGACGGGCCGGCGCCCACCGGCAAGCGTTTTTGCAACAACGGCGTGGCACTGAAGTTCGTGGCGGCCGCATGACCACGCAGCGGGTGGTTTGCACCGCCCTCCTTCTGCCGGCTTTCACCGCCTGGGCGCCGGCGCAGACCCGCTTCAGGCCGCCCAGCGCGCCCACAGGGCCAGCAAAGCGCGGTTGACCGGGTTGCGTTCCAGGAAACCGTCGCGAAAGGCCGCCGGTACGTGGTCCCGCGCCGTGGAGCGGACCCACTCGTCCCCCTGCTGAAGCACCTGCGTCGCCCTTTTTTCATCACCGGCCGCCATCAACGCGCGCGCAGCGTGCAGCCACAATTCGGCCGGCAGCAGAAAGGTGTTCTGCCGGTCTTCATCGGCCAGTTGCAACGCGGCCAGCGCGTCGGTTCGCGCCTGCGCGGGGTGGTGATCTGCAGCCAGGTCGGCCGCCCGGATGTGCGCCGCCAGGGCGGTGCCCAGGTGGCCGATGTTCCTTGCGGCCTGCTGCACGGCGGCCAGTTCGCCAAGGGCTTCGTCGCGATCCTGCATTTCGCCTGCCAGGTCCACGCGCAAGGGCAAGATCAGGTCTGGCCGACTGCCCTCGGGCACATTGGCCACACGCGCCCGCAGCTCCGAACGTGCAGCTTCGAGTTCGGCCGGAGCTGCACGGGTGGCGAGTGCATACGACCACGTCAGCCGCGCGTGCGCCAGGCGCTCCGGGACGGACGCCTGAGCGTCAGGCTGGTGGCTGGACAGAATGCTTCCCACACGGGCCCACTGCCCCAGGTGCCACCAACAATGTGCCAGCCGCAACCGCGCCCGAGCGGCATGGCCAGGCTGGTTGCGTTGCATCGATTCGATGCTGCGCTCGGCATGGGCCAGGGCCTCGGTGTAGCGGCCCAGATGGCACAGCGTGAGCGCGCGCATGAACTGCGTGCTGCCGGAGCTTCCATCGAATTCGTCATGCGCCAACTCGATCTGCTGCGACTGTTGCAAGGCGAGGTCGGCAGCCGACAGGTCCCCGGCATCGAGGCGGTTGCAGGCGAGGTTTCCGTAGGCCACCGGCAGGGTGCTGATGGCGCCCGAGCCTCGAAAGATGTCCATGCTCAAACGGTGGTGCACCAAAGCCTCGTCGAGCCGACCCAGGTTGTCGTACAGCCGGGCGATCTCGCCATGCAGCACCCCCCGGCCCGCTGCCTCGTCGTGCCCATCGAACCAGCCCACGCAGGCCTGCAATTCCACCAGCGCCTCGGCCTCGCGTCCAGCCGATGTGAAGGTTGCCCCCAGGTGGCGCCGCACCCGGGCGACCAGCGCTGCATCGCCGGTCGACAGGCTGTCTTGCAGTGCTGCCCGGTCGAATGCCAGCGCCTCCTCGACCAGCCCGCGCTGAAGGTAGGCATGGCCGCGCTGCAGGCGGGTCTCGACACGCTGCGCCGGCGTCGCGGCCAGTCGTTCGAGGCGCTCGCAATGCGCCTCGAGGACGGCCCCGTCGCGATCGACCATGACCGATTCTTCGGTGGCGGCGAGAAGCGAATCGAACGCGGCCGCGCGGTCACCGGTGGCCTCCTCGATCGCGCTCTTGTGCTCCATGAAGGCAATGAATTCCTTGCTGCGCAAGGCCAGCTTGGCGGCGCCTGCAGCGCGCAGCAACCAGGGCAGGGCACGCGTGCCCTTGCCGGCGTCGACCCAGTGCTGCGCCACCCGCGCCGGCTCACCGTCGTGCGCCTCCAGCCATTCGGCGACGCGTGCGTGGCTGTGCCGGGCGATCGCCGCGGGCACGCTCTGCCGCACCGCATCGAACACCAGGTCGTGCGCAAACTGCGTGTCGCGCAACACCTGTGCCGATTCGAGCTCGTTCAAGGCGTCGGCGAATTGCATCGCCGAAACGCCGAGCACGGCTTCGGCCAGCTCGATGCAGAAGTCCACGCCGGCGATGCTGGCCACGCGTGCCAATGCCAGCGCTGCTGGCGACAGTTGGGCAATGCGCCGTTCGATCAGCCGGCCCACCGACAGCGGCTTGGGCAGATGGCCCGCCTCGGCCAGATCGCCCAGCGTGTTTTCCACCCAGGCCTGCTTGAGCGTCTCGAGCACGAACAGGGGGTTGCCACCGGTGCGCTGCATCAGGCCCTCGACCAGCGCCCCACCATTCACGCCCGGCAGACCGAGCGAATCGACCAGTTCGGCGAGCGCTGCGCGCGACAACGGCGCCAGTGCCACCGGCCACAGCCGCGCCTGATCGACGATGCCATCGTGCAAGCCTTGCACTGGCGAGCCTGCCTCGGCAGGGCGGTAGGCGAGCACCCAGCGCAGCCGGCCGGCCAGGTCACCCTCGTCGTTGATCAGGGCCCCCAGCATCTCCACGCTGGCGTCGTCGGCGAAATGCAGGTCGTCGACGAGCAGACCCACGAGGCTGGGCCGGCTGGCCAGCAAGGCACGGATGGCCCGCTGCAACACCAGGCGCTGGCCCTCGCCGGCGGCGCGAGGGCCTTCGGGTTCGAACTCCGGCAACACACGGTTCAGTTCATGGCGTGTGACGGCAGGAAGCTGCGCAATGCAACCTTCGGTGTCGGCCGCCATCACGGCACGCAGCAGCCGCGCCAGTGTGGCCAAGGGCACGCCGGCATCACCGGGCCGGCCGGCCGCCCGAACCAGACCCGGCTGCTCGGCCATGCACTCCTGCAGCAAGCGCGTCTTGCCCATGCCGGCTTCGCCGATCAGTGCAACCACGTGGCCGGCCTTCAGCCCTTGAGCGAGCATGGCGCGCTCGGTGTCGCGGCCGATCAAACGCGGTGGCCGCGACACCGAAGCGGGCGCCTGCTGCGCGACCGGCAACTGCCCGGCCACCGCCACGCCTTGCTCGATGGTGTGCAGCAGGGCCAGTGTCTCGGCCGAGGGAGCGGTGCCGACCTCGTCCTTGAGCAAACGCTCACAGCGGTCGAAACCCAGCAGCGCCGCGGCCCGGTCACCGGCCAGGTAGTGGAGGCGGATCAAACGTCGGTGGGCTTCTTCAGACAGCGGGTCGAGTGCCAGCAGTTCCCGGGCATGCGTCAGCGCGTCGGCGTAGTCCTTCATCGCCTCGGCCCGGCCCCCGAGTTCGAGCAGCGCCTGGCGCGTGCGCTGGCGCCGGCGCTCGCGCTGGTGGGCGAGCCACAGGCCGAACTCGCCGCCGATCTCGTCGGGGCGATTGCCGAGCAAGGCGTCGGCATCGTGCAGGTCGTGCGTGGCATCGTTCGCGAGCGACAGGCTCACGCTGCCGACCACGACATCCTTGCCGGCCAGCTTGCGCAATTGGAAGATGCGCTGGCGCAGCGAGTTGCGTGCGCTGTCGGGTGTGCTTTCGGGCCACAGCAGCGCAGCAAGACGCGCGCGCGTCGCGGGGCCTTCGATGGCCAGCCACGCGAGCAGGGCGGCGTCGCGCTGATTCAGCGGCACGTGCTTCGAACCCGTGCCCCGCAAGGCCGGTTCGCCCGCAAGGCAGAGCATCACGGCCACGGGTTCGTGCGGTTCGGGTGCTGGCGAGTCGCGGAGCATCGTGCGTCCATTCTTGCAGGCCGCCGAACGGCGGGCGCCTCGGCGCCCACCACGATCAGGGCACGGTGGCGCGCAGCACAACGTGGGCGTCGAGCGATGTCAGCCACAACTGGCCCGTGGCCGCCAACGCCAGGCCGGCAGGCGTGGTGATGCGCGGCGGCGTGGCACTCGGCAGCATGCGGTAGTCGCCCAGCACGCCCAGCACGGTGCTCACGGTGCCGGCCGGCGTGATCTTGCGCACCGCGGCGTTGCCCATGTCGGCCACATAGACGTTGCCGCCAGCATCGACGGCCAGTTGCTGGGGCGAGTTGAAACGAGCCGCCGCACCCACACCGTCCAGCGCGCCGGCGCTGCCATTGTTGTTGGCCGAGCTGCCCGCCAGCGTGCTGACCTGGCCGCCCGCGATCCTGCGGATGCTGTTGGTGCCCTCATCGGCCACGTAGATCGCGCCGGCCGCGTCGACGGCCAGGTTCACGACGCTGCCAAAGGTGGCCGCGCTCACCGGCCCGTCCACCACCGTGTAGCCACCGCCCGCCTGGCCACGCGCCACGGTGCTCACCGCACCAGCCGGGGTGACCATGCGGATGGCGGCGTTGTTGGTATCGGCCACGTAGAGGTTGCCCGCCGCGTCGATGGCCAGACCGTGCGGCGCGTTGAAGCGCGCGCTGGTGCCCGAGCCATCGGCGTAACCGGTCAACACCACGTCTCCCGCCACGGTGCTGAGCACACCTGTTGGCGTGGATTTGCGAATGGCGCCCGAGCCGTCGCTGAAATACACGTTGCCAGCGCTGTCGACCGCGATGCCGGTGCCGCCACCGACACGCGCGGTGCCGGGTGGCCCATCGGCAATGTTGCAGTCACCGGCCACACCGGCCAGTGTGGAGACCACGCCGGCCGGCGTGATCTTGCGGATCAGGCAGGGCTCGCGCACGTAGGCGTTACCGGCGCTGTCGAGCGCCAACGCCACGGGGCTGTTGAAGCGTGCCGCGCTGCCGCTGCCGTCGATGTAACCACGGCTGCCGATGCTGCCGGCCTGCACGCTCATGCTGGCGACAACCACAGGCGCGGGGTCCACGGTCAACACGGCCATGTTGCTCACGACCCCGCCAGCCGCGTTGAACACGATCACGCTGTAGACCGCGCCGCTGTCGCCTTGCGTCAATGCCGGCGTGACCAGTTGCGCGGCCGTTCCACCAGCCGCCGGAACGCCATTGCGCAACCACAAGTAGCGCAAGCCCTGGCCACTGGCCGCGACCGAGAAGGTGGCGGTGCCGCCCTCCGTCTGCGCCACTGCCTGGGGCTGCGCGGTGATGGCAGGCATGCCGAGCAATGTGAGCACAGCGGCGTCGCTGGCCACTGTTCCGAGCGCATTGCTCACTGCCACGCTATAGCTGCCGGCGTCGCTGCCGTTGACGGCTGAGATCGTGAGCACCGCCGTGGTCTGCCCGGCCAGCGGCTGGCCGTCTTTCGACCACTGGTAGGTGAGCGGCCCACTGCCCGTGGCGGCCACCGCGAAAGTGGCGCTGCCGCCGGCCGGCTGCACCTGCGGCGCCGGCTGCGTCGTGATGGCGACAGCGGCCGGTTGCGCGCTGGCGTTCACGGTCAGCGTCACGTCGGCGCTGGTGACGGTAGTCACGGCATTGCTCACGCGCACGGCGTAGGTGGCGCTATCACCGACTGCGGCAGCCGGCAGGCTGTAGAAGGCCGCGGTGGCGCCTGCAATGGCCTGCCCGTTCTTCAGCCACTGGTAGCCGAAGGGGGCGGTGCCCGCCACGCCGACCGCGAACGTGGCTGTATTGCCAGCGTTGACCAGCACCGACATCGGCTGATTCACGATGCTCGGCGCCAGCGCCGCGGCGGCGCCCGGCGTGACCGTCAGGGTGGCCGGGTTGCTGGTGATGCTGCCGGCCGCGTTGCTGACCGTCACCGTATAGCTGCCGGCTTTGCTGGCGTCCACCGCGGGCAGGCGCAGCAGCGGCGCGTTGGCACCGGCGATGGCCGTGCCATTGAACTGCCACTGGTAGCTCAGTGCTTCGGTGCCGCGCGCGGCGACGGCGAGCGCTGCGTCGCTGCCCGTGGCGACGCTCAGGCTGGCGGGCTGGCTGGTCACGGTGGGCGCGACGTCCAGATCGCTCACCGAGACCGTCACCGGCGCACTCTCCGCCGTGCCCACGGCGTTGCTGGCGACCACGCGGTACTGGCGGCCGTTGTCGGCCAGGCTGAGCGAACCCGTGGTGTAGCTGCCCGTGGCCGCGCCGGTGCCGCTGCTGACGTCGGCCCAGGCGCCACTGCTGTTGGCGTCACGCGTTTGCCATTGCAGCGTGGGTACGGGCGCCCCGGTGGCGGTGGCCGAAAAGCTGGCCGTCTGGCCGGTGCGCACCAGCACAGCACGCGGGCTGTCCGCAAGAGCCGGCAGCGCCGCCTGCTGGATGACATTCAGGCGCGTGGACGGGCCGGTGACGCAGGACGGGGCGGGCAGGTCGGGCGGCGTGTAGCAGGCCACGACCCGCATCAGCGCACCCTGGTCGGCGTTGCTGGCAACGAAACCGTGGTGAACCACCCACCAGCGCCACAGTTCTGCGAACGAACCCGCCATTTGGGGGTCGGCTTCGTGCTGGAAGGAACGGGCGACGACGGTCCAGGAACGGCCATCATCGTCGCTGCGCTGCCAGTCCATCACGGCTCGGTCGACGGAAGTCGGCGGCGCAAAGTAGTCGGTGCCTTCTGAACGGCGGGCAGCGCCACCCGACAGCACTACGTCCAGCACGCCCGAACGGCCCGCTACCACGTCCAGCTGCGCGGGGGCCTTCTCCACGACCACATTGGGGTACCGGGGCGAGAAGCGCTTGACCAGCGCGCTGCTATCCAGCGAGCCACGCGGCAGGCCGCTGCAGCGCAACGTCACCACCAGCCTGTACTCGCCAAAGTTGCCTTGTTCTTGCACCACTTCCACATGGGTGCTGGTGCCTGCAGCAAGCGGAATTGACTCACGCATGCGCAGTGTGCCGTCGCTCCGAAGCGCGTCGAACGACACGCTGGGCTGAACGCAGCTGCTGGGCAACTGGCCACCGTTGGTCGTCACCGAATAGACCGCCGTTGCCGGGCCCACCAGGCGTGTGCAGATCTGCCCCGGGCAGTTCAAGCTGCTGCTGGTCACGGCAAACGGCACTGCCTGAACCAGCGGCAGCGCGTAATCGATGACGACGACCACGAAGTACGAAAAGCTGTTCACCTGGGCGACGAGCATGTTGCCCTGCGCCTGGGTGTTGCCCAGCACCATCCACGAGCCGCCCGGGTCGGCCTTGGCCAGCATGAAAGCCTGGTTGGGTTGCAGCGCGATCGAGGGCAATGGAATGCGCACCTCGGCAGGCTGCGGAAAGCTGCCGCCATGCGGCGTCACCACATACATGCTGCCGGCCGCGGTCAGTTCGGCCGGCAGTGCGGGTGCACCCGTCGAGTCCATCGCGATCCGCAGCGTGGTGGGCGCGCTGAAGGCGCCTGCCGGCACGGTCACCTGCGCCCCGCTGGCGTCGTTGACCGTGCCGCCGGCAACGCCGACAACAGGCTCCGAAGGCGGTGCGCTCGCTTCGTTGCTGCCGCCTCCGCCACAGGCCCCCAGCAGGACGATCAGAAGGCTGGCCAGCATCGACAACAGGTTTCTCATCATGGTGATCACCGCATGTGCAATGCCACTGATGTGGCGGTGCCCACGTTGTAGGGCGGCGAACGTTATCGGATCGTTATCGCCAGCACCCAGTAGGCTTCGCGCATGCGCAGCCCGGGCCAGTCCGGCCGCATCGCAGTGCGGGTCGGCCGACGACGCGCCGGCAGATGCAGCCCGGAAGCATGGCCCATCGGGAGGCGACTTCGTGCAGGCTGGCGGGCTTTTTGCTCTGTCTCGCCGATGCCCGCCACGCCCATCGCCAACGCCACGTCGAGCAGCGCCGACCCGCCCTGGCGCGACCAGGAACTGCTGCTGATGAGCGAGGTGATGCGCCTCGTCGGCCAGAGCCTCGCGCCCGAGGTGGTGCTGCGCGAGATGCTGCACCTGCTCTCGGAACTGCTGGGCCTGAACCGCGGCCGGGTCGTGCTCGCCGACGGCGTGGACGTGGCCGATGGTGGCAGCGCGCCCCCGGCGCCGGCCGGCCCGTCGTCGATCCGCTTCGCTTACGGGCTGACGAAAGCCGAGATGGCACGCGGGCGATACGCCGCCGGCGAAGGCATCACCGGCGCCGTGCTCGCCACCGGGCAGGCGATGATCGTGCAGGACATCGACGCCGAGCCGCGCTTTCTGGCGCGCGCGGTCGAGCGCTCGAAGCTGCCGCAGGAAACGGTGGCCTTCATCGCGCTGCCGATCGAGGTGAACCGGCGCACGGTCGGCGTGCTGGGGGTGCACCGCATCCGCCGCC
This sequence comes from Rhizobacter sp., assembly GCF_032229685.1. GTDB lineage: Bacteria > Pseudomonadota > Gammaproteobacteria > Burkholderiales > Burkholderiaceae_C > LMDS01. The sequence goes on along the minus strand of NZ_JAVTWP010000040.1, from coordinate 515,780 downwards.
GCCACCGCTTGCTGAACGACGACGTGGCGGTGCTGAAGATCCTGGCCACGCTGGCCGGCCAGTTGCTGCAGCTGCGCTCGCTGGTCGAAGAAAAGACCCGCGCCCTCGAAGCGCGCAACGCGCTGCTGACCCGCGCGCTCGAATCGGCGGCCGCGCGCTACGGCATCGTCGGCACCTCGCCCGCGCTGCTGAAGGCGCTGGGCGAGCTCGAGCGTGTGTCGCAGGCCGCCGCGAGCGTGCTGCTGCTCGGCGAGTCGGGCACCGGCAAGGAACTCTTCGCCCGCGCCGTGCACCTCGCGAGCAAACGGCGCGACGCACCTTTCATCAAGGTGAACTGCGCCGCCATTCCCGAGACGCTGTTCGAGTCGGAACTGTTCGGCCACGAGCGCGGTGCCTTCACCGGCGCCATGGCCGCACGCGCCGGCTGGTTCGAGCAGGCCGACCGCGGCACGATCTTTCTCGACGAGATCGGCGAGCTGCCTTTGCAGATGCAAGCCAAGCTGCTGCGCACGCTGCAAGAAGGCAGCATCGTTCGGCTCGGCGGCCAACGCGAAACCAAGGTCGACGTTCGGCTGGTGGCGGCCACCAACCGCGAGCTGGCCGGCGACGTGGAACGCGGCCTGTTCAGGCGCGACCTGTACTACCGGCTCAACGTGATCCCGATCCGCCTGCCTTCGCTCGCCGAGAGGCGCGAAGACATCCGCCCGATCGCGCTGCACTTCCTGAACCGCACCAACCAGGCCAACCAGCGCAACGTGCACTTGTCGCCCGAAGCACTCGACGCGCTGGAGGCGCACCCGTGGCCGGGCAACATCCGCGAGCTGGCGAACGTGATCGAGCGCATCGTGCTGCTCGCCAACGGCACGGTGATCTCGGTGGCGGAGGCGCGGCGCTTTCTGCCGGCGGCCGCGGCGGCGACAGCGGCGCCCCAGGTCACCGCACCGGCCACCTCGAACCCTGTGGTGCGCGACTACCGCGAGCTGCATTCGCACAGCGCGAAAGAGCTCGCGCTCGCGCTGGCCCTGCACGGCGGCAACCAGTCGCGCGCGGCGCAGTCGCTGGGCATGACACCACGCCAGTTCGGCTACCGCTGGCGCCGGCTCTCGGGCACCGGGTCGCCGGCCTGAAGCACCGACAGATTGGCGACATTTCGTCGCCAATGTGTTCGACCCAGCGCGCGCCTCAGAAACCGGCTGATCTTCCGCAAACCCAGCATCCATGCGGGTTGGTGGCCGATTCCCACGCTCGAAGACCGCGTGGCACAGGCATTGCAAAAGACAGGCATCCCCCACCCACCGGAGAACCTGATGAGCGCAGCCACCGTCCTGATTTCACCCGCCGAACTCGGCACGCTGATGAACAGCGAACCCGTCGTCGTGATCGACACGCGCGACGCCGACACCTACCTCGCCGGCCACATTCCCGGTGCCGTGAACCTGCGCGAGATCTTCACCTTTCTCGCCACCTCCACCGCCGAAGGCCTGACCGAACTGAAAGGCACGTTCGCGCAGCACTTCGGTGCGGTCGGCCTGTCGGGCCAGGAGACCGCGGTGTTCTACGAAGACGCGCTCAACAGCGGCTACGGCCAGTCGTGCCGCGGCTATTACCTGCTGACCTGGCTCGGCTACCCGAAGATCAAGGTGCTGAACGGCGGCTACTCGGCCTGGAAAGCGAGCGGCCTGGCCACCTCGACCGAGACCGTGGTGCCGACACCCGCCACCTTCCCCACCGACCTGAAGATGGCCGACGTGATGCTGACCAAGGACGACATGCTCGCGGCCCTGGGCACCGACACCGTGTTGCTCGACGTGCGCGACATCGACGAATGGATCGGCGACAGCTCCTCGCCCTACGGCCGTGACTACGCGCCGCGCAAGGGCCGCATCCCCGGCGCGAAGTGGCTCGAGTGGTACCGCTTCATGAAACCTTCGGCACAGGGCCCGATGATCAAGTCGCCCGACGAGGTGAAGGCCGAGGCGGCCACCGCCGGCATCTCGACCGACGACACGGTCTATCTCTATTGCTTCAAGGGCGCGCGCGCGTCGAACACCTTTCTGGCCTTGAAGCAGGCCGGCTTCAGCGACGTGCGCATGTACTTCGGCTCGTGGAACGAATGGTCACGTGACCCGGCGCTGCCGATCGAGACCGGCCTGCCGTTCGCCGAGGCCCAACCCAAGCTGGCGATGGCCGCCTGAACTACTGACCACGGAAGCCCACCCACCATGTCTGCCGTCATCGAACCCGTGACCACCGTCAAGACTTACCTTCGCCCGATCGACCGCGACGGCCTGATGGCCTTCGCCGAGAAAGGCCGCAACAACCCGGCCTCGCGTGGCACGAACAAGGTCCACACCGTCGTCGACGGCCAGTACCGCACGCTGAGCATGGTGGGCCAGCACGCGCCCGTCGTCGTCGACGAACCGCTGCACCTGTTCGGGCAAGACACCGCGCCCGCGCCCGGCGAGATCGTGCTGTGCGCGCTCGGGGGTTGCCTGGCGGTGGGCATCACGGCAGTCGCCACCTGGAAGCAGGTGCGGCTCAGCAAGCTCGAACTTTTTCTCGAAGGCGACATCGGCAACCCGGCGGCCTGGGGCGCGGGCGGCGCCTCGAAGCTGCCGCCCGAGATGGGCTTCCAGGCGATCCGCGTGAAGGTGGCGGTGGAAGGTGACGCGAGCCGCGAGGTGCTCGACGAGATCGTGCAGCACGCGAACATGTACTCGCCAGTGGCCAACAGCATGCGCAACCCGATCGCGTTCGCGATCGACCTGGCCTGAAAGAAGAAGCACCATGTCCGCCGTGATGGAAAGCGTGGGCTTCGCGCCGGTCGCGAAACCGCATGAGTCGATGCTGCAGGCCGTGCGTGCGCTGGCCGACGGCCCGCTGGCCGAACTGGCCGACGACATCGACCGGCGTGGCATCTACCCGAAAGGCATCCTGCAGCGCCTGGGCGAACTCGGCGCGTTCAAGGCCCACATGGCGATGGACGGCGAAGCCGCCGACTTCGGCGCTGCGATCCAGGTGATCACCGAGGTCTCGCGGGTCTGCGGCGCCACCGGCTTCATGGTGTGGTGCCACGACGTGTGCGGCGTGTACATGGAACAGTCGGGCAACCCGGCGTTGACGGGCGCGGCTTTGGCGAACCACGTGTCAGGCCGCACGCTGGGCGCCACCGGCATGAGCAACCCGATGAAGACCTTCGCCGGCATCGAGACGCTGCTGCTGAAGGCACGCGAGGTCGACGGCGGCTTCATCGTCAACGGCGCCCTGCCGTGGGTCAGCAACCTCGGGCCCGACCACTACTTCGGCGCGGTTGCCGTGGTCGAAGGCGACGGCGTGCCGCGCGAGGTGATGTTCATCGTGCCCTGCAACGGGCAAGGCGTGGAGCTGCGCAACTGCCCCTCGTTCTCGGCGATGGAAGGCACCAACACTTTCGCGGTGCGCATGACCGACCACTTCGTCGCCGCCGACCGGCTCATCGCCGACCCGGTGCGCCCGTTCATCGGCCGCATCCGCGCCGCATTCATCCTGCTGCAGGTCGGCATGGGCCTGGGCGTGACGCAGGGCGCGATCGATTCGATGTGGCAGGTGGAGCGCCAGCTCGGCCACGTGAACGAGTTTCTCGAAGACCGGCCCGACGACTTGCAGGCCGAGCTCGATGCGCTCACCGAGCGCACGATGCGGCTCGCGCGCACGCCGTATGCGAACCACAAGGAATTCCTGATCGACGTGCTCGACACCCGCGCCCATGCCAGCGAGCTGTCGCTGCGCGCCGCGCAATCGGCCCTGCTGCACCAGGGCGCGCGCGGTTACCTGATGAGCTCGGCGGTGCAGCGGCGGGTGCGCGAGTCGCACTTCGTCGCGATCGTCACGCCGGCGATCAAGCACCTGCGCAAGGAGATCGCGCGGCTCAGCGCCGCCGAGATGCCGGCATGACGCTCGCTCTGGTGGTCGAAGCTGCCTTTCGTTGTTTCATCTGCCGCGCTTGCGGCCTGATCTACGACGAAGCCAAGGGTGATGCCGACAGCGGCCTCGCGCCAGGCACGCGCTTCGACGACATCCCCGACGACTGGGCCTGCCCGCTGTGCGGGGTGACCAAGGCCGACTTCGAGCCCTATGAAGCGTCTGCCATCGAGCGCCGCACCACGGCCCCGCGCCAGACAGCCGGCAAGCGCAACGACGCCGGCGTGGTGGTCGTCGGCGCCGGCCGCGCCGGCTGGCAGATGGTGCAGGCCTTGCGCGAGCGTGACGCCGATCTGCCGATCACGCTGGTGGCGGCCTGTGATGCGTCGGTCTACGACAAGCCTTTGTTGTCGGTGGCGCTCGCCAAAGGCATGGCCTTGTCGGCACTGGTGAAAGAACCGGCCGCATCGGCAGCGCAGCGCCTGAACGTGCGCCTGTTGCCGCGCACCCACGCGGTCAGCGTGAATGCGCCGTGCCATACGCTGCGCACCACGCGCGGCACCCTGCGCTACCGCCACCTCGTGCTGGCGCATGGCGCCGAACCACGCGACCTGCCGCAACTGCCGGCCGCGCTGTGCTGGCGCGTCAACCACCTCGACGCTTACCGGGCGTTTCGCGAAAGGCTCGGCGAGCCAAGAGCCGCGGCACCGCAGCGTGTGCTGGTCGCCGGTGCCGGCCTGGTGGGCTGCGAACTCGCGAACGACCTGGCGCTCGCCGGCCACCCGGTCACGCTGCTCGACGTGAACGCCTTGCCACTCGGCAATCTGCTCGGCAAAGCCGAATCGCAAGCGCTGCTCGACACGTGGCAAGGCCTGCCGCTGCGTTTCGTGGGCGGTGTGCAGATCGCCGGCGTCGAGAAGAACGGCGCCATCTGCTGCGTTCGCACCGAAGACGGCCAAGGCTTCGACGCCGAGCACGTGATCGCCGCCACCGGCCTGCAGACGCCCGGCCGGCTCGCGCACAGCGCCGGCCTGGAGTGGAACAACGGCATCGCTGTCGACGCGCTCACGCTGCGCACCAGGGTGCCCAACATCCATGCGCTCGGCGACTGCATCAGCATCGACGGGCAGGCGCTGCGTTTCATCGAGCCGATCGGCCGGCAGGCGAGGCTGATCGCCGGCCACGTGACCGGCGCCGCCGTCTTGCCCTATGCCAACCGGCGGCCGCCGGTGCGGGTGAAGACCGGGTCGCGCCCGTTCACGGTCTAGCGGAACACACCCACCGCCTCGACGAGGCGAGTGGCCTGCTGTTTCAGGCTTTCAGACGCCGCGGCGCTCTGTTCGACCAGCGCCGCATTCTGCTGCGTGATCTCGTCGAGGTGGCCGATGGCCTGCCCGACCTGGGTGATACCGGCGCTTTGTTCGATCGTGGCCGAGCCGATCTCGGCGATCAGGTCCGAGACCCGTTTGACCTGCGCCACGATCTCGTCCATGGTCTTGCCGGCATCGTCGACCTGGCGTGAGCCGGCCTCGACCTTTTCAACGCTCGCCCCGATCAGGGTCTTGATCTCCTTCGCGGCTTCTGCGCTGCGCTGCGCCAGGCTGCGCACTTCGCTCGCCACGACCGCGAAGCCCCGGCCCTGTTCGCCGGCACGGGCCGCCTCGACCGCGGCATTGAGCGCCAGGATGTTGGTCTGGAACGCGATGCTGTCGATCACGCCGATGATGTCGGCGATCTTCTTCGAGCTGTGGGTGATCTCGTTCATGGTGTTCACCACGTGCGAGACGGCGCGCCCGCCCTCGGCCGCGGCGCTGCTCGCCGAACCCGAGAGCGCGGTGGCCTGGCTGGCGGTGTCGGCGTTGTTCTTCACCGTCGCGGTCATCTGCTCCATCGACGAGGCCGTTTCCTGCACGCTGGCCGCGGCCTGCTCGGTGCGCGCGCTCAGGTCGTTGTTGCCCTGCGCGATTTCGGCAGTGGCGGTCTGCACATTGACGACCTGGCTGCTCACGTCGTCGATGATCCAGCGGAACATCAGGCCCAGCTGGCCGACCGTGCGCAGAATGATGCCGATCTCGTCGACACGGTCCATCTGCATCGCCATCTGGCTGTCGCCCGAGGCCAGCCGCAAGGCCTGCTCGCGCACCTGCTCGAGCGGCCGCGAGATCTGCGCTTCGAGCCACAGCGAGGCCAGCAGCGAAGCCCCGGCCACCACGCCGGCCAGCCCGCCGAGCGCGGCGCCGGCCGTGACACCCACGCCCCACGCTCCGAGCACCACCGCCGGCACCAGCGCGGCCAGCGCCGAGCGGATGCGCCAGCGCGCCGGTAGGGTCTGGGCGATCGACGTCCAGCCCATCAGGCCGGTGCGCACGATCAGGCCCTTGTGGAACTTGCGCTGGCCGACCGTGCCCTCGCGAAACTGGCGGTACAAGTCGTCGGCGGCCGCGACTTCATCGCGGGTGGGCTTGGTGCGCACCGACATGTAGCCGGTGGCCTGGCCGTTGCGCACCAGCGGTGTGGCGTTGGCCCGCACCCAGTAGTGGTCGCCGTTTACGCGCCGGTTCTTCACCAGCGCCGTCCAGGGTTCGCCGCCCTTGAGCGTGGCCCACATGTCGGCGAAGGCTTCGACCGGCATGTCGGGGTGGCGCACCAGGTTGTGCGGCTGGCCGTGGATGTCTTCGAGGCTGTATCCGCTGACCGCACTGAAGGCCGCATTCGCGTAGGTGATGTGGCTCTGCGTGTCGGTCGTCGACATGAGCGTGGCGCCGTCGGGGATCTCGTATTCGCGTTGGGTGACGGGCTGGTTGTTGCGCATGGCGGGCTCCGGAAACATGGCGCGTGGCCGATCCGTCGGAGGCGACGGGCCGGGCGTGTTTCCTGGCTATCGGCCGGGGCGCCCCGGCCCTTGAAGCCTCGTCGACCCGAGCTTGATCTGCGTCAAGCCGCCCGACCGGCCACCTCACCGCAGATCTGGAACCCAGGCTTCTTCCAGCCCCGGGCGCGCAGGTGCTTGTGCGTTCAGTTGCGTGCACGCAGCTCGCGCACACCACGCCCGAGCTTGCGGCGCAGCAGGCTGCGCAGCGTCACGCCGTCGGCGTAGCCGATCTGGGTGGCGATCTGGTCGACGCTGTCGGCGCTGGTCTGCAGCAAGTGCACGGCGCGTTCGACGCGCAGGTCCTGAAAGTAAGAGAGCGGCGTCTTGCCCAGCACGTTCTGCAGGCGGCGCGCCAGCGTGCGCTCGCTGGCGCCGACCGAACGTGCGGCGTCGGCGAGTGAAAAGCCGCTGGCCAGACGCTGGCGCGCCCACCCTTCGAAGCGCTCGACGACCGGGTCGGCGTGCGCGAGGTGATCGGGGATCACGAACCCGGCCTGTGAGCCCCGCGCTTCGACCAGGAGGTAACGCGCGGCCAACGCGGCCAGCGCCGGGCTGCGGCCGCGCACCACGCTGAGCGCCAGGTCGAGGTGCGCCATGGCCGCACCCGCGGTCGTGAACCCGGCCGAGTTCACGAGCATGCGCGACTCGTCGAGATGAACCTGCGGGTAGCGCTGGCGGAACATCGGCGCCAGCCACCACGAGGTGGTGGCGCGCTGGCCGTCGAGCAACGCGCTCTCGGCGAGCAGGAAGGTGCCGGTGCAGGCCGCGCCCAGCGTCGCCCCGGCATGCGCCCAGCGCTGCAGGGCGCGCAGGGCGTCGGCCACATCGGCGAGGGCGAGGCGCGCCGCGAGCGTGTCGGGCATCTTGGCGCCGAGCGCCGGCACCAGCACCACGTCGGGCCGCGCCACGCTGGCCAGCGGCCGCACCGGCACGCTCAGGCCCTGTGCGGTGCGCACACGCTGGCGCGCGCCCACGAGCGTGAGTTCGATCGGCGCGGGCGCGTCGGGCAGCGTGGCCGCGAGTTCGTTCGCGGTGGTCAGCGTGTCGGTCAGCGCAGCGAGGCCCAGATCGAACACGCCATCGAGCACGAGCAGATGGAGTCGCATGGCAGGAATGATATCAAGGATGTCACTCTTGCCACTCGCCGAAATGGGCTCGCCGAACCAGACTGCAGTCCTCGCAACCGTTCACCGAAAGGCACACACCATGGTCAAGCTCGCACTGTTCGTTCGCCTCGAAGCCCAACCCGGCAAGGAAGCCGCCGTCGCCGACTTTCTGGCCGGCGCGCTGCCGCTGGCCAATGCCGAAGCCGGCACGACGGCGTGGTTCGCCCTGAAGTTCGGCCCTTCGACTTTCGGCGTGTTCGACGCCTTTGCCGACGAAACCGGCCGCCAGGCCCACCTCACCGGCCCGATCGCCGCGGCCCTGATGGCCAACGCCGCAGCCTTGTTGGCCACACCGCCCGTCATCGAAAAGATCGACCTGCTGGCCGCCAAGCTTCCCGGCTGAAAGCTGACCGCAGTCACCCCGCCAAGTTGAACGTCAAGGCGCCTCGCGCCATGACGTTCGAACGCGGCGAATCAGACCGGCACGCGACAGCGTGTCCGGTCTAATAAGTCTTGTACGGCAGGAACTTGCCCGACATCACGATGCTGACCCGGTCGCCCTTCGGGTCGGCCTCACGCTTCAGGTCCATCTTGAAGTCGATGGCGCTCATGATCCCGTCACCGAATTCTTCGTGGATCAGTTCCTTGAACGTGGTGCCGTACACGCTGACCAGTTCGTAGAACCGGTAGACCAGCGGATCGGTCGGCACGCTGGTGGGCAGCGAGCCCTTGTAGGGCACGACCTGCAGCCATTTCTCGGCTTCTGCCGGCAGCCCGAAGGTCTTGGCGATGGTCTTCGCCTGCTTCGCATCGAAGGTCATCTGCCCCAGGCAGCCGGCGGTCACCCATTCCTTGCTGAGGCCGACTTTCTTCGCCACGTCTTCCCACTTCAGGCCCTTCTTGACCTTGGCCTCGATGATCATTTCGGTGACGTCGTTGCGGTTCATGCTTGCTTGCTCCGTTCGTTGGTGTGATGAAGGGGTTCAGCTTCGGGCCCAGCGGAACTTGCGCTCGGCCTCGGTGATGGCCACGTCGTTGATGCTGGCTTCGCGCCGGCGCATCAGCCCGTGTTCGTCGAACTCCCACTGCTCGTTGCCGTGCGAGCGGAACCAGTCGCCGCGCCCGTCGTGCCACTCGTACTCGAAGCGCACAGAAATGCGGTTGCCAGTGAAGGCCCACAGTTCCTTCTTCAGGCGGTAGTCGAGTTCCTTTTCCCACTTGCGCGCCAGGAAGTGGCGAATGGCATCGCGCCCACTGAAGAATTCGCTGCGGTTGCGCCACACGGAATCGACCGTGTAGGCTGCCGCGCAGCGATCGGGGTCGCGGCTGTTCCAGGCGTCTTCGGCCTTCTGCACCTTGATGAACGCGGTCTCGTGCGTGAAAGGCGGCAGCGGCGGGCGGGCTTCGGTGTTCATGCCACACGGTCCTTGAACTGGATGACGTTGTCGGCGCCCGGCGAAGGCTCGGGGTCGTCTTTCGCCAGCCCCGGCTCGACCACCTTGGGGGTGGCCGGGGCCTTGCCGTGCGACAGGTCTTTCGAGCGCGCGACCAGAAAGTCGACCAGGTGGTTGCGGATGCGGTAGTACTGCGGGTCGTGGTGCAGCGTGGCGCGTTGCCGGTCTCGTGGCATGGTGTTGCGCACGATCTCGGCCACGCGCGCCTGCGGCCCGTTGCTCATGAGCAGGATCTTGTCGGCCAGCAGGATCGACTCGTCCACGTCGTGCGTGATCATGAAGACGGTCTGGTGCGTCTGCGCGCAGATGCGCAGCAGCTCGTCCTGGATCGTGCCGCGGGTCAGCGCGTCGAGTGCGCCGAAGGGTTCGTCGAGCAGCAGCATCTTCGGCTCGATGGCGAACGCGCGCGCGATGCCCACACGTTGTTTCATGCCGCCCGACAAGGCCGAAGGCTTCTTGTCGATGGCCGCGCTCAGGCCGACGAGCTCGACGTATTTCTCGACATGCGCGTCGACCTGCGCGGTGCTCCAGTCGGGCCACTTGCTGCGCACCGCGAACGCGATGTTGCGGCGCACGCTGAGCCACGGCATCAGCGCATGGCCCTGGAACACGACACCGCGCTCCAGGCTCGGGCCGGCCACTTCGCGGCCGTCCATGAAGACGTGGCCGCTGCTGGCTGCTTCGAGCCCCGCCAGCACGTTCAGGATCGTCGTCTTGCCACAGCCCGAGTGGCCGATGATGCAGACGAACTCACCGCGTTCGATGCCGAAATTGACGCTGTCGAACACCGGCTCGCTGGAGCCGGCGTAGGTCTTCGCCAGGCCTTCGATCTGCAGGAAGGGCTTGGCTTTTGCGGCCACGTCACTCGACATACGCAATCGCTTTCTGCGCCCGCGCGAACAACAGGTCGAGCAGCATGCCGACGATGCCGATCATCAGGATCGCGAAGATCACGTTGGTCAGCGACAGGTTGTTCCACTCGTTCCACACGAAGTAGCCGATGCCGGTGCCACCCACCAGCATCTCGGCCGCCACGATCACGAGCCAGGCGATGCCCATGCTGATGCGCATGCCGGTCAGGATGGTGGGTGCGGCGGCGGGCAGGATCACCTCGAACGCGAGGCGCAGGCGCGAGACCTCGAGCGTCTTCGCCACATTGAGCCACTCGCGCCGCACACCGGCCACGCCGAACGCGGTGTTGATCAGCATCGGCCAGACCGAGCAGATGAAGATCACGAAGATGCCCGAGATCGACGAGTCCTTGATCGTGTAGAGCGCGAGTGGCATCCAAGCCAGCGGCGAGATCGGCTTCAGGACCTGGATGAACGGGTCGAGCGCGCGGTACAACATCGGGCTCATGCCGATCAGGAAGCCGAGCGGGATCGCCAGCAATGCCGCGAGGCCGAAGCCCAGGCCGACCCGCAGCAAGGAATGGCCAAGCTGGATCGCGATGCCCTTGTCGTTCGGACCGTTGTCGTAGAACGGGTCGGCGAGGTTCTTGACCACCGTGGCACCCATCTGCGCGAGCGTCGGGAACCCGGTGGTCTTCTTCGTGTCGGCGGCCGGGTCCTTGCCGAGCAGCTTCTGGTACTCGATCTGCTCGGCCGTGAGCGTGCTGGCCGCTGCCGCCGCACCGCCCGTGGGCAGCGTGGCCACGTGCCAGGCCGCGAGGGCCGCGAGCAGGATCAGGACCGAGACCAGCCCCGACTGCAGCGACAGCTTGCGTTGTGCGTTCACGCGCATCACCCCAGCTTGTTGATCGCGAAGCCCTTGGCGTAGGCGTCGGCCTGCGCCGGGTCGAACTCCTTGCCCATGACCTTGTACTTGCGGTAGGCGCCCTCGGGCACCTTCTGGTCGAGCAGCTTCATCTGCTTCTTCGCGTCGGTCAGCAGGAACACCTGTTCGGCGATCTGCTTGTAGTTCACGTCGCCCTTGATGTAGCCCCAGCGTTTCATCTGCGTCAGCATCCACACCGCCATGCTCTGCCAGGGCACGGGGTCGAAGTCGGTGCGGTCGGGCACGTTCTTCACACCGCCCAGGCCGTCGGCGAACTTGCCCGAGAGCACCTGGTTCAACACCGTCTCGGGCTGGTTCAGGTAGGCGGTGGGCGCAATCACCTTGGCGATGAGCTCGCGGTTCTTCGGGTCGCGCGCCATCGCGGCGGCGCTGAGCACCGAGCGGTACAAGGCAGCGAAGGTGTTGGGGTTCTGCTTGACGAACTCTTCGCTCACGCCGAAAGCGCAGCACGGGTGGCCGTCCCAGATGTCTTTCGACAGGATGTGGATGAAGCCGATCTCGTCGAACACCGCACGCTGGTTGAACGGGTCAGGCCCCAAGAAGCCGTCGATGTTGCCGGCACGCAGGTTGGCCACCATCTCGGGCGGCGGCACCACACGCAGTTGCACGTCGGTGTCGGGGTTGAGCCCGGCTTCGGCCAGGTAATAGCGCAACAGGAAGTTGTGCATCGAGTACTCGAAGGGAATGGCGAACTTGAAGCCCTTCCAGTTCTTCGGGTCGCGGTTGTTCTTGTGCTTGAGCGCGAGCGTGATCGCCTGACCGTTGATGTTCTGCACCGTGGCCACGCGCATCGGCTGCGCCACCGAGCCCAGGCCCATGCTGATGGCCAGCGGCATAGGCGACAGGAAGTGCGACGCGTCGTGCTCCTTGTTGAGCATCTTGTCGCGGATCAGCGCCCAGCCCGCCGTCTTGTTGAGCTGGACGTTCAGGCCCTCTTTTTTGTAGAAGCCCAAAGGGTCGGCCATGATCAGCGGCGTGGCGCAGGTGATGGCGATGAAGCCGACTTTCAGGTCACGCTTTTCGAGCGACCCTTTGTCCTGCGCCATCGCTTCGAGCGCACCCATCGGCAACAGCGACGCGATGGCGGCGCGCGCCGTCGTGGCACCCACCGCCTGCAGGAAACGCCGCCGCAGCGGCTCGCTCGGGAGCAGCGCCTTCACGAGCGTCGCTTCGATGAATCCGCGCGAGAAACTCTCTTCGTTTTCGGCCGGCGCTTCAGCACCCTGCTGCGTCGGTGCGTGGTCACCACCGCAGCCGCACTTCAGCATCAGCGGGCGGTCGGCGTCGTAGGGGTCGAAGCGGCTCATGAATGAACTCCTTGCAATGATGAGAACGATAGGGATCGGGCAAACGCTGCGCCATCGTCGCCGGCGGCTTTCGGGTGTAGGGCTGGCACTACAAACCGCACGAAGTCAAACCGGCATCACGTCCACGCGCACCGCGTACAGGGCCAGTTCGACGTCGTTGCGCGCGCCGGTTTTTTCGAGCACGCGCGCGCGGTAGGTGCTGACGGTGTTGCTCGACAGCACGAGCTGCTCGGCGATCTCGCTCACGGTGCGGCCGGTCGCGAGCAGTCGGAACACCTGGTACTCGCGGTGCGACAGGCGTTCGTGCAGCGGTGCTTCCACCGCCTTGGCCTGGCCGGCGCCGATGCTGCTGGCCAGGTGCTCGGCCACCGTCGGCGTGATGAACAGGCCGCCGGCCGCGACCTTGCGGATCGCGCTCGTCATCTGCTGCGAGTCGGCGCTCTTGTTCAGGTAGCCGGCGGCGCCGAGCTTCAGGCTGCGCACCGCGTACTGCTTGTCGGGGTAGGTGCTGAGCATCAAGACCGGCACCTTCGGAAACTCGCTCTTGAGCTGGCGCAACACGTCGAGCCCGTCGCGGTAGGGCATCGCGATGTCCATCAGCACCACGTCGATGCCGCCGAGGCGCACGCGCTGCAGCGCTTGCGGCCCGTCTTCGGCTTCGCCGGCGAGAACGATGTCTTCGGCGTCGGCGAGGATCTGCTTGATGCCCTGGCGCACGATCAGGTGGTCGTCGCAGATCAGCACGCTGATCATCATGATGGGGCCCCTCGTCGAACGAGTACGTTCGCCGATCCACCGAGGGGATGCGGGCCGGCTTGGGGCGGCCCGGCGCTCGGCCCGCCGGCTGTTTCCCCGGGCAGCGGCATCGTGAGCCGCACCAGCGTGCCGTGCCCGGGCACGCTGTCGATCATCAGCGTGCCGCCGAAGTGGCCAGCCCGCTCGCGCATGCCCATCACGCCGTAGCTCTGCGGGTGGGCGAAGGCTTCGCGCTCGGCGCCCTGGCCGTCGTCACGCAGCTCGAGGTGCAACACCGGCTCGGGCGGTCCGTCGACATACAGGCGGATCTGCACCGCACCCGCCTTGGCGTGCCGCGCCACGTTGCTGAGCATCTCCTGGAAGATGCGGAACACCGCGATCGCCCAGCGTTCGCCTTGCACGCCGGCCGGTGGCTGCACGCCGGCCGACACGTGCACCTGCACCTCGTGGCGCAACTCGGCGGCTTCGACGAACTCTTGGGCCTGCCACTCGAGCGCGGCCCACAGGCCCTGGTGGTCGAGGATGCTCGGCCGCAGGTCGGTGATGATGCGGCCGAGGTTGTCGACCGCCGCGTCGATCAAGCGGCCCATGCCCTGGCACTTGTCTTCGAGCGCCGGCCTGTCTTCGACGCGCTTTTCCAGCCAGTTCACGTCCATCTTCAAGGCCACGAGCAAGGACCCCAGCTCGTCGTGGATGTCGCGCGCGATGCGCGTGCGCTCGTCTTCGCGCACGGTTTCTGAATAGGCCGACAGGTCGCGCAGTTGTTCGAGTGCACGCGACAGCTCAGCCGTGCGCACCTGCACGCGCTGCTCCAGTTCGTCGTGCGCCTGGCGCAGCAGCTCTTCGCTGCGCTTGCGCTCGGTGATGTCGACGAAGGTGGCGACCGCGCCCTGCACCACGCCTTTGTCGAGGATCGGGTACGACGAGTACTCGGCGCTGAACGACGAACCATCGGCGCGCCACAGCACCTCGCTGTCGATGCGGCAGGGCAGGCCCTGGCGAAAGGCGTTGAAGATCGGGCAGTCGGCTTCCGGGTAGGCGCTGCCGTCGCCGTGGGTGTGGTGAATGAGGCAGTGCATGTTCTGCCCCAGCACCTGTTCGGTGCGCCAGCCGAGCGTCTGCGCGCCGGCCCGGTTGATAAAGGTGCAGCGGCCGTCGAGGTCGATGCCGAAGATGCCCTCGCCGGTCGATTCGAGCAGCAGTCGCAGGCGCTGCGACCAGGCTTCGCCCGCGTCGCCGCCGGGGCTCGCGGCGCCCGGGGTGGCGAACGATGGCGGCGTTGACAGGGTCGGGACGGGGTGCATGCGGCCCTCGGGGCGAAACGGTGGCCATGGGCCTACCGCAAAGCGCGTGCCACTCGCCGCGCCGCCCGTTCAGCCCAGCAGATCGCGCCCCATCATCAGCACCGCAATCAACATCAGCGCGACCGCTCCCCAGCCGAGAAAGCGGGTCTTGCGGCGCACCGGCAGCGGGCCCATCACGGCGGGCTTGGCAGCGAGCAGCATCATCGCCACCATGATCGGCACAGCGACCACGCCGTTGATCACCGCGCTCCAGTAGAGCGCCTTCATCGGGTCGACGGGCGTGAAGTCCAGGCCGGTGCCGACGATCGTGGCGATGCCGATGATCGCGTAGAAGCCCTTGGCTTCTCGCCAATGACGTTCGAGCCCTTCGGGCCAGCCGAAGGCCTCGGCCACCGCATAGGCCGCCGACGACGCCAGCACCGGCACCGCGAGCAGGCCGGTGGCGATGATGCCGAACGAAAACAGCAGGAAGGCGAAGTCACCGGCCAGCGGGCGCAGCGCCTGCGCA
Source organism: Rhizobacter sp. (assembly GCF_032229685.1). Classification (GTDB taxonomy): domain Bacteria; phylum Pseudomonadota; class Gammaproteobacteria; order Burkholderiales; family Burkholderiaceae_C; genus LMDS01. The sequence continues at coordinate 500,776 of NZ_JAVTWP010000040.1, read as the reverse complement.
GCCTGCGCGGCGCTGGTCACGTCGGTCACGCCACCGGCGTGCAGCACCACCGCGCCCATCAGCATCACGAAGAAGGCCACGCCGTTCGAGAAGACCATGCCGACGACGGTGTCGAGCCGCATGCGCCGCTTGGCCACGCGCAAGGTGTGGGCGCTCTCGCCGCCGGCGCTGAGGCCCTGCAGGCGCATCTCTTCGACCTCTTGCGAAGCCTGCCAGAAGAACAGGTAAGGCGAAATGGTGGTGCCGAGGATCGCGACGATCATCATCCAGAAGGCCGAGCTCGGCACGATGCGTGGCACCACCAGATCGTGCAGCACCTGCGCCCACGGAATGGCCACCGTGAACGCTGCTGCCACGTAGACGAAGAGCGCCAGCGTGAGCCATTTCAGGATCGGCGCCAGCCGCCGGTACGGCACGAACACCTGCAGCTGCAGCGTGAGCACGCCGAACACGACCGCATGGAAGTGCTCGCCACCCCCCACCACGAGCTGCAGCGCTTCGCCCATGGCGGAGATGTCGGCCGCGATGTTGATGGTGTTGGCCACCAGCAGCAGCGCGACGATGAAATACAGGAACAGCCGCGGCGTGTGCAGCCGCAGGTTGGCCGCGATGCCGCGCCCCGACTGCCGCCCGATGCGCGCGCTGACGAGCTGGATGCCGATCATGAAAGGCAGCGTGAGGAACACCGTCCACAACACGCCGGTGCCGAACTGCGCGCCGGCCTGGGTGTAGGTGGCGATGCCGGAAGGGTCGTCGTCGGCTGCGCCGGTCACGACACCGGGGCCGACGTGGCGCAGGAACGAAGGGATGCGGCGCCAGGGTGCGCGGTCGAAGAGGCGTGGCATGGGCGGCCCGTTTCAGCGCGCGCTGGCGCGCAGGTGCCCGAGCGGCAGGGCGCCGCCGGCCTTGACTTCACCGAGCGAAAAGCTGGTGTGCAGGTCTTTCACGTGCGGCAGGTTCAGCAAAGTGCCTTGCGCGAACTTCGAGAACGCGTCGAGGTCGGTCGCCATCACTTCGAGCTCGAAGGTGCCCGAGCCCGAGATGTAGTGGCAGGCGATCACGTCAGGGATGCGCCTGATCGCTTCTTCGAGCTGGCGCGTGGCGGTGGCGGTGTTGCGGTCGGCATCCACGCGCACGAAGGCGAGCACGCCCAGGCCGATCTTGCGGCGGTCGATCTCGGCTCGGTAGCCGGTGATGAAACCCTGGTCTTCGAGCCACTTCACGCGCCGCCAGGTCGGCGCGGCCGACAGGCCGATGCGTGCGGCCAGCTCGGTGTTCGACAGGCGCGCGTCGCGCTGCAGCTCGTGCAGCAACGCGATGTCGTAGCGGTCGAGCTCGTTGCCGTGCGGCTCGCCGCTGCCGGTATCGGCGCTCGCGGCGAGGGCTGCACCACGAACAGGGGTTTTCACTGAAGCCGGCTTCTTGAGCGCCATTTCTTCTCCGTTGACATATTTTGCGCAAGATTATTGCTGCAAGACGCGGAATCGAGGCAAACAAAGAAAAGACTTGATGCCGACGTTTCCCTAAACTGTGGCCCTGCGCGCGATGGTCACGAGCCGGAACCGCGCCTTCTTGTCCCCTCTGGAGAAACCGCCGATGAACGCACCGCTGCCCGAGTCGATCCGCAAGGCCCTGGAAAACGTCACGCTCGACGACAAGTACTCGCTCGAACACGGCCGTGCGTTCATGAGCGGCACACAAGCGCTGGTGCGCCTGCCGATGCTGCAGAAGAAGCGTGACGCGATGAACGGCCTGAACACCGGCGGTTTCATCAGTGGTTACCGCGGCTCGCCGCTGGGCGGCTACGACCAGGCCCTGTGGCAGGCCAAGAAGCACCTCGGGGCGCAGAACATCGTGTTCCAACCCGGCGTGAACGAAGAGCTCGCCGCCACCGCCGTGTGGGGCTCGCAGCAACTCGACCTGTACCCGCAGAGCAAGAAGTTCGACGGCGTGTTCGGCATCTGGTACGGCAAGGGCCCGGGCGTCGACCGCTGCTCCGACGTGTTCAAGCACGCCAACATGGCCGGCACCTCGAAGCACGGCGGCGTGATCGCGCTGGCGGGCGACGACCACATCGCGAAGAGCAGCACCGCTGCGCACCAGAGCGACCACATCTTCAAGGCCTGCGGCTCGCCGGTGTTCTTCCCGAGCGGCGTGCAAGACATCCTGGACATGGGCCTGCACGCGATCGCGATGAGCCGCTTCGCCGGCGTGTGGTCGGGCATGAAGACGATCCAGGAGATCGTCGAATCGTCGAGCAGCGTGTTCGTCGACCCCGACCGCGTCGACATCGTGATCCCGAGCGACTTCCCGATGCCCGAAGGCGGCCTGCACATCCGCTGGCCCGACGCGCCGCTCGAACAAGAAGCGCGACTGATGGACCACAAGTGGTACGCCGCTCTCGCCTACGTGCGTGCCAACAAGCTCAACCACAACGTGATCGAAGGCCCGAAGGACCGCTTCGGCATCATCGCCAGCGGCAAAGCCTACAACGACACGCGCCAGGCGCTGCACGACCTGGGCCTGAACGACGAGGTGTGCCGCCACCTCGGCATCCGCCTGCACAAGGTCAACGTGGTGTGGCCACTCGAAGCCACGATCACGCGCGATTTCGCGCAGGGCCTGCAGGAAATTCTGGTCGTCGAAGAAAAGCGCCAGGTCATCGAATACCAGTTGAAGGAAGAGCTCTACAACTGGCGCGCCGACGTGCGCCCCAACGTTCTCGGCAAGTTCGACGAAGGTGATGGCGACGAGAGCGGCGGCGAATGGAGCCAGCCGAACCCGAGCAAGAACTGGCTGCTGCGCGCGCAGGCCGACCTGACGCCGGCGATCATCGCCAAGGCCATCGCCAAGCGGCTGAAGAAGCTCGGCGTCGACGCCGACACGGCGGCACGGCTCGACGCGCGCATCGCGCTGATCGAGGCGAAAGAACGCAGCATGGCGGTCACGACGGTCGGCAGCGCCACAGACGCCGGCGAGCGCACGCCCTTCTTCTGCAGCGGCTGCCCGCACAACACCAGCACCAAAGTGCCCGAAGGCTCGCGTGCCGTGGCTGGCATCGGCTGCCACTACATGGCGGTGTGGATGGACCGCAGCACCGTCACCTTCAGCCAGATGGGCGGCGAAGGCGTGTCTTGGATCGGCCAGGCGCCGTTCACGACCGACAAGCACGTGTTCTCGAACCTGGGCGACGGCACCTACTACCACTCGGGCTTGCTGGCGGTGCGGCAGAGCATCGCGGCCAAAGTCAACATCACGTACAAGATCCTCTTCAACGACGCGGTCGCGATGACCGGCGGCCAGCCGATCGACGGCACGCTGAAGGTGCCCGAGATGAGCCGCGAGCTCGACGCCGAAGGCGCGGTCAAGATCGTCGTGGTGACCGACGAGCCCGAGAAGTACGAAGACAGCGGCGTGAAGGCGCGTCTGGCGAACGGCGTCACGGTGCACCACCGCGACGAGCTCGACGCCATCCAGAAACAGCTGCGCGAGATCGAAGGCTGCACCGTCATCATCTACGACCAGACCTGCGCGACCGAGAAGCGCCGCCGCCGCAAGCGCGGCAAGCTCGCGACGCCCGACAAGACCGTCGTCATCAACGAACTGGTCTGCGAAGGCTGCGGCGACTGCTCGGTGCAGTCGAATTGCCTGTCGGTCGAGCCGGTCGAGACCGAGTTCGGCCGCAAGCGCCGCATCAACCAGAACACCTGCAACAAGGACTATTCCTGCGTGAAGGGCTTCTGCCCGAGCTTCGTGACCGTCGAAGGCGGGCAGATGAAGAGCGCCAAGAAAGCGAAGACCGAACGGCCGAACCCGTTCACGCTGCCAGCGCTGCCCGAGCCGTCATTGCCGCTGGCCGAAACGCCCTGGGGCATCGTCGTCGCCGGCGTCGGCGGCACCGGCGTGATCACGATCGGCCAGTTGCTCGGCATGGCCGCGCACCTCGAAGGCAAAGGCGTGGTCACGCAAGACTCGGCCGGCCTGGCGCAAAAGGGTGGCGCGACCTGGAGCCACATCCAGATCGCCAACCGCATGGACGCGATCAACACCACCAAGGTCGGCACGGCCGAGGCCGACCTCATCATCGGCTGCGACCCGATCGTCAGCGCGAACAAGGCCACGCTGGTGACGGTGCGTGAAGGCCGCACCTACATCGCGATGAACACGCACGGCGCACCGACCGCGGCTTTCGTGAAGAACCCCGACTGGCAGTTCCCGGCCGGCAACTGCGACGCGGCGGTGCACGCCGCGGCGGGCGCGAACGTGGGCACGGTCGACGCCGACCAGCTCGCGGTGCAACTGGTGGGCGACTCGCTCTACACCAACCCGCTGATGCTCGGCTTCGCCTGGCAGAAGGGCCGCGTGCCGCTGAGCCACGCGGCGCTGATCCGCGCGATCGAACTCAACGGGGTGCAGGTCGAGAACAACAAGCTCGCCTTCGAATGGGGCCGGCGCGCCGCGCACGACCTGCCGGCGGTGCAGGCTTTGCTCAAACCGGCTCAGGTGATCGAGTTCGTCAAGAAGAGCGCGAACCTCGACGACATGGTTGCCAAGCGTGTGGAGTTCCTGACGGCGTATCAGGACGCCGCGTACGCGCAGCAGTACAAGGCTTTCGTCGAGAAGGTGCGCGCTGCAGAAGCGCCGCTGAACAGCAAGAAGCTCAGCGAAGCCGTGGCCCGCTACCTGTTCAAGCTGATGGCTTACAAAGACGAGTACGAAGTCGCGCGGCTGCACAGCGACCAGAGCTTCCTCGACAAGATCGCCGCGCAGTTCGAAGGCGACTACACGCTGAACTACCACCTGGCCCCGCCGCTCACGGCGAAGAAGAACGACAAGGGCGAGCTGGTCAAGCAGAAGTTCGGCCCGGTGATGCTGACCGGCTTCAGGCTGCTCGCGAAGCTGAAGGGCCTGCGCGGCGGCGCTTTCGACATCTTCGGCAAGACCGAAGAACGCCGGATGGAACGGGCGCTGATCGACGAGTACCGCGCCTCGATCGACGAAGTGCTGGGCTCGTTGAATTCAGCGAACCTCTCGCTCGCCACCGAGATCGCGCGTGTGCCCGAAGACATCCGCGGTTACGGCCACGTGAAAGAGCGCCACCTGCACGTGGCGCGCCCGAAGTGGGCGGCGCTGATGACGCAGTGGCGCGCTGGCGCCGAGCGCCAGGCCGCATGAGCGGGCGGCGCGGGCGCCGTGCACTGGCTGCTGCACTGCTGCTCGGCGGCGCCGCGGCACTCGCCCCGCTGCGTGCCCAGACGCCAGCGCCCGCCACCGCGCCGACCTACGTACTCGACCCGACCCACAGCTTCGTGCACTGGGAAGTCGTGCACATGGGCACGTCGACGCTGCGCGGCCGGTTCGGCGGCACCAACGGCAGCGTCCAGTTCGACGCGAAGGCGCAGCAGATCGACATCGGCATCTCGATCGACACGAACACTGTCAACACCGGCGTGGCGCCGCTCGACAGCCTGCTGCGCAGCGCGGCGGGCTTGTCCAGCACCGAATTCCCGCAAGCGTTTTTCACCGCCCGCAGCGCGCGCTGGGAAGGCGAGGTGCCGCGCGAGATCCGCGGCGAGTTCACGCTGCGCGGTGTGAGCCAGGGCCTCACGCTCAAGGCCGTGCGCTGGAACTGCGGGCTGAACCCGCTGTTCCGCCGCGAAGTGTGCGGTGGCGACTTCGAAGGCGAGCTGGTGCGCAGCAGCTTCGGCATCACCCACAGCCTGCCGTTCGTGGCCGACAAGGTGCGCCTGCTGGTTCAGGTGGAAGGCATTCGGCAGTAGCCGATCAGAACGTCCAGGTGCCTGCGAGGTAGGCCACGCGCCGTGCCGGCAACTGCGCGAGCACGGCCTCACCCGGCCCGCCGTACTGGCGCCAACCGGCGTCGACCCGCACCCGATCGCCCTGCCAGCCGAGCGACGCGGTGACGGTGCGCCCGGCGTCGGCCGGCGTGTACAGGACGTCGAGCGCCGGCTGCCATTTGTCGAGCGTCCAGCTCACGCGCATGAAGAGGTTCGTGCGACGCAGGTTGCTCGACGCACCGAAGGCCTGGGCCTGCCAGGCCAGGTTGCCGGCGACCGCGGCGGCCGGCGCGGGTGTGCCGGCGAGCGCGGCCAGTTGGCGGTTGCGGGCAGTCCAGTCCTTCCACTGCGCATCGGACAAGGCCGTGCCGTCCCACCACGCTTCTGCCAGGAGGCTGACCTGCTCGGCGTTCGTCCAGGTGCCGCCGATCAGCAGCTGGCTGGCGTGGCGCACCCGCGCGTCCGACCACGGGTTGCTGCCCACGAGGCCTGCAGCCGCCGGGTCGATCGCCGTGCTGTCGGCAGCGTTCAGATAGCGCAACGACGCGTGCAGTTCCAGAGCATCGTTCGCCACCCACGCCGCGGCCGCACCCACACTGCCCCCGGTGCGTGCGCCGTAGCGCGCGAAACCGTGCCAGTCGACGGAACCCTCGCGCTGATACACCCGCGCAGCGAACGCCGGCTCTTCCGCGCCGCGCTGCGCGCGCGGCTTCGTCGGGTTGACGGCGACGAAGGACCACGCCGTGCTCGCATCGAAGTGTTCGGCCATCAGCAGCGGCCGGCCTTCGGCGGTGGTCGTGAGCAGCGTGCGCCGCGTTTCCTGCTGCACCACGTCGTTCGGCCGGAAGCCGTAGCCCACGTCCCACGCGGCGATGCGTTTGCCGGCGCTGAACTGCCAACCTGCACTGCCGGTGGCGGCGTACAACTCGTTGACCCAGGCCTGGCCGGTCGCGGCCGTGCCTTCGAGGCGTTGGCCTTGCAGCGTGACGGTGCCGCTCAGGCCGTGGCCGCTGGCGCGCAGTTCGGTCTCGAGCGTCGCGCCGTTGCGCGGCACGGCGGCGATGTCCGGGTTCAGCTGCGCGGCCTGCGCCAGCGGGCTGTTCGGGTTGGCAGCCTGTTCTGTCCACGACGGCCGCGTCTGCCCGCCGAACTCGTTGGCAGCACGGCACGTGTCGCACGCCGTGAGCACCAGCAAGGCGCCGACTGCTTCGATGAAGACAAGCCGTTTCACGCTCACTCCAGTGCGGGGTTGCGGGCCAGGAACATCGGGTTCAGCCAGGCCTCGGGCACGCTGTGTTCCTTGCGAGCGAGGTAGCGCACCCGGGTTTCCTTCTTGCTCGTGAGCTGGTCCTGCAGCAGCATCTCGGTGACCATGGTCGGTGCCGCCGGCTTGTCGGTGACGAAGCGCGCCTGCTTGGCGAGCTTGTCGGACTGCACGTACAGGTCGGCCTTGATCGGCTCGTGTTTCGCCTTGCCGAGCCAGAGTTCGATGCGCTGGTAGGTCACGCCCTTGCGGTTCGCGGCCAGGCTCAGGTGCACGCAGGGCTGCTTCGGTTCACCGCAGGGCTCTTCGCCGGTGACGGTGCCGGTGTAGTCGTCGGCCCAGCTCATGGTCGCGATGTCGCCGGTGCTCGCATCGCCGAGCAGCTTCTGCATCGGCGTGATGCGCAGCGGGCGCTGGCTGTTCGGCATCAGCAGCCAGAAGTCGTCGCCGAGCATCAGCACCTTCTGGCCTTTTTCGGCCGGGCTCTGCATCAAGACCAGCGACTGGTGTTTCGCCTGCGCGAAGACCGTGTAGCGGCGCTCCTTGTCGGCCGAGCCGTCGGCGTTGAAGATGCTGATCAGCGTCTCGACCTGCATGTTCTCGCTGCCCACACGGTAGCGGTCGGCAGCTTTCAGGAGCGCGGGCACGTCTTGCGCGAAGCTGTGCGAAGCGAGCACGGCCAGCGCGGCCGCAGCGATCGAACGAAATATCGTTGTCATGGGGTTGGGTTCCGGGTTCAGGTGTGGGCCAGCGCGTCGACGACGGCCAGGTTCACGGTCTTGCGGGCGATCCACGCCGACGCCAGCATCGCGAGCACCACCATCGCGAGCACGGTGCAGCCGTAGAGCACGGGGTCGATCTCGATGTTGAGCGCGTAGCCGCGTGTGCTGCCGGGTGGTGGCGGCATGGTCACCGGCACCACGTAGAGCATCAGCGAGATGCCGAGCGCGAGCAACGCGCCGGCCACCGCCCCCACGCCACCGAGCACCATGCCTTCGAGCGCGAGCGTGCGCAGCAGCTGCGAGGGCAGCGTACCGAGCGCGCGCAAGGTGCCGATCTCGCGGGTGCGCTCGATGATCGCCATCGCCATCGCGTTGGTCACGACGAAGACCACGATCACGCCGATGATCAGGCCGAGCGCGCCGAAGATGCGGTTGTAGAGGCCACGCACCGAATTGTAGAAGAACGCCTGGTCGCGCCAGGTCTGCACCGTGAGTTTCGGGCTGGCAGCAGCCACGCGCTGCTGCGCGGCAGCGGTCGCTTCCATGCGCCGCAGGAACACGCCGAGCGTGGACACGCGTGTGGTGTTCAGCAGCTTCTGCGCCGTGGCGATGTCGGTGTAGACGAGGCGTTTGTCGATGTCGGGCACGCCGGTCGAGAACACCCCTTTCACGGTCACGTCGAGCGCGTTCAGCGCACCGTCGGTGGTGCTCGCGAGCAGTGTCAGGCTGGTGCCGGGCCGGGCCTTCAGGCTTTTGGCCAGGCCTTCGCCGAGCATCACTTCGGCGCCTTTCGCGCCCGAGCTCAACACCTCACCGGCCGCCATCGTGAGGAACGGGCCTTTCACCGCGAACTCGCTGTCGGGTTCGACACCGGCGGCGATCATCACCGTCGACTTGTCGCCGTTGCTGATCAGGCCGCTGAAGGCCACGCGCGGCAGCACCTGGCGCACGTCGGGGTCGATCAGCAGCTTCGCGCTCAGCTCGGCGGCGTTCTCCAGCCCGTATTGCAAGGGCGTGTCTTCGTCCTTCGTGAACTGCTCGGGCAGGCCGACGATCAGGTGGCCGGTGCTGCGCGCCGCGGCCTGCGCCAGGGCCTGGTAGGTGAACAGCGCGAAGCCGCCCGCCAGAAGAATGGCCGCCGTGCCGAGCGCGGCGATGGCCACGGTGACGAGCGAACGGCGCCGGTTGCGCAACGTGTTCTGCAGCGCGAACCGGAGCCACTTCAGGTCCATCCACTTCATTGCAGCCTCCCGTCGAGCAGGGCCACGACACGGTCGCAGCGCCGGGTGAGCCGGCTGTCGTGCGTGGCGATGACGAACGCCGCGCCTTCGGCGTGGCCCCGCTCGCGCATCAGGTCGAGCACCTGGTCGGCAGTGTGCGAATCGAGGCTCGCGGTCGGCTCGTCGGCGATCACGAGACGCGGGCGCTTGACGAGCGCGCGCGCAATCGCCACACGCTGGCGCTGCCCGCCCGACAAGGCGTCGGGCCGGTGCTGCGCGTGGTCCTGCAGGCCGACGGCTTCGAGCTGTGCCGCGACCCGCGCGCGGCGTTCGGCGGCCGGCACGCCGGCGATGAAGAGCGGGTAGTCGACGTTCTCGGCCACCGTCATCACCGGCACCAGGTTGAAACTCTGGAACACGAAGCCGAGCGCGTCGCGGCGCAGCAATGTGCGTTCGGCCTCGCCCAGGTCGGTGACACGCTGGCCGCCGAGCACGATCTCGCCGCTGTCGGGCCGGTCGATCAGGCCGGCGAGGTTCAGGATCGTGCTCTTGCCGCTGCCCGAGGGGCCGGTCAACGCGAGCAGTTCGCCGCGCTGCACGCTCAGGTCGACGCCTTGCAGCGCCGGGATCACGTGCTGACCGAGGCGGTAGGTCTTGTGCACGCCGTGAAGCTCGACGACGGGGCCGCGCATCGGGCCGTTCATGCCGCCGCCTTCAACAGCGCACGCGCCTTGTCGGCTTGCGGCGCGTTGCGGCCGATCACTTCGTTCAGGTAGCGCTGCGCGTCTTCCGTGCGCTTGTCCTTGGTGGCTTGCGACGCGGCGAGCATCCAGACCGTGCCCTGAAACGGCAGCGGGGCGGTGGCGAACAGCGGGCTCGCCAGCACCTCGTCGAGCAGCTTCGCGCCGCGTGGGCCGCGGTTCATGAAGCCGGGCATCGCGAGAAAGGTGTTGGCCGCCACAAAGCGCGTTTCGAGCGAGCCGGGCGTGCCGTGCTGCAGCGCGGCGTCGTGGGCCGGCGTGAGCAGTGCCAGCGCCTTGTCGACCAGCGCCAGGCCGTCTTCGGCGTGGCCGATCTTCTTCCACGGCAGCGCGGTGGTGCGCGCTTTCATCGCGGTGGCAGCGCCGGCGTAGGCCATCAGCACGGGGCTGCCGGGTTCGGCCTGCAGCAGCGCGTTGAAGGCGTCGGCGGCCTTGTCGACGGCGCTGCTGTCGCCGGCCGAAGCCTGGTTGAACTGCGCGAAGGCGCTCTCGAACGCGGCCTCGGGCGCGGCGCGCACCTGGCCCACGGCCGACAGCAAGGCCAGCGCGAAGACGGCGACAACGACGCCGAAGTGGCCTGCACGGGGGGGTTGCGGGTGGGTCATGGTGATCTCCTTGAAAGCGTTCGGGGTGACAACGTGGCCGCAGGTTAGGAGCCGGCGACGCCCGGCGCAGCTGCCGTGCGACCGGGCGCCGCGCCGCGGCGCGAAGCGTCGGCCTGGCGGCGCCGGATGCGGCGAGCCGGGCAGCGCTTGCTGGCTGTCCGGGGCCTGTGCAGCCTGTCGGGCCGCCGCTGCAGCCCGTCGCAAGCGGCTGGGAGGGCGCCCGAAGGGTCGATAGAGTCCACCCCATCGCTTAGAAAGCACCCCCGCTTCCCGACCATGGCCACCGCTCACTCGACCCCCACCACCGGCTGGCAGCGTTTCGCTGCCGGTGCGGTGCAGCTGTTCCACGACTACGCGAACTGGCTCGTCAGCATCAGCTGGAAGCGCTTTTTCGGCTTGTCGCTGCTGCTGCTGATCTGCATGGGCATCCTCGGCAGCATGCTGCCGGGCTGGACCGTGACCGAGGTGCACGAGGCCGACACCCACCGGCCTTCTGCGCCCCCCAAGCCACCGAAGATTCCCGGCATCAAGATCGAAAAGGGCGGCACGAGCCCGGGCGACGACGTCACCATCTCGATCAACAAGAACGGCGTCCAGATCACCCCGCGTTCACGGGCCAGCGACAGCGCGGCCAAGGCAGCGTCTGCCGCAGCCTCGGCGGCCAGCGCGGCGCCCGGCGCCTCGGCTCCGGCCTCGGGCAGCTCGCAGCCCTCGGTCGCGATCAGCGCCGGCGAAACCGGTGTCGAGATCAAGCTGCCGCCCGGCGCCACCAGCGAAGCCGTGCGCGAGGCGGTTGAAGAAGCGCGCCAGGCGGTGGTCGAAGCCATCGAAGAATCGCGTCAGGCCGCACAAGACGCCGCCGACGCCGCGCTGGAAGCGGCCGACGCCAGCCGCAGCGCCGAGCGCCAGTACATCCGCACCCGCACCGTGCGCGCCGAAGACTCGCTGATGCCGCTGTCGTTCTTCTTCATCGTCGCTTCGATGATCCTGAAGATCACCTACAAGGGCCGTATCCAGGCCGAGACCAAGGCCGCCGTGGCGACCGAGACCGCCGAGTCCGAGCAGCTCAAGCGCCAGGTCGTGGAAGCGCGCATGGCGGCGATGCAGGCGCAGGTGGAGCCGCACTTCCTGTTCAACACGCTCGCCAGCATCGACCACCTGATCGAGACCGACCCGCCGCGGGCGAGCACGATGCAGAAGAACCTGATCGCCCTGCTGCGCGCCTCGATGCCGACGATGCGCGAGAACCACCCGGCAGCGCACAACCTGGGCCGCGAGATGGCGGTGATCCGCCCCTACCTCGAGATCCTGAAGGTGCGCATGGAAGACCGGCTGCAGACCGACATCAACGTGCCCGACGGGCTGCTCTCGGCCGACTTCCCGTCGATGATGATCCAGAGCCTGGTCGAGAACGCCATCAAGCACGGGCTTGAGCCCAAGGCCGAAGGTGGCACGCTCTCGGTGAAAGCCGAGATCGTGCACGGCAAGCTCGCCGTGACCGTGGCCGACACCGGCCTGGGCTTCGGCAAGGCCGCGACCGCCGGCACCGGCATCGGCCTGAACAACATCCGCGAACGCCTGCAGTTGCTCTACGGCAGCAAGGCGCAGATGGCGATCACCGAAAACACCCCCAGCGGCACGGTGGTGACGCTGACCGTGCCCTACCAGCACCAGAACCATGACGGAGAAACCGCGTGAAGTACCCCCGTTTGAACCGCCTTCTCAAGCTCACCGGCTGGCTGCTGCTGGCCGGTGCCCTGGCCAGCGTGCTGCTGATCGCCGCCGCGCTGCAATGGGGTGATCTGACCGAGGGCGCGAGCTTTGTGATCGACGGCGAACAGGTCTCGCTCAGCGGCATGCACGCTGGCCATTGGCTGCTGCTGATCGGCGGCGTGACTCTGGCGCTGCTCGTGGTGCTGCTGGTCGTGCCTTTCGCGGTGATCGTGCCGCTGCTGTGCGCTGCGTTCGGCATCGCCGTGGCGCTGTGCGTGGTGCTGGGCATGGCGGCGCTGCTGCTCTCGCCGCTGTTGCTGCTGGGATGGATCGTCTGGCGCCTGACGCGCAGCCCCTCGGCAACGCCGAGGGCGGGCGCTACGATCGGCGCATGAACGCACCCGGCACCGCACCCCCCGCGCCCCGCGCCCTGATCGCCGACGACGAGCGCCTGCTGCGCGAGCAGCTGCGCGCGCGGCTGGCCGAAGTCTGGCCCGAGCTGCAGATCGTGGCCGAAGCGAAAAACGGCACCGAAGCGGTGGCGTTGACCGAACAGCACCACCCCGAGCTCGTGTTCCTCGACATCCGCATGCCCGGCATGACCGGCGTGGAAGCGGCCCGTGCCATCGCCCAGCTGCCCACCGACGACGACACGCCCGACGCCTGGCCGGGTTGCGAGATCGTCTTCATCACCGCCTACGACCAGTACGCGATCGAGGCTTTCGAACAAGGCGTGGTCGACTACGTGCTCAAGCCGGCCGAGCGCGACCGCCTGATGGTCACGGTCGAGCGCATCAAGAAGCGGCTGGCGCAGCGCAGCAGCACCGACGGCGCCGAGGCTGCGGCCGACGACCTGCCGCCCGCAGGCCTGCAGCAACTGCTGCAGAAGCTCGCCACCCGCATGGACCCGGCCAAGGCGCCCACGCTGCGCTGGATCCAGGCGACCGTGGGCCAGAGCATCCAGATGATCCCGGTCGAAGAGGTGCTGTTCTTCATCTCCGACGAAAAGTACACGCGGGTTCAGACCGCAACAGTCGAAGCGCTGATCAGGAAACCCATCAAGGAACTGATCGACGAGCTCGACGCCGACCTGTTCTGGCAGATCCACCGCTCGACACTCGTCAACACCAAATTCATCGCCGGCGTGAGCCGCGATCTGCGCGGGCGCCAGTTGGTGGCGGTGAAAGGGCACCCCGAAAAGCTCGAGGTGTCACGCAGCTTCACGGGGTTGTTCAAGGGGATGTGAGGACGCAGAGCGAAGGGCGAGAGGCCCCGTAAGCGGGGATCGACCGGCGTCGCGGCCGGCGAGCGAAACGGGCTCGATGCCCGTTTCGCGAGTGCGCCCCAAGAGCCCCACCCGTTCTGTGGATGCGGCGCGCCCGGCTGACGCAGGCTCAACGCGCCCGCAGCGCCGACGCGATGCACCATTGTGCGAGCCAGTAGGTCAGCAGAATCCACAGCGACGAGAGCGGCAGCGGCAGCGCGAACTTGTTGATGGCCAGCAAGCTGTCGGACGCCATGAACAAGACCCCGCCGAGCGCGGCGAAGCGCCCCAGCGACGCATCGGCCGCGCTCGCAGCGGCGCTGCCGCGCCACCACACGAGCGCTTGTGCCGCCATCGTGGCCAAGCACACGACGTAGGCGACAACCGGGGCGCGCAAGCCAGCAGGCACACCGGGCCAGAGAGCCGACAGGATCGCCGCGGCCACCACCGCGTACGCCGCGAACACCGCAGGTTTCGCCGCCAGCCGCACCGGCACGCAGAACGCCGCGATGTAGGCCAGGTGCGCCAGCAGGAACGCGACCAGCCCGGGCAGAAAGCCCTCTTTCGGCCAGAGCAGGAACACGTCGCCGGCCAGCGACAGCACGAGGCCGATGCGAACCAGGCGCCGCTGCTTCGGCGCGTCAGCGCCCCGCGACCAGGCGAAGCCGATGATCAACAGCGTGGTCAATGGCTTGAACACGAAGGCGAGCGCTGCAGGCAAGACGCCCGTGAACGACAGGATCGCCAGCCCACCACTCACAGCGGTGAGAAGCGGCCACAGGCGGCGGGACGTTTCGGGTGGGTTCACGGTGAGGCCTCGCGCATTCGTTGCAGGCCGCGAATTTGCCACAGCGCACCGGCACCGAGCCGCTGCAACGACTCTTACCGGAAGAGACCGGCGGCGGGCCCCGATCCTGCTCTTTCGGCCTGCACACTTTCACCGGCCCCGACGTCGCCCATGCGCGCGATGGATTCGGCGCGTACGGACAAATCTGGTCACACCCGGGGCGCGAGCCATGACACGAATCGCCATTGTTGAAAGCAGACGAATCATGAAGCCTGACCCCACCGCGGCGATGCGCAACGCCACCGCCCTGCTCGGCATCGCCGCCCTGATGGCGGCCTGTGGCGGCGGGTCGGGCAGCGATGCGCCGGTGGCGACGGCGCCTGCTCCTGCTCCTTCGCCAACCCCGGCGCCTGCTCCAAGCCCGGCACCTTCGCCTTCGCCAACCCCGGCGCCTGCTCCAAGCCCGGCACCTTCGCCTTCGCCGACCCCGGCGCCGGCGCCCGCACCAACGCCCGCACCCGCGCCTACTCCCGCACCCGCACCCGCACCCGCACCTGCCCCAGCACCCGCACCGACTCCCGCGCCCGCCCCCACTAGCGCCACCACACGCGACGCCGTGCGGCTGGCCGACCAAGGCAGCTTCGGGCCCACCGAAGCGCTCGTCGCCACCATCAAGGCGCAGGGCGCCACCGCCTGGGTCAGCGCGCAGATGGCGCTCAAGACCTCCAGCTACACCAGCGGCCAGACCGGCGCGGTGCACCAGTACACCGGCTCGGGCGACTTCTGCGCCGACAAGGGCACGAACTGCTGGCGCGACTGGTCGTCGAGCCAGCCGCTGGTCTGGGATTTCTACCGCAACGCGGTCTCGCAACCCGACCAGTTGCGCCAGCGCGTGGCCTTCGCGCTGCAGCAGATCGTGGTCGTCAACAACCTCGAGGTCGACGGCACCTACGGCTTTCGCCTGTACTACAACAACCTGCTCGACAACGCCTTCGGCAACTACCGCCAGGTGCTGAAGAAGGTGGCGCTGTCGCCGCTGATGGGCGACTTCCTGAACAACGCCAACAACGACAAGTCGGCGCCGAACGAGAACTTCGCTCGCGAGCTGCTGCAGCTGTTCGCGGTCGGCACCTGCGAGCTCAACGCCGACGGCAGCCTGAAGGGCGGCGCCTGCACCGCCAACTACAGTAACGACGTGGTGCGCTCGTACGCCTACGCGCTGACCGGCTGGACCTACCCGGCCGGCGGCGCCACCTCGTACGGCTGCTGGCCGGCCGGCATGAACTGCCGCTACTACGGTGGCGACATGGTCCCGGTCGCGAGCTTTCACGACACCGCGGCCCGCACGTTGATGTCGGGCGTGACGGTGGCCGCCGGCACGGCCGCGCCGGCCGCGCTCGAAGCGGTGCTCGACAGCCTGATGGCGCACCCGAGCATGGCGCCCTTCATCGGCAAGCAGCTCATCCAGCACCTCGTGGGCAGCAACCCATCGCCGGCCTACGTGTCGCGGGTGGCGAGCGCATTCACGAGCGGCCGCTTCGGCAGCTTCGGCACCGGCCAGCGTGGCGACCTGGCCGCCACCGTGGCGGCGATCCTGCTCGACGCCGAAGCGCGTGGTGACACCGTGACGCGCAGCGCCGGCAAGCTGCGCGAGCCGGCGCACATGTTCGCCGGCGTGCTGCGTGCGCTGAACGGCCGCACCGACGGCGATGCACTCGCCTGGTGGTGGGGCGACAGCCTGCGCCAGCACGTGTTCCGCCCGCCTTCGGTCTTCAACTACTACCCACCCGACTACCCGGTGCCGGGCACCACGCTGGTCGGGCCGACCTTCGGCATCCACAGTGCCAACGCCGCGCTGGAGCGTTTGAACTACCTGACCTACCTGCTCGATTGGGGCGGTTCGGCACCCGATACGAGCGTGCCCAACGCCGTGGGCACGCGTGTCGACCTCAGCGCTTTCCTGAGCGACGCCCCCGATGCCGCCAAGCTGGTCGACCGGCTCTCGATGCTGGCGCTGGGGCAGGCCTTGCCGAGCGGCCCGCGCACCGAAGTGATCAACGCGGTGTCGTGGTGGACTTCGGCGCGCGACTCGGCCAACTGGCAGACCAACCGCGTGAAGACCGCGGCCTATCTCGTGTTCGCTTCGCCGAACTACCAAGTGCTGCGCTGAAGAGGCCCGCGATGAACCCGAACCACCCAGACAACTTTCT
Organism: Rhizobacter sp.; assembly: GCF_032229685.1. GTDB lineage: Bacteria > Pseudomonadota > Gammaproteobacteria > Burkholderiales > Burkholderiaceae_C > LMDS01. The sequence continues at coordinate 484,432 of NZ_JAVTWP010000040.1, read as the reverse complement.
CGTCTCCACACGCCGGCGCTGGCTGCAGCGCAGTGGCGCCACGCTGGCCGGCGCCCTTGGCCTGGGCAGCGTGGGCAACCTGATGCTCATGCCACGCAGCGCGCGCGCCGCCGACTACCAGGCGCTGGTCTGCGTGTTTCTCTATGGCGGCAACGACGGCCTGAACACGATCGTGCCGACCGACGCGCGCTACAGCGCCTACAGCGGCGTGCGCAAGGGCCTGGCGATTCCGCAGGCGAGCCTGGTGCCGCTGGGCGGTGTGCCCTTCGGGCTGCACCCGTCGCTGTCGGCGCTCGCGCCGGTGTGGGCCGACGGCAAACTCGCACCGGTGTTCAACGTCGGCCCGCTGAAGCAGCCGCTGACCAAGGCGCAGTACCGCGCCGCCGCGGCCAATTCGGCGAGTGTGCCCGACAGCCTGTTCTCGCACTCCGACCAGCAGATCCTCTGGGAAACCGGCACCGCCGACTCGCTCACCCGCACCGGCTGGGGCGGCCGCGCGGCCGAGGTTCTGGCGACCGTGAACCCGGTGATCTCGGTCGCCGGCACCGCGCGTTTCGGCTTGTCGAGCCTGCAGACGCCGCTCGTGCTGCCCGGCCCGGGCGCCACCTTCGGCGCTTACGGCATGCAGCCCGCCGACCTGACCTGGGCCCCGAACGTGGCGCGCAAGGCGGCCATCGACGCGCTCTACAACCAGGCCCAGGACGTGACGCTCGGCGACGCCTACACGCAGGCGCAGCGCAACGCCTTCACCATGTCGGAACGGCTCGGTGCGCTGGTCAAGGTCTCCCCCGGTGGCACCGGTGCCTCGGCGGTGATCGACGCCGCCTTCGCGCCCATCACCGCGGCCGGCAAGATCACCTCGCCCCTGGGCAACCAGCTGTACCAGATCGCCAAGCTGGTCGCGAACAACGCCACCGTGCAAGGCAACCGGCAATTGTTCTTCGCCTCGATGGGTGGCTTCGACACGCATGGCGGCCAGGTCATCACCGGCGCCCCGACCACCGGCACCCATGCCGCACTGCTCAAGGGCCTGGGCGACGCGCTCGCGGCGTTCTACACCGCGATGAAAAACCTCGGCCTCGGCGACGCGGTCACCACCTTCACGCAGAGCGATTTCGGCCGCACCTTCGCCATCAACAACAGCACCGGCACCGACCACGCCTGGGGCAACCAGCACCTGGTGCTGGGCGGTGCGGTCAAGGGCGGTGCCACCTACGGCGCCTACCCCGAGCTGGCGCTGGGCGGTGCCGACGACGTGGGCGTGAACAGCTGGGAGTTGCAGGGCCGCTGGATCCCGACGACCGCGGTCGACCAGTACGCGGCCACGCTGCTGGGCTGGTTCGGCGCGAGCGAGTCGCAGCTCGACAGGGTGTTGCCGAACCTCGTGAACTTCGGCACGGCACGCAAACTGGCGTTCCTGTAGCCGGCGACGGCGGGCACCAGAATCGGCGTTCGATCGGCGGGCGGCCCTCAAGGGCGGGCCACACCTGCCGAAGACAAGTCAACTCGGGGCCGGTGAGCGGCGCCCGATGGGCAGCGACGATCGCTGCGCCTGCCGAAAGATTGCGCGCCATGACGCCCTGTTTGCCGTCGCTCCCCCAAGCCCTGTCGCCGCGACGCGCGCGATGACTGCCCGCGCCCAGACCGCCCGGCAGCACCGGCGCCGCATGGCGCTGCTGGCGCTGGCCGCGCTGCCGATCCTGGTGCTCTCGGTGTGGACCGTTCGTCTGCCCAGCGTCTACGCCGGCCTGAGCTTCACGCAGTGGCACACGCTGCTCGAATTCGCCTCGATGCTGGTGTGCGGCGCGATCGCCACCGTCGCCTGGAACGCGCGCGAGCTCGAAGTCCCCCGCAGCGTGCACGTGCTCGGCGCCGCCTGCGCCGGCGCGTTGCTGCTCGACCTGGCCCATGCGCTGTCGTTCCCGGGCATGCCCGACCTGATCACCCCGAACACCTCGAGCAAGAGCGTCGCCTTGTTCATGGCGAGCCGCCTGCTCATCGCGCTGGCCTTGCTGGCGGTGGCGGCGCTGCCCTGGCGGCTAGACCACGAGCCGCGCTGGGTGCGCCGCGTGCCGGCGCTGGTGGCGGCCTACGTGCTCGGTGTGTGCGTCTGGGCGCTCGGCTGGCCTCAGAACCTGCCGGCGCTGGTGATCGACGGTCAGGCGCTGACCGCCACCAAGCAGGTCGGCGAATACCTGCTCGTCGGCGTGTTCCTCGGTGCCAGCGCGCTTTTCGTGCGGCGCCTGAAAGCGGCGCAACGTTTCGACGTGGCCTCGCTGCTGTGCGCTGCGGTGCTGATGGCGATCGGCGAGGTGGTGCTCACGCTCTACACCCGGCTGACCGACCTGGCCGTCGTGGTCGGCCACCTCTACAAGGTGCTCGGCTTCTGGATGATCTACCGCACCATCGTCGCCGACAGCATCCGCCTGCCCTACCAGCGGCTCGCGGCGTCGCGCCAGCGGCTGCGCCAGAGCGAAGACGAGTTGCGCACGATCACCGACAACATCCCGGCGCTCGTGGCCTTCGTCGACAACGACCAGCGCTACCGCTTCGTCAACCGCAACTACGAACGCTGGCTCGGCATGAAGCCCGAGCGCATGCTCGGCAAGACGGCGCGCGAGATCTACGAAGACAAGTACGAGACACTGCAACCCTGCCTGGAGCGCGCGCTCGCGGGGCAGACCTTCGACGTCGACCACCGCATCGTCTCGGTGAAGGCGGCCGCCGGCCGCTGGTTCAACCTCATGTACATGCCCAAGGTGGCAGACGACGGCGTCGTCTCGGGTGTCTACATCCTGGGCAGCGACATCACCGACCGCAAGGAAGCCGAGAACCGCGCGCTGTTCCTCGCCGAACACGACGAACTGACGACGCTGCCGAACCGCGCGTCGTTCCAGTCCGCGGTGGTGCGCGCACTCGACGCCTGCACCCGCGAAGCCAGCCAGTTCGCGGTGATCTTCGTCGACGTCGACCGCTTCAAGGTCATCAACGACACGCTCGGCCACGCCGCCGGCGACCACCTGCTGCAGACCCTGGCCGGCCGCATGAAGCAGGTGGTGCGTGGCAAGGACCTGGTGGCGCGCATGGGCGGCGACGAGATGTGCCTGCTGCTGCACGACGTGCGCGACGCTTCGCACGCCAGCGAGATCGCCGAGCGTGTGCTCGCGGCGCTGAAGGTGCCGGTCGAGCTGCGCACCGGCATCCAGCACCACGTGACGGTCTCGGCCGGCGTGGCGATCTTTCCGCAGGACGGCACCGACGTCGAGACCCTGCTGCGCCACGCCGACATCGCGATGTACCGTGCCAAGGCGGCCGGGCGCGACGGCTTCGCGCTGTTCGGCGCGCACGACGGCAAGCCGGCCGAAGCGCGCCTCAACCTCGAACTCGAATTGCGCCGCGCCATCGACCTCGGGGAACTGGTGCTGCACTACCAGCCGCGTGTCGACGTGGTCACCGGTCGCCCGCTCGGCATGGAAGCGCTGGTGCGCTGGCAGCACCCGCAGCGTGGCCTGCTGTCGCCAGCGCACTTCATCGACATCGCCGAAGAAACCGGCCTCGTGGTGCCGATGGGGACCTGGGTGCTGCACCAGGCGGGGCAGATGCTGCGCCGCCTCGAACATGGCGGTGCGCCGGGTCTCACGATGTCGATCAACGTGAGCGCCCGCCAGTTCAAGAGCCCGCGCCTGGTCGACGAAGTGGCAGCGATGCTCGCGGCCTGCGGCTGCGAGCCGCACCAGATCGAACTCGAGCTGACCGAGAGCGCGGTGATGGACCAGCCCGACCTCGCCGAAGCCACGATGCAGCGCCTGAAGGGCCTGGGCGTGCGCCTGGCGATGGACGACTTCGGCACCGGCTATTCGTCGCTGGGCGCGCTCAAGCGTTTCCCGGTCGACTGCGTGAAGATCGACCGCTCTTTCGTCAACGACATCCCCGGCGACGCCGGCGACGCGGCGCTCACGCGCGCGATCATCGCGATGGGCCATTCGCTCGGCCTGCACGTGGTGGCCGAAGGCGTGGAGCGGCGCGACCAGCTCGACTTCCTGCGCGCCGAAGGCTGCGACGAGTACCAGGGCTACTACTTCGCCAAGCCGCTGCCCGAAGCGGCCGTGACGGCGCTGCTGCGGAAGATGCCCCGCGTCGAGATCGCAGACACCGTGCCGATGGAGCTCACGCCATGAAACGCGGCTGGGCTGTCGGTCTGGCGCTGCTGCTGGCGTTCGCGCTGGCGGCGACCACGCGCGCCCAGCCGGCCGACGACACGACCCGGCGCATCCTCGAACTCGAAAGCCTGGGCCGGGCCCGGCCGACCGAAGCCGCGGCGGAACTCGAGCGGCTGCAAGCCTCCACGGCCGAACTCAGCCCGCAGCGGCTGGAGCTGCTGACGGTGCAAGGCCTGATGCTGGCGGTGGCGTCGCAGCCCGAAGCCGCCGAGCGTTGCGCGACCCGGCTCGACGCCTGGAGCGGCCGGCCGGGCGCCGCGCTGGCCGCCGAAGCCGCCGCCGCCACGCTGCTGGTGCGCGGCCGATCGATCGCGCGCGGTGGCAACCTGCAACGTGCCGAAGCCTTGCTGCAGCAGGCGGTCGAGCACCTGCCGGCCACGCTGTCGGCACGCGACCGCTGGCGTTTCGTGGCCGCGCTCGGCTACGTCAAGAACGAGGCCGGCAAGCTCGAAGACGCGGTGCGCCTGAACCACGAAGCGCTCGCTCTCGCCGACCGTGACACCGAGCTCTGGCGCCGTTCGGAGGCACGCAGCGCACTGGCCTACAGCTACTACAACGCCAAGCAGGTCGAGCGCGCTCGCGCATTGAATGTCGAAGCGCTCGCGCTGGCGACCGAGGCCGCCGACGGCGTCACCCTGGGGCGCGCCCACAACACCCAGGCGATCGTGCTCGACGGCCTGGGCGACCTGCAAGGCGAGCGCCGCTCCTTCGAGCTGGCGATCGAGAACGCGCGGCGCGCCGGCGCAAAATTCCACGAGGTGCAGTACCTCGCCAACCTGGCCGACTTCTTTTTGAAGAACGCCGACTACAAGACCGCGCTGGCGCAGGCCGAGCGTGCCCTGCCGCTCGCGCGCGAACTGAAAGACAGCGTCAGCGAAACGGTGGCGCTCGCCAACATCGGCCTGGCCCACATCTCGCTGCAGCACCTCGAGGTGGGCAAGCGGTATGTGCGCGAGGCGATCGCGATCGACGAGAAGCGCGGCTCGGTCGGCGGCGTGTCCGACCTGCTGCGCGAACTCGGCGTCTACCTCGAGAAGGCCGGCGACACGGCCGGTGCGGTGGCGGCCTATCACCGGCACCGCCGGCTCGACGCCGGCATCCTGCGCGACGACCAGCAGAAGGCGATCCTGTCGATGCAGGAACAGTACGACGCCGACGGCCGGACGCGCGCGCTGGCGCTGCTGAACCGCGAGAACGACATCAAGGCCGAACAGCTGCGCCGCCGCGACCTGCAGCAGCGCATGTGGTGGCTGCTGGCGGCGGCTTTCCTGCTGTCGTTCGCGGTCGTCGCGCTGCTCTACCGGCGAGTGCGCCAGACCAACCAGGCCCTGTCGACCAGCAACGAGATGCTGAAGGTGCAGAGCGAGCGCGACCCGCTCACGGGGCTGGCGAACCGGCGCCACTTCCAGGCGGTGATGCGCCAGCTCGCCGAAGACGGCAAGCTCAGCGGCACGGTCTACCTGATCGACATCGACCACTTCAAGACCATCAACGACCGCCACGGCCACGGTGCCGGTGACGCGGTGCTGGTCGAGGTGGCGCGGCGCCTGCGCGAAACGCTGCGTGAGCAGGACCTGATCGTGCGCTGGGGCGGCGAAGAATTTCTGGTGGTGGTGCAGGCGCTCGCGGCCGAGCAGGTCGACACGCTGGCGCAACGCATGCTCGGCGCGCTCGACCAGGCGCCGGTGGCAGCGGGCGTGCACCAGATCGCGGTGACCGGCTCGATCGGCTACGCCACCTTCCCGATGGGCCCGACCGCGCTGCGCGTGTCCTGGGAACGGGCCATCAACCTCGTCGACACCGCCATGTACCTGGCCAAGGCCCATGGCCGCAACCGCGCCTACGGCGTGCGGCTGCTGAAGGCCTGCGACGAAGCGGCGCTCGAAGAGATCACCCGCTCGCTCGAATCGGCCTGGCGCGACGGGCAGGTCGCGCTGACGCTGCTGCAAGGGCGCGCGCCGCTCGCGGAGGCCGCATGAGCTCGCGCCGGCTGCTCCTCGTCGCGGCGCTGCTCGCTGCCTTGCACGGTGGCGGCCAGGCGTCGCAGACCCCGGCCCACGGCTTCGTGCACGACGCGCTCGACGAACAGGTCGACACGCTGGTGCGCGAAGGCTTCGAACGGCCGGCCCAGGCGCTCGCGGCGCTGAATCAGCTGCAGCAGGAGCACACCGGCTCGGCCGACGAGAAGCGCTTGCTGCTGCAGGCGGTCGGCAGCATCGAGGCCCGCGCGGGTTCCGCCGCGCGCGCCGGCGCCGTGGCCGAGCAGTTGCTCGCGCTCAACACCGACGGGCCGGGCGGCCGCGCGCTGGCCGCGTCGAACCTGGTGCGGGCGCTGATGGCCGAAAACGCCGGCCAGCTCGACATGTCGGCAGCGCTGGCGCAGTCGACCCTCGCGGCCTTCGAAGCCGGCTGCCCTGGCGCCGCGCCGCCCCCCGCCGCCCTGGCAGCGGCGCGCTGCGATTACCGCTCGGCCTGGCGCGTCCGCCAGATGCTCGAGCGGCGCGCACTCAGCCTCGGTGTGCCCGCCACCGCGGTCGTGCACGCACAGGCCGGGCTGGCGCTGGCCGAATGGGCCGGCGACACGCGCCGTCAGGCCACCAACCTGATCTCACTCGCCTTGCTGGCGCAAGGGCGCGGCGAGGCCGGCACGGCGCAGCGTCTGATGGGCCACGCCAAACGCCTGGCAGCGCAGGGCGGCGACGCGGCGCAACGCGCCGGTGTGAGCAACGGCGAAGCCCGGTTGGCCGCCATGCAGGGCGACCACAAGGCTTCGCTCGCAGCCTGGGAAGAAGCGCTCGTACTGGCCACGCTGTCGAGTTCACCCAGGCTCGAAGCGCAGATGCTGACCAACCTGAGCGACGCCTACTCGCGGCTCGCGCGCCCGGCCGACGCACTGCGCGCCGCCGAGCGGGCGCTCGCGATCGTGCGCCGCCACGGCGACCAGCGTGTCGAACGGGTGTTGATCAACAACATCGGCATCGCGAAGATCGGCCTCGGCCGCATCGCCGAAGGCCGGCTCGAACTGGCGCGCCTGCTCGAGATGTGGCAACAGAGCGGCGAGGCCGGCCGCCAGGCCGAAACGCTGCTCGAGTTCGGCGAGGCCCTGGCCGCCGCTGGTGACGCGCGCGGCGCGCTCGAGCTCTACCACCGCGAACGAGCCCTCAGCGCCGACCTGATGCGCGCGAACCGCAGCGTCGCATTGAAGGATCTGCAGACCCGCAACGAGGCCGAAGCGCGCCAGCGTGACATCGAGTTGCTCGGCCGCGACAACGCGCTCAAGACCGAAGCACTCGCCAACCGCGACCTCCTGCTGCGCCTGTGGTGGCTGCTGGCCGCGGTGATGCTGCTGGCCGTGGTGCTCGTGACCCTGCTGTACCGCAGGGTGCGTGAAACGCATCTGAAGCTGGCCGCCAGCCACGTGCAGTTGCAGACCCAGAGCGAGCGCGACCCGCTCACCAACCTGGCGAACCGGCGCCACTTCCAGGCTGTGATGGCCGCGGCCAGCGGCCGTCACGGGCACGGCGCGGGCTTCGAGGGCGCGCTGTTGCTGGTCGACATCGACCACTTCAAGCACGTCAACGACGCCCACGGGCATGCCGCCGGCGACGCGGTGCTGGTGGAGGTGGCCAAACGCCTGAACGATGTGGTGCGCAACGACGATCTGGTGGTGCGCTGGGGCGGCGAAGAATTCTTGATCCTCGCGCCACGTGCCGCGCCCGAGCAGGCCGAGCAGATGGCGGCGCGGGTGCTGCGTTGTCTGGGCGACACGCCCATCGTCGTCGGCACGGAGTCTCTGCGCGTCACGGCCTCGATCGGCTACGCGCGCTTTCCGCTCCCGCCCTACAGCGCCGAGGTGCCCTGGGAACAAGCCATCAACCTGGCCGACATGGCGCTCTACACCGCCAAGAACCAGGGCCGCAACCGCGCGGTGGGCATGGTCTCGTCGACGGCCTCGACACGTGAGGCCCTGCAACATCTCGAAGTCGACTTCGACCAGGCTTGGCGCGAAGGCCGCGTGACACTGCGGCAGACGCCGGGCCCCGCCGCGCACGACGACCTGCGCGCCGCCTGAGCGGCCCCGACCACTGCGTCGTCGTCACTCCTTCGCGGGGGCGGGCGGCAGTGTGCAGAACCCGAGTGCCGCCATGTTGGAGGTGCAGGCTGCCGGCGGTGGCGAGATCGTCTCGCGGATCTCGCGTGGCTTCGGCGCGGGCCGCGGCGCGGCACTCAGGGCGCGTGTTGGTGGCGCGGGTCGGCCGCGGGGCGCGGCCTGGTTCGGACGAACCGGGGCCGCCAGGGCGGGCGCCACATCGACCGGCGGGAAGGACAACTCGGCGTGCCCCGACACGTCGGCCTGCGCCGGCGCGGCGAACGGCCGATCGAGCCCGGCCTCGCCGCGCGGTGGCGCGGCCCGTGGCGGCGGCGAGGCGGTCGCCGGCACCGCCACCGGCGCCCACCAGCGCAGCGCGGTGGCCGCGGCCAGCAAGGCCACGGCGACGAGCACCAGCACGACGAGCCGCCGGTCGGGGCGGCGAAGCCTCCGCGGTCGCAGCGCTGGCGCTGCAGACTCGGCGTCAGCCATCGCAGGCTCTTCGACCAGCGCCGTGAGCACCGGAAGATCGGGCAGGCCCGCCGGCGCCAGCGCGGTCTCGATCGCCACCGTGGTTTCGCCGCGCGAAACCAGATGCAGGCCGCGCCGCGTTTCGGGCGCCTCGGCGGTGATGGCGGCCGCGGCAAGAGCCGGCTCGACCACGGGCTCGTGAGGCTGTTTCGCAGCGTGCCGGCGGAACAAGCCCAGGGCGATCAGGTCGGCCTCGCAGCTCCAGCATGCCAGCGCCGAGCGTCCGTTGAGCGCGCCACAAGCGAGGCAGGGCATGAGATGCGCGGGGTGGTCGCCCAGCGCCTTGGCGGCGAACAAGCCGGCCGGCGTGGTGTCGGGCGCCAAGCTTGGCGGCAGGTGCGGCACGGGCTCGAACGCCGCCGCATCGCCGTGCTCAGGCCGGCGGGCCGAACTCATGACAGTGCACCCATTTTTCCCGCGACTCGCTTTCAGGCCCGGCCGGCGACGACCAGCGCCCGGCAAGTTACTACCATTTCAGGCGCACTCCACTCCCTAGAACCTCAACCGGCCGGTGCCGCACCGGCTTCGGCCTTGGCGCGCTGCGCCCGCGCCGCCGCGGCCTCGCGCAGGGCCTTGAGTTTTTCGCGCGGGTCTTCCTTGGCCACGACCTCGTGCAGCTTCATCTCGCCGATGAAGCGGCTCGGCATGGCCATGACGAAATCACGCCCGCGCTTGCGGCGCTTGAGCGTGCTGACCGCGAGCGAGGTGCGGGCGCGGGTGATGCCCACGTACATGAGCCGGCGCTCTTCTTCGAGCCGATCCGGCGTCATGTCGTCGTCTTCGCTGCGGAACGGCAACAAACCTTCGTTCACGCCCACCAGCACCACGTGCGGCCATTCCAGCCCTTTGGCGGCATGCAGCGTGCTGAGCGTGACCACGTTCTGGTCGTCGCCACGCTCGGCCAGGCTGATGATGATCGAGATGGTCTGCGCCACCTCGAGCACGCTCTTCTTCTCGGTCTCGAATGCGGCGCCGCCGTCGTTCTCGACTTCGCCGCCGCAGCGCCTGGCGATCCAGTCGATGAAGTCGAGCACGTTGCTCCAGCGCGCGGCGGCCAGCTTCTCGCTGTCTTCGCCTTCGTAGAGGTGCTTTTCGTAGTCGATGTCTTTCAGCCAGCCGAGCAACAGCACTTTCGCGTCTTCGGCCCCGGTGGTGTGGCGGGCGCGGTACTCCAGATCGTTCACGTAGCGGCCGAACTCGTGCAACGAACCCACGGCCCGCGCGCTCAGCACGCTGCCCAGGCTTTCGGCGAAGAGCGCGTCGAAGAGGCTCTTCTTCCATTTGCCGCCGAACTCGGCCAGGCTCGTCAGGGTCTGGTGGCCGATGCCCCGTTTCGGTGTGTTCACGGCGCGCAGGAACGCCGGGTCGTCGTCGTTGTTGACGAGCAGGCGCAGCCACGCGCACAGGTCCTTGATCTCGGCGCGGTCGAAAAAGCTCTGGCCGCCCGAGACCTTGTACGGAATGCCCGCCTTGCGCAGCGCCTTCTCGAACACCCGCGCCTGGTGGTTGGCGCGGTAGAGCACCGCGAAGTCCTTGAACTCCACTTCGGCACCGCCCGAGACCGACGCCCCCGCCGTGCCACCGGCGTGCAATGCCTGGATGCGCGCGACCGCACGCTCGGCTTCGTGCTCTTCGTTGTCGCTCTCGATCAGGCGCACCGGCTCGCCGTCGCCGAACGCGCTCCAGAGCTTCTTCTCGAACAGCTTCGGGTTGTGGCCGATCACCATGTTGGCGGCGCGCAGGATGTTGCCGGTGGAGCGGTAGTTCTGCTCCAGCGCGATCACCTTGAGCGTGGGGTACTCCTGCGGCAGGCGCTTCAGGTTGTCGATGGTGGCGCCGCGCCAGCCGTAGATGCTCTGGTCGTCGTCGCCCACCGCGGTGAACAGCGCGCGCTCGCCCACCAGCGACTTGAGCATCTCGTACTGGATCGTGTTCGTGTCCTGGTATTCGTCGACGAGCACGTAGCGCAACGTGTCTTGCCACTTGGCGCGCACTTCTTCGTCGCGCAGCAACAGCTTGTGAGGCAGGCCGATCAGGTCGTCGAAATCGACCGCCTGGAAAGCGGCCAGGCGCTCTTCGTAACGCTGCATCACACGCGCGGCGACCTGCTCGTCGGCGTTGCCCGCCGCGGCTTGCGCCTGCTCGCTGTTCAGGCCCTGGTTCTTCCACAGGCTGATGGCCCATTGCCAGCGCCGCGCAAGCGCGTTGTCGGTGCTGGCGCCGGCGTCTTTCAGGATCGAGAGCACATCGTCGCTGTCGAGGATGCTGAACTGCTCCTTCAGGCCGAGGCGGCTGCCATCGGTGCGCAGAATGCGCACACCGAGCGAGTGGAAGGTGCTCACGACCAGATGCTTGGCCGCACGCGGGCCGACCAGTTCCTTGGCGCGCTCGCGCATTTCCTGCGCGGCCTTGTTGGTGAAGGTGATCGCGGCGATCTGCCCCGGCTCGTAGCCCGCCTGCAGCAGCCTGGCGATCTTGTGCGTGATGACGCGCGTCTTCCCCGAGCCGGCGCCGGCGAGCACCAGGCACGGGCCATTCAGGTGGTGCACGGCTTCGAGCTGGGCGGGGTTGAGGGAAGGCGGGGGCGCGGACACGGCGGCAGGCTGGGGCGGCGGCGCCGCAAGGCGACGGATCATAGCGGGCCGAACCTGTGGCCAACGGGCCGCGCGCTCGCCTGGGCAAATGTCACGAACGTGTGCGCGCAAGACACGATTGCGCCCACCGAAGGCGACTTGCTCGACCGGTTCGCGTGTTAGAGCGTGCTCACCAGCGCCATGCGGCGCGGTGCTGCGGAATACTGACCGGCAACAACACAGGCGTTGCAGGCCTGCACACCGACCGGGCGTGCGAGCCGACTGCAGCGCCCACCGGACGCAAGCTGTCATGGTCACCTTCCAGCGCCTTCGCGAAACGATCCGCCCGAGTCGCACCACGCCAGACGTGGAAGCTCTGCGCGAGCTGTGCTTCACGCTGCTGGCCGACGTGTCGGCAAGCGACCGAAAGGCGATGCTGCTGCGCATCGACAACATGCGCCGCGCCGAAGACACGTGGCACTTGCGCGGCGCGCTGTTCGACGTGATCTCGCTGCACCACGGCGAAGCCACCGCCCGCACCCGCCTGGCCACGCTGGACGAACAACTTCGCTGAGCGACGCGGCCGCGTGCAATGACGGTAGCGGCGGCTTGCGATACTCCGGGTCGATGCAAGCGATCCTGACCGTCACGTTCCCGTTCTTTGCGCTGGTGCTGCTGGGGTATCTGGCAGCGCAACGGCGCTGGATGCCAGAGTCGGCCATCCCGGGGCTGAACGCCTACGTGCTGTACTACGCGCTGCCGTGCATGCTGTTCCGCTTCGGCTCGAGCATGCCGTTCGCACGGCTGATCGACCCGCTGCTGCTCACGCTGTACACGGTCTGCGCGCTGCTGATGGTCGCGATCACGATCGCGGTGACGCTGCGCCGCCGGGCCGGCGGGCCGGGCGTCGACCTGAGAGACGCCGCGTTCGGCGCGCTCGTTGCCGCGTTCCCCAACGCGGGGTTCATGGGTGTGCCGCTGCTGGTGGCACTTCTCGGCGCCAACGCGGCCGGCCCGGTGATCGCCGCGATCCTCGTCGACCTGATCCTCACCAGCACACTGTGCCTCGCACTGGCACAGGCGAGCGGCCACCGCTCGGGCGATGGCGACGAACGGTCGATGCTCGCCGCGGCCGCTCTGTCTTTGCGCGGCGCGCTCACCAACCCGCTGCCCTGGGCGATCATCGTCGGCGCCGCGTTCGCCGCGCTCGACCGCAGCTTGCCGGGGCCGATCTCGGAAATCGTGCGCATGCTGGGCGAGTCGGCCGCGCCGGTGGCCTTGTTCACGATCGGCGCCGTGCTGTCACGCGCCGGCCGCCATGGGCACTCGAAGACCGCGCCGCGCCACTACCTGCCGGTGGCGTTGCTGAAGCTCGTGTTGCACCCGGCGCTGATCTTCGGCATCGGCGCAGGGGCGGCGGCGCTCGGCGCGCCGATCTCGAGATTCGGGTTGATGGTGCTGACGCTCGTCGCCGCGCTGCCAAGCGCCAGCAACGTCTCGGTGCTGGCAGAACGTTACGGCGCCGACAACGGCCGCGTGACGCGAATCATCATGGCCTCGACGGTGCTCGCGTTCGCGAGCTTCTCAGCGCTGGCCTGGCTGTTCGGGGTGGGCGCAGCGCCCAAGTGACAGGCTTGGCCACCGCGCCGGGCTGAAGGCTCAACCGGCCCGCGGGTTTCACCGGATGGCGCCCGGGACATCATCGGCTACTGTATACAGAATCCAGAGGCTGACCATGACCGCCCACCTCGTCAAGCTCCAGGCCGCGCCCGACCTCGTCGACCAGGTCTACCAGGCGCTGCTCGACGCGATCAGCGACGGCTCGCTCGCGCCCGGCGCGCGCATCACCCAGGAAGACCTGGCCGAGCGGCTGGCGGTCTCGCGCCAGCCGGTCTTGCAGGCGCTGCGGCTGTTGAAAAAGGACGGTCTCGTGTCCGACGCACCCGGCCGCGGCCTGCTCGTCGCACCGCTCGACACCGGCTGGATCGCCCACACCTACCAGGTGCGAGGCGCGCTCGACGTGCTGGCCGCCCGCCTGGCCGCGGAGCGGCGCGCCGCGCTCGACCCGCGCCTGATCGAACAAGGCCGCCGCGCCGCGCGCGGACGCAACGTCAAGGCGATGATCGAGGCCGACATCGCTTTCCACGGCGCGATCTACGCCGCGTCGGGCAACCCGCTGATCGAAGCGACGGCACAGTTGCACTGGGTCCACCTCAAACGTGTGATGGGCGCGGTGTTGCAGTTTTCCACCCAGCGCGAAGCGATCTGGGACGAACATGCCTCGATTGCTGCGGCCATCGGCGCCGGCGACGCGCAGCTCGCCACCCGACTCATCGAACAACACGGCGAGCACGCCAGCGAAACGCTGCTGGCGCGGCTCGGCGCCGTTCTCAACCCGCCCTCCAGGAGCACTTCATGAAACTCACCGCAGCCCAGCACGAACAGTTCGACCGCGACGGCTACCTGTTCTTCCCCGGCCTGTTCAGCGCCGAAGAAACCCGCACGCTGACCAGCGCCGTGCCCGAGCTCTACAGCCGGCGCGAGGCCTACAACGTGCGCGAAAAGGGCAAGGACGCGGTGCGCACCAACTTCGCCGCGCACATGTACAGCGAGCCTTTCGCCAAGCTGGCGCGGCACCCGCGCATGGTCGGGCCGGTGCAGGAACTGCTGGGCGAGGAGCTCTACATGCACCAGTTCAAGATCAACGGCAAGATGGCCTTCGAGGGCGACGTGTGGCAGTGGCACCAGGACTACGGCACCTGGCTCAACGACGACCAGATGCCGACCGAGCGTGCCATGAACGTGGCGATCTTTCTCGACGACGTGAGCGAGTACAACGGCCCGCTGATGTTCATCCGCGGCAGCCACAAGCGCGGCGTGATCGACGCGAAGCACGACCTCACCACCACGAGCTACCCGCTGTGGACGGTCGACAACGAACTGATCACGCAGCTGGTCGACCGCTCCGGCGGTTCGGGCAGCTACGACGCGCAGGGCCGGCATGTCGACGGCGGCATCATCTCGCCGAAGGGCCCGGCCGGCTCGATGATCCTGTTCCACAGCTGCCTGGTGCACGCGTCGGGCTCGAACCTGTCGCCGCACAACCGCGTGAGCGTGTACCTGAGCCTGTGTGCGGTCAGCAACCACATCCGCCGCCACAAGCGCCCGGAATACATCGCACACCGCGACTTCACGCCCATCGAGTGCCTGCCCGACGACTGCCTGGTGAAAGACTACCCGGTCGATCTGCCGTGGAAAGACGGCCTGCCGGCCAGCGCGCTGCAGACTTCCGCTGACGAACAAACCCGGCTTGCTGCATGAGTCTGCACGCCCAACTGCAGCGCCGCGCGGCCGAAGGCCAACCGATCCGCATCGGCCTGATCGGTGCCGGCAAGTTCGGCTCGATGTACCTGGCGCAGATCCCGCGGACGCCGGGTGTGCACCTGGTCGGCATCGCCGACCTCTCGCCCGACGCGGCACGAACCAACCTCTCCCGTGTCGGCTGGCAGGCCGACCGCACCAGTGCGACGAGCCTCGACGACGCGGTGAAAACCGGTGCCACCCACATCGGCGACGACTGGCGCGCACTGGTGCGCCACCCGTCGGTCGACATCGTCGTCGAGTGCACCGGCTCGCCGATCGCGGCGGTCGAGCACTGCCTCGAAGCGTTCGCGAACTGCAAGCACGTGGTCAACGTGACGGTCGAGGCCGACGCGTTCTGCGGCCCGCTGCTGGCGCGCCGCGCGCTTGAGGCCGGCGTGGTGTATTCGCTCGCGTTCGGCGACCAGCCGGCGCTGATCTGCGATCTGGTCGACTGGGCCCGCACCTGCGGCTTCCCGGTGGTGGCCGCAGGCCGCGGCCACAAATGGCTGCCGCACTTCTGCGAATCGACGCCTGAAACCGTGTGGGGCAACTACGGCCTCACGCCCGAGCAGGCCGAGCGCGGCGGGTTGAACCCGAAGATGTTCAACAGCTTTCTCGATGGCTCGAAGCCATCGATCGAGTCGACCGCTGTCGCCAACGCCACCGGCCTCACGGTGCCGAGCAACGGCTTGTTGTACCCGCCGGCGAGCGTCGAAGACATTCCCTTCGTCACACGCCCGGTCAGCGAAGGTGGCGTGCTCGAACGCAAGGGCATGGTCGAGGTGATCTCGTCGCTCGAAGCCAACGGCCGCAAGATCCCGTACGACATCCGGATGGGCGTGTGGGTCACGGTCGAAGCCGAGACCGACTACATCAAGAACTGCTTCGAGGAATACAACGCCCACACCGACCCGAGCGGGCGCTACTTCACGCTCTACAAACGCTGGCACCTGATCGGCCTCGAAGTGGGCCTGTCGGTCGCGAGCGTGGCGCTGCGCGGTGAGCCCACCGGCGTGGCGACTTGCTGGAATGCCGACGTGGTGGCCACCGCCAAACGTGACCTTGCCCCCGGCGAGTTGCTCGACGGCGAAGGGGGCTACACGGTCTGGGGCAAGCTGCTGCCGGCCGAGACCTCGATGCGCCTCGGTGGCTTGCCGCTGGGCCTGGCGCACAACGTGAAAGTGACACGCGCGGTGAAAAAGGGCCAGAGCCTGTCGTGGGCCGACGTGGCGATGGACACGAGCACGCCGGCCTACAAGGTGCGGCGCGAGATGGAGCAGCTCTTCGCGGCGCCGATGCTGAAGTCGGCATGAGTGTGGCCGCGCCGATGTTCGATCTGTTGATCCGCAACGCGCTGGTCTTCGACGGCAGCGGCGCGCCGCCGGTCGTGCAAGACCTGGCCGTGCGTGCTGGCCGCATCGAAGCCGTCGGCACCAAGCTGGAAGGCGCCGCCAAGCAGGTCGTCGAAGCCGAAGGCCTCGCGCTGATGCCCGGCATCATCGACAGCCACACGCACTTCGACGCGCAGATCACCTGGGACCCGGGCCTGCGCCCGTCACCCGCGCTGGGCGTGACGACGGCGGTCATCGGCAACTGCGGCTTCACGATCGCCCCTTGCCGCCCGGCCGACCGCGACCTGACGATGCGCAACCTCACGCAGGTCGAAGGCATGTCGATCGACGTGCTGCGCCAAGGCATCGAGTGGGGCTTCGAGAGCTTTCCGGAATACCTGGCGCAGCTGCGCCAACAAGGCTGCGCAATCAACGTGGCGGCCTACATCGGCCACTCGTCGGTGCGCACCTACGTGATGGGCACCGACGCCGCGCGGCGTGCGGCCACCGACGCCGAGATCGCCCAGATGGCCGCGCTCGTGACCGAGGCCATGGCGCACGGCGCGGTCGGCTTCGCCAGCAGCACCAGCCCGGCGCACAACGGCGAAGGCGGCCTGCCCATGCCGTCGCGCCTGGCCGACGACCGTGAAATGGCCGCGCTGGTCGCGGCGATGGGCAGCGCCGGCCGCGGCGTCTACATGCTCACCAAGGGCGGGCACACGCCGGTGCCTTTTCTCGAATCGCTGGCCGCGCAGAGCGGCCGTCCGGTGATGGTCGCAGCGCTGCTGCACAACAGCACCAACCCGCAAGCGGTGTTCAACGACCTCGACGCGATCGCGGCCGCCAACACCCGCGGCCACCGGCTGATCGGCCAGGTGTCGTGCTGCCCGCTGACGATGGACTTCACGCTCGCTTCGCCCTACCCGGTCGAAGGCTTGCGCAGCTGGCAACCGGCGCTGGCTTTGTCGGGCGAGGCCTTGAAGCAGTTGCTCGCCGAGCCCTCGTTCCGCGACGGCGTGCGCGCCGAGCTCGCCACGGCCACGACCTTCCGCCTCTTCAACAACGAGTGGGACAAGGTGCAGGTGGTCGAGGTCGCGAAGCCCGAGCACGCACGCTTTGAGCAGATGACGGTGGCCGACATCGCCCGCGACCAGGGCCGCGACCCGCTCGACGTGATGCTCGACCTGGCCATCGCCGAAGACCTGCGCACCGTCTTCACCGCGCAATTGCTGAACAGCGACGAACAAGCCGTCGGCCGCATGCTGAACCACCCGAACAGCATCGTCAGCCTGAGCGACGCCGGCGCGCACCTCACCTTCTTCAACGACGCCGGTTTCGGCCTGCACCTGCTCGGCCACTGGGCGCGCGAGCGGGGCGTGATGCGCCTGAGCGAAGCCGTGCGCCGGCTCACATCGCACCCTGCCAGCGTGTTCGGCATGGCCGACCGCGGGTTGCTGCGCACGGGCCTCGCTGCCGACCTGCTGCTGTTCGACCCGGCCACGGTGGGCCGCGGCCCCAAGCACCGCGTGCACGACCTGCCCGGCGGCGCGGCGCGGCTCACGACCGACGCGGTCGGCGTGCACGGCGTGTGGGTGAACGGCCAGCAGATTGCCGGGCCCGACGGCCTGCTGCCGCAAAAGGCGCTGGCAGGTCGGCTGTTGACCGAGTTCTCTGCCTGACGACATCGGCCCGCCAGCACGGGCCGGCCCGGCTGGGCACAATCAACTTCCTCCTCGAGATCGCCTGCCCATCGAATGACCGACCTTTCGCTCGCGCGCCACATCGGGGCCATCCTGCAGAACAGCGGGCCCGACATCGACCCCGAAGAAACGGCCGAGTGGTGCGCCGCGCTCGACGCGCTGACGCAGAGCCACGGCCCGGCCCGCGCACGCTACCTGCTCGACGCCTTGCTCGCGCACGCGCGACGGCGCGGCGTGAACTGGCTGCCGTCGATGGTCACGCCCTACGTCAACAGCATCGCGCTCGAAGCACAGCCGCCGTTCCCCGGCGACCTGGCCGTCGAGCAACGCCTGGCCGCGTTGATGCGCTGGAATGCGCTGGCGATGGTGATGCGCGCGAACCGTGTCGAGAGTGGCGGCTCCACCGAACTGGGCGGCCACATCGCGAGCTACGCGTCGGCGGCCGACTTGTTCGAAGTCGGCTTCAACCACTTCTTCCGCGCGCGCAGCGGCGCGACCGGGGGCACGCTGGGTGACCTGGTCTACTTTCAGCCGCACTCGGCGCCGGGTGTGTACGCGCGGGCATTCCTCGAAGGCCGGCTCTCCGCCGCCGACCTGGCGCACTACCGCCAGGAGCTCAGCGCACCGGCGCGTGGCGCACGCGGGCTCAGCTCGTACCCGCACCCGCAGCTGATGCCCGACTTCTGGCAGTTCCCGACCGGCTCGATGGGCATCGGCCCGATCAACGCGATCTACCAGGCGCGTTTCATGCGCTACCTGCAACACCGCGGCCTGCTCGACTCGGGTGGTGGCGCAGGCCAGCCGCAGCGCCGCGTGTGGGGCTTCTTCGGCGACGGCGAGATGGACGAGCCGGAGTCGATCGCCGCGCTCTCGCTCGCCGCACGCGAGCGGCTCGACAACTGCACCTTCGTCATCAACTGCAACCTGCAGCGGCTCGACGGGCCGGTGCGTGGCAACGGCCGCATCGTCGACGAGCTCGAATCGCTGTTCGCCGGTGCCGGCTGGCACGTGGTCAAGTGCCTGTGGAGCTCCGACTGGGACGTGCTGTTCGCGCGTGACCACGGCCATGCGCTGATGCGTGCGTTTGCCGACACCGTCGACGGCCAGTTCCAGACCCTGTCGGCCAAAGACGGCGCCTTCAACCGCGAGGTTTTCTTCGGCCAGAACCCCGAGCTGCGCGCGCTCGTGGCCGACCTGCGCGACGAAGACATCGACCGCTTGCGCCGCGGCGGCCACGACGCCGTGAAGATCCACGCCGCGTTCGCCGCCGCCGCGCGCCACACCGGCCAGCCGACCGTGGTGCTCGCCAAGACCATGAAGGGCTACGCGATGGGCGACACCGCGCAAGGCCGCATGACCACGCACCAGGCGAAGAAATTGGACAGCGCAGACCTGTTCGCCTTCCGCGACCGTTTTGCGCTGCCGATCAGCGACGCTGACACGCAGGCCCTGGCGTTCTACAAGCCTGCGGCCGACAGCACCGAGATGAAGTACCTGCACAGCCGGCGGCAGTCGCTCGGCGGGTATTTGCCGGCGCGCCACAGCGATTGCCCGCCGCTGGCCGTGCCGGCGCTCGAGGCGAGCAGCGGCTTCGCGCTGGCCGCCGACGGCAAGGAGATGAGCAGCACGATGGCCTTCGTGCGTGTGCTCGGCAACCTGCTGAAAGACCCGGTGCTGGGCCCGCGCGTGGTGCCGATCGTCGCCGACGAAGCGCGCACCTTCGGCATGGCGAGCCTGTTCCGGCAGGTCGGCATCTACGCGCCCTTCGGCCAGCTCTACCAGCCCGAAGACTCGGGCTCGATCCTCTACTACCGCGAAGACAAGAGCGGCCAGATTCTCGAAGAAGGCATCACCGAGGCTGGCGCGCTCTCGTCATGGACGGCGGCTGCCACGTCGTATTCGACGCACGGCCTGGCGATGCTGCCGTTCTACATCTACTACAGCATGTTCGGCTTCCAGCGGGTCGGCGACCTGATCTGGGCTGCTGCCGACCAGCGCGCCCGCGGCTTCCTGATCGGTGCGACGGCCGGCCGCACCACGCTCGGCGGCGAAGGCCTGCAACACCAGGACGGCACCAGCCACCTGATCGCCGCGACCGTGCCGAACTGCAAGGCCTACGACCCGGCCTTCGCGGGCGAGCTCGCGGTGATCGTCGACCACGGCATGCGCGAGATGCTCGAAGCGCAGCGCGACGTCTTCTACTACGTGACCGCGATGAACGAGAACGTGGCGCAGCCGTCGTTGCCGGCCGCGGCCCACAACGGTGTGATCCGCGGGCTGTACCGTTTTCGCGCTGCGGCGGCCGGCGCGAGGCAGCGCGTGCAGTTGCTGGGCGCAGGTGCGATGCTCGGCGAAGTGATCAAGGCGGCCGACACGCTGGCCGCCGATCATGGCGTGGCCGCCGACGTGTGGAGCGTGACGAGCTTCAGCGAGCTCGCCCGCGAAGGCATCGAGTGCGAGCGCCGTTGGCGCCATGGCGAGGCGGAGCCCGACACCGCGTGGGTCACGGCACAACTCGCACCCACCGAAGGCCCGATCGTGATCGCGACCGACTACGTGCGTGCCGTGCCCGAGCAGATCCGCGCTTTCCTGCCCGCGGGCCGGCGCTGCGTGACGCTCGGCACCGACGGCTTCGGCCGCAGCGACACGCGGGCGGCGCTGCGTGCGCACTTCGAGGTCGACGCCGCGGCGATCGTCAACGCCGCCTTGCGCTCGCTCGGCGGCGCATGAAAAAACCCGCCGGGACATTTGGCCGGGCGGGTTGATCGAAAGCGTTGCAGCGGGACGCTGCCGCGCTCACTTGCCGCGGAACTTGCGTATCGCCGCGATCTGGGCGGCCATCGCCGCGAACTCGCCTTGGGCCTTGGCGAAGTCGATGTCGCTCTTGGCGTTCTTCATCGCGTCTTCGGCCAGGCGCTTGGCTTCTGCGGCCTTGGCCTCGTCGAGGTCGTGGCCGCGGATCGCGGTGTCGGCGAGCACGGTCACCTTGCCGGGTTGCACTTCGAGAATGCCACCGGCCACGAACACGAACTCTTCTTCACCGTTGTCGGCACGCTCGATGCGCACCGCGCCGGGCTTGATGCGGGTGATCAGCGGCGTGTGGCGCGGCAGGATGCCGAGCTCGCCGCTTTCGCCCGGCAGCGCCACGAACTTGGCCTCACCGGAGAAGATGCTTTCTTCGGCAGAGACGACGTCTACGTGCAGGGTTGCCATCTGGTGGTCCTTTTCGCGTCAGAGGCTCAGTTGAGCTTCTTGGCCTTTTCGAAGGCCTCGTCGATCGTGCCGACCATGTAGAAGGCCTGCTCGGGCAGGCTGTCGCACTCGCCGCCCACGATCATCTTGAAGCCGCGGATGGTTTCTTTCAGCGGCACGTACTTGCCCGGCGAGCCGGTGAAGATTTCGGCCACGTGGAAGGGCTGCGACAGGAAACGCTGGATCTTGCGCGCGCGGGCCACGGCCAGCTTGTCTTCGGGCGAGAGCTCGTCCATGCCCAGCACGGCGATGATGTCGCGCAGTTCCTTGTAGCGCTGCAGCGTGCCTTGCACCGCACGGGCGGTGTTGTAGTGGTCTTCGCCGACGACGTTCGGGTCGAGCTGACGCGAGGTCGAGTCGAGCGGGTCGACCGCGGGGTAGATGCCCAGCGAGGCGATGTCACGCGACAGCACGACGGTCGAGTCCAGGTGGGCGAAGGTGGTCGCCGGCGACGGGTCGGTCAAGTCGTCCGCAGGCACGTACACGGCCTGGATGGAAGTGATCGAGCCGACCTTGGTCGACGTGATCCGCTCTTGCAGGCGGCCCATTTCTTCGGCCAGCGTCGGCTGGTAACCCACGGCGGAAGGCATGCGGCCCAGCAGCGCCGACACTTCGGTACCGGCCAGCGTGTAGCGGTAGATGTTGTCGACGAAGAACAGCACGTCGCGGCCTTCGTCGCGGAACGACTCGGCGATCGTCAGGCCCGTCAGCGCCACACGCAGGCGGTTGCCCGGCGGCTCGTTCATCTGGCCGTAGACCATCGCGACCTTGGAGTCTTCGAGCTTCTCTTGATTCACGACGCCCGAGTCGGACATCTCGTGATAGAAGTCGTTGCCCTCGCGGGTGCGCTCGCCCACGCCGGCGAACACCGACAGGCCGCTGTGCGCCTTGGCGATGTTGTTGATGAGTTCCATCATGTTCACGGTCTTGCCCACGCCGGCGCCGCCGAACAGGCCCACCTTGCCGCCCTTGGCGAACGGGCACACGAGGTCGATCACCTTGATGCCGGTTTCGAGCAGGTCTTGCGACGGGCTCAGTTCGTCGTAGGCCGGCGGCTTGCGGTGAATCGACATCGTCAGCTCTTGCGAGACCGGGCCGCGCTCGTCGATCGGGCGACCGAGCACGTCCATGATGCGGCCGAGCGTGGCGCGGCCGACCGGCACCGAGATCGGGTTGTTGGTGTTCGACACCATCAGACCGCGGCGCAGGCCGTCGGAGGAGCCGAGCGCAATCGTGCGCACCACACCGTCGCCGAGCTGCTGCTGCACTTCGAGCGTGAGCTCGCCGCCTTCGAGTTTCAGCGCGTCGTAGATCTTGGGCATGGCGTTGCGGGGGAACTCGACGTCCACCACCGCACCGATGCACTGAACAATTTTGCCGTCAGCCATGATTTTTCCTTGTTGCTCGTATTCGTGAGTCTCTTGAACCGTGAAGTGACGCTGCCGACTAGACAGCAGCGGCACCGGCCACGATTTCAGACAGTTCTTTGGTGATCGCCGCCTGGCGCGTGCGGTTGTAGATCAGCTTCAGCTCGCCGATCAGGTTGCCCGCGTTGTCGGTGGCAGCCTTCATCGCGACCATGCGCGCCGAGTGCTCCGAGGCCATGTTCTCAGCCAGCGCCTGGTAGACCAGCGCTTCGGTGTAACGCACCAGCAGTTCGTTGATCACGCTCGGCGCGTCGGGCTCGTAGATGTAGTCCCAGCCGTGTTGTGCGCCGTCCTTGGCCGCTTCGACGCTCATGCTCTCGGCCGACAGCGGCAGCAACTGCTGAACCACCGGCTCCTGCTTGATCGTGTTGATGAAGCGGGTGTAGCAGAGGTACACCGCCGCGAGCTTGCCTTCGGCATACGCGTCGAGCAGCACCTTCACCGGGCCGATCAGCTTGTCGAGCGTGGGCTTGTCACCCAGGTGCGTGGCGTGCGAGACCACCTGCGCGCCGATGCGGTTCAGGAAGCCGTAACCCTTGTTGCCGATCGCCACCGCCTGGCTCTTGCGGCCCTGCGCCTCGACTTCCTTGAGCTTGGTGGTGACGGCGCGCAACACGTTGGTGTTGAGGCCGCCGCACAAGCCCTTGTCGGTCGTGACGAGGATGAAGCCGACGGTCTTGGCTTCGTCGTGCGCCACCATGAACGGGTGTTTGTACTCGGGCGTGGCCTGCGCCAGATTCGCAGCCAGGCTGCGAATCTTCTCGGCGTAGGGCCGGGCCGCGCGCATGCGCTCCTGCGCCTTGCGCATCTTCGCGACCGAGACCATTTCCATGGCCTTGGTGATCTTCTTCGTGTTCTCGAAGCTCTTGATCTTGCCGCGTATCTCTTTACCAGCTGCCATGACGGCTCCTGTGTGCGGTCAGGCGAAGGACTTCTTGAACGCGGCGATCGCGCCCGACAGCTCGGTCTCGCCGTCCTTGTCGAGGGCCTTGGTGTCCTCGATCTTCTTCAGCATGCCGGCGTGGCTCGTCTTCAGGTGCGTGTGCAGGCCGTGTTCGAAGGCGAGGATCTTCTTCACGTCCACATCGTCCATGAAGCCCTTGTTCACGGCGAACAACGTTGCGCCCATCAGGCTGATCGACTGCGGCGAATACTGGTTCTGCTTCAGCAGTTCGGTCACGCGCGCGCCGCGGTCGAGCTGCTTGCGGGTCGCTTCGTCGAGGTCGGAAGCGAACTGCGCAAAAGCGGCCAGCTCACGGTACTGCGCCAGGTCGGTACGGATACCGCCCGACTGGCCCTTGATGATCTTCGTCTGCGCCGAAGATCCGACGCGCGACACCGAGATACCGGCGTTGATCGCGGGGCGGATGCCGGCGTTGAACAGCGAGGTTTCCAGGAAGATCTGGCCGTCGGTGATCGAGATCACGTTGGTCGGCACGAAGGCCGAGACGTCGCCGGCTTGCGTTTCGATGATCGGCAGCGCGGTCAGCGAACCGGTCTTGCCCTTGACTTCACCCTTGGTGAAGGCTTCGACATAGTCGGCGTTCACGCGCGCGGCGCGCTCGAGCAGGCGGCTGTGCAGATAGAACACGTCGCCCGGGTACGCCTCACGGCCCGGCGGGCGGCGCAACAGCAGCGAGACCTGGCGGTAGGCGACGGCTT
This sequence comes from Rhizobacter sp., assembly GCF_032229685.1. GTDB lineage: Bacteria > Pseudomonadota > Gammaproteobacteria > Burkholderiales > Burkholderiaceae_C > LMDS01. Next base: position 460,283 of record NZ_JAVTWP010000040.1, on the reverse strand, counting down.
GCTTCGACAGGTCGTCGTAGACGATCAGCGCGTCTTCGCCACGGTCGCGGAAGTACTCGCCCATCGTGCAGCCCGAGTAGGCCGACACGTATTGCATCGCGGCCGATTCGGCAGCGGTCGCGGCGACGACGATGGTGTATTCGAGCGCGCCGTTGGCTTCGAGCGCACGCACCACGTTCTTGACCGAAGACGCTTTCTGGCCGATCGCAACGTAGATGCAGGTCATGTTCTGACCCTTCTGGTTGATGATCGCGTCGATCGCCACGGCGGTCTTGCCGGTCTGGCGGTCGCCGATGATCAGCTCGCGCTGGCCACGGCCGATCGGCACCATCGAGTCGATCGACTTCAGGCCGGTCTGCATCGGCTGGTCGACCGACTTGCGGGCGATCACGCCGGGGGCGATCTTCTCGATCGGCATCTGCATCTTGGCGTTGATCGCGCCCTTGCCGTCGATCGGCTGGCCGAGTGCGTTGACGACGCGGCCCTTGAGTTCGGGGCCGACCGGCACTTCGAGAATGCGGCCGGTGCACTTGACCGTGGCGCCTTCGGCGATGTGTTCGTATTCGCCCAGAATCACCGCGCCGACCGAGTCGCGCTCGAGGTTCAGCGCCAGGCCGAACGTGGGCGAGCCATCGGGGGCCGACGGGAATTCGAGCATTTCGCCCTGCATCACGTCAGACAGGCCATGCACCCGGCAGATGCCGTCGGTCACCGAGACCACGGTGCCCTGGTTGCGGATGTCGGTCGAAGCGCCCAGGCCTTCGATGCGGCTCTTGATGAGCTCGGAAATTTCTGCGGGATTCAAATTCATTGCCTATCTCCAATATCCAAAAGAGCAGGTCCGGTGGACGAAACGCTCAATGCGGCCTCAGGCCGTGAGCGCCGACCTCATTTGTTCGAGACGCGCCTTGACCGAGGTGTCGAGCACTTCGTCGCCGACGACCACACGCACGCCGCCGATCAGCTCGGGGTCGATCTGCACCGACGCGTTGAGCTTGCGGCCGAAGCGCTTTTCGAGCGAGGCCACCAGATCGGTCAGCGCGGGTGCGTCGATCGCGAACGCGCTGTAGACGGTGGCGTCTGAAACCCCCGAACGCGAATTCACCAGCGTGTGGAACTGCGCTGCGATTTCGGGCAGCACACTCAGGCGGCCGTTGTCGATCACGGTGCGCAGCAGGTTTTTCGACGCATCAGACAGCGGCATGTTCACCACCGACGTGATCACGTCGAACACCTGGGCAGCACCCGACTTCGGCGCGTCGGCGAACTGACGCAGCTGCGCGTTGCCGGCAACCGCTGCCAGCGCGTCCATCTCGGCGACGGCCTGTTTCAGGTCACCTTTCGAGGCGACCTGAAACGCCGCTTCGGCATACGGCCGGGCAAGGGTTGCGAGCTCGGCCATGGCTCAGAGCTCGGTCTTCAGGCGACCCAACAGCTCGGCGTGAACACCGGCGTTGACTTCGCGCCGCAGGATCTGCTCTGCGCCCTTCACGGCCAGCGCCGCCACCTGCTCACGCAAGGTCTCGCGCGCCTTGATGGCTTCCTGCTCGGCTTCGGCCTTGGCCGACGCGATGATCTTGGCGCCTTCTTCGCTCGCGCGACCCTTGGCTTCTTCGACCATCGACTGCGCCAGGCGCTCGGCATCGGCCAGGCGCTGGGTCGCGTCCTTGCGGGCGGAGGCCAGTTGCTCTTCGACGCGCTTGTTGGCGTTGCTCAACTCGGCCTTGGCCTTGTCGGCTGCCGACAAGCCGTCGGCGATTTTCTTGGCGCGCTCGTCGAGTGCCTTGGCCATCGGTGGCCACACGAACTTCATCGTGAACCACACCAGGATCAGGAACACGATCATCTGCGCGATCAGCGTAGCGTTGATGCTCACGTTGTAGCCTCTGGAACGTCAATGTTGATGATTCCGGCGCCGCACACAGGCGGGCGCCGGATCGACCGCTTCAGTGGATTACTTCGGCAGATTGGCGATCTGGGCCAGGAACGGGTTGGCCGTGGCGAACCACAGGGCGATACCCGTGCCGATGATGAAGGCCGCGTCGATCAGGCCGGCCAGCAGGAACATCTTGGTCTGCAGTTCGTTCATCAGTTCGGGCTGGCGGGCAGCCGATTCGAGGTACTTGCTGCCCATGATGCCGATGCCGATACAGGCGCCGACGGCACCCAGACCAATGATGAGACCGGCGGCGAGGGCGACAAAGCTGATGACTTCCATGGTGACTCCTTAGGGGGTTTGATTTTTGGAACGAAAGAAAAACGAAAAACGGCGGATCAGTGGCTGTCGTGGGCCTGGCCGACGTACACGAGCGTGAGCATCATGAACACGAATGCCTGCAGCGTGATGATCAGGATGTGGAAGATCGCCCACACCGAGCCCGCGATGATGTGCCCGAGGAACAGGGCGATGCCGGTGCCCGAGAGGGCGAAAGCGCCACCCATCAGCGCGATCAGCATGAAGATCAGTTCGCCGGCGTACATGTTGCCGAACAGACGCATGCCGTGCGAGACGGTCTTGGCGACGAACTCGATGATCTGCATCAGGAAGTTCACCGGGTACAGGAACCACTTGTCGCCGAACGGTGCGGCGAAGAGTTCGTGGATCCAGCCGCTCGCGCCCTTGATCTTGACGTTGTAGACGAGGCAGACGATCAGCACGCCGAGCGACAGGCCCATCGTGACCGACAGGTCGGCGGTGGGCACGACACGCAGGTGGCTCAGGCCGAAGACGTGCTCGCCGACCCACGGCAGCAGGTCGACCGGCAGCAAGTCCATCGCGTTGAGCAGGAAGATCCAGACGAAGACGGTGAGGGCCAACGGCGCGACCAGCTTGCGGCTGTTGGCGTTGTGCACGATGCCTTTGGCCTGGCTGTCGACCATCTCGACGAGCATTTCGACAGCGGCCTGAAAGCGCCCCGGGACGCCCGACGTGGCCTTGCGCGCGGCCAGCCAGAGCAGCCAGCAACCGAGCACGCCGATCACGACGGTGAAGAAGAAGGAATCGAGGTTGATGATGGAGAAGTCCACCACACCGGACTGTTTGCCGTTCTGCAGATGCTGCAGGTGGTGAATGATGTATTCACCCGCGGTCGGGGCATGCGCCGTGCCTTCAGCTGCCATGTTGTTCTATGCCTTGTCGTTCACTCGCCGGGGGCGCCACAGCAGCGCCACCCAGTTGACCTTGATGCACACGACCATCGTGACCAGCAATGCCGGCCAGCTCAGGTTCGGTACGACCCTCGCAGCGATCACCAACATGGCGATCGCCACCCCCATCTTCAGCATTTCCCAGAACAGGAACCCCGCGGCAGATGCCACCGGGCCCGACGTTCCGCGGGTCATTCCACGCGCCAGCAAGGCACCCGGAATCACCGTGGCGGCCACGCCGTAGAGTGCCGACCACGCCGCGCTCGTGCGCTGCGTGACGGCCCAGACCACGGCCACCACCACCAAACCGGCGACCGCTTGCGCTGCCACCACCCGCCATGGCGAAATCGACGGGTCTCTACTCCGCAAATCCTGTGCTTCAGCGGCCGTCAGTGCCTTGAAGGGCACCGGGTCCCGGTCGTCTTCGAACACGCCTGCACCGACATTCGCACGGGCATCGGTGGTGGTCATGGTTCAGAGGCCGACAGGGCGCAGCAAAGCCTCGGAATTATACGAGGAAACCCGCGCGTCCCGACCCGCCCGACGAACCGGCGGGTCTTGGTGCGGCTGTAAGGAGCCCGCAAGCTACGCGAAACCGGCCGCGTCGTTATGCTGCGCGCCATGCCTCTTTTCCGCTCCACGATCCGGCCCTTGTTCGCTGCAACGCTGGCACTTTTCTCGGGTGCCGAGGCCGGCGCCGCCGACCCGGCGGCCAAGACCCATCACCGACCCAACGGCTTCCAGAACAACTACCTGGAGTTCGAGCCCAAAGGGCTCGCCGCGTTGCTGAAGTGGCAGTACGAGTCGTTCCGTGGCGGCCTGCCCCGACCCGCGGCCGCGCCCACGCCGCGGGTCGCGCCCGACCTGGCGGCGCTGCATTCGAACGCGGGCGCCGGCGCCGCGATGACGCCCACGCTCACCTGGGTCGGCCACGCGACGATGCTGGCCCAGCTCGGTGGGCTGAACGTCATCACCGATCCGGTGTTTTCGGAACGGGTGTCGCCGCTGAGTTTCATCGGCCCGAAACGCCACGTGCCGCCGGGGCTGACGCTGGCGCAGCTGCCGCACGTCGATGTGGTGCTGATCTCGCACAACCACTACGACCACCTCGACGACGCCAGCGTGCGTGCGCTCGCCGCACAGCCCGGGGGTTCGCCGCTGTTCGTGGTGCCGCTCGGCATCAAGGCCTGGATGGCCGACCGAGGCATCACCCACGTGGTAGAGCTCGACTGGTGGCAGTCGCACCCGGTCGCGTCGAAGAAGGGAACGGTCGACGTCGTGCTCACGCCGGTGCAGCACTGGTCGGGCCGCGGCCTGAACGACCGGCTCGCCACGCTGTGGGGCGGCTATGCGGTGTTCGCGCCCGATCAGCACCTGTTCTTTTCCGGCGACACCGGTTACTCGAACGACTTCAAAGACATCCGCGAGCACTTCGCCGCGCGCCAGCGTGAAGGTGGCGGCTTCGACATCGCGTTGATCGCCGTCGGTGCCTACGAACCGCGCTGGTTCATGACCTCGCAGCACGTGAACCCCGCCGAGGCGGTGCAGATCCATTTCGACCTGGGCGCCAAGCGCTCGGTGGGCGTGCACTGGGGCACCTTCGAGCTGACCGACGAATCGCTCGACACGCCGCCGCTCGCGCTGGCCGATGCGCGCGCGGCCAAAGGCCTGGCCGCGGAACAGTTCTTCGTGATGGCGATCGGTGAAACGCGCCAGCTCGCGCCACGCCCGGGCTCAGCGAACCCCTGAGCAGAAGTTGGCTGGCAGCCCCGGCACGTCGACAGGCAGCGCGAGCACACACCCGGCCAGCGGCTGGGCCACGAGTTCGGCTTCGGGCCGCTTCTCGCGCGCCGTGGTGATGTAGAGCGTCTTCAGATCGGCGCCACCGAAGCACGGCATGGTGGCGCAGCGCACCGGCAGGCGCACCTCACGCAGGGTCTCGCCGCCGGGTGACAGGCGCAGCAGGCGCTGGCCCTCGAACATCGCGACCCAGTAGCAGCCTTCGGCGTCGACCGCCGCACCGTCGGGCCGGCCACCGTAGGTGTCGAGCGCCTGCCCGGCCTGCTTGACCGGGAAACTCGCGAACACCCGCTTGTTCGACAGCGCGCCGCTCGCCGGCTCGAAGTCGAACGCGAAGACGGTGTGCGCCTTGGTGTCGCTCCAGTACATGGTGCGGCCGTTCGGGCTCCAGGCCAGGCCGTTCGAGACGGTGATGTCACCTTGCCGGCGCGCCAGCTTGCCGGCGCTGTAGCAATACAGCGAGGCCAGTGCCGGCTCGCGCGGCTCGTAGATCGTGCCGACCCAGAAGCGGCCTTGCGGGTCGCACTTGCCGTCGTTGAACCGCTCCCGGGCTTCTTCGTACGGCGGCTCGGCCAGCAGGCTGCGTTGACCGGTGACGGTATCGAAGCGCCACAGGCCGTCGCGCATCGCCAGCAGCAGGCCGCCATCGAGCAGCGGCGCCAGGCTGGCAGGCTCGGCCTCGAAGCTCCACTGCGTGAGCGCCTGCGTGGCGGGGTCGAAGCGCTGCAACGAATGGCCGGGAATGTCGCAGTAGTAGAGCACCTGCTCACTCGGGTGCCACACCGGCGACTCGCCGAGCAGCGCCGGCGCTGCCACCGCGACCCGGATCTCTGCATCTGCTTCGGGCATCACACCACGGCGACTTCGAGCTTCATCGAGGCTTCGAAGCTCTCGCCCGGCGCCAGCGCACGCAGCCCGTGCGCGGCCGGGTCGGCCATGTGGATCGCGTTCGACAAATGGCTCACCGGCTCGACGCAGAAGTAGTCGCGGTCGCCTGGCGTGTAGACCACCAGGTAAGGCATCGACGAGCTCAGCTGCAACGAGAACTTCTCGTCGCGGATGCGCGCCGGGCCCTTCCAGCCTTCGAAGCAGTTGTCGTAGCTCAGGTGCGACACGTCGCTGTCGATGCCGGGCTGGGCGACCTTGCGCACGGGCAACTGCGTGGCGTCGGAATCCCAGCGGTTCGACAACTCGATGTGCAGCCGGCTGCGCGCGCGCTTCGGAAAGTACGGGTGCCAGCCCAGGCCGACCGGCTGCGGCACGTCGGCCGTGTTGGTGAAGACCATCTGCACGCTCATGGCCTGCGGCGTGAGCGTGAAGTACTGGCGTGCCTCGAACGCGAACGGCCAGTCGGCGTCGGGCGTGTGCACATAACGCAGCACCACCTCGAGCACGCTGCTGGAGACGATCTCCCAGGGCCGCAACCAGCCGACGCCGTGCACCGAGTGCGGGTTGTCGGCGAAGTTCGGCTGGGTGGTGTAGTCGTGCCCCTTCCAGCGGAACTTGCGGTAGCCGAGCCGGTTGGAATAGGGCACCAGCGGAAAGCTCGCCGACGGGCGCGACGCCGTGAGCAGCGCCGGTTCGGTGGAGCGCAGGATCGGCGTGTCGCGGTGCCAGAAACCGGCGATGCAGCCGCCCAGATCGGGCCGCAGCGCGAGGCGCAGGGCCCCGGCATGCAATTCAAACGGCTGCAGTTCTAGACTCAGGTTCGATGATCCAGTCATGGCCCTCCCGGCGCGCTTCGTGCCCCGCACGGGCCGCACCGGATGGCGTGGCTTGGCACGGTCGCCCCATCCTACCCCGGTCTCACGCCGGCTCCGCCCGGGTCAACCCAGTTCGGCCTTCAGATAGTGCGCGCCGGGAATCGGGTTGAAGTAGTAGGGCGGAATCTCCTCGAAGCCGAGCGTGGCGTAGAGCCCGCGCGCCGATTCCATGTCGTCGAGCGTGTCGAGCAGCATCACCGAATGGCCGGCACGGCGCGCTTCGTCGAGCAGCGCCTGGGCCAGCACACGGCCCAGCCCGAAGCGGCGGAAAGCCGGGCGCACATAGAGGCGTTTCATCTCGCAGGCGTTCGCATAGTCCACATCGGCCAGCGCCCGAAAGCCGCCGCAGCCGGCGAGCGCGCCGTCGACGAAGGCCAGCAGCAGGTGCCCCGTCGGCCCGGCGTACTCGCCGGGCAAGGCCGCGAGTTCGGCCTCGAAGTTCTGGAAACACAGGTCGACGTCGAGGCTGCGTGCGTACTCGCGCATGATCTCGCGCGCCGGGCCCAGCCACTCGGGCGCTTCGGCGCAGACCAGCGCGATCTCGGGGCTGCCCATCGAGCGGTCAGCCGCCGAGCTTGACGATCCACGCGACCAGCGCCGCGCAGGCCGCCAACAGCACCAGCGCCAGCGTGCGTGACGCGCCGGTGTCGGCCGAGGCCGGCACGTCGGGCGCGAGCGCCTTGTCGCCCACGATCATCGGGCGCACCAGGTTCTGCCTCTTCTTGAGCAGGTAGTAGACGATCGCGGCAACGTGCAGCAGCACCAGCGCGATGATCAGCCACTGCCCGAAGCTCTTGTGCCACGAGGTCAGCAGCGAACTGGTGGCGCCCGAGACGAACTTGATCAGCGGCCCGGTGTTCGAGATCTCGTCGTCGGCGAACAGGCCGCTGCCGACTTGCGCCGCCAGGATGGCGAGCAGCCCGAACACCGAAAACGCGCCGAGCGGGTTGTGCCCGACCTCGTGGTGTTCGTCGGCCCGGCTCTGCCCGCGCAGATAGCGCAAGGTGGTGGCCGGCGCGTAGATGAAGTTCGCAAAACGCGACCAGTGCCCGCCGACCAGGCCCCACAGCACCCGGAACGCCAGCAAGGTGAACACCACATAGCCGAGCCTGAAGTGCCACACCATCGCGTTGCCGCCGATCTTGGCGCTGACCACCGAGCCCATCACGCAGGCGGCCAGCACCCAGTGGAAAGTGCGGGTCGGAAGATCCCACACACGAACAGTGGCGGATGGCGGGGCGTTCTCTGCGCTCATGAGTGAAGGCGCCGCGTGGCGGGCACCGAGTTCCGATACCCGCGAAGATAACCGCAACACGGCTTGCCTTGGCAGCGCGCCGGGATATTTCGGCACGCCGGGAATATCGCCACGGAACGCTGCGTACACTCTGCAGCGTTCGCTTTCGGCCCCGGCCGCGAGCGGGCTCTGCCAGCCCTCAGAAAAACCCGCTCACGCCAGGAGAAACCGCATGAAACGTCTGTTCCCTTCGATGCTGATGGCCGCCGCTGCGCTGGCCGGCTTCGCCACCGCCCTGCCCGCGGCCGCGCAGTTCGCCAAGCCCGAAGACGCCATCAAGTACCGCAAGGCCGCCTTCACGGTAATGGCGCGCCACTTCGGCGTGGTGGCCGGCATGGCGGGTGGTCGCATCCCGTTCGATGCCAAGGTCGCGGCCGACAACGCCGAGATCGCCGCGATGATGTCGAAACTCCCGTTCGCCGGCTTCGTCGACGGCGCCGACAAGGGCGACACCAAGGCCGAGCCGAAGATCTGGGCCGAGCGCGACAAGTTCAACGCCGCCGCGAGCAAGATGCAGGAAGAAATGGCCAAGCTGAACGCAGCGGCCAAGGGTGGCAACCTCGACGCCATCAAGGGCGCCGTGGGCGAAACCGGCAAGGCCTGCAAGGCCTGCCACGACGCTTACCGCAAGGAGTAAGCGCCGCAGCGCCAGGCTGAGCCCTTCGCGGGCTCAGCCTGCGCCCAGCACCCGGGCGAACACGGCGCTGTCGACGTTGCCCCCAGTGAGCGGCAGCCCGATGCAGCGCCCTGCCCACTGGCCGCGCTGCAGCAGCGCGGCAGCCAAGGCCGCGGCGCCCGCCCCTTCGGCCACGTTGTGGGTGTCGGCGAACAAGGCCCGCATCGCTTCGGCCACCTGCTCGTCGGTGACGGCGACCACGTCGTCGACCTCTCGCCGGATCACCGCCAGCGCCTGCTCGTCGGGCACGCGGCAGGCCATGCCATCGGCCAGCACGGTGGTCACCGGCGCCTCGATCGCGCGCCCTTCACGAAACGACTGCTGGTACGCCGTGGCGTGTGCCGACACCACGCCGACGATGCGGGTGGCCACGCCGGTGTGGGCACGCGCCGCAGCGCAGGCGCAGATGCCCGAGCCCTGGCCGATCGGCACGAACACGAGTTCAGGCTGCACCGCTTCGAAGAATTCGAGCCAGTACGTGGCGACACCACGCACCAGGTCGTCGTGGAACGACGGAACCATGTGCAGGCCGTGCTCGCGCGACAGACCGATCGCGTGTTCGCGCGCAGCCTGGAAGTCACTGCCGTGCTCGATCAACTCGGCGCCGAGCGCACGCATCGCCGCGTTCTTCTCGACCGAGTTGCCGTGCGGCACCACGATGGTGGCCTGAAAGCCGTGGCGGCGCGCCGCGAAGGCGACCGACTGGCCGTGGTTGCCGCGCGTGGCGCTGATCACACCGCGGACGCCGGGTTCGCGCCGGCGCAGCGCGTCGAAATACACCAGCCCGCCGCGCAGCTTGAACGCGCCGACGCCGGTGTGGTTCTCATGCTTGACCCAGGCCTGCGCGCCCAGCCGCTGGTCGAGCAAGGGCCAGCGTTGTTGCGGCGTGGGCGGCATCGCTTCGCGCACGATGCGGCGGGCGTTTTCCATCGAAGCTCGGTCGTCCATGGTGCTCAGGCCAGGGTCGGGTTGCAATGCAGCGTCACAAGTCCTCGCGGGCAGACGAGTTCGACGCTGATCGGCGGCGCACCGGCCGCGCCGCTGCGTTCGGTGTGCGGTGGCAGCGTCGGGGCGAGCGCTGCGGGCCAGCCGCCGAGGCTGATCGCCTTCAGCGCGACGCCGCTCGGCGGCATCGCGTCGGTCGGGTGCACCTGGCCCCATTCGATCAGCACCGGGGCAGCGCCGCCCAGCAGGCGCCGGCCGTCGGCACGCAGGCTGATCTTCCAGCGCAGCACGCCGCGCGGCGTGGCGCGTTCGGCCGGCTCGACCACGCCGCAGTCGATGCCGGCCGCCATCAGCGTGGCGTGCGTGGTGACGATGTCATCGCAGCGCGCGGCCCAGGCCACGAGTTGCGGCCCGCTGGCGAGCGCGCGCTGCAACGCGGGCTCGTCCAGGCCGAACCAGCGGGCGCGCTTCGGCGCAGGCAAGGTCGGGTCGATGGCGATGATCTCGAAATAGGCTTTGGGAAAGGCTTCGCTCGGGATGCCGAACACCCGGTTGTGCGTGCCCATGAACAGGTGCTGGCCGCCGGCTTCCGGGCGCAGTCCGAGCGTGGCTTCGCACCACGCCACGCCCTCGTCGAGCGTGCGGGCGGCGAGAACCAGGTGGTCTAGAGCGAGTGTCATGGCAGTCGCGCCTCGTTCAGAGCGTGAGCTCGCCGCGCACGCAGCTCACGCTGGCGCCGCCGACCCACACCGTGCCGCCTTCACGCACGATGTGCACGCGCCCGGCACGCTGCAGGCAGGTGCCTTGGGCGGCCACGTAGGCTTCGGGCGCCGCGCCGCTCTCGATCAACCATTGCGCCAGGCTCGCGTTCAGGCTGCCGGTGACCGGGTCTTCGTAACCCGCGCCTTCGCCGATCAATGCGCGCACTTCGAACTGCGCGTCGTGGCTGGCCGTGTGCGGGCCAACCACGCCGAGCTTGATGCCGCCGAGCGCGGGCCAGTCGATCTTGAGATTGAGCACGGCTTCGGCCGAGCGCAGCCGCACGGCCGCCCAACCCGGGCCGTTGTCGACCCACTGGTGCGCCACGATGTCTTCGGCCCGCAGCGACAGCGCCTTGGCAATGCGCGCCAGCAGCTCGTCTTCCAGCGGACCGGTGCGCCGCCGCGGCGGTGCCGCAAAGGCGAGCCGCTCGCCGCCGCGGCGAATGCGGATCAGGCCGACGGCGCACTGTTGCACGGTCTCGCCATCGGAGCGCGACACCCCGCCCGCTTCGAGCCACGCGTGGCAACTGCCGAGCGTCGGGTGCCCGGCGAACGGCAGCTCGCCGTGCGGCGTGAAGATGCGCACGCGGTAGTCGGCCGCCGGGTCGGTGGGTTGGAGCAGGAAGGTGGTTTCGCTCAGGTTGGTCCAGCGTGCGAAGGCGTGCATCTGCGCGTCGCTGAGCGCGTCGGAGCCATGCACCACGGCGAGCGGGTTGCCTTTGAGTGGCGTGGGGCTGAACACGTCGACCTGGGTGAATCTGAAGTTCGTCATGAACACTCCGAAGAAGATGTTGTTTCAGGCCATCTCGGCGCCGCGCGTGGCGCGCACCGGGACGCCGGCGGGGTCGAAGCCGTCGAGGCAGTACACGTTGACGCCGACGAAGTCGGGCGTCACGCGCTTGCGGTGGAACGGGTAGATGCCGCAGCTCGCGCAGAAAAAGTGGCGTGCCGTGCGGGTGTGAAACTGGTACTCGGTCAGCGCTTCGGCCCCGGCCAGGAGCGTGAACTTCGACTCGTGCACTTTCACCATCAGCGCGTTCTTGCGCCGGCAGATCGAGCAGTCGCAGGTGGTCAGCTCGGGGAAGTCGGTCTCGATGCGGAAGCGCACGCGCTGGCAGTGGCAGCTGCCGGTGAGTGTCTGCAGCGGGCGCGCGTTCATGACTCTTTCAAGGCCTGCGCCAGCAGCTTCACGCCACGCTCGATCACGGGCGGGGCCACGGTCACGAACGACAGGCGCAGCGTGTTGAGCTTCGGCGCTTCGGCGAAGAAAGCCGCGCCGGGCACGTAGGCCATGCCGAGCGCCACGGCCTTCGGCAGCAGCGCGACGGCGTCCACACCGTCGGGCAGTTCGACCCAGAAGAACATGCCGCCGCTCGGCACCGTCCAGCGGCAGCCTTGGGGCATGTGCGCTTCGAGCGCGGCGCGCATGGCATCGCGCTGCGCCTTGTAGCGGGCGCGGATGGTCGGCACGTGGCGCTCGAGAAAGCCGTTGTGGATCACCTCGTGCACCACACGCTGGTTGAACCCGGGCGTGTGCAGGTCGGCGGCCTGCTTGGCCTGCAGCAGCTTGGGGCAAAGCGCGCGCGGCGCGATCACGTAGCCCAGGCGCAGGCCCGGGGCGAGCACCTTCGAGAACGAGCCGAGGTACACGGTGCCTTCGGCCCAGCGCGAGGCCAGGGGCGCGGGCGGCGCGGCGTCGAACCACAGGTCGCCATACGGGTTGTCTTCGACGATCGGCAGCGCGAGTTCGCGCGCGGCGGCACTCAGCTTGGCGCGCCGCGTTTCGCTCATGCAGCGCCCGCTCGGGTTCTGGAAGTTGGGCAGCAGGTACAGGAACCGCGCACCCTTCGCGACACCGAGCGACTCGGGGATCGGGCCGTCGTCGTCGCAGGGCACGGTCACGACTTCGGGCTCGTAGGGCGCGAAGGCCTGCAGCGCGCCTAGGTAGGTGGGCGCTTCGACTGCCACCGCGCTGCCGGCGTCGAGCAGCACCTTGCCGACCAGGTCAAGCCCCTGCTGCGAGCCGGTGGTGATGAGCACCTGCGTTGCCTCGACCTGCACACCCTGCGCTGCCATGTGCGCCGCGACCCATTCGCGCAGCGGCCCGAAGCCTTCGCTGGCGGCGTATTGCAAGGCCTCGCGAGGTGCGTCGCGCAGCACCCGCGCCGTGGCTTCGCGCATCGCTTCGACCGGAAAGCTGTCGGGCGACGGCAACCCGCCGGCCAGCGAAATGATGCCGGGCTTCTCGGTGATCTTCAGGATCTCGCGGATCACCGACGGGTTCATGCGCTCGGCGCGGCGCGCCATCTTCCAGGGGCTGGGGTTCATCAGGCATTCCTTTGCAAGGGAGCGGTGTTCGTGGGCATCTTCTTGCCGACGAACACGACGGCGATCACCGCCAGAGAAAACAACACGGTCGAGGCTTCGAGCTTTTCGCCGAGCACCGGCACGGCGAACAGCAGCGCGAGAAACGGCTGCACCAGCTGCACCTGGCTCACGCGCACGGCGCCACCGAGCGCGAGGCCGCGGTACCAGGCGAAGAAGCCCAGCCACATCGAGAACAGCGTGACGTAGACGAAGCCGCCCCACGCGCTGGCGCGCACCGCTTGCGCCGGCCACACCCACAGCGTGATCGGCAGCGTGAACGGCAGGCTGATCACGAGCACCCAGCAGATCACCTGCTCGGCTTTCAGTTCGCTGGCCACGCTGGCACCGGCCACGTAACCCACCGCGGTGCTGACCACCGCGAGCAGCAGCAGGCCGTCGGCGGGCGACAAGGTGCCGCCACCCTGGTGCGCCGCGAAGGCCAGCACCATCGCGCAGCCGAGCAGCGCGCAAGCCCAGAAGCCCCGCGACGGGCGCTGCCCGAAGTGCCAGGCCGCCGCCACCGCGGTGGCCAGCGGCATCAGGCCCGTGACGACCGCCGCGTGCATTGCGTCGACGTGGCGCAGCGCGAGGCTCAGGAACAAGGGGAACCCGACCACGGTGCCGAGCGCACACAGCAGCAGCGCGCCCAGGTGGCGACGCTGCAGCGCAGGCGCACCGGTCGCGCGCAGGTAGGCGATGCTCAGCAGGCCGGCGAACGCCGCGCGCCCGGCCGTCACGAAGGCCGGCGCGAGCTGCGGGTCGCTCGCGGGGCCGACCGCCAGGCGCGTCATCGGCAAGGTCATCGCGAAGATGACCACGCCGAGCAGGCCGAGCCACAGGCCGCGGGTTTCGTCGGCGCTGTGCGTGTTCATCGTGGCGCCCCGTTGCAGGCGCGCAGACCGTGGTGAAGGCTGGGCATGTGGCTCAGTCTACGGCCACGACCAGCACAGCAGCAGTACACTTTGCTCGCACACACCAGAATCTGTACTGGTCTGTGCGCCGACACAGGAATGCACCTGCATGCTCGATTCCACCGCCGCCGACGCCCTGAGCCCGCTGACCCGCGAGGCCGACACTTCGCTGACCGAGCAGCTCTCGGGTCGCTTCGCCGAACGCATCCGGCAGCGCCTGCTCGCGCCCGGCGCCCGGCTGCCTTCGGTGCGCGAATGCGCGCGCCGCCATGCGGTGAGCCCGCACACTGTCGTGGCCGCCTATGACCAGCTGCTCGCGCTCGGCCTCGTCGAAGCGCGCAAGCAGCGCGGTTTCTTCGTGCGCGAAACCACCCCGGCACGCGCGCTCGACGCCCGCGAAAACGCTGCCGAGCGCAGCTTCAGCCACCCGCTGCCGGTGAGCGCCACGTCGCTGATCCGCGGCATGTTCCAGCCACCGGGCGGGCGCTCGATGCCGGGGCTGGGCACCTTGCCGGCCGACTGGCTCGACCTGCCGATGCTGGCGACCGCGCTGCGCACGGTCACGCGCGGTGCGCAGCTGGGCCCCATGTCTTTGCAATACGGCGACCCGGCGGGCGAACTGCGGCTGCGCGAGGCGCTGGCCACCAAGCTGGGCGACCACGGCGTGAGCGCGTCGGCGCAGCAGATCATCACCACCGTGGGCGCCACGCAGGCGCTCGACGTCGTCACGCGCACGCTGCTGCGCGCCGGCGACAGCGTGCTGGTCGACGAGCCCGGCTGGTCGGTCGAATACGCGCGTCTCGCCGCGCTGGGCATGCGCGTGCTGCCAGTGCCACGCGGCCCCGACGGGCCGGACCTGGCGGTGATGCGGCGCCTGATCGAAGCGCAGAAGCCGGCGCAGCGGCCGCGCCTGTACGTCACCGTGTCGGTGTTGCACAACCCGACGGGGGCCTCGCTGTCGCTGCAGTCGGCCCACCGTGTGCTCGAGCTCGCCAAGTCGCACGACCTGCAGATCGTCGAAGACGACACCTACGCTCACCTCGCGCCGGCGCACCTGCCACGCCTGGCCGCGCTCGACGCGCTGGAGCGCACGGTCTACATCTCGGGTTTCTCGAAGATCCTGGTGCCGAACTGGCGCGTCGGTTTCATGGCCGCACCGCTCGCGCTGGTCGACCGGCTCGTCGACACCAAGCTGCTGACCACGCTGACCACGCCCGGCATCACCGAGCAGGCGCTGGCCTACTGCCTGGAACAGGGCCTGCTGCGGCGCCACACCGAGCGTGTGATGCAGCGGCTGGCCGCGGCGCGGGCGCGCACGGTGAAGCTGGCCGAAGCGCACGGTTGCCGGTTCGCGGCCGCGCCGCACGGCCTGTTCGGGTGGGTCGACGTGGGGGTGGACACCGAACGTCTGGCCCAGCTCATGCTCGACGAATGGCTCATCGCCCCCGGAGCGCTCTTCCACGCGACCCACCGGCCGACCACGCTGATGCGCATCAATTTCGCGACCAGCCAGGACGCGCGCTTCTGGCGGGCGCTGGAACGGGCGCGGGCCGGGCTGTGAACCGTTCGTCGCGCCGGCGGGCCGCCCATCCGATCATGGGGTCGCGCAAGCCCCCGCCACACGCCAGAATGCGGGCGTCATGAACGGCGAGTTGTTCGATTCCACCATCCCCTTCGGCGAGCCGGAGCTGCTGCGCGCGAGCGCCTTCCGGCGTTACCTCGACGAGCTGGGCGCCGAGTCGCGGCGCCTGGGCATGGGGCCGCGGATCTCGCGCATCTCGCAGCTGAGCCCTTCCCTGCGTGCCGACCTGCTGCGCTTCGAACAAGATGGCGGCTCCGAAGCGATGGAAGTGCTGGCAGCCTGCGTGCGGCACGCCAAGCGAGTGACCATTCACCTCAAGTGCGGCGACAAGGTCTTGCCGCTGACCGTGTTCCCGCAGGAGCGGTTGATCCACTGCCCGATGAACATCGACGAGTTGATCGAGCGCCACCTGCTCGAACTGCGTGTGATGCACGTCGAGCCGGCGCTGTTGCGCCCACCCGGCGACAGCGACGCGGCGCTCGTCGGCGACACCCAGCTTCACCACCCGCTCGCCCCGCTGCTCTGGGAAATGGCGATGCGCGGCCCGCGCCGCGAGTTGTTGCCCGAGATCGCCGGGCCGGCGGTCTACCGCGTTTCGCCGGGTCTCGACATCGCCGCGCTGCCCGCCAGCGGCGTGCTGAAAGCGGCCATCGAGCGGCTGCGCCCGCAGGCGGCAAACCTGCAAGAGATCGCCTCGTGGCCCGCGCTCGACAAAGAGCGCGCCGCTCGCCTGCTGAACGCGCTGTACCTGCAGGCAGGGCTGATCGTCAGCCGCTCGCACCCGGCCGCGGTTCGCGACAGCTGGTTCGGCGGCCTGTAGCCGAAAAGCCTTTCAGCGCGCGCCGAGCGCTTCCCAGCGTTCCATCGCCGCCAGCAACTCGTCGTCGATCCTGGCATGGCGCGCTTGCGCCTTCATCGCGCGGTCGGCTTCCTTCGTGTACGACTCGGGCTGGGCCAGAAACGTGGCCAGTTCCTTCTGCTCGGCTTCGAGCGTTTCGATGCGCTTGGGCAGTTCGTCGAGCTCGCGTTGTTCCTTGTAGCTGAGCTTGCGCGCTTTGGCGGCCGGCACCGGCGCGGCGACGGCGGCCTTGGTTGCAGGCGGCGTGTCCTTCGACTTGCCCGCCGCACGCGCAGCTTGATCCCGCAACAGCTTCGCGCGATCACGCTGGATCTTCCAGTCTTCATAACCACCTTCGTACTCGCGCCACTGGCCAGGTGACTCGTCGCCTTCCCAGACGATGGTGCTCGTGACCACGTTGTCGAGAAAACGCCGGTCGTGGCTGACGAGGAAGACCGTGCCCTTGTAGGCCTGCAGCAGTTCTTCGAGCAGTTCGAGCGTGTCGATGTCGAGGTCGTTGGTCGGCTCGTCGAGCACCAGCACGTTGGCGGGCAGCGCAAACAGGCGTGCCAGCAGCACACGGTTGCGCTCGCCACCGCTGAGCGTGCGCACCGGCGAATTAGCACGCTCGGGCGAGAACAAGAAGTCGTTCAGGTAGCTCATCACGTGCTTGCGCTGGCCGGCAAACTCGACCCATTCGCTGCCCGGGCTGATGGTGTCGGCCAGCGTCGCGTCGAGGTTGAGCGTGCTGCGCATCTGGTCGAAGTAGGCGACCTCGATCTTGCTGCCCTGGCGCACCGCGCCGCGCGTGGGCTGCAGTTCACCGAGGATGAGCTTGAGCAGCGTCGTCTTGCCGGCCCCGTTCGGGCCGATCAGGCCGACCTTGTCGCCGCGCAGGATGGTCGCGCTGAAGTTCTTCACGATGACCTTCTCGCCGAAGTTCAACGACACCTCTTTCAGCTCGCCGACGATCTTGCCGCTGGGCGCACCCGAGTCGATCTCGAGCCGCACCTGGCCGAGCGAGTCGCGCCGCTTCTGGCGTTGGTCGCGCAGCACCTCGAGGCGCTGGATGCGCGCCACGCTGCGGGTGCGGCGCGCTTCCACGCCCTTGCGGATCCACACCTCTTCCTGCGCCAGCAGCTTGTCGGCCCGGGCGTTGGCGAGCGCGTCGGACGCGAGCTGCTCTTCTTTCATGCGCTCGTAGGCGCTGAAGTTGCCGGGGTAGCTGCGGATCGTGCCGCGGTCGAGCTCGATGATGCGGGTGGCCACACCGTCGAGAAAAGCGCGGTCGTGGGTGATCAGCATCACGCTGCCCTTGAAGCCGCGCAGCAGTTCTTCGAGCCAGGCGATCGAGTCGAGGTCGAGGTGGTTGGTGGGCTCGTCGAGCAACAGCACGTCGGGCACGGCCACCAGCGCCTGCGCCAGCGCCACGCGCTTCTTCATGCCACCCGAAAGCTGCCCGATGTCACGCGAGCCGTCGAGGTGCAGTTGCGCGAGCGTGGTCTCGACACGCTGCTCCCAGTTCCAGGCGTCGAGGGCTTCGATGCGCGTTTGCAGCGCGTCGAGGTCGACGCCGTCGGCGTGTTCTTCATAAGCTTGCCGCACCGCGCGCGCTTCGGCCACGCCTTCGCTCACCGCTTCGAACACGCTGTGGCCGGGCTCGAACACCGGCTCCTGCGGCACGTAGCAGATGCGCACGCCCTGCGTCATCTGCAGCAGGCCGTCGTCGAGTTTTTCGAGGCCGGCGATGATCTTCAGCATCGACGACTTGCCAGCGCCGTTGCGGCCGATCAGGCCGAGCCGCTCACCGGCTTCGAGCGAAAACGCCGCTTCGTCGAGCAGGGCCACGTGGCCGTAGGCCAGGTGGGCGTTGGAAAGGGAAAGGACAGCCATGGAGTCTCACGCGGCAGCCCGCGTCACGCGGGCTGCTTTCAGGGAAAACGCGGATTATCCCAGTGCGCGCGTCGGCGCGTGTTCAGCGCGCGACCGCTGCCTCCAGCGCATCGACGAACATCTTCGCCACGTCGAAGCCGCTTTGCTGCGTGATTTCCTGGAAGCCCGTCGGGCTGGTCACGTTGATCTCGGTCAGGCAGTCGCCGATCACGTCGAGCCCGACCAGCAGCAGCCCGCGCGCGGCGAGCACCGGGCCCAGGGTTTCGGCGATCTCGCGGTCACGGGTGCTCAGCGGCTGGGCCACGCCCTTGCCCCCGACCGCCAGGTTGCCGCGGATCTCGCTGCCTTGCGGAATGCGCGCGAGCGAATGCGGCACCGGCTTGCCGTCGATCACGAGGACGCGTTTGTCGCCCTTGGTGATCTCGGTCAGGTAACGCTGCACCATCACCGTCTCGGCGCCGCCCTTGTTCAGCGTCTCGACGATGCTGCCCAGGTTCAGCCCGTCGGGACCGACGCGGAAGATGCCCATGCCGCCCATGCCGTCGAGCGGCTTCAGGATGATGTCCTTGTGCTGGGTGTGAAAGCGCTTGATGTCGTCTTCGCTGCGGGTCACGAGCGTCGGCGAGATGAACTGCGGGAACTCGAGGATCGCGAGCTTCTCGGGGTGGTCGCGCAGGGCGCGCGGGCTGTTGAAGACCTTCGCCCCTTCGCGTTCGGCCTGGCCGAGCAGGTGCGTCGCGTAGAAAAATTCGCTGTCGAACGGCGGGTCCTTGCGCATCACCACGGCGTGCACGTCGGCGAGCGCGACCACGGCCTCGGGCTGCGCCTTGAACCAGACCTGGCTGTGGCCGGTGAGCGTGAAGCTGCGCATCGGCGCGCTGACACGCCCGCCCTGCTGCCACATCAGGTCCTTCGGTTCGCAGGCGTGCAGCGCGTGGCCGCGCGCCGAAGCCTCGCGCATCATCGCGAAGGTCGAGTCCTTGTAGGTCTTGAAACTTTCCAGCGGGTCGGCGACGAACAGCAGGTTCATGGTGGTGTGTCTTCTCGGGAATCAGGGGCGCGCGGTCGCGCCGGGCCGCCACTGTTGCACAAACAGCGCCAGCGCGCCGGCGACCACGCCCCAGAAGGCCGAGCCGATGCCGGCGAGGCTCACGCCGCTGAGGGTGACGAGAAAGGTGATCAAGGCCGCTTCGCGGTGCGCCTCTTCTTTCAGCGCGAGCGCGAGGCCGCCGCCGATGCTGCCGAGCAGCGCGAGGCCGGCGATCGCGACGACCAGCTCGCGCGGGAACGCCGTGAGCACGCCGGTGACCGCCGCGCCGAACAGGCCGACGATGCAGTAGATCAGGCCGCAGGCCGCGGCCGCCATGTAGCGCTTCTCGGGGTCGGGGTGGGCTTCGCGGCCCATGCAGATCGCGGCCGTGATGGCCGAGAGGTTGAGCGCAAAAGCACCGAAGGGTGCGAGCACGAGCGTCGCCAGCCCGGTCAGCGTGACGATCTTCGAGATCGGCATGTCGTAGTGCGCGGCGCGGATCGCGGCCACGCCGGGCAGGTTCTGCGACGCCATCGTCACGACGAAGAGCGGCAGCGCCAGGCTCACGGTGGCGCGCCAGCTGAAGTCAGGCGCGGTGAATACCGGAACCGTCAGGCCCCAGTGCACCCCTTCGAGATGCAGCTGGCCGTTGAAGGCTGCGAACGCGACGCCCGCCGCAAGCACACCCGGCACCGCGTAGCGCGGCCACAGGCGCCGGCCGACGAGGTAGGCCGCGAGCATCAGCAGCACCAGTGCAAAGGCCGACTTGAGCGCCACGAACGCGTCGAGCCCGAAGCGCGTGAGCACACCGGCGAGCAAGGCGCTGGCGATCGGCATCGGGATGCGCGAGAGCAGTTTCTCGAACCAGCCGGTCACGCCGAACAACATGATCAGCGCGGCGCAGACGATGAAAGCGCCGGTCGCCTCGGCCATGCCGAAGCCGCCCGCGATGCCGGCGGTCGCGAGCACGGCCGCGCCGGGCGTGCTCCAGGCCACCATCACCGGCTGGCGCAACCACAGCGACGGCAACAAGGTGCACAGGCCCATGCCCAGGCCGAGCGCCCACATCCACGAGCTGATCTGCGCCGGCGTGGCGCCGAGCGACGTGGCCGCCTGGAACACGATCGCCACCGAGCTGGTGAAACCGACCAATACGGCGACGAAGCCGGCGGTGGCGGCGGAGAGCGACAGGTCGGAGAGGCGGGCTCGCATGCAGCGAGGATAACGGCGGGGCATCGCCCGCTCGTCAGGCCTAGATTTCGAGCTTGGAGCCGAGTTCGACGACGCGGTTGGCCGGCAGGCTCAGGAAGTCTGCCGCCGCGGCCGCGTTGCGGTGCATGCCGACGAAGAGCTTCTCGCGCCAGTCGGCCATGCCACCGCCGGTGGTCGGGATCACGATGTCGCGCGACAGGAAGTAAGAAGTGTCCATGTCGTCGATGACGCAGCCGCGGTTCTGCAGCAAGGCCAGCGCTTCGGGCACGTCGGGTTCGTTCTTGAAGCCGAAATTAAGCGTGACCTGCCAGCAGTCGTGGCCGAGCGGCTCCATCTCGCAGCGTTTGTCGAAGCCGATCCACGGCACCTCGTGGTGCTTCACGGTGACGAACAGGTTGGTCTCGTGCAGCACCTTGTTGTGCTTCAGGTTGTGCAGCAGCGCGTTCGGCGTGAGGCCCTGGTCGCTGACGAGAAAGACCGCCGTGCCCTGCACGCGCGTGGGCGGGCTCACGAACACGGCTTCGAGAAAACTCTTCAGGTCGATGGCGTCTTCGCGCAGCCGGGCCGACATGAGCCGGCGGCCCTGCTTCCAGGTCATCATCAGCGTGAACATCACCGCGCCGATGGCAACCGGGAACCAGCCGCCGTCGAACACCTTGACCACGTTCGCACCGAAGTAGATGAAATCGACGACGAAGAAGAACACGGTGGCCGCGAAGCTGAGCGACCAGGGGTACTTCCAGCCGTAGCGGATCACGAAGAAGGTCATCGTGGTCGTGATCAGCATGTCGATCGTCACGGCGATGCCGTAGGCGGCCGCGAGCTTGGTGGTCGACTGGAAGATCACCACCGCGACCACGATGCAGATGTACAGGCTCCAGTTGATGAAGGGGATGTAGATCTGGCCGGTCTCTTTCACCGACGTGTGCAGTACCCGCAGGCGCGGCAGGTAACCGAGCTGCATCGCCTGCTTGGTGACCGAGAACGCCGCCGTGATCAGCGCCTGCGAGGCGATCACGGTGGCGCAGGTGGCCAGCCCGATCAGCGGGTACAGGGCCCAGGTTGGCGCCATCTCGAAGAACGGGTTCCCGACCTTGCTCGGGTGTTCGAGCAGCATCGCGCCCTGGCCGAAGTAGTTGAGCACCAGCGCCGGCATCGCCAGGCCGAACCAGGCCAGGCGGATCGGCTTCTTGCCGAAGTGCCCCATGTCGGCATAGAGCGCCTCGGCGCCGGTGACACACAGCACCACCGAGCCGAGCGCGATGAAGGCCACACCCGGGTTGCCGACCAGGAACACGAGCGCGTAGTGCGGGCTCAGCGCCCACAGGATGGTCGGGTTCTCGGCGATGTGTTGCAGCCCCAGCACCGCGAGCACGCAGAACCAGATCACCATCACCGGCCCGAACAAGCGCCCCACGCTGGCGGTGCCACGGCGTTGCATCATGAAGAGCGCGGTCAGCACCACCAGGGTCAGCGGCACCACGTAGCGGTGCAGCGCCGGCGCCGCGACCTCGAGGCCTTCGATCGCCGAGAGCACCGAGATCGCCGGCGTGATGACGCCGTCGCCAAAGAAGATCGCGGTGCCGAAGATGCCGAGCAACAGCAGGCGCTTGCGCAATACCGGCCGGTCTTTCACCGCCTGCGAGGCGAGCGCGAGCATCGCGATCAGGCCGCCTTCGCCGTTGTTGTCGGCGCGCAGGATCAGCACCACGTACTTGACCGACACCACGACGGTCAGCGTCCAGAACACCAGCGACAGAACGCCGTAGATGTTCTCGGCGGTGAGCCGCACGTGGCCGTGGGCGAACACTTCCTTCAGCGCGTACAGCGGGCTGGTGCCGATGTCGCCGTAGACGATGCCGATGGCACCGAGGGTGAGGCCGGCGAGGGCCGACTTGCTGGGCGTGGAAGTGGAGCTCACTCGGGGCGAACGCTGTTCAGGACCGGGGTCGGTTCAGGATTCATTGTGCACTCGGGCCACGCTGCAGAGACACCCGGAGTCGGGGCCCAACATCGGCACGGAGCGAGATTCTGCGCCCGGGCGCAGCGCGCGCCAGCCCCGGCTCGCCCCATGTTGCGGCGCAGCAACCGTGCGCCGCAGACGATTGCCAAGCCCGCAGCGACAGGCTATTCGTAGACTTCGGCGTCGGGGTCGGTGGCTTCGAGCTCGTAGCTTGCAGCCACCATGGCCAGGCGCGCGACCACGCCGTACATATAGAAGCGGTTGGGCGCGCTGGCGCCGGGTTTGGCGCCCGGCTTGGGCAGCTGGTTGTGCTCGGCGAAGGCCAGCGGCACGAAGCTGGCGCCGGGCGCGTTCAGGTTCTCGTCGATGCCACGCCCGGCGTTGACGCGGTAGAAACCGCCCACGACATAGCGGTCGATCATGTAGACGACCGGCTCGGCCACGGCATCGTTGACACGTTCGAAGGTCGGCACGCCTTCCTGCAGGATCACTTCGCTGCGCTCCTGGGCGCCCTCGGTTGCGCCCACCTTGCTGCGCGCCTGGCGGTACACCTCCGACAGTTCCTTCGGGTCGCGCACCGTCATGACGCCCATGCCGTGGGTGCCGGCGTCGGCCTTCACCACGATGAAGGGCTTTTCCTGGATGCCGTATTCCTTGTATTTGCGCCGCACCTTGCCGAGCAGGGTTTCGGCATTGCTCATCAGGCACTCTTCACCGCTGCCGTCGGCAAAGTTCACCTCGCCGCAGCGCGCGAACATCGGGTTGATGAGCCACGGGTCCATGCCCAGCAGCTTGGCAAACTTCTTCGCCACTTCTTCGTAGGCCGCGAAGTGTTTGGTCTTGCGCCGCAAGGCCCAGCCCGCGTGCAAGGGCGGCAGCAGGTACTGCTCGTGCAGGTTCTCGAGCACCTTCGGGATGCCGGCCGACAGGTCGTTGTTGAGCAGGATCGTGCAGGGGTCGAAACCCTTCAGCCCGAGGCGCCCGCGGGTGCGCACCAAGGGCTCGAGCGTGAGCGTGCTGCCGTCGGGCAGCGCCATCTCGGTCGGCTTGGTGATGCTGTCGTCGAGCGTGCCCAGGCGCACGTTCAGGCCGGCCATGTGGAAGATCTGCATCAGGCGCTGCACGTTGGCCAGGTAGAACGTGTTGCGGCTGTGCTTTTCGGGGATCAGCAGCAGGTTCTTGGCTTCGGGGCAGATCTTCTCGATGGCCGCCATCGCCGCCTGCACTGCCAGCGGCAGCATCTCGACCGTCAGGTTGTTGAAGCCGCCGGGGAACAGCTTGGTGTCGACCGGTGCGAGCTTGAAGCCGGCGTTGCGCACGTCGACCGAGGTGTAGAACGGCGGCGTGTGTTCCATCCACTCGAGCCGGAACCAGCGTTCGATGGCCGGCAGCGACTCGAGAATGCGCTGTTCGAGTTCGTTGATCGGGCCGGTGAGTGCGGTGATGAGATGAGGAACCATGGCGGAGCCCGGGAAGATGCTGCCGCGAAGATGCGCGGGAGAGAGATTCTAGGCATCTGGGGTTGCGGGCGGCGAGCGCAAGGGCCGACGCCAATGCCGGCGGGCGCAAAAGAAAAGGGCCGCGATCGCGGCCCTTTCCACCTTGAAGGGGTCGCCAGGGGCGACCCCGCTATCGTCTTCAGCGAAGCGTTAGTTGTGGTACGCCGTTTCGCCGTGGGCACTGATGTCCAGGCCTTCGCGCTCGTCTTCTTCGTTGACACGCAGGCCGACGACCTTGTCCACGATGAAGTAAGCCACGAACGAGACCACGCCCGACCACACGATGGTGAGAAGCACCGCCTTCAGCTGGATCCAGACCTGCGCGCCGATGCCGTTGGAGATCACACCCGCCGTGACCCAGTCACCCACCAGGCCGGGGCCACCGAGCGATTGGGTGTTGAACACGCCGGTGAGCAGCGCGCCGACGATGCCGCCGACACCGTGCACGCCGAACACGTCGAGCGAGTCGTCGGCACCGAGCATCTTCTTCAGCCCGGTCACACCCCACAGGCAGGCGAAGCCGGCGATGAACCCGATGACGATCGCGCCCATCAGGCCGACGTTGCCGCAGGCCGGGGTGATCGCCACCAGGCCCGCCACGGCGCCCGACGCGGCACCCAGCATCGAGGCCTTGCCCTTCATCAGCATTTCGCCGATGCACCAGGCCAGCACGGCCGCCGAGGTGGCGCTGAAGGTGTTCATGAAGGCGAGCACGGCGCTGTTGCCGGCTTCGAGCGCCGAGCCGGCGTTGAAGCCGAACCAGCCCACCCACAGCAGCGCTGCACCGACCATCGTCAGCGTCAGCGAATGCGGCGTGAAGGCTTCCTTGCCGTAGCCGACGCGCTTGCCGATCATGTAGGCACCCACCAGCCCCGCCACGGCAGCGTTGATGTGCACCACGGTGCCGCCTGCGAAGTCGAGCGCCCCCATCTGCCACAGGTAACCGGCCTTGGCGTTCATCGCATCGACCACTTCCTTGGTGGCGTACGCGTCCGGGCCCATCCAGAACCAGACCATGTGCGCGATCGGCGCATAGCTGAAGGTGAACCACAGCGCCATGAACAGCAGCACCGCCGAGAACTTGGCGCGCTCTGCGAAGGCACCCACGATCAGGCAGCAGGTGATGCCGGCGAAGGTGGCCTGGAACGCGGTGAACAGCATCTCAGGGATGTAGACGCCCTTGCTGAAGGTCGCGCCCATCGCGAAGGTGCCGGTCGCTGGATCGAACAGGCCTTTCAGGAACAGCCGGTCGAAGCCGCCGATGAACGCGTTGCCTTCGGTGAACGCCAGGCTGTAGCCGTACACGCACCACAGCACCACGATCATCGAGAACGTGACCATCACCTGCATCAGCACCGACAGCATGTTCTTGCTGCGCACGAGGCCGCCGTAGAACAACGCCAGGCCGGGCACGGTCATCATGATCACGAGCAGCGTGGCCACGATCATCCAGGCCACGTCGCCCTTGTTGGCCACGGGCGCCGGAGCGGCAGAGGCCGCAGCGGAAGCGGCTTCGGCCGACGCTGCGGGTGCAGGCGCGGCGGCAGAAGCCATCGCCGCGGCCGGAGCCGCCGCCGAAGCGGGTGCCGAAGCAGCGTCTTGCGCAAAGGCGGTGCCGGTCAGGCCCGCCAAGCCCAGGGCGAGCCCCAGGGTGAGGGAAGCAAAGAGTTTTCTCATGGTTGTCTTCTTGTTCCTGTGCGTCAGAGCGCGTCTTTGCCGGTTTCGCCGGTTCGAATGCGCACGACCTGCTCGAGGGTCGACACGAACACCTTGCCGTCGCCGATCTTGCCGGTGCGGGCCGCGCTTTCGATCGCTTCGATCACACGGTCGACGATCGCGTCGTCGACCGCCGCTTCGATCTTCACTTTCGGCAGGAAGTCGACCACGTACTCCGCACCGCGGTACAGCTCGGTGTGGCCTTTCTGGCGGCCGAAGCCTTTCACTTCCGTCACCGTGATGCCCTGAACGCCGATGGCGCTGAGTGCTTCACGAACTTCGTCGAGCTTGAAAGGCTTGACGATCGCAGTCACCATCTTCATGGCAGTTCTCCCGGGTTGAGATTCAGAACGTCTTCTTGACGCCGACGACCAGGCCGGCCTTGCCGAGGTCCTTGCCGTTGGCGGGCGAGGCGTAGGCCTTGGTGCCGCCGATCGACTTGGTGCTGGCGCCGACCACGCCCGCGCTGAACACGAAGCCCTGGTAGTCGTAGCTGGCGGTGAGCGAGTAGTCGGTGTACGAGAAGTCGCCGTTGTGCGCCACACGCTGATAGCCCACGTGCGGGGCGAGCATCACGCCGCTGCCCACGTCGAACGAAGCGCTGGCGTCGATGTAGCCGCTGTTCTTGCTGTCGGTGAAACCGAACAGGTCGGTCACGCTGTGCGAATACTTCAGGGTGGCCGGGCCGAAGCTCACGGCGCCATAGACTTCCGTGGTGTTGGCGCTGGTGGCGAGCTTGTTCTTCGGGTACTGATAGCGCAGCACGCCGACGTCGAAGGTGACGTCCTTGGCGATCTCGCCCTTGTAGCCACCGTACAGGTCGACCTCGACGTTGGCGTCGCCGCCGGCATCTTTGATCCACTTGATGTTGGTGGCCCAGGCGCCGACGTAGAAGCCGGCCGGCAGGGCGTAGTCGACACCGGCCTGGACGGCGGGCTTCAGGCGGGTCTGCGAAATGCCGCGATAGCGGTAGTCGCTGACGAGCGCCACGTTGAACGACAGCGGGCTGGCTTCTTCGGCGTGCACGATCGTCGGCAGGGCCGAGATGGCCAGGGTGGCAGCAAGCGCGAGAACGGTCTTGTTCATGTCGGAAATCTCCAGAGGCGGGTGTTGGACGGGCAAAGTGGCTCCGGACACGTTTTGCAGCTTTTGTGCCAAGCCCCGTGCACGGCCATTTGCCCCATGACAGGCCATCGATGATTCAAACCAGGTCGCCACCGCACTTCATTGGTGCCATCTTTTTGGGTGACTCCTTTTGGTGCACCCGTCGGCCGCCGTTCCGTGCATTCACGGCGGGCACAATCGGCCGACGAACCGCAGAGCCGGCAGGCGTGCCGGCTTCGCACCAGGGAGAGCCATGTCGCTTGCCGTCATCCACAGCCGGGCGCTGCACGCCTTGCAGGCCGCCGAAGTCACGGTCGAGGTGCACCTGGCCAACGGGCTGCCGAGCTTCACACTGGTCGGCCTCGCCGACACCGAAGTGAAAGAGGCGCGCGAACGCGTGCGCGCCGCGCTGCAGAACAGCGGGCTGGAATTCCCGGCCAACAAGCGCATCACCGTCAACCTCGCCCCTGCTGACCTGCCGAAAGAATCGGGCCGCTTCGACCTGCCGATCGCGCTCGGCATCCTTGCCGCCAGCGGCCAGGTCGACGCCGCGCGCCTGGACGCTTTCGAGTTCGCCGGCGAGTTGTCGCTGGCGGGCGACCTGCGGCCGGTGCGCGGCGCGCTGGCCATGGCGCTCGCGCTGCGGCGGCGTGGCGCCGGCAGGCAGCGCGCGCTCGTGCTGCCGCTGGCCAGCGCGCAAGAAGCGGCGCTGGTCGACGGCCTGGCGATCCACGGCGCGGCGCACTTGCTCGACGTGATCCGCGCGATGTTGCCGGGCGATGCCGAGTTGTCCGCGCCCTTGCCGCTGACCACCGCGTCGGCGCCGTCGATACCGGCCACGTTGCCCGATCTGCGCGAGGTGAAAGGCCAGTCTGCGGCGAAGCGCGCACTCGAGATCGCCGCCGCCGGTGGCCACAGCGTGTTGATGGTGGGCCCGCCGGGCACCGGCAAGTCGATGCTGGCGCAACGCTTTGCCAGCCTGCTGCCCCCGCTCGCGCCCGACGACGCGCTCGAGTCGGCCGCGGTGCTCAGCCTGACCGGCGGTTTTGCGCCCGAGCGCTGGGGCCAGCGGGTGCTGCGCTCGCCGCACCACACGGCCTCGTCGGTCGCGCTGGTCGGCGGCGGTTCACCGCCGCGTCCGGGCGAGATCTCGCTGGCGCACCACGGCGTGTTGTTCCTCGACGAGTTCCCGGAATTCCAGCGCGCGGCGCTCGAAGCGCTGCGTGAACCGCTGGAGACGGGGCGCATCGTGATCTCGCGCGCCGCGCGGCAGGCCGAGTTCCCGGCGCGTTTTCAACTGATCGCCGCGATGAACCCTTGCCCCTGCGGCCACCTCGGCAGCCCATTGCGGGCCTGCCGCTGCACGCCCGACGTGGTGGCGCGCTACCAGGGGCGGATCAGCGGGCCCTTGCTCGACCGCATCGACGTGCAGGTCGAGGTGCCTGCGGTTCCGGCCGAGGCGCTGGCCGCGGCGCCCGACGGTGAAGCCAGCACGGTCATCGCACAGCGGGTGGGGGCAGCGCGCGATCGTGCGCTGGCGCGTCAGGCCGGGTTGAACTCGATGCTGGCCGGCGACGCACTCGATCTGCATTGCGCGCTCGACGCGCCCGAGTCGAAGTTTCTGCAGGCCGCGGCCGCCCGCCTGGGCTGGTCGGCGCGCGGCTTCCACCGTGTGCTGCGGGTCGCTCGAACGATCGCCGATCTGGGCGGGGCCCGCCACATCACCACGGCGCACCTGGCCGAAGCGATCCAGTACCGGCGCGTGTTGACCGTGCAGTGACGCGCCGGCGCCGCGGCTCAGGCGGCCTTCATGAAGCCGAGGTCGCGGGTGCTGAAGTTCGTGAGGTTCGGGAACACCGTCAGCGCATTGGTGTCGCTCACGCCGAACCACTTGGCCAGCGTTGCGCCGAGCTGGTCGACCGAGGTTTCCGGCAGCAGGCTGCCGTTGCCGATCTGGTTCGGGCTGCTGTCGAAGTTGTTGTTGTTCGTGTTCTTCGCGCCCAGCACCGGGAAGTTGCCGTAGATGTCGCCGCCGTTGACGGCGCCGCCCATCACGAAGTGGTGGGCGCCCCAGCCGTGGTCGGTGCCGTCGCCGTTGCTGGTGAAGGTGCGGCCGAAGTCGCTCGCGGTGAACGCGGTCACCTTGTTCTGAGCGCCCATCGCCACCAGTGCCGTGTCGAAGTAGCGCATGGCGTGCGCGAGGCGGGCCATCAGGTCGGCGTTGTTGCGGTTCTCGTTGTCGTGTGAATCGAAGCCGCCGATGCTGACGAAGAAGACCTGGCGTTTGGCGCCGATGCCAGTGGCGGCGCTGGCGTCGATCATGCGCGCAACCACTTGCAGCTGCTGTGCCAACCCGTTGAAGGCCTTGGCGCCGGTCAGCGGGTTGTCGTACTGCAGTTTCGGGTCGGTGTTGGCGTTGTAGGCGCCGCTCGCCGGCGCGGTGCCGAACAAGGCGTCGCTCGGCGCTTTCAAGGCGGTGCGCAGCGTGAGTTCGGCGTCGATCGAGCGTTGCGAGACCGCGGCGAGGTCGGTCTCGAAGACGTGACCGCCGCGCGTGCCGCTGACGATGCGCTGCATGGCCGCCGCCACGTTGGTGGAACCGTAGATCCTGCCGTTGGCGTCGGAGCCCATGCGGATCGCGCCGTTGGTGCCGACCTGATACTGCTGCACCGACTCGCCCGACAACCACACGGCGTTGCCCGAAGCCGAGATCGACGTGAACACCGCGCGGCTGTTCTGCGCCGCGAACAAGTCGCCGAGCTTGCCGCCCCAACCCACGGTGGCGCCTTCGGGCTTGAAGCTCTGCCAGGTGTTCTGCTGGTCGTTGTGAGAGAACAGGCTGGCCGGCTTGGGGAACGAAGACTGACCGTACTGCGCCTTCGTAGTCGGCGCGATCAACGGGCCGACGTTGGCGACGATCGCGAGCCGCTTGTCGGTGTCGAACATCGTCTGCAGCGTGCCCATCAGAGGGTGCAGCGCAAAAGTGCGGCCCTGCGCGCGCGCGGGCGCGATCGGCAACACGCCGCCCAACCGCGCCGGCGAACCGGCCGCCGCGCCGCCCACCGGCGCCGTTCCGGGCGCGAGCAGGGCGATCGAGTCGGGCGCCTGGTTGCGCACCGCGGTGTAGTTGGCCCACGAGGCCGAGTCGGTCGGCAGGATCATGTTGAGCGAGTCGTTGCCGCCGAACATGAAGATGCACACCAGGGCCTTGTAGTCGCTGGCCGACTGTGCAGCCGCCGAACCGACGGCCGCCATGTTCAGTGCCAGTGGGGCGGCGGCCGCGCCGGCGGCGCTCAGCACCCCGGCGTTGCGCATGAAGAGGCGGCGTGAAGCGTTGTGGTGGTTCATGGTGAGTTGCCCTGCGTCACGTCTGCTTTATTTCTGGACCTGGTACTCGGGCGAGACCAGGGTGAGGAAGATCGCCGCGTTGACGCGGTTGCGCTTGGCGGTGTCGATCTGGGCCTGGTTCGTGCCGCCGGTGTTGAGCGCGGGGATCGCGATCGAGTCGACCGCGCCCTGGATCTCGGTCTTGAGCGCCGCCGGCATCGACCCGTACATGAGCTTGGCGCTCATCCGGTCGACGAGCTCGAGGCTCTTGTCGGCGAGGGCCAGTTCGGCCGTGAAGTCGGGCCGCAGGTCACGCCGGTTCAGCACCACGCCGTTGACGGTGCCGTTGGTCGAGCCCACGCCGCCGCTGACGTTGTCGCGCATGAAGTTGACGTAGCCGGCGGCCGTGGTTTCCTGAGCGAGCTGCATCTCCGGCGCTTCGAGGTTGGCACGCGCGGCCTCGGTGCCCGGCGGCACGTAGCCGGGGCGGAAGAAGTTGAAGACCGAGGGCGAACGCATCGGGGTCTGCCCGAGCTGGGTGCCGACGTTGTCGGTGTTGCCGACCCGGTAGTAGCCGGTGTCCGAGCTGAACGGGAAGGCGCGCAGGAAAGCCGACAGGCGCAGCACCGGCTCGCGCAGCTTGCCGGAGGTGGCCGAGACGGTGCGCGCTTCGGGGTTCATCAACACCGCCTTGACGACGGCCTTCAGGTCACCGCGCACACCCGCGCCGTTGTTGGCGAACACCGCGCTGACGGCGCTCACGTATTGCGGGCTCGGGTTGCTCGTGACCAGCCGCTGGATCAGTTGCCGGCCGATGAAGGGGCCGACGTTGGCATGCGCCGTCAGGGTGTCGAGCGCGGTCTTGAGGCTCGCGTCGGGGTCGGCGCGGGTCTGCGCCGGGATGGTCACGCCGAGGAAGGACTTCTCGTCGGTGCTGTGGTACTGCGGGTAGCCCAGCATCGAGACGAAGGTGCGGTCGGGGTTGGCGCTGCCGTTGGCCGAGCCGTTGAAGAAACAGGTGTTGTCGGGCCAGTCGGGGCAGTTCCAGCTCCACCCGGTGAACACCTTGGACATGCCGCTGATGTCGGCCGGCGAATAGGTGTCGATCGTCTTGCCGGCGGCGAGTTGCCGGGTGCCGTCGGCGTTGAGCTGGTGCAGGCCGATCGACATCAGCTGCATCACTTCGCGCCCGTAGTTCTCGTCGGGCACGCGCCCGGTGCGTGGGTCGGCTTTCTGGTTCCTGATCGACGTGAGATAGGCCCCCATCATCGGGTGCAGCGACACCGACTGCAGCAGGTCACGGTAGTTGCCGAAGGCACGCTCGCCCAGCATGTCGAGGTAGGCCGCGACCGCGCGCGGGTTGTCGCCGACCGTGCCGTCCTGCATCGAGATCACGAAGATCTGCGAGAGCGCGAAGGCCACACGCTGGCGCAGCTGGTCGTCACCGGTGATGGCACCTTGCCAGAAGGCGTTGATCGTGCCGTCCTGGCCGACGGTGCTGCTCGCATTGACGAGCTTGGCCGCGGCATCGGCCGCTTCCCAGATCGCGC
Source organism: Rhizobacter sp. (assembly GCF_032229685.1). Classification (GTDB taxonomy): domain Bacteria; phylum Pseudomonadota; class Gammaproteobacteria; order Burkholderiales; family Burkholderiaceae_C; genus LMDS01. The sequence continues at coordinate 428,905 of NZ_JAVTWP010000040.1, read as the reverse complement.
GCTTCGAGGCCTGCGGTTTGGCGAACTGCTCGTCGATCCACGCGGCGTAGCCGATGGCCATCACACGGTCGATGTCGGCGTCGGTCGGGCCGAACGTGGCCTGCGTCAGGAAGCGCGCCGCTTCGCTGCGCGAGGCCGGCGTCTCGGGCGCGGTGCTGCCGGTGTCGGTGCTGCCGGAGCCGCTGCCGCCGCCGCAGCTGGCGAGAAACACGCTCATCGCGACCGCCGCCGCGATGCCTGTCAAACGGGCAACGCCGCCCCGCGACCCGAGCGCTTGTACTTTTTCCACGTGGACTCCCTGAGATCGTCGAGGTTTTGCGTTGGCACGACGCAGAGTGCGTGCCAGCGGGCCCGGGCGATTCTTGGGGGGCTTTGTGCGAAAAAGGCGTCAATACTTGGCAGGCGACACCGCCCTTACGGCTGGTCGCAATTGCCGCACCGACCAGTTTTGGCAATCCTGAAACGACTGCTTACGCGCCCACACACGTCGAGGCAGGCCGCGGACGGCACGCCGTCGCAAGCCGCGTTCAGAGCAACAAGGCTGCGAGCGAACGCCGCACCTTCGCTTCGTCTTGCGCGCCGCGCCTTGCCAGGTCCTGCAACTGGTCTTCGCCGATCTTGCCGACGTTGAAATAGGCCGCTTCGGGGTGGGCCAGGTAGAAGCCGCTGACGCTGGCGGCCGGCGTGATCGCCATGCTTTCGGTGAGGCCCATGCCGATCTCGGCGCACTGCAGGGTGTCGAACACCGCGGTCATCACGGTGTGGTCGGGGCAGGCCGGGTAACCCGGCGCGGGGCGGATGCCCGAATACTTCTCGTCGATCAGTTCGGCGGTGCTCAGCGTTTCGTCGGCCGCGTAACCCCAGAACTCCTTGCGCACGCGCTGGTGCAGGCGCTCGGCAAAAGCTTCGGCGAGGCGGTCGGCCAGCGCCTTCATCATGATCGAGCTGTAGTCGTCCAGGTCGTCCATGAACTGCTTGTCTTTTTTCTCGGCACCGATGCCGGCGGTCACCGCGAACAGGCCGATGTGGTCGGCCACACCCGAACCCTTGGGGGCGATGAAGTCGGCGAGGCACCGGTTCGGGCGCATCACGCCATCGACGACCGGCCTGGCGCTCTGCATGCGCAGGCCGCGCCAGGTCATCAGCACCTCGCTGCGCGATTCGTCGGTGTAGATCTCGATGTCGTCGTCATTCACGGTGTTGGCGGGGTACAGGCCGATCACGCCGTTGGCGGTGAGCCAGCGCCCTTCGATCAGGCGGCGCAGCATGCGCTGGCCGTCCGAGAGCACGCGCCGCGCCGATTCGCCGACGATGTCGTCGGTCAGGATCGCCGGGTACGGGCCGGCCAGGTCCCAGGTCTGGAAGAACGGGCCCCAGTCGATGACGGCTGCGATCTCTGCCAGGTCCTGGTTGCGGAACACGCGCCGGCCGGTGAACTTGGGCGCCACCGGCGTGAAGGTAGCCCAGTCGATCGGCGTCTTGTTGGCACGCGCCTGCTCGAGCGTGACGAGCGGCGTGGCCTTCTTGCCGGCGTGCTGCTCGCGCACCCGCACGTAGTCGGCGTTGAGCTCGTCGATGTAGGCCGCGGCGCGGTCGTCGCTCAGCAGGTCGCTGCACACGCTCACCGAGCGGCTCGCGTCGGGCACATAGACGACCGGGCCTTCGTAGTGCGGCGAGATCTTCACGGCCGTGTGCACGCGGCTGGTGGTGGCGCCGCCGATCAGCAGCGGGATCTTCCTGATGCGGAAGTAGTCATCACGCTGCATCTCGCCGGCCACGTATTGCATCTCTTCCAGGCTCGGCGTGATCAGGCCCGACAGGCCGATGATGTCGGCGCCCTCGACCTTGGCGCGCGCCAGGATGTCCTGGCACGCGACCATCACGCCCATGTTCACCACTTCGAAGTTGTTGCACTGGAGCACGACGGTCACGATGTTCTTGCCGATGTCGTGCACGTCGCCCTTCACAGTCGCGATCACGATCTTGCCTTTGGCCTTGGCTTCGCCACCGGCGGCGATCATCGCGAGTTTTTCGGCCTCGATGTAGGGCAGCAGGTGGGCCACCGCCTGCTTCATCACGCGCGCGCTCTTCACCACCTGCGGCAGGAACATCTTGCCCTGGCCGAACAGGTCGCCAACGATGTTCATGCCGTCCATCAGCGGGCCTTCGATCACGTGAAGCGGGCGCCCGCCGGTCGCCAGAATGCGCTGGTAGACCTCTTCGGTGTCGTCGGTGATGAAGTCGTTGATGCCGTGCACCAGCGCGTGGCTCAGGCGCTCGTCGACCGGCTTGTTGCGCCAGGCCAGTCGTGCGGTGTCGTCCTTGGCCAGGCCCTTGGCACTTTCGGCGATCTCGATCAGGCGCTCGCCGGAATCTTCGCGCCGGTTCAGCACCACGTCTTCGACGCGCGTGCGCAGCTCGGGCTCGAGGTCGTCGTACACGCCGACCATGCCAGCGTTGACGATGCCCATGTCCATGCCCGCCTTGATCGCGTGGTACAGGAACACGGTATGGATCGCCTCGCGCACCGGGTCGTTGCCACGGAAGCTGAAGCTCACGTTGCTCACGCCACCGCTGACCTTCGCGCCCGGCAGGTTCTGCTTGATCCAGCGCGTGGCGTTGATGAAGTCGACGGCGTAGTTGTTGTGCTCTTCGATGCCGGTCGCGATCGCGAAGATGTTCGGGTCGAAGATGATGTCTTCGGGCGGGAAACCGACCTCGTCGACCAGCATGCGATACGCGCGCTCGCAGATCTCGATCTTGCGCTGGTAGGTGTCGGCCTGGCCCTTTTCGTCGAAGGCCATCACCACCGCCGCCGCGCCGTAGCGCCGCACGAGCTTGGCCTGGTGCTTGAACTGCGCCTCGCCTTCTTTCAGCGAGATCGAGTTGACGATGCCCTTGCCCTGGATGCACTTCAGGCCGGCTTCGATCACGTCCCACTTCGAGCTGTCGACCATGATCGGCACGCGCGCGATCTCGGGTTCGCCGGCGATCAGGTTCAGGAAGCGCACCATCGCGGCCTTGCTGTCGAGCATGGCCTCGTCCATATTGATGTCGATCACCTGTGCGCCGTTCTCGACCTGCTGGCGCGCCACGCTCAGGGCCTGCTCGAACTCGCCGTTCAGGATCATCCGCGCGAAGGCCTTCGAGCCGGTCACGTTGGTGCGCTCGCCAACGTTGACGAAGAGCGTGCCTTCGCCGATCGATACCGGTTCGAGGCCGGAAAGTTTCATCGGGGAGACGGGCGTGTTTTCAGTGGTCATCGCAGGCATCCGTGCGGGCCCGCGCTGCTCACCGCGGACCAGTCAAGGTCGGGTGAGCGCCGTTGAAACGGCCGGGATCATGCTGATGCCCGGCCGGGCCCAAGCCTGGCAGCCGGGGACGGTTCGGTCCGGGCTGTCGCAGCGCTCCTTGGGCGAGCAGGAATTGTACGGTCGGTGCCGGCCGGCCCGCGCGGTAATGCTGCACGACTCAAGTCCGGCGCCGGCCTGACGATAAAACGTGCACAACCGGACCGGGTGGCTTGCCACCCCCGCCACGCCCGCCGCCCATTCCGCTTTGCCCGATGCCCGTTTTTCAACTCCCCTCTGACGTGCTTCGTGTCGGCGAACCGACACCCTTCGCCCTGCGCGACAAGACCGGCCGCCTGCTGATCCCGCGGGGCACGATGGTGGCGTCGGAAGCCCAGCGCCTGCAGCTCGCGGCGCGCGAGCTGTACGTGGACGAACAGGACGGCGAAGCGCTCAAGCGGGCGATGGCCGGCAAGCTCGACTCGATGGTGCGGCAGAACGCGCTGATCGGCCAGATTGCCAAGGCCCGCCCCGACCCGCTCGACGTGGTCGGCGGCAAGGCCACGGCGCAACGGATGACCGACCCGCTGGGTGCATGGTCGAGCCTTCAGTTGCGCATCAGCGCAGTGCTTCACAACCCCGGCCAGCCCGACTTCGAGGCACGATTGATGCGTGTGCAGGCGAGCCTGCTCGAGCTGCTGGTGAGCGACAGCGACACCGCGCTGCTGCTGCTCGTGCATGGCGCCACGCAGGAATACCACGACTACAGCGTGCGACACGCGATGCTGGTGGCGGTGGTCTGCGAGCTGGTGTCCCGCCACATACCGACCTGGAACGCCGAGTTGAGGCCCTCGCTGCGTTGCGCCGCGCTCACCATGAACGTGTCGATGACGCAATTGCAGAACACACTCGCCACGCAAGACACGCCGATCACCCCGCCGCAGCTCGCGCAGATCGAGCAGCACGGCAAGAAAGGCGCGGCGCTGATGCGCGCCGCCGGTGTGACCGACGAGCTCTGGCTCGGCGCCGTGGAGCAGCACCACGACATGCCACCCGGCCCGCTGGCCAACCTCCAGGTGGTGCAGCAACTGGCGCGCCTGATCCAGCGCGCCGACATCTTTGCGGCGCGGCTCAGCCCGCGCAAGAGGCGCCAGGCCATGTCGGCCACCGCGGCGGCGAAGGCCGTCTACCTCGACGAGTTCCAGAAACCCGACGAAGCCGGCTCGGCGATCCTGAAAGCGCTCGGCCTGTACCCGCCGGGCTGCCTGGTGCGCCTGAAGAACGGCGAGGTGGCCGTGGTGCTGCGCCAGGGCAAACGTGCCAACGAACCGGTCGTGGCGAGCATCGTCAACCCGCAGGGCATCGCGATCGCCGAGCCGGCACTGCGCCAGACCTGGCTGCCCGCGCACGCGGTGGTGGGCGGCGTGGCCGCCCACGAAGTCAAGGTGCGCCTCAACCTCGACCGGCTGCTCAAGCTGACCTGAGCCGCCGGCCCCCGGGCTCAGACTGTTTCGGTTTCGCGCGCCAGCGCCATCGGCCCGCAGCAGCGCGGCTGGTAGCGCCCGACACGCTGCGCGATCGCGGCGATGTGCGCCGGCGTGGTGCCGCAGCAGCCGCCGGCGATGTTCAGGAAACCCGCCTTCGCGAACTCTTCGAGCAGGCTGCCGGTGATCTCGGGCGTTTCGTCGAAACCGGTCTCGCTCATCGGGTTGGGCAGGCCGGCGTTCGGGTAGCAGCTCACGAAGGTGTCGCCGGCCACGCGCGACAACTCTTCGATGTAGGGCCGCATCAGCGTGGCGCCGAGTGCGCAATTCAGGCCGATCGCCAGCGGCCGCGCGTGGCGCACGCTGTGCCAGAACGCGCTGACGGTCTGCCCCGAGAGAATGCGGCCCGACGCGTCGGTCACGGTGCCCGAGATGATCACGGGCAGGCGTTCGCCGGTTTCTTCCATCAGCTCGTCGAGCGCGAAGATCGCGGCCTTGGCGTTGAGCGTGTCGAAGATCGTCTCGACCAGGAACAGGTCGCAGCCGCCTTCGAGCAGGCCGCTGGCCTGCTCGTGGTACGCTGCTTTGAGCTCGTCGAACGTGACGTTGCGCGCCGCCGGGTCGTTCACGTCGGGGCTGATGCTGGCGGTCTTGGGCGTCGGCCCGAGCGCGCCGGCCACGAAGCGCGGCTTGTCGGCGGTGCTGAACTTGTCGCAGGCGGCGCGTGCAAGCTTCGCGGCGGCCACGTTCATTTCACGTGCGAAGGCGCCCAGGCCGTAGTCGTCCTGCGCCACGCTGGTGGCGCCGAAAGTGTTGGTCTCGAGAATGTCGGCACCGGCCGCGAGGTACTGCTCGTGGATCTCGGCGATCACCTCGGGCTTGCTGAGCTGCAACATGTCGTTGTTGCCCTTCAGGTCTTTCGGGTGGTCTTTGAAACGCTCGCCACGGTAGTCGCTCTCGACCAGCTTGTAGCGCTGGATCATGGTGCCCATGGCGCCGTCGAGGATGGCGATGCGCTGGCCGAGGATCTGCGCGAGTGCCGCGCCGCGGGTGTAGTGAGGGGCGTTCATGCCGCCATTGTAGAAAACGTGTCAAGCCCGCGGCACGCGGCGGGTCAGCGCACCATGCCGCTTCTCATGCCGCATTGCACGGCCGCGCTCAGGCCATCTCGACCGGCGCCGTCTGCGCGAACAGCGAATCGCGGAACGTGAGTGCGCTCGGCCCCAGGTCGGCCATGGCCCAGAGCGCGAGCGCCTTGGCCGACATCGGCTTGGCGAACAGGTAACCCTGCAGTTCGTCGCAGCCGAGCGAACGCAAGATCTGGTTCTGCGCCTCGGTCTCCACGCCTTCGGCCACCACCTTCAGGCCGAGCGCCTGTGCGAGCTTGACGACGGCGTCGACCACCGCGCGCGCATCGGCGCTGGTTTCCAGGTCGAGCACGAAGCTGCGGTCGATCTTGAGCTCCCTCGCCGGCAGCTTGCGCAGGTAAGACAAGCTCGAATAGCCGGTGCCGAAGTCGTCGATCGAGATGTGCACGCCCACCGCGGCCAGGCGTTCGAAGATCTTCATCGTGGCCGCCGGGTCTTCCATCGCCACCGACTCGGTGATTTCGCAAGTCAGCAGCATCGGGTTGATCTGGTGCCGCGCCAGTGCATCGGCGATGCGCTCGGGCAGGTCGGGGTGGCGCAACTGGTGCACCGACAGGTTGATGGCCACGCGCATGCGCAGGCCTTCGTCGCGCCACACACGCGCCTGGCGGCAGGCTTCGTCGATGACCCAGTTGCCCAGCGCCGCGATCAGGCCGTAGCGCTCGGCGATCGGTATGAACACCGCCGGGCTGACCATGCCCCGCTGCGGGTGGTGCCAGCGCATCAAGGCTTCTGCGCCGGTGATTTCGCCGCTGGGCGCATGGATCTTGGGCTGGTAGTAGAGCTCGAGCTGGTTTCTGGCCAGGGCCATGCGCAGATCACGCAGCAGGTCGAGCTGCTCGCCCACGCCGGTGAGCATGTGCTGCTCGAAGAACGCGTAGGTCGCGCCACCGCTGCGCTTCACGGCGCGGGCTGCGGCGTCGGCGTGCAGCATCGCGGTGGTGTGGCCGCCGTGCTGCGGGTAGAGCACGACGCCGATCGAGCACGAGAGCACGGCCTGGCGGCCTTCCAGTTCGCAGGGCTCGGCCACCGTGGCGAGCAGTCGCTGCGCCATCTTCGCGGCACCGTCGCGGTCGGCATCACGGTGCAGCAGCAGGGCGAATTCGTCACCGCCCACGCGGGCCACCGTGTCGCCGGAGCGCGCCACCGACGCCAGGCGTTGTGCGATTTCCTGCAGCGCCAGATCGCCCACGCGTCGGCCGAAAGAATCATTGATCGGCTTGAACCCGTCGAGCGCCACGAACAGCAAAGCCAGCGGCTGCCCTTTGCGGTCGGCCTGCACCGCCGCGGTTTCGAGCAGTTGATCGAACGACCCGCGGTTCGGCAGCGAGGTCAGCGTGTCGGTGCGCGCCGCTTCGTCGATGCGGCCGATGGCTCGGCGCAAGGCACGCGTCATGCGCGCTTCGATGACCGAGAGCAGCAGCAACACCAGCAGCAACACCGCCGAACCCACCGAGGCGAGCAAGGCCAGCGTGCCATGGCTGGCCGCGCTGAAATGGTTCAGCGAGACCGCGTCGAAAGGCACGCGCGCGGCGAAGGTGCTCATCACGTGCGAGCCGCTCAGTGCCAGGCCCAGCAGACACGACGCCGACAGCTCGCGCGGCACACCGCCAGCGTGTTTCTTCGCGCGCAGCGTGAGCACCAGCGCCACCATCGCGCCGGCGGCGGCGCTGAGCGGCACGCCGGCCGCCCACAACGGGTGCCAGGACAGAGACGGCGCCATCCGCATGCCCGCGAAGCAGAGCGCGAAGGTGGCGAACACGACAGCGCCGAGCAGCACGGCGGCGGCCAGCAGCCGCGCCCAGCCCGGTGCGCGCACCATGCCGAGCTTCAATGCCAGCGCGCTGCCGAGCACGGCCACGACCCAGGCCGCGAACGTGACCCGGCCGCCGTAACCGATGCCGAACGGCAACACGTCGCCCGAGAGACCGACGAAGTGGGTCGACCACAAGCCGGTGCCCAGCGCGAGCGCGCCGCCGGCCAGCCAGGCCTGGCCCGCAAGGCCGGGGTTCGTGACCACGCGGCGCGCCATGCCGAGCGCCACGTGGCTGGCCAGCCACGCCATCGCGAGCACGGCAAGCCAGAGGCCGGGCGCGGTGGCCCAGGGGATGAATTCGTCAGAGGTCATGTCGCTCCGTTGGCGCCGAATGCCCGTTTGTTCAGGGGCTTATCGACAGGAACGGCGCACGACTTGAGCCGAAGACTCCTCAGTGCAGGAAGCCGATGCCGCGCTGCTGCCGCACTTCGGGCTTGACGCGGTGCTCGGCCTCGAGCTGCGACAGGAATTCGTCGGCCTCGAAACTTTCGCCCAGCACGTCGCACTGGCGCTTGACCGAAGCGAAGTCTCCGGGGGCCAGCGATGCAAGCTGGGCCAGCCGACCGGCCTGCTCGGTGGTCAGGCGCGACGCATCACCGCCCAGCGCCTCGACCACGAACATGCGCTCGCGCTGCTCGGGCTTGAGCGGCTTGAACTGGATCTTGAAGGTGAAGCGCCGCAGCGCCGCTTCGTCCAGTTCCTGGAACAGGTTGGTCGTGCAGATGAACACGCCCGAGAAGCGCTCCATGCCCTGCAGCATCTCGTTGACTTCGCTGATCTCGTAGTTGCGTTCGGCCATGCGCCGGCTGCGCAGAAAACTGTCGGCTTCGTCGAGCAGCAGCACGGCGTTCTCGGTCTGCGCTTCATCGAACATCTTCGCCATGTTCTGTTCGGTCTCGCCGACGAACTTGCTCATGATGTCGCTGGCCTGGCGGATCATCAGCGGGCGCTGCAGCTCGTGCGCGATGTGCTCGGCCAGCGCCGTCTTGCCGGTGCCTGGCGGGCCGTAGAAACACAGCGTGCCGTAGCTCTTGCGGCGCAGCGCCTCCACGATCTTGGGCACCTCGAAGCGTGATTCGGTGTTCACGAGGCCGAGGTCGTAGCTCGTCACCACACGCCGCGCACCCCGCTCGGTGCTGGTGTTGCCGAGCGCCTTGTCGGCGTTGCCGAGCTGGCGCTCGATCAATGCTTCGAGGCCGCTGCCGTCGCCGGCGAGCCTGGCGAACTTGACCGCGGTGCGGATCTGCGCCGGCGTCAGGCCTTTGCGCTCGGCCAGGCGTTTGGCAAAACCTTCACCCACGTCCACACCGGCCAGCGCGCGACCGACCAGGCTTTCGCGCGCGCCGGGCGGCGGGCTCTTGAGTTCGAGGTGGTACTGGAAGCGGCGGCGGAACGCCGGGTCGATCTGCTCGATGCGGTTGGTGACCCAGATCACCGGCACCGGGTTGGTCTCGAGAATCTGGTTCACCCAGGCCTTGCCGCTCACGCTGCCGCTGAGCGCGCCGTCGCCAGTGTCCAGGCGCGCCATCAGTTGCGCCGCGTCGGTGGAGATGGGCGGGAACACGTCTTCGACTTCGTCGAACAGCAGCGCGACACTCGGGCTGCCTTTCAGGAACACCTGGCTGATCTGCAAGGACCGATAACGGTCGCGGCCGCTGAGCGAATTGCCGTCGCGGTCGGCGTATTCGACTTCATAGAGTTCGAGCCCGGCCGATTGCGCCGCCACCTTGGCGAGCTCGGTCTTGCCGGTGCCGGGCGGGCCGTAAAGCAGCACGTTGACACCCGGCTCCTTGCGCGCAATGGCGTTCTTGAGCAGCGACGTGAGCATCTGCTGATCGACACCGACGAAGTCGAAATCGGCTTCGGTCAATTCGCTGCGCCTGGCGGGGCGCGTGAACACCGCCATCAGGTCGGACGGGCCGTCGTACTTGCGCATCAACACCGGCGGCAACTGCTCGCTGACCTTCATCAGGTCGGCCAGGTCGGTGATGTTGTGTTCGGAGATCAGGTTCTCGACCATGCCGATGCGCTCGAGGCGCGAGCCGGCGCGCAGCGCTTCGGCCACGTCGGTTTCGCTCACACCGGCCACGCTGGCGATCGCGGCATACGCTTCCTGCGCGTTCGAGACCTTGAACTCGACCAGCAAGCCGCGCAGGTCGCGCTGGTAACGCGCGAGCGTGCCATAGAGCAGCAACGCGCGTTCGGCGGGGTTGAGCTGCAGCAGGCCGGCCAGCGCGTCGATGTTCTTTTCGACCAGAGTCGATTCCTTCTTCAGGCTGCGCCCCAGCCAGTCGGCGGTGGCGCCGAGCACGGCGAGCAGGTCTTTCGGCGCGTCCTTGATGTATTCGTCGACGTAGAAGAACAGCGTGCCTTCTTCGTACGGTCCGCGCCAGCCGCCGTGGCGCGCCATGAACGCGTCATCGCTCAGGGCCTCGTGGCCACGCCAGTGTTCGTTGCCCTTGCAGCGGGTGTTGAGAAATTCGCGCAGACGCCCGAGCACCGAGCTCGGCCACACGAGGTGGCGGCCGGTGAGCGAGAGCAGGCTGTTCCAGTCGCGCCGCAGGTTGAAGCGGCCGGCGTTGCGCGTGGTGAGCGTCAGCACGAACTGCGAGCACATGCGGTCGAGCACCGGCGCTTCTTTCAAGCCGGGTGACAGCAGCAAGCGTCCTTCGCTGTAGCTCTTGACCATGCAACCTCCTGTGAACCATCTTGGCGCAGAGTGCACCTGACGGCAAGCCCTGTGTGAACAGGGCTTGCAAACGACCTTAACGCAGGTGGAGGTCGCAGGACGACAGAAGGTTTTGTTCACGTGCCGCAGATCACGGCCGCGGGCCGGTCAATGCAGGATGACGGGTTGTTGCATCAGCGACGCAAAGCGCTCGATGTAGTCGTCGATCTCTTCTTCGGACGGGCTGGTTTCGATCAGCGCCTCGACGCCGACCTTGAAGCTTTCGGCCAGCACGCCCTGGATGAAGATTTCCTTGCGTGCGAACTTGTCGACGATCTCGTAGCCGCCATGGCTCAGCGAGGCGCCGTCGAGCGCGGCGCCGCCTGGCACGGTGCCGGTGTCGGTGGCCACGTCGAACAGCACCACCGCGTAACTTTCCGAGTTGTAGAGCATTTGCATGAACGACTCTCCTGCTCGACCACGTGAGTCCATCAACGCAAATATCAAGCCAGCGGCCGACACGGGCCCCCGCGAACCGGGGTCAGGGCGGCGTGTCCATGTCTTGCAGGTGCAGTTCGATCCCTTCGTCGTTCGGGCCGGCACGCCAGGCGGCGCGCACCGGCAGGTGGTGGCGCTTCGGGTCGAGCCAGACCTCGACCGTGGTGTCGTACGGCCCGCGCGGCTCACGCCGGAACCGGAGCGCGGCCACGCTGCCGGCGCGCGACTCCACCGCATCGGCGCCGATGCAACGGAAAGACCACACACCCGCATCGCCGTGCGCACCGGTGACGAACATCAGCACCTTCGCGCCGGGCAGCGCCAGTGCCGGCTCGGCAGCGACGATGGCACCGAGCTCGATCATCCAGCTGAGCCGGTCCTGGGCACCGGCCTGCAGCGGGTAGACCACTTGAGGACCCGAGTAGGTGATCTTGCCGGCATCACGCTGAAAGTTGGCAGCGGAAAGCTGGCGCCGCACGCGCCGGTCGGTGAAGCGCAGCGGCGCGATGCCGGCGTCGTCGAAACCGCCCTGGCTGACCTGCGTGAGCACGGCCAGGCCGGCGACGCGGCCTTCGAGCCGAAGCTCGTAACGCTCGGCGGCCGGCCGCCACTGCAGCTCGCCGTTGCCACGCAACGCGCCCCGCTGCAGGTCGTAGCGCAAGGTCACCGGTGGGGGCAGGCGCGTGCGGTAGTGCGGAATGGTCTCTTCAGCGGGCGACGCCGCCGCTTCCGCTTCCGCTTCCGCAGCCGCCGGCCCGGGCGCGGGATCCGGCGGGGCGGGTGGTGGTGCGGCCGCCACCACGGCCTTCGCGGCCGGCGCCGCCACGGCGGCCACCCGCAGCGACACGGGCCTCGGGGCCGCGGGCATCGGTTCCACGGCGATCGGCATCGGCGCAGGACTTGCCGCCACCGCGGCCGGCGGCGCTTCGGCCACGGCCCGCACCTGCATCGGATCGGCGGACCGCGGGGTGGCCACTTGTCGCGGCCAGGCCCAGTCGATGCCGCTCAGCGCACCGGCGTGCAGCAGCAGGGCCAGCGCAGCGAGCAGCGCCAGCACCTTCCAGCGGCGGCCCGCCGCGGTACCGGAATCGGCCTGTGCCCCGTGCATCGACAATACGGCTCCTTTCCTGCTCCACGGCCCTGCACCACCCATGAAGCTTGCGACCTACAAAGACGGCTCACGCGACGGCCAGCTCGTCGTCGTCTCGCGTGACCTTTCCACGGCCCACTATGCCAGCGGCATCGCCACACGGCTGCAACAGCTGCTCGACGACTGGGGCTTCATCTCGCCGCAACTCGAAGAGCTGTCGCAGACGCTCAACCACGGCAAGGCGCGCCACGCCTTCGCGTTCGAACCCGAGAAGTGCATGGCGCCGCTGCCACGAGCCTACCAGTGGGCCGACGGCTCGGCGTTCATCAACCACGTGGAGCTGGTGCGCAAGGCGCGCAACGCCGAAGTGCCGGAGAGTTTCTACACCGACCCGCTGATGTACCAGGGCGGCAGCGACGATTTCATCGGCGCACGCGACGACATCGTCTGCGCCAGCACCGACTTCGGCATCGACTTCGAGGCCGAGGTCGCCGTGATCACTGGCGACGTGGACATGGGCACGGCACCCGACGCCGCGATCGACGCCGTTCGCCTGGTGATGCTGGCCAACGACGTGAGCCTGCGCAACCTGATCCCGGCCGAGCTGGCCAAGGGTTTCGGCTTTCTGCAGAGCAAGCCCGCCACCGCCTTCAGCCCGGTCGCCGTGACGCCCGACGAGCTCGGCGACAGCTGGCGCGGCGGGCGCCTGCACCTGAACCTGGAAAGCGTGTGGAACGGCAAACGCGTCGGCCTGTGCGACGCCGGCCCGGAAATGACCTTCCACTTCGGCCAGCTGATCGCGCACATCTGCAAGACACGCAACGTGCGCGCCGGCAGCATCGTGGGCAGCGGCACGGTGAGCAACAAGGACTGGTCGCGCGGTTATTCGTGCATCGCCGAGAAGCGCGCAATCGAAACCATCGAAGGCGGCGCACCGAAGACCGACTTCATGCAGTACGGCGACACGATCCGCATCGACATGAAAGGCGCCGACGGCGCGAGCCTGTTCGGCGCGATCGAGCAGCGGGTGGCGGCGAGCCCGGCGTGAGCAACGAACTCCCGCGCACCTTCAAGCTTGTCACCGTCTGGCTGCTGCTCGGCGTTCTGGTCTTCCTGGGCATCCAGTGGTGGATGTACCGGGCACGGCAGACGCAGTTCCAGGTGAGCGGCGGCGTGGTCGAGTTGCGCCGTGGTGGCGACGGCCACTACCACTGGCCGGGCCGCATCAACGGGCGCGAGGTCGACTTCCTGGTCGACACCGGCGCCACCGGCACCGCGATCTCGGCGAATCTGGCGCGTGAGCTGAACCTCGAATCGATCGGCACGGTGCAGTCCAGCACGGCCGGTGGTGTGGTCACCGGCCAGGTCGTCACGGCCGACGTGAGCCTGCAGGGGGGTGTCGAGGCGCAGCGCCTGCGCGTGGTGGCGCTGCCGGGCCTGAGCGACCGGCCGCTGCTGGGCATGGACGTGCTCGGGCGCCTGAAGTGGCAACAAGGCGACGGCGTGTTGCGCTTCGAGCTGAAGCCGGCACGCTGACGCAGCGACCGCAGGCTGCGGCTAAGCTGCGGGCATGAAGACACTTCTCGACAGGCGCGCGGTCTGGCGCTGGCTCGCTGCAGCGCTGCTGGCCTGCGGCGCCGCAGCGCAAGCGCAAGCCCAGGCCCAGACGCCCGCCACTTGCCCACCGGTGGCCACGCCGCTCACGCAGGACGAAATGCAGGCCGGCCTGCGCAGCGCGCGCGACCGCGGCTTCCTGTGGCGCGTCAGCCGCGACGGGCGCGACTCGTGGCTCTACGGCACGGTGCACGCGGCCCGGCGCGAGTGGATGTTCCCCGGCCCCAAAGTGTCTCAGGCGCTCCGGGCCAGCGACACCATTGCCCTCGAACTCGACATGCAAGACCCCGAGATCGGCCGCCGACTCGGTGCCGGCATGGCGGCGCAGCGCAACGCGCCGCTGCCCGACGCGCTGCGTCAGCGCCTGTTGCGCCTGGCCGAGGCCGAATGCATCCCGGCCCAGATGCTCGCGCCGCTGAGCCCGGAGATGCAGGTGGCGACACTCTCGGTGCTGGTCGGGCGGCGCGACGGCATCGACCCGTCGTACGGCATCGACGCCGTGCTCGGCGGCTTCGGGCGCGCCACCGGCAAGCCGGTGCTGTCGCTCGAAACGCCGGAACAGCAACTGCGCGTGCTGCAGATGCCGAGCACACGCGAAACGCTGAGCTTCGTCGAGAGCGGCATCCACGACCTGGAAAGCGGTCGCGCGCGACCGCTGGTGTTGCGGCTGACGCAGGTCTGGGCCGACGCCGACCTCGACACGCTCTCGTCCTACGAGTCGTGGTGCGACTGCCTGAAGACCGAGGCCGACCGCGCCCAGCAGGCGCGCCTGCTCGACGCCCGCAACCCGCCGCTGGCCGATGCGATCGCGGCACTGCACAACGCCGGCAAGAACGTGTTCGCGGCCGTCGGCAGCCTGCACATGATCGGGCCGCTCGGCCTGCCCGATTTGCTGGCGCAGCGTGGTTTCTCGGTCGAACGGGTGCGCTTTTCGCCCTGAAAATGGGGCTCGGGCGCGGTGCGCTCGTGGCTGTTCTGAATGCACAATGAATCGCGCCGCGAACCCGCAGAGCGCGGCCCACGCACCCGCCGAGGAGACTCCATGACCGACCCATCCGCCTTCACGAAACTCGTGCCGGGTTTCGACTTTCTGCAGAACCTGGTGAAAGGCGCAGGCGTGGCGCTGCCCGGCATCGGCCAATGGGTCGCGCCGACCATCGACCCGGAAGAGATCGACAAGCGCATCAAGGAACTGCGCACCGTGCAGTACTGGCTGGAGCAGAACGCGCGCATGCTCGACGCGACCATCCAGGCGCTCGAGGTGCAGCGCATGACCTTGTCGACGCTGAAGACGATGAACGTGCAGATGGACGACCTGCGCGAGTCGATGAAGATCAAGGTGCCGCCCGCGGCGGCGGCGCCGGAACCCGAGCCCGAGCCCGAACCTGCGCCCGCCGCGGCCACCGAGGCGCCTGCGGCGCCCGGCGTCGTCGACCCGATGCAGTGGTGGGGCGCCCTCACCAAGCAGTTCACCGAACTTGCCACCACCGCGATGAAAGACACCGGCGCCGACGCCGCCAAGACGCTGGCCGGCGCCATGCTCAAACAGTCGATCGACGCCACCGGCCAGGTGGCCCCGAAAGTGAAGCGGCCGGCCGCGAAGGCTGCCGCGAAGAAGAAGCCCGCCGCGCGCAAGAAGGCGGCAGTGACCCGCTGAACCCATGAAGCCGTTCCTGCACGCCCACGCCACGCACCCCGATTGGCGCATGGCGCTCGCGCTGGCCGCGGCGCAGATCGACGCGCAGCGCAGCGAGCCGGGCGCGGCCGCTCCGTCGCTCGGCTGGGTCTACTTCAGCGACCAGTACGCTGCTCACGCCGTCGCGCTGCTGGCCGAGCTGCACCTGCGCTGGCCGGGCGTGCAGTGGGTCGGTGCCAGCGGTGTGGGTGTGGCCGCGAGCGGCGTCGAATACTTCGACGAGCCGGCGCTGGTGCTGATGCTGGCCGAGATCCCGCGCGAGCGCTTTCGGGTCTTTTCGGGCGCTCGCCCGCTCGGCGGCTTCAAAGCGCACACCGCCAACGTGCACGCCGACCCGGCCGGCAATGACCCCGACGAGTTGCTGCGCGACATGAGCGCGCGCACCACCACCGGCTACCTGTTCGGCGGCCTGGCCTCGTCTCGAAGCCAGGCCGTGCACATCGCCGAAGACGTGCTCAGCGGCGGCCTCTCGGGCGTGGCTTTCGACGCCCGCGTGGCGCTGGTCTCGCGGGTGACGCAGGGCTGCCAGCCGATCGGCAGCACACGCACCATCACCGCCGCCGACCGCAACGTGCTGACCACGCTCGACGGCGAAGCGGCACTCGACTGCCTGCTGCGCGACCTGAAGTTCGAAGGCAGCGACCCGCGCGGCGCGCTGCCGGCCTTGCGCCAGACGCTGGTCGGCCTCAGCGACGCCGCACCGGACGTGAGCGCACAAGCGCTCGACGACAGCACGGCCTTGCGCGGCCGCTTCGACCACATCGCACGGCGCGGCGCGTTCGGCCCCGACACCCGCGTGCGCCACCTCGTCGGCCTCGACCCCGGCCGGCGTGGCATCGCCATCGGCGACATCGCCGAGGTCGGCAGCCAGATCGCTTTCTGTACCCGCAACACCGAGGCCGCGCGCCGCGACCTGATGCGCATCTGCGCCGAGGTGCGTGACGAGGTCGAGCCCGAAAGCTTGCCGATCGAAGCGGCGCTCGCACTGAAGGGCGGCCCGGCAGGCCAGGCCACGGCACCCTCGGCCCACGGTATCGCCGGGGCGATCTACGTCAGCTGCGCCGGGCGCGGCGGGGCGCATTTCGGCGCGCCATCGGCCGAACTCGCGATCGTCAAACACGCGCTCGGCGACGTGCCGCTGGTCGGCTTCTTCGCCTCGGGCGAGATCGCACGCGGGCAGCTGTATGGCTACACCGGCGTGTTGACCGTGTTCAGAAGCGCCGGGTAAACAAGGAAGGTCTTGCCGTTGCGGCTACATTGGCGCTCCATGCCAGCCGACCGAGAGCCCCCGCCATGAATGCAGCCCTGCCCGGCAATGTGGCTGCCGCAGCCGCCGATGCGGCGCAGCGCAAGGTGCGCCAGGTCGAAGTGGTGGCCGCGCTGTCGGCACTGCTGCCGGCGCACGCCTTGCTCTGGCACGCCGAAGACACCGTGCCATACGAATGCGACGGCCTCACCGCCTACCGCGAGCAGCCGCTCGTGGTGGCGCTGCCCGAAACCGAAGCCCAGGTGGCCGCCGTGCTGCGCGAATGCCACCGCCTCAACGTGCCGGTGGTCGCGCGCGGCGCCGGCACCGGCTTGTCGGGCGGCGCCTTGCCGAACCGGCTGGGCGTGACGCTGAGCCTCGCCAAGTTCAACAAGATCACGAAGCTCGACCCGGTTTCGCGCACCGCCGTCGTTCAATGCGGCGTGCGCAACCTCGCGATCAGCGAAGCGGCTGCGCCTTACGGCCTGTACTACGCGCCCGACCCCAGCAGCCAGATCGCCTGCACCATCGGCGGCAACGTGGCCGAAAACTCCGGCGGCGTGCACTGCCTCAAATACGGCCTGACGCTGCACAACGTGCTGCGGGTGCGCGGTTTCACGGTCGGCGGCGAGCCGGTCGACTTCGGTTCCGACGCGCTCGACTGCGCCGGCCTCGACCTGATGACGATCCTGGTCGGCAGCGAGGGCATGCTCGCGGTCACGCTCGAAGTGACCGTGAAGCTCGTGCCCAAGCCGCAGCTCGCGCGCTGCATCATGGCCAGCTTCGACGACATCCGCAAAGCCGGCGACGCGGTCGCCAACGTGATCGCCGCCGGCATCATCCCGGCCGGGCTCGAGATGATGGACAAGCCGATGACGGCCGCGGTCGAAGACTACGTGCACGCCGGCTACGACCTGAACGCCGCTGCGATTCTCTTGTGCGAGAGCGACGGCACGCCCGAAGAAGTGGCCGAAGAAATCAGCCGCATGGAAGCGGTGCTCGGCGCCAGCGGTGCCACACGCATCGAAGTGAGCCAGAACGAAGCGCAGCGCCTGAAGTTCTGGAGCGGCCGCAAGAACGCGTTCCCCGCCACCGGCCGCATGAGCCCCGACTACATGTGCATGGACTCGACGATCCCGCGCAGCCGGCTCGCCGACATCCTGCTCGCCATCGGCGAGATGGAAAAGAAATACGGCCTGCGCTGTGCCAACGTCTTCCACGCCGGCGACGGCAACCTGCACCCGCTGATCATGTTCGACGCGAACGACGCCGACCAGCTGCACCGCTGCGAGCTCTTCGGTGCCGAGATCCTGGAGCGCAGCGTCGAGATGGGCGGCACGGTCTCGGGCGAACACGGCGTGGGCATCGAAAAACTCTCGGCGATGTGCGTGCAGTTCTCGCCGCCGGAGCGCGAGCAGATGCTGTCGCTCAAGCGTGCCTTCGATCCGAAGGAACTGCTCAACCCCGGCAAGGCCGTGCCGTCGCTGGCGCGCTGCGCCGAGTACGGAAAGATGCACGTGCGGCGAGGGCTGCTGCCGTTCGCCGATATTTCCCGCTTCTGAAGACTCCCCCCGCATGAGCCCCACGGACCCCGCGCTGCAGGTACTGATCGACCGCATCCACAGCGCCCGCTCCGCCGGCGCGCAGCTCTGCATCCGCGGCGGCGGCAGCAAAGACTTCTATGGCGAAGCGCCGCAGGGCGAAGTGCTCGACACCCGCATCCTCGAAGGCACCTCGAGCTACGAGCCGACCGAACTCGTCGTCACCACACGCTGCGGCACCTCGCTCGCCGACCTGGAAGCGCTGCTCGCCACCAAGGGCCAGTGCCTGCCGTTCGAGCCGCCGCACTTCGGCGACCTGGAACTGAGCGCGTCGTCGCGCGGTGCCACCGTCGGCGGCATGGTCGCGGCCGGCCTGTCGGGCCCGTCGCGGGCTGCCACCGGCTCGGTGCGTGATTACGTGCTCGGCGCCACCATCCTGAACGGCAACGGCGAGGTGCTGAGCTTCGGCGGGCAGGTGATGAAGAACGTGGCCGGCTACGACGTGTCGCGGCTCATGGCGGGCTCGATGGGCACCCTCGGCGTGATCCTCGAGGTGTCGTTGAAAGTCTTGCCGGTCGCACCGGCCACGCTCACGCTGCGCATGGAGATGGACCAGGCCACGGCCATCGCCCAGCTCAACACCTGGGGGGGCCTGCCACTGCCGCTGAACGCCAGCGCGTGGTGGGACGGCAACCTGATCCTGCGCCTGCGCGGCGCACTGGCCGCGGTGCAGGCCGCGCGTGCGCGCTTTGGTGGCCAGGTCGTGAGCCCCGAACACGCGCTGCCGTTCTGGGACGGGCTGCGCAACCACGACGACGAATTTTTCGTGAAGGCGCGCGAAGCCGTGAAGACAGGCGCCACGCTGTGGCGCATCTCGGTGCCGCAGACCGCGCCACCGCTGGCACTCTCGGGCGAGATGATGATCGAGTGGGGCGGCGCGCAGCGCTGGCTGTGCAGCGCGATGCCGGCCTCGAACGTGCGCGACGTGGTCGCACGCGCCGGCGGCCACGCCACCTTGTTCGCGGCGCAAGACAAGGGCGCCGGCGTGTTCGCGCCGCTGCAGTCGCCGCTCGACCGCATTCACCGCGAGCTGAAGAAGTCGTTCGACCCTTCCGGCATCTTCAACCCCGGCCGCCTGTATCCCGGGCTCTGAGCACCTGCACGCATGCAAACCAATCTGGCCCCCGAATTCAAAGGCACGCCGGCAGGCACCGAGGCCGAGGCGATCCTGCGCAAGTGTGTGCATTGCGGCTTCTGCACCGCCACCTGCCCCACCTATCAGTTGCTCGGCGACGAACTCGACGGGCCGCGCGGCCGCATCTACCTGATGAAGCAGATGCTCGAAGGCGCACCCGTCACCCGCAGCACGCAGCAGCACCTCGACCGCTGCCTGACCTGCCGCAACTGCGAAAGCACCTGCCCCTCGGGTGTGCAGTACGGCAACCTGGTCGAGATCGGCCGGCGCCTCGTCGAAGAGCGTGTGCCGCGCCCGAACGGCGAGAAGGCGGTTCGCTGGTTGCTGAAGGAGGGATTGACGTCGCCGCTGTTCTCGCCCGCAATGAAGCTCGGCCAGATGGTTCGCCCGCTGCTGCCCGATTCACTGAAGAACAAGGTGCCGGCCAAGGCGCCGGCGCGCGCCCACCAGTGGCCGACCCGCGAGCACAAGCGCAAGGTGCTGATGCTGATGGGCTGCGTGCAGCCGGCGATGATGCCCAACATCAACAGCGCCACCGCACGCGTGCTCGACGCTGCCGGCATCCAGACCGTGGTGGCCGACGAGGCCGGCTGCTGCGGCGCGATCCGCACGCATCTGAACGACCACGAAGGCGGCCTGGCCGACATGCGCCGCAACATCGACGCCTGGTGGCCGCTGGTGTCGAACGGCGGTGCCTTCGAGGCGATCGTGATGAACGCCTCGGGCTGTGGCGTCACCGTGAAGGAATACGGCCACGCGCTGGCCGGCGACCCGGCCTATGCCGACAAGGCCAGGCGCATCAGTGAACTCACGCGCGACCTGAGCGAGCTGCTGCCCGACCTGGTCGCTGCGCTCAAGCCGAAGCTGCGCATGCGCAACCTCGCCACGCAGCTCGCCTTTCACCCGCCCTGCACGCTGCAGCACGGCCAGCAACTGCGGGGTGGTGTCGAAACGCATCTGAACGCGCTCGGCTTCACCGTGCAATTGGCCACGAACGAGAGCCACCTGTGCTGCGGCTCGGCAGGCACCTATTCGGTGCTTCAGCCCGAGCTCGCCTACCAGCTGCGCGACCGCAAGCTCGCCAACCTGGCGCCGCTGGAAGCGCAGACCATCGTCTCGGCCAACATCGGCTGCATCCAGCACCTGCAGACCGGCACCACCACGCCGGTACGGCACTGGGTCGAAGTGCTCGACGAAGCACTGTCTTAGTGCGCGAGGGCCAGGCTCAAGGTTCCAGAAGGCTTGCCGATACACAGGGCGTCCCCATGCCCGGCGACCGGATTCGGTCGCATCGTCAACTCTTCAAGACTGGATCCACCATGAAACGCTCTGCCCTCACCGCCGCCGTCGTGATGTTCGCCGCCTTCGGCGCCGCCCACGCCGAAGACCCGAAAGCCACCATCGCCGACCTCGACGCGCGCCTCGCCAAGATCGGCGCCGCCAAAGTCGAGGGCACCGAGAAGGTCGGCGACAAGACCGTGCCGGCGCTGTACTTCGGCGAACGCAAGATCAACAACAACTACGACGTGGTCGACGCCGTGCGCAAGGCGCACAACGCCACCGCCACCGTGTTCGTGAAAGACGGCGACGAGTTCGTGCGCGTCAGCACCAACGTGCTCACGCCCGAAGGCAAGCGCGGTGTCGGCACCCAGCTGGCCCGCAACAAGGCCTACGAAGCAGTGATCAAGGGCACGCAGTACTGTGGCCCGATCGACGTGCTCGGCACCGCCTTCGACGCCTGCTACAACCCGATCAAGGACGCTTCGGGCAAGCTGGTCGGCGTGAGCTACATCGGCCACAAGAAGTAAGCACGCCTCTTCTCGCGTGACCCCGGCCGCCGCCCGCAACGGGCGGCGGCCGGGCATCAACCTGAAGCCTCCCGGAAGCTTGCCATGAAGAAGAATCTTTCCCGCCTGCGCGACACCTTCGGCCGCATGGCCGTGCGTCAACAGCTGACTGCCGCGTTCTCGACCATCCTGCTGCTCACCGCGCTGGTGGGTGGTGTGGCCTACAACGGCCTGTCGCGCGTCAACGCGCAGGCCGATTCCCTGGCCACGAAATGGCTGCAAGGCGTGGGACTTCTGGCCGAGCTGCGTGTCGGCCTGGTCGATGCGCGCGAGTACGAGATCAAGCACAGCCGCACCGCCGATTCGAGCTACCACTCGGAATACGAAGAGAAGATCGGCCTGGCCACGAAAGCCGCTACCGCGGCGATCGCTTCCTACGAAGCGCTGGTGTCGAGCGACGCCGAACGCGAGCTGTTCACCAAGTTCAGCAAGGGCTGGGCAAGTTACCAGAAGGCCGAGCAGCGCGTGGTGGCGCTCGGCCGCGAGAAGAAGACGCAAGACGCGACCGACATCAGCGACGGCATGGCCAGCATGGCTTTCGACGAGGCGCTCGGCGCCCTCAATGCGTTGACAAAATATGGCTTCGAGGGCGGCAAGGCCGCGGCCGCGCAAGCCACCACGATCTACGCCCAGGTGAAGGTCGCGATGCTCGGCCTGCTGGCCGCAGCGCTGCTGCTCGGCTTCGGCCTGGCCTGGGCCATCACGCGCCAGCTGATCGGCCAGCTGGGTGGCGAACCGGGCACCGCGGCCGACGTGGCCAAGGCCGTGGCCGAAGGTGACCTCACGACGAAGATCCACCTGAAGGCCGGCGACACGAGCAGCCTGATGGCCCGCCTGCAGTCCATGCAGGAAGCACTCACCGCCGCCGTGACCAACGTGCGCCAGGGTTCGGAAAACGTGGCCACGGCCAGCGCCGAGATCGCCCAGGGCAACCAGGACCTCTCGAACCGCACCGAACAACAGGCCAGCGCGCTCGAAGAGACCGCCGCGACCATGGACCAGCTCGGTTCGACGGTGCGCAACAACGCCGACAACGCCAAGCAAGCGAACCAGCTCGCGCTCGGCGCCTCCGAAGTGGCGCTCAAGGGCGGCACCGTGGTCGGCCAGGTGGTCGAGACCATGAAGGGCATCAACGACAGCAGCCGCAAGATCGCCGACATCACTTCGGTGATCGACGGCATCGCGTTCCAGACCAACATCCTCGCGCTCAATGCGGCGGTGGAAGCGGCACGCGCCGGCGAACAAGGCCGCGGTTTCGCGGTGGTGGCCGGTGAAGTGCGCAGCCTCGCGCAGCGCAGTGCCGAAGCCGCCAAGGAGATCAAGGGCCTGATCGGCGCCAGCGTGGAACGTGTGGAACACGGCACGGCGCTGGTCGACCAGGCCGGCAAGACCATGGGCGAAATCGTCGGCGCGATCAAGCGTGTGACCGACATCGTCGGGGAGATCAGCTCGGCCAGCGCCGAGCAGAGCGCCGGCGTGGCGCAGGTGGGCCAGGCGGTCACGCAGATGGACCAGGCCACGCAGCAGAACGCCGCGCTGGTCGAAGAAAGTGCGGCCGCGGCCGAGAGCATGAAGCAGCAGGCCCGGCAACTGGTCGAAGCGGTGGCGGTGTTCAAGCTGATGCACGGCGAGCGCACGCCGATGGTCGCACCCGCGCCGGCCCCGGTGCGCGTCCCCGACACGGCGAAACCGGTCGAGCGCCGCGGGCCGAACCGCGCCACCAACGTGGCCCGCCTTCCGGCGGCCAGCAATCCGGCGAAGGCCGAGCCGGCGACAGCCGCGGCGAACGGCACCGACGACTGGGAAACCTTCTGAGCCGCTGAGCCGGCCAGAAGGTCGGCGACAAGGCCGGCGGCGAGGCGGGGCAAATCCACGGCATGATGAGGGCATGGGCGCAGCGCGCCCACCCGCACCGCCGCCGAGCCCGCCATCAGCCTCTTCCTCATCAAGCGCTTCGCGACCTTTCTGGCGACCCTGCTGGTCGCGTCGATGGTCGTGTTCGTCGTTCTCGACGTGTTGCCCGGCAGCGCCGCCGACGTGGTGCTCGGCGAATCGGCGACACCCGAAGCCCGTGACGCCCTGAACGCCAAGCTCGGCCTCGACCGGCCGCCGCTGCAGCGTTACACCGACTGGATGCTCGGCCTGGCGCGTGGCGAACTGGGCGAGAGCCTGTCGTACTCGGTGCCGGTGACGCAGCTCGTCGGCGAGCGGCTGCAGGTGACCGCACCGCTGGCGCTGATGGCGATGCTGCTCACGGCGGGCCTGGCGCTCACGCTCGGCATCTATGCCGCTTCGCGCCACAACAAACTGGGCGACGTGGGCGTGATGGGCCTGAGCCAGCTCGGCATCGCGATCCCGAACTTCTGGTTCGCGATCATCCTGATCTTCGTCTTCGCGGTGAAGCTGCGCTGGTTCTCGGCCGGTGGCTTCCCGGGCTGGGAAGACGGCTTCTTCGACGCCTTCAAGGCCTTGATCCTGCCGGCCGTGGCGCTGGCCGTGGTGCAGGCGGCGATCCTGGCGCGCATCACCCGCTCGGCCGTGCTCGACGTGCTGCGTGAAGACTTCGTGCGCACCGCACGCGCCAAGGGCCTGAGCCGGCGCGCCGTGCTGTGGCGCCACGTGCTGCGCAACGCCTTCGTGCCGGTGCTCACGGTGATGGGCCTGCAGTTCGCCAACCTGCTCACCGGCACCATCGTGGTCGAGAACGTGTTCTCGCTGCCGGGCCTCGGGCGGCTGATCTTCCAGGCCATCGCCAACCGCGACGTGGTGGTCGTGCGCAACGTGGTGATGCTGCTGGCGGCGGCCGTGATCGTGATCAACTTCATCGTCGACGTGCTGTACGCGGTGATCGACCCGCGCTTGAAGGTGCCCTCTTGAACGTGGACCCTGCATGAGCTTCTGGCAACGCGCGCTGCGCCACAAGAGCTTCGCGATCGGCGGTGTGCTGGTGCTGCTGCTGATCGCGACCGCCATCGGCTCGTACGTCTGGACGCCCTACCCGGCCGCCGACATCGACATCCCGAACAAGCTCCAGCTGCCTTCGGCGGCGCACTGGCTCGGCACCGACAGCCTGGGCCGCGACATCGTTTCGCTGCTGATCGTGGGCGCGCGCAATTCGATCGCGGTCGGCGTGATCGCGGTCGGCATCGGCATCGCGTTCGGCGTGGCGCTCGGCCTCTGGGCGGCGGCCAGGCGCGGCTGGGTCGAAGAAGCGGTGATGCGTTTCGCCGACTTCAGCTTCGCGTTCCCGGCGCTGCTCTCGGCGATCATGCTCACCGCGATCTACGGCCCCGGCCTCGTGACCTCGATCGTGGCGATCGGCATCTTCAACGTGCCGGTGTTCGTGCGCATCACGCGCGCCGCGGCCAACGCGGTCTGGTCGCGCGAATTCGTGCTGGCGGCGCGCGCCTGCGGCAAGGGGCCGCTGCGCATCACGATCGAACACGTGCTGCCGAACATCGCTTCGATCCTGATCGTGCAGGCGACGATCCAGTTCGCGCTGGCGATCCTGGCCGAAGCCGCGCTCAGCTACCTGGGCCTGGGCACGCAGCCGCCTCAGCCGAGCTGGGGCCGCATGCTGAACGAGGCGCAGCAGATGCTGTTCTCGGCACCGCAACTCGCGCTGTACCCGGGTGCGGCGATCGCGCTCTCGGTGCTGGGCCTCAACCTGATGGGCGACGGCCTGCGCGACCTGCTCGACCCGCGGCTGGCGCGCCAGCGCTGAGCGCTCGCAACCAGCCTCAAGCGAGCGCACCCGGCGCCGTCGAGTCGGGCGACTCGGTGAGCAGGCGGCCCTGGTCGGCAGAGTGCACTTCGACCCGGTCGCGACCGCTCTGTTTCGCGTCGTAGAGCGCGCGGTCGGCACGCTGCACCACATCGTCGAAGCTTTCGTCGGCCGCCCATTGCGCCACACCCAGCGAGACCGTGACCGGCACGGCGCCGGCGTGCGTGACGATGCGCGCGTGGGCCACGTTGTGGCGCAGCGCCTCGGCCACGCGCTTGCCGCGGGCCACGTTGCAGCGGCGCAGGATGACGAGAAACTCCTCGCCGCCATAACGGGCGAGGCAGTCGCCGTCGCGCAACCGGGTTCCGAGCAGCCCGGCGACGATGCGCAGCACCTGGTCGCCCACTGGGTGGCCGTGCGAGTCGTTGACACGCTTGAAGCGGTCGACGTCGACCATGCACACCGTCACCTCTTCGCGTTTGCCGTGCACCAGCTCGGCCAGCGGGTAGACCACCGAGACCAGGTGGCGGCGGTTGAACAAACCCGTGAGCGGGTCGTGCGTGGCGGCGTGGCTGGCGTCGCGCAGCGAAGTGCCGAGCGAGGCGTTCTCGGTCTCGAGCGCACGCCGGTAACTCTGCAACTCTTCGACCAGCAGCGCGTTCTCGCGCTCGGCCGCGAGCGCCTGAAGCAGCGTGGTGTGGGCGACCTTGAGGCGCGCCACCAGCACGAAGCCGCACATGATGGTGGCCACGGCCATCACGATGAACTCGCGCGTGCCCTGCAGGAACATGAAGAGGATCAGCGGCGACACGCTCACCAGCACGAACAGCACGCTCGCGGGGTAGGCTGAGAGGTAACTCACCGAGAGCACGGCGAGCGCGATGAAGGCGCCGTAGATCACGGCGTAGAGGTTGAACGGCCCGATCACGCCTTCGAGTGCGTACGGTGCCAGGCCCCAGCAGAACGAGGCAGCGATCACCAGAAGATCGTGCAGCGGGTCGGAGCGTGGGTCCGACAAGTCCATGCGCGCCAGCAGCCGGCGCGACAACCAGCCCCGAACCAGCAGAATGGCCCACAGCGTGAACAGCGCCACCAGCCGCGGGCCGAGCGGCGCTTCGTAGGCCACGCCGAACAGCATC
Organism: Rhizobacter sp.; assembly: GCF_032229685.1. Taxonomy (GTDB): domain Bacteria; phylum Pseudomonadota; class Gammaproteobacteria; order Burkholderiales; family Burkholderiaceae_C; genus LMDS01. Next base: position 402,909 of record NZ_JAVTWP010000040.1, on the reverse strand, counting down.
AGCGCGAACGAGAGCACGCCGAGCCGGCCGTTGCGCAAGGACATGTCGACGTAACGCTGCAGCAGCCGGTAGCGGATGTCGGCCGGCACGTCGAGCACCACCGGCGAGGCCTGGCGCCAGGCGGCCCACACGGAGCGGAGGTCGTGCTGCTTCATCGGTCGGGTGCGTTCGGCGGGGTCCGGGCCATCGTACCCGCCGGCGCCGCGGGCACAATGCAGGCGTGCCCTCCCCCGACGCCCGATCGCCGACCGCGCCGTTGCTCGAAGTCTCCGGGCTGCGGGTCACGCTCCAGACACCGCGCGGCCCGGCCGCGGCGCTGCGTGGCATCGACCTGCAGATGCAGGGCGGCGACACGCTCGGCCTGATCGGCGAGAGCGGCTGCGGCAAGTCGATGACGGCGCTGGCGCTGATGGGCCTGCTGCCCGAAGGTGCGCTGGTCGAGGGCAGCATCCGCCTGAACGGCCGCGAGCTCGTGGGCCTGCCCGACGATCAGATGTGCTCGTTGCGCGGCAACCGCATCGGCATGGTGTTCCAGGAGCCGATGACGGCGCTGAACCCGCTGCACACGGTGGGCGACCAGATCGCCGAGCCGCTGCGCCTGCACCGCCGGATGGACCGTGCACCGGCCCGCGCCGAAGCCTTGCGCCTGCTCGAACGGGTGCAGTTGCCGCAGGCCGCGCAGCGGCTCGACGCTTACCCGCACCAGCTTTCCGGTGGCCAGCGCCAGCGGGTGACGATCGCGATGGCGCTGGCCTGCGGGCCCGACCTGCTGATCGCCGACGAGCCGACCACGGCGCTCGACGTCACGATCCAGGGCGAGATCCTCGAGCTCATCAGCGAGCTCGTCACCGAGAGCGGCATGGCCTTGCTGCTGATCAGCCACGACCTTGGCGTGATGGCGCGCACCGTGGCGCGCCTGCTCGTGATGTACGGCGGCACGGTGGTCGAAGCCGGGCCCACGGCCGAGGTGTTCGCGCACTTGTCTCACCCTTACACACGCGGGTTGTTCGGCGCCCGGCCGCAGCTCGGCACGCCGCGCGTGAACGGCCGCAAGCCGGCACTGGCGACGATTCCAGGGCGTGTGCCCGAGCTGGTCGACATGCCCGCCGGCTGCCCCTTCGCCGACCGCTGCGCGTGGGTGGTCGACGCCTGCCGCGCCGCGCCGCCGCCCGTGGTGACGGTCGGGCCGCAGCACAGTGTGCGCTGCCTGCGTGTCGACGCGGTGAAGGCGGCCACATGACCGAACTGCTAGCAGTCGACAACGTCGTCAAGCACTACCGCTTGCCGCGCGAAAGCCTGCTCAAACCCGCGCCCGTGGTCGAAGCCTTGCGCGGCGTGAGCTTCACCATGCGCGCCGGCACCAGCCTGGGCATCGTGGGCGAATCGGGCTCGGGCAAGTCGACGCTGGCGCGGCTCGTGATGGCGCTCGAAGCGCCGACCTCGGGCCAGGTGCGCCTGCTGGGCCAAGACCTGAACGCCTTGTCACCAGCGGCACTCATGACAGCGCGGCGCGACTTCCAGATGGTGTTCCAGGACCCTTACGGTTCGCTCGACCCGCGCCAGCGCGTGCAGACCATCGTGGCCGAGCCGCTGTTCGCAGCGAGCGCGGCCGAAGCGAAAGACCGCGTCGCCGAGTCGCTCGACGCCGTGGGCCTGCGGGCCAGCGACGCCGCCAAGTACCCGCACGAATTTTCCGGCGGCCAGCGCCAGCGCATCGCGATCGCGCGCGCGCTGATCACGCGGCCCCAGCTGATCGTGGCCGACGAGCCGGTGAGCGCGCTCGACGTGTCGGTGCAGGCCCAGGTGCTCAACCTGCTGGCCGACCTGCAGCAACGCTTCGGCGTGACCTACCTCTTCATCAGCCACGACCTGGCCGTGGTCGACCACGTGTGCGACGAAGTGGCGGTGATGTTCGCCGGCCAGATCGTCGAACACGGGCCCACCGAGCAGGTGCTGCAGCGGCCGGCGCACGCCTACACACGTGCGCTGCTCGACGCCATGCCGCGCACGCTGCCCCGTTCCGCTAGAGTCGATTCTGCGGCGCCGGCCAGCGGTGCGAACTGAACCCGAACCCTTTCCCAGACCGAGGAGTGACCCGATGACATCGAAACACCGCCCCGCCACGACCGCCCTGCTGGCCCTTGCGGCCGCCGCCGTCTTCATGGCCCCGGCCGCGCAGGCGCAATCGCGCAAAGACAGCGTCGTGCTCGGCATGCCACTCGAGCCTTCGCCGGGCCTCGACCCGACCATGGCCTCGGCCGCCGCGATCGGCGAGATCGTGCACTACAACGTGCTCGAAGGGCTGACCAAGATCAACATGGACGGCAGCATCGTGCCCTTGCTGGCCGAGAGCTGGGCGGTCGACCCCGACGGCAAGAGCTACACCTTCAAGCTGCGCAAGGGCGTGAAGTTCCACGACGGCGAAGCCTTCGACGCCAGCGACGTGAAGTTCAGCTTCGAGCGCGCCAAGGCCGAGGGCTCGACCAACAAGGCCAAGAAGGCGGTGTTCGACAACATCAGCCGCATCGAGGCCGTCGACCCCTACACCGTGATCGTGGTGCTGAACCAGGCCGACGGCAACTTCCTGTTCCGCATGGGCGAGAACACCGCCGTGATCCTCGACCCGAAGAGCGCGGCCACCACCGCCACCAAGCCGGTCGGCACCGGGCCGTTCAAGTTCGAGGCCTGGGCCAAGGGCTCCTCGGTGACCCTGGTCAAGAATGACGCCTACCGCGGCGCCGCGGCCGTGAAGATGAAGAAGGTGACGTTCCGCTTCGTCAGCGACGTGGCGGCGCAGGTTGCGGCCCTGCTGGCCGGTGACCTCGACGGCATTCCGCGCGGCCTGCTGCCGCAGGACGCCAAGCAGTTCAAGGCCGATGCGCGGTTCACCGTGACGCAAGGCGGCACCGAAGGCAAGACCATCGTCAGCATCAACAACAAGAAGAAGCCCTTCGACGACGTGCGCGTGCGCCGCGCCATTGCCGCGGCGATCGACCGCAAGGCCGTCATCGACGGTTCGCAGGACGGCGAAGCCACGCCGATCGGCAGCCACATGGTGCCCAGCGACGCGGGCTACATCGACCTGACCGGCGTGAACCCCTACAACCCCGAGAAGGCCAAGGCGCTGCTGAAGGAAGCCGGCGTCACCACGCCGCTGAACGTGACGCTCACCTTGCCGCCGCCGCCCTACGCACGCAAGGGCGGCGAGATCGTGGCGGCGCAGCTCGCCAAGGTGGGCATCATCGCGAAGATCGAGAACATGGAATGGGCGCAGTGGCTCGCCGGCCCGTTCAAGGGCAACTTCGACCTGACCATGATCAGCCACGTCGAGCCGCTCGACTTCGACCGCTACGCCGACCCGAAGTACTACTGGGGCTACGACTCCAAGGCCTACAACGACCTGCTCGCCAAGTACAACAGCAGCGCCGACACGAAGACGCGGATGAAGTACCTGGGCGACATCCAGCGCCAGCTCGCCACCGACTCGGTCAACGCGTACCTGTACCAGCTGCCGCAGTTCGCGGTGGGCAACAAGAAGCTGAAGGGGCTGTGGAGCAGCTCGCCGATTTTTGCGAATGATTTGAGTGCGTTGGCTTGGCAGTGAGGTGGACCGCATTATCGCGCTCGCTGATATCAAGGAAGCCCTCAGACGCAATCGACTTGATGAACTCTTCGATGTCCAGCGCGAACCGATGACGCAACCCGATCTGCCCAAACGGCCTATCTGGTTCGTCGTGCTCGCCCAGAGGAAAGGTAAGAACTGATCACGAGAGCTGCTTTCGTAGCTCTTGCACCTCGAAGGCGGCCGACACCGCCCAAGATTTCCCTAGTGACGCAGCCTCCAGGGCCTGCACAGCACTTTGTGCCTCTTCTTTGCGGCCCAACGCAACCAGCAACCTAGCAAGGTTGATTCGTCGTTCGTACTCGGTCAGTCCCTGTCCACGGCCTTCCTGCCACGAGCGCGCCAGCGCTTCCGACGAGGCTATCAACTCTACCTGCGGCAAGGCAATATCGATTAGCCCCGCAGCAATCTCGTCGCAGACCGCCCGCGCAGTTTGTTCGTCGCGTATAGACCACCATACATCGCTTTGCGCGGGGAGGAGGTGCCCGAGTCGCTGGCGCCAGTGACACTTCTCCGGTGGCGGAACGCCCTCAGAAGACGGTCCACTTCTAGCAGAGACAACATCGCGCAGTGCATTGACCGAGATGCCCACATTGACAGTAAATCGGAACTCATCCTCTGTGCTGTATTTGCGGTCCTTCTGAACCTCAAGCACAACAACCGTGTCGAGTACCTTGCGCCACACGAGGTCACCTGTACCAACGAATCCACTAGGCGCAAGCCTTTTGGCAAGGCAAGCCTTCAGGTGTTTAAAGACCTCTACAGGTTTCATCATGTTCATGGCTTCCGCACAACATCTACGGGGTAGCCGTTCTGACGCAGCCACTCGTCCTTTGAGCGTTGGCCTGGTCGATAGCGACTGTTGCCCGACTTAACCTCGACTCCACCCAAGACGTTTCCGTCCTTGCCTTTGACTTCAATATCAATCACACGGGGTCCAAAGGGCGTGTCTTTGCGGACTTGACGATCTATGTCACGGCCAGCACTTTCAAGGTCAGCTGCAACCTCATCTTCGGCCTTCTGACCCTTGGCCCCATTGTCGCGAACGTTGGAGCCTGAACTATTTGCCTCCGCACTACTGGAGACCAGTCCCTGCATCCAATCGAACAAGTCAAACGACTTGTCAACAACGAGCGCGCCTGCCGCGAAGCCCACGGCAAACACGGTTGGTCCTCCTAAAGCGCAGGCGCCACTCGAACCAATTGTGCAGCCTGCAGTTAAGAGCGTGCCCGTCAGAACGCCGCCAGCAACTGTTGCTTTTGCACGACCAGAGTTCGAGCCTCGGTGACCACAGTCAGTACCTGTCGCAGATCGACAAGATTCGAGATTCGACACGAAGTTTGGGTCGCGTCCATCCGGGTCGACGAACCCGTACGGATTGTTGTTCGAGTAGTGATATCGCCCGAAGCTCTTCCCTGTTTCGGCATCTGTTGTCACCGGATCAACACTGAGGAACCGTGCGGCGATCGGGTCGTAATACCGCTGCTGCATGTAAACCAGCCCGGTATCCACATCATTCACATGCCCCGTGAACCCGATCCCGTTCGGCACCGTTCCCGCCGCCGTATTCCCATACGGCTCATAGCGCGTGCGAGTGAGCAAGCCCCCGCTGCTGTTCGTCCTTGCAACCGGGCTGCCCAGCGCGTCGGTATGGAGGTACTCCGTTCCTGTTGAAGTACCAGTCTCTGCGATCAACTTGCCGCCCAGGTAGATGTGGCGAGTGTTGCGCACCGTCATGCCTTGGTGGAAGGTGGAATACAACATCTGCCCCGCCGAGCTGTAGACAAACGTGCGGTAGAAGCTCTGGTCAGCCGCCAGCGTGATCACGCGCCGGCCCAGACCGTCATAGCCGTACCACACCGTCTGCGCACCTGTCGAAGCTCCTATCCGGTTGCCTTGGTCGAAGTAGTAACCCTGCGTGCCTCGCCCGGCGATGTTGCCCAGGCTGTCGTACGCGTAGCCGGTGTACACACCATTGGTGTTGATCGAGGTGAGCCGATTGCTGCCGTCGTAGTTGTGGATGGAATTGCGGCCTCCCACGACGCTGGTGCGCACGTTGTCCAGCGCGTCGTAGGCATAGCTCGCGCTGCCCCACACCCCGGGTGAGTTGGCCGCCGCGAGCCGGTCCAGCCCGTCGTAGCCCAGACTGCGGCTGCTCACGCCTTCCTGCTGGTCGGTGATGCTGCTGACGTTGCCGTTCGTGTCGAAGCCATACTGGTCTTGGATCACCCCGGCATCGCGGTTCTGCAGCGGCAGACCTCGGGTGTTCTGTGTCAGGGTGTGAACAACGCCGTTGCCCAGCGTGTAGCCGGCAATCGCGCCGTTGGGGTGAAAGCTGACGTTGCTCGCGTAGGGTGCAGCCTGGGTGGGCTCGCCCAACGCGTTGGGCGCGTAGCTGACCGACGTTCCGTCCGGGTAGACAAGACTGGCGAGGTTGCCGTTGGCGTCGTAGCCGCGGCCGATGGCGTAGCTCGCGTCGTAGGCCAGGGTCTCTTGCACCAGGAGGCGGCGCTTGTTGTAGCCGTAGGTCCAGGCCCTGTCCACGGAAACAACGGTGAGCGGCAAACCATCCGGCGTGTAGGTGCGCGTGATGCCAGGGCTGCCGTCAGCGTAGCTGGTACTGGCCAAGCGGTTGCGGGTGTCATAGCCGAAGCTGACCTTGTTGGCTGCCGGCACGCTGGCCGGGTCGCAAACGAGGCTTGTCAAGGTGAGCCCGCTCGCGCGCCAAGCGGTGTTGTTCGCCGCGTCATACGCCTGGATGGTCGCCCCGATCTCCGGCTCCACGGTCTTGCACAGGCGGTGGTTGGGGTCGTACACGTAGCTCCGCGTGGCACTCACGGCCCAAGGGCTCGTGCCGCTTCGGGTGATGCTGGTGGGCTTGCCGAACACGTCGCGGGCGATGCTCACGCTCAATGTCTCGGGGGCTGCGATGCTGGCGAGGGCCGACTCGCTTGGCTCGTCGAACACCTGGTAGCCGGAGGTCGTCGCGAAGCCGCGCGGGTTGGTCACGCGCTTCTGGAAGTTGGCGAGGTACTGAGTCGTCGTCGTCAACAAGCCGAGTTCGCTGTCTGCAAAGGTGTTGATCGGCCGGCCCAAGCCGTCGAAGGCGGTCGACGTGCCCACCGGCGTGGCATTGACGGAACCGATCGTGCGCGCCGGGTACGACTCGAACACCTTGCGGTTGTCGGCGTCGAAGTTGCGCAAAACGGTCTTGGCGGTGCTGGCCTCGTTGGCGGTATCGAAGGTGCGGGTCAGCCTTGGGCGCCACAAAGCGTCGAAGTAATTGATGGTGCGCGCATTGCCGGTCGAGATGGTTTGACGCCAGTGGCCTGCAGGCAGGCCGTACTCGTCAGCGGCCACCGGCTCGAAGGCGAGCGTCGTGTCGTTCCAAGGCACCGTGTCGCCCGTCGGCCTTGCAATTCGAATCAGCCGCCCGATCAGGTCGTAGCCGTAGTTGGTGGTGAAGTTGTTGGCGTCGGTCACCGAGGTGATGAGCCCGCGGTTGTCGATCGTGGCGCTCTCGGTGGTGCCATCGGCATAGCTGGCGTTGCGCGCCAGGCCCCGCCAGTAGTTGGCGAAGGTCGTGGTCTGGTTCAAGCCGTCCTTGCGCGTCCACAAGGTGCCATCGGGGTAGTACGTGAAGCTCTGGTCGAGGCGGCCGAACTTCGTGGTGCTCGTCAACGTGGCGGTGCTCGGGTCGTAGGCGTTGGCGACCATCACCGCGCCGGTGCTGGCTTCGGTCACGCTGCCAACCTGGCCCAGCACCCACTTGGCGGTGTGGTCGTAGAAGACGGTGGTTTCCGTGCGGCTGCTGCCCAGGCTGCTGGAGCGGGCAATCACCGTGGGCCGTGCCTTGCTGTCGAAGCCACTGGCGCTCCAGGTGAAGTTCACACCCTGCTGCGTGATCACACGCTGGTCTTCCGGGTTGTGGCGGCTGGCCATGTAGCCGTTGCCTCGCGACAGCAGGCTGAACCCGGCACGGTCGGGGTAGGGCCCTGCCGCGGGGTCCCGGAACCGGGTGGTGGTGGTGCGCAGGGCGGTGCTGCCGTTCCAGCCGACGTCCACTCTTTGCAGTTGCCCCTCGGTGACGCTGTGGCGGTTGCCGAAGGTGTAGCGCGTGACGTAACCCCGCGGGTCGGTCACGCTGACGGTCTTGGTGTCGGGGCAAGCGCCGGTGCAGGTGCTCCAGCTCGCGCTGTTGGCCGCCGGGCTGTAGGCGTAGTTCCAGGCCATGCTAGGCAAACCCGGGCCGGTGATGGTCTTGTTGGTGAGCGACTTGTGGGCGAAGTAGCGCGGGTAGTAGGCAGAGACTTCGGCGCCCTGGTCGACCCTGCATTGGCGCTGCACGAACGATTTGCTGTGCGAGGTGGCCACGAGCGTGAAGCTGCCTTGCGCACCCGAGGGGTGGGTCATGGTGCCGGTGGCGGGGGTGGGGTCTACACCACCTTCTTCTTCGCATCCGGGCGGGCCGAGGTAGAGCGCCGGCCCGGCGCTCAGCTTGTCGGCGTTGAACTGCCAGAAAGAGTTGTCGGGCAGTGTGACGCGGTCGAGCATCATGCCGACGACGTTGCTGTGGTAGCTGTAGCTCCAGGTGCGGGTGCCGTCAAAGATAGAAGAGATGCGCTGGGTGCCGGCCAAGTAGTTGAAGGTGATGCTGCGCCCATCGCTGGCCACGATCGACTGCACCTGCCAGGGTTGGGCCGCGTTGTAGGTGTAGTCCACGGTATTGCCATGGCGGTCGGTCACGCGGCTGGGCAGGATCCACACTTCGACCCGGTTGAGCAGCCCGCCGACCACGATGTTGGACGTGCCGTCAGGGCCTACCACAACCCGGCTCGATGTCTGGGCGGAGTCGAGTGAGCCCGCGAGACGACCGGGCGTCGCTCCGGTCGTTGGCGGCGTACCGAGCTCGGGCAAGCGGCTCGATTTGCTGGCCGGCTGATAGGCCCGCGAGACCATCCAGTCGAACTGGTACTGGGTGCCGTCGGGTGAGATGGCGATGAAGCCTTCGCCAGCGCCGCGCTTCATGGTGCCCAGGCAACCGATCGCCCACAGGTTCTTGGTGACCAGCGGCCAACTTCTGCTGTCGTTCGGGTAGCTGGTGTTGTTGGAGGCACGCGTGAGCAGCTCTTGCGAACCCGCGCCGGGCACGTACATGAAGTGCCCGTGCCAATACTCGTCGCCCGCCCAGGTGGAGGGGCCTGAGGTTCCGTTGACTGCGGGCGGTACGCTGAAACCGCTGCAGCGCAGGTTGCCACTCTGTGTTTGCCAACCCGTGCTGGCGGCGTACACGCCATGCATGTGGGGAATCTCGAGTTCCCAATCACCGAAGGCGCGGTCGCCACGGTTCAAGATGGACTCGCCGCCCGTGACCAACCGCCGGCCCACCGACACGGGCAGGTTGTTGTTGCCGGGCAGGCTCACGTCGCTCTGGATGAACTCGACGGTGCCTGTGTAGAGGTTGACCTTGTCGCCGAACAGGTCGGCGCCCAGCGTGCCCACCGCCTCGCCTGCACGGATGAGCTTGCCTTGTTCGGTGTAGATGCTGTCGACGGCGGCGCGCACTTGAACCGCGAAGCCGAGCGTCAGAGCAACTGCGGCGATGGTGACTTGTGGCTTCATGGGTCTCCCTCAAGTTGTTCGTGCGCCGCTGTCTGGCGACTTCCGGACGATTCCACAGTGCCTTGGCGGCGCACACAACTGGCAGGTCTTACAGGTTTGCGATCGCGTGTTCGGGATTGACAGCGCTCTCACGTTCGCGATGTACGATGGCCAATCAACGTACCGACACGAGGCGAACCTTTGACCGCGCTGCACGACCTGCCCGCCACCGAGCTGCTCGCCGCCTACCGCAGCAAGGCCCTGTCGCCGGTCGAGGTGACGCGCTCGGTGCTGGCCCACATGCACAAGTGGGAACCGCACCTGCACGCGACCTGGGCGCTCGAAGGCGACGAAGCGCTGGCGCAGGCCGAAGCCTCGCAGGCGCGCTGGCTCAAGGGCGCGCCGCAGGGCGCGCTCGACGGCGTGCCGGTCACGATCAAGGAGAACATCGCGACCAAGGGGGTGCCGGTGCCGGTGGGCACGGCCGCCACCGAGCTCGTGCCGGCCGCGGCCGACGCGCCGCCGGCCGCGCGCCTGCGCGAAGCCGGTGCAGTGATCCTGTGCAAGACCACGATGCCCGACTACGGCATGTTGTCGTCGGGCCTGTCGAGCTTTCACCAACTCGCGCGCAACCCTTGGGACTTGAGCAAGAACCCCGGCGGCAGCAGCGCCGGCGCCGCGGCCGCTGCAGCGGCGGGTTACGGCCCGCTGCACGTGGGCACCGACATCGGCGGCTCGGTGCGCCTGCCGGCCGGCTGGTGCGGAATCTTCACGCTCAAACCAAGTCTGGGCCGCATTCCTATCTTCCCGCCCTACGCCGGCCGCGTGGCCGGGCCCATGACCCGCAGCGTGGCCGACTCGGCGCTGCTGATGGCCACGCTGAGCCTGCCCGACGACCGCGACACGATGAGCCTGCCGTACCAGGCGATCGAATGGCAGCGGCTCGAGCGCGACATCAAGGGCCTGCTGAATGGACTCAAGATAGGCCTGCTGATGGACGCCGGCTGGGGCATCGCCGTCGAGCCCGAAGTGCGCTCGGCGGTGGAAGCAGCGGCGCGCAGCTTCGAAGCGGCGGGAGCGATCGTCACGCCCATCAAGCCCTTCATGACACGCGCGATGATCGACGGCATGGACGACTTCTGGCGCACCCGTTCGTGGATGGACATGAGCGCGCTGCCCGAAGCGCGCCGCGCCAAGGTGCTGCCCTACATCACCGAGTGGGCGCGCGGTGGCGCCGGCCTCTCGGGCGAACAGGTGTTTCGCGGCTACAGCCAGATGGGCGCGATGCGCGACGCGGCCGTGGCCGCCACCCGCCCGTTCGACGTGTTGCTCTCGCCCACCGCGCCGATGCCGGCCTTCGCCGCCGAATGGGCCGGGCCGACCAACGACCCCGCCAAGCCGTTCGAGCACATCGCGTTCACGCTGCCCTTCAACATGAGCGAGCAGCCGGCCTCGAGCATCAACTGCGGCTACACCACGAGCGGCCTGCCGATCGGGTTGCAGATCGTGGGCCATCGTTTCGACGACCTCGGCGTGCTGCAGGTATCGCGCGCCTACGAGCAGATTCGGCCGGCACAGCGGCCCTGGCCCACACCGCCCGCGCGCTGAAGCAGCACGGGCCTGGAGACGTTGATGAACGATCTTCGCGGTGTGCCCTCGGGGAGTTCTTCAGCCCACGCGCGCGACGCCCACGAGCGCGCGCTGTGGCACCTGGTCTCGTTCTACGGCGACCCGATGGCGGCTTTCGACGCCACCATCGCCGCCGACCCCGGCTGGGGCCTGGCGCGGGTCATCAAGGCGGTGTTCATCCTCACGCTCACCGAGCCCGGCATGGTGCCGCAGGCGCGTCAGCTGCTCGCCGAAGCCAAGCCGCTGATGGCCGGCGCACCCGCGCACGAGCAGGGCCACTTCGCCGCGGCGCAAGCGGCCACCGGCGGCCGCTGGCACGAAGCCTGTGCGCGCTGGGATGCGCTGCTGCTCGACCAGCCGCGCGACCTGCTCGCGCTGACCGCGGCACACCTGTTCGACTTCTACCGCGGCGACGCACGCAACCTGCGTGCACGGGTCGCGCGCGTCTTGCCCGAATGGCGCGTCGACGACCCGCTGCAGCCTTTCGTGCAGGGCATGCACGCCTTCGGCCTCGAAGAATGCAACCTCTACCCGCAGGCCGAAGCGGCCGGGCGCGAAGCACTGGCGCGTGACCCGCGCGGGCCCTGGGCGATCCACGCGGTCGCGCACGTGATGGAAATGCAGGGCCGCCACGAAGAAGGCGTGCGCTGGCTCGGTGAGGGCAGCGCCGGCTGGGCCGAGAACGGCCTGGCCGTGCACCTGTGGTGGCACCTCGCGCTGTTCCGGCTCGAAACGCTGGACACGGCCGCAGCGCTGGCCCTGTTCGACGCGCGCATCGCCGGCGGCGCTTCGACCGTCAACCTGCAGTGGCTCGACGGTGCGGCACTGCTGTGGCGCCTGCAGTTGCTCGGCGTCGACGTGGGCACACGCTGGCAGGCGCTCGCCGCCGAATGGGCCGAGCCGGTCGCGCTCGCGGGCCACTACGCCTTCAACGACGTGCACGCGCTGCTGGCCTTCATCGGCAGCGGTGATACGAGCCGCGCACAAGCGCTGCTGGCCGCCAGCAGCGCGCAGGCGAGCGCCGACAACATCGGCATGGCGCGCGAGGTCGGCCTGCCCTTGATGCAGGGGCTGATGGCGTTTGCGAACGGCGACGCCGACGCCGCCTGCAACACGCTCTACCCGCTTCGCGGCGTGGCCCACCACTTCGGCGGCAGCCACGCGCAGCGCGACCTGATCGACCAGACGCTGCTCGCCGCGGCCGCGCGCTCGAGCCACAAGGCGGCCGGCCGTGCGCTGCTGAACGAGCGCCGCCTGGCCAAGCCGAACACACCGCTCACCAGCCACTGGGCGGCGCGGCTCGGCGCCTGAGACCGGTCCATCGTTCACGGAGGCTTTCCATGCCCACCATCGACGAACAGATCGCGCAGAGCCTGCGCGAATCGCAAGCCAGCGGCGAATTGCAATCGGCCAAAAGCTGGGGCAAGCCGCTCGATCTGGAAGACGGCTACGCACAAACGCCCGAAGAGCTGCGCATGGCGTTCAAGGCGCTGAAAGACGCCGGCTTCGTGCCGCCCGAGGTCGAACTGATGAAGCAGGTGGCGGCGCTGCGCGAATGCATCAACGCCGCGCCCGACGCACCCGAAGCCGAGGCAATGCGCAAACGCGCCAGCGAACTGCAGCAGCACATCGCACTGCGGCTCGAGAAGCTGCGCACGAGCGGCAGCCTGTAGCGGCCCACAGCGGGCTTGAGACTGCGCCTCAGACCAGCGGCGCCACCAAGCCTTCCTGTTCGAAGACCCGCTGCACCGCGGGTCGCGCGAGCAGCCGCTGCAGGTAAGGACCGACGCGTGGCAGGCTGCGCGCGGGCCGTTCGAGGCCACGGGTCCAGCGGCACAACATCAGCGCATAGAGATCAAGTGCGCTGAACGTCTCGCCCAGAATGTACGGGCCGCCGTGGCGCACGAGTTCGGCTTCGATCTGGTCGAGCAGCGCGCCGACCTTGGCCTCGGCGTGCGCCCGCACCTGACCCGCACCCTCGGCGTTGTCGGCCCAGCGCTCGGGGTAGAAATACAGGATCAAGGTGGCCTGCAAGCTGTTGGTCATCCACACCAGCCACTTGTAGAAATGGGCGCGCGCCGGGGTGCCGAGCGCGGGTGCCAGGCCGGCCTGCGGGTGCGAGTCGAGCAGGTGCAGGCAGATCGCCGCGGTTTCGTAGAGCACCAGGTCACCATCGACCAGCACGGGGATCAGGCCGTTCGGGTTGAGCTTCAGGTAGGCGGCCGACTTGTGGGCCTGCTGGGTGCGATCCACGAGTTTCAGCTCGTAGGGCACACCCAGTTCCTCGAGCAACAGGTGCGGCGCCATGCTGGCGTTGCCCGGGTAGAAATGAAGCTGCAGCATGGCGGTGGTGCGAGTGGCGGGAGCCGCATTCTCGCGCGCAAAGCCGTGACGTCCGGGCCGTTAGTTTTGGCACGCGCGGTGCCGGCGCTTCGGGCCTGTTTCCGGCTTCCTTCGGGGCTTGCGAAATATTCACACCCGCAGGTGGAGGTAGGCAAGTACAACCCTCACAGCAACAATTGGCATCAATTAGTTACGGGTAGCCAGCACCATGAAGCAAGCACTGAAATCGCAGACCGGAAGCTCGCTGTTCCACTCCGTCGGCGCTTTCCTGAAGCGGCCCTTGAACCTGCAGAACGGCGAGATCCGTCTCGGTGTGGCGCGCAGCACGCTGATCGAGCAGGCCCGCGCCACCGAACGCAAACACGTGCGTCGCATGCGCGCCGACTTGTTCTTCATGCTGGAGCAGCACCCGGCCTCGCGCGATCTGGTGCGCGCCCTCGCATTGGTCGAGCGCACCATGCAGCGCAGCGGCTTCGAAGGCGTCGACAAGCTGCCCCAGAAAGTGCTCGCACGCGCCCTCGTCGAACTCGAACGCCTGGTGCGCGACTGGTCGCCCGTCGGCCTGGCCGAGCTGCGCTCGCGCCTGGCGGTGCTGGTGAAGACGAAGCCTGTCGAACCCGAACGTGAGTCACAAGACATGCACGAAGGGCCGGCCTCGAAGATCAGCGTGTTCGCCGGGCTCGACTCGGCCGGGCCCGCCGACGTGAGCGAGGTCGACCACGAGCTCTTCGAAGAAATGGAACGCAGCTGGGTCGGCCAGATCCCGAAGGCGGCCTGAGGCCTCAGCAGACGCGGAGCCGCCTCAAGGCGGCTGAGCGCACCCTTGGGGGGGTGAGCCCGCACCGAGCGAGCACCAGCGCGCTCGCGAGTGGCTGGCGAACGCCATGCGGCCTGCAAGCCGCATGGCAGGAGCGAAGCGACATGGGGGCTTCGTCATTTCAGGCGTCGGTGCTGCTGTCGCGTTCGGCCATCTGAGACTCGACCTGGCGGAACAGGTCGGCCAGCGTCTTGCCCGGTTCATCGCGAAAGCGTTCCTCGAGCACTTGCAACGCGGCGATGCGGTCGACGCGGAAGCTGCGGAACGCTTCGCGCGTTTCGCACCACGCAGACAGCGTCCACACCGAACTCCAGCAGATGCAGCCGAGCGGGCGCACGACACGTTCGCTCGTGCCGCCCTGCAGATCGGTGTATGACAAGCGCAGCTTCTGCCGCGCTTCGGCGGCCAGGCGCAGCGTTTCAAGGCGGGCGCGGGTGGCGTCGTCGGTGCCGAGCGGCGGCGCGTAGATCGCCAGGCTTTCGGCCGCGGCCCGCGCGGCGGCAGGCAACACCGCCAGCACTTTCGACAGCGCCGATTCGGCGTGCCGGCCGAGCGCCATGTCGAGCCGCGTCTGCGCGATGCGCACGGAGGCGACCAGCGCCTGGGCTTCGTCTCGGGTGAACATGAGCGGTGGCAGGTCGAAACCCGTTCGCATGCGGTAGCCGACGCCGGCCTCGCCTTCGATCGGCACACCCTGGGCCATCAGGTCGGCCACATCGCGGTACACGGTGCGGTCTGAAACCTCCAGGCGCTGGGCCAGAAACGCGGCCGTGCTGAGGCGCCGGCCACGGATCAACTGCACGATCTGGAACAGACGCTCGGCACGGCGCATGCGGCACATCTCCGGGTTGGCCCGGCGGGTGGCCGGGTCGGGGCGATGGTAGCGGCCGTCAGGCCAGTGCGTGCAGGCCGACGCGGTTGCCTTCGGTGTCGGTGATGTGGGCGAACACGCCCATGTCGCCCGGCAACTGCACCTTCGGCGTGCTGATGCGGCCGCCGGCCGCTTCGACCCGCGCCAGCACCGCGTCGAGCGAAGGCTTGGCGTTGAGGTAGATGAGCGTGCCGTTGGCGGCCGGGGCGGGCACGTCGGCGCCGGCGATCAGGCAACCACCGACGCCGGTGTCGTCGTAGCTGAACACCCCGAGCTGGCTCGCGGCGATGGTCTCGCGCCGCAGAGGGCTGGCGAGCAGGGTTTCGTAGAAGGCGGCGGCGCGGTCGAGGTCGCGCACCGGGATCTCGAACCAGTTGATGGCGTGGTTTGTGGTGTGTTCCATGAGTCGCTCCAGGTGGTGATGAACAGGCGCTCATGGTGTGGCGGGCCTGCTGACAACGTGGTGTCAGCAGGCGCAACGCTCGCTCTCAGGTGGCCACGCTCTGGCGCACGGCGCGTTCCCAGTTCGCCATCAGCTCGGCGGCCCGCTCGCGCGGCAAGGTCGGGTGAAAGCGGCGCTCCACCTGCCACTGCGCGCTCAGTTCGTCGAGGCTCTTGAACAGGCCGCACGACAGGCCCGCCAGATAGGCCGCGCCCAGCGCGGTGGTCTCGATCACTTTCGGCCGCACGACCGGAATGCCGAGCAGGTCGGCCTGGAACTGCATCAGCAGGTCGTTGACGCAGGCGCCACCATCGACGCGCAGTTCGGCCACCGGCGCCGCACCGGCGGCCACCGCATCGCGGCTCATCGCCTGCAGCAAGGCCGCGCTCTGGAACGCGATGCTTTCGAGCGCGGCACGCGCGATGTGCGCGACCGTGCTGCCGCGTGTGAGGCCGACGATCGCGCCGCGCGCATCGGCGTTCCAGTAAGGCGCGCCCAGGCCGGTGAAGGCCGGCACGAACATCACGCCGCCGCTGTCGGGCACGCTTTCGGCGAGCTGCTGCACTTCGCCGCTGGCCTTGATGGCGTGCAGGCCGTCGCGCAGCCACTGCACCACCGCGCCGCCGATGAAGACGCTGCCTTCGAGCGCGAACTCGGGGGTGCCCGTCGCCTGCGCCGCGCTCGTGGTGATCAGGCCGTTGCCGGAGGTCTGGAATTTCTCGCCGGTGTGCATCAGCATGAAACACCCGGTGCCGTAGGTGTTCTTCGCCAGGCCGGCCTTGAAGCAGGCCTGGCCGAAGAGCGCGCTCTGCTGGTCGCCGGCGACGCCACCGATCGGGATGGCGGCGCCGAAGATGTCGGCACGCGTCGCACCGAAAGCATGGCTCGACGCGTGCACGCTCGGCAGCACCTCGCGCGGAATGTCGAGCACGGCCAGCAACTCGTCGTCCCAGGCGTTGCTGCGCACGTTCAGCAGCAGCGTGCGCGAGGCGTTGCTCACGTCGGTGGCGTGCACTTCGCCGCGGGTGAGTTGCCACATCAGCCAGGCGTCGACGGTGCCGAAGGCCAGCTCGCCACGCTGTGCGGCGGCACGCGCGCCGGGCACGTTGTCGAGGATCCACTTGAGCTTGGTGCCCGAAAAGTACGCGTCGAGGATCAAGCCGGTCTTGGCACGGAAGGTGGGCTCCAGCCCCTGCTCGCGCAGCGCAGCGCAGGTGGGTTCGGCGCGCCGGTCTTGCCAGACGATCGCGTTGTAGACCGGCGCGCCGGTTTTCCTGTTCCACACCACCGTGGTCTCGCGCTGGTTGGTGATGCCGATGGCGGCCACGTCAGCGGCCTTCAACCCGGCCCTGGCAAGCGCCTCGTGGGCGGTGGCGAGCTGCGTGTCCCACAGCTCCATCGGGTCGTGCTCGACCCAACCCGGCCGCGGGTAGATCTGCCGGAACTCGCGCTGCGCCATCGCTTTGATGCGCCCCTGCGCGTCGAACACGATGCTGCGCGAGCTCGACGTGCCCTGGTCGAGCGCGAGGATGTGGGTCTTGCTTTGATTCATGCGTTCTCCTCCGACCCGCAGGTCACGCAGTTCACGCCGGCTTCGCGCAGAAGGTGCGGAAAGGGTGCCGGTGGTGGCGCGTCGGTGAACAGCATATCGACCTGGTCGAACGGCGCCAGCTCCACCATCGCCGGGCGGTTGAACTTGCTGTGGTCGGCGGCGACCCAGACCTCGCGCGAATGTTCGATGATGGCGCGCGCCACCTTCACCTCGCGGTAGTCGTAGTCGCGCAGCGTGCCGTCGGCCTCGATGCCCGAAATGCCGATCAGGCCGATGTCGACCTTGAACTGCTTGATGAAGTCGACGGTTACTTCGCCCACGATGCCGCGGTCGCGCGCGCGCACGATGCCACCGGCCACGATCACTTCGCAGTCGGGGTTGTCGGACAGGATCGCCGCCACGTTCAGGTTGTTGGTGATCACACGCAAGCCCTTGTGGTGCAGCAGCTCGCGCGCGATCGCTTCGGTGGTGGTGCCGATGTTGATGATCAGCGAGCAGCCCGCCGGCACGGCCGCCGCCACGGTGCGTGCGATGCGCTGCTTGGCCTGCTCGTTGAGCATCTGGCGCTGCAGGTACTCGATGTTCTCTGTCGTCGAGCTCGGCACGCGAACACCGCCATGAAAACGTGCCAGCAGGCCGGCGTCGGACAGCAGCTTCACGTCGCGGCGCACCGTCTGCAAGGTGACGGCGAACTGTTCGGCGAGCGCTTCGACCGACACCGAACCACGGCTGCGCACTTCGTCGAGCAGCAGGGCCTGGCGGGGGTTCGGGGTCATGGCGGGCGGTGGCGAACGATGCGGTGCGCGTGAGCGTAGCGGGGCGCTGCCACGCTTCCATTGCGGAAATCGTGCTTGCGCTTCGTGAAGTGTTGAGGTAACAATAGAAAGCAGAACAACACAAACGAACTGAAACGAACATTCATCCCGGCGTCATTCGACGCGGTTGCAATGTCGGGCCGTTCGACACCCAGGAGACTCGTTGAGCCCTTCGCAATCCAGCCCGCCCTCGCGGCCGGCAGGCGACCCGAACGTCGCGCCTTTGCAGGCGTGCGACGTGCTCGTGGTCGGCGGTGGCATCAACGGCGCCGGCATCGCACGCGACCTCGCTGGGCGCGGTTTGTCGGTGCTGCTGTGCGAGAAAGACGATCTGGCGGCGCACACCTCGTCGTCGAGCACCAAGCTGATCCACGGCGGCCTGCGTTACCTCGAGTACTACGAGTTCTCGCTCGTTCGCAAGGCGCTCGCCGAACGCGAGGTGCTGCTCAAGAGCGCGCCGCACATCATGTGGCCGCTGCGTTTCGTGATGCCGCACGACCCCGGCATGCGGCCCGTGTGGATGATCCGCGCCGGCCTGTTTCTGTACGACCACCTCGCCAAGCGCGAAGTGCTGCCCGGCTCGCGCACCGTCGACCTGCGTGCGCACGCCGCCGGCAAACCGCTGAAGCCCATGTTCACCAAGGGCTTCGTGTATTCCGACGGCTGGGTCAACGATGCGCGGCTGGTGGTGCTGAACGCGATGGACGCGCGCGAACACGGCGCCGAAGTGCTGACGCGCTGGCGCTGCGTTGACGCGAAGCGCGAAGCGTCGGCATGGCGCGTGCGCCTGCAAAGCGACGCCGGTGAGCAACGCGAGCTGACGGCACGCGCGCTCGTCAACGCCGCGGGCCCATGGGCCGCGCAGTTCCTGGGCGAGCACGCGCACGTGCCCCGCGCCAAGTCATTGCGGCTCGTGAAGGGCAGCCACATCGTGGTGCCCATGATGTTCGAGCACGACCACGCCTACATCTTCCAGAACCCCGACAAGCGCATCATCTTCGCGATTCCCTACGAAGATCATTTCACGCTGATCGGCACCACCGACGTGGAGCACCACGGCGCGGTGGGCGAGGCCCGCATCGACGCGAGCGAGACCGCCTATCTGTGCGAGCAGGCGAGCCGCTATTTCGCCAAAGCGGTGACACCGAAAGACGTGGTCTGGAGCTACGCCGGCGTGCGCCCGCTGCTCGACGACGAATCGGGCGATCCGTCTGCCGTGACGCGCGACTACCTGCTTGAACTCGACACGTCACGGGCGCCGCTGCTCACCGTGTGGGGCGGCAAGATCACCACCTTCCGCAAGCTCGCCGAAGAAGCTGCCGACATGCTGATGGCGCCGCTCGGCAGCGCCGCCAAACGCGGCGCGTGGACGCACGGCGCGTCGTTGCCCGGCGGCGACCTGAGCGCGTGGATCGGCAAGGCGCAGCGCCCCGACACCGACTTCACCCGCTTCGCCCAGGCGGCCGCGTTGCGTTACCCGCAACTGCCCGGCGCATTGATCCATCGCCTGGCGCGGGCTTACGGCGCGCGTATCGACACCGTGCTGGCGAACGGCCTCGGCGCCGAAGTGGTGCCCGGCCTGTTCGAAGCCGAACTCGACTATTTGCACGACCACGAATGGGCCCGCAGCGCCGACGACGTGCTGTGGCGCCGCAGCAAGCTCGGCCTGCACTTGAGCGCAGCGCAACGCGCGACCGTGGCCGCCTGGTGCGCTGCGCGCTGGCCCGGCCCCGCCACCTCGGCCCCCGCCTCACGTTCCTCGGAGCCGGCATGGAGCTGAAGCTCGAACGCATCGAACAGCGGGTGGGGGCGCAGGTTCATCTGTACCCGCTCGACCTGACGCTCGTGCCGCTGGCGGTGACCGTGCTGCTCGGCGCCACACAAGCCGGCAAGACCACGCTGATGCGCGTGATGGCGGGCCTGGACGCACCCGCCAAGGGCCGCGTGCTCGCCGACGGCGCCGACGTGACCGGCAAGCCGGTGCGCGAGCGCAACGTGGCGATGGTGTACCAGCAGTTCATCAACTACCCGTCGATGACCGTCGCCGACAACATCGCCTCGCCGCTGAAGCTGCGCAAGGAAAAGAACATCGACGCGCGGGTCAACGAGTTGGCCGCCAAGCTGCACATCGAGCCTTTCCTGAAGCGCCTGCCGGCCGAGCTCTCGGGCGGCCAGCAGCAGCGCGTGGCGCTGGCCCGCGCGCTGGCGAAGAACGCGCCGCTGATGCTGCTCGACGAACCGCTCGTGAACCTCGACTACAAACTGCGTGAAGAGCTGCGCGACGAACTCTCGCAGCTCTTCGCCAGCGGCCAGTCGACCGTGGTCTACGCCACCACCGAGCCGACCGAAGCGCTGCTGCTCGGCGGCTACACCGCGGTGATGGACGCCGGCGAGCTGCTGCAGTACGGGCCGACGGCCGAAGTCTTCCACCGCCCGAAGTCGATCCGCGTGGCGCGGGCTTTCAGCGACCCGCCGATGAACCTGGTCGCCGGCAGCGCAACCGTGAGCGGCGTGGCCTTGCCGGGCGGTGTGGCCCTGCCGATCGCCCTGCCGGCCGGCCGCTCCGAAGCGCTGACGCTCGGCGTGCGCGCCGGCGCGCTGCGCGTGCACGCACGCGACGGCGATCTGGCGCTGCCCGGCAAGGTCGAGCTCGCCGAAATCTCCGGCTCCGACACCTTCGTGCACGTGCACACGCCCATCGGCGAGCTGGTGGCGCAACTCACCGGCGTGCACGTGTTCGGCCTGGGCGAAGCGGTCACGCTCTACCTGAACCCGGCGCAGGCCTACGTGTTCGGCGCCGACGGCAACCTGCTCGTCGCGCCAGAGAAAGCCTGACCCATGGCCCGCATCGAACTCGACCTGGCGCACGCCTACAAGCCGAACCCGCAGCGCGACGAAGACTACGCGCTGCTGCCGCTGAAGATGACCTTCGACGACGGTGGCGCCTACGCGCTGCTCGGCCCGTCGGGCTGCGGCAAGACCACGCTGCTGAACATCGTCTCGGGCCTCGTGAAACCCTCGCACGGCAGCGTCAAGTTCGACGGCGTGGAAGTCACGGCCCGCACGCCGCAGCAGCGCAACATCGCGCAGGTGTTCCAGTTCCCGGTCATCTACGACACGATGACGGTGGCCGAGAACCTCGCGTTCCCGCTGCGCAACCGCGGGGTGGCGGCCGACAAGATCACCCAGCGCGTCGGCAAGATCGCCGAGATGCTCGAGATGAGCGGCCAGCTGAACACGCGCGCCGCCGGCCTCACGGCCGACGCCAAGCAGAAGATCTCGCTCGGCCGCGGCCTGGTGCGCGAAGACGTGTCGGCGGTGCTGTTCGACGAGCCGCTCACCGTGATCGACCCGCACCTCAAGTGGCAGCTGCGGCGCAAGCTCAAGCAGATCCACCACGAGCTGAAGCTCACGCTGATCTACGTCACGCACGACCAGGTCGAAGCGCTGACCTTCGCCGACCAGGTGGTGGTGATGACCCGCGGCCGCGCGGTGCAGATCGGCAGCGCTTCCGACCTGTTCGAGCGGCCGCAGCACACCTTCGTCGGCCACTTCATCGGCTCGCCGGGCATGAACTTCCTGCCCGCCAGCTCAGACGCTTCAGGCGTGAACGTGGCCGGACGGCGCGTGATGCCGGCCAGTGAGGCCCTGGCCGGAAGCGGCGACACGCTCAAGCTCGGTGTGCGGCCCGAATACGTGACGCTGGCCGCCTCGGGAACGCCGGGGGCGCTGCCCGCGGTGGTGACTCAGGCGCAAGACATCGGCACGTACTGGCTGATCAGTGCGCGCATCGGCAATGGTGCAAACGAAGCGCTGATCCGCGCACGCCTGAGCCCGGAGCAGAGCATTCCGAAAGCCGGTGACGCGGTGTGGCTCGGTGTCGTCGGCACCCACACCTGCTTCTACCGCGACGAGAAGTTGGTCACCGGGGTCCACCCATGAAACCCGTCAACCAGAAAGCCTGGCTGCTCATCCTGCCCGTGGTGCTGTGCGTGGCCTTCTCGGCCATCCTGCCGCTGATGACGGTCGTGAACTACTCGGTGCAAGACATCATCTCGCCCGAGCGCCGCATTTTCGTCGGCACCGAGTGGTTCAAGTCGGTGATGCGCGACGACGACCTGCAGGGCGCCTTGCTGCGCCAGATCTCGTTCTCGCTGGCGGTGCTGCTGGTCGAGATCCCCCTTGGCATCGCGCTCGCGCTGGCGATGCCGGCCAAGGGCTGGAAGTCGTCTGCCGTGCTGGTGCTGGTGGCGATCTCGCTGCTCATTCCGTGGAACGTGGTCGGCACCATCTGGCAGATCTACGGCCGCGCCGACATCGGCCTGATGGGCGCCGCACTCGCCGGCCTCGGCATCAACTACAGCTACACCGGCAACGCGACACACGCGTGGCTCACCGTCCTGCTGATGGACGTGTGGCACTGGACACCGCTCGTCGCGCTGCTGTGCTTCGCCGGCCTGCGCGCGATACCCGACGCCTACTACCAGGCGGCAAGCATCGACGGCGCGAGCAAGCTCGCCGTGTTCCGCTACATCCAGCTGCCCAAGCTGCGTGGCGTGTTGATGATCGCGGTGCTGCTGCGTTTCATGGACAGCTTCATGATCTACACCGAGCCTTTCGTCCTCACAGGCGGCGGGCCGGGCAACGCCACCACCTTCCTCAGCCAGTACCTGACGCAGAAAGCCGTCGGCCAGTTCGACCTGGGCCCGGCGGCGGCGTTCTCGCTGATCTACTTCCTGATCATCCTGCTGCTGTGTTTCATTCTCTACAACTGGATGCAGCGCGTCGGCACGGCCGACAAGACGGAGGCCGGCCATGGATGAGCGCCGTTTCAAGAAGCGGGTGATCTTTCTCGCGCTCTACCTCGTGTTCGCCATCCTGCCGGTGTACTGGATGGTCAACATGTCGTTCAAGACGAACGAGGAGATCCTGTCGACCTTCAGCCTGTGGCCGCAGCACTTCACCTTCGAGCACTACAAGACCATCTTCACCGATGTGTCGTGGTACTCGGGTTACATCAACTCGATGATCTACGTGGCGATCAACACCGTGATCTCGCTCGTGGTGGCGCTGCCCGCCGCCTATGCGTTCAGCCGCTACAGCTTCCTCGGCGACAAGCACGTGTTCTTCTGGTTGCTGACCAACCGCATGACGCCGCCGGCCGTGTTCCTGCTGCCCTTCTTCCAGCTCTACACCACGCTCGGGCTGATGGACACGCACATCGCGGTGGCGCTGGCCCACCTGCTGTTCAACGTGCCGCTGGCGGTGTGGATCCTCGAAGGCTTCATGAGCGGCATCCCGCGCGAGATCGACGAGACCGCGTACATCGACGGGTATTCGTTCCCGCGCTTCTTCCTCACGATCTACATTCCGCTCATCAAGGCCGGTGTGGGCGTGGCGGCGTTCTTCTGTTTCATGTTCAGCTGGGTCGAGCTGCTGATGGCGCGCACCCTCACCAGCGTGAACGCCAAGCCGATCGTCGCGGTGATGACCCGCACCGTCAGCGCCTCGGGAATGGACTGGGGCGTGCTCGCCGCCGCCGGCGTGCTGACCATCGTGCCGGGCGCGATCGTGATCTGGTTCGTGCGCCACTACATCGCGAAGGGTTTCGCGATGGGCCGCGTCTGACGCCCGAGGAGAGAACAAGATGTTCGACTGGATGGCCTGGACCTTGCCCGTGGCGGTGTTCTTCAGCTGCATCGTGCTGATGCTGGCCGGCATGACCGTGTGGGAACTGAAGTCGCCCACGGTCGAGCGCAAGGGGTTCCTGCCGATCACCACCACGCGCGGCGACCGGCTGTTCATCGGGCTGCTCACGGCGGCCTGGGTCAACCTGGCCTTCGTGGCCGTGAGTGAAAAGATGGTCGCGTGGTTCGGCCTGGCAAGCGAACCGTCGATCTGGATCAGTTTCGTGGTGTCGATGCTCTTGCTCGGGCTGATCCTGCGCAAGGGCTGACAAGCAGTCAAAGAGTTCTCTACCCACGGCAGCCGGCCAACCTTCCCAATCGGCATGCCCCATAACCAACGGGAAGTTTCTGAGGAGACACACGCAATGAAACGTTCGACATCGATGTACACATTGAGCGCTGTGGGAGCCGCCGTCGTCCTGACGCTGGCCGCCTGCGGCAAGAAGGAAGAAGCGCCGAAGGCCGCGGCACCCGCTGCAGCCCCGGCGTCGGTCGCGGCGGCACCGGCACCGAGCGGCGCCGAAGCCACCGCGAAGAAGTGGATCGACAGCGAGTTCACGCCGTCGACCTTGTCCAAGGACCAGCAGGCCGCCGAGATGAAGTGGTTCATCGACGCCGCCGCCAAGCTCAAGGCCAAGGGCGTGACCGAGATCTCGGTGGTTTCCGAGACGATCACGACGCACGAGTACGAGAGCAAGACGATGGCGAAAGCCTTCAGCGAGATCACCGGGATCACCGTCAAGCACGACCTGATCCAGGAAGGCGACGTGGTCGAGAAGCTGCAGACCTCGATGCAGTCGGGCAAGTCGATCTACGACGGCTGGATTTCCGATTCCGACCTGATCGGCACGCACTACCGCTACGGCAAGATCCTGTCGCTCACCGACTACATGGAAGGTGCCGGCAAGGAGTTCACCAACCCGGGCCTGGACATCAAGGACTTCATCGGCACGAGCTTCACGACCGCGCCCGACAAGAAGATGTACCAGCTGCCCGACCAGCAGTTCGCCAACCTGTACTGGTTCCGCGCCGACCTGTTCGCCAAGCCCGAGCTGAAAGAGCAGTTCAAGAAGAAGTACGGCTATGAACTCGGCGTGCCGCTCAACTGGAGCGCGTACGAAGACATCGCCGCGTTCTTCACGAATGACGTGAAGCAGATCGACGGCAAGCCGATCTACGGCCACATGGACTACGGCAAGAAAGACCCGTCGCTCGGCTGGCGCTTCACCGATGCGTGGCTGTCGATGGCCGGCACCGCCGACGTGGGCATCCCGAACGGCCTGCCGGTCGACGAGTGGGGCATTCGTGTGGCCGATGACAAGTGCACGCCGGTGGGCGCATCGGTCGCGCGCGGTGGCGCCACCAACTCGCCGGCGGCCGTGTACGCGCTGACGAAGTACATCGACTGGATGAAGAAGTTCTCGCCGAAAGAAGCCATCGGCATGACCTTCGGCGAAGCCGGCCCGGTGCCCGCACAAGGCCAGATCGCGCAGCAGATCTTCTGGTACACCGCCTTCACCGCCGACATGATCAAGCCGGGCCTGCCGGTCGTGAATGCCGACGGCACGCCGAAGTGGCGCATGGCCCCCGGCCCGAACGGCCCGTACTGGAAGCAGGGCATGCAGAACGGCTACCAGGACGTGGGCTCGTGGACCTTCTTCAAGGACCACGACGCCAACAAGACGGCCGCCGCCTGGCTCTACGCGCAGTTCGTCACCGCCAAGAGCACGAGCCTGAAGAAGACCATCGTCGGCCTGACGCCGATTCGTGAGTCCGACATCCAGTCGCAGGCGATGACCGACATGGCGCCGAAGCTCGGTGGCTTGGTCGAGTTCTACCGCAGCCCGGCCCGCGTGGCCTGGACGCCCACTGGTACCAACGTGCCCGACTACCCGAAGCTGGCGCAGCTCTGGTGGAAGAACGTGGCCGTGGCCGTCACGGGTGAGAAGACCCCGCAGGCCGCGATGGACAACCTGGCCAACGAGATGGACGACGTGATGGGCCGCCTGGAACGTGCCGGCATGGCCAACTGCCCGCCCAAGCTCAACCCCAAGGGTGACCCGAACAAGTACCTGAGCGACAAGGGTGCGCCGTGGAAGAAGCTGGCCAACGAAAAGCCGAAGGGTGAAACCATCGACTACGACGCGCTGCTCGGCGCCTGGAAAGCCGGCAAGGTGCGCTGAAGGCTCTGCCTGATTGAAGCGACGGCTGCGACGCAGCTGTTTCAGGCCCGCGACGCGAAAGCGCCGCGGGCCTTTTTCATGGCTGCGGCCGGGCCGGTGCTATGGTCTGGCCTGCCCACTCCCGAGGCCGGCCACGGCGGAGCGCCCCGATGCAGATCTTCATCTCGTATTCCTCGAAGTACGCCGAAATCTGCGAGCGCCTCGAACTCGCGCTCGAAGCCGACGGCCGGCACAAGGTGTTTCGCGACCGCTCCGAGCTCGTGCCGGGCCAGCCCTTCGACGAGAAGATCCGCGAGGGCGTGCTCGGCTGCGATCTGCTGTTGTTCCTGCTCAGCCCCGAGTCCGTGGCGCCGGGCAGTTATGCCCTGGCCGAACTCGACATCGCCAAGACACGCTGGGAACACCCCGGTGGCCATGTGCTGCCGGTCAAGGTGGCGCCGATGGCCAAGGGCGACATTCCGCCTTACCTGCGCGCAGTGACCATCCTCGAACCGAAGGGCGACCTGGTCGCCGAGACCGTGGCCGCGGTCGAAAACGTGAAACCGCCTTCGCGCCGCCAGCTCTGGTGGGCGCTCGCGGCCGGTGGCGTCGTTCTCGCGGCCGCACTCGGAACCGCGGGCACGCTGAGCTGGAAAAAACAACGCCACGAACAGGCCCGCGCCGCCGCCGCGGCGAGTGCGGCTGCCGCTTCGCGGGCCACCGCGCTCGCTGCCGCCATTCAGCTCTGCGACTCGGGCAACCACGCGCTCGCGTGGCAACGATTCACCGAGATCGGCAAGGAACGGCCCGAGCCGCCCGCGGTGCGCCAGGCGCACGAAGACTGCGGGATGCGCTGGCTGCGCGAGATCCGCGTGCAGGGCGACAAAGAAACCTTCACCAGCATCGTCGAACGTGTCTTGCCGGTGCTGGCCGAAGGTGCTGCTGCAGCGAGCGGGCAGCGCGCCGCCGACCTGGAAGCGCACATGGGCTGGGCCGACCACCTGCGCCAACGCGAAGGCGCGGGCGGGCTCGACCCGCAAGCGCACTACCGCAAGGCGCTCGCGCTCGACGCGAACAACGTCTACGCGCACACGATGGCCGGCCACCTCGTGATGGTGCAGCGCGGGCCGATCGACACCGCGCTGGTCCACTTCAAGGAGGCGCTCGCCGGCGGGCGCGAACACGCCTGGGTGCGCACCATGCAGTTCTCGGCGCTGCTGTACTACACACCCGGCACGGGCCAGATCGAAGCGGCACGCGCTGCGAACGACATGCGCCAGCGTGGCGAGAACGTCGACAGCGCTCCGAGCGACCGCCTCTGGACCTACGTCTACTACGACGCCCTGCTGTCGCGCGAGCGGCGCGAGGGTTTCGTCGCGGCCATTCACGACGCCGACGCCGTGGCCACCTTCCGCTGGCTGTTCCCCGAAGCCGGCGTGCGCGAAGACCGGCGCGCGCTCTGGCGCTACCTGCTCGCTTCGCTGGAAGAGGCCGCCGGCGAACGCGCCAGTGCGCGAGCGCGCTTCGAGGCCTTGCGCGACGAGCTCAAACGCGAGGGCTCGTCGGGCCGCATCGTCGACATGACCCTCGCCGCGCTCAAGCGCCTGCAGGCGCCATGACCGTCAGAACTGGACGATGCTCTTGAAGCCGCCGTAGATCAGGCGCTTGGGGTCGAACGGGCAGTTCTTGCCGCTCATCATCGACTCGAGCCGCGGGTCGGCCATCACCTTCGCGTTGATGCGGTCGCGCGCCTTGCGCGAGGTGAAGACGATCCACGAGAACACGACGGTCTCGTCGTCCTGCAGGATCACGCTCTGCGGGAACGAAGTGACCTGGCCCGGCTTCACGTCGTCGGCCACGCACTCCATGTAGCTCAGCGCACCGTGCTCCATCCACACCTTGCCGGCCTTGCGCGCGATGCGGCGGTAGGCGGCCACGTTCTTCTTCGGCACCGGGATGACGAATCCATCAACGTACTGGCTCATGCAGAGTCTCCTGTCGGTTGGGTTGTGCGGGCGCTGAAGTGCGCATGAAAACGGCGCCGATCAAGGCGGCGAGCGCGGCGAAGGCGGCACCGACCTGCAGCGCGATCTGGTAACCCGCGTTGTCGGCCGCCGCAGGCGCGAGACCTGACGCGAGCGCAGCGCCGGTGCGCGCTGCGGCCAGGCTGGCGAGCACGGCCAGGCCGAGCGCGCCGCCCATCATGAACGCGGTGTTGACCACGCCCGAGGCCAGGCCGGAATCACGCTCGCTCACGTCGCTCATCGCCGCGAGCAGCATCGGGTTCAGGGCCACGCCGGCGCCCAGGCCGAGCAAGAGCATGCCGGGCAGGATGTCGACCATGAACACGCCGTTCACCGGCGCGCGCGCGAACAGCGCCAGGCCCGCGGCGGCCAGCAGCAGGCCGAAGGCCATCGGCCCGCGCAGGCCGAAGCGCGTGACGATCTTCGCCGAGAGGCCGAGCGAAAGCAGCGCCATCACGATGTTGGCGGGCAGGAAACCCAGCCCCACCTGCAGCGGCGTGTAGCCGAGCACACGCTGCATGTAGAGCGCGCTGATGAAGAACCAGGCGAACATCGCGGCCGCCCACAGCACGCCGGCCACGTTCGCGACCGCCACGTTGCGCAGGCGGAACAGGCCGAGCGGCATCAGCGGCGCGGCGACACGCGCTTCGATCGTGATGAAGGCGATGAACAAGGCGGCGGCACTGCCGAGCAGCACCAACGTCTGCGTCGACGCCCAGCCGGCCACGTTGCCGTCGACGACCGCGTAGACCGCGAGCATCAACGAGCTCGTGATCGTGGCTGCGCCCGCCAGGTCGAGCCGGCCGCCGCCAGCGGTGCCGCGGTCGTCGGCGATCAGGGCCACGCACAGCAGGTGCACGGCCACGCCGATCGGCAGGTTGACGAGAAAGATCCAGTGCCAGCCGAGCGTGCCGGTGAGCAGCCCGCCGAGCAGCACGCCGATGCTGCCGCCGCTGGCGCAGACGAAGCCGTACACGCCCATCGCCTTGGCGCGTTCGCCGGGTTCGGAAAACAGATTCATGATCAGCGACAAGGCCACCGCCGAGACGACCGCGCCACCCAGGCCCTGCACCGCGCGCGCAGTCACCAGCAGGCCCTGCGTGTTCGCCAGGCCACAGGCGAGCGACGCGACCGTGAAGAGCGCGATGCCGGCCAGGAACAGGCGGCGCTGGCCGTACAGGTCACCGAGCCGCCCGCCCAGCAACAGGAAGCCACCGAAGGTCAGCATGTAGGCGTTGACGACCCAGACCAGCGAGGTTTCGCTGAAGCCCAGGTCGGCGCGGATCGAAGGCAAGGCGACGTTCACGATCGTCGTGTCGAGCACGATCATGAGCACACCCAGGCACAGCACCAGCAGCGCCATCCAGCGCTGCCGTGCGTCGAGCGGGCGCGGCGGCGCGGTGCCGCCCATCAGGCCGCGTTGACGCCGACCATCCAGCCGACGCCGAAGCGGTCGGTCACCATGCCGAACCACGGTGACCAGAAGGTCTTGCCGGCCGGCATCGTCACGCTGCCACCTTCGGCGAGCGCGTTGAACAGGCGGTCGACAGCGGCCGCATCGGGCGCGTCGATCGAGAGCGAAAAGCCCTTGAAGTTGGTTTCACCGACGGCCATGCCGTCGGACGCCATCATCACCGCGCCGCCGATGCGCACCGAGGCGTGCATCACCTTGTTCTCGAAGCCGGGCGCGAGCATGCCCGGGGGCATCGGGTCGGGGTTGTCCTTGAAGCGCATCATCATCTCCACCTCGGCGCCGAGCGCGTGGCGGTAGAACTCGATCGCTTCTTCGCAGCGGCCGTTGAAGAACAGGTAGGGCTGGATCTGCATGTTGAAGTCTCCGTGACGCAAAGGGTTGGAGGTGGGCCTCAACCATACGACGAACGGTGACCGGCGGGTTCGACAACCCCGCTGCAGATTCTTGTAACCGGTGGGCTCGCGGCGCTAGGCGGCCGTGGCGGCGCGCTTGCGTGCAACGCGCGCCGGCGCGGCCGGCCACGAGCGCATCGCCATCTCGACGCTGAGCAACAGGCTCTCGCGCGGTGCCCCGTCTTTTGCTTGCATCGACATGCCCTGGTACACGGTGGCATAGAAGGTGGCGAGCGCGCTGGCCGAGGTGTCGGGAGGCAGTTCGCCGTCGTCGATGCCCTGCTGGATGCGCTCGCGCATCTGGTCGACCCCGAGCGCCCGGCGCTTGGCGAGTGCGTTCTGCACGTGCTCGGCAGCGACAGAGCAGTTGGTGGTGGCCATCACCATCATGCAACCGAGCGGGTGGCAGGCTTGCGTCAGTTCCGCGGCGGCCTCTTCGAGCAGGCGCTGTACCGCGCCGCGCGCCGTGGGCTCTTCTTCGAGCGCGCGCCGGCCGAAGCCGCCCGGGCCTTTGCCGTAACGCTCGATCGCCTCGAGGAAAAGGCGCTCCTTGTCACCGAACGCGGTGTAGAGACTGGGCGGCGTGATGCCCATCGCGGCGGTCAGGTCGCTGATGGAGGCAGCCTCGTAACCGCGCTCCCAGAACACGTGCATCGCCCGGTCGAGCGCGGCGTCGCGGTCGAACGAGAGGGGTCGGCCACGGGGTTTGGCCGGCGTGCTGTTCGGCGCCACGGGCGGTGCCGTTGTCTCTTTCGTCTTTTTCATAGCGATCGCTAATAAATCTCTTGACGAGCCCTTCCGCGATGGCTACATTGTGCCACATGCCGTAGCGTTCACTACGAATTAATCGACACCGGCCCCAGGGCTCCTCACCCACCGAGTTTTCCTGCCGAAACCACCGCCGGCAGGTGTGGGCGGAGCCTTGCCAGGCCATCGAGAAACGACTGCATTCCCGAAGGAAACACCATGACGAAGCACATCACGCCCCCGACCCGCCGCCGCCTCTGGGTTGCCGGCACGGCCCTCACCGCCCTCACCGCCGTGGCGACCGCCGCGTTCACCTTGCGCACCACGAGCGCCGAAGCCTCGCCTTCCACCGAGGCGCCGGCCACGCCGGTCTCGGTGGCCACCGTCGTGCGCAGCGAAGTCGCGACCTGGGCCGAGTTCTCGGGCCGGCTCGAAGCGGTCGAGCGGGTCGACATCCGTCCGCGTGTCGCCGGCACGGTGCAGGCCGTGCACTTTCGCGAAGGTGCGCTCGTGAGCAAGGGCGACCTGCTGCTCACGATCGACCCGGCGCCCTACGCCGCCGAAGTCGAACGTGCAGAAGCCCAGGTGGCCGCGGCGCAGGCACGCGTGTCGTACGCCGGCAGTGAGTTCGAGCGCGCCCAGCGCCTGCTCGACGAGCGTGCGATCGCGCAGCGCGAGTTCGACGAGCGCAGCAACGCCCAGCGCGAAGCCGGCGCCAACCTGCGCGCCGCGCAGGCCGCGTTGCAGAGCGCGCGCCTGAGCCTGGGGTACACGCAAGTGCGCGCGCCGGTGGCCGGGCGCACTGGGCGGCTCGAGATCACGGTCGGCAACCTCGTCGCCGCCGGCCCGGGCGCGCCGGTCTTGACCACGCTGGTCTCGGTGAGCCCGATCTACGCCAGCTTCGACGCGGACGAGCAGGTCGTGAGCCGCGCGCTGCGCGACGTGCAGGGCACGGGCAGTGCGCGCGGCCAGGTCGAGCGCATCCCGGTGCAGATGGGCACGGCGGCGAATGCCGACACGCCCTTCAACGGCCACCTGCAACTCGTCGACAACCAGGTCGACGCGAAGAGCGGCACGGTGCGCGTGCGCGCCATCTTCGCCAACGCCGACGGCCGCCTGATGCCGGGCCAGTTCGCGAAGCTGCGCCTCGGCCAGGTGAAGAACGACGCCGCGCTCCTGATCACCGAGCGCGCCGTCGGCACCGACCAGAACAAGAAGTTCGTGATGGTCGTGGGCAACGACAACAAGGCCGCCTACCGCGAAGTGACGCTGGGCGCGAACGTGAACGGCTTGCGCATCGTGACCTCGGGCCTGCAACCGCAGGAACGTGTGATCGTCAACGGCCTGCAACGCGTGCGGCCGGGCGCGCTGGTAGCACCACAACCGGTGGCGATGGAATTGAAAGCCGAGACGCAGCGCGACACGGCACCGCGTTCATAAGAAGAAGAAAGCCCGCTCATGAATCTCTCGAAATTTTTCATCGACCGGCCGATCTTCGCCGGCGTGCTCTCGCTGTTGATCTTTCTCGGCGGCCTGATCGCGGTGCGTGGTTTGCCGATCTCCGAATACCCCGAGGTCGTGCCGCCTTCGATCGTGGTGCGCGCCAACTACCCCGGCGCCAACCCGAAGGTCATCGCCGAAACGGTGGCCACACCAATCGAAGAGCAGATCAACGGCGTCGAAGGCATGCTCTACATGGCCAGCCAGGCCACGACCGACGGACTGATGACGCTCACCGTCACCTTCAAGCTCGGCACCGACCCCGACAAGGCCCAACAGCTGGTGCAGAACCGCGTCGCGCGTGCCGAGGCGCGGTTGCCCGAAGAAGTTCGGCGGCTCGGCATCACGACCGTGAAGAGCAGCGTCGACCTGACGATGGTGGTTCACCTGCTCTCGCCGAACGGCCGCTACGACATGACCTACCTGCGCAACTACGCGGTGCTCAACGTGAAAGACCGGCTCGCGCGGGTCGAAGGCGTGGGCGACGTGCAGTTGTTCGGCTCGGGCGACTACTCGATGCGCGTCTGGCTCGACCCGCAGAAAGTGGCGCAGCGCGGCCTGTCGGCGAGCGACGTCGTGAACGCGATCCGCGGCCAGAACGTCCAGGCCGCGGCCGGTGTGATCGGCGCGTCGCCCGGGCTGCAGGGCATCGACGTGCAGCTTTCGGTCAACGCCCAGGGCCGGCTGCAGAACGAAGAAGAATTTGGCGACATCATCGTCAAGACAAGTACCGATGGTGCGGTCACGCGCCTGCGTGACATCGCCCGCATCGAACTGGGCGCAGCCGACTACTCGCTGCGCTCGCTGCTCGACAACAAAGACGCGGTGGCGGTGCCGATCTTCGCCGCGCCCGGCTCGAACGCGATCGCGATCAGCAACGGCGTGCGCGCGACGATGGAAGACGTGAAAAAGGCGATGCCCGAAGGCGTGGCCTACGAGATCGTCTACGACCCGACGCAGTTCGTGCGCGCGTCGATCAAATCGGTGGTGCACACGCTGCTCGAAGCCATCGCGCTGGTCGTGCTGGTGGTGATCCTG
Source organism: Rhizobacter sp. (assembly GCF_032229685.1). GTDB lineage: Bacteria > Pseudomonadota > Gammaproteobacteria > Burkholderiales > Burkholderiaceae_C > LMDS01. The sequence continues at coordinate 370,193 of NZ_JAVTWP010000040.1, read as the reverse complement.
TTCCTGCAGACCTGGCGCGCCTCGATCATCCCGCTGCTGGCGGTGCCGGTCGCGGTGGTCGGCACCTTCGCGGTGATGAAGGTGTTCGGCTTCTCGATCAACGCGCTGAGCCTGTTCGGGCTGGTGCTGGCGATCGGCATCGTGGTCGACGACGCGATCGTCGTGGTCGAGAACGTCGAACGCAACATCGAAGCGGGCCTGACGCCGCGCGAAGCCACCTACCGCGCGATGCGCGAAGTCTCGGGGCCGATCATCGCGATCGCGCTGGTGCTGGTCGCCGTGTTCGTGCCGCTGGCCTTCATCAGCGGGCTGACGGGGCAGTTCTACCGCCAGTTCGCGCTCACGATCGCGATCTCGACGGTGATCTCAGCGATCAACTCGCTGACGCTGTCGCCCGCGCTCGCGGCCCTGCTGCTGAAGAGCCACGACGCGCCGAAAGACGCGCTCACGCGCGGCATGGACAAGTGGCTGGGCCCGTTCTTCCGTGGCTTCAACAGCTTGTTCCGCCGCGGCGCGGCGGCCTACAGCGGTGGCGTGAAGACCGCGATCTCGCGCAAGGCCGTGATGCTCGGCCTGTACGCGGTGCTCGCCGTCGCCACCGTCGGCATGTTCAAGCTCGTGCCGCACGGTTTCGTGCCGGCGCAGGACAAGCAGTACCTGATCGGCTTCGCACAACTGCCCGACGGCGCCACGCTCGACCGCACCGAAGACGTGGTGCGGCGCATGAATGCGATCGTGATGAAACAGCCCGGTGTGGAACACGCCATCGCGTTCCCGGGCCTGTCGATCAACGGCTTCACGAACAGCTCGAACTCGGGCATCGTGTTCGTGTCGCTGAAAGACTTCGAGCTGCGCCAAGGCAAGGCCTTGAGCGCCGGCGCGATCGCACAGCAGCTGAACGGCCAGTTCGGCCAGATCCAGGACGCGTTCATCGCGATCTTTCCGCCGCCACCGGTGCAGGGCCTGGGCACGACCGGCGGCTTCAAGCTGCAGCTCGAAGACCGGGCTTCGCTCGGCTTCGACGCGCTCGACGCGGCGCAGAAAGCCTTCATGGCCAAGGCTTATCAGACACCCGAGCTCGCCGGCCTGTTCTCGAGCTGGCAGGTCAACGTGCCGCAGCTTTACGCCGACATCGACCGCACCAAGGCGCGCCAGCTCGGCGTGCCGATCACCGACGTGTTCGACACGATGCAGATCTACCTCGGCAGCCTGTACGCGAACGACTTCAACAAGTTCGGCCGCACATACTCGGTGCGGGTGCAGGCCGACGCGGCCTACCGCGCGCGGGCCGAAGACATCGGCGCGCTGAAGGTGCGCGCTGCGAGCGGCGAGATGGTGCCGCTCTCGGCCCTGATGAAGATCACACCGACCTTCGGGCCGGAACGGGCGATGCGCTACAACGGCTTTCTCACGGCCGACATCAACGGCGGCCCCGCGCCGGGCTATTCGTCGGGGCAGGCGCAAGACGCGATCCAGCGCATCGCCGCCGAGACGCTGCCACCCGGCATCGGCTACGAGTGGACCGACCTGACGTACCAGGAGATCCTGGCCGGCAACTCGGCGGCGCTGATCTTCCCGATCGCGATCCTGCTCGTGTTCCTGGTGCTCGCCGCGCAGTACGAAAGCCTGACGCTGCCGCTGGCCATCCTGCTGATCGTGCCGATGGGCCTGCTCGCGGCGATGACCGGCGTGTGGTTGTCCGACGGCGACAACAATGTGTTCACGCAGATCGGCTTGATGGTGCTCGTGGGGCTCTCGGCGAAGAACGCGATCCTGATCGTCGAGTTCGCGCGGGAGCTCGAGTTCGCCGGCCGCACGCCGATGCAGGCCGCGATTGAAGCGAGCCGGCTGCGCCTGCGCCCGATCCTGATGACCTCGATGGCTTTCGTGATGGGCGTGCTGCCGCTGGTGCTCGCCACTGGCGCCGGCGCCGAGATGCGCCACGCGATGGGCGTGGCCGTGTTCGCCGGAATGATCGGCGTGACGGCGTTCGGCATCTTCCTCACGCCGGTGTTCTACGTGCTGCTGCGCCAGCTCACCGGCAACCGGCCGCTCAAGCTTCACGGCGACGTGCCGCACGTCGCGCCTGTGGGTGGCGGTGGCGGCGGTGCTTCGCACACGCTGTCGCCTCGACCGGCCGCGCCGTTGCGCATGCCCGAATGAGCGCCACGACCCACAGACTCAAGGACTTCACATGAACAAGTTCCGTTTTACTTCGGGTACACGCTGGGCGCTGGCCCCGCTGCTCGCCGCGCTCGTGCTCGCCGGCTGCGCGACGACACCGGCTTTCGAGCCGCTGCCGGCGCCCACCGCGCCGAGCAGGTACAAGGAGCTCGACGGCCGCTGGCTCGCCAGCGCGCCGGCCGAAGCGCAAGCCCGCGGCGCGTGGTGGAAGGCGTTCGCCGACCCCGAGCTCGACGCGATGATCCATCGCGCCGACCAATACAACACCAGCATCCAGCTTGCTGGCGCGCGCCTGGCGCAAGCGCGAGCCTTGCTGCGTTCGACCGACGCCGACCGGCTGCCGCAGTTCGGCCTGGGCGCCGGTGCCACGCGCCAGACCGCCAACCCGGCCTCTGGCACCACAGCGCCCGGCACGCTGCTGAATGCAGGCGCGAGCGTCTCCTGGGAGCCCGACCTGTTCGGCCGGCTCGCGAAAGCGAGCGATGCCGCGGCACTCGACGCCGCATCGCGCGAAGCGCTGTTGCAGAGCACCCGTTTGCTGGTGCAGTCCGACGTGGCGCAGACCTACTTCGCGCTGCGCGCGCTCGATGCCGAGCGCGCATTGGTGCGCCAGACCGTCGCCGCGTACCGCGACACCTTGCGCCTGACCGAAAGGCGCTATCAGGCCGGCGACGTGGCAGAGCTCGACCTGGCACGCGTGCGCACCGAAGTCGCGTCCACCGAATCGCAGGCACTCGCGCTCGACCGGCGCCGCGCCGAAGTCGAACACGCGCTCGCGCTGCTGGCCGGCGAACTGCCGAGCAACCTGGCGGTGAACGAGGTCGAATGGGCGGGCACGCCGCCGCAGGTGCCGCCCGGCGTGCCCGGCACGGTGCTGACGCGCCGGCCCGACGTGGCCGCCGCGCAGCGCGCCATGCAGGCGGCGCAACTGCGTGTCGGCGTGGCGCGCGCCGCCTGGTTCCCCGACGTGGCCTTGACCGCTTCGGGCGGTTTTGCGTCCACCGACATCGGCGACCTGTTCAAGTGGTCGGCACGCGCCTGGGGCATTGGCGCCCTGCTGTCGCTGCCGGTCTTCGACGGCGGGCGCCGTGAAGCCGGTGTGCAGAACGCCAACGCGCTGTGGGACGCCGCCGCAGCCGCCTACCGCGAGCAGGTGCTGGTGGCTTTCCAGGAAGTCGAGAACCAGCTGTCGGCCTTGCGCCTGCTCGCCGACCAGGCCGGCGCACAGGCACAGGCCGTCGATTCGGCGAGCCGTGCGACCGTGCTCTCGACCTCGCGCTACCGCAACGGTTACGTCAGCCAGCTCGAACTGCTGGACGCACGCCGCAGCGAGTTGAGCAACCGCCGCCAGGCGCTGCAGGTGCGCGCGGCGCAGTACCAGGCGACTGTCGGGCTGATCCGCGCGCTCGGTGGCGGCTGGGGCGACACGCCCGGCTGAAGAGAAGAAGGGCGCGTGACATGAGCGACACTCCCGCGCTCATGTTCACCGCACCGCTGTTCACCGGAGTTCTTTTCGCGCTCGCCGCCGGCCTGATGTGGGGGCTGGTGTTCGTCGGCCCGCTGCTGCTGCCGGAGTACCCGGCCACGCTGCAGTCGTTCGGGCGTTATCTGGCCTTCGGGCTGATCGCCTTGCCACTCGCGTGGTTCGACCGCGACAAGTTGCGCCAGCTCGCGCGCGCCGACTGGCTCGAAGCATTGAAGCTCGCGCTCGTCGGCAACATCGTCTACTACCTGTTCCTGGCCAGCGCGATCCAGCGTGCCGGCGGGCCGCTGCCGACGATGATCATCGGCACGTTGCCGGTCGTGATCGCCATCACCTCGAAGCTGCGCCGCGCGGCGCCCGGTGCGCGTGTCGAAGCGCCCTTGCAATGGCGGCGGCTGCTGCCCTCGCTGGTGTTGATCGGCCTGGGCATCGCGCTCGTCAACCACGTCGAACTCGATGCGCTGAAGCGCGACCCGCAGGCCGACCTGGCGCGCTACGCGCTCGGTGGCCTGCTCGCCGCCGGCGCCGTGGTGTGCTGGACCTGGTACCCGATCCGCAACGCCGAGTGGCTGCGCGCCCACCCCGACCGCAGCCCGCGCGGCTGGGCCACGGCGCAGGGCCTGATGACGCTGCCGCTGGCGCTGATCGGCTATGCGCTCACGTGGGGTTGGAGCGTGGCCAGCGGCGATGCGTTTGCCATGCCTTTCGGCCCGCGCGTCGCCGATTTCCTGATGCTGATGTTCGCGATCGGCCTGCTCGCGTCGTGGCTCGGCACGCTGTGCTGGAACGAAGCGAGCCAGCGCCTGCCGCCGTCGCTCTCGGGCCAGCTGATCGTGTTCGAAACCCTGGCCGCGCTGAGCTACGCCTTCGTGTTGCGCAAGAGCCTGCCGCAGGTCGAGACGCTCGTCGGCGTGGCGCTGCTGATCGCGGGCGTGGTGTGGGCGGTGCGCACGCAGCCCACTGGGGCGAGCGCCGACGCGCACCCGAACTGAAGGCGGTAGATTCCGCTCATGCCGTCGCTGATCGCATCACTCCTTCCCCGCCTCTGCTTCGCCGCCCTGCTCGCCGCCGCGCTGCCGGTTGGCGCGGCAGACGAAGCGGCCTTCCCGAACGCCGAGCAGCGTGCGGCCGAGTTCGCCCACTTCTGCCAGTTCGTCGAAGGGGAGTACGCGTACTTCGACAGCCGCCAGACCGAGTGGCCGAAAGCCTGCGCGTTTTACGCCGCACAGACCGCCGAGGCGACCGACCGCAACGCCTACGTGAGCCTGCTCGAGCGCGCCCTCGGCGAGCTCTACGACGCGCACGCGCACCTGGGCACGAACACACCGCAGTCGCCGCGCCTGGTGCCGACGCAGAGCAGCGTGTTCGGCGAATGGCGCGCCGGCAAGGCGCTCGTCGTCGCGGTCAAGCCCGGGTCGGCGGCCGAACAGGCCGGGCTGCGGCCGGGTGCCGAAGTGTTGGCCGTCGATGGCGAGCCGGTCGAAGCGGCGCTCAAACGCCTCGAGCCGAAGTTCCTCTCGCAGCCCGACCCGGCCGCTCGCGCCTGGGCCTTGCAGATCGTGCTGGCCGGTCACCGCGACCGCCCGGCCACGCGCCTGGACGCGCGCGTCGACGGGGCGGCGCGGGTGTTCGAGTACGAAGCGCCAGCCCCGCAGCCCGGCACGCTGCTGTCGCACCGCCGCGTGGGCCGGGTCGGCCACGTGCGCATCCACAACTCGCTCGGCGACCCGGCCCTGGTGCAGGCCTTCGATGCCGCGCTCGCGGCCATGCCCGACGTGCGCGCGCTCGTGCTCGACCTGCGCGACACGCCGAGCGGCGGCACCTCGTCGGTGGCGCGCGGACTCATGGGCCGCTTCGTGCGCCGGCCCATGCCCTACCAGCGCCACGAACTGGTCTCGGAGTTTCGCAGCAGCGGCGCGCGCCGCCTCTGGGTCGAATACGTGGCGCCGCGCGGCACGCCGTTCCTGCCGCCGGTGGTCGTGCTCGTCGGCCGCTGGACCGGCAGCATGGGCGAAGGCATCGCGATCGGTCTGAACTCGGCGCGCGGCGCGCGGGTGCTGGGCCAACCGATGGCGCACCTGCTCGGCGCTTTAGGCGAAACGGTGCTGCCGCACTCGAAGATCCCGGTGCGCGTGCCCACCGAAAAGCTCTTTCACGTCGACGGCCGGCCGCGCGAAGCCTTCGTGCCGCGTGCGATCGCGGTCAGCACGAGCGCCGGCAGCGCCGACCCCGAGCTCGATGCCGCGATCACCGAGGCACTGGAAGCCAACTCGCGCTGAGCGCGCCGCGCGCGGCTCAGCGCAGATCGGGCGTGTCGGGCAGTTCGTTCGGGTTGGCTTCGCCCGGCGCGAGCGCGAAGTGCTCGCGCAACAAGGTGTCGACCGCATCGACGGCCTGGTTCAGGCCGGCCTCGAACTCGCCGCGCTGGAATGCGGCTTTCATCGTGGCCGTGATGCCTTGCCACGCCGCCGCGTCGACGCGCCGCGCCACGCCGCGGTCGGCCACGATCTCGATCGCGTGTTCGGCGATCAGCAGGTAGATCAGCACGCCGTTGTTGTGTTCGGTGTCCCACACCCGCAGCTTGCCGAACAGGGCGACGGCACGCTCGCGCGGCGAGGCGCCACGGCGCAGGTAACTCCAGGGCAGGCCGGCTTCGACGCAGACGCGGATCTCGCCGCTGTGCCCGGCCTCGCTGGCCGCCACGCGCGCCTGCACACGTTGCAGCGCGCCGGCGCCGAGCAGGCGCTGCGCGTCGCGCTCGTCGAAACGGCGGTGCTTCAGAAGGCGTGTCACCCAATGGCTCATCTCACCAGTCCCCCGAGGCGCCACCGCCCCCGAAGTCGCCACCGCCACCGGAGCTGAAACCGCCACCTCCGCCGCCACCGCCCCCAAAACCACCGCCGAATCCACCGCCCCCGCCGCCCCAGATGATCGGCCCGCCCGAGCGCCCACCGCGGCTGCCCAGGCCCATCACGCCGACGAGAAAGAGCGCGATCAGGCCGGCACCGCCGGCCACCAGCAGGCTGGCCGTGAGCCACCAGCCGATGCCCCCCACGGCCGCGCCGGTGGCGAGCGAGCCGAGCTTGCGGCCGAAGATGCCGGTCAACACCGCGCCGGCGATCGGCACGCCGACGAACAGGAAGATCGCCAGGTCTTGCAGGTCGAAGCCGCCGAGGCCACGGTTTGCGCCGCCGCTTTTCGGCGTGGGCTCGGGCAAGGCTTCGCCCGCGATGCGCGCGCCGAGCTTGTCGACCGCCGCGTTCAGGCCACCGGCGTAGTCGTCGGCGCGGAACGCCGGCTTGATCTGCTCGTTGATGATGCGGCCGGCGATCACGTCGGGAATGGCACCTTCGAGCGCTTTCGCCACTTCGATGTTGATGCGCCGGTCGTTCTTGGCGACCACGATCACGACGCCGTCGCCGACGTCGCGCCGGCCCACCTTCCAGGTGTCGGCCACGCGCTGGCCGAAGCTGGCGATGTCTTCGGGTTGCGTGGTCGGAACGATCAGCACGACGACCTGCGCGCCGCGCTGGGTCTCGATCGCTTCAAGCTTGGCCGACAGCGCCTGCGCCTGCGCCGGCGTGAGCGTGCCGGTCTGGTCGATCACGCGGCCGCTGAGTGGCGGCACCGGCACGTCCTGCGCGTGCGCTGGCGCGCCGACACAGAGCGACGCCGCAGCCAGCAGCGCAGCGAACAGGCGCAGGGGCAGGCGCACTAGAAAGCCTGCAATGCGGCGATCACTTCGACGCCGGCTTGTCGAAGCTCACCGCGGGCGGCTTCGAGATCTCGGCTTCGTTCTGCACCGTGAAGCTGGGCTTGACCTTGTAGCCGAAGATCATCGCCGTCAGGTTGCTCGGGAAGCTGCGCGCCAGCACGTTGTAGTCGGCCACGGTCTTGATGTAGCGGTTGCGCGCCACGGTGATGCGGTTCTCGGTGCCTTCGAGCTGCACGCGCAAGTCTTGAAACGCCGCGTTCGCCTTCAGGTTCGGGTACTGCTCGGCCACGACCATCAGGCGGCTCAACGCGCCGGTGAGCTGGCCTTGCGCGGCCTGGAATTTTTCGAACGCGGCCGGGTCGTTGACCAGTTCCGGCGTGGCCTGGATGCTGGTGGCACGCGAGCGTGCCTCGATCACCTTGGTCAGCGTTTCCTGTTCGAAGTTGGCTTCGCCCTTGACGGTGGACACGATGTTCGGGATCAGGTCGGCGCGGCGCTGGTACTGGTTCAGCACCTCGGCCCAACCGGCCTTGACCTGCTCGTCCAGCGTCTGGAAGTTGTTGTAGCCGCAGCCGCTCAGGCCGACCGCGGCCAGCAGCGCCAAAGCCGCCATGCCCAGGCGTTGGCTGAAAGTGTGGGCCGCGAGGTACGGAAGGGTCAGGGTGCGAGACATGCAGGTTCCTCCAGAAGAGTGCGGGGCGATGCTACCGCGCGCGCCGAAGCTGGGGCCGATACGGCGGCGTTTCAAGGACATCGAAGGGCGCCGTGTCCGGAAACTGCCGGCAGCGGCGTGAGACGAGCAATAGACCACCCGTCGGTGGAACAAGGGTGACACGATGACATCCAGAACCAGGATCTTCCACGCGACGACGGCCCTGCTGTTCGGTGCCGCCTCGATGCTGCCGCGGCCCGCGCAGCCGGCCAGCGACACACCCACCTCCGCCGCGTCGCTGATCGGCGCGTGCCAGGCCTGCCACGGCCACGACGGGCTCGGCGACAGCGCCGACGTGCCCAACCTCGCCGGGCAGAAGCTGAACTACCTGGTGCGCCAGCTCGAAGCCTTTCGCAGCGGCGAACGCAAGAACGCACTGATGGCGGCGATGGCGGCGCAGCTCACCGATGCCGACATCCGCGCGCTGGCCACGCACTGGAGCCAGTTGCCCGGGGCACGGCCGGCGGACTCGCCGGCGCCGGCTGCGGCCGCCATCCGCTCGCGCATGGCCTTCCCCGCCGGCTTTCCCGAAGGCTTCACGGTCTACGAAACCACCACCGCCGCGCCCGACGGCAGCTTCGTCAAACGTTACGCGAACGAAGTGGCGTTGCGTTCGCTGCGCGAAGGCGGTGCACTGGCTCAGGGATCAGCAATCGTCGTCGCCAACCACGGCAGCATGCGTGGGGTCACGTCCTACGCCGCGATGGAATCACGCGCCGGCTGGGGCGCCGAGCTGCCGCTGCTGCTGCGCAACGGCGACTGGGACTACGCTCTCTTCGGCGCCGACCGCGCGCGCCGTGACATGCTGAACCAGGCGCCTTGCCTGGCCTGCCACAAGCCGCTGGCGGCCGACAGCTTCGTCTTCACGATGAAGGCGCTGCGCGAGCGCGCCTTGCAGCGCGCTCCCTGACCCCGCAGCTTCAGAACCGGTACTTCAAGCCGACGTTGAAATACCGCCCGACCGCGCCGCTGTAGTCGAGCGGGTTGTAGCCGTTGGCGCCGTAGGTGGTCGGGTCGAGCGGTGGCGTGCGGTCGAACAGGTTCTGCACCGAACCGAAGACTTCGATCTTGTCGCTCGCTTTCCAGCGCGCCGTCAGGTCGACTGTCGTGAACGACGCGATTCGGCAGCCGCCCGGCGCGTCGGAGCCGTCGGCGAAGATCGTGGCGCAGCCGTTCGGGTCGTCCTTGAAGAGCTTGTTCGACAGCGGCCCGCGGTAGTTGGCAATCGCCGCCACGCGCCAGGCGCCCAGCTCCCAGGTGGCGCCCAGGTTCACGCGGTCGGCCGGCGTGCCGATGCAGTTGGTCACGTTGCAATTGCCGTGCGTGCCAGCGAACTCGAAGCTCGTGCCGTCCTGCTCGCGGCGCAACCACTTGAAGAGGTGCGTCCACTTCGCATCGAAGGTGAGCTTGCCGAAGTCGGGGCCGAGCGCGAAGCCCTGGCGCAGGTCCAGGTCGACACCACGCACCGTGGTCTGCGCCGAGTTCACGTACTTGGCCAGCACCGCGATGATGGCGCCCGGGTCGCCGGGGATGTTGGTCGCCGTCGACGGGTCGCGTGCCACGTGCCCGGCCGCGATGGCAGCGTCGGTCTGCTCCTGGTTGATCTCGTTGCGGCGCTCGATCTGCCACAAGTCGATCGACAGGCTGGTCGCCGGCGCAGGGTCCCACACCAGGCCGAGCGTGAAGCTCTTCGACTTCTCGGGCCGCAGGTCGCGGTTCGGCGACGTGATGATCGACACCCCCGCGGCGCTGCAGGTGCCCGGCACGCCGAGAGCGCAGCGCACCGGGTCGATCGCGGTGGTGAACGCTGCCAGCCCGCCGTCGCCGTTCTCGGCCGAACTCGGCGCGCGAAAGCCTTCGGCGTAGGTGCCACGCAGGGCGAGCTGGCTGACCGGCGTCCACTTGAGGCCGAGCTTGGGCGTGAGCGAGTTGCCGACGTCGGAGTAGTGGTCGACGCGCAAGGCCGACGACAGTTCGAGCGTGGGCAACACCGGCGCCACCACTTCGGCGTAGGCGGCCGTCACATCGCGCACGCCGCTGTAGGCCGAGTAGCCAAGCCCGATGATGTTGCCGCGCTCGGTGCCTTGTGTCGGCGAAAGGCGGACCGACTCGCGCCGCAACTCGGCCCCGAGCGCCACGCCGAACGGCCCGCCGGGCAGTTGCCCGAATTCGCGCGAGGCCTTGAAGTCGATCTGCCCGGTCTTGCTGAGCGCGTCGTTCGAGATCGTCGGCGACAGCGCCGCGTACAGCGCCGCCGAATTGAGCCGGGCGTTCTCGGCGATGCGCCACACCGTGCCGGGCGGCAAGGCCGCATAGGCCGGGCTGTTCGCCAAGGCCGAAGCGACCGCGGCGGCGTCGCCCGGGTTCAACAGCGCAAAAGCCACGTCGCGCTGCAGCGTGCCGGTCTGGGTGTTCGAGACCTTGTTCTGCGAGTAGAGCACGGCGGTGTCGAAGTTCCACGCGTCGAGCGAGCCCTTCAGGCCAGCGACGACGCGCATGAAGGTCGAGTCGACACGGCTCTCACGCGGGCCCACGTCGGCGGCCAGGTAGCGCAGGCGCGCGGCCGTGCCGAAGTACGGGTTGTCGGGGTGGTCGGCGCCGAGCGCCACGCCGGCATTGCTGACCGGCCCGCCCGGGTAACCCACCGAGGCGTTCACACCCGAAGGCGTGGTCGCGGATTCTGTCTTGCTGTCGTAGAGGTTGAGTTCTGCATAGGCGAGCATGTCGCCGGTCAGCGCCAGCGTGCCGCGGCCGAAGAAGTTCAGGCTCTTCTGCGAAGGCTGCACCTGCCCGTATTGCTGTGGCGCATCGGTCAGGCAGCCACCGCCCGGGTCGCCCTGAGGGTGGCTGGTGAAGTTGGAACATGCGGCGTCGGCAAAGCTGCGCGTGAAGCCGACGCCGGCCAGGTTGCCGCGGTTGTAGTAGTCGAGCGTGTTCGGGTTGCGCACGTTGCCGTTCACGGCACTGCCCGCCAGGTTGTTGCCGACGATCGCGCCGGTGCCGCCCAGGCCCGCGGTCGCGGCATCGAAGCCGAAGTCACGCAGGTCGGCGCGGCCGACCGCGCCGCGGCCCGCGCGGTCGCGGTTCCAGATCTCGTTCTTCTTCGCCGCCTCGAGGTTCAGCAGCACGTTGTAGCGGTCGGTGTCGAGGTTGCCGAACCCGGCGGTGAGCGCCGCGCGCGTGTCGGCCCCGTCGCCGTAGCGCGACTGGCCGTGGCTCGCCTTGGCGACGACCCCCTTGAAGTCGCGCCGCAGGATCACGTTGACCACGCCGGCGATCGCATCCGACCCGTAGATGGCCGACGCGCCGTCTTTCAATATCTCGACCCGGTCGACCGCTTCGAGCGGGATCATGTTCAGGTCGGCGAACACCTTCTGCCCGTCGTCGGCCAGGCCATAGGGCGCGATGCGGCGGCCGTTCACGAGCACCAGGGTCGAAGCGGCGCCGAGCCCGCGCAGCGACACGCCGGAAGCGCCAGCGGCGAAACCGGCGCCGAAGTTCACCGGCACCGAGCCCTGGTTGTCGACGGCCAGCGTCTGCAGCAATTCGGCGACCGTGGACTTGCCGGACTTTTCGATGTCATCGCGCGTCACGGTCTGCACCGGCGAGGCGGTCTCTGCCTGCGCGCGCCGGATGTTGGAGCCGGTCACCTCCACCCGTTCGAGTTGCAGTGGTGACGGCGACGGTGACGGTGGCGGTGGCTCTTGTGCGCCGGCGAGCACGGCGCTGCCGCCGAACACCACCGACAGGCTTCGGGCCAGCAGGCTTGTCTTGAACATCAAAGGCTCCTGTTGAAACGTGGGTCGCATGTCAGGCCGGCACCCACGTGCCGACCCTTGCCCCGTGTTCCACGCAGCGGCGCCGCCGATGCGGACAGCGCTGCTCGCGCGTCAGCCGGCCTGCAGCGCTGCCTGCCAGCGCCGCTCTGAAGAAGTCATGGCCACGATGCGGCCGATGCGGCCCAGCATGTCGAGAAAGATCGACAGGAAAAGCGGCAGCGACGGCGTCACGAACACCGAGAACAGCAGCGCCGGCACGCGCCACAGGCACTGGATGGTTTCGGTGCGGATGCACGCGTCGCCGATGCCGCTGTTGCCGCGCAGGTACTTCAGGATCGGGCGCAGGTGGTACACCGGCAGCATCACCGCCGCCAGAAGATAGGCGCTCCACAACAGCGATTGAAAGTCGCTGAACTGCGCCAGGTGTCGGTCGAAGAAAAAAACGCTGGTCATGTGCAAGGGTTCCGTGGGATCGCCGGGGGCGCCGGCAGAGTGGGTGGGTCTCCAGTTCCACGTCTGCTCCGGCGCATTCCGGACAGCGATCTGCTTCGCACCTTTGGGGGTGCCGCCTGCTGCGGCGAGGGCGCTGCGATCAGCCGGCGAGCAAGTGCTGCAAGGCCGGCAGCCTGGAGGCGCGCAGCATGGTCTCGGCTTGCTCACGATGCACACGCGCGTCGTTCGTCTTGCCAGACATCGCTTGCGCGCGCGCCAGCCAATGCAGCGCTTCGCCATGCCACTCGCTGTTCGGGTTCACGCCTTCCCAGGCGCTCGCCAGCGGCAGCAACAAGGCCTCGGCTTCGCCAGAACGGCCGTTGCGCAGATGCACGCGGGCCAGGCCGATCAACACATCGGCCTGGCCCACACCGGGCTCGACCTGGGCCTTCGTGAACAACGCATGCGCAGCCCGCAGCGATTCTTCAGCGCGCGCGAAGTCGCCGAGCTCGAGCCAGGCGCTGCCGGCTTCGGTGTGCGCCCTGGCCTGCACGTGGAGCGGAACCTCGTTCAGCTTCGGCTCGGCCAGCGCTTGCTTCGCGAGCGCCAAGGCCTCGCTCGGCCGCTGTTGCAATCGCGCATTGAGCGCGGCGACGACCCGCGCGCCGGCGCGCTGGCCCAGGTGTTGTTCACCCGCGAGATCGGCCGCCGCCGCGGCACGGCGCGCAGCCGCTTCGCTGTCGCCGCCGAGCGCCAGCAAGTGCGCCTGTCCGAGCTCGTTGTCGATGCGGCGGTTCAAGGGCACGTCGATCGACGGCAGCGGTAGCGCGGCGATGCGGCGCTCCAGCGCTGCAGCTTCGTCAACCCGGCGCGCCAGCGTCAGCGCCTCGACAAGGATGCCGCCGAATTCGGCGAACTCCAACTTGTCGGCCGAGCTCAGCCGCGCCTGCAATGCGAGCGCTTCGCGCGACACCGACACGGCCTCGACGGCCCGGCCCGATGCCCGCAAGGCCACGGCCAACGCGTACATCGCCCATGCGACCCGCGCGGTCTCGCCGCCGTCGAGCGCACGCTGATCCTTCAGGGCGCGCTGCAGCACCGGCACGGCATCACCGGGCCTCTGGTTCGCGGCGAGCGCGTTGCCATAGGCGCGCTCGACCTGGTTCAGCGTGGCGTCGGGCGTCTTGTCGCCGAACGAAGCGCGCGCACGCGAGAGCGCGTCGGTCGCCGTGTCGAGTTGGCGGGCGTTGTCGCCCAGCCAGCCGAAGATGGCCGAGCGCACCCGCAGCGTGCGGATCGTCTCGCGGTGCAGCTTGCCCAGATACGACTCGCCGATCTGAATGGCCTGCTGCGACGCGGCGTAGGACTCGTCGGCCCGGTTGCGCAAGGCCAGCACCCACGACTGGCTGCGCAACGCGAACACGGCGCTCTCGGCCGTGCCCGGCAGGCCGGCAAGCGCGTCGGGCACCACCTCGGCGACGATCTTCTCTGCCGCCGCCAGGTCGGCGTAGTCGAGTGCTTCGACCAACAGGGCCTTGCCCTGCAGCGTGATCGGGTGGCGGCGCCCGAATTCCTTTTCGGCACGCCCGATCGCGGCGCGCAGCGCGGCCTCACCCTGGCGCGCTTCACCGAGCGAAAAGAAGCCCTGGCCGACGATCACCCCGAGTTCGGCCGCGGCACGCGGGTTGCCGGCCAGTTCTTTTTCGATGCGTTGCGACGCGGCCAGCAACAGGTCGCGCGCGGTCACCACGCCACCTTCGCGCGGCGTGGCCTGCTTCAGCACCGAGGCCATGAACTCCTTCACTTGCTCGGCGCGGGCCGCTTCGTGCCGCGCCTGCTGTGCCTGCCACAAGGCCACCGCGAACCCGAGCACGACCGAGGCGGCCACGGCCGCCACGCTGGCGCTGACGAGCCGGTTCCTGCGCATGAACTTGTAGAGGCGGTAGCGCCGGCTCGGCGGCCGGGCCTGAATCGGCTCGCCGTCGAGGTGGCGCCGCAGGTCGGCGGCGAACGACTCGACGCTGGCATAGCGCCGCGCCGGGTCCTTGTGCAGCGCCTTGACGATGATGTTGTCGATGTCGCCGCGCAGGGCGCGCGCCAGGCCCTTGTCGGCAGCGACGCGGGTGCTGGCCAGCGGCACGTCGGCGGCCAGGATGGCCTCTTCGAGCGCCGCCATGCTCTGGCGGCCGAGCCGGTAGGGGCGCTGCCCGGTCATCAACTCGTACAGCACGACACCGAGCGAGTACACGTCGGTGGCCACGCCCACCGGCCGGCCGGCCACCTGCTCGGGCGAGGCGTAGTCGGGCGTGACGGCGCGGCCCATCAACTGCGTGAGCGCGGGCGAGCGCGCTGTGTCGTCTTCGAGCATCTTGGCCACGCCGAAGTCGAGCAGCCGCACCTCGCCTTCGGGCGTGACGAGGATGTTGCTGGGCTTCAGGTCGCGATGCACGATCAGCCGGGCATGGGCGTGCGCGATCGCTTCGGCCACCTGAAGGAACAGCCGCAGGCGCTGCGGCACACCGAGCGCGCCGTCGCGGCAGTGTTCGTCGATCGGCCTGCCGCAGACCCATTCCATCGCCATCCACGGCCGGCCGGCCGTGGTGACGCCGGCGTCGTAGAGCCGTGCGATGTGCGGGTGTTCGAGCGCGCCGAGGATGTCGCGTTCGCGCGCCATGCGCTGCGCCAAGCCGAGCGCCCAGCCGGCGCGGGGCAGCTTCAGCGCCACCTGGCGCTGCAACACACCGTCGGCACGCTCGGCGAGCCACACGTTGGCCATGCCGCCGGCGCCGATCTCCTGGATCAGCCGGTACGGTCCGACCTGGTCGCCCGGTGCGTCGGGCGGCATGTCGAACGGTTCGAGGGCGTCGAGCGAGAGCCCGATCGGGCGCTGCAGGAAAGTGTCGGTCTCGACTTCGGCGCGGGCCAGCAGGGCGCCCAGTATCGGGAGGTCGCCCTGCTGAGCCGGCGGCAAGGCGCGCAACCACGCGCCACGCTCGTCTTCGGGCAAGGCGAGTGCGGCCGCCAGCAGCGTGTTGATGCGCTGCAGTCGGTCGGTGTCGATGCCGGGGCTGTTCATCGTGCTGGGAGGGCGAACCGGTGGCATGCGTTGTACAACGCAAACGGCCGCCGCGGGCGGACAAAGCCGATCAGCGGCCCAGCATGTCGGCCAGCAGCAGCCGGGCGCGTTCCCAGTCGCGCCGCACCGTGCGGTCGGTGACACCGAGCGCGGCGCCGATCTCGATGTCGGTCAGCCCCGCGAAGTAGCGCATCTCGACCACGCGCACCAGCCGCGCGTCGACCTTCTCGAGCGTTTCGAGTGCGTGGTGCACCGACAGGATCTCGTCGTCGGACGCGCCCATCACACCGCCGGCCATGGTGTCGAGCGTGACGTGTTCTGCGCCGCCACCGCGGCGGTCGGCGCTGCGCCGGCGCACGAAGTCGATGACGATCGAGCGCATGGTCGTGGCGGCATAGGCCATGAAGTGCTCGCGGTCCTTGAGCTCGACGCCACCATCACGCTGCATGCGCAGGAAGGCCTCGTGCACCAGCGCTGCGGTGTCGAGCATGGTGTGGCGGCCGCCGCCGGCCAGGCGCGAGCGCGCGAGCCGGCGCAGCTCGTTGTAGAGCGCCGGAAAGAGCTGCTGCACGCTCTCGGGGACCGGTGGGGCGGGGGTTTCTCCAGCTCGCATCCCGTCGAGCATAACCATCGTCGTGATCGTCACCACCCCCCATGAACAACAGCCCGCATCGCGGCAGGGTTGCCTCGACGCGTGGCGGGTTTCACAACATCAGCGGCGCGAGCGCCGCACCGATGCGCTGCGCCTGCGCGTCGTCGAGCATCGAACCGAGCAGGCCGCTGAAGTGCGGGTGGCGCACGCCCGAGGCGATGTACTGCCAGCGGTAGGCGCCGAGCAAGGTTTGCCCGACCCGTTCGGCCTCGGGCCCGTGAGGCGCGCGGCCGCAAGCCTGCAGGAAGTAGCCGGTGTCGGCAGCCGCCTGCGCCTGCAGGATGCCGTCGACCGCGCCCACCAGGCCGATCAGGTCGTCGACCGCCACGTCGCGCTGCGCCGGCGTGAGTTGCGCGTCTTCACATTTCCATTCGAGCTCGTCGACGATGGCGTGCTGCGACTCTTCGAGCCAGTGGAACAGGAACACGTCCTTGTAGAGTGGCGAGAGTTCGCTGTCGGGCTCCAGGCTCTGGCGGTAGTGCACCTGCGTGAAGAGTTCGATGTGGCAGGTGAGCGCGAGCACGGCCCAGGTCGACGCCGACATCACGGCCTGCGCCACCGCGTTCGGCTCGGGCACGAACCGGTAGCCCTCGGGCATGCTTTCGGCAGCGAGCTCTTCGACGCGCCGGAACAGCGCCTGGTGCTTCAACTCTTCGTCGGCAAAACGCACCAGCGCTTCGAGCGCGACTTGGTCGCCGAACCAGTGCGCGCGGCTGATCTCGAGCATCTTCGCGCCGATGAAACGCTCGACCAGACCGAACATGCTGGCGTAGGTGCGGCCCTGGATCTGGCTCAGCAGCCGGCGTTCGTCGGGCCACAGGAATTCGAGCCCGGCGATGCGCGCCAGGCCTTCGGGCAGGAACCGCTGGCTGAAGTCGAAACGGCGGCCGCGGATCACGTCACGTTCGATCTCCCAGCGGATGCGTTTCGAAGCATCGATGCAGCGCGCGTAGCGCTTCGTGTCGGTCGGTGGCGTGCTGTGGCTCAGTTCTGCAACGGTCATGGGTTCTCCGGGGTACTTCGGTTCTGGATGAAAAGCTTCTTGCGCCGTCATGCAGCGCTGCGTTGCGGCGTGCGGTCGAGCAACGCCACGATCTCGGGCAGGCGCACTTCGGCAGCGCGGCGGCCGGCCTCGAACAGGTAAGGCATGGCCTCGGTGTCCCACAGGCCGACGCGCCGGTTCAACACCAGGTCGATGTGGATCACCCGCTGCCCTGCGGCCCGCGCGGCCTCGGTGCGGGCCTGCATCAGGTTGTTGATGAGCGCGGTGCTGGTCTGCGCCACGAGTCTCGAAGCGCGGTCGACGCGGCGTGGCATGGCCCCTTGAAAACCGAGTGCGATCACGGCCTGCGCGTCGCTCGCGGCGCCGAGTGGCAAGGGGTCGGAGATGACACCGTCGACCAGACGCCGGCCCCCGATCTCGACACTCGGGAAGATGAACGGCACCGCCATGCTGGCGCGCAAGGCGTCGACCAGCGGCCCGCGCGTGAGCAGCACCGGCTGCCCGCTGGCCGCGCAGGTGGTGGCCACGCGCAGCGGCGTGGGCAATTCTTCGAGCCGCAGCTCGCCGAAGGCGCGTGTGATGCGCTCGGCGATCAGCCGGTCGTCGCGCAACGCGAAGCCGGCCCCGAAGCCGGCCAGCCGCGGTGCGATGAGTTGGGCGTAGGCGAGCCAGCGCCGCTGTTTGGTGAGCTCGGCCGACCAGAGCTGGGTGGCGCTGCGCAAGGCGGCGTCGCTGCCCATGCCGGCGGCGATGGTGGCGCCGAACAGTGCCCCGGAACTGCAGCCGACGATGAAGTCTGGCGCGATGCCTTCGCGCGCCAGCCGGTCGGCGATGCCGACCGCGGCGATGCTGCGCACGCCGCCGCTGCCGAGCACGAAGGCCAGCCGCGGTGCGGCGCCGGGGCGAGCATCTTCGAACTTCGTCTTCATGAGGGTGTCTTTCAGAAAGAGTGCGAATGAACCTGGCGCGGCAACGACCAGCGCCACCGGCTGGGTGCGGCGGGCGGCGTGCGCAACAGCGCCGGCTCGCGATCGAGTTGCAGCTCGATGCCGACGAGCCCTGCGTCGCGGCGGTTCGGCGTGCAGAGAAAACCGCAGCGCTGAACCAGTGCCAGCATCGGCGCGTTGTCGGCCAGCACCGAGCCATGCAGCCAGCGCAGGCCGGCGTCGGCCGCGGCGTCGCGCAGCGCCAGCGTGGCCCGCGCACCGAGGCTGAGGCGACGCCACGCCGGCGCCACCATCAGGCCGAACTCGGCCGCTTCGCCGCTCGCGTCGAAAGCGCAACGCGCGTCGGCGATCAGCGCGTCGCGGCCTGGGCCGTGCGCCACGACCACGAGCGCGATCTGCTGCGCCGGTGCGGGCGTGACCATGGTGCGCAGGCGCTCTGGCGCGAGGGCGTTCACGGCGCCGTGAAAACGCCAGCGCCGGTCGCGCGGCGCCAGGCTTCTGATCAAGGCGTCGAGGCGGTCGTGGTCTTCCGCGCGCGCCGGCCGCAGCGTCAGCGCCGTGCCGTGAGGCCCTTCCCAGTGTTGAACGAGTGGCATGCGCAATCTCCCTGTCTGCTGTTCCACGCAGGGCCCACGTCGATCCGGACACCCTCTTGTGGGGGCCCTCCGGCTTGTCCGCCAACGCCTGCCCGGCGCGTGGAACCGGACACCTCTCTTTCAAGCACAAGGAACCTCCGTGTCGAACCCCTTTCATCGAAGAGCGCTCGCGTGAGCGGGCGCCAGGTTGTCATCACCGGCATCGGGCTGGTCACGCCGCTGGGCACCTCGTTCACCGAGTTCAGCCGCGCGTTGTACGAACCGGGCGCGCGTTTCGGGGCCGTGCTGTCGCGCCACGCACCAGCGCTGCCGGGCGCGCGCGTGCAGATGGCACTCGATGCCGAACTCGACCGCAGCGAACAGCTGCTGTCGGACCGCGCCACGCGGCTCGCGCTGCTCGCGTCGTCGCGCGCCCTGCACGATGCCGGCTGGTCGGCCGGCGCCGCGGCGCTGCAAGACTGCGGTGTGTTCGTGGGCTGCGCCTCGGGGCCGACGGAATCGGTCAGCGCCTCGTACACCACGCTGTTCGAGAAGGGCCGCTTGCCGGCGCTCACGCTGCTGCGTTGCATGCCGAGCGCGGCCGCTGCGAGCATCGCGATACGCCACGGCCTGCGCGGCCCGAACCAGACGTATGCGAGCGCCTGCGCCTCGTCGACGCTGGCGATCGGCGAAGCGATGCGCGCGATCCGCCACGGCTACCTCGACGTGGCGCTGGCCGGTGGCACGGAAGCGCCTTTCGGCGACGGCACATTGAAGGCCTGGGAAGCGCTGCGCATGCTCGCGCCACTGGGTGAGACGCCTTGCGACGACGACACCCGCACCGCCGCGCTGGCCGACGCCGCCTGCCGGCCCTTCGACCGCGATCGCAGCGGCATCGTGCTCGGCGAAGGCGCGGTGTTCTTCGTGCTCGAAGCGGCAGAGCACGCTGCTGCGCGCGGCGCACCCGCCTTGGCGCGGCTTGCCGGCTTTGCCGCCACCGGCGACGGCCACCACTGGACCGAGCCCTGCTCGGCCGGGCAGGTGCGGGCGATGCAAAACGCCATGCGCGACGCTGAAGTCTCGGCACATCAGATCGGCTACGTCAACGCTTACGGGCCTGGCACGCCGATCGGCGACCGTGTCGAGGCCGGCTCGATCGCCAGCGTCTTCGGCTCGGGCCCGAAGGCGCCCTGGGTCAGCTCGACCAAGGCGACCCACGGTCACCTGTTGGGCGCTTCGGGCGCGATCGAACTGGCGGCCTCGGTCGCCACGCTCGCGAGCGGCAAGGTGCCCGCGACACGCAACCTGCGCGAGCCCGACACGGCCATCGTCGCGAACCTGGTGCGCGAAGACCCGGTGCCCTTGCCCGCCGGCAGCGCGGTGCTGTCGAACTCCTTCGCGTTCGGGGGCAGCAACGCCTGCCTGGTGGTTGCGGCAGCCTGAGCTGAAGTCGCGCGCCGATTCGCTAGAGTCGAGCCATGAGTCTGGTTCAGGAAGCACTGCGCGGCGGCCACGCGCGCCCGCCGGCCGCGCCGAAGCGGCCTTCCGCCCTGGTGGTCGGTGGCGCCGGCACGCTGGGCGCCGCCGTGCTCGAGCGGCTGCTCGCCGGGCGCCAGTTCTCGCACGTGCGGGTGCTGGTCACCCAGAATTTTCATGCGGCCATGCACGGCCTCGAGCCGCTCGTGGTCGCACCGTCGGACATCGATCAACCGCCCACCGCGCCACTCGGCGCCGACACCGCGCTCGTGGTCTTCGACCGCACCCGCCGCGCCAACGGCCGTGAAGACGCGTTCGTGAAGCCGCAGCCCGACGCGCTCGCGGCCCTGGCCCGCTGGCTGTTCGCCGGCGGCGTGCGCCGGCTGGTCGTGGTCTTGCCACACAGCATGGCGAGCCTGCCGCAGGCGTTGAAATCGGGCCTGGCCGGGCTCGACGAACACGCCGTCACCACGCTCGGCTTCGAGCACGTGGTCTTCGTGCGGCCGGCGCAAACGCCGAACGACGCCCCCGCGGCGAGCGGCCTGCAGCGGCTGGCCGACGGTGTGATCGCCCAGCTGCGTTTCATGGTGCCGCAGGCCGAGCAGCCGGTGCGCGTGCAGAAGGTCGCCGCCTTCGTGACCGAACTCGTGGCGCGCCTGCCGGCCAGCACACCGGGCACGCGCGTGGCACCGCCCGAACTGGTGTGGCTCGCGGCCCAGGCGCGCCTGCCCGGCGACCTGGTGCAAGCCTGGCTCGACGGGCGCGAGCTGCCACCGGTCAGCGCGCCGCGAATGCGTTTGTAGCGGGCGGCGCCCAGTCGGCGAGCTGCTCCTGCAAGGCCTCGCGGCGGGCCTGCGCCATCGGGCGCATGGCGTCGATGACGTCGCCGACACGCGCCTTGTCGATGCTGCCGCTCGCGGCGGCGCGCGCGAGTTCGGCTTGCGGGTTGCGCAACAGGCTGGCGAGCCAGGCCGCTTCGATCGGCGTCAATGCCGACGCGCGCTTGCCCAGCAACTGCAACGATGCCGCCTGGGCACCGCAGTGCCCGCCGCCCCAGGGCGCGACTGTGAGGTAGAGCTGCAGCACACGCGCCTTGCCGAGCACCCGGTCCATCTCGACCGCGTAGAGCGCTTCGCGCAGCTTGCGCACGGCGCTGCGTTCGTCGCCGGTGTAGAGCAGCTTGGCGAGTTGCTGCGACAGCGTGCTGGCGCCGCGCGGTCGCAGGTTCGCCTCGGCGCCCGAGCGCCAGGCCGCGCGCATCTCGGCCAGGTCGAGGCCCGCGTGTTCGTGAAAGCGCTGGTCTTCGGCCGCGACCACGGCGCGTGGCAGCCACACGCCGAACGGCGCAGCGGCGTCGGCACGGCGCGTCGGCCGCGCACAGTCGAGCACGGGCGTGGCACCGATCAGCGCTTCGGTGCCGAGGCCGTCGACGCTGAAACCTTCGATGCGTGGTTGCACCCGCCACACGCGCGAGGGCAGCGCGAGGCTCAATTCGGCGCCGGCGCGGCCTTCGATGCGGGCGCGCGCCAGCTCGGGAATCGCCGCGCCGACAACGGCATAGAAGTCGGCGATAGGCGCATCGGGCACCTGCACGCGCAAGTCGACACCGCGTCGGTCGATCTGCAGCTTCCAGCTGGCCCGCACCGCGCCGGCGACGATCTCGCCGTGCAGGTGGTTCTGGCCGACGCGCGTGAGGCTCAGCTCGGTGCGCTGCAGCCGCAACGGCGCCTTGCCGAGCACGGCCGCGTGCGGCGTGCAGGGGTCGCACACGACGCGGATCGAGTTTTCGTCGGCGCCCTGCTGAAAGTGCAGTCTGCCGTGCGCTGTCTGCATCGTGCGGCCGGCCAGGGCGCGCAAGCCGAGCGGGTGTGTCGCCAGCCGCAGCACCGCGGGCACGCTCAATTCCACACGCCACGGGCCGACGGGCACGGCCTGCGACCACTCGCCCGGCACGGCGCGCAGGCTCGCGAACAACATGGCCGCGCTGGCGGCCACGGTGCACAGCACAGCGAGCACGATGATGCCGAACGCGACCAGCGTGCGCTTCACCCAGAGCGGCCACGCGCGCTTCACAGCGGCCTCGCTGTCGTGATCGCGAGCCACGGCCCGCTCGAACGACCGAGCTGCGCGGCCCAGTACCAGCTCGAGGTGTCGGTGAACGACGCGCCGTTGGCATCGACGATGCGCTCGCAGACGCGGGTCTTCACGCCGCCACGTTCGGCAACGAAGCAGCGCCACAGCAGCGCTTCGGCATCGCGCTCCAGGCGTGCTTGTTCGATGCGATAGCCCAGGCCGCGGTAACAGTCGGCGGCCGGGTGCAGCATGCGCGTGGGCGCGCTCACGTCGCGCAGCACCAGCCCTTGTTCACCGTCGGTCAGGCGCGTGATGCGGCCAGGGAATTGCGAGGCAAAGCGCTGTTCGACCGCGCTCAGCGCGAGCGGCCGCAGCGCGCGCCCCTGCCAGACCCGAGGCGTTTCAGCAAAGGCGGCCGACGTGCCCGACGAAGCCTGCACAGCGCCCGGCCGAAGCAGCGGCAGCAGTGCACACGCCACCAACACCCCGAGCAGAGCGGCCTTCCACACCACGACGCCAGCGCGCTCGTTCACGCCATCAGCGATGCGCATGGCGGCCCCCCTGCACGACCCGCGCGACCGCTGCGCAAACGAGCGCCAGCACCACCAGGCCGATGGCTTCGTGCCAGACAGCAGGCACGTTCGCCTGGCGCGCTTCGAGCACGACGAGCAGGCTGTTGCGCAGCACGTTGCCGGCCAGCACGATGGCGCCGACGAAGGCCAGGCGTTTTGCGAAACGGCGGTTGTCGAGCCCGCACCACCAGGCCACGGTGCAGGCACAGAAGTAGGCCATCCACACCATCTGCACGCCCGAGCAGGGTGCGTCGACGATCACGAGCCGGCCTTCGACCAGCATCGCGGTGCCGCTGCGTTCGGCCACCATCCCCAGCGCCTGCAAACCCCAGGTGCTCAGCTGGGCCGTGACGACCCGCAGCGGAAAGCCCGCATAGAACTGCAAGGACGAGACCACCGGCAGCGCCAGCACCGCGAGCCCGGCCAGCGGCAGCAAGGGTGTGCCGTTCGGTGCGAAGGCACACAGGCCGGCCACGAGCGCGAGCACCGCGACACACGCGGCCAGCAAAGGCGGCGCGAACATCGCCGCCAGCGTGGCGAGCAGCGTGCCGATCATGGCCAGAACCAGCCACGTCCGCGATGGCGCGCTGCGCAAACCGGGCGCGAGCCGCCACAGCGCGAGGCCGAGCACGGCGATTGCCACCAGACCGAGCGGGTCGTCAGACCCGTCGGCGAGCCGCGCCGCGGCCCAGCGCCAGTGCGGCCACAAGGCCACCGCCTGCAGGCCGAGCCACGCGATCGGCGGCACGCGGTCGCACGCGGCCAACCAGCGCCCGGGGGCGCTCGTTGGCAACGCAGCGTGTTGCATCGAGATGTTCACGCTGCACCTTTCAACGATTGCGGTTGCGGCGGCGGTTCGAGACCACCGTGGCACCGACGATGCCGAGCACCACCAGCAGCGCGAACCACGCGCCCGGCTCGGGCGTGCTCGGCACTTCGGCACCGACCGCGAGTTCGCTCACGCCTTGTGGCAGCGGCGAAGGCTGGAGCGCGGTGGGCGCCAGCGCCGGGTTCGGGTTGCGCACGACGTGGTCGACGGCGATGAAGCTCGTGTACTGCGTGAGCAGGCTGTACTTCAGGCCGAGGTCGGTGATCGCGCCTTTCTGCGCGCTGCCGCCTTCGAGCGCTTCCTGATCCGAGAGCGCGGCGATGCGCTGGCGCGCCCACAGGTGGCGCAGCGCCGACGACGTGCGGTCTTCGCGGCCGGTGGCGTTCACTTCGGCGCTGAACGGGCCTTCGGCGCTGCGGCCTTCGACGAGCATGCGGGCGTTGCCAGCCGCCTCACCGCGCCACTTGCCGAACACCACGACCGGGCGGCCACCGAGCACGTCGGGCAACTGCTGCGGCTCCACGTCGTAGACGTCCAGGCCCTGGAAGCGCGCGGTCACGTTCGTCAGCACCGGCGCTTCAATGATCTTGCGCAGGCGCTCGGCTTGCGCTGCCGCTTCGGCCGGCTTCGTGACGACGAAGGCTTCGCCCTGGCCGGCGCGCGCGATGCCTTCGATCAGGTGCCGGTTTACGCTGCTGCCGATGCCGAACGCGAACACGTTCTGCTGGTTCAGGTGTTTGCGGATCAGCTGAAACACCTCGGCCTCGACGCTCACGTAGCCGTCGGTGACGACGATCACGCTGCGCGACACGTCGGGCGTCTTGGGCAAGGCGGCGATGCGCTTGAGCGCCGGCACGATCTCGGTGCTGCCGCTGCCGCCCATCTCGCGGATCGTCTGCAGCGCACGTTCGATGTTGGCGCGCGTGGCCGGCACCGAAGTGGGCGAGAGCATCCGGTTGCTGCCCGAGAACAGCATCACGTTGAAGGTGTCGCTCGGGCGCAGGCCGCTGATCAGGTTGGCCAGCAGCACTTTCGAGGTCTCGAGCGGGTAACCGTGCATCGAGCCCGAGATGTCGACGACGAAGACGTAGTCGCGCGGGTTGATCTGCCGCACCGGCACGGCCTGGGGCGGCTCGACCATCGCGAGAAAGAAGTTCTCGCTCTCGCCGCGGAACAGCATCAGGCCGCTTTCGATGCGGTCACCGGCCAGGCGGTAGTGCAGGATGAAGTCGCGGTCGTTGCCCGCCGTGCTGGCGGCCTTCAGCGCCACGCTGGCGTGGGCCGTGCCGTCACCGGTCACTTCGATCGCGTGCGACGACGAGGCGATCTCGCGCAGAGCCAGCGGCGTGTCGAGCGTGACCTTGATGTCGAAGCTGGCATTCGATGCCTCACCGCTGCGCAGGTAAGGCGTGGCGATCCACTTCTCGCCCACGGCGGCGCCTTGCGGCGAGTTGTAGCGCGGGCCCACGACCGTGGGGAACACGAAGCCGTAGCGCGCGTCGGTGGGCGTGAGCAGCTCGGTGTAGTGCAGTTCGACCGCCACCTCGTCACCGGGCAGGATGTTGGCCACGTTCATCTCGAACACGTTCGGGCGGTGCTGCTCCAGCAACGCGCTGGTCTTGCCTTCTTTCTTCGCGGTTTCGTACTCGACGCGCGCCTGCTGCTTTTCGCGAATGCGCGCGGTGAGCAGCCGGTCGCCCAGCCGCACGTTCATCGCGTGCACGGCCGATTGCGTGGAGCCGGGGAACACGTAACGCGCTTCGATGGCGCGCTGGCCTTCGTTGCGGTAGGTCTGGGTGACGGTCACGTCGGCGATCACGCCGGCGATGCGCACGTCCACGCGCGTGGCCTTCAGCGGCAGCCGGTCGGTGCCGGGCTCGCTGCTGTTGACGGCGAAGTACGGGCTCTCGGCCCGGCGCGCTTCGGAGTCGTCGGCATGGGCCGGGGGCGACCAGGCCACCAGCAGCAGCGCAGCGAAAACCGACACCGCGACACACAAGAGCACACGCCCGCTGCGTGTGAGCGGGCGCACCGGGCAAAAGAACAGGGGCATGGGGTTTCTCCTTGGGGCAGTGGCCACCGGAGCGGTGGCCATGCGGCAAGGATCGGCGGGGCCTGCGAAGCCAGTTCGAAGCCGGCGGCGCCCTGAGTGAAGGGATTGTGAAGTCGGCGCGAAGTGGGGAAGATGGCGGCGCCACTTTCAGGAGACTGCCATGCCCCGTTCACTGCCCCGTCTTTCCGTCGCCGCCACGTTGATTGCGCTCGCAACCGCAGCGGTGTTCATTCCTGCCGCACGCTCGCAGATGCAGGTCACGCCCAGCCTGCTGCCGATCGGCGTGGCGTCCAGCGGCAACGGCAGCATGGTGTGGTTCCACGAACCGGCCAGCGGCAAGGTGGTCGCCTGCCAGGCGAGCGGCGGCGCGGCCATGAGCGGTGTGCAATGCGCCGTCGGCAAGCTGCCCTGAGCACGCGGCGGGCCGCCGTAAGATGAGCGCTTGCCCGACCGGAAAACACCCTCATGAGCATCGAGCTGAACAAGGACGCCCGCCAACAGGCGGTGCAGTCGATCGAGCGCTACTTTCTCGACAACATGGACGAGAAGATCGGCAACATCCAGGCCGCCGCGCTGCTCAACTTCTTCGTCGAAGAGATCGGGCCCAGCATCTACAACCAGGCCGTGCTCGAAGTGCAGGAACGGCTGCAGACGCGCATCATGGAGCTCGACATCGAAGTCCACGAAGACGAGTTCGGCTACTGGAAGAAGCATGACAAGAAGCGCCGTTGAGGTTCACGGCCCGGCCGTGCCGCGCATGCCGCTGGTGCTCGACTCGCCGCATTCGGGTTTCATCTTTCCGCCCGACATGCAGGCCACTGTCAGCGAGTTCGACCTGCGCGACGGCGAAGACTGTTTCATCGACGAGCTCTACCTGCCCGCCACCGAGCGCGGCGTGGCGCTGATCGCAGCACAGTTCCCGCGAACCTACATCGACCCGAACCGGCACGCCGGCGACATCGACCTGGCCCTGCTCGAAGGTGGCCATTGGCCGCACGAGCACGTGCCCAGCGGCAAGGCCGAGCTCGGCAAGGCGCTGATCTGGCGCACGCTCGACGACGGCCGCGCGATCTACGCGCGCCGCATGTCGGTGGCCGAGACCGAAGCGCGCATCGCGCACTACCACGCGCCCTACCAACGCACGCTGCAGCAGTGGGTCACTGCCACGCACGAACGTTTCGGGGTGAGCTATCACATCAACTGCCATTCGATGAACGCGGTGGCCGGCACGCAGGGCGAAGGTGGCGCCGGCAGCGAGCGTGCGGACTTCGTGCTCGGTGACCGCGACGGCACGACCTGTGCGCCCGCCTTCACCCACTTCGTGCGCGAGGCGCTCACCGGCATGGGTTACCACGTGAAGGTCAACGACCCGTACAAGGGCGTCGAGCTGGTGCGGGCGTATTCGAACCCGGCTTCGGGTCGGCACAGCCTGCAGCTCGAAATCAACAAGCGCCTGTACATGAACGAGGCCACTCGCTCGAAACACGACGGGTTCGTGCCGCTGCAGAAGAACCTGCTGACGCTGGTCGATGCCGTGCTGGCATATGCTGCGCGCGAGGTGCGGCGTGGCTGACGGCGCCGACGCAGCACGCCGCCACTTCGCCGCGCGTGGCAAGACGGTGCTGACCTTCCTCGGTTATTCGGGCTCGGGCTACGAAGACGAGGCGGTGATGATCGCCCACGCCGTGCTCGTGCTGAACGAGATGGACCCGGCCACCACGATCGTCAACATCGGCGGCACACCCGACGGCATCGGCGCGGTCTACCCGCTGGCGCAACGGCTGGGCTTCGAGACCACCGGCATCGTCTCGACCCAGGCGCGCGCGAACGGCGTGCAGATGTCGGCTTTCGTCGACACGGTGTTCGAGGTGCACGACGACAGCTGGGGCGGCTTCGTCCGGGGCACGACCCGGCTCTCGCCGACTTCGCAGGCAATGGTCGACTGCAGCGACCAGCTGGTCGCGATCGGTGGCGGCGAGGTGGCACGCGACGAGTTGCTGGTGGCCCAGCAACTCGGCAAGCCCACCCGGTTCATCGTGGCCGACATGAACCACGCGGCGGCACGCGCGAAGGCGGTGAAGGCCGGCCTGCCGATGCCAACCGACTTCAGCGGCCCGGCCGCAGCGGCCCTGCGCTGAGCTTCATTCACACGCCCGGTGCGGCGCGCGGCAGCGACAGCGTGGCCACCGCACCGCCGCCTTCGGGCGCGTTCTTCAGCGTCACACGCCCGTGGTGCAGCTCGGCGATCTCTTTCACGAACGGCAGCCCGAGGCCGGTGCTCTTCTTGCGTGAATGGGGCCGCGCCAGCGAATAGAACTTCTCGAACACTTTGTCTTCGGCGTAGTCGGGAATGCCGGGGCCGTGGTCGCGCACGCTCAGGTCGACGCTGCGCGCGTCGACACGCAGCGTCAGGTCGATCTTGCCGTTGGCCGGCGAAAAATCGAGCGCGTTGTCGATCAGGTTGGCCAGGGCGCGGCGCAGCAGAAAGGCGTCGCCTTCGACGTTCGCGTCGTCACCCGCGAGCAGCTCCACGGCCACGCCGCGCGCTGCGCCCGTGGCCCGCGCGCTGATCGCCAGTTCTTCGAGCAGGGGCCGCAACGCGATCACGGCCGTTTCGTCGAGGCTGCGGCGCGACTCGAGCGCGGTGAGCTCCATCATGCGGTCGACCAGTTCCTGGATGCGCTGCGTCTCGCGCACGATGTTGGCGCTGAAGCGCGCGCGGTCGGCGTCGGCCATCGCCGGCTCCTGCAGCAGCTCGGCCGCGCCGCGGATCGCCGAGAGCGGGCTCTTCACTTCGTGCGTCAGCGTCTGCACGTAGTCGGCCACGTAGTTGCGGCCGGCCAGCGCGTCGCGCATCTCGTCGTAGGCCGCGCCGATCGCGCCGAGCGCGCGCCGGCCCAGGCGCGGCAGGCTGAACGAGCGCTGTGCGCGCACGTAGCGCACGTAGTCGGCGATCACGCCGAACGGGCGCACCAGCCACACCGACAGGATGACCGCGAGCAGCAACACCGCCACCACCGACGTCGCGCCGACCAGGAGCGTCTTGCGCCGCGCCGCTTCGACGAACTGGCCGAAGCTCTGCACCGGCTTGCCGACGCTCACCGCACCGATGATGCGGTCGCCGCCGCTGGCCATGTCGCGCACGGGCGCGGCCACGAACATCACCGAGGTCTTGGGGTCGCCGTCGACATCGCGGCTGGTGCGGGCGCCGTACTCGCCCTGCAGCGCGAGGTGGATGTCGTGCCACTGCGAGTGGTCGGCGCCGACATGCCGGTTCATCGAATCGAACACGACGCGGCCGCTCCGGTCGACGACCGTGAGGCGCAGTTCGACGCGGGTCTTCTCGAAGCCGAAGATGTCGGCGGTGAAGCGGCGGGCGTAGAGCGACTGGAACAGCGGGCCGAGGTTGTCGGTCTGCAAGGCGCCGTCGTGCGACGCGCCTTCGACCAGCACCGCGAGCAGTTGCGCGGTCTCGACGAGCGACTCTTCGGCCGACTCGCGGTAGCGCGGGTCGATGTCGCCGAGCTGGCGGTACATCAGCGCGCCCACGCCGAGCGCGTAGGCAAGCAAAATGCCGATGAAGATGCGGGTGCGCTTGCTCAAGCGGGCGAAGGCAGAGTTCCGGGCAGATCTTCAGCCAGCGCATAGCCGCTGCCACGGTGCGTGCGGATCGGTTCCAGCGCCGGCGCGACGAGCTTCATCTTGGCGCGCAAGGTCTTCACGTGCGCGTCGACCGTGCGGTCGAGGCTTTCGGTGGCGTCGCCCCACACCCGGTCGAGCAGCGCATCGCGCGAGAACACGTGGCCGGGCCGCGAGGCCAGCGTCTGAAGCAGGCCGAATTCGTAGCGCGAGAGTTCGAGCGCGCGGCCGTAGAAGCGGATCTGGCGCCGGCCTTCGTCGACGTGGACCGGCGGCGCGGCGGCCGCCACAGGGGCCGCGGCGGCAGGCGCCGGCTTGTTGGCGCGCCGCAGGATGCCGCGCACGCGCGCCACCAGTTCGCGCGGCGAAAACGGCTTGGCGATGTAGTCGTCGGCGCCCAGTTCGAGGCCGACCACACGGTCGATCTCGTCGCTGCGCGCAGTGAGAAACACCACCGGCACGTCGCTGCTCGCGCGCAAGCGCTTGAACACCTCGAAGCCGCTGGTGTCGGGCAGGCCGACGTCGAGGATCACCAGCGCCGGCGGCTGTGCGCGGGCCGCGGCCAGCGCTTCTTCGCCAGTGGCACAGCACAGCGGCTCGAAACCTTCGGTGCGCAACGCGTATTGCAGCGTGTCGGCGATGCCCGGCTCGTCTTCGACGATCAGGATCCGCGGCTTCATGACAGCCCCTCGTTCGGCGCGTACGCCGCCCGATCCCCCGAGGGGATCTCGCCCGCCTTGGGGCGGCCCGGCGCCGGGCTCGTCGCGTCTGCCAAGTCGTCTCTCACTCGGTGGGCAGGAAACCTTCGATCGAAAGATAGCGTTCGCCGGTGTCGTAGTTGAACCCGAGCACCGTGGCGCCCTTCTCCAGATCGGGCAGCTTCTGCGCGATGGCGGCCAACGTGGCACCCGAAGAAATGCCGACGAGGATGCCTTCTTCTCGCGCACAACGCCGCGCCATCTCG
Source organism: Rhizobacter sp. (assembly GCF_032229685.1). Classification (GTDB taxonomy): domain Bacteria; phylum Pseudomonadota; class Gammaproteobacteria; order Burkholderiales; family Burkholderiaceae_C; genus LMDS01. The sequence continues at coordinate 340,029 of NZ_JAVTWP010000040.1, read as the reverse complement.
CGCGCCGCTTCGGCTTCGACCTGGATCACGCCGTCGAGCAGTTCGGTGCGCAGGTTCTTCGGAATGAAGCCGGCGCCGATGCCCTGAATCGGGTGCGGGCTGGGCGCGCCGCCGCTGATCACCGGCGAGGCGGTGGGCTCGACGGCGAACACCTTGAGCTTCGGCCACATCGCCTTCAAGACCTGTGCGCAGCCGCTCAGGTGGCCGCCGGTGCCCACGCCGGTGATCAGGGCGTCGATGCCGCTCGGGAAGTCGGCCGCGATCTCCTGCGCGGTGGTGCGCACGTGCACGTCGATGTTGGCCTGGTTCTCGAACTGCTGCGGCATCCACGAGTTCGGCGTTTCGGCGACGAGCTCCATCGCCCGGGCGATCGAGCCTTTCATGCCTTTTTCGCGCGGGGTGAGCACGAAGCTTGCGCCGTAGGCGAGCATCAGGCGGCGCCGCTCCACGCTCATGCTGTCGGGCATCACGAGCACGAGCTTGTAGCCCTTCACGGCGGCCACCATCGCCAGGCCCACGCCGGTGTTGCCCGAAGTCGGCTCGATGATCGTGCCGCCCGGCTTCAAGGCGCCCGACACTTCGGCCGCTTCAATCATCGACAGCGCGATCCGGTCCTTGATCGAACCACCCGGGTTCGATCGCTCGCTCTTCACGTACACGCTGTGGCTGTTGCCGAACAGGCGGTTGATGCGAACGTGCGGCGTGTTGCCGATGGTGGCGAGGATGTCTTGAGCGAGCATGGTGGCCTCCTTGGTGGAGCGCCGATTATCGGCGCCGGCATGGGGGAAGCGCTGAAGCGGTGACCCCACCGCCTTTGCGACAATGCCGCATGTACGCACCGCTCCAGAACGACAGCTTCCTGCGCGCCTGTCTGCGCCAACCCACCGCTCACACCCCCGTCTGGCTGATGCGCCAGGCCGGGCGCTACCTGCCCGAGTACCGCGCCACGCGCGCGAAGGCCGGCAGTTTCATGGGGCTGGCGACCAACACCGACTACGCCACCGAGGTGACGCTGCAGCCGCTCGAGCGTTACGCGCTCGACGCCGCCATTCTGTTCAGCGACATCCTGACCGTGCCCGACGCGATGGGCCTGGGCCTCTCGTTCGCGCTCGGCGAAGGCCCGAAGTTCGCGCACCCCGTGCGCGACGAAGCCGCGGTCGCGAAACTCGAAGTGCCCGACATGGACAAGCTGCGCTACGTGTTCGATGCCGTCACGTCGATCCGCCGCGCGCTGAACGGCCGCGTGCCGCTGATCGGTTTTTCGGGCAGCCCCTGGACGCTTTCCTGCTACATGGTCGAAGGCGCGGGTTCCGACGACTACCGGCTCGTCAAGACCATGCTCTACAGCCGGCCCGACCTGATGCACCGCATGCTCGCAGTCAACGCCGACGCGGTGGCGCTGTACCTGAACACGCAGATCGAAGCCGGCGCGCAGGCCGTGATGATCTTCGACAGCTGGGGCGGCGTGCTGGCCGACGGCGCATTCCAGGAATTCAGCCTGGCCTACACGAAGCGGGTGCTGCATCAGCTCAAGCGCGAGCAAGATGGCCAGCGCATTCCGCACATCGTGTTCACCAAGGGCGGCGGGCTGTGGCTCGATGAAATCGCCGACCTGAACCCCGACGTGGTGGGCCTGGACTGGACCATGAACCTCGGCAAGGCGCGCGCGATGGTCGGGAACCGCGTGGCGCTGCAAGGCAACATCGACCCCAACGTGCTGTTCGCCGGGCCGGAGCAGATTCGCGCCGAAGTGACCCGCACGCTCGAGAGCTTCGGCGCGCCAGTGAATGCCGACGGCAGCGTCGCCGGCCACGTGTTCAACCTCGGGCACGGCATCAGCCAGCACACACCGCCCGAAAACGTGTCGGTGCTCGTCGACACGGTGCACGAGGTCTCGCGACGGCTGCGCCGCAGTGCTTGAGACGCGTCACCCCCGCCGGAATTCGACAACCTGCCAACATCGTTATTTCGCAGGTAAGTGAGCGCTCAGGGCTTGACTTATCCCCAAAATCTGACCTCGCGGCTCGCGTGGTGACGGCTGTTGCGATGCAGCATGCGGTTTTCACCAAGCAGCGCCAAGTTGTTGATTTCATTGAGGGTCGGCGGGTGCCCCGAAAGCGGGCAATCTTTTGGGATCCCAAGCGCAGCAAGCGTTTGCGGCCATTCAGGTCGAGTTACGCACAAAGTTATCCACAGAATGGGTGGAGAGTTTCAAAAGCCTTTCAAAATCATCGACTTACGGGCTGTCTTTGCAGGAACTTTTAGCTTTGAGCCATAACTGTTCTTTCCCGCGCAATGGCTGAACTCATTCGGCTGCGGGTGGCGGTCGATGCGCCGCAGCACACCGGCCTGATCGGGCCGCTTGACTACACCAGTGAGCACACGCTCTCACCGGGAACATTGGTGAGCGTGCCCTTCGGTCGGCGAGAGGTGCCGGGCTTGGTGTGGTCTGGGGTGCCCGGCGACACCGCCGTCGACGAATTGAAGGCGATTTCACACGCGCTGCCAGCGTTACCGCCGCTCAACGCAACCTGGCTGGAGCTGGTCGAATTTGCGTCCGCTTATTACCAGCGCAGCGTGGGCGAAGTGGCGTTGTCCGTGCTGCCGCCAGAGCTGCGCAAGCTCGACGACGCGCAGCTCGCCAACCGTGTCAAGAAGTTGAACAAAGCGCTCGCGGCACGCCCGGCCGGCCCCGCCGCGACCGAAGCACCGGCGCTGAACGAAGCACAGGCCGAGGCGCTCGCATGGATCGCCGCGGCTGACGGCGCCAACACCGTGCTGCTGCACGGGGTGACCGGCAGCGGCAAGACCGAGGTCTATCTCGGTGCGGCAGCGCGTGCATTGGCCGCCGGCCGCCAGGCGCTGGTGCTGGTGCCCGAGATCAACCTCACGCCGCAGCTTGAAGCGCGCTTCACCGAACGATTTGCCGGCCGCCACATCGTCTCTCTGCACAGCGGCCTGACGCCGGCGCAGCGCCTGCGCAGCTGGCTCGCGGCGCACCTTGGACTGGCCGATCTGGTGCTGGGCACGCGGCTGGCCGTGTTCGCTTCGATGCCACGGCTCGGCCTGATCGTGGTCGACGAAGAACACGACCCCTCGTACAAGCAGCAGGAAGGTGCGCGCTATTCGGCACGTGATCTGGCGGTGTACCGGGGCAAGCTCGAATCGGCCACCGTGCTGCTCGGTTCGGCCACCCCGTCGCTCGAAACCTGGCAGCGTGCGAACGAAGGCCGCTACCAGCGCCTGGCCCTGCCGGCGCGCATTGGCGGTGGCAGCTTCCCGGCCGTGCGGCTGGTCGACATGAACCAGTTGCCCAAGACCAAGGGCGTGACCACGGCCTTGTCAGCGCCGCTGCTGGCCGCGCTGCAGCAACGCATCGACCGCGGCGAACAGAGCCTCGTGTTCCTGAACCGGCGTGGTTATGCACCGGTGTTGCACTGCGCCGATTGCGGCTGGAAGAGCGGCTGCCCGCATTGCAGTGCCTGGCGCGTGTTCCACAAGCTCGACCGCACGCTGCGCTGCCACCATTGCGGCCTCACCGAGCGGGTGCCGCGCGCCTGCCCCGAGTGCGGCAACCTCGACATCGCGCCGCTTGGCCGTGGCACCGAGCGGCTCGAAGAACAGCTGGCGCAGACGCTGCTCGGCAGTGACGGCCAACCGGCGCGCATCGCCCGCATCGACGCAGACAGCACCCGGCTCAAGGGCGCGCTCGAAGCACAGCTCGGCGCCGTGCATGCGGGCGACGTGGACGTGCTGGTCGGCACGCAGATGGTGACCAAGGGCCACGACTTCCGGCGCATCACGCTCGTGGCTGCGGTGAACCCCGACGGCGCGCTGTTCAGCAGCGACTTTCGCGCGCCAGAGCGTTTGTTTGCGCTGCTGATGCAGGCGGCCGGCCGGGCCGGGCGCGATGCGGAACAAGCCGCGCGCAGCGAGATGTGGGTGCAGACCTGGCACCCGCAGCATGCGCTCTACGCGGCCTTGCGCCGACACGACTTCGAGGCCTTCGCAGCGAGCCAGCTGAAGGAACGCGAGATGGCCGGCCTGCCGCCTTACGCGCATCTCGCGATCCTGCGCGCCGATGCCCGCACGCCCGAAGCGGCACGCGCATTCCTGCAGGCGGCCGCCGAGCTGGCGGTGTCAATACCCGGGCATGAGGCGGTGATGATGTACCCGCCGGTGCCGCTCGGCGTGGCACGCGTGGCCAACGTCGAACGCATGCAGATGCTGGTGGAATCGGCCTCGCGTGTCGCTCTGCAGCGTTTCCTGGCGTTGTGGCTGGCGGCGCTGCACGACACGCGGCAGGCGCGCACCGCCAAGGTCTTGCGCTGGGCTGTGGACGTGGACCCGCTCTCGATCTGAGAGGTCGGGCCGGTTCAGCGACGACGTGGCGGCGGCGAGCGCCGCGGCCGGCCCGCATCGCCTTGCGGGCCAGGCAGAGGACGCGAGATGTCGGCCAGCAGCAGCGTCGCCTGCACCAGCCCTTCGACCGCTTCGCTCAGGTCGGCCGGCGGCTCCAGAGAGTCGATCTCGGCGAGCAACTCTTCGGCGTCTTCCAGGTCGTCGGGCGCGAGGTGGCGGTACAGCAGCGCGAGTGGTTCGGTGAGCGCCTTGGCGTCGCCCGCCATCAAACCCGGAAAGTGCTCCAGGGCAGACGCGAAACCGGCGACCCACGGGTAGACCGCGTCGGTGTCGCCGGGGGCAGCGTCGTCGAAGCCATCATCACGAGCGTCGTCATCGGAGTCGCGCCCTTCTTCGTCGAGCTCGAACACCCACGGGTCGAACCACTGGCGGCGGTCGATCGCGTCGTTCAACTCGGCGTGGCGGCGCAGCACCAGTGGGTGCAGGCGGCTCGTGTCGAAACGCGGCGGCAGGGCGCGGCCATCCACGTCGGTGACGAAAGGCAGCCAGCGCGACACTGGCACCCGGTCGGGCTGCAGGAGCACGCCGCACAGGAACCCGTCGAGCATGCTCACGTCGAGCGCCTCCAGCGGCGCCGGCACGCGGTCGAGCAAGGCCTGCAGTTCTTCGAGCTCGGCTTCCGTGATTGGCTGTACCGGTGCAGCCGGCCCGCCGGGGCCGCGCGCTGGCGGGCGATGGGGCGGGCGATTCGGCGGGCGGCGTGGGGGTGCGGGCATGCCGGCATTGTGGCGCCATGGCACAACCCGCACCGAGCTTGAATCAATGGTGAATCTTTGTGACCCGCACGCCCGCTTCCTTCAAAGTGGGGATGGTGCGCACGGCGGCGCGCCCATAGAGTCACGTCATTGCTGTCACACGCGGCCGCGCAAGCGGTCACGAACGCAAGGTCTTCAACGCTCGGCGAAGAACATCACCCCGAACAGAGCGCAGACCGCACCAGTCCCAACGACGTCCTTTCGAGGACTTGCAAAGCCCACCTGCTCAGGCCGGTGGGCTTTTTTTTGCGAGTTGGTCAAGCGCGGGTCGCCCTGTCGCAGGGCGGGCATCTACAAGGATCCGATCAGTCGGAAGCGCGCGGGCTGTTCCAGTTCATCTTGCTGATGCCGTTGCCCACCGACACGGAACGCTTCTCGGCCACGCCCTTGAAACTGGCCTCGACCGTGTAGTTGCCCGGTGGCAGCTTGAACATCATCAGCGGGCCGGCGTCGGGCACCGAGATCAGCTCGCGGCCCGCGTTGAGCACGGTGACCTTTTCGGCCACTGCGTACTCGCCACCACGGCCGCTGAAGGTGATCTGCAGCGGGAACTCGTTGCCACGCGCTTTCATGTAGTCGACCCCTTCGGTGCCGGCGCCACCGTTCATGTAGTCGATGCCGTTGGCGCTCTGCAGCTTGGGCAGAACCGATGCGGCGACGGTGTCGAGTGGCGTCTTCGACATATCCGGCTCGGCCGCACCCACGGTGCTTGCGGCGGCCAAGGCGAGCGTGATGGCAAGGAATGTCTTCATGGCTGATCCCCATCTGTTTTCGATGAGGACAGCTTAGGCAAACGACTTGAGACGGTCTGTCGGCCGTTGCGGCCGCACGCTGTAGGACACGGCCGGCCGACAGCTGCGGCCGGTGCCGCGACGTGGCTTCAGCTGCCGACCACCCCGCCGTCCGTGCGCCGGATCACCACCGTCGCCGAGCGCGGCCGCCCGCCCGTGGGCCACCTCGAGAACTTGCCGGGCTCGTTCGGGTCGCTGCGGTCGCTCGGTGTTTCACCGGGGTGCTGCACGTTGATGAACATGGTGCTGCCGTCGGGCGTGAGCGTGGCGCCGGTGATCTCGCAATTCACCGGCCCGGTGAGAAAGCGCCGGATCTCGCCGCTGCCGCGGTCGCAGGCCAGCATCTGGTTGTTGCCGATGCGCACGAGTTCGCCCTGGCGCATCTGCGTCGCGTGCATGTCGGTCTGGATCCACAGCACGCCGCGCGCATCGAGCATCAGGCCGTCGGGGCAGGCGAAGACGTCGCCCTTGATGTTGCCCTTGGCTTCGGGGCGTGCATTCGCCGGGTCGCCGGCCAGCACCAGGTGGCTCCAGCGCATCGTGGTCGCGTCGAAGTCGCTCTCTTCCTTCCAGCGGATGATCTGGCCCATCACGTTGTTGGCACGCGGGTTGGCCGCATCCACACCGGGCATGTCTTTCGCGCCGCGTGAGCTGTTGTTGGTCAGCGTGCAGAAGACCTCGCCGCTCTGCTGGTCGATGGCCAGCCACTCGGGCCGGTCCATCTTGGTGGCACCGAGCGCGTCGCTCGCCTGGCGCGCCTTGATCACCACCTCGCCCTGATCGGCGAACCCGTTCGCCGCCGTGAGCGGCCCCTGGCCGTGAACCAGCGGCAACCAGCGGCCGCTGCCGTCGGCGTCGAACCGGGCCACGTAGAGCGTGCCGTGGTCGAGCAGTTCGCGGTTCGCCTGCGCCTGCGTGAGGCCGTTGCCGGCCGGCGCGATGCGGTCGCGGCTGACGAACTTGTAGATGTATTCGAAACGTGCGTCTTCACCCGAATAGACCACCGCGCGCCCGTCTTTCGTGACCGCGACCCAGGCCCCTTCGTGCGCGGCGCGGCCGAGCGCGGTGCGTTTGACGGGTGTGCTCTTCGGATCCATCGGGTCGATCTCGACGACCCAGCCGAAGCGGTTGAACTCGTTCGGGTGCCTCGCCGCGTCGAAACGTTCGTCGTGTTCGTTCCAGCGGAAGAACGCGGTCTTGCGCAGGCCCCAGCGCTTCTGGTGCGCGTCGGGCTCGGCTTCGCCCAGGCCGAAGTAGAAGACGAAGTTCTCTTCACCCGACAGGTAGGTGCCCCAGGGTGTCTTGCCGCTGGCGCAGTTGTTGAAGGTGCCGAGCACCGTGCGGCCAGCCGGGTCGGCGGCGGTCTTCATCATGGCGTGGCCGGCGGCCGGCCCGCCGAGCGCGAACGGCGTGCTGGCGGTGAAGCGCCGCGCATAGGCCGACGGCCGCACCATCGCCCACGCTTCGCCTTGGCGCTCGATCTCGATCACGGCCACGCCGTGCGCGGCCTGCGCCTTCTTCACCTTCTCGGCTGTCCACGGCGTCAGCCCCCCGGCATGCAGCAGGCCGTCGTCGACGTACTCGTGGTTCATGGCGAGCAGGCCGCGCGTGCTGCTGCCGGCCAGCGCGTAGTAGTGGATGCCGTCGTGGTGCATGCCCATCTGCACCGCCTGATCGGCGGCGCTGGCCGATGCGTCTTCGCGCCAGGCGGGCATGTTGCCGGCCACGCCGATCGGTTCGCCCCACGCGGCGATGGTGGTGGCCACATAGCCTTCAGGCACGACGATGGTGTCGGCAGTGCTGGCCGGAATCGGCTTGAAGCCAAGCAGCGGGCCGGCGCCGGCAGTGGTCGTCGCACAGCCAGCGAACAGCGGCGCCAGCGCAGTGCCAGCCAGCGCCGCGAGGCCGCCCTGCAGCCAGACGCGGCGGCGTGGGTCGGAGACACTGTGGATGTCGGGGTTGGAAGAGCGGTTGCTGTCTTCCATGGCGTCGAAGTCCTTGGCCATCGCGCTTGCCTCCGTCAGAGTTTTTCGGTTTCGCCCGCCTGTGGTTGCCACTTCATCAGGCGTTTTTCGATGCGACCCACGGCCCAGTCGAGCATCAACGCGAACACCGTCAGCACCAGAATGCCGGCCATCACGGTGTTGATGTCGAAAGCGCCCTCGGCCTGCAGGATCAGGTAGCCCACGCCGCGCGACGAGCCCAGGTATTCACCGACCACCGCGCCCACGAAAGCGAGGCCCACGCTCGTGTGCAGCGAGCTGAAGACCCAGCTGGTGGCGCTCGGCAGGTACACGTGGCGCAGCAGCTGTTTCTGCGACGCGCCGAGCATGCGCGCGTTGGCGAGCACCACCGGGCTCACTTCCTTCACGCCCTGGTAGACGTTGAAAAAAACGATGAAGAACACGAGCGTGACGCCGAGCGCCACCTTGCTGGCGATACCGAGCCCGAACCACACCGCGAAGATCGGCGCCAGAATCACGCGTGGCATGCTGTTCAGCGCCTTGATGTAAGGGTCGGCGATGGCCGCGGCCATCGGGCTCAATGCCAGCCAAAGGCCGCAACCCAGGCCGAGCACGGTGCCGATGCCGAAGGCGAGCACCGTTTCGAGCAGCGTGACCCACAGGTGCTGGTAGATGTCGGCGTTGCCGAAGAACCAGGCCCAGATGCGCGAGAAGATCTTCAGCGGCTCGCCGAAGAAGAACGCCGCCTGCTGGTCGTTCTCGAACACGAAGGGCGGGATCAGGCCCGGCTTCGTGACCACGTGCCAGAGCAGGAAGATCACGACCAGCAGGCCGACCTGCCAGACGCGCAGGTTGGCGTGGCTGGGTTTGATGAGTTTCCACATGGTCGTCACTCGCCTCAAGCCGCCAGCTGCTGCTGGTAGCCCTTGAGCACTTCTTCGCGCAGCACCGACCAGATCGCCTGGTGCAGCTCGACGAAGCGCGGCGTGACACGCACCTCGGCCACGTCGCGCGGGCGTTTCAGGTCGATCGCAAAGTCGCCGATGGGGTGCGAGGCCGGGCCGGCCGACAGGCACACCACGCGGTCGCTCATCGCGATCGCTTCGTCGAGGTCGTGGGTGATGAAAAGCACCGCCTTCTTCTTCGCGGCCCAGAGCGCGAGCACTTCGTTCTCCATCAGCTGCCGGGTCTGGATGTCGAGTGCAGAGAACGGCTCGTCCATCAGGATGATGTCGGGGTCGAGCACCAGCGTCTGCGCCAGGCTCACGCGCTTGCGCATGCCGCCCGAGAGCTGGTGCGGGTAGCGGTCACCGAAGCCGCCGAGGCCGACCCGCTTCAACCACTCTTCGGCTTGCGCGCGGGCGTCGGCGATGCCGCGAAACTCGAGCCCGGCCATCACGTTCTGCGCCGCGGTGCGCCACGGCATCAGGCTTTCGCTCTGGAACATGTAACCGGCGCGTGCGTTGATGCCCGTGAGCGGCGCACCGAACACCTTCACGTGGCCGGTGCTCGGCGCGAGCAGGCCGGCGGCCACGTTGAGCAGCGTGCTCTTGCCACAACCCGTGGGCCCGACAACCGAGACGAACTCGCCGGCAGCGACCGTGAGGTTCACGTCGCGCACGGCGGTGTAACGCTGGCTCGGGTCGTTCTTGTCGACGAAAGTGCAGCTGACGTCGCTCAGTTCGAGCGCATGCGCGGTGGCCATCGGCGTGTCAGCCCTTCGGGTACTTGGCGTTGGCCTTCTTCACGAACTCGTTGGTGTAGATCGCCGCCAGGTCGATCTTGGCCGCAGCGATCTCGGGGTCGATGCTCGCGAGCGCACGGCGCGCGGTTTCGGCGCCGGCTTCGGGGAAGCTGCCGTCGATCGACAACGCGCCCTTGGCCGCGAGAAAGGCGTCGACATACACCGCCCGGTCGCCGAGCAGGTAGTTTTCGGGCACGGCCTTGATGATGTCGCCGGCACCGGCCGCCTGGATCCACTTGTCGGCGCGCACGATCGCGTTCGCCAGCGCCTGCGCGGTGGCCGGGTTCTTGTCGAGGAAAGTTTGCGGCGCATACAGGCAGCCGGCCGGCATCGGGCCGCCGAAGACCTTGTCGGCCTCGGCCACCACGCGCGTGTCGGAAACGATCTTCAGGTCGCCCGAGCGCGCCAGCAACGTGATCACCGGGTCGAGGTTGCTGATCGCGTCGATCTGGCCCGAGCGCATCGCGGCCACCGCACCACTGCCGGCACCCACGCCGATGATCGACACGTCGCCCGGCTTCAACCCGGCCTTGCCGAGCACGAAGTTGGCCAGCACGTTGGTGCTCGAGCCCGGCGCGGTGACGCCCAGCTTCTTGCCTTTCAGGTCGGCCACGCCCTTGAAGTTGGGCATGGTCTTCGGGTTCACGCCCAGCACGATCTGCGGCGCGCGGCCCTGCAGCGCGAAAGCGCGCAGGCGCTGGCCTTTCACCTGCATGTTGATGGTGTGTTCGAACGCGCCCGACACCACGTCGGCGCTGCCGCCGATCATGGCCTGCAGCGCCCGCGAGCCGCCGGCGAAGTCGGCGATGGTCACTTCCAGGCCCTCGGCCTTGAAGTAGCCCAGGCTCTCGGCGATGGTGAGCGGCAGGTAATAGAGCAGGTTCTTGCCACCGACGGCGAGCGTGAGCTTGGGCTTCTCGACGGTCTGGGCTGAAACGAATGCAGGCATCGCGATCAGCGAGCTTCCTGCCAGAACAAAACTGCGGCGTTGCATGGTCAATGTCTCCTGGTGGATCGGTAGGCCGGGGGCGCCCCGTAGAATGAATTTCAATGAATCCATTTCACCCGCGGGTCGCCGCTCTGGCCGGTCTTGTCTGCACATTCTCGCTGAGCGGCCTACCGAGCGGCGCCTGGGGGCAAACCACGAGGGCGCCGGCAGCAGCCGCCGCAGAGCCGGCGGCTTCGGCGCCGGTGTCGTGGACGGCCCGCAAAGTCTACGAGCAGGCGCGCTCGCAACTGGTGCAGATCCGCACCGTGCTGAAGGGCCGCGCCAGCCAGACCTCGGTCGGCTCGGGCTTCTTCGTCTCCACCGAAGGCCACATCGTCACCAACTTTCACGTCGTGGCCGAAGCCGCGCTCAAGCCAGAGCGCCACGACCTCGTCTACGTGACGGCCGACGGCCGCGAAGCGCCGCTGCAGATCTTGCAGCTCGACGTGCTGCACGACCTGGCCCTGCTGAAGGCCGACGACGCTGCCGCCACGCGCCCCGCCTTCGAAGCGCTGCCCTTTCGCCCCGAAGCCCAGGCGCTGGCGCAAGGCGAGCGCATCTACTCGCTCGGCAACCCGCTCGACGTGGGCTTCGCGGTCACCGAGGGCAACTACAACGGCCTGGTCAAGCGCAGCTTCTACCCGCAGATCTTCTTCGGCGGCGCGCTCAGCGGCGGCATGAGCGGCGGGCCCGCACTCGACCAGGAAGGCCGCGTCATCGGCGTCAACGTGGCGCGGCGGGTCGACGGCGAGCAGGTGAGCTTTCTGGTGCCGGCGAGCTTCGCGGCGGCCCTGCTCAAGCGCGGGCGCGAAGCGGCGCCGATCAAGACCGCCGCCTACGGTGTGGTCACCGACCAGCTGATGCAGCACCAGGCCGCGCTGACCGAGCGCTTCATCCAGCAAGGCTTCAAGAGCGCAACCCACCCGCGCTACAAGGTGCCGGTTCCGAGCGACCAGTTCATGCGCTGCTGGGGCAGCAGCGAGCCGTCGCGCACCGGTGGGCTCGACCTCGAACGCTCCGACTGCGTGATGGACACGCGCATCTACGTGGGCGACTACACCACCGGCGCGATCAGCCTGCGCCATGAAAGCTACGACGGCGCCAAGCTCGGCACGCTGCGCTTCGCGGCGCGGTACTCGGCGAGCTTTCGCAACGAGTCGTTCGTGCGGCTGCGGGCCGGCCACCAGACCAAACCGCAATGCCACGAGGCTTATGTGGAACGCGGCGGCCTGCCACTGCGCGCGGTGGTCTGCCTGCGCGCCTACAAGAAGCTGCCGCAGCTCTACGACGTGTCGGTGCTCGTCGCCACGCTCGACCAGACGCAGTCGGGTGTGCAGGGCCGCTTCGACGCGCAGGGCCTGAGCTTCGAGAACGCGCAGAAACTCGCGCGCCATTACATCGACGCTTACGGGTGGGTGAAATGAGCGGCGCCGACAACGTGCTGGCCCTGCTCGAAGTGCTCGACCGCGACGGCCAGGTGCGCCAGTCGATCGGCGTGCGGCACTGGCCGCTGCGCATCGGGCGCGCCCTGGGCAACGACCTGGTGCTGAGCGACGCCCACGTCGCTGCAGAACACCTGTCGCTCGCGCTCGAAGAGAACGGGCTCGAGCTGCAGGTGCTCGACACGAAGAACGGCGTGCAGTTCGGCGCGAAGAAGCTCCCGGCCGGCACCCGCCAGCCGATCGCGCCGAGCGGCGACGCGCCCGAGTTCAGCGCCGGCCGCACCCGGCTGCGCCTGCGCCTGCCCGGCCACACGCTCGCGCCGGAGCTGCCGCTGGCCGTGGTGGCGCCGCTGCGCCAGAGGCTGGTGCCGGTGCTGGCGGCGGCGCTGGTGCTGCTGGCCGGCATGCTGTTCAACACCTACCTCGAGACCGATGCCGACGGCCTGGGCCGCGCGGTCGGCGCGACGCTGCTCAGCACCGTCGCAGGGGCCTTGATCTGGTGTGGCGCCTGGGCGCTGCTGACCAAGACCTTCACGCACCAGGCGCGCTTCGGCTGGCACCTGCGGGTGTTTCTGTTCGCCAGCATCGCGTGGCTCGTCGCCGGCGCCTTGCCGCCATTGCTGGCGTTCGCGCTGTCGTGGCCCTGGCTGAGCGATTTCGGCTTCGTCGGCAGCTACATCGTCGGTGCGGCGGCGCTGTACTTCCACCTGCTCGCGGTCGAGCCGGCGCGCCAGCGCGGCCTGCGCTGGGCGGCGGTGGCATGCGCCGTGACCGGCGTGGCCCTGACGCTGTGGTTCAACCAGCAGCGCACCGACCAGCTCGGCGAAGAGCTGTATATGAACCACCTGTTCCCACCGGCGGTGCGGCTCGTCGGGCCGGTCGCCAACGACGCTTTCATCGACGGCCTGGGCAAACTGAAGCCGCTGCTCGACAAGAAGGCGCTCGAGAAGTCGGGCTCCGACGAGGCCGGCGACAAGGGCGAGGCCGAAGAGTGAGCCCGCGAACACACGAGGTGAATCGACCATGAGCGTGAACACGACCCCGAAGCGCACCGTTCTCGTCACCGGCGGCGGCCGGGGCATCGGCGCCGCCACCTCGCTGCTGTGCGCGCAGCACGGCTGGGCGGTGGCGGTGAACTACACCAGCGGCGAAGCCCCGGCGGCGGCCATCGTCGCGCAGATCCGCGCGGCCGGCGGCAGCGCGCTCGCCGTGCAGGCCGACGTGTCCGACGAAGCGCAGGTGCTTGCGATGTTCGCCACCATCGAGCGCGAGTTGCCGCCGCTCGGCGCGCTGGTCAACAACGCCGGCGTGGTCGACGTGCAGGCGCGAGTCGATGTCATGAGCCTGCCACGCCTGCAGCGTATGTTCGCGATCAATGTGTTCGGCAGTTTCCTGTGTGCGCGCGAAGCGGTGAAACGCCTGTCGACGAAGCACGGCGGCCAGGGCGGCGCGATCGTCAATCTGTCGTCGGCCGCGTCGCGCATCGGTGCGCCCGGCCAGTACGTCGACTACGCCGCGGCCAAGGGCGCGATCGACGTGTTCACGATGGGCCTCGCGAAAGAAGTGGCGCTCGAAGGCATCCGTGTCAATGCGGTGCGCCCGGGCATCATCGAGACCGAGATCCACGCTTCGGGCGGCCTGCCCGACCGCGCCAAGCAGATGGCGCCGCTGGTGCCGATGCAGCGTGCCGGCAGCGCCGACGAAGTGGCGCAGGCGATCGTCTGGCTGATGTCCGACGCCGCAAGCTACACCACCGGCTCGATCGTCGACGTGACCGGCGGACGTTGAAGCCTGTCTTTTCTGCTCCCCCGGGAAGGGGATGGCGAGCAGCATTCATCGCGAGTTCAATGACCATGACTGCTCAAGCCCTGCCCGCGCCCGCCATGCCCAAGCTGCCCCTCGTCACCGACCGGCCCCAGACCTGGGGCGAAGAGATCGCCAACAGCATCAGCCATGGCATCGGCTTCCTGCTGGCCGTGGCGTCGCTGCCGGTGTTGCTGGGCTTCTCGCAAGGCAACGGCAGCACGATGAACAACGTGGCCGTGTGCGTGTTCTCGGCCACGATGATGCTGCTGTACTTCGTCTCGGCCGTGTACCACGCCGTGCCGGCCGGGCGTGCGAAGGACCTGCTCAACCGCTGCGACCACGCCGCCATCTACCTGTTCATCGCCGGCAGCTACACGCCCTTCGTGCTCGGCGTGCTGCGCGGCGGCTGGGGATGGTCATTGTTCGGCGTGGTGTGGGCGATGGCCGCGCTCGGCGTGGCGGCCAAGCTGCTCAACCGTCTGAAGCACCCGCTCTGGTCGACCGGGTTGTACGTGGCGATGGGTTGGGTCGCGGTGGTCGCCGCGGCGCCGCTGCTGGCCCGCATGCCGGGCGCCGGCCTGGCGTGGCTGATCGCCGGGGGCGTGTCGTACACCGCCGGCGCCGTGGTGTTTCTCTACGACTCGCGCATCAAGTACGCGCACTTCGTGTGGCACCTGTTCGTGCTCGGTGGCAGCGCCTGCCACTTCTTCGCGGTGCTCGGCTACGCGGGCTGAACCACCCCCCGCTTCAGCGCGGCGAGAGGATCGCCATCGTGATGCGCGAGACGCAGGTCGGCTGACCCTTGTCGTTGTGCATGTCGATCTGCCACACGTGCGTGCTGCGGCCCACATGAACCGGCCGCGCGACGCCCGTCACCCAGCCCTCGGACACGCTGCGCAGGTGGTTGGCGTTGATGTCGAGCCCCACCGACCGGTGCCCGGCGGGCGAGGCGAACGCCGCGCCGCACGAGCCCAGGGTTTCGGCGAGCACCACCGAAACCCCGCCATGCAAAATGCCGACCGGCTGGCGCGTGCGCGAATCGACCGGCACGCGGGCACGGATGAAGTCGTCGCCGACCTCCAGAAACTCGATGCCGAGCAAGGCGACGGCGGTGTCGACGTGCATCGCGGTCAGGATCTCGACCGTGGCGGGTTGTTTCCAGATCGTGCTCATCGTGGCGTGTGCGTGGTGGTGGGCCGGCAAGTTTGGCAGAGCAGCGGCCTCAACGCGCGGCCGCCACGCGCTTCACGCTGCGCACCGCGATCGGGGCCTTGAGATATTGCTCGGTCTGTGCCTTGCGGTAGATCGCCTGCACCACGGCCATGCCTTCGACCACCTGCCCGAACGCGGCGAAACCCTGGCCGTCGGGGTTGCGGCCGCCGCCGAAGTCGAGCTCGGGCTGGTCGCCGATGCAGATGAAGAATTCGCTGGCCGCCGTGCCCGGCGTGCTGCGCGCCATCGAGACCGTGCCGTTGCGGTGCAGCAGCCCGCTCTGCTGCGTGGTCTCATGTTCGATGGGTGGGCGCGGCGGTTCCTTGCCGTCGGGCAGGTCCATGCCCCACTGCACCACCTGGATCTTGTGCGGCGTGTCGGCCGGCTGGTTGGCCGGCGTCACGATGCGGTAGACCGCGCCGCCGTCGAGCCAGCGCTGGTCGACATACGCGAGGTAGTTGGCCACGGTGAGTGGCGCACGCGCCGTGTCGACGGCGATCACGAAGGCGCCGAGCGCAGTGTCGACTCGTGTGAGCACGCGGCCCTCGCCCGCCGGCGCTTGGGCGTGCGCACTGCGGCCGGCCGCGAAAGCCAGCGCCGAAAGACTCAGAACATCACGTCGTTGCATGCTTCGCGCTCCAGGGTATGGAGCGCGATTCTGCTACGCCCTCGGTTCGCCCAGCCGGTTCACGGTGACGGTGCGCCCCGGGGGGTTGACCATCTGGATGTGGTGCTCGCGCCCGCGGAAGACATAGGTCACGTCCCAGTAGTCGGGCCGCGCCTGGTTCGGCACGTTGGTGCAGCGCTGCACGTCGCGCGTGACCACGGCCTGCCCGTTGCTGCCACGGCCCACATTGGCGCCGACTGCAGCACCTGCCACGGCACCGCCGGCGGTGGCGATGTCCTGGCCGCGCCCGCCACCCACCTGGTGGCCGAGCACGCCGCCGAGCACCGCGCCGAGGATGGCACCCCCCACGTTCACGTCGCCACGTTGCTGCTGCACGACCTGTTCCTGCTCGACCCAGCAGCGCTGCTGCGGCTGCCCGAGCACGGCGCGCACCGAGGTCACGTCGGCCTGGTACAGGCGCTCGTTCGGGCGGCGGTGGTTGTCGTAGACCGGCACCGGCATCGGCGCGTAGCGGTTGTCGGGAATGCGCGCGTTGGTGCTGATGATGCGGGCCGACGAAGCACGGTCGTTCAGGCCCATGGCCGCGAGCGATTCGTAGCGGCCGGGGCGCAGCACCACGCAGCGGCCACGGTATTGGGCGTCGCTGCAGACCTCCCAGCGGTCACGCAGCACCACGACTGAAGACGCTCGGTCGTTGAACCCGTAGCGCTCGAAGTTGGCGACCGGGCGTTCGGTCGTGAAGATGCGGCCCTGAAACCCCTCACGTTCGTGGAAGGTGACCTGGGCGAAGGCCGGTGCGGCCATCACGACAACGGCCGCGGCGACTGTTCTTCTCAGCAATGTGTTCATGGGGTGTTCGTTCGCAATGACGGAGCGGGCAGTATGGGCAGCACGCCCACCTGCGAGCCAGCGGACACCGCCGCCTGGCCTCGTAGTTGCCGTCCTACGCGCGGGTGCAGGCTGGCGGCACGCGCCCGCCCGGTGCGCACAACTGGCGGCCGAGCCAGATCTCGTAGGTGTCGACGCCGGGTTTCGCGTTGCGCAGATCGCTCACGGCCGGCCGCGCCTCGATGACTTCGGCGACCGCCTTGGTGACCCAGCGTGCATAACTGCGGTCGCTCTTGCCTTGCACACGCACCTGCGTGGCCTCGGGCGCGCGGGCGCCCACGAGCTCGATCGCCGGCGCGTCGTAGCCGAAGCTGCGCATCTTCGCGGCCAGCACCTCGGCCATCGGGCGCTGCGCCTCGCTGGCGATCTGGATGTAGGCCAGCGGATGGCGGGCCTGCGCCTGCTGAAGCAGCACGCGCACCTTGCCGGCCTGCTGCGCGGTGTAGTCGCCGCGCGGCTCGGCCGCGGCCAGCAATTGCCCGATCGGCCCGCGGTTGACCTGCAGCGTGCCGGGCAAGGCGCTTTGCAGCAGCACCAGCGTGTTCACCACGCCCGAAGCGGCGCTCGCGCTCAGCGTCGCCGGGTTGGCCTTCAAGACCTGCAAGGCCTTGTCGACGGCCAGCGGCACGGCGTCTGAGAGCGCCTGCGGGTCGAGCACCAGACGCGTGGTCGCGGTGACCCGGGCCTCCTTGTTGTCGTCGAACAAGGCTTCGACGCTCGCCGTGAGTGGCGTGAGCGCTGCGGCAGGCGGGTCGCTGCGCGGCGGCTGGCGCGGCAACACCGGGGCCGCCGCCACCACGGCAGGCGCAGGTGGGGTCGGGCGCGCTGCGCTGCCGGGCCTGATCGAACGGGTCACGATGCCGGGGTCGAGCGCGTCGGGGCGCGCCGGACGCGCTGCCGCCACGGCCGTGCCGCCGGGTGCAGGCGGTGCGGGCCGACTCGCGGCCGCCAGCGCCGGGTCGGGCACCGGCGGCCGGGTGACGGGGGCACTTTCCCCTTCCACCGGTGCCAGCGCGAGCACCTGCTTTTCGGCCTCGGCGCGCTGGCCGCGGTCGAGCAGCGCTTCGGTGCCGGCCAGCGCGAGCTTGAACGATTCCAGCGCATCGGCTGGCCGGCCGGTCTGCGCGTAGATGTGGGCCAGGTAGTAGTGCGCTCGCGCGTGCCCCGGCCGGCGCTCGATCGAACTCAGGTACTCGTTGAGCGCCTTTTCGAGCTGCGGCACGTCGGCGATGTGGGCGTCGAGGCCGGCGCGGAAATGGCGCTCGGCTTCGATCTTGATGGCGTCGATGCGGCGCGCTTCCTCGCGCTGCAGCTTGTCGGCCCGCGCCTGCGCCTCGCGCGCTTCGGTCGCGGCCTGCTCCTGCTGGTCGTGCAGGTACCAGGCCACGCCACCGGCACCGGCCAGCACCAGCGCACCACCGGCCATCCACGACGAGCGGCGCGGCCAGCGCCGTGGCGGCGGCAGCGGCGTGGCGAGCAGCCCGCGCGGCGTGCGCTGGCGGCGCTGCTGCACTTCGAGCAGAAGCTTCTCGAACGCGTCGTCGTCGGCGTCACCTTCCCAGTCGAGCAGGTCGAGCGTGTGCAACTGGCCGAAGCCGAGCGGCAGCTCGATGTCTTCGATGCGCACCGGCAGCAGCTTGTCGTGCTTCAGCGCGCGCGACGATTCGTCGCGCACGAACGACGAACGTGCCGAGTCGGCCGACCACAGCACGATCACGACCGCCGCGCCCTGCAGCTTGCTCTCGATTACCGCGGCGAACTCGCTGCCGGCCGTGAGGTCGCTGTCCCACCAGACCTGCAGGCCGCTCGCGCCCAAGCCTTCGGCCAGTTGCTCGGCCACGGGCCGGTTCTTGCGGGCGTAGCTGATGAAGACGTCGGGCGCGGCCGAGTCGGTCGGTTTCATGATGAAGCCAGCACCTTCAAGCCTTTCAGGATCTCGGCGGCCGCGCGCTGTTCGGTGCTGCCGGCCACCGCCTGGTAGGGCTCGAGCGTGAAGCGCGCTTCGGTGTAGACAGAATCCCAGCTCGACGTGGCCGGCACGCGCGCCTTGAGTTCACGCGCCGCCTCCATCAGCGCCGGCGCCGAGCCGGCGAGGCGGCCCTGGGCCAGCGCTTCGAGCAAGGCCAGCTCGGTTTGCCCGACCACCGACCAGAAGTCGGGCCGCTCAGTCGCGGCCTTGTCGAGCGACTCGCGCACCACGCTCAGCCGCGCTTCGGTGAGCTTCGGCGCGCGCTTCTGCAGGAACGCGAGCCGCAGTTCGGCGCTGATGCCGTTCTTGGCCGGGTAGTAGAGGTTGTCGGCGTTCGATTGGCACGCCAGCTGTTCGGCGTGGGCGTAGTGCACGACCATCTTCTCGAGCGCCGCGAGCGAAGCGGCGTCGCGGCCGGCACGGCTTTCGAGCAGCACCAGCCGCTTCCAGGCCGAGCCGAGCAGGCTTTCGCGTTCGACCGTGGCCTGCAGCGCCACGAGCTTGCCGAGCTGGGCGATGCCTTCCTCGATCATGTGGCGCGCGGCGGCTTCGTCGCTCAGCTTCTCGCCGCAACGCGCCAACTCGTTGCCGAGCTGTTCGGCGGCGCGGAACGAAGCGCTGCCGTCGGCCGAGTTCACCGCCACGCGGTACCACTCGATCGCTTTCACGCTGTCTTTCGCCTGCCCATACGCCAGACCGAAGGCTTCGGCCACGGCGCCCATGTGGCCCCACTCGGGCGCGAACTTCGATTCGAGAAAACGCAGCTTGTCGCGCTGCGCTTCGGCCTTGGCCGGGCCGAAGCGGCTGCGGATCGCGAGTGTCTCGAGCGCGAGCGCGAGCGCCACCGGCGACGACACGCCGATGAACTCGTCGCCCACCGGCGGGGCCGGGCGCTGCGCGTCGGCGCCACCGCGGCTCCAGGTCCAGCCCGGGTCGCCGTAACACTGGTAGGCGGCCCAGGTGTTGCCTTGCGGGTTGTCGCGCCAGGCCGCTTCGCGTGCCGCGGCCACGGCGTCGATGAAACGTTCGCCACGCAGCAGCACCGAATAGAAGGTGGTCGCGAAGGTTTCGGCCGGCTCGTCTTCCACGGCCCAGCCGGCGGCGATGACACAGCGCACGCCGACCTCGATCAGCGCTTCGGCGATGTTGGCGGCGAAGGTCGCGCGGTCGTAAGGCTTGAGCGTGGTCGAGGCGTCGCGGCCGGCGAGATGGCAACAGTTCAGGAACACGAGTTCGGGCACGACGCGCATCGCCTTGATCTCGGCCGCGCCGAGGAAGGTGTTGCCCGAGAGCACCACGCCGCCGTCGATGCCGAGCTGGCCGTGGCCGGCCACGTGCACCACGCGATAGGGGCGCTCGAACAGCGCGTTGATGATGCTGCGCGCGTCGTCTTCGCCGCTGACGAGCGAACGCAGCTTGGCCGCGGGGATGCCGTCGGCACCGCTGGTCAGCCGGTTCACGACCGCGATCGCCTCGGCGCGCGCGCCCGGCAGCGGCGGGTAGTCGGGGTTGTCGCACTTGGGTTCGCCGATCACGAGCACGCTGTCGTCGGCGTTCGCGTCAGACACCTGGGCGCGGAACTCGTTGGTGCGCAGCTTGCGCAGCAACTTGCTGCGGATGGCCCAGGGCCGGGCGTCGCCACCGCTCTGGGCCGGCGCGTCGGTGTCGAGCAGTTCCCAGGGGATCACGGCCGAGCCGCTGTCGAGCTCGATCAGCATCTCGGTCGTGCCGCCGAGAAAGGGCTCCATCTCCACCGGCACCAGCAGCTTGAAGAGGGTGCGGCCGATCTGCGAGTCACGGTTCTCGTCGTTCGAAGCCTTGGCCACCAGCTCCCTCAGCAGCGTGCCCTGCGCATGCACCGCGCGCACCTCGGTGCGGGCGCGGCGGGTGTCGAGCACGTACTCGATGCAGGGCTGGCCGTTCTTGCCGGCCACGCTGAGCGCGCTGATCAGGTCGTAGGCCGCGCCGCGGTAACTCGAGTCGAGCGAGCGCCGCAACGCACCGTCACCCGAGGTGACCAGGCCCACCAGTTCGAGCTGGTTCGGCGTGGCGATGGCCTGCACCTGCAACGAGCGCCAGGCCTCGCTGGCGCGGTCGAGGTAGAACTCGACGAAGATCAGGCGGCCCAGCTGCGGCCAGCCGCCCTGTTGCAGTTTCTGGCTGGCTTCGAAGGCGCCCTGCGCGATGAGCTGCGCCGCGCTGCCCGGCGAGATGCCCTTGCCGCCGCTGCCGATCAATGTCGCGGCGAGTTCGAACTGCGCGTCGCCGCCCTGTTCGGCCACTCTTTGCGCGTAGGCCAGCACCGCCTGTCGCACGGTGTAGACGAGCTCGCTGGCGCGCAGCTTGCCCTCGTCGCCGAGCCCCGCCACGACCACCGCCTGCGGGCGCGCCATCACGAACGGGTTGTTCGGGTCCTTGCGCACGTTGCCGAAGATCTGGTGCGAGCCGGTCGCGTCGGGGTACAGGCCGGCGGCGAGCGACTTGCTCATCGCGTGGCCCACGAGCCCGTCGACGACCCATTCGGTGCCGGTGAGTGCGATCGAGCGGTAGTGGCCGACCATCAGCGGCTGGCCCACGAACTTCAGGTCGCCGTTGAGCACCGACACGCGCAGCGCCGTGCTCTTGCCACGGCCGCGCCGCGCCTCGGCACCAGCACGCGCCGCGCCCAGCACCTCGGCCACGCTGGCCGGCGGGCTCGACGACTGCAGGCCCCGCGAAGGACGGCTGCGCACCAGCGCCGTGGTGGCGGCGGCAGCACCGCCCGCGCCGCGGGTTCCGGCCGCGGCCGGCACGTAGGCCTCGAGCTGGCGGGTGTCGCCGGTCGTGAGCAGCTCGATGTAGGCCGCGAAGGCGCTCGATTCGTCAGGCAGCTTGCCGTGTTCGGCGTCGAGCTTCCAGGTGCGCACGCCGGGCAGCAGCGCGCTCTGCAGAGGCACGCGCCCGTCGCCGTCGTCGGGGGTGTCGAGGTATTCGAGGCCGTCGGAGGTCTGCGTGAAACCGGCCGGCGTGAACGCGGCGTGGCCCACCACGAGCAGCATCTTCTGCGCGTCGGGGCCGAGCGCTTCGGCCTGCGCGTCGAGGCGGCGGCGCAGCTTCACGGCCTGGTCGAGCACGTCTTGCGGTGGCGCGCCCCACTCGTAGATGGTGCGCTGCGAGCCTTCGTCGTGCCACAGGCTGCGGTCGCGCAGCGCCGCCATGTCGTCGTCGGCGAGCTTCTGCCAGGTGGTGGCCTTGTCGAGGCCGAGGTTCGGGTCGAGCAGCGCGGCCTGGAGCTGGATGAAGCCGGGCATGCCGGCCATCATCTTGCGCGTGCCGCCGTTGTCGAACAGCGAACCGAAAGCGACCAGCGCGTTGCCGAAGTTGTCGTCGCCAGAGAGCGTCTGCATCGGGGCCCACGAGCCACCATTGGGTGTGCCCAGCATCAGCAGGCGGCCGCCTTCGCGCGCCATCATCCTCTGCCACGTTTCCGGCTTTTCGAGGCGCATGGTGCGCGCGACCAGGCCGCCCATCGAGTGCGCAATCAGGCGCACCGGCTGTTGGCTCACGTTGCGCGCGGCGAGCGCGGCGTCGACCGCCACCGCGAGCCGGCGCGCTTCGTCTTCGACCGGGCGGCGCCAGTCGTAGGCGAACGGGATCACCTCGTGCGTGTCGGCCAGGCGCTCGATCAGGTCGTCGTAGACCATGCCGATCGGGCCGTCGGGTTCGACTCGGTTGGCGGTGGCCGGGTCCCACGCGAGCTTCTTCAGGCCGTTGATGAAGCGGAAGCCGAGCCAGATGCGCTTGCCGTCGAGCTTGAGGTTGGAGCCGAGGATGCCGGGCAGCACGAACACCGCCGGTCGGTCGGCCGCCGCGCTGCCTTCCGCGCCGCGCGAGCGGGCCACGGCACGCGCCGCGCGCGTGCCGCTCGCGTCCTGCCCGGCCCACGAGAGCGGGCCGATCACCGAGAAGTCGTCGGGCGCGGCCTCGAACAGCGCACTCGTGATCGCCTTGACGGTGCGCTCGTTGACGAAGTAGTTGAAGTGCGAGACCTTGGCGCCGCGGTCGAGCAGGAAGCTTGCGCCGGCGCCACTGGCGGTGGCCGCACGCGGCGCGCCGCCGTACATCGAGCGGGTCTGCACCACGAGGTCGTTGTCGGTCCAGTAGAAGGCATCGGACAGCAGCGTCTTGACCCACGAACCGATCGAGTCGCCTTCCATGTCGCCGGCGATCACGCGCAACTCGCCCGGCAAGCTGTCGCTGCCGCCGTTGAGCCACTTCACCATCGGGCTCTCGGGCATCATGGCTTCGATGCCGGGCAGTTCGTCGGGCTTCGCGCGGCGCCGCGCCACTTCGTGCAGAAAGTCGACGAGCTGCGGCGCGACCGGCACACCGCCGAGCTCCAAACCCCACTTCAGCACCGACAGGTAAGCGTCGAAACGCTTCGACGCGAGCAGCGTGCCACGGGCCGGGCAGGCCACGCGCACCACACGTTCAATGCGCAGGCCCTTGGCGATCGCTTCTTTCGAGAGCGCGATCAGGTCGGCTTTCTGCTGGGCCCGGTCGGCCCCGGCGAACAGCGCCAGCTCGTCGGCGGTGGGCGGCTTGCCACCACACGCACGCGCCAGCACCTCGGCCACCAAACCACCGCGCGAGTGCGTGACGAGGTGCAGGCGCGCGCCGGCCGGCATGGCACGCACGAGCGTCAGCGCGTTCGTGATCGGGCTCGCGCCCATGGTCGGGTGGTCGAGTGCGTAGACACGGCCGGCGTAGTGCGCGAACAGCTCGCGCACGGTCTGCGGGTGGAGGGCCCAGAGCTTGCCGAAGGTCTGGGCCGTGTCGACGAAGGTGCCGTGGATCAACACCAGCAGCGGGCCGCCATCGGCCGCAGCGGGCACGGCGTCGCGCTTGCGGCCGCTGCCCTTGAGCGCCGTCAGGGCATCGGGCGAGAGTTCGTACACGCCGGCATCGACCGCGCCGTCGACCTTCTTCGTGACCGCGGCCGCAGCGAGCTTGGCGGCCGGGTCTTTGGCGAGGCCGGTGACGACCTCGAACGCGCTCAGCACCGCCTGCCCCATCCAGCCGCGCGTGGCACCGCGCGTGGCGCCGGCTTCGAGGCCGGGCCAGCCGAGCTGCGGCGAGACCACCACTTCGCTGTCGCTCGCCGCATTGACCGCGCTGCGCGTGGCGCCAGCGCTCTGCGCGCGCATCAGGTCGCGGGCGTCTTCCGGGTGCAGCACCAGCGTGGGGCCGTTGGCGATGCTGAGCACCACCACGTCGTCACCCGGGCGCGCTGTGACGCGCACCGCGTCGCCACCGCCCCGCTGCGTGCCGACCAGCACCGACGCCTTGGCCGTGCCACGTGTCGCCGCGCCGGCCGCCTGCGGCTTGCCGGGGATGATGAAGGTGATGTCTTGCGCCGATGTGGCCATGTCTCGCTCCTGTGAAATTCGTGCGCCGGGCCGGCGGGCTGCAGTGGTCAGCCCGCCAGGGCCTTGCCCACCTGCGCGATCAGTTCGGCCGGCACCACGGCCTCGCCGAAGGCCCCTGCCAGCAAGGCCTGCGCGGCCCGTTCGGCGCGCTGCGTGCCGCGTGCCCCATGGTAGAAGATGACGGGCAGCGACTGCTGTTTCTCACGCAGCGCGGCCAGCAGGCTCAAGCCCGCCGCCACGGGTTCGCCGTCACGCTCCCAGTCGGTGATCACGAGGTCGAAGCCTTCGGCGTCGCTCTCAATGCGCAGCAGGGCCTGCTGCGTGCTCAGCGCCGTGACGACCTCGATCTGCAGCTTGGCCAGCACCGCCGTTTCGTAGCGGTTGCCTTCGGGCCGGTCGTCGACCCACAGCACCCGCTTCTGCTCGGGCAGGTCGATCAGCGTTTGCACACCTTCCTGCAGCACGCGTGCGGCGGTGCCGGTCAGGCGCGGCGCCTGGCGCAGGCGACCCGCCTCGTCGACCTGATGCGAGACCGCCGCGAGCAGCCGGTCGAGCACCGGGTCGGGCGGGGCCGCACCGGCGGGGGCCGGTGTCGGGCGGGGCCGGATGACACTGCGTTCGCCGGCAAAGGCCTCGAACGGGTCGGCTGCAGCGGGCTGTGCCGACGGGCTTCCGAAATCGAAAGACGGTGCGGATGATGGCGGCGCCCGCACCACCGGCGGCCGGCGTTCGCGGATGCCCTTCACGGTCGCGCGCAGGCCCTTGGCCACGTCGGTCCAGGCTTCGTCGCGGTTCGACCATGAGGTCACCGGGCGAAGGTCGGTGGGCAGGCCTTGCAGCTTCAGGAAGGGCAGGTCTTCGGCGTCTTCGGGGTCGAGGTTGACCGCGCGCACCACGATCGGCACCACCACCGTCTGCCGCGCCACGTGACGCTGCATCGCGGCGCCGAGTTCGGTGCCCATGATGTAGTCGGACTCGATGAAGTCCTTGCTGACGAGCAGCAGCACCAGCTCGGCTGCGCGCAGGTTCTTGTCGATCTGCTGCGACCAGTCTTGCCCCGGCACGATCTTGCGGTCGTGCCAGGGCGCGAGCAGGCCGCGCCGTTCGAGGATCTTCAGGTGACCCTGCAATTCGTCGCGCAGGCCTTCGTCTTCGTGCGCATAGCTGTAGAACAGCGTGACCGGCGCCATCGACGGGTTCATCGCAGGATCGATCGTCTCGCTGCTGGCCATGTCGGGTCCATGCGTGGCAGGGGCGCGCGCCCTCGGGGAGCGCATCATGGGCGCGTGGCACCGCAGGTGCCAGCCCTAGTTCATGGGCGGCCCGAGGGTCTGGGAAACATCGGTGGCGCGCGCTGCCGCTGCTGAATAATTCTTCGATGAGCTGTCGAAACCGGCGCCACCCGAACGTCAAGGCACAGATGCGGCATGGTGCCGTGTCGACCACGGAGCAAAGACCATGAGATACCTTCTGAGCATCTACGCCAGCGAAACCGAAGAAGACAAGATGTCGCCCGAAGACACCGGCAAGCTGATGCAGGCTTACGGCGCCTACACCGAAGCGCTGGTGAAGGCCGGCGCGCTGCAGGCCGGTGAGCGGCTGCGCCCGAGCACCGACGCCACCTCGGTGCGGGTGCGTGGCGGCAAGACCGAAGTGCTCAACGGCCCGTATGCCGAAACCCGCGAGCAGCTCGGCGGCTACTACCTGATCGACGTGCCCGACCTCGACGCCGCGCTGGCCTGGGCCGCACGTTGCCCGACCTCGAGCTACGGCACGATCGAAGTGCGGCCGATCTGGGAGATGTGAACCCCTCGTCCGACGCTGCTGCCGCGGCCGCCGAAACAGCGGCGCGGCGCAGCTACGGCAAGCTCGTCGCGTACCTGTCGGCGCGCACGCGCGACGTGGCGGCGGCCGAAGACGCGCTCGCCGCCGCGTTCGAGTCGGCCTTGCGTGACTGGCCCGCGAACGGCGTGCCGCACAGCCCCGAAGCCTGGCTGATGACGGCCGCCAAGCGCTCGTTGATCGACGCCGCGCGGCGCCGCAAGACGCACGACGAGTCGGCCGCCGACCTGCTGCTGATCGCCGACCTCGCTTCCGACCCCGACGCGCAGCGCGCGATCCCCGACGACCGGCTGCTGTTGATGTTCGCCTGCGCGCACCCCGCGATCGAAGCGGGCGTGCGCGCGCCGCTGATGCTGCAGACCATTCTTGGCTTCGACGCGGCGGCGATCGCGTCGGCCTTTCTCGTGGCGCCGAGCACGATGGGCCAGCGCCTGGTGCGCGCCAAGGCCAAGATCAAGCGCGCGGGCGTGCCGTTCCGCCTGCCCGAACACGACGATCTGCCGGGCCGGCTCGACGCCGTGCTCGAAGCCATCTACGCCACCTTCACCGAAGGCTGGTCCGACCCCGCCGGCACCGAAACCCGGCGCCGAAACCTGGCCGACGAGGGCATCTGGCTCGGCGAACTGGTGGCCACGCTGCTGCCCGACGAACCCGAAGCGCTGGGCCTGCTCGCGCTGATGCTGCACGCGCAGGCGCGCCGCGGTGCGCGGCGTGATGCGGCGGGCGCTTACGTGCCGCTCGCCGACCAGGACCCGGCCCTCTGGAACGCGGCGCAGATCGACGCCGCCGAGTCCTTGCTGCTGCGTGCCAGCAAGATGGCCACGATCGGGCGCTACCAGCTCGAAGCGGCCGTGCAGTCGGCCCACGTGATCCGGCGCCGCACCGGCCGCGCCGACTGGCCCGCGATCGTGCAGCTCTACGACGCGCTCGCCGCGTTGACCGGCTCACCCGTGGTCGCGATCAACCGCGCCGTGGTGCTGGCCGAGACACAAGGCGCCGGCGCAGGTCTCGCGGCGCTCGACGCCGTTGCCGGCGATGCGCGCCTGGCCGACTACCAGCCTTACTGGGCCGCGCGTGCCGGCCTGCTCGCCCGCAGTGGTGCCGGCACCGAAGCCGACGCGGCCTACGTGCGGGCCATCGGCCTGGAAGCCGACCCGGCCGTGCGGCACTTCCTGCAGCGGCAGCGCGCCGCCCTCCACTCGCGCCGCTGAGCGGCTATTGGCGCCACCGCGCTGGCGATTCGTCGCAGCCCGACAGCGGCTGTGGCGGCGCTGCGTAGCATCGCCCCCATTCAAGACTCGGGGAGCGGCGGATGAACGAAGTGCTTCAGGCGCAGGGGCTGCGCAAGGCCTACGGCGAGCGCACGGCGGTGGCCGATGTGTCGCTCACGGCGCGTGCCGGCGAGGTGCTGGGCCTGCTCGGCCCGAACGGCGCCGGCAAGTCGACCACCGTCGGCATGATCGCCGGCCTGACGACCCCCGATGCCGGCTCGGTGACGGTCGGCGGCGTGACCCTCGCGGCCGACGAGTTCGGCTTCAAGCGCCGCATCGGCCTCGTGCCGCAAGACCTGGCGCTGTTCGAAGACCTGCCGGCGCTGGCCAACATCGAACTCTTCGGTGCGCTCTACGACCTGCCGAAAGCGACGCTGAAGAAGCGCGCGATGGAGGTGCTCGAGATGGTCGGCCTGGCCGACCGTGCGCGCGACCAACCCGCCACCTTCAGCGGCGGCATGAAACGGCGCCTCAACATCGCCTGCGCGCTGGTGCACGACCCCGACGTGCTGCTGCTCGACGAGCCGACCGCCGGCGTCGACCCGCAGAGCCGCAACGCGATCTTCGACAACCTGGAGGCGCTCAAGCGCGCCGGCAAGGCGCTGGTCTACACCACGCACTACATGGAAGAAGCCGAGCGGCTGGCCGACCGCATCGTCATCGTCGACCACGGCAAGGTGGTGGCGAGCGGCACGCTGGCCGAATTGCTGCGCGTGTTGCCCGCCGCGCAGACGCTGTCGATCGACATCGACGGCACGCCCGATCTGGTAGCGCTGCAAGCCATTGCCGGCGTGAAGCAGGTGGCGTTCGAGGCCGGCACCCTGAGCATCGGCCTCGACGACCTGACCCGCAGCGCCAGCGCCGTGCTGCAGGCCGTGAGCGCCAGTGGCGCCGTGGTGCGGCACCTGAGCTCGGGCCGCGCCAACCTCGAAGACGTGTTTCTCGCGCTCACCGGGCGCCAGCTTCGCGACTGAACCGCACAAGGACAACGAGACATGAACGCTTTCATCGCGCTGCTGCGCAAAGACCTGGTGCTGTACTTCTCGAACCGCCGCTCGGTGATCATGAGCATCGCGGCACCGATCCTGATCGCCGCTTTCTTCGGCAGCCTGTTCGGTGGCCACGACAACAAGCCGGCGAACATTCCGGTCGCGGTCACCGACCTCGACAAGAGCGAACTCTCGGCCAAGATCGTCGCCGCGATGCGCGCCGACAGCGCGCTCACGCTCAGCGAAGCGAGCGAGGCCGACGCCCTCGCGCAGGTCAAGGCCGGCAAGCTGCGCGCTGCGGTCACCTTGCCCGCAGGCTTCGGCGCCAAGGCGGGCAACGCGCTCTTCGGCGGTGCCGACAAACCGCAGATCGTGCTGAACTACGACCCGTCGCAGTCGATGGTGTTGCCATTGGTGCGCGGCCTGCTCACGCAGCACGTGATGCAGGTGGTGAGCCAGTCGGCGATGAGCGGTGCCGGCTCGATGATGAAAGACATGCGCGAGCAGCTGCTGAAGAACCCGCAGATGCCAGCCGGCCAGCGCGACGAGCTCGTCAGCATGTTCGACAGCATCGCCAAGGTGCAGGAACGCGCGGCGCCCGCGCCCGGTGCGGCCTCGTCGGCTACGGCCGGCGCGAGCTTCAGCGTGCCCTTCACCACCCGTGAAGTCGAAGCCAGCTCGCAGCCCGAGACCCACTACAACAGCTATTCGCACGCCTTCGCCGGCATGGGCGTGCAGTTCATCCTGCTGATGGGCGTGGACATGGCCGTCGGGCTGCTGCTGATGCGCCGCCTCGGCTTGTGGAAACGCCTGCGCGCCGCGCCGCTGTCGCGCAGCAAGCTGCTCGGCAGCCGCATCGCGAGCACGGCGCTGATCGCGCTGATCGTGTTCGCGGTGATCTACGCCGTGGCGATGGCCGTGTTCAAGGTGCGCGTCGAAGGCAGCGTGATCGGCTTCGTCGCCGTGCTGGTGGCCTTCGCGCTGCTGACCGCGAGCTTCGGCCTCTTGATCGCGGCACTCGGCAAGACGCCCGAAGCGACCCGCGGCCTGGCGATCCTGGCGACCTTGCTGCTGGTGATGCTGGGCGGCGCCTGGGTGCCGTCGTTCATCTTCCCGGCCTGGCTGCAGACGGTCTCGCTGTTCGTGCCCACACGCTGGGCCATCGACGGCCTCGACGCGATGACCTGGCGCGGGCTGCCGCTGGAGGCGGCGGCGATGCCGGTGCTGGTGATGCTCGGCTTCACCGCCGTGTTCACGGCGCTGGCGATTGCGCGGTTTCAGTGGGAGGAGTGAACGCCCCCGCCGCGCTCAGCGCGCCGGCCGCTGCATCTGGCACGAAGTGGGCTGCGAGCTGACGTAAGAGTCCCACACCACCTCGGAGCGGAAGCCGTAGCCGGTGTTCTCGGCGTCGTACTTCACGCCCTTGCTGCCCTGCTTGGCCCACAGGCCGAGGAACAACGGCGCCTGCAGCTGGTGGTCGGCCTTGCGCATCTCGATGTCGCCGACCGGGCTCTTGTACTTCATGCCTTCGAGCGCGAAGGCCACTGCCTTGGCGTCGGTCGACTTCGCACTGCGCATCGCCGCCTGCAGCATGTTCATGCTGTTCCAGTGCGCGGCGAAGATGAAGTCGTCGCCGGTCTTCTTCTTGTAGTCGACGTAGATCTTCTCGAGCTCGGGCGTGGGCGCGTTGTGGCCCCAGTTCCAGATCACGCCGACCTTCTCGGCGCCCCACGAGCCCATCTGGGCCGGGATGCTCGGGTTGTTGGCGTTCATCGTGTAGAAGTTGATGTTCTGGCCGAAGTCGCGCGCCGACTTGAACAGCAGGCCCAGGTCGCTGCCCCAGTTCGAGGTGACCACGGTGTCGGCGCCCGAGGCCTGGATCTTCGCGACGTAGGGCGCGAAGTCGCGCACCGTGGCGATCGGCACGAAGTCGTCGCCGACGATCTGGATGTCGGGGCGCTTGCGCGCCAGGTACTCTTTCGTCGCGCGCGACACCTGCTGGCCGTGCGTGTAGTTCTGGTTCAGCAAGTACACCTTCTTGATGTCGGGCCGCTTCATGAAGTAGGTGGTCAGCGCCTCGATCTTCATTTCGCTCGACGGGTAGAAGCGAAAGTGCCAGAAGCTGCAGCGGTCGTTGGTGAGGCCCGGGTCCATCGCCGAGTAGTTCAGGAACACGGTGGCCTTCTGCGGCTCGCGTTCGGCCAGCTTGTTCAGCGCGTCGACGAGCGAAAAGGCCACGCCCGAGCCGCCGCCCTGGGTGATGTAACGAATGCCCTGGTCGGTGGCCGACTTGAGCACCGTGACGCTCTCTTGCGGCGAGCCCTTGCCGTCGAAGGGCACCACCTCGAACTTCGGATCGTTCGGCGCGCTGCGCGCGTTGATCTGGCTCACCACTTCGCGCAACTGCTTCAGCGAGCCCTCGCCGGCAGCGGCGAACGGGCCCGAAAGCACGTCGATGAAGGCGACCTTGACGGTCTCGGCCAGTGCGGCCTGGGTGGCGAACAGCAGTGCGCTGGTGGCGAGTGCGCGGGCGAAGGTGGTTGTGCGGTGCATCGGCGTCTCCGGGGTTGGCCGGCCGATTCAAGCACGCCGGCCCGCGCCGGCCGATGGGCGTAAACCCGTTGCCGCGCTACTGTTGCCGCCACTCCTTCTTCCAGAGCTTGTTGATCTCGATCGCCAGGCCAGGCGACGGGTCGCCGATCACGGTGGTCTTGCCCTTCTCGTAGATCGTGCCGTAGAGCTGGCCACGGTCGGCGGCGTAGAGCAGCACCGCGCTGTTGTCGCCGCAGTCGCCGTTCTTGCAGAAGGCAGCCAGCACGAACTCGTTGCCGACGACGCGGACCTTGCGGGTCGTGGGCGCCGGGCCGTCCATCTTCGCGAGCCAGGGTGTCTTGGCCTTGGGGCCGAGCGCCTTGACGTAGAGCTCCTTGAACTTCGGGTCTTTCAGGTATTCGCTCGGCTCGAGCATGCGCTGGGCCTGCGCCAGCGGCAGCAGAAGACACAGCGCGAAGAGGGCAGCCAAACCCTGGCGCAGGTGCTTGGTGAAGGGGGTTCGGCGCATGGTGTTCTCCTCGGTCCGGGCTCGGTGCCGGCAGTTTAAGGACGGCAACGCACGCGTGGCAAACTCGAGCCCGCCCGACCGGACACGAATCTCGCTGCGCCGTGCAGCCTTCCGCAGTACGCCCATGAGCACCACAGAAATCTTCCTGATCGCGATGCTGATCATCTTCAGCGTACCCTACCTGATCTGGCGGCTCGGGCGCACCGAGTACTTCGCGCCGCTGGTGGTGGTGCAGATCATCTGCGGCATCCTGCTCGGGCCGGGCGTGCTGGGCGCGGCCTTCCCCGAGTACTACAAGTTCGTGTTCAGCGCACCGGTGATCCAGAGCCTGAACGGCATCGCGTGGTGGGCCGTGATGGTGTTCGTGTGGGTCGCCGGCATCGAGCTCGACCTGCACCAGGCCTGGGAACACCGCGTCGAAAGTGGCATCACCGCCGGCCTGGCGCTCGGCGTGCCGCTGGCCTTGGGCAGCGTGGCGGCGCTCGGCATGCTGATGTTCCCGGGCTGGGTCGGCGCCAAAGGGCAGAGCTGGCAGTTCGTGCTCGGCATCGGCATGGCGTGTGCCGTGACGGCGCTGCCGATCCTGATCCTGCTGATGGAGAAGATCGAGATCCTGCGCCAGCCCATCGGCCAGCGCATCCTGCGTTACGCGAGCGTCGACGACATCGCGATCTGGGGTGTGCTCGCACTGATCCTGCTCGACTGGGAGCGCGTCGGCAAACAAGGCGGCTTTCTGCTCGCCTTCCTGGTGGTGGGTTACGGTTTTCGCAAGCTGATGCTCGCCATCCCCGAGCGCGACCGCTGGTACGCCGGCCTGATCTGGCTCGCCGCCTGCGGCTTGGGCGCCGACTGGTCGGGCCTGCACTTCATGGTCGGCGCGTTTCTCGCCGGCGCGAGCATGGACTCACACTGGTTCGACCAGAAGCAGATGGACGCGCTGCGCGGCCACGTGCTGCTGGTCGTGATGCCGGTGTTCTTTCTCAGCACCGGCCTGCGCACCAACTGGAACGTGGGCGGCGCGGCGGTCTTCATCGCCGCGGCCGTGCTGCTGCTGGCGTCGGTCAGCGGCAAGCTGATCGGCACGCACCTGGCCGGGCGGGTTCTGAAGTGGCAGCCGGGCGAAAGCTCGCTGATCGGCTGGCTGCTTCAGACCAAGGCGCTGATCATGATCATCTTCGCCAACGTGTTGCTCGACAAGCAGATCATCACCAGCGAAACCTTCACCGCGCTGCTGCTGATGGCGGTGGCCAGCACGATGCTGACGGTGCCGGTGGTCTCGCCCAAGCTGGCGCGCATGAAAGAGATCGTGTTCCGCGCGAAATGATGCTGCGCTAACGCCGTTCCACGATCACCGGCACGAGCTGCAAGGCCGTGCGCACCCGCTCGGCCACGCCGCGCGCTTCGTCGCGGCTCGGGTAGGGCCCGGCCTGCAGGCGGAACACCGACGCGTCGCTGAACACCGCCAGCAACGGCGCGAGCCAGTCGGCTTCGCTGCTCACGCGCTTGTGAAAACCCTCGGCACCGTCACGCTGCTTGAAGGCGCCGAGCTGGACCCAGAAACCGCGCGCGGGTTGGGTGAAGGCGCGGGCGGCCGGGGCGTCGGCGACCGGTGTCGCGTCGACCAGCGGCGCAGACACCGCCGGTGCAGGCGCCGTGACCTCGGCCACCGGCACGGACGCAACGGACACGACGGGCTCGGGCACCACAGGCACTGCCGCCGGCATCGGCGGCGGCGCCAAAGCCGCGTTGCTCGCTTCAGCCAGCCGCACCGGCTCGGCCTCACGCCGCCACGCGCCGGTGCGGATGTCGTCGAAGGTGATGCGCTGCAGTTCCACCGGCGCCACGCCGCGCAGCAGGTCGAGCTTCAGCGCCGCCGTGTAGCTCAGGTCGACGATGCGCCCGGGGTGGAACGGCCCGCGGTCGTTGATGCGCAGCACCACCTCACGGCCGTTGGCCGGGTTGCGCACGCGCGCATAACTCGGGATCGGCAGCGTCGGGTGCGCGGCCGTCATCGCGTACATGTTGTAGACCTCGCCGCTGGCGGTGCGCCGGCCATGGAACTTGCGGCCGTACCACGAAGCGAGGCCACGTTCGGTGAAGGGTGCGTCTTGCGTGATCGGGGTGTAGTCGCGGCCGAGCACCGCATACGGCTTGTTCGGGCCGCCGCTGCGGATTGGCTCGAGCTTCGGTTCGGCATCGGGCACCCGCGCCAGGTCGGGCGGCGGGTTGGCTTCGGCGCCGTCACGCTCGGACGACGGCGCCGGCCGGCTTGCCGGCGCCGAGGCGGTCGAACCACCGCGTGGCGGCCCCGAGGCACAACCGGCAAGCACCGCCGCCAGCAGCACCAGCAAGGCGGGCAAGGGCCATCGAGGGTGGCACGGCGGCGTGGGCATCGGCATGGCCGCGACCCTACCTCAAAGGAGCGGCCCGTGGTGCGGGCGGCAACGGCTCAACACGGCCGTTGCACGGGCTCACCGGGCTGCGTATTCGGCCGCGCGTGAAGCGGCAGCGGTGACCTTTTCGACGAGAAAAGCACCGCCCGCGTAGCGCTTGCGTGTCTGCGGCGCGGCCCAGGTGGCGTCGTCATAGGCCCCCAGCACCACTTCGCCCTTGATGACGACGAACTGGCCGCCGTAGAGCTGCGACAGGGTGTCCTGGTGGGCAAGGTAGTAGGCGCGTTCGCGGTGAAGATCGAGGCTCATGGTGTTGTTCCTTGGGGTGCGCACGGGCCGCGCGCTGACCATAGGCGCAGTGTCGGCGGCACCAGCGCCGATGAACCGTGGATCAATCGGGCAAATCACCGCCAGATGTCGAACGGCATGGCCCGAGCCCCGGCTCAGTCGACCGGCCAGGGCATCTCTTTGGGCAGCGTCATCGGCGCCGGTTCGGCCACCTTCGACTTGCCGCGCACCTGCTTGCCAACCTCGCGCCACCAGGGCACGACCGGTTCGGCGCGCAGGGGTTCGACCGCTTCGCCGAGGCGCGGCATCACGAGCTGCGCTCCCTGCTTCGGGCCGAGCGCGAGCAGGGTTTCGGCCGGTGCGTCCCAGTCGTGCAGCGCCAGGCTGAAGGTGCCCCAGTGCACCGGCAGGAAAGCGCCACCGCCGAGCAGCGCGAGCGCTTCGAGCGCGTGTTCGGGGCCGAGGTGGATGTCGCCCCACGACGGGTGGAAAGCGCCCACTTCGAGCATCACCAGGTCGAACTTTCCGAAGCGTTCGTGGATCGCCGTGTACTCGTTCGTGAGGCCGGTGTCGCCGCTGAAGAACACGGAATGCTTCTGCGTGCGCACGACCAGCGACGACCACAGCGTGGCATTGCGGTCCTTCAGCCCGCGCCCCGAAAAGTGCTGCGACGGCGTGGCCGTGACCGTGAGCTCGCTGCCGGGCAGCGTGTGCGATTCCCACCAGTCGAGCTCGGTGATGCGCTCGGGTGCCACGCCCCAGGCTTCGAGGTGGGCACCGACACCGAGCGAGGTCACGAACGGCACCTGCATCTTCGCCAGCTCGCGGATCGTCGGGTAGTCGAGGTGGTCGTAGTGGTCGTGCGAGACCAGCACCAGGTCGATCGGCGGCACGGCGCGCAGCGCCACCGGCACGGGCTGGAAACGCTTCGGCCCGGCCAGCCGTGAAGGCGAGGCCCGCGGCCCCCAGACCGGGTCGGTCAGCACGCGCAGGCCGTCGATCTCGATCAGCACCGTCGAATGGCCGAGCCAGGTGGCACGCAGGCCGGTGTCGGGTGGCTTGCCCCAGGCCGCGAGCGGGTCGAGCGCCGGCAGCGGCGCCTCGGGCACGCGGCGCTCGCCGCCACACAAAAACTCGCTCAGCGTGACCCGCGGTGCGGCCAGGTCGCGCAGGCCGGGCTGGATCGGGTGGACGTTGCGGAACGATTCGCCGGCCCACAGCTTCGAGGCCTGCATGCGTTCGAGGCGCAGGCCGACGGCTCTTTTGCCGAGCGACTTCATGCAGGCACCGTTCAGCGGCCGGTCGTCAGCAGGCGGTTCTCGCGCGCCGGACCGCGCAGCATCACGCCGCTGGTCGGCACGCCGGATCGCGCCGCCGACTGCGCCCGGTCCACCCCGGCCGAAACCACTGCGCAGGCACCGGTGCTGCGGTAGGCGAGCGCCGTGGCGAGCATGGCTTCGGCGGTGTCGCCGAGCGCGTGGTTCAGGTCGTCGGCGACAGCGCAACCGGCGATGCCGGTGCTGCCGCTGCCGGCGGGCACGAAGCCGTCGGGGTAGTCGCCGAAGCCCTTGGCGTTGGCGCCCTTGAACTCGATCGGGAAGTACGAGATGCCGCAGTTGTCTTTGGCGGTGAAGCCGTAGGGCTTGCCGCAGGTGGTGCCGCCGATGAGCCGCACGTCCACGTCCACACCGCGCAGGCCGTTGATGATCGACTCGCTGGCCGAACAGGTGCCCGACTGCGCCAGCACGTACACACGCGCCAGGCCGAGCGTGGGCAAGGACACCCCGCCGGTGCTGGTGTTGTAGAACGGCGTGGTGGTGCCCGCGCCGCGCTTGTTGTTGTAGCTGAGCAGCTCGAACAGGCGGCTCTGGATGCGCGCCGGGCCGGCAATCATGTAGGCCAACTCGCTCGCGATGTAGAGGTAGCCGCCGCCGTTGTAGCGCACGTCGAGCACCAGATCGTCGATGCCTTGGGTGGCGAAGTAGTTCACGGCTTCGATCAGCTGCGATTCGGCGGTGGCGAGGTGGTCGTTGAACACCAGGTAGCCGACCTTCTTGCCGTCGATCGCGGTCACCACGCTGCGGCTGAGCACCGGCACCTTGGTGATGTTGGCGGTGGTGAGCGTGACGCTGAAGTTGGCCGAGCCGGCGCGGCTGAAGACCCACTGGTGGGCCACGCCCACGGTGCCGGGGAAGATCGCGGCGTTGAGCACGGCCACACCGGCCTGGGTGTTGTCGTCGGCCGACACGCCGTCGACGGTCACCACCTGGTCACCACGCCGCAGCGCCTTGGTGGCGGCTTCGGTGCCGGGTTCGACGTAGGCGATGCGGATGTTGCGGTTCGGGTTCTGCGCGTTCACCACCAGCGAGCCGAACACCGGCTCGAAGCCATAACCCGGCGTCTCGCCGCCTTGCGACAGCGCGTTCCACTGCGCGGTGGGGTAGGTGAAGCCGAAGCGGTCTTTTCGTGCGCCGGTGGTCGTGAAAGCCGGCGTCTTCAAGGCGTCGAAGTAGTTGTCGAGCGAGGTGTAGACGTCGGCGTTGTTGCTGAACGCCGCCGCGCCGGCGTCGACGACCGGCACCTCGTCGTACCAGAGGTAGGCTTCATCGAAGTACGAGCGCAGCCACTGCTTCTCGATGCTCAGGCTGCCGGTCTTGAGCCCCGCCGAAGCGTAGGGGTTGGTGGCGCTGCACTGCTGGGCCGACTGCGACGAAGGCGGAATGCCGCTGCTGTTGGGCACGGTGCCGGAGCCTCCGCCGCCACCGCAGGCCGACAAGACTGCCGCGAGCGCCAAGGCCGCGAGAAGCTTCACGCGCGGCCGCAGCCGCTTCGGGTTCGTGGGGTGTGCCAACGTGAGCCTCCGCCGGGGTGGGGTGGTGAATCACCGAACCACACCGGCGCACGCGGCGCTGCAGGGGTCGGCTATCGGGTCCGACCCATTGTAGGGAGCCGCCGGCGCGGCTCAGGCGCTCACGTCGAGCATGCCGCCGACCTGCGCGCGCTGCACGCTGCCGGTCGTGTCGGGCGCCAGCGATTGCGCGAGCGAGTGCAGGAACTGGCGCAGCTTCGCGGCCATGTCGGTGGCCGGCGCGTCGGCGCTGGCGGGCTTGAGCGTGTTGAACAGCTTGGTGAACGCGTCGAGCAGCGCGTTCTTCGCAGGGGCTGCAGCCGGCGTGGCGACAGCGGGCGTCGCAGTCGCCGCGGCCGGAGCGGCAGCGGCCACAGCCGGAGCAGCAGCAGCCGCGCCGTCGTCCACCGTCAGCGTGAGCGAGAGCGTCTGGCTGGGCGCAGCCGCACCGGCCGGGCTGGCCGGGGCCGCCGCTGCGCCGAGCGTCTGCGACAACGATTCGAGCCGCTGCGACAGGTTGCCGTAGCCCTGGCCTTCGCCGTGGTGGCGATGGTGATGGTGGTGGTGGCCGTGGCCTTCGACTCGGTCACTGCCGTCGTCGGCCTTCTTGCCGCTGCTGCCGCCCTGGCGCAGTGCCTGGAACAGCGCATGGGCGAACTGCTGCACGGCCGACTCGACCGTGGCAGAAGCATCCTTGCTGGTGGCCGCGGCTTCACTCGCCGCACCGGTGGCAGTGGCCGTTGTGCTCGTGGCGGAAGCCGCTGTGGTCGTGGCCGAAGCAGCCGCGGTGGCGGTGCTCTTGGCAGGCGTGGCCGCCGCTGCGCTCGCGGGCGTTGACGCCGCCGGCGCCGGCGTGCTGCCAAAACCGAGTTCGCGCAGCGCCGACATCATCGCGTCGGCAAAGCGGCTCTGGCGGCTCGCCGGGCGCTGGTGCTCGCAGCCCGCATCGTCGGTCTGCGCCGGCGCTGTCTTGCGCTCGACCGCGGTGGCGGCTTTGGCGGCCTGCGGTGCATAAGAGTTCACCAGCGTGAAGGTGAGCGATGTGATGGTCATGGTGTTTCCTTGCCGCCCGGCGTTTGGCGAATGACGAAGAACTGCGCCGTTGAAAGGCTTGTCGGCCGCTCGGGGCGCCGGGTTCATGGCCGTTGTGTAACCCCGTGCAAGCGCTTCGGTCCGCTGGTTGCATCCGGTTGCTGGAACAATGAGGCCACGACACACCAAGGAACCCCACCATGCAGAAGATCGGATTCATCGGCGCCTCCGGGTTGATGGGCCACGGCATCGCGAAGAACCTGCACGCCAAGGGCCACCCGCTCGCCCTCACCGTGCACCGCAACCGCGAGCGCGTGGCCGACCTGCTGGCCGCCGGGGCGAGCGAAGCGGACACGCCGGCCGCGCTGGCGGGCGGCGCCGAGATCGTGTTCATCTGCGTGACCGGCTCACCGCAGGTCGAATCAGCGGTGCTCGGCCCGAACGGCCTGCTCGCGGGCGCACGCGCCGGCCTCGTGATCGTCGACTGCTCGACCAGCGAGCCCGACTCGACCACCCGGCTGCGCGCGCAGTGCGCGGCCGCCGGCGTGAGCTTCGTCGACGCGCCGCTGGCACGCACACCGGTCGAAGCCGAGGCCGGCAAGCTCAACGTGATGGTGGGTGCCACCGACGCACACTTCGCGCAGCTGCAGCCGGTGATCGCGCGGTTTGCCGAAAACGTGATCCACGTCGGTGGGCCGGGCGCGGGCCACACCATCAAGCTGCTCAACAACTTCATCGGCCAGGCGATCTGCACCGCCACGGCCGAGGCCTTCGCGGTCGGCCAGCGCGCCGGTGTCGACCTGCGCAAGCTGGTCGAGCTGGTGTCGGCCGGCGCGGTGAACTCGGGCCTGTTCCAGGCGATGGCCAAGACGCTGAACGGCGACCTCACGGGCCTGAAGTTCGAGCTCGACAACGCCCGCAAGGACCTGCGCTACTACACCCACCTGGCCGAATCGCTGAACGTGCCTTCGCTGGTGGGCGAAGCGGTGCACCAGTCGCTCGCACTCGCCAGCGCGCTCGGGCACGGTGGCAAGTACGTGCCCTCGCTCGTCGAAGCGCAAGAGCAACTGACCGGAACGCGCATCGTCGCGCGATGAAAGGCAACCGCGCGTCGGGCGGGCTGGTCTATTCGACCGAGGCCGGGCGCATGTGCCCGGCCTGCCGCATGCCGGTGGCCGCCTGCGTGTGCCACCAGAAGCCGGTGCCGGCGGGTGATGGCGTCGTGCGGGTCTCGCGCGAGACCAAGGGCCGCGCCGGCAAGGGCGTGACGCTCGTGAAAGGCCTGGCGCTCGACGCCGCGGCGCTGGCGCAGCTCGGCAAACAGCTCAAGGCAGCGTGCGGCTCCGGTGGCACCGTGAAAGACGGCGTGATCGAAGTCCAGGGCGACCACTGCGAGCGGGTGATCGGGCTGCTGAAGGCCCAGGGGCACGCCGTCAAGCGCGCAGGTGGCTAACCCTCGGAACGAGCGGATTGCTTGCTGTCGTTCAGCACCAGCACGTGGTTCGGGTGGCTCTCGCCGCCGAGCACGAACCGGGCGCTGCCGATCAGGGTGCAACCTTGCGCCGCGTAGAACGCGATCGCGCGCTCGTTCTGCGCGTTGACCGTGAGCCACAGCGGCGACATCGCCCGTTGCGCGGCCAGCGCGTGGGCCCGCCACAGCAGGGCCGCCCCCACACCGCGACGTGTGGACTGCGCCTGCACGTAGAGCGTGGCCAACTCGACCGTGCCGCCGCCCGGCACGGGGCAGACCGCACCGAAAGCGATGCGCGCATACGCAACGAGGTGGGCCTGTCTTTCGGCGACCAGCACGGCGGCCGTGTCGTCGGCCAGCCAGGCGGAGAACTTCGCGGGTGTGAACTCCGCCAGCACGTGGTCGGCGATCACCGCCGAGATCCCGCGCGTGGCGTAGGTGTGCAGGAACACCTGGGTCGCCAGCGCCGCGAGCAACGGAGCGTCGGCGGCCCGGCCGACACGAAGCGAGGTGTCAGCGTCCATCGGCCTCGGCCGGCACCGCGCGCCGCAGCTTGACCATCTCGAGCGCGTCGGGGCCGAGCGTGCCACGCCGGTACTCGCTGAAACCCAGCCGGCGGTAGAGCGTCAGCGCGGGGGTGTTCTTCGCGCCCGTGGTGACCGAGAACACGTGCCCGGCACCACGCCGCAGCACCTCGGCCAGCAGCGCAGCGGCAACCCCCTGGCGCTGGTGCGCCGGGTGCACCACGAGCGAAGCGATGCCGATCTGGCCCGGCTCGTCATCAGGCCCCAGGCCCACCCAGCCGAGCAGCGTGTCGCCTCGCAGCGCCCCCAGAAAGCAGTCGCCACTGGCCTGGATGTCCTGGGCGGTGCGCCCCATGGGCGGTGCATCGGTGGCCCGCAGAAGCCGCGCTTCCTGGGCGTACGCGAGCAGCAGCAGAGCATGAATCTCGCTGGCGACCGGCAGCTCGTGATGCGCCAGCGTTTCGATCCGGATCATGGCAACCCGGCCCGCCGCATCGGGTAGGCGCGCACCATCCACAGGTAGACCAGCGCACCCCCCAGCAAGGCCGCCATCGCCACCTGCAGCGAACGCGTGAAGCCGGCACCGGCACTGGCGCTGTGGCGCAGCAGCAGGGCCACGAGCGGCGGGCCGACGATCTGGCCGATGCCGTACATGGCCGTGGCCAGCCCCATGAAACTCGCGGCGAGCGCTGGCCGAAGGCGCCGCACCTCCTGCATCGCGAAGAAGGTGATCGCGGTAAAGGGCAGGCCGAGCATCAGGCTGCCGATCGCGAAACCGGCCAGGGTCGGGCTCCACAGGCCCACCGCGATGCCCGCCGCCTGGATGAAGTAGCCACCGGCCAGCAACAGGCGCAGGTCGCCGCTGACGCGCATGCGGCTCGCGATGAGCGCACCGCAGAACACGCCGAAGCCGAAGATCGGCCAGAACATGTCGAGCCACGGCGAGCCGGGCAAGGCCGCTCGCGCGATCACCGGCAGGAAGGTGGCGGTGATGATGTAGCCGAAACCGGCGATGCCGTAGGCCCCGCACAGAAAGCCGATCTCGACGGCGCCGTGGGTCTCGCCGGGCGCTGCGGCACCGGCGTTCGCTGCCGCCGCGGGCCGCGGCGCTTCACCGCGGCCGAAGCTGCGCCACACCACGGCACTGAGCACAAACGCGAGCACGCCGAACACCAGCCACGCGTCCACCGCGTGCCAGTGCCACTGCACCATCACACTCGCGAACAGGCCGCTGACGACGATGCCCGCACCGGGGCCGGTGTACATCACCCCGCCCATCGCCGGCGCCTGCAGGCGCGCCAGCTGCGACAGCACCCAGCCCGAGGCATAAACGAACACCACGGCGCTCGCCACGCCCGCGGCAAAGCGCAGCAGTGGCCAGGCCGCCGGCCAGGGCAGCGCCATGCCGAGCGTGAGCAGGCCGGTGGCCACCAGGCCGGCGCGCAGCATCCACGTGGCCTGCACCGGTGGGAGGCGCGGCACGCGCGCCCAGATCCAGGGTTGAAAGGTGCAGAGCAGCGCGCCGGCCAGGTAGCCGAGGTAGTTGGCGCTGGCGAGCCAGCTGGCCGAGGGCAGGTCGATCACGCCGTCGTGCAGCATCATCGGCAGCAGCGGCGTGAACGCGAAGCGGCCGATGCCCATGGCGACCGCGAGCGCCACCGCGCCCGCCACCGCCACCGCCCAGCGGCCTGGCCCCGGATGAAGAAGCCCCGCAGCAGGCGCCGTCACTTGGCCGGCGCCGGCCTCGGCTTCACGTCACCGCACTCGGCCGCGAGCCACTTGCCGGCCATCTCCATCGTCATCTGCTGGGTCTTGCCTTCGCCCTTGGAGGTCATGGTCGACTTGCCGGTGTAGGCCTTGTCGCTGATGAAAGTCATCTCGCCCTCGCCGCTCATCGGGCGCGGCTGGGTGCACTCGAACTTCACCTTCATCGAGCTCGCGCTGCGCTGAAGCACCTGCTGCGTGCAGCCTTCGCGGAACTGCGGCTCGGACTTGCGCGCCGCGTCTTCCTTGGTCACGCACACCTTCACCACGGTGCCCTGCGCGCCCATGCTCACGCCGCGGCTGGCCATCATGTCTTCGATCTGCTTGCGCTGTTCTGGCGGCATGGCGGCCATCTGCTTCTGCATCTCGGCCATGCCCTTTTCCATCTCGCCGTCTTGCGACTTGATCTTGAAGCTGTGCTCCCACAGGCCGGGCGCCTGGGTCTGGGCGAGCGCGTTGAGGGAACCGAGCGTCAGGGCAGCGGCGAACAGAGTGGCGCAGAACTTCATCACAGGCCTCGATGGTTGCAGTCGTGTGCGGCAGTTTACGGCGTCGCTCGGCGGGGCGCCGTGACTCGGCCAGCGCACGGCTGCAGGCTGTCGATAATGCGCGCTGGAACTCCCGCGCATGGACCCCCAGACCGTCGTCATCATCCTGGCCGCCAACCTGATCTGTTCGGGTGGCCTGTTCCACCTCATCGGCAGGCGCATGCCTCAGAGCCGTGGCCTGGCGCACTGGTCGGCAGGTTCGATCCTGTTCGGTTCGACTTACCTGGCGCGCCTTGCGCTGGGGCCGTCGGCGGGCTGGGCGGCCAGCATGCTGATGGACACGGCGATGGTCTGCGCCGCACTGGCCTTTCTGGCGGGTTTGCGGCAGTGGGTACACGACACGCCGCTGCGCTGGTCTCGTCTGGCGGCCGGCGGCCTGGCCTACGCCGCGGCGCAAGGACTCGCCACGCACCAAGAGGGCATGGTCGGCCGCTTCACGCTGCTGAACCTCACGCTGGCCGCGGTCTATGCCACGATCGCAGTCGCCAGCTTGCGCGGGGCACCGCCGAACGCGCGCAACCTGCGCGCGCCGCTGCTGACATTGGCCCTGTTGATGGGCGGGCTCGCGCTGCTCACCGGCCTGCGTGGGCTGCACATCGCGGCAAGCGGCATCGAGGCGATGTCCCTGGGCGTGGCGGCACAGGTCTACTACGCCTATGCAAGCCTGGCCGTGGTGCTGCTCGGCATGAACCTGCTGTGGATGGTGTTCGTGCGCCTGAACGGCCAGTTGCTCGAACTCGCCACGCGCGACGCGCTCACGCTGGTGCTCAATCGCAACGGCCTCGACGACGTGCTGGTGCGCCATTTTTCCGGGCGTGAGGCGTTGCCCATCGCCCTGATCAGCGTTGACGTGGACCATTTCAAGCGCGTCAACGACGAGTTCGGGCACGCCACCGGCGACCTCGTCCTGCGCCATGTCGCAGAAGCACTCACCCGCCGTGTGCGCGGCAACGACTTTGTTGCCCGAGTCGGTGGCGAAGAATTCCTGGTGGGCTGCGTCGGTGCCGACAAGAGCCTGGCGGTCGGCCTCGGCGAGAGATTGCGTGCCGAAGTGGCCGCGTTGCGCATCGCGCGGCCCGGCGGGCGCGCCGATCTGAGCTGCACCATCAGCATCGGCGTGTCTGCCGTGTTCGACTCGCTGGCTGATCGCGACCGTGCCACGAAAGAAGCCGACCTGGCGCTCTACGCTGCCAAGTCGGCCGGGCGAAACCGGGTCGAGGTGTTCGAACCCGCGATGTCGTGAACCTGCTCGGCGCTTACTGCGCCGGAGCGACCTTTTCCTTGATCTTCTCGCCGGTGCGGCGCAGCGCGTCGCCGGTCTTTTCAGCGCCGTTGGCGATGCCTTCGCCGGTGCGCTGAGCGGTGGTCTTGACCGCCTCGCCGGCCTTGCGCACGCCGCGCTTGGTGGCTTCTTCGGCGCGGGCGAACGGGCCCGGCTCGGGGTTCTTGGCCGCAGCGTCGCTGTTGCGGTAGTTCTCGAGCGCGTCGTTCATGCGCTGGTCACGCGTGGTGTCGGTGTCGGCCATGGCGGCAGACGACAGGCCGACGATCGCTGCGACGAGAAAGAGTTTGGCTTGGTTCATGTGATGGCTCCTTTGAAATCCAGAGCCTCCAGCTTAGGAGGGCCGTGCCGGCCGGGCCACCGGCCGACGGCGCGACGCCCTGTCGGCAGCGTCCTACGCACCGATCAAGTCAGCCGAACAGTCTCGACCCAGTTCGGCCCGCGGCCCACGGCGTGCTCGCCGGCCGCGCCAAGCGCACCCGTGAGTGCGTCGACGCGAAACAGCGCGACGCGGTGCGCCGCCTGGCCGGCCACGATCAGCCAGCGGCCATCCTCGGTGAGGTTGAACCCGCGCGGCTCCGTGGGCACCGGCGTGTGGCCGCGCAGGGCAAGTTGGCCGGTGGCAGCATCGAACGCCAACGCGGCGAGCGTGTGGGAGCGCCGGTCGCTGCTGTAGAGAAAACGCCCGTCGGGCGT
This sequence comes from Rhizobacter sp., assembly GCF_032229685.1. Taxonomy (GTDB): domain Bacteria; phylum Pseudomonadota; class Gammaproteobacteria; order Burkholderiales; family Burkholderiaceae_C; genus LMDS01. The sequence continues at coordinate 296,003 of NZ_JAVTWP010000040.1, read as the reverse complement.
GAAATGCAGGTCGGCAGCCCAGGGCGCTCCTTGCGAGCTGGCAGGCAGGCTCGACACCGTGTGCGCGTGCGCCAGCGTGCCCTGCGTAGCGTCGAAAGCGAACACGTCGATCGACGCGTCGAGTTCGTTCAGCAGGCACAGCCAGCACCCGCCGGGGTGCCAGGCGAGGTGGCGCGGCCCGGCGCCATCGCGCACGGCGACATGCGGCGGCTCGTTCGGCGTGAGCCGGCCGGTGGCGGCGTCGAAACGGAACTGCAACACCACGCCACCGCCGAGGTTGGTGGCGAAGGCGAATCGGTTCGACGCATCGGTTGCGATCGCGTGCGCGTTCGGCCCCGTGGGCACGACCTGCGTGGTGGCCTGCGCTGCGCCGTCCACGCCGACCGTGCTGACCGCCACGAGGTGGCCACCGTACGACGCACTCAGCAGCCAGCGCCCGCTGCGGTCGGTGCCGATCCAGGCCATGCTGTGCGGCAGCGGTGCCTCGCCGAGGGGCGACAGCGCGCCGCTACGAGCATCGATCGCGAAGCTCAGCACGGCCATGGGCTCGGATCGGCGCGCCGCATGCAGCACACGCCGGTTCGGGGCGAGCGCGAGCGGCATCACGGTGCCGCCGACCTCGACCCGCTGCACGGTCGCGAGCGCGCCGCTCTCGTCGTCGAGATGCAGCACATGGATGTCGCCGCTCTCGGCGTTCGAGACGTAGACGGCCGTCGTCATTCCCGGCTCACAGCCCCATCGCGCGCGGCAGCCAGAGCGAGATCGCCGGCACGTAGGTCACGAGCATCAAGACGATGAACAAGGCCAGGAAGAACGGTTTCATCGCCCGCGTGATCACCGCCATCGGCAGCTTCGAGACCGCGCTGCCGACGAAGAGCACGGTGCCCACGGGCGGCGTGATCAGGCCGATGCCGAGGTTGACCATCATGATCATGCCGAAGTGCACCGGGTCGACACCGAGCAGCTTGACCATCGGCAACAGGATCGGCGTGCAGATGAGGATCAGCGGTGACATGTCCATCAACGTGCCCAGCACCAGCAGCATCACGTTGATCATCATCAGGATCACGTATTTGTTGTCGGACACGCTGGTGAAGAACGCGGTGATCTTCAGCGGGATCTGCATCAGCGTCATCAGGTAGCCGAAGGTCGCGGCGAAGCCGATCAGGATCATCACCACCGTGACGGTCTTGACGGTGCGGTGCACGAGCTTGGGCAGATCGCGCCACTTGTAGTCGCGGTAGATGAACATGGTGACGAAGAACGCCCACACGACCGCGATCGAGGCCGACTCGTTGGCGGTGAACACGCCCGAGAGAATGCCGCCGAGGATGATCACCATCGTCATCAGGCCCCACAGCGCCTCGACGCATATCTTGAGCGCCTGCTTGAGCGGAATGACCTCGCCCTTGGGGTAGTTCTCGCGCCGCGCGATGTACAGGCACAGGGCCGCGAGCGTCAGCCCGAGCAGCAGGCCCGGCATCACGCCGGCCACGAACAGGCTGGCGATCGAGACCGTGCCGCCGGCTGCGAGCGAGTAGATGACGGCGTTGTGGCTGGGTGGGATCAGGATCGCCTGGACCGAGCCGCTCACGGTCACGGCAGTCGCGAACGCGCGCGGGTAGCCCTTCTTCTCCATCTCGGGAATCAACACCGAGCCGATCGACGCGGTGTCGGCGACCGACGAACCCGAGATCGCGCCGAAGAAGGTCGACGCGAGGATGTTGACGAGCGACAGCCCGCCCCGAATGAAGCCGACCAGCACGCTCGCAAAAGCGACCAGCCGGCGCGACATGCCGCCTTCGGCCATGATGGCACCGGCCAGCACGAAGAAGGGAATGGCCAGCAGCGAGAACTTGTTGACGCCGGAGGCGAGCTGGATCATCACCGCGTCGAGCGGCAGGTCGATCCAGAGCGCGCCGAACAGCGACGCCAGACCGAGCGAATAGGCGATCGGCACACCGACTGCCATCAACACGACGAAGCTGCCGAGCAGGACGAGCATGTCCATCACTTCGCCCCTTCGCCGGCTTCGACGAGCTGCTCTTCGTAGCGCACCACGGCACGCTGCGTCTGCGGGCCGAAGATGATGCGTTCGACCACGAACAAGAGGGTGATTGCGCTGCCCAACGGCAGCGCTGCATAGGTCATGCCGACCGGCAGCCAGCTCAGTTCACTGATCGACTGGCCCCAGGTCTCCATGCACAGGCGGGTGCCGTAGTAAGCGACAAAGAGGCACACCACCAGCATCAGCACGTCGACCACGACCAGCAGCGCGCGCTGCGCCGCGGGTGGCAATACGTCGGTCAGCATCGAGACCGCGATGTGGCCGCCGGCGCGGTAGGCACAGGCCGCACCGATGAAGGTGAACACCATCATCAGCAGGATCGCGATCGGTTCGGGCCACTGCGAGCCGGTGCCCAGCACGTAGCGCGTGAACACACCCCAGGGAATGATCAACGACATCAGGAAGATCGCCAGGCCGGCGAACCAGATGCTGGCCAGGTAGAGCCGGTCCATCAGGCGGATGTAGGGGTGGTCCATGGGTGTTCCGGTCAGGAGGAAGCGCGCCCGCGTTCGGCGGGCGCAAGCGGCGTCGAGACCGGCCCCTTCGCAGGTGCCGGCCGTGCGCTCAGTTCGTGGCTTCGATGCGCTTGATCAGGTCGGCGAATTGCGCGCCGTACTTCGCGCGCACCGGGGCGGTGGCGTCGTAGAACGGCTTGTTGTCGATGCTGATGAATTCGACACCTGCCGCCTTGAGCTTGCCGGTGTACTCGGCCACGCTCTTGTCCCACAGCGCGCGCTGTTCCATCTGCGCTTCGCGCGAGAATTTCTTGACCAGCGCCTGATCGTCTTTCGAGAGCTTTTCCCAGGTCACCTTGGACATCACGAAGATCTCGGGAATGATCAGGTGGTTGGTCTGGGTGTAGTACTTCGCACCGGCCTGGTAGTGGTTGGCGGTGAAGAGCGTCGGCGGGTTGTTCTCAGCGCCGTCGACCACGCCGGTCTGGATCGCGGTGAACACTTCGCCGTAGCCCATCGAGATGCCGTTGCCGCCCATGGCGTTCATGGTGTCCACGAACAGCGGGTTGCCCATCATGCGGATCTTCTGGCCCTTCAGGTCCGCCATGGTGCGCACCGGCTTCTTGGTGTAGAGGCTGCGCGAGCCGCCGTCCATCCAGCCCAGGCCGATCATCTTCGCCGGCGAGGCGCTGATCTTGTCGAGCATCTCCTGGCCGATGGGGCCGTCGATCACGGCGCGCATGTGCGCTTCGTTGCGGAACACGAAGGGCATGTTGAAGACGTTGACTTCGGGCACGACCGGGCCGACCGGGCCGAGCGAGGTGCGCAGGATCTGGATCGCGCCGACCTGGGTCTGCTCGATCATTTCCTTTTCGCCGCCAAGCACCGAGCCGGGGAACATCTGGAACTTGATGCGGCCGTTGGTGGCGGCTTCGAGCTTCTTGCCCATGTTCTCGATGGCCACCACGTTCGGGTAGCCCACGGGGTGCACGTCGGCAGCTTTCATCACGATGGTCTGCGCGGTGGCCGACAGGCCGGTGCCGAGCGTGGCCAGGGCCAGCGCGCTGGCGAGAAGGGTTCTGCGAAAGTTCATGCGTGTCTCCTGAGGGGTGGCATGGTGGGTGACGTGGGGCAAGCGGAGGCTTCGTGCCGCCTCACTCGTAAGGACCTTTGACGACGAAACCGCCGCCCTGGTAACGCGCCACCGGGTCGTTCGGGTCGACCACCGGCTGGCGCGCTTCGGCGGCGGCGCGGAAGGGTTCGGAGCTGTCTTGCGGGCGGTAGCCGATGTGGCGGGCGAGTGTGTTGTCCCACCACGTGGTGCTGTTGTCCGACATGCCGTAGATCACCGAGTGGCCGACCACCGGCGCGCCGAGCGCGGCGACGACCAGGCGCTCGAGGTCGTCGTAGCTCATCCAGGTGGCGAGCATGCGGCGGTCGACCGGCGCCGGGAACGACGAGCCGATGCGCAGGCTCACGGTCTCGATGCCGTAACGGTCGAAATAGAACTGCGCGAGGTTTTCGCCGAAGGCCTTCGAGAGGCCGTAGTGGCCGTCGGGACGCATCGGCGCGCGGGCGTCGATCACCTCGTCTTGCCGATAGAAGCCGGTCACGTGGTTCGAGCTCGCGAACACGATGCGCCTGACGCCGTGTTTGCGCGCCGCTTCGTAGAGGTTGTAGGTGCCGACGATGTTGGCCTGCAGGATCGGCTCGAACGGGCCTTCGACCGACACGCCGCCCAAATGCACGATGGCCTGCACGCCGCGCACCAGCTCATGCACGGCAGCAGCGTCCTGCAGCGCGGCGGCCACCACTTCTTCGCCCGCCGCAGCCGGCGCCATCGCCGCCACATCGCTCAGGCGCAGCACATCGCAATAGGCCTTGAGGCGCGGGCGCAGCTCTTTGCCCAGCCCGCCGGCAGCGCCGGTGAGCAACAAGCGCGCGATGCGCGGGCAGGAAACAACGGGTTTCGGCATCGGGTAGAGTGAAAGCCGGGGCTTGTCATCGGTCATCAGTTGTCGTACAACATTGTTTGCCGGCTCAGAACCAGAAGTCAAGGCTGCGCGATCAGGGAATACACGGAGACCACCGATGGAATTGATGCCACCGCCCCGCCGCCGGGCACGCCCGCTGGCGCTGCAGTTGGTCGAGTCGATCGGCGACCGCGTGCGCGACGGGCGCATCGCACCGGGCGCGAAGTTGCCGACCGAAGCGGCCATCATGGGCGAGTTCGGCGTCAGCCGCACCGTGGTGCGCGAGGCGCTCTCGAAACTGCAGGCCTCGGGCCTGGTGGAAACGCGCCACGGCATCGGCACCTTCGTCGTCGGCCTCGGTGACGCTGCGCCCTTTCGCATCGCCCCCGAACAGTTCGCCACCTTGCGCGACGTGATCGCGGTGCTCGAATTGCGGATCGGCGTCGAGACCGAGGCCGCGGGCCTGGCCGCCCAGCGCCGCACGCCTGACAACCTGCGCGAAATGCGTTCGGCGCTCGATGCATTCTCGAGTGCGATCGAAGAAGGCCGCGACGCGGTCGGCCCCGATTTCCAGTTCCACCTCGAGGTCGCCCGCGCCACGCAGAACCCGCACTTCACCGAGTTGATGGGCACGCTCGGCTCGATGATCATTCCGCGCGCCCGGCTCGAGCCCGCCGAAGCCATCAGCGAAGACCGCCAGGCCTACCTGCGGCGCGTGAACGGCGAGCACGAGAACATCTGCGACGCCATCGCCAACCAGGATCCCGACGCCGCCCGCGCCGCCATGCGCACGCACCTGGCGAACAGCCGCGAGCGCCGCCGACGTGCCAACAGCGGCGTGGCGGCCTGACAAGCCGAAGCCGCCTGTTCGCCACAAAAAGCGGTTGACTTTCACCGCTCAAGTTGTACGATGACTGACAACAAGAGGCCACTTCGAGGCCCAAAACCAATCAGGAGACCCGAATGAAGTTCCCCCGCAGCCTGCTGCTCGTCGCACTCGTGGCCTCTGGCGCCGCCTTTGCCCAGGAATGGCCGGCCAACAAGCCGATCCGCATCGTCGTGCCCTACACGCCGGGGGGTTCGTCGGACATCATCGCGCGCGCCATCAGCCAGCCGCTGGCCGACGCGTTGAAGACGACCGTGGTCGTCGAGAACAAGCCCGGTGCCAACGGCAACACCGGCACCGACCTCGTCGCCAAGTCGCCGGCCGACGGCTACACCCTGCTGCTGTGCGACGTGGGGGCGCTGGCGATCACGTCGTCGGTCTACACCAAGCTGCCCTTCGACCCGAGCAAGGACCTGCGCGGTGTCGGCATGCTGGCCTATTCGCCGCACATGCTCGTCGTACACCCGTCGGTGCCGGCCAACAACCTGAAGGAGTTGGTCGCGCTGTCGAAGACGACCAAGCTCAACTTCGCCGTCACGGCAATGGGCAGCGCGCCGCACATGGCCGGCGTGGCGGTCGAACGCGCCAGCGGTGCGAAGTGGGAATACATCCCGTACAAGGGCGGCTCGCAGGCGATCCAGGACACGATCGGCGGCCAGACTCAGGTGCTGATGAACGGCATGCTGGCCACGCTGCCTTTCGTGCAATCGGGCAAGCTCAAGGTGCTGGGCGTGTCGCGCGCCACGCGCGTGCCGATGCTGCCCGACGTGCCCACCATCGCCGAACAAGGCGTGAAGGGTTTCGAGTCGGGCACCTGGCAAGGCGTGCTCGTGCCGGCCGGTACGCCGCCGGCCGTGATGGCGAAACTGGCCACCGAACTCACGCGCATCATCCGCTCGCCCGACATCCGCTCGCGCCTCACCGCCCAGGGCGCCGAGGTCTACACGATGTCGCCACCGGAGTTCACGCAGTTCTTCGAGAAAGAGCGCAGCAAGTGGGCGACGGTCGTCACGCAGAGCGGCGTGAAGCTGGATTGAACCCGCCACCGAACCCCACCCGACACTGGAGACAAGCATGAGAGAAAACCGCCTGCGCACGATGTGGAAGAACGACCAGGCCGCGGTCAACGGCTGGCTCGCCATCGGCAACAGCTTCTCGGCCGAGACCATGGCCAATCAGGGCTGGGACACGCTGACCATCGACCTGCAACACGGCGTGATCGACTACCAGGCGATGGTGACGATGCTGCAGGCGATCTCGACCACCGCCACCGTGCCGATCGTGCGTGTGCCCTGGCTCGAGCCGGGCATCATCATGAAAAGCCTCGACGCCGGCGCCTACGGGATCATCTGCCCGATGATCAACAGCCGCGAAGACGCGCAGAAGCTCGTGGCCTACACACACTACGCGCCGCGCGGCACGCGCAGCTTCGGGCCGGTGCGGGCGCTGCTGTACGGCGGCGCCGACTACCCGCAGCACGCCAACGACACGGTGGTCGCCTTCGCGATGATCGAAACCGCGCAGGCGCTCGACAAGCTCGACGAGATTCTCTCGGTCGAGGGGCTCGACGCGATCTACATCGGCCCGTCGGACCTGTCGCTCTCGATGGGTTGCAAACCGGTGTTCGACGACGTCGACCAGCCGGTGGCGCAGGCCATCGCCCACATCGCCGAGCGCGCCAAGGCGCATGGCGTTCAGTGCGGCATCCACAACGGCGTGGCCGCCGGTGCACTGGCGCGCGTGGCGATGGGCTACCGCTTCGTCACGCTCGGTTCCGACGCGCGCATGCTCGCGGCCGGGTCACAGCAGTTCCTCTCGGCGATGCGCGCCAAGGGCTGAGCAACGCAGTGATCCCCGTGGCCGCTCAGGCCACGGCGTCGAGCAGCGAACCCATCGCCTCGTCCTGGTGGCGAAACACCGCCAGGTTCGCGAGGAACGCGTTCTTCGCCTGCAGCAGGCCAACCATGTCGGTCAGCATCGCTTCACCCGGCTCGGCGCTGCGCGTGAGCGTGGTGCTCACACCCGCCGGCGCCACCGAAGACTGCACGACCTGCTGGCGCCGGAAACCTTCGGTGTTCAGGTTCGCGATGTTGTGCGCAGCCACCTGCAAGCCGGTCTGCGCAGCGTTCATGCCGGAAAGGGCGATCGCGGAGATGGACATGAGGTTCAGCCTGAAGCGGTGAAGAGGTTCGCGGCAGTCTAGGCTGCGGCCGGCGCTCGTGCTCACACCCGACCACCCGATTCCGTGCCGATTTGGCGCCGAAGCGCCCGCCGATCTCAGGCGGCCGTGCGCCGCGTGCGCACCGCCGTGGCCAGCGCCTGCAGCACCGGCACGGTCTGCGCGAAGCCGATGCAGGCGTCGGTGATCGACACGCCGCGTTTGAGCTCCACGCCGGGCCGCAGGTCCTGCCGGCCTTCTTCGAGGTGGCTCTCGATCATCACGCCGCAGATGCGTTGCTCGCCGCCCGCGATCTGCGCCGCCACGTCGTGCGCGACGACGATCTGGTTCTGGTGCTGCTTGTTGCTGTTGCCGTGCGACACGTCGACCATCACCTGCTCGCGCAGGCCGGCGGCGCGCAGCAGCTCGCAACTCGCGGCCACGCTCGCAGCGCTGTAGTTCGGCGTCTTGCCGCCGCGCAGGATCACGTGGCAGTCGTCGTTGCCGCGGGTCTCGAAGATCGCGGCCACACCCATCTTCGTCATGCCCATGAAGGCGTGGGTCGCGCGCGCCGCAAGAATGGCGTCGGCCGCGACACGCACGCCACCGTCGGTGCCGTTCTTGAAGCCGACCGCGCAGCTCAGGCCCGAGGCGAGCTGGCGGTGGCTCTGGCTTTCGGTGGTGCGCGCGCCGATCGCACCCCAGCCGATCAGGTCGGCGATGAACTGCGGGCTCAGCAGGTCGAGAAACTCGGTGCCGGTGGGCAAGCCGAGCGTCGTGAGCTCGAGCAGCAGGCGGCGCGCACGCTCCAGGCCTTCGTTGATGGCAAAGCTGCCGTCGAGGTGCGGGTCGTTGATGTAACCCTTCCAGCCGACGGTGGTGCGCGGCTTCTCGAAGTAGGTGCGCATCACGATCAGCAGGTCGTCGCCGAGGGCATCGGCCACGGCCTTCAGGCGGGTGCCGTAGTCGATCGCCTGCTCGTGGTCGTGGATCGAACACGGGCCGACGACGACGATCAGCCGGTCGTCGCGGCCGTGCAGCACGTCGGCGATGGCGGCGCGGCTGCCTTCCACCAGCGCCAGCGTGTTGTCACGCACCGGCACGCGTTCTTGCAGCAGCGCCGGCGTGATCAGCGGGCGCACCGCGCCGATGCGCACGTCGTCGATGCGGGTGGTGTCGAGCGTGCTGTCGCGGTTGCCGACCTCGCGGTCGTGGAAGGGGTCGTCGAGTGAACTCATGCGCGTGTTGTGCAGTGGGCGGCGCCGGCGCGCTCAGAGGTGGCCTTCGGGCACCAGCGGCCCGACCAGCCACAGCCAGGTGCGCTGCCACCAGCCGGTGTCGGGTTCTTCGAAAAAGGTCTGCCGGCCTTCGGGCGTGGTGATCTGCCATTCCGGCTTGCCCGTTTCCCGGTTCAGGAGCACCCGGTAGGCGGCTTCGCTCTTCACGAACTCGGCCAGCGCCAGCAACTGGCTGGTGAGCTGCGGGCTGCGGATCAGGAAACCGAGCTCGGTGTTGTGCTTTTCGGAGCGCGGGTCGAAGTTGAGCGAGCCGATGAACATCAGCTTGCGGTCGATGGCTGCGGCCTTGGCATGAAAGCGCCCGATCGAGCGGCCGAAGGAACCGAGGTTCTTGCTGCTCTGCACCCGGCTCGGGGCCACTTCGTAGACCTGCACGCCGAGGTCGAGCATCTCGCCGCGGTAGCGCCGGTAGCCGGCATGCACCAGCGGTTCGTCGGTCGACGCCAGCGAGTTGGTGATGATGGTGATCGGCAGGCCGTAGAGCCGGCCTTCGCGCATGTCTTCGATCACCGAACGGTCGGGCACCATGTAGGGCGAGGACACGAGCACGTCTTCACGCGCCAGCAGCAACTCGGTCATCAGGCTCTGGCGCACGGTCGGGCCATCGTCTGCGGCAGCAGGCGCCAAGCGGCGGTGGCTGATGACGCGGTCGGGCGAATCGGCGAATGCGTCGGCTTCGGCCCAGACCAGATCGAGCACGCCGGCCTGCATCTCTTCAGAAAGGTTGGGCTGCCCGATCAGGTCCTTGGCGCCGGCAGCGGGCGGCTGCGGGCCACGCCCCGCTTGCGCCGCGGTCGCGTCAGTGAAACTGCGCTGCAACGCGGCCGCACTCTCGCCGCTGCGCACGATCGCCTGCACCGGGTAGACGTGTTCGCTGTTCCAGTAGCGGTCGAAGAGCTGGCCGAGCTTGGGCAGCACCGCGCCGATGGCGAAGACGTCGAGGTCGATGTAGTTGGCGCCGTCGTGCACCATGAAGTACTCGTTGCCGATGTTGCGCCCGCCGGCCACCGCCATCGCGCCGTCGGCGATGAACAGCTTGTTGTGCATGCGGTGGTTGAGCCGCCCGAAGTCGAACAGCGACGCGGCGAACCGGCCCACCAGGCCGTCGAAGCGCGCCGGGAACGGGTTGAACAGGCGAACCTCGACGTTCGGGTGCGCCGCCAGACCGAGCAGCAGTGCGTCGCTGCCGCCGGTGTACAGGTCGTCGAGCAGCAGCCGCACGCGCACGCCACGCGCAGCCGCGTCGCGCAGGGCGCGCAGCAGCCGGTGGCCGGTGTCGTCGTTGGCGAGGAGGTAGTACTGGACATCGAGCGAACGGCGCGCCCGGTTCGCCAGCTCGATGCGGGTGGCGAACGATTGCTCCGACCACGACAGCAGGCGAAAGCCGCTCAGCGAAGCGTCGCGCGTCGAGGCCTTCGCGATCTGCACCAGCGGGCTGGCGTCATCGGCCGGCAGCGCCTGCGTGGGCACCCGTGCCACGCCCTGCGGCAAACCGGCACAAGCCGTCAGCAGCAAGAGGGTGGCGAGCAGCAGCCCTGTGCCGAGCCGTTGCCATGAGGAAGACGGTGACTGCGGCATTTGCATGGGCATGGAGACCGGCTGCAAGTGGGTGGTGGCGCCGCATCACGCGGTGCCGGCGCGGTGCGCGGAAGGCACCTGGTGCGACCGGCAGGAATCGAACCTGCGCCTAAGCCTTCGGAGGGCCCAATGATATCCACTTCACCACGGTCGCTTGCCGTGGCGCGATTCTAGCGGGCGCTTCGTTCAGCCCTGCGTGCGCACCACGATGCGGCCGCGCACGCTGCCGTCCATCAACCGGTTCGCGGCGGCTATCGCATCGGCCAGCGGCACTTCGGTCGTGATCGATTCGAGCAGCGCCGGGTCGAGGTCGGTCGCCAGCCGCGCCCAGGCCTGCTCGCGCAAGGCGCGCGGCGCCATCACGCTGTCGACGCCGAGCAGGGCGACCGAGCGCAGGATGAACGGCATCACCGTGGTCGGCAAGTCGAATCCCTGCGCCAGACCGCAGGCTGCCACGGCGCCGCCGTAGCGGGTCTGGGCACAGGCGTTGGCGAGCGTGTGGCTGCCGACCGCGTCGACCACCGCCGTCCAGCGTTCTTTCTGCAGCGGCTTGCCGGGCGCCGCCAGTTCGGCCCGGTCGATCAGCCGCGCCGCGCCCAGGCTTTGCAGATAACCGGCTTCGTTCAGCTTGCCGGTGGCGGCGACCACGGTGTGACCGAGCTTGGCGAGCAAGGCGACGGCGACCGAGCCCACACCGCCGGTGGCGCCGGTGACCAGCACTTCGCCGTCTCCGGGCTTCACGCCGTGGCGTTCGAGCGCCAGCACGCACAGCATGGCCGTGTAGCCCGCCGTGCCGATGGCCATGGCCTGGCGCGCACTGAAGGCCGCCGGCCGGCGCACCAGCCAGTCACCCTTCAGGCGCGCCCGCCCGGCCAGGCAACCCTTGTGCGTTTCGCCGACCCCGAAGCCGTTGTGCACGACCGCGTCACCCACCTTCCAGGCCGGGTGGCTGCTGGCGCTGACCTTGCCGCTGCCGTCGATGCCGGCCACCATCGGCCAGCTGCGCACGACCGGCGAGCGGTTGGTGATGGCCAGGCCGTCCTTGTAGTTGAGCGTGGAGTACTCGACGTCGATGGTCACATCGCCTTCGGGCAGAAAAGCATCGTCGACTTCGCGCAGTGCGGCGGCGAAGTCGGGGTTCTTGTCGAGAACCAGAGCCTTGAACATGGGCGTCTCCTCAGGAAGCAGCGGGGCGAAGCCGAGACTGTAGACCGAGAGCGGGCACGCGGCGCGGCGGCGCCTGCAGCCCGGCCCGCCCGTGCCCGGGGCCCTATAATTCGCGGGTTTTTGCGCAGAAGCGCCACCGAATTTCGCAGTTGAGGATCTCATGAGCGACGCCCACACCCCGCACGACTCCGACGGCCCGCACGAAGGCCCCATCAAGACGCCGAAGCAGCTGATCCTGGCCGTGCTGTACGCGTTCGTCGTGCCGGTCATCGTGATCATCCTGCTGGTCGAGTACGTGACTGCCGACCACCGCCCGGCCGCCGGCAGCTCCGGCCTCACGCCCGAAGCGGTGGCTCAGCGCATCCAGCCGGTGGGCAAGGTGCAGGTGAAAGACGCTTCCGATCTGTCGACGCTGAAGACGGGCGAGCAGGTGTTTGGCGCCGCGTGCACGGCCTGCCACACCGCCGGCCTGGTGGGCGCGCCCAAGCTGGGTGACGCCGAGGCCTGGGCCCCGCGCATCAAGACGGGCTATGAGGCCTTGCTCAAGTCGGCGCTGGGCGGCAAGGGCCAGATGGGTGCACAAGGTGGCGGCGACTTCGCCGACCTCGAGATCGCACGGGCCGTGGTCTACATGGCCAACAAGGGCGGTGCCAAGTTCGACGAACCCAAGGCGCCCGCCGCTGCGGTGGCGGCCGACGCCGCACCGGCCGCCGCCGCCACGCCCGTGGCCGCTGTGGCCCCGGCCGCCATGGCGGCACCGGCTGCCGTGGCCACGGCGGTGGCCGCAGCGCCCGCCGCCAAGGCAGAAGCCGTGCCCGCGCTCTACACCAACCTGTGCCAGACCTGCCACGTGGCGGGCGTGGCCGGCGCGCCGAAGATCGGCGACAAGGCCGCCTGGGCGCCGCGCCTCGCGCAAGGCATCGACGGGCTGACTGCGAGCGTGATCAAGGGCAAGGGCGCGATGCCGCCCAAGGGTGGTTCGGCCGCCAGCGAGGCCGAGATCAAGGCCGTGGTCACCTACATGGTGAGCAGCGTCAAGTAAAACGCGGCACCCACAGAAGAGCCGGCTTGCGAGCCGGCTTTTTTTCGCCCGCAGACCGCTGCATCCGATCGGCAGCACGCTGCGTATGGGCGGAGGTGCGAGCGGCGCGAACGAGTGCGTCGCTGGCCGACCATCGCACCCCAACCCCCAGGAGCTTCCCATGAAAAAACTCTCGATGATCGCCGCCGCCATCGCGCTGTCGGCCTGTGCCAGTGCCCCGATGATGATGAAAGTCGACAACGCCGCGCTGCCCGAACCCGTTCGGGTGCCGGCCGGCCAGAAGGTGATGATGTCGACCACCGGTGTCGGCGAGATCACTTACGAATGCCGCGAGAAGAAGGACATGGCAGGCGCGCACGAGTGGGCTTTCGTGGGCCCGGTCGCCACGCTCTACAGCGGCGACAAGAAGACCGTCGGCAAGTACTACGCCGGCCCGACCTGGGAAGCGAACGACGGCTCCAAGGTCACCGGCAAACAGCTCGGCGTGGCGCCGGCCGCGCCGGGCAACATCCCGCTGCAGCTGGTGAAGACCGACCCGGCGATGGGCGCCGGCGCGATGACGGGCGTGAGTTACATCCAGCGCCTGAACACCAAGGGCGGCGTGGCCCCGGCGATGGCTTGTGATGCAACCAGCAAGGGCAAGCGCCAGCAGGTGGCCTACGAGGCCGACTACGTGTTCTACGGAATGATGTGATTCAGGGCGCCGGCGCGAGCCGGTAGCCGAAGCGTGTGACCAGTGCGTCGAAGGTCGTGGCAGTGGGTGACCACGCCGCGCTTTCGACGGCACCGGCGGCCGCTTCCATGTCGAGCGTGTGCACGATGCCGAGGCCGAGGTCGGTGGCCAGGAACAGGCGATCGTGATCGTCGAGCCAGGCCGATTGGAACTGCGCCGCCAGCCCGGTGTGGCTGGTGATGCGCGGCGCGGCGCCGGGCAGCGCTTCGAGGCGCCACACCCACGGCGCCGCTTCGAGCTCCACGTACACCCGCTGCGGCCCGTTCTGGAAGAACCAGCAGCCGGCTTCATCGACGAGGTAGTTGCGCTCGATGAACTCGCGCAGTTTCTCGTGCAGGATGCGGCTGCCCTTGACCTTCGGGAACGGCCCTGCGGCCTGCACCCGGTCGTCGCGCATGTACCAGTCGCCCCGCGCGTCGAGCGCGAGCCAGCCGTAACAGTGCGGCACGTTGGGCCACTTCTTCAGCGCCTGCTTGACGATGTCGTCCATGCGTTGATCTTCGTTCAGAGCTGGCGTTTGATCCAGCCCATCACCGCGTCGGGCAGCGTGTGCACATGGCCCGGCCAGCGCCCACCCGGGAAGCCGACGTGCCCACCGTGCGGCGGCTGCCACAGCGTCACGTGCGTGCCCACCTCGTGCACGCCCGGCAGGCTGCTCGCCGGCACGAAGGGGTCGTTGCGCGCGTTCAGCACCAGCGCCGGGATCCGGATCGTGTGCAGATGCGGCTTGGCCGAGCCGCGCGACCAGTAGTCGTCGGTGCCCCTGAAGCCGTGCAGCGGCGCGGTGAACACGTCGTCGAACGCGTACAGGTCGCGCGCGGCCAGCAGCTTCTCGCGACTGAACAAACCCGGGTGCTGCGCCAGCTTGCGCAAGGCCTTGGGCTTCATGCTGCGCAGGAACATGCGGGTGTAGACCTGCCGGTTGAAGCCTTCGCCGATGGCGCGGCCGCCGGCGGCCAGGTCGATCGGCGACGACACCGCACACACCACGCTCGCGCTCTGCCCTGCGGTGTCGCCAGCCTCTTCGGCCCAGCGCAACAAGGCGTTGCCGCCAAGCGAAACGCCCACGGCGGCGATGCGGCCGGCGTGCATCGAACGGATGCGTTGCAGCACCCAGCCGATCTCTTCGAAGTCGCCCGAGTGGTAGGCCCGCGGCGCCAGGTTCAGCTCGCCCGAACAACCGCGGAAGTGCGGCACCACGAAGCGCCAGCCGTGCTGCCGCGCCCAATCGGCAAAGGCCTGCGCGTAGTGGCTGCCCGACGAGCCCTCGAGGCCGTGGAACAGCACGAGCAGCGGGGCCTGCGTGTCTTCACCCTGCCAGTCGACGTCGATGAAATCGGCGTCGGGCGTGGCCCAGCGCTCGCGCCTGAAGACCGGTGCCTGGCCGCTGAAGCGCTTCGAGAACAAGGCCGGCCAGATCGTCTGCGCGTTGCCACCGACCAGCCAGCGTGGTGCGCGGTACTGCTCCATCGGGCTCAATGCAGCACCGAGGCCGCTTCGGCGATCTCTTGCACCTCGCGCGGCGAACCGGGGCTCGCGTGGTGCGCCACGAGCCGCCAGCCTTGCGCGCCTTTCACGTAGACGTTGGTCGCGATCACCCAGGCCGACTGCGGGCCCTCTTCGGTCATCACGCGAACCTGCTCGAGCACGCTGTGCACGGCGCAGGCGTGGGTCTGCAGGCGCCGCACCTTCTCGGGCCGGGCGTCGATGGTGCCGTTGGCGAACATCGAATCGAAAGCGGCGCGGATCGCACTGGCGCCCACCACGCGCGGCCCGCCGGGGTGCACGCAGCTGATGTCTTCGTCGTCGGACCACACGGCCATCAGCCGCTCGATGTCACCACGCTGCAGTGCTTCGTAGAACTGCTGCTCGATCTCGTCGGGCGAAGCCAGGGGCGCCATCGATTTCGGTCGGGCCATGCGAACTCCGGTTGTTCAGCGAAACACGACCGTCTTGCTGCCGTTGAGCAACACCCGGTGTTCGACGTGCCAGCGCACGGCGCGCGCCAGCACCACGCTCTCGACGTCACGCCCCACGGCGGTGAAGTCTTCGGGGCTGAGCGCGTGGTCGACGCGCTCCACGTCCTGCTCGATGATCGGCCCTTCGTCGAGCTCGGCCGTCACGTAGTGGGCCGTGGCGCCGATCTGCTTCACGCCACGCGCGTGGGCCTGGAAGTACGGTTTCGCGCCCTTGAAGCCGGGCAGGAAGCTGTGGTGGATGTTGATCGCGCGGCCCGTCAGGAAGCCGCAGAACTCGGGCGACAGGATCTGCATGTAACGCGCCAGCACGACCAGGTCGACGTGCAGCTCTTCGACCAGCGCCTGCACCTGCCGCTCCTGCGCGCGCTTGTCGGCGGGCGCGGCGCCGGCCTTGAGCGGCAGGTGATGGAAAGGCACGCCATGCAGCGCGCACAGGTCCTTGAAGTCGGGGTGGTTCGAGACCACGGCCACCACCTGCGCCGGCAGCTGGCCGGTGTCGCAGCGGAACAGCAGGTCGTTCAGGCAGTGGCCGTGCTGGCTGACCATCAGCAGCAGGCGCGGCTTGCGGGCGAGTGAATAAACCTGCGTTTGCATCCCGAACTTCTGACGCAATGGCGCCATCAGCCCTAGCAGCTTGTCGCAGTCGGCCAGCGCCTCGGGCGCTTCGAAGTGCACCCGCATGAAGAACAGGCCGCTGCTGTCGGCGTTCAGCACGTCGCCGAACTGCTGCGAGTCGACGATGTTGCAGCCGGCTTCATACAACAAACCCGAGACGGCATAAACGATGCCCTTGGTATCTCGACAAGACAGGGTGAGAACGAATTCGCTGGGGCTGGACATAGGGTAGGCTTCCGGGCTGCTTCGATTGTACGAAGCCCCCTCTCCTGCCCCATGCCCACACCACAAAGCGACTGGACCGAACGCAGCCTCGAGCTCTCGAAGCTGCTGGCACGCGCCGGTTTGGGCGACCGCGCGGCATTTGCCACGCTTTACGAACGAACCAGCGCGCATCTGCTGGGCGTGGTGCTGCGTATCCAGAGAGACCGGGCCCAGGCCGAAGACATTCTCCAGGAGGTGTATGTCAACGTCTGGCGCGCGGCGCAGAGCTTCGATGCCGCCCAGAGCCAACCCTTGACCTGGCTGGGCAGCATTGCGCGAAACCGCGCGATCGACAGCCTGCGCCGCACGCAAACCCAGCCGCAATTCCGCTCCACCATCACCTCCAGCATCGACGACGAGGAAACCGACGTGTACGACACCGTGGCCAGCGACGCGCCCGGCCCGCTCGATCTGCTGAGCCGGGCCTCGGATGCGCGCGCGCTGTCGTCGTGCATGCAGGGCCTGAGCGCGCAGCAGCGCCAGAGTGTCGCGCTCGCCTTCTTCGACGGTTTGAGCCACGCCGAAGTGGCCGAGCAGATGCGCCAGCCGCTGGGCACCGTCAAGTCGTGGGTGCGGCGCGCGCTGATGTCGCTGAAGAGCTGCCTCGAATCCGCAGTGCAGCGCGACAACACGAGCACAGGGGCCTGACATGGACTACAGCCGCCCCGAACTCGCCGACCGCCTCGCCGCCGAATACGTGGCCGGCACCTTGCGTGGCCCGGCGCGCCGCCGCTTCGAAGCGCTGCTGCCGGCGCATGCCACGCTGCGCGCCGCCACGCGCGCCTGGCAAGACCGGCTGATGCCGCTCACGGCCAGCGTGGCGCCGGTGAAGCCATCAGACGCGGTCTGGCAGAAGATCGAACAGCGGATCCAGCCGGCGCGTGCCCCGGCACAGAGCGCGCCCACCGGCTGGTGGCGGCAGCTCGCCTTCTGGCGTGCTTTCTCGGGCGTGGCCGCGGTGGCGGTCGTGAGCCTCTCGGTGCTGCTCGCCAACCCCGGGCCGGCGCCGGCGCCGATCATCGTGGTGCTGTCGTCCACCGCGCCGGCCGAGGGGGGCGCGGTCGTGCCAGCCTCGTTCGTGGCCAGCATCAGCGGCGACGGGCGCACGGTGGTGACCAAGCCGCTCGTGAACGTGAGCGTCGAATCGAACCGCGTGCTCGAACTGTGGGCCGCCGCCGGCAAGGGCGCGCCACGTTCGCTCGGCTTGATCTCGGCCAACGGCGCGAGCGCCTTCACCAAGGCCACGCTGCCGGTCGGCACCGACCACCTGGCCGTGAGCCTGGAGCCGCCGGGCGGCTCGCCCACCGGCGCGCCGACCGGGCCGGTGTTGTTCTTCGGCAAGCTGACGCTCTAGGTACGCGGAACGCGAATCAAGAGGTCCCGAGCGCCTGATCCAGAGCGCTTTCCACCCGCATCGGGCTCAGCTCCGTCAAACATCGGTAGTGGCCGAAGCGGCAGGTGCGCTCGAAACACGGCGAACACTCGAGCTGCAGTTCTTCCTTCAGCCACAGCACACGGGCACGCGGGTTCAGCGGTGGGGTGTGCTCGGGGCTGGTCGAGCCGAACACGGCCGCTTGTGGCACGCCGAAAGCCGCAGCCACGTGCATCAGGCCGGAATCGTTGCTGACCACGCCGCGCGCGGCAGCAATCAGCGCCATCGCATCGATCAGCGAGGTCTTGCCGGCCATCACGATGCAGGCGCCGGGCGCAGCGGCGGCGATCTCTTCGCACAGGGCCGCTTCCTTGCCCGAGCCCATCAACAACACCGGTTGCCCATGCCGTGCGAACAGCGAAGCCGCGAGCGACGCGTAGTGCGCGGCAGGCCAGCACTTGGCGGGGCCGTATTCGGCGCCGGGGGCGAAGGCCCAGTAGGCGTGTGGCTGCACGTTCGCGGCCCGCGTCGCGGCTTGCAACACGGCGTCGTTGAAGCGCAGTTGCGGGCGTTCGTTCGCGGGCACCGGCTCGCCGGCCAGCGCGCTGTAGAAAGCGACCATCGGCGGCCGGCCCGCGGGGCTCTTCAGCCGTTGGTTCAGCAGCACGTAGCGGCCTTCACCCTGGTAGCCCACGCGCTTCGGAATGCCGGCGAGCCACGGGATCAACGCCGACTTCAGCGAATTGGGCAGCACGTAGGCCAGCTCGAACCGGCCGCGCAATTGCGCGGCAACACGCCTGCGCTCGGCCCAGTCGAGCCGACCGTGTGCGAACGGCAGGTCGATCACTTCGGCCACCTGCGGCATGGCCCGGTAGACGGGCGCGACCCAGGGCAGCGCCGCCACCGTGAGTTGTTCACCTCGCGCTGACAAGCGCGCGAGCAGCGGCTCGGTCATCACCGCGTCGCCGATCCATTGCGGCGCGACGATGAGGCTGCGTTTGCTCACACCGTCAATGGGCGTGGACTTTTTCGCCGGCCTTGAGCTTGTAGACCGTGCCGCAGTACGGGCACTTGCCTTCGCCCGTGGTCGCCACGTCGATGAACACGCGCGGGTGGTTGCTCCACAGCGCCATCTTCGGGTTCGGGCAGAACACCACGCCGGGGCCTTGCAGGTCGTGGGCGGTGACTTCGATGGGCGCTTGCTGTTTGCTGTCGCTCATGGTCTCAGACCTTGGTCAGCCATTCGGCGTATTTCGGGTTGCGGCCGTTCACGATGTCGAAGAACGCGGTCTGGATCTTCTCGGTGATCGGCCCGCGCGATCCGGCGCCGAGCGTGATGCGGTCGAGCTCGCGGATCGGCGTGACTTCGGCCGCGGTGCCGGTGAAGAAGGCTTCGTCGGAGATGTAGATCTCGTCGCGCGTGATGCGCTTCTCGACCAGCTTCAGCCCCAGGTCGTTGCAGATCGCGAGGATGGTGTCGCGCGTGATGCCGTTGAGCGCACCGGCCGACAGGTCGGGCGTGTAGACCACGCCCTTCTTGATCACGAAGATGTTCTCGCCGGCACCTTCGCTCACGAAGCCGGCCGAGTCGAGCAGCAAGGCTTCGTCGTAGCCTTCTTCGGTCACTTCCATGTTGGCCAGGATCGAGTTGGTGTAGTTGCTCACCGCCTTGGCCTGCGTCATCGTGATGTTGACGTGGTGGCGGGTGTAGCTCGAGGTCTTGACGCGGATGCCGCGCTTGATGCCGTCTTCACCCAGGTAGGCGCCCCAGGGCCAGGCCGCGACCATCAGGTGGATGGTGTTGCCCTTCGGGCTGACGCCGAGCTTTTCGGAGCCGATCCAGACCAGCGGGCGCAGGTAGCAGCTTTCGAGCTTGTTCTCGCGCACCACGAGCTTCTGCGCGTCCATCACCTGCTCGGGCGTGAACGGGATGTTCATGCGCAGGATCTTGGCGCTGTTGAACAGCCGCTCGGTGTGTTCGCGCAGGCGGAAGATCGCTGTGCCACCGACGGTGTTGTAAGCCCGCACGCCTTCGAAGGCGCCGCAGCCGTAGTGCAGGGTGTGGGTCAGCACGTGGATCTTGGCGTCGCGCCAGTCCACCAGCGTGCCGTCCATCCAGATCTTTCCGTCGCGATCGGCCATCGACATGGCGGGTCTCCTTGGGTTCGCCCCGAAGGAGCCGGGGCGCGGGAGACGATTCTATTCGGGGCGGCTCAGGGCGAGCCGCCCGGTCAGCGGCAGCTCAGCGGCCGCCGAAGAAGTGGTGGAACACGTCGGGCTCGACCACTTCGCGCATCGACAGGCCGGTCAGCGTTTCGCGGAACGGCTCGGAAGGTGCCAGCGCGTCGAGGTCGGCCGGCATGGTCGCGTCCCAGGGTGCGTGGAACGAGGTGCTCGCCTCAAACCCCGACACGGTGTTGGCCGCATCGCGAGCCCAGCTGCCGCGGGTGACGAGGCGCTTCGAGAGCGAATCGGCCAGCGAGGGCAGTTCTTCCCATTCGATCGCGCCACCGTAGGCGACGGCGCGGTGCTGGGCTGCAAAGTATTGTTTGGGTTGTGCGTGGCTCATGGGGTCTGCCTTTCGAGTCGGTATGTGAAGCGTATCGGCAGGCCGAAAATTTCATTGACCGAAAAGCGGGTGAAGGCCGCGCCAGTTCGCACCGCGGCGGCCACGATCGTGAAGAAGTGCAGCTGCGCGGGCCCACCACCGCTTGACGCGACAATACAAACCATGCCCCGCCTCGCGCCCCTGCCGCCTGTTCAAGAGCTGGTGCCCGCCACCGCCGCGAAACGGGTGCGCGGCGTGCCCGCCGACCCGCAGAAGTTCGCGGTCGAGGTGCACCAGAGCGCCATCGACGGGCAAGGCGCGTTCGCCGCCGAGTCCATTCCTGCGCGCCGCAAGATCGGCGAGATTCGCGGCGAAGCCATCAGCGTGAAAGAAGCGCGGCGCCGCGCGAAAGGCGTGGCGCGCATCATGATCGTCGAGTTGAGCGAGAAGCGCGCCATCGACGCGTCGCAGTCGGCCGACCCGTTGCGCTTCACCAACCACTCGTGCCAGCCCAACGCGGTGCTGCGCATCCGCCAGGGCCGGGTCGAGTTCTACGCGATGCGTGATCTGCGCGCGGGCGAAGAGCTCACAGTGAACTACGGCGAGACCCACCACGAAGGCCGACTGCGCTGCCGCTGCGGTGCGCCGGGCTGCGTGGGGCGGCTGTAGGGGCGGCTGCCGGCGGCCCGCTTCAGTCCGGCCGGCTTTGTCCGAAATACGAGGCATGGGCCCACCTGCGCCGCTGCTGCGAGCGCGAGGCGGGTTCCGACTGGAAGCCACCGCTCGCGAGAGCCAGCCACCCGTGAACCTCTTCGGTATCTCATCGTCGTCACCCCGCGCCGCATGGCTGTTCGCCGCGTTCGGCTCGCTGAAGCTGCGCATCACGCTCGGCGCCATCGCCGGGCTGGTGCTCGGCGTGGGCCTCACGACCGCCGGGCTGCTGCGCCAGGCCGAACGCGACACGCTCTCGGCCCAGCGCTACCGCGAAATGAGCGAAGCGGTGCGCACGGCCAACGTGCTCTCGCGCCGGGTGGTCGACCTGCAGGTCGCGCTGCAGGCCACCGCCGCACGTCTCGACGCTGCGACTCTCGCCGACAACGCGCGCCTCGCCGCGTTCATGGAATCGCAGCCGGTGTTGCGCGGCCTGTTCGCCAATGTCTTCGCCACCGCCGCCGACGGCCGGATGCGGGTGTACGCCGACGCGTCGGGCATCCGCCACCCCGAGGTGAACCTGAGCGAGCGCAGCTACTTCAAACGCACCGTCGAAGAACGGCGCACGATCGTCTCGGACCCGGTGCCGGGCCGCATCCTGAGCGAACCGGTGATCGTGTTCACCGCACCGCTGCTGGCCGAGGCGCGGGTCCACGGCGTGCTCGGCGGGGTGCTGCGGCTGGTCAGCCGTGACCTGCTCGCCGACCTGACCGACGGCGTCGATGCCGAGGGCGACGCCATCACCATCGTGACCGACACGCAGGGCCGCATCCTCGCTCACCCGTCGAGCACGCGGCTGCTGCAATCGCTGGCACAGGAAGAACGCTTGTCGCAGGCCTTCGCACATTGGCTCGAAGCCGGCAGCTCGGCCGAACCTTCCGGCATCAACCTGGCGCAGGCCGACGAGCTGGTCAGCGCCGCCGGCGTGGCCGGCACCGACTGGGTGGTCTGGCGCGCCGTGCCGCAGGCCGAGCTGCTCGCGCCGCTGCGGGCCGCGCGGCGCCAGGCGCTGCTCTGGGCCGCGGTGCTGATCGTGATCGTCTCGGTGTCGACGCTGCTGCTGCTCTGGTGGCTGCTGCGGCCACTGACGCAGCTGGAGCATCGCGCGCAGCACCTGTTCGACGGCTCGCAGGACGCGCATGCCGGCTGGCCCGAGGTGGGCGGCGAGCTCGGCCGGCTGGCGCGTGTGCTGCGCCACGTGGGCGCCGAGCGCGCGCAACTCGAGTCGTTCAACACCGGGCTGCTGCAGAAGCTCGGCTCGGTGATGGGCGCCGCGCCGGTGGGCATCTGCTTCACGCGGGCACAGCGTTTCGAGCTGGTCAGCGCCGAGTTCTGCCGCCTGTTCGGGCGCGAAGAGCACGAGATCGTCGGCCAGCCGACACGGCTGCTCTACGCCTCGAACGCCGACTTCGACGCGGTCGGCCCGCAGGTGAGCAAGGCTTTCGCGGCCGGCGAGCCGTATGTCGGCGAATGGGAAATGCAGCGTGCCGACGGCACGCGCTTCTGGGCTTGCCTGCGCGGCTCGCCGGTCGACAAGATCGAACGCGGCGCCGGCACGATCTGGACCATCAACGACATCGGCGAACAGATCGCCGAGCGCGCACGGCTCGAGTGGTCGGCCACGCACGACGCGCTGACCGGCCTGGCCAACCGCAAGGCGCTCGACCAGCGCCTGCAGGCGGTGTTCGAGGCAATGCCACGCTCGGTGCCGGCGGCGAT
The DNA here is from genome assembly GCF_032229685.1 of Rhizobacter sp. Taxonomy (GTDB): domain Bacteria; phylum Pseudomonadota; class Gammaproteobacteria; order Burkholderiales; family Burkholderiaceae_C; genus LMDS01. Next base: position 273,437 of record NZ_JAVTWP010000040.1, on the reverse strand, counting down.
CGTGATGATCGACCTCGACCACTTCAAGCCCATCAACGACAACGCCGGCCACGCCGCCGGCGACGCGGTGCTGAAGGCCGTGGCGGCGGCGATCGTCTCGCAGGTGCGCGCCAGCGACCTGGTGGTGCGCATCGGCGGCGACGAGTTCGCGCTGCTGCTCGAGCGCTGCGCGCCCGAGGTGGCGATGCGCATCGCCGACAACGTGCGCGCTGCCGTGGCCGCGCTGGCGCTGCCCTGGCAGGAGCGCACGCTGCGTGTGGGTGCGAGCGTGGGCGTGGCCTCGCTCGTGGCCGAAACGCGCGACGCGGCGTCGTGGCTGGCCGATGCCGACGCGGCCTGCTACGAAGCCAAGGCCAACGGCCGCAACGGGGTGCGCGCCGCCGTGCGGCCGATGCTGCGGGGCCGTGCCGTGGACGACGAAGCCGACGAGCTCGACACCGACACGCAGGGCTAGCCGGCGCGATCCCACGGCGGCACGCCCTGGAAGGCCTGCGCCAGAAAGTCGATCATCACGCGCACTTTCGCGCTCACGTGGCGCCGGCTCGGGTAGACCGCGAGCACGTCGATGTCGGGCATGCGGTAGCCGGGCAGCAAGGGCACGAGGCGGCCGGCGCGCAGGTCGGGGCCGATCAGGAAGCTCGGTTGCCAGATCACGCCGCGCCCCGCCAGCGCCGCGGCACACGCGGTGTCGCCGTTGTTGGTGTGCATCACGCAAGACACCTTCACCGCATGGTCGGCGCCTTGTGCATCGCTGAAATGCCACTCGTCGGCGGTGGCCGCGTAGGTGTAGCCGATGCAAGCGTGCGCTGCCAGATCGGCCGGCGTCTTCGGCTTGCCGTGTTTGCGCAGGTAGGCCGGCGAAGCGCACACGATGTTGCGCGAGGCCGCGAGCTTGCGCGCCGCGTGCGTGGTGGAGCCGCTGCGCGAGATGCGGATCGCCAGGTCGTAACCCTCATCGACGATGTCGACCACACGGTCGACCAGCGCCACATCGAGCTCGACCTCGGGGTGGCGCTGCATGAACTTCGGCCACAGCGGCGCCAGGTGCAATACGCCGAAGCTCAGCGGCGCGTTGATGCGCAAGCGGCCACGCGGCTGCATCGAGGCCGACGCGGTGATGGCCTCGGCCTCGGCCACGTCTTCGAGAATGCTCTTGCCACGCTCGAACAGCGCTTCCCCACTCTCGGTCAGCGACAGCTTGCGCGAGCTGCGGTTGAGCAGCCGGGTGCCGAGGTGCGCTTCGAGCTCGGTGATGTAGCGGCTGACGTTGGCGGGCGAGGTGTCGAGCGCCAGCGCGGCGCGCGCGAAGCCACCACGCGCCGCGACCGTCACGAACACTTCGATGGCACGCAGGCGGTCCATGGCGGGCTCCTTGATTCATGAAAGCTGAAGCGATTGTGCAGTCTTGCTGCCTTGTTGACGACAAAGCTGACTCTTAGAGTTCAACCCATCGGCAACGACGCCGACGAAACCACAAACCTCACCGGAGAAACACCATGACAAGACTGAACGGCAAGCGCACCCTGATCACCGGTGGCACCAGCGGCATCGGCCTGGAGACGGCACGCCAGTTTCTGGCCGAAGGCGCCCGTGTGGCCGTGACCGGCACGAACCCCGAAAGCTTGGCCGCCGCAAGAATCGCGCTCGGCCCCGACGCACTGATCCTGCGCGCCGACGCCGGCAGCGTGGCCGGTCAAAAGGAACTGGCGCAGACGCTGAAGGAGCACTTCGGCCAGCTCGACGCCGTGTTCATCAACGCCGGCGTGGCCGAGTTCCGCGCGCTGGCCGACTGGGACGAAGCCGCGTTCGACCGCAGCGTCGCCACCAACCTGAAGGGCCCGTTTTTCCTGATGCAGGCACTGCTGCCGCTGTTGGCGAACCCGGCTTCAGTGGTGCTCAACACCTCGATCAACGCCCACATCGGCATGCCGACGTCGAGCGTTTATGCCGCCACCAAGGGCGGGCTGCTCACGCTGGCACGCACGCTCTCGGGCGAGCTGATCGGGCGCGGCATCCGTGTCAACGCGATCAGCCCGGGGCCGGTGGCCACGCCTTTGCACGGCAAGCTCGGCATGGGGCCCGAAGAGCTCAAGGGCCTGATCGCGCAGATCCCGGCGGGGCGGCGTGGCGAAGCGAGCGAGATCGCGAAGGCGGTGGTGTTTCTGGCGTCCGACGAGTCGGCATTCACGGTCGGCAGCGAGCTGATCATCGACGGCGGCATGAGCACGCTGTGACCGTTGGCAGGCCGCTCGCCGGCGGCCTGCGGCGCGGCATCAGTTCGCTGGTTTGCGAAAGACGATCACGTGCTGCCAGGGCAAACCGCTGGCCGTGCGTTCCCAGTTCAGGGCCAGCACGGCCGCTTCGCGCCGCACCTGCGCTTCGCTCATCTTGTGCAGCGGCTTGATCGGCACGCGCGGGTCTTCGGCGCGGTACTCGACGAAGACGACGCGGCCACCCGGCTTGAGCGCACGCACGATGCTGGCGAGCACCTCGCGCGGGAACTCGAGCTCGTGGTACACGTCGACCATGATCGCGAGATCGACGCTCGCCGCCGGCAAGCGCACGTCGTCGGCGGCGCCGAGCACCGGCTTGACCTGCGCCAGACCGGCCTTGGCCGACAGCGACTGCAGCATGCGGATCATCTCGGGCTGCACATCGACCGCGTAGACCACACCCATCGGCCCGACCAGCGCCGCCATGCGGCGTGCGATGTAGCCGGTGCCGGCGCCGATGTCGGCCACCACCATGCCGGGTTTCAGCGCGAGTTCGGGCAGCAGCAGATCGGTGCGCTCCTCGCGTTCGCGCTCTTCACGTTCGAGCCAGGCCGCGCCCTGCCAGCCCATCACCTGCGCGATCTCGCGACCCATGTAGCGCTTGCCGATGCCGTCGGCACTCGGCGCTTTCTGTTCGTAGACGGGCGCGCCCTCGGCCGCCGACACGGCGGCAGCAAAGGCCAGCGTCGCCAGCGCGGCATAGAGCGAATGCCAGAAGCGGGCACGCCGCATGTCAGAGCCGGTCGAGGTAAGTGAAGGTGCCCGAGCTTTTCACCTCGGTCGCGGCTTGCGTCAGCCCGGCCATCGCCGCGCGGTACAACGAGGTGGCCAAACTCACGCGGCGCACGCCCGCGGCCTGCAACTCGGCCACGCCGAACGACTTGCCCTTGATGCTGGCCATGAAGCTGAACGGCTTCGAGAGCGACGCGCACACCGTGCGCACCGCCGCCAGGTCGGGCAAACCGGGCGCGAACAGCACGTCGGCGCCAGCCTTCTCGAAAGCCTGCAGGCGCCGGATCGTGTCGTCGAGATCGGGATGGCCGCGCAGGTAGTTCTCGGACCGCGCAGTCAGCGTGAACGGGAAGGCATGCGCACGCGCCGCTTCGGCCGCGGCCGCCACGCGCTCGACGGCGTGGTTGAAGTCATAGAGCGGTTTGTCGGCGTCACCGCTCGCGTCTTCGATCGAGCCGCCGACGAGGCCCACTTCGCCGGCGAGGCGAATCGTCAGCGCTGCATCGGCCGGCGCGTGGCCGAAGCCGTTTTCCAGGTCGGCCGCCACCGGCAGGTCGGTGGCTGCCGCGATGGCGCGGCCGTGCGCCAGCGCTTCGTCGCGCGTGATCTGGCCGTCGCGCCGGCCGAGCGCCATCGCGCACGCGGCGCTCGACGTGGCCAGCGCGTCGAACCCGAGTTTGGCGAGGATCAGTGCCGAGCCGGCGTCCCAGGGGTTGGGCATCACGAACACGGCGGGGCCACGGTGAAGCGCGGCGAAGCGCTCGGCCTTCTGCCGCTGGGTGGAGGGCGATGGGAGCGATGGGGGCGACGACGTGTTGACCATGAAGAACCTCCTGTGCGGCCCATTCTGCCGCGTCGGCCAGAATGCGCGCACCGCATGGAAACCATCGCCGTCATCGACTTCGAAACCACCGGCATCTCGCCCGGCCAGGGTGCGCGTGCGACCGAGATCGCCGCGGTGCTCGTGCAAGGCGGGCAGATCGTCGGGCGCTTCCAGAGCCTGATGAACAGCGGCGCCTGGGTGCCGCCTTTCATCGAGCAGCTCACCGGCATCAGCAACCACATGCTGCAGACCGCGCCGCCTGCGCGCGCCGTGATGCACGAGGTGGCGCGCTTCACCAAGGGCTGCCCGCTGGTCGCGCACAACGCGGCCTTCGACCGCGGCTTCTGGCACGCCGAGCTGGAACGTGCCGAGTGCGAGCCCGATGCGGCACACGTGTTCGCGTGCACGGTGCTGCTGTCGCGACGCCTGTATCCGCATGCCGACAACCACCGGCTCGGCACCCTCGCGAAGCTGCACGCGCTGCCCAGCGCCGGGCGCGCGCACCGGGCGCTGGCGGACGCGGAGGTGACGGCGCATCTGCTGATGCGGATGCAGCAGGATGTGCGGGAGCGGTTTGCGGAGCCGCTGTCCGGCGCGGCCGCGACCCACGCCCTGCTGATGGCCATGCAGCGCTCGCCGAAGGGCCAACTGGAGCGCTGCGTGGCGCGGGCGATTGGCGCCTGCTGACCTTGCAGTTCCCGAAGAGAGCGCGGCAAGGGCGCCATGCAGCCAGGCGCGCTCGACATCCAGGCTTCAGCAACAGGCTACGGGTGTTCTCGCGTGACGGGTACGCCGCGCAGAACAAGAGCAACCAGTTGTGCCTGCGTGTGAACGGCCGCCTTGCCGAACACGACCTTCAAGTAGGCGCGCGCGGTCTCGTAGGTGATGTTCATTTCACGTGCAGCGTCGCGCAGTGTTCCGGTGCTGGCCAGCAAGCGGCTGAGCTTCGCCTCGGCGGGGGTGAAGCCGAACGCGTCGCGCATGGCCTGGTCGGACATCGGCGCGAGGGTTTCGCTCGTGCCGACCGTCAACAGACATGAAGGCATGCCAGCAGACGACGGGCTGCCCGTGGTTCCCAGCGGAATGGCCTGAAGGGACATGACATTCCCGCGGCGGTCGCGCAGTTGCAGTGGCGCCGGGCTGTCGCCGTGCTGCTCACGCCAGCGCAAGGCCATGCGATCGATGTAGGCCTCCAGCACCGGCTGCGCGCCGTCAGCGGTCGCCACCAACTCGGCGCCGCGCATGGCCAGACCGTCGCGTCGCTTCAGCAATGTCTCCATGGCGGCGTTGGCGTAGAGCACTCTTCGCCGACGGTCGAGCACCGCGATCGGCTGCGAGCTGGCCTCGAAGGCAAGCGCCGCCGCCGGCACGTTCTGGGGATGCTCGAGCCGAATGGCCATGCGCAAGGCGCGAGTCATGTGGCCGCTCAGCGATTCGAATTCGCGCACCTCGGCCGCGCTGAAGGTCTTCATGCCGGGCGGTCGAAACAGTGTGATGTTGGCGACCAGGTCGCCTTCGGCCAGCAAGGTGTTGCCCAGGGTCAACTTGAAGCTCTGCGGCCGCATCCAGTCGTTGTAGTACGCCGATCGGTAGAGCGCACCGCGCTGCTGCAGGAAGCGATCCAGTCTTTCGTTCGTCCTGACCACGCCCGGCTTGTGCAACTGCTGCGTCAGCCGCATCCAGGGGTTGTCGGGCGCGAAATAGAGTTCGTTGAATGTTCGCAGCCAGCCCGGCTCGATACCCGCGAAGCTGACTGTCTGCAGGCGCCGCGGGTTGCGGTGCAGGTAGTAGAAGGCCTGGGCCGAGGATGGGAAGCACTGTGCGAGCTGCTGCATGACGTCGACCCACGCGGCGGGTTCCAGGGCCGCCCGGTACACCGAATCGAGAAGGTCTTCTGTAGCGGGCACGGGCAGCCTCCAACTCGCCAGTGACGAGCAAACACCCAGAGCTCGGCCTCCCTCCCAAATGGGAGTTGCGTCGCCCCTCTCATGCGCCAAAGATCATACCGAGTGGCGAATAGAGGCGTCGAACCCAGATGAACAAGCTCCCTTCACAACGGCAGCTCAGCGCGCCGGCTTGCATGAGTGCTGAGAAATACCCGAGAGCGGCCCTGTACCCGGTGATGGCGGGGGCTTTGCTATTCGCCTCGGCGACGGTCAGCGCGAAGCCCGATGACCCGGGCGTGTTGCTCGCGCAGGCCCGCCCACAACGAGCGGCCGCACCGTCGGTCGTCGACCCCACGCCCGCCGACTTCGGCACGGTCGAGGGCACCAGCAGAATCGCCGGCACGGCGGGCCTGCTCGACATGGTCGGCATCAAGCTGGGATCGCGCGAGAAAGACGCGGTCGCGGCGCTCAAGCGGTACAACCCGGCCCTGACGACGACCCCGCTGCTGCTGATGACCTACACGGTTCTGCCGAACGTCTCGATGACGCCGGTCATCGTGGCCGAGACCAAACCGGCCCCCGATGGCGGCTTCGAACGATTCAGCCTCGAACTCACGTATTCACCGAATGAGGCCTATGTGTGGAGCATCTCGCGCGAGGTCGGCATCGCGAAGAGCCAGGCGCCGACCTTCGAAAACACGCTGGCAGGGTTTCGCACGAAGTACGGCCCGGAGTCCTTCGCGTTGACCAACGAGCAGTTGGTGTGGGTCTTCGACTCGCAAGGCAAGCTCGTGCCCGGCGCGAAGGCAAAAGACATCTTCTACAAGTGCAGCAACCAGTGGCAGTCGGGTGTGGCGGGCATCTCAGCCGGCGGCAATCGGCCCACCGGCGAGAACCGACTCAGCAACTCCTGGTACGACCAGCAATTGCGCGGTGGTTACTACCATGCGCAGCAGGGCAACGACTACGCGAACGGCGTATGCCACTCGCATGCGCTGTTGCACCTGGGGCTGCAGCGCCTCGGTGCGATGGGCGCCGGTGAGCCGACGAATCTGATCCGCGGATTCGTCGTGCGCTTGTCGAACCGTCAGCTCGAAGCGAGCGGAGTGCAGGCTTCGCACAAACAACTCGCGGCGGCGGCCGGTGCGCTTCAGAAGGAGCGCGCCGGAGAGGCCGCCAAGCGCAGCGGGCCCAAGCTTTGACAGGCGTCCTGCTGTCGTGGCCATGCATCAGCCCACGCCTTGTTCCGTGAACTTCCGAAGCCAAGGAGAACCCATGAACCACCGCCGTTGCATGACCGCCGTCTGCCTTCTGCTGAGCTTGACCTTCGGCAGCGCGTTCCCTGTATCCGCCAAGCTTCACCCGGCTCAGCTCGGTCTGAATGCCACCGGAACGACCTGCGATACCGGCAAGAAGGGAACGTACACCTACACGGCCCGTTGGCGCGCCAGCCCTGCCGCCAGCTACACCGTGCACACCGGCAATCAATGCCAGGTCAGGGCCCAGATCTGCGGCACCGCGTTGTCCACGGGCTGCGCTGTGACTTGCGACGCCAAGGGCGCGTGCAGCGCCCCTTTGAATGCATGCCTCGCCACGGGTGCCGCCGCCGGCCAGTGGGTGAAGGTTCTGGGGAGCGATGGCGGGTGGCAACAAGTCAAGGCATTGGCACCTGGCAAGTGTTCGTAGCGCCTCAAGTCGACTGAAGAACGCCCTGCACTTACGCCCAACCTCAGTGTGCCGCTGCGCGCACCCGCGCGCTCGCCGCCTCCAGATCAACCCACGCCGCCTTGCCCGGCGCAAAGCGCTGCCGCATCCAGGCCGCGAGCTCCGCGACCTGCGCGTCGCTCAGGTGGTGGCGGAACGCCGGCATGAAGCCGATGTCTTTCGTGGCCGGCTCTTGAATGCCTTCGAGGATCACGCGCAGCAGGTTGTCGGGCCGTGCACTGTGCAGGTTGCTGTTGAGCGCGAGCGGGATGTTCTGGCCCAGCAGCACCGGGCCATCGCCGTCGTGGTGGCAGGCACCGCAGGCGGTGCTGAAGAGGCGCTGCGCCGGTCCGGCGAGAGTGCGCCCCTGCGCCGCGCTCTGCTCGACGAGCGCGGGCGCCGATGCGATGTCGTTCGGCTGCGTGGCCGGCGTGTTGAGCGACGCCAGGTAGACCGCCATCGCCCGCACGTCCGCCTCTGGCAGTTGGCCGAGTTGCTGCACCACCGGCGCCATCGGGCCGCTCGCGCTGCCGTGCTCGGCCGAGTGGCCGTAGCGCAGGTAGCCGAACAACTGGCTTTCGGTCCACGGCACCGGCGCATGGCTCAGTGACGTGAGCGGCGGCGCTTCCCAACCGTCGACCACCGCGCCGGCCAGGTAGGCGCTGCCGCCCCGCTCGGCACCGAGTGCGTTGCGTGGCGTGTGGCAGCCGCCGCAGTGGCCCAGGCCGTTGACGAGGTAGGCGCCGCGGTTCCATTCGGCCGATTGCGTGGCCACCGCGGGCACCGGGCCGGGCGCGAGGTAGAGCGCGTTCCACAGCGCCATCAGCGGGCGCACGCTGAACGGGAACGCGAGCTTCGTTTCGGGCACGGCCGACGACACCGCCGGCTGTGCCATCAGGTAGGCGTACAAGGCCGTCAGATCGTCGTCGGTCATCTGCGTGAACGCGGTGTACGGGAACGCGGGGTACAGGTGCTGGCCGTCGCGCGACACGCCTTCGCGCATCGCGCGTTGAAAGGCGCTGAACGACCACGCGCCGATGCCGGTGGCCACATCGGGGGTGAGGTTGGTGGTGACGACGCGGCCGAACGGTGTTTCCATTTCGCGGCCGCCGGCATTGGGCACGCCGCCCGTCGCGGTGTGGCAGACGATGCAGTCGCCCGCGGCCGCGAGCACACGCCCGCGTTCGATGGTGGCGGCGGTGTAGACACTCGCGCTCGTCCCCGTCACCGGCGCGATGGCAGAACGCCAGCCGAGCAGCGCTGCGCCGAGGCCGACGATGCCGGCCGCGAGCGCTGCAGCCTTTGCCCAAGTGCTGCGTTGGCGTGGCCACGGCGCGTTGTAGGGCGTTGTGGGCACCGCGCTGGCAAGCAGCGGCGGCGATGCGCTCGGTTCCGTCGACACGTTCAACGCCGCACGTACCACCTCGGGCGTGAACGGCGGCTCGCGAAAGCGCACGCCGGTCGCGTCGAAGATGGCGTTGGCGATCGCTGCCGTGCCGGGCACCGACGACGACTCACCCGCCCCCAGCGGCGGCTCGCCCGGCCGCGGCATCATCATCACCTCGACGACCGGCACCTCGCGAAAGCTCAGGATCGGGTAACTGCCCCACTCGCGCGCCGCCGGCAGGTTCGTCTTCGCATCGAGCGGCAGCGATTCCTTCAGCGCGCGGCTGGTGGTCTGCAGCACGTTACCGTGGATCTGGTGCTGCACGCCGGCGGGGTTGATCATCAAGCCCGCGTCGTGGCCCACGACGACACGGCTCACGTGCACGTCGCCGGTCTCGCGGTTCACTTCCACGTCGGCCACCCACGCGGCCCAGGCTGCACCGAAGCCGGGGAACTTGCTGTGCACGTAGCGCGCATAGGCGAAGCCCTGGCCCTTGAGCAGCGGGCCGTCGCTCGGCTGCTGCTGCGGCTGCGTGTGCGCGAGCCAGCCGGCGCGCGCGGCGGTCGCCCTCACGAGCTCGCTCGCACGCTGGTCGTTCAGGTGCTGCAGGCGAAACGCCACCGGGTCGGCGCCGGCCGCGGTGGCGAGCTCGTCCACGTACGACTCGTGGGCGAACGAGTTCGGCAACGCCGACACGCCGCGCAACCACGAAGCACGCAGGATCGGCGCCATGTCGTTGGCCACGACGCGCAGGTTCTTGTAGTCGTAGGGCGGCACGGCCGTGCGGTCGCCCATCTCGTAGGCGGTCGACGCGGGTTCGACCGTGCGCGTGAGCAGCAGCGCCAGCGTGGGCGCGCCGTTCGACGGGTACGAGGTTTGAAAGTCGTACGCCGCCACGCTGGCGTCGGCGTTCAGCCCACCGTTCACCTGCATCAACTGCGCCGCGCCCTTGGGTTCCCACAGATGTTCCTGCTCGCGCGAGAGCTGCACGCGCACGGGGGCGCGCACGGCACGAGAGAGCAGCGCCGCATCGGCCGCCACGTCGTCGGCGCAGTTGCGGCCGTAACAGCCGGCGGCTTCCATGCGCACCACGTCGATCGTGGTGTCGGGCAGGCCGGTCAGCAACGCCAGGTCGGCGCGCAGCACGTGCGGGTTCTGCGTGCCGGCCCACACGGTCATCGCGTTTTCGCGCCAGTCGGCCAGCGCGCACGAAGGGCCGATCGAGGCGTGCAGCTGGTAGGGCCAGACGTAGTTGCGCTGCATCGGTTGCGCGGCATTCGTGATCGCGCCCTCGATGTCGCCCCGCTCCAGCAGCACGCGCCGCGTGGACGGGTTGTGGCGCAACGCGTTCTGCAAGTCGCCGAGCGGCTGCATGCCGGGCCACGGTTTCCACACCACCTTCAACTCGCGCATCGCCGCTTCGGCGTGTTCTTCGCGTTCGGCCACGACGCCGACGAAGTCGCGGATCACCACGACCGCGCGAATGCCCGGGATGTGCGCGATCGATGTTTCATCGACCGATTCGAGCGTGTTGCCCACGAACTCGCCGGCATCGACACCGGCATACGGCGGGCGCACCACCCGGCCGTGCAGCATGCCCGGCAGTCGCTTGTCGTGCACGAAGGTCTCGGCGCCGGTCGCCTTGGCCGTCAGGTCGACACGCGGCGCGTCGGTGCCGACGAGGCGGTAGTCGTTCGGCGACTTCAGCGGCGCGTCGAACGAGAGTGCGAGTTCGACATGCCGGCCGTGCAGCAGCGCGTGGTGATCGACCGGCGCGCCGCCCGCATGGGCCACGAGCCAGGCCCGCGCCTGCGCCGCCGCCTGCCGCAAAGGCACGGCATGGATCTGGATCGACGCACTGGCGATCGTGGCGCCCTGGTTCGGCACGAGCGCGGTGCTGCCCAGCACCATGTTGACGGCGCCGAGTTCGACCTCGAGTTCTTCGGCCACGATCTGCGCCAGGGCCGTGCGCAGGCCGGTGCCGAGGTCGACGTGGCCGTGCAGCGCCGTGACGCTGCCGTCGCTCCACACCGCGATCAAGATCTCGTCGCCCTCGGCCGGGTTGGCCGGCACGGCGGCGGGTTGCCCGGCGACGGGCGGCGCGGGTGGCGGCGGCGCGCGCGTCACCAGCAACACGCCGCTGGCAGCGCGCAGGCTCGCGCGGCTCGTCGGCGTGTCGGCGCGGCGTGGAGTCATGCCTCGGTGTTCATCAGTGCGGCCGCACGTTGCACGGCCTGCAGGATCTCGACGTGCGCGCCGCAGCGGCACAGGTTGTGCGCGAGCGCGTCACGCGCCTGCTGCTCGCTCGGCCGCGGCTGGCGCTGCAGCAGCGCGACCGTGCTCATGACCATGCCGTTGAGGCAGTAGCCGCACTGCGCCGCCTGGCACTCGACGAAGGCCTGCTGCACCGGGTGCAGCCTGCCCGCCACGGCCAGGCCTTCGAGCGTGGTGACGTGCCGGCCTGCGATGCCCCCGACCGGGATCACGCACGAGCGTGCCTCGACGCCGTCGACCAGCACCGTGCAGGCGCCGCATTCGCCGAGACCACAGCCGTACTTCGGGCCGTTCAGCCCGAGGTCGTTGCGCAGCACGTTCAGCAGCGGTGCGTCATGCGGCACGGCCAGCGTGTGCGGCTGGCCGTTGACCGTGAGCGCGATCACAGGTTGCGTCAGGCGATGTCGCTCGACTGGATGCGCTTCACGCCCTTGGCGGTCATCTGCTTCCAGGCCGCGGCGAGCGAGCCGTTGAGGTCGATGCCGCGCGTGGCGTCTTCGATCACGTAGACGTTGAAGCCGGCCTTGCGCGCGTCCATCGCCGTCCAGGCGACGCAGAAGTCGGTGGCCAGCCCGGTCACGTACACGGTCTTGATGCCACGCGCCTTCAGGTAACCGGCGAGACCCGTCGCCGTCTTGTGGTCGGCTTCCTCGATCGCCGAGTAGCTGTCCATCTCCTTGTGAAAGCCCTTGCGGATGATGATCTGCGCCGTGGGCAGCTTCAGGTCCTTGTGCAGCGACGCGTCTTCGGTGCCCTGCACGCAGTGGTCGGGCCACAGCACCTGCGTGCCGTAGCTCAGCTTGGTGGTCTCGAACGGCTTCTTGCCCGGGTAGGTGCTCGCGAACGAAGCGTGGCCGGGCGTGTGCCAGTCTTGCGTGACGACGATGTTCTGGAACGCGGCCGAGAGTTTGTTGATGACCGGCACCACCGCCTCGCCGTCTTTCACCGGCAGCGTGCCGCCGGTGACGAAGCAGTTCTGCACGTCGACGACGATCAGTGCGCTCTTGCCGTCGGGCGTGATCTTCGCAGCGGCGAAGCTGTGGCCGGTGGCGGCGGAAAGGCCGGTGGCAGCCAGGGCTTTCAACAGAGTTCTGCGGGTGCTCATGGGTGGACTCCTCGGGGTGGGTGGCGAAGCTGGGGCGGGGCGGCGCGCCGGGTGGCCTACACGCTCAGGTAGGCGCGGCGCACTTCTTCATTGGCCGACAGTTCAGCCATCGAAGCCTGGTAACGGATCTGGCCTTTTTCGAGCACGTACGCCCTGTCTGACACCAGCTCCGCGAAATGCATGTTCTGCTCCGACAGCAAGATGCTCACGCCCTGCGCCTTGAGCTCGAGGATCATCTGCGCCATCTGCTCGACGATGACTGGCGCCACGCCTTCGCTCGGCTCGTCGAGCAACACGACGAAGGGGTTGCCCATCAGCGTGCGTGCCACGGTCAGCATCTGCTGCTCGCCACCGCTCATGCGGCCGCCGGGGCGGTCGGGCATTTCGCCGAGGTTGGGGAAGAGCTTGAACAGCCGCTCGGGCGTCCACACCGGCGCGGCGCTGCCGTCGGGCCAGGTGCGCGCGGGTTGTTTGCCGACCTCGAGGTTTTCCATCACCGTGAGGTCGGCGAACACGCGCCGGTCTTCGGGCACGTAGCCCAGGCCGAGGCGGGCCACGTCGTGCGGTTCGGCTTTCGACACGTCTTTGCCGAGAAAGCCGATCGTGCCCTTGCGCTTGGCGAGCAGGCCCATCAGCGCCTTCAGCGTGGTGGACTTGCCGGCGCCGTTGCGGCCCATCAGCGCGACCACTTCACCGCGGTTCACCTGCAGGTCGACGTCGAACAGGATGTGGGCGGCGCCGTACCAGGCGTTCAGCCCTTTCGCTTCGAGGAGCGTTGTCATGCGGTGGCTTTCTCGAAGGTCTTGCCCGTGCCGAAATACACCTCCTGCACTTTCGGGTGGTCGCGAATTTCGGCCGGCTTGCCTTCGGCGATCAAGCGCCCGCGCGCCAGCACGATCAGGCGGTCGGCATACGCGAACACCACGTCCATGCTGTGTTCGGTGAACAGCACCGCCATGCCGCGCTCGACCACGAGGCGCTTGGTCAATGCCATCAGCTCGTTGCGCTCTTTGGGCGCCATGCCGGCGGTGGGCTCGTCCATCAGCAGCAGCTTCGGGGCGTTGGCCATCGCGATGGCGAGTTCCACGCGCTTCACGTCGCCGTAGGCCAACACGCTGCACGGCCGCTCGGCCTGCGCTTTCATGCCGACCTGGTCGAGCAGCGTGAGCGCCTCGTCGCGCTTGTGGTGGGCGGCACGCTTCCAGAGTTGGTAGAGCTTCGCGTCGGCCGAGATCAGGGCCATCTGCACGTTCTCGACCACCGTGAGCGAGGCAAAGGTTTCGGCGATCTGGAAGGTGCGGCCCACGCCCTGGTGCCAGATGTCGCGCGGCTTGCGGCCGATGAGCTCGACACCGTCGAGCACCACCGAGCCGGTGTCGGCGCGCAACTGGCCATTGACCATGTTGAAGGTGGTCGTCTTGCCGGCGCCGTTGGGGCCGATCAGCGCGAGCAGTTCACCGGCGGCCACGCTGAAGCTCACGCCATCGACGGCGCGGTTGCCGCCGAAGGACTTGCCGAGATCCGTGACTTTCAGCAGGCTCATGCCTTCGCCTCGCGCCGCCGCTCGAACAGGCCACCCACGAAACCGGCGATGCCCTGCGGGAACACCAGCACGATCAGCAGGATGATGCCGCCCAGCAGCGCTTTCCAGTAGTCGGTGTTGCGCGCCACCGCGTCTTGCAGCCAGGTGAAGGTGACGGCGCCGACGATCGGCCCGGCCAGCGTTTGCAGGCCGCCGAGCAGGACCATCACCAGGCCGTCGACGGAGCGCCCCACGTAGACCGCGTCGGGCGAGATGCTGCCCTTCGAATACGCGTACAGCGCACCGGCCAGCCCCGCGAACACCGCGGCGATCACGAAGGCGACCCACTGGATGCGCTTCACGTCGATGCCGATCGCATCGGCGCGCAGCGGTGAATCGCGCCCCGCACGCATGGCGTAGCCGAAGGGCGCGAACAGCGCACGCCGGATCAGTAACACGCCGCCGACCACCAGCGCGAGCGTGAGGTAGTAGTAGGTCTGCTTGTCGGCCAGCCACTCGGCCGGCCACACGCCGGTGAGACCGTTGCTGCCGCCGGTGAAGTCGTCCCACTGGAACACGACCGACCAGACGATCTGCGAGAACGCGAGCGTGAGCATCGCGAGGTACACACCCGACAGGCGCACGCAGAACCAGCCGAACACCAGCGCGCCGAGCGCGGCCACGAACGGCGAGAGCGCGAGCGCCACCTCCATGGGCAGGCCGAGCGAACGCACAAGCAGTGCGGCGCCGTAGGCCCCGAGCCCGAAGTAGGCGGCGTGGCCGAAAGAATGCATGCCGGCCGGGCCCATGATGAAGTGCAGGCTCGCGGCGAACAGCGCAGCGGTGAGCAGGTCGATCGCGAGCACGGTGAGGTAGGGCGAGCCGGCCGTGGCCACCGGCCACGCGACCAGTGCGATCAGGAGCAAGGCGCCGGCGATCTTCAAGGCCTTGTCGGCCTGGCGCAGCGGCGCTTCGGCCGGTGCCGAGTTGCGGCTCACGGCTTGCGGCTTGCCGAGCAGGCCCCAGGGCCGCACGACGAGCACGACCGCCATCACGAGGAATTCGACGACCAGCGTGAGCTTCGAGAAAGAAAAGCTGAAGCCACCCAGATCGACGTTGCCGATGCCGATGCAGATCGCCTTGATCTCGGCGATCAACAAGGCCGCGACATACGCACCCGGTATCGAGCCCATGCCACCGACGACGACGACGACGAAGGCGTCGCCGATCGTCAGCAAATCGAGCCCGAGGTTGGCCGGCTCGCGCGGCAGCTGCAGGGCGCCGCCGAGCCCGGCGAGCATGGTGCCGAGCGCGAACACCGCCGTGAACAACCAGGCCTGGTTCACGCCCAGCGCACCGACCATCTCGCGGTCTTGCGTGGCGGCGCGCACCAGCGTGCCCCAGCGCGTGCGCGTGAGCAGCAGCCACAGCAGGCCGAGCACGAGCGGGCCGACGACGATGAGGAACAAATCGTAGGTGGGGAAACGCCGTCCGAGGATGTCGACCGCGCCCGACAAGCCCGGCGCGCGCGGGCCGAGCAGGTCTTCGGCGCCCCACATCCAGAGCGCGGCGTCCTTGATGACCAGCATCAGCGCGAAGGTGGCGAGCAGCTGGAACAGCTCGGGCGCGCGATACACACGCCTGAGCAACACGATCTCGACCACGGCACCGACCACGCCGACGGCGAGCGAGGCCAGCAGCAGCGCCGGCCAGAACCACAGGCCGCCCCCGAGCTTGTCGGCCAGCATGTAGGCGATGTAGATGCCCAGCATGTAGAACGAGCCGTGCGCGAAATTGACGATGCGGGTCACGCCGAAGATCAGCGACAACCCGGCACCGACCAGGAACAGCGAGGAAGCGCCGGCCAGGCCGTTGAGGAGCTGGACGACGAAGCCGGAGAAGTTCATGCGCGCAGGCGGGGCTCGGGAAACCGAATCAGTTGGGTGCGCGCAGCGTCTTGACCTTTTCGTTGCTCGGCAGGAACTTCGCGCCGTCGAGGTACTTGTAGTCGACCATCACGCCCTTGCCGCCTTCGTTCTTGGTCTTGCCCACGTAGGCGCCCATGGTCGACTGGTGGTCTTCGGCGCGGTACGTGAACTTGCCGAACGGCGAGTCCATCTGCAGGCCTTCGAAGGCGGCGACGAGCTTGTCGGTCTCGGTGCTCTTGGCCTTCTTGGCGCCGGCGGCGATCGACTTGATCATGGTGTAGCCGACGACCGAGCCCAGGCGCGGGTAGTCCTTGTACTTGGCGTGGTAGGCCAGGAAGAAGGCCTTGTGCTCGGGCGTCTGGATGCCGTACCAGGGGTAGCCGGTGACGATCCAGCCGCTCGGGGTGTCTTCTTTCAGCGGGTCGAGGTACTCGGGTTCGCCGGTCAAGACGCTGACCACTTCCTTGCCCTGGAACAGGCCGCGGGTCGTGCCTTCGCGAACGAACTTGGTCAGGTCGGCGCCGAACAGCACGTTGAAGATCGCGTCGGGCTTGGCGTCGGAAAGCGCCTGCACCACGCTGCCGGCGTCGAGCTTGCCGAGCGGCGGCGCCTGCTCGGCGACGAATTCCACGTCGGGCTGCGCGGCCTTGAGCAGTTCCTTGAACGCGGCCACGGCCGACTGTCCGTATTCGTAGTTGGGGTACACGATCGCCCAGCGCTTTTTCTTCAGCTTGGCGGCTTCGGGCACGAGCATCGCGGCCTGCATGTAGGTGCCGGGGCGCAGGCGGAAGGTGTACTTGTTGCCACTGCCCCAGATGATCTTGTCGGTGAGCGGCTCGCCGGCGAGGTAGAAGAACTTCTTCTGCTTGGCAAAGTCGGTCAGCGCGAGGCCGGTGTTCGACAGGAAGGCGCCGGCCAGCACATCGATCTTCTCGCGCGAGAGCAATTCTTCGGCGGCGCGCACCGCGTCGCCGGGGCTCGCGTTGTCGTCGCGCGTGATCAGCTCCAACTTCTTGCCGTTCACGCCGCCGGCGGCGTTGATCTCTTCGACGGCGAGTTCCATGCCCTTCTTGTAGGGCTCGAGGAAGGCGGGCTGCGCCTTGTAGCTGTTGACTTCACCGATCTTGATCGTGCCCTGCGCGAGTGCGCCGAGCGGCAGCACCGAGAGGCCCACCACGAGGCTGGCGGCGGCCAGTGCGATCTGTCTGCGTTGTGTCATCAGGTGCTCCTTGGGGTTCAGGATGAAAAAGGATTGTGGAATGAGTGCCGATCAGCGCAAGCCGTCTTCACCCTTGATTTCGCTCATCCGCAAGCCACCGATGCGCGGCAGTGGCCGGCCGCTGTCGGTGACGACGACGCAGACCACGATCTCATTGGCACGCGGCGCGTCGGCCACGCGCGCTTCCATCGCGTCGAAGTGGCTGCGCACGAATGCGGCGTCTTTGTGCCCGAGCGGCACGTCGATGGCGGCGCCCAGGCCACCACGCTTCTTGGCCGAAGGCACGAGGGCCGCGCCCTTCTCGACCGCCTTGCGCAAGGGCGCGCCGAGCTTGGGGTGCAGGATCGCGGCGGCGTGTTCGAGTTCGCCGGCTTCTCCGACGATGGCGGCCTTGCCGTAGCTCTGTGCTTCGTTCGGCGCGATGCCGAGCGCCTGCACGCATTTGTCGCCGAGCAGGCCGCCGAGCTCTTCGCCGATGTTGATCAGCGCGTCGAGGTTTTCTTCATACCGGCCGGCGAACGGGTTGTCGATCACGGCCATCGCGAGCGCACGGCGTGTCGGCGGGTCGATCGCCTTGCCCATCTCGATGCGGGTTTCGTCCACCTGAACGACGAGTTTTCTGATCTTCGCGAGCATGTTCGTGATTCCTTCGTTTCAGCGCAGGCCGTTCCACTGCGCGATGTCTTGTGCCTTCAGCCCGCCGACCCGCGCATGCACTCGCGCGCCGGTGCTCATCACGAGAAAGAACACGATCTCGTCGGGCAGCGGCGCACCGGGCACACGCACTTCGATCGCGTCGAAATGGCTGCGCACGTAGGCGGCGTTGATGTGGGTCATGGGCACGTCGAGCGTGGCGCCCGGGCCGCCGACCTTCTTGGTGGATGGCACGATGGCCAGCGCGTTGCCGGTTTGCGCGCCCGCGGCACCGGCGGCCGGCGCCTTGCCTTGCGCATACGCGACGCGGTCACCCTTCCAGCCCAGCAGTTCGCGCATCGCGTAGCCGCCGGGCACGTGCCAGAGCGCGCCGTGTTCGAGCTCGCCGTTGGCGCCGACGATGGCGCCCTTGCCGTAGCACTCGATGCGCTCGACGGGCAGGTCCATCGCGGCGCGCAGGCGCTGCGCCATGTCGATGCCGACCGGCTGCAGCGCGTCCATCATCGGCACGATGTCTTCGACGTAGCGGCCGGCGAACGGGTTCGTCAGCACCGCGCCGATCGCACCGCGGCGCAAGGGCACGGCGGCGGCCGGGCCGAACTCGTGGTGGATGTCTTCGACATGCGTGAAGACGCGGCGGATTTCGATCATGTTTTCGTTAAGCAAATACTGAACCAAGTTCGGCAGCCACGTTGGCCGGGCCGGGTGCTTCAACGCGAAGCATGCGATGTTGGCATACCAGCACCGCAGAGTGAATCAGGCCTTCACGCTGCAGGTCGCGGGCGCGGCGCTCGCCGGCCTGCAGTGCGCGAGCCACCTGCGCTTCTTCGAGTGGCGGCACGTCGACCGTGACCGCGATGTCGCCGAGGTCGGAGTCGTCCTTGAGCTGGTTCGCCGGGCGGCGCTGGATGCTCGCGTCGTTCACATTGACCGCGTTCGCGATCACGGTGGCGGCGGCATCGGCCATCGCGGCGGTGCGCGCGAGCACGGTCACGCTGTCGGCGATGCCGAGCGAAAAGCTGCGCCCGCGCCAGCCGCTGGTGGCGATGCCACGCACCGGCATCGCGGCACGCACCTCGAAGTGGCCGTCGGTCGGCAGCGTGGCTTGTGCAGGGTCGAAGCGCGCCAGGTCGGCGAACAAGCCCACCTTCACCGCCGCGCCGGGCGCCAGGTGCAGCGCGATGTCGCCGCCGTTGTTGACCCAGGCGCGCGACACCCCTTCGCGTGCATAGCAGCCGATCAATTCCTGCGCGACCGACCCCGCCACCGCCGCCATCGGCGTGATGAACTGCGAGTGGTACGGCCGGCACGCATGCCACATGCGACGCGCGATCACACCTTGCAAAGCGCACGGCCCGCGCACAGGCAGGCGCAGCGTGCGCAACTCGGCCACGAGCTCGGGCAACACGGTCTCGAAGCGTGCCCAGGCCGCTGCGTGCGCGGCGGCCACCGCGGCGGCATCACCTTCGGCGCCGATCACGATGTCGATCGGGCCGTGCTGGAAGTGCCAGCGGCCAGCGTCGAGCAAGGCTCGTTGTGCTTGCATGTCAACCCAGCAGGGGCGGCTGCCCCAGCGGCCACGCGTTGCCCGAAGGCAGCGTTTCGAAACGCCGCGCGGTCGGCGCACCGTCGTTGTGCCACGCGCCGCTGCGCAGCACGTCGGCGAGCGAACGCACGTACTCGGTGTGGCCGCCGAGGGCTTCGTATTCGTCGCGCCGCATGCTGAATTCGATCGGCGCCACGATCGCCGGCGTGGGCACGGTGCCGAAGCTCTGGTCGGGCATGCGCATCACGTCGACCATCACCGTGATGCCGCCGCCTGGCCACACGTAGGCCGGTGCGCCGCCGCAGGTCACGTTGACCACGGCCTGCTTGATGCGGCGCGTGAGATGCACCGGGTTGTCGGTCACGCCGGCGCGCAGGCTGCCACCGGCACCGCCGAGAAACAGCACCGTGGTGAGCGAGGGTTCGCAGTTCTCGCCGATGCGCTCGACCACGTGGCGGATCGCCGCCGGCATCGGTGCCGGCTGCGGCACGAGCGCTTCGTCGAGCACGTACCAGCTCGAGTGCTCGCCGGTGGTCGAGACCATCAGCAGCCGCAGACCCGGCCAGGCGACGGTGTCGTCCCAGCCTTCGATGATCGACAGCGGGTCGGCGATGTCGGTGCCGCCCCAGCCGGTGCCCGGGTTGGCGACCTGAAAGTAACGCCCGGGCGTGGATTTGCGGCCGCGAATCTTGATGCCCGAGGGCCGCATGTCGAGGCAACGCCCGGCCTGGTGCAGCGTGAGCACGCCGGTGATGTGGTCGTCGACGACGACGACTTCATCGGCTTGGCCGAAAAACTGCTTGGCGAAGATGCCGACGGTCGCCGAGCCGCAGCCGACCCGCATGCGCTGTTCTTCCACGCCGTTGACGATGGGCGCGCGGCCTGCCTGGATCACGACCTGCGCACCACCGTCGATCGAGAGGTCGACCGCTTGCTTGTTGCCGAGCGCCAGCATCATGTCGCAGGTGACGCGCCCTTCTTTCTTGCTGCCGCCGGTGAGGTGGTGCACACCGCCGAGCGAGAGCATCTGCGAGCCGTATTCCGCCGTCGTGACGTGGCCGACGACCTCGCCCTTGCAGCGCACGTTGGCCTGCTCGGGGCCGAGCCAGCGGTCGGTGTCGATCTTCACCTTGAGGCTGCAGTAGCTGAAGATGCCTTCGGTGACGACGGTGACCATGTCCACGCCCTCGAGCTGCGAGGCGACGATGAAGGGCGCGGGTTTGTAGTCTGGGTAGGTGGTGCTGGAGCCGATGCCGGTGACGAAGATCTCGTCCTGCGCGGCAAGCGGGTTCGCGGTGGCTGCGCTCTCGGCATCGGCGCTGCGCGCCACAAAAGGCACCAGCGCCGCGTCGCCCGCCTCGACGGTGCGCCGCAGCAGCACGACCGGGTCGACGCGGATCAGCACACCTTCGGCATTGGCATACCGGTCGCAGGCCCCGGTGCGCCCGGGCGAGATCTGGCACAGCACCGGGCAGGCGTTGCACTCGATCTTGTCGCTGGCCATGCGCTCGCTGCGCGGGCGCGATTTGTCGAGCACCTGCGGCGAGGCGTCGGGCAGGGGCATCAGTTCGGGCAGGCCGTCGGTCTTGGTGTGTTCGGTCATGCCAGCACGCTCCGGTTAGGATTCGGCCCCTTGACCTGCATCATCCCCGGGCAGCGGAGTTTCATGTAGTATTTACTGAACGACGGTGTTGTGAATGCTACATGGCCGATGCGGCCAGCGCAACACCGGGAAGCCCCCATCCCCGCCCACCCATTCGCCCAGATCACCATGAGTGCATTCAACGAAGAGCGCGTGCTGAGCGTGCACCACTGGACCGACAAGCTGTTCACGTTCACGACCACGCGCGACCCGGCGCTGCGGTTCTCGAACGGCCACTTCACGATGATCGGCCTGCGCATCAACGGCAAGCCGCTGCTGCGCGCCTACAGCATCGTCAGCGCCAACTACGAAGAGCACCTCGAGTTCCTGAGCATCAAGGTGCCCGACGGCCCGCTCACCTCGAAGCTGCAGCACCTGAAGGTGGGCGACACCATCATCGTCGGCAAGAAGCCCACCGGCACGCTGCTGATCGACTACCTGAACCCCGGCAAGCGCCTGTACATGCTTTCCACCGGCACCGGCATGGCGCCGTTCATGAGCATCATCCGCGACCCCGACACCTACGAGCGTTTCGAGCAGGTGATCCTGGTGCACGGCGTGCGCAACAAGGACGAACTGGCCTACCACGACCTCGTCACCAAACACTTGCCGGCGCACGAGTTCCTGGGCGAGATGGTGAGCAGCAAGCTGCGCTACTACCCCACCGTGACGCGCGAGGCCTACAAGAACATGGGCCGCGTGACCACGCTGATGGAATCGGGCAAGCTCTTCACCGACCTGGGCGTGCCGCCGATCGACCCGGCCGAGGACCGGGTGATGATCTGCGGCAGCCCCGGCATGCTGCGCGACATCAAGCACATGCTCGAAGGCAAGGGCTTCAAGGAAGGCAACACCTCCAAGCCCGGCGACTTCGTCATCGAACGCGCGTTCGCGGAACAGTGAGCTGGCACGCATGACCGCCGCGCCAGTGCGCAAGCCGGGTGTCCGCGCGCTGGCCGCCCAGGCCACGCGCGACAGCATCCTGCGCGCGGCGACCAAGGTCTTTGCCAAGCACGGCTACGCGGGCGGGCGCATCGAGCAGATCTCGAAGGCGGCCAAGTCGTACGACCGCATGATCTATTACTACTTCGGCAGCAAGGAAGGCCTGTTCATCGCCGTGCTCGAAGAGATGTACCGGCGCTTCAACGAAGCCGAGTCGAAACTCGTGCTCGGTGAGGCCGGGCCGGTGCAGGCGCTGCAGGCGGTGATCCGTTTCATGTGGGGCTACTACCAGAAGAACCCCGAGTTCATCACCTTGCTCAACACCGAGAACCTGCACCGCGGCAAGCACATCTCGAAGTCGCTGCGGGCGAGCGAGTACTCGTCGCAGGCGGTCAGCGTGCTGGGCGACGTGCTCGCGCGTGGCGCCCGCCAGAAGCTGTTCCGCAGCGACATTTCGGCGCGCGACGTCTACCTGATGATCGCCGCGCTGGCCTACTTCTACCTCTCGAACCGGTTCACGTTGTCGGCGTTCCTGGGCGAAGAACTGGAGACGCCGGCCGCGCTCGCGCACTGGGAAAGCTTTCTCGTCGACGCGGTGCTGCGCACCGTGGCCGTGGCGCCGGCCCTGCCACCAGCTTGACCCAGCGCAAAGCGCCGAGGCGCGGTCGGGCGCATCCTGAGTTCTCAAGAAACAACAGGAGCAAGACATGACGGCAAACGTAGGCACCGTGGACCGCGCTGCGCGCATCGCCTTCGGGCTGGCCTTGATGGTCGCCGCGGCCATGGGTTGGATCGGCGTCTGGGGCTGGCTCGGCGTGGTGCCTCTGGCGACTGGCGTGTTCCGCTTCTGCCCCGCCTACCTGCCGTTCGGCCTGAGCACCTGCAAGCGCTGACCGCGGCACAGGGCCTGCGCCCGCCACGATGAACATCAGCTTCTTCGGCGCGGCCGACACCGTGACCGGCTCGCGCCATCTGGTCGAGATGGCCGGCCGGCGCGTGCTGCTCGACTGCGGGCTGTTCCAGGGCTTCAAGACCCTTCGCGAGCGCAACTGGCAGCCCTTCCCGGTGGCGGCGGCCGACATCGACGCCGTGGTGCTGAGCCACGCGCACCTCGACCACAGCGGCTGGCTGCCGGTGCTGGTGCGCGAAGGTTTCAAAGGGCCGGTCCACTGCTCGCCCGCCACGCGCGACCTGGCAGAGGTGCTGCTGCTCGACAGCGCCCACCTTCAGGAAGAAGACGCGCGCCGCGCCAACCGCCGCGGGTTCTCTCGCCATTCGCCGGCCCTGCCGCTGTACACCACCAAAGATGCCGAGCGCGCACTGGCGCGTTTCGTGCCGATCCCGGCCGGGCGCCTGGCGCGGGTCGGCGCGCTGCGGGTGTCGCTCACGCCGGCGGGGCATCTGCTCGGCGCCAGCGCGGTCACGCTCGCCGCGGCTGACGAAACCCTTGTGTTCTCGGGTGACCTGGGCCGCAGCGACGACCTGCTGATGCCGGCGCCCGAACTCATCGCCCAGGCCGACGTGTTGCTGGTCGAGTCGACCTACGGCAACCGGTTGCACCCGGCCGACGACGTGCAGCAGGAGCTCGGCGCGATCGTGCGCGCCACCGTGCGGCGCGGTGGCTCGGTGCTGCTGCCCTCGTTCGCGGTCGGCCGCGCGCAGGCGCTGATGCTGTGCATCCAGCGCCTGAAGGCGGAGGGCAGCATTCCGGCCGAGCTGCCGGTGTTCCTCGACAGCCCGATGGCCACGCGCGCGACGGCGCTGTACCACCAGCACCGCCGGCTGCTGCGCCTGCCACCGCGTGAAGCCGCGTTGCTGGGCGAAGGCGTGACCGTGATCGGCTCCCCGCAGGAATCGGAAGCGCTGAGCCGGTCGCCTTACCCCGCCATCATCATTTCGGCCAGTGGCATGGCCACCGGCGGGCGCGTGTTGCACCACCTCAAGGCGCTGGCGCCGCACCCGCGCAACCACATCGTTTTCCCCGGCTTTCAGGTCGCGGGCACACGCGGCGCCAAGCTCGTCGAAGGCGCGCGCGAGGTCAAGATCTTCGGCGACTACGTGGCCGTGAAAGCGCAGGTCAGCCACCTCGAAGGCTTTTCGGGCCACGCCGATGCGAACGGGCTGCTCGACTGGCTGCGCGGTTTCAGGCAGCCACCGCGCCAGACCTTCGTGGTGCACGGTGAACCGGCCGCCAGCGACACGCTGCGGCTGCGCATTGCCGACGAACTCGGCTGGCCGGTGCGGGTGCCGGAACAGGGGTCGACGGTGAACGCGTGAGCCGCGCGGCGCTCTGCGCGCCAGCGTCTCAGCGCACCAGCAGCACCGGCGTCTTGCAGTTCGCCAGCACCTTGGTGGCGACCGAGCCGAGCACCAGGTTGCCGAGCAGGCCGTGGCCGTGCGAACCCATCATCAGCAAGTCGAACTTGCCGCTGTCGGCCAGCTTGGCGATCATGGCGGCGGGGTGGCCGACCTTGCTGACGAAGCTCGCCTCGATGCCCTGCTTCTTGAAGAAGCTGCGGATCGGCTTGAACACGGCTTCGGCTTCGCTGTCGTAGTAATTCTTCACCGTCTCCCTGTCGACGAAGGCCGCGGCGCCGTTCGGCACGGCGAGCACGCCACAGAACACGGTGTACTCGTGCTGCGCCCCGAGCCACTCGTCGTGCGCCGCCAGGTAGGCCAGCATGCGCTTGGTGTAAGAACTGCCGTCTGCTGCAACGAGGATCTTCATCGCGCGCCTTTCGCTTGCCGTGGATGAGCCAGTGTGTGGCGGCGCGGCCAGGCGCGGCTTGCCCCAGATCAAGCCCGGGGCGATTCGCCCGGCCCCACCCGAGCAGCTGGCCACAGGCACGATTCCTGCTGTGCACTCGCTTGTATACCAACAAGAGCACCAACAAGTCGCATGGCCTCGAACGCCCCGCTCACACTGCCCGAATGGCGCCAGGCCTACGCCGAAGGCGCTTCTGCGCTGGCGCTGCTGCAGAGCCTGCGCCAGCGCCTGCTCGAACAAGGCCCGCGCGAGGCCTGGATCACGCTCACCGGTGCCGCCGCACTCGAAGCCGGCGTGCGGGCCATCGAAGCCCGGGCCGCGCTGCACCCCGATCGCGCCACGGCGCTGAAGGCCATGCCGCTCTTCGGCGTGCCCTTCGCCGTCAAAGACAACATCGACGTGCTGGGCCTGCCCACCACCGCCGCCTGCCCCGGCTTCGACCGCCCGGTCACGGCCGACGCCACCGCGGTGGCCCGCCTGCTCGATGCCGGCGCGGTCTGCATGGGCAAGACCAACCTCGACCAGTTCGCCACCGGCCTGGTCGGCGCACGCTCGCCTTACGGCCGCCCCAGCAGCAGCTTCGACCCGGAACGCATCAGCGGCGGCTCGAGCTCGGGCTCGGCGGTCGTGGTCTCGCGCGGCGACGTGCCGTTCGCGCTCGGCACCGACACCGCCGGCTCGGGCCGCGTGCCGGCAGGCTTCAACAACATCGTCGGCCTGAAGCCGACACCGGGCCGCGTGAGCTGCGCCGGCGTGGTGCCGGCCTGCCGCAGCCTCGACTGCGTGTCGGTGCTCGCGCTCACCGTGGCCGACGCCGCCGAAGTGCTGGCCGCGATGGAAGGGCCCGACCCGGCCGACGCCTACAGCGCGTTCCGCACCGGTGCGGCGCAGCCCAAAGCGGTGCTGCGCGTCGGCGTCCCGATCGACCCGGTGTTCGCCGGTGACATCGGCTACGAAGCGTCCTACGCGCAGGCCGTCGCACAGGTGCAATCGCTCGGCCACAGCGTGGTGCCGCTCGACTTCTCGCCGCTGCTCGCGGTGGCGCGCCTGCTCTACGGCGGGCCGTGGGTCGCCGAGCGCCACGCCGTGGTGCAGGCGCTGATGGAAAAGAGCCCCGAGGTCATCGACCCCACCGTGCTGCGCGTGATCGAGGCGGCCGCGAACTACAGCGCCACCGACGCTTTCCGCGGCCAGTACGCCCTGCGCGAAGCGCAGCGCAGAACGGCCTCGCTCTGGCAGCAGGTCGACGTGCTGATGGTGCCGACCGCACCGGCGCACCCGACGCACGCCGAAATCGACGCCGACCCGCTGGGCGCGAACGCCTTGCTCGGCACCTACACCAACTTCGTCAACCTGCTGGGCTGGTGCGCGCTCGCGCTGCCGGCCGGCTTCACCGAAGCAGGCCTGCCGTTCGGCGTGACCTTCATCGCGCCGGGCTCGGCCGACACGGCGCTGGCGCATTTCGGCCAGTCGTGGGAGATGAGCCTGCAGCTGCCGATGGGTGCAACCGGGCGGCCGTTCGCGGCCTCCGGCGGCGCCGCCTGGCCGGCCAGCGCGCCGACGCTGCCGATCGCTGTGGTCGGTGCGCACCTGAGCGGCCTGCCACTGAACGGCCAGCTCACCGAACGTGGCGCCACCTTGCGTGAGGCCACGCTCACCGCACCGCACTACCGGCTGTTCGCGCTGCCGAACACCACGCCGCCCAAGCCCGGCCTGCTGCGCGCCAGCGGCTCCGAAGCCGGTGCGTCGATCGCCGTCGAGGTGTGGGACGTGCCGCTCGACCAGGTCGGCTCGTTCCTTGCGTTGATCCCACCGCCGCTCGGCCTGGGCAGCCTGGAGCTGATCGGCGGCCGCTGGGTCCACGGTTTCATCTGCGAAGCGCACGCGCTGGCCGAAGCGCGCGATGTCACGGCCTTCGGTGGCTGGCGCGCCTTCATGCAGGCGGGCGGCGCGACGGCAGCGCCGTGAGCGGCCTGCGCGTTTCCTGATTCTTCACCGTCACTTCTGGAGATTCACATGAGCCAGCTCCCCTTTCTTGCCACCGTCGACCCGCGCCGCCGGCGCCTGATCACCGCGGCCGCTTCCGGTGCGGCGCTGGTCGGCATCGGTGCGCCGCGCTGGGTGCGTGCACAGGCCGGCCCGAAGATCCGCATCGGTTACTGGCCCGTGGCGGCCGGCCTGCCGTTCTTCGCGGCGATCGAGAAGGGCTACTTCAAGGAAGCCGGCCTCGAGGTCGAAGCCCTCAAGTTCGCCGGCGCGCAGCAGGTGATGGAAGCGATGCTGTCGGGCCGCTCCGACGGCAGCTCGAATGGCACCGGCTCGGCCAATCTGGCGATCGGCGAGATCGCGCAGCCCGGCCTGTTCAAGATCTTCGCCACCAACCCGAGCAACGCGAAGCACGTGCTCGAAGAGTTCCTCGTGCCCAAGGACAGCCCCATCAAGACGATGGCCGAGCTGAAGGGCAAACGTGTCGCTTCAGGCCCCGGCATCCAGAACGTGACCCTCGCCAAGACCATGCTCGAAAAAGCCGGTGCCGGCGTGATGAGCGTGACCGAACTGCCGATCGGCCAGCACGTGGCGGCACTCGCCGCCGGGCAGATCGACGCGGCCTACACGCTGGAGCCCACCGGCACCATCGGGCGGCTGAACGGCACGACCCGGGTGCTCGAAGCCGGCGTGGTGGCGCACTACATCCTCGGCGACCCGATGGCGCCCTGGCACGGTGGCTCGGCCAGCCTCACGAGCGAGTTCATCAAGAAGTACCCGGCCGAGACGAAGAAGTTCATCGCGGCGTATGCGAAGGGCATCGAGCTGGTGCGCACCAAACCCGACGAAGCGCGCCAGTTCATGAAGGGCTACACCGCGATCGAAGGCGCACTCGCCAACGAAGTGCCGCTCGCGTCCTACATGCTCTACAACGAGTTCAAGGCGAGCGACGTGGCGTACTTCCAGAAGTTCTACGACCTGTTCTCCGACAAGGGCATCTTCGAGAAGAAGGTGGTCGTGGAACCGCTGCTCTACAAGGCTTGAGCCATGCGCGACGCCTCGCAGACCGCCCTGGCCGCAACCGCCAAGCCCTGGAGCGGCTCGACCGACGGCTCCAATGCCCCGCCGAGCAAGTTCAGCTGGGGCAAGCTGCTGCCCTTCGTGGGCCCGGTCGCCTTGTTCATCATCTGGGACCTGGTCGTGCGCGCCGGCCTGATCAAGGTGATCCTGCTGCCCACGCCGTCGGCCACGCTCTATGCGCTGGTCACCGGCCTGGCGGGCGGGCCGCTGCTGATGGACTTCATCGTCACCGTGATCCGCACGCTCGAAGCCTTCCTGATCGCGGCCGTGGTCGGCGTGCCGCTCGGCGTGCTGCTCGGCAGCAACGAAAAGGCCTACCGCAGCGTCGAGTTCCTGATCGACTTCTTCCGCTCCACGCCGTCGTCGGCGTTGATCCCGCTGTTCCTGCTGATCTTCGGGGTCTCGGACATCAACAAGGTGGCGATCGCGGCTTTCGGCGCCTTGCTGATCGTGCTGTTCAACAGCGCTTACGGCGTGATCAACGCGCGCAAGCAGCGCGTGATGGCGGCCAAGGTGATGGGCGCGTCGCGCTGGCAGATCTTCAAGGACGTGCTGATCTGGGAAAGCCTGCAACCCACCTTCGTGGGCCTGCGCTCGGCGGTGTCGATGGCGCTCGTGATCGTGATCGTGGCCGAGATGTTCATCGGCTCAGACAACGGCCTGGGCCACCGCATCATCGACGCGCAGCAGGTGCTCAACGTGAAGAGCATGTACGCGGCGATCCTGGCGGCGGGCGCGCTGGGCTATGCATTGAACGTGCTGTTCCTGATCCTGGAACGCAAGATCGTGCACTGGAGCGGGAGATAAGCATGAGCGAAGTCCTGAACGCTGCCGTGGTGGCGGACGTGCCCGAACGCCCCTTCGAGCCCGGCCCGGCCGGCACCCACATCACGATCCGTGGCCTGACGAAGTATTTCGCCGGCTGGCCGCTGTACGAGAACTTCGACCTCGACATCCCCAAGCACCGAATCGTGTCGGTGTTCGGGCCGAACGGCTGCGGCAAGTCGACGCTGATCAACATGATCGCCGGCCTCATCCCCATCGACTCGGGCCAGATCCTGTTCGACGGCAAGAGTCTGAAAGACACCAAGATCGGCTACGTGTTCCAGAACTACCGCGAAGCGATGTTCCCGTGGATGCGCACCATCGACAACATCGCCTACCCGCTGGTGCTCGAAGGCCGCAGCAAGGCCGAGGTCGACCGCCGCATGGCCGAGCTGGTGGCCTCGTTCGACGTGAAGTTCGACCTGCGGCGCTACCCCTACGAACTCTCGGGCGGGCAGCAGCAGACGGCGTCGATCATGCGCGCGCTCGCGCCCGGCCCCGAAGTGCTGTTCCTCGACGAACCGTTCTCGGCGCTCGACTTCGAGATGACGCTCTTCATCCGCGAGAAGCTGCAAGAGGTGTTCATGCAGACCGGCACGACCATGCTGCTGGTGTCGCACGACCTCGAAGAAGCGGTCTACCTCGCCGACCAGGTGCTGCTGCTGACCAAGCGCCCGACCAAGGTGGCCGAAATCTTGCAATACAACGACGCGCGCCCGCGCACCGTGGCCACGCTGTCTGAACCCAGCTTCGTGGCGGCCAAGAAGCTGAGCCTGGAAATCTTCCAACGCGAGGTGCGGCGCTGACTTTCCAGAAAGGCCCGCCCGTCGATGACTCCCGCGCAGATCGAAGCCTATGTGGACGCCGCTTCGGCCGCGTTGAACCTGCCGCTGAGTGCCGAGCACCGGCCCGGGGTCTTGCATTACTTCGCGCTCGCCGCCGGCATGGCCGATCTGCTGGCAGCGCATCCCTTGGCGATCACCGACGACCCGGCCGAAGCCTTCGTGCCGGTTTCACCGCCCGGCGGGCAGGCCTGATGAACGCGAATGAGTTGCTCGCAGGCAGTGCCGCCGACATGGCCGCGGCGGTGCGCAGCGGCGCCATCAGCGCCAGCACGCTGGTGCACGCGAGCCTGGCGCGCATCTGCGACACCGACAAACGGGTCAACGCCTTCACCGACGTGACCGCGCAGCGCGCCCTGCAGGCCGCTTCGGCACTCGACGCCCGGCTCGCCGTGGGCGACACCACCGTGAAGGCGCTGCCTCTGCTGGGTGTGCCTTTCGCGGTGAAGAACCTGTTCGACGTGACCGGCCTCACCACGCTCGCCGGTTCGAAGATCGAACGCGGCCAGCCCGCGGCCACGCGCGACGGCCCGCTGGTGGCGCGCCTGCAGGCCGCCGGCGCGGTGCTCGTGGGTGCGCTGAACATGGACGAATACGCCTACGGCTTCACGACCGAGAACACGCACGAAGGCGCCACGCACAACCCGCACGACCTGGCGCGCACGGCCGGCGGTTCGTCGGGCGGGTCGGCCGCGGCGGTGGCCGCCGGGCAGGTGCCGTTCACGCTCGGCTCAGACACCAACGGTTCGATCCGCGTGCCGTCATCGCTGTGCGGCACCTTCGGCCTGAAGCCGACCTATGGCCGGCTGCCGCGCAACGGCAGCTACCCGTTCGTCGCGAGCCTCGACCACCTGGGGCCTTTCGCGCGCAGCGCCAGCGACCTGGCGCTCGTCTACGACCTGATGCAGGGTTTCGATGCACATGACCCGGCCTGCGTGGCGCGACCGGCCGAGCCGACGGGCGAAGCGCTCGGCCTGGGCGTTGGCGGCCTGCGCATCGCCACGCTCGGCGGTTATTTCGTCGACCACGCCGGTGCCGAGGCGCGCGCCGCCGTCGCGCGGGTCTCGCAGGCGCTGGGCGTGACACGCAGCGTCGAACTGCCCGAGGTGGCGCGCGCACGCGCTGCCGCGTTCATCATCAGCAACGCCGAAGGCGCGGCGCTGCACCTGCCCGACCTGCGCACGCGTGCGACTGATTTCGAGCCGCTGTCGCGCGACCGTTTTCTCGCCGGCGCCCTGCTGCCTGCCGTGTGGGTGCAGCAGGCCCAGCGCGTGCGGCGCTGGTTCGCGCTGCGCGCGGCCGAATTGTTCCAGGACGTCGACGTGCTGCTCGCACCAGCCACACCGTGCGCGGCCACGACGCTCGGCACCGAGTGGATCGAGATCAACGGCCAGCGCCTGCCGGCGCGGCCGAGCATGGGACTGCTCACGCAGCCGATCTCATGCATCGGGCTGCCGGTGTGCGCGGTGCCGGTGTGGGGCTGCCACCCGGCATTGCCGATCGGCGTGCAGGTGATCGCCGCGCCGTGGCGCGAAGACCGGGTGCTGCGCGTGGCGCATCATCTGCAAAGCCTCGGCGTCGCCTCGTCGCCGGTGGCCCAGCTCACATGAACACACAGATCAATCTGCCCGACGTGCTGGCCGAAGTGACGGCCGTCTTCACACGCTACGAAGACGCGCTCGTCAACAACAAGGTCGAGGTGCTCGACGAACTGTTCTGGGACTCGGCGCTGACGGTGCGCTACGGGGCCGCCGAGAACCTGGTCGGCATCGAAGCGATTCGCGCTTTTCGCCTCGCGCGGCCGGCGGCCGGGCTGGCACGGCGCCTGTCGAACACCGTGATCACGACCTATGGCCGCGACTTCGCCACCGCAATGACCGAATTCCACCGCGACGGCAGCCGCCGCCATGGCCGGCAGAGCCAGACCTGGGTGCGTTTGCCGCAGGGCTGGCGCGTGGTCGCGGCGCACGTGAGCCTGATCGACTTGTGATGCTGCGAAAGCCGGCTCGCTAAGATCGTCGCCATGACTGCCGCCGTGACGACCCCGCTGCCTGCTGCCCGCGCCAACCTCGCGGAGCAGGTGTACGCCACGCTCAAGGCGCAGATCCACGACTTTCAGCTGGTGGCCGGCGACCGCTTCTCCGAGGCCGAACTCGGCAACCGGCTCGGAGTAAGCCGCACGCCGGTGCGCGAGGCGCTGTTCAGGCTGCGCAACGAAGGTTTTCTCGATGTCGAGCCCAAGCTCGGCTGGTTCGTCAAGCCGATCGACTTCGGCAAGCTCGAGCAGCTCTACGACCTGCGCATCGTGCTCGAGCTGGCCAGTGCGCTGCGCCTGTGCGCCCGAACCGAAGACCCGCCCGAGCTCGACGCGCTGAAAGACATCTGGCTCGTGCCGGTGGCCGAGCGGCTGACCGACGCGCGACAGGTCGGTGCGAACGACGAGCAGTTCCACGCCACGCTGGTGCGCGCGGCCGGCAACGACGAGATGGCGCGGGTGCACTGGGACGTGACCGAACGGATCCGCATCATCCGGCGGCTCGACTTCACACGGCCCGACCGCATCGAGGCCACCTACACCGAACACGCGAAGATTCTTCGCGCCGTGATCCAGCGCAAGCCAGACCAGGCCCAGCTGCTGCTGAAGACGCACATCGAGCAGAGCAAGGCCGAGGTGCGCAAGATCACGCTGCACACGCTGCACGAGGCGCGCGCGCGGCTGGCGCAGTAAAGCGCGCCGCTCTGTGCGGCGCCGGGGCCACGCCCCACCCTCCGCAGGCCCACGAGCCGCCCGATGCAGGCATGCGTCTTGCTGAATGCCACTCGGTATACCAGAGCGTGCACCAAAGTACGGCGCAACCCCTTACATCGCGGAGAAACTCCCATGACGAACCCTCTCGACACGTCCCGCCGCCGCGCCCTGGCGCAGCTTTCGGCCCTGACCGCGGCCACGCTGTCGCCCTGGACCCTGCGCGGCGCGGCGGCCCAGGCACCGCTGACCGTTGGCGTGATCTACGTCGGCCCGCGTGACGACTTCGGCTACAACCAGTCGCAGGCGGCCGCCGCGGCCGAGATCAAGAAGATGCCCGGCATCAAGCTCGTCGAAGAAGAGAACGTGCCCGAGACCGCCGCCGTCACCAAGACCATGACCGGCATGATCAAGCAGGACGGCGCCAAGCTGCTGTTCCCCACCTCGTTCGGTTACTTCGACCCCTACCTCATCACGCTGGCCGCCAAGGAAACCGACGTGCGCTTCGCCCACTGCGGCGGCATGTGGACCGAAGGCAAGCACCCGAAGAACACCGGCAGCTACTTCGGCTACATCGACGAGTGCCAGTACCTGAACGGCGTGATCGCCGGCCACATGAGCAAGAGCAAGAAGCTCGGCTTCGTGGCCGCCAAGCCGATCCCGCAGGTGCTGCGCAACATCAACGCCTTCACGATGGGCGCACGCTCGGTCGACCCGAAGATCACCACCACGGTGATCTTCACCGGCGAGTGGTCGATGCCGGTGAAAGAAGCCGAAGCCACCAACAGCCTGGCCGACCAGGGCGTCGACGTGTTCACGATGCACGTCGACTCGCCGAAGGTGATCGTCGAGACCGCCGCCAAGCGCGGCAAGATGGTCTGCGGTTACCACGTGAGCCAGGCCAAGCTCGCGCCCGCCGCCTACCTGACCGGCGCCGAGTGGAACTGGACCACGGTCTACAAGACCATCGTCGACGCGGCACAGGCGGGCAAGCCGCACCCGAACTTCTCGCGCGGCGGCCTGAAAGAAGGCTACGTGAAGATGTCGCCCTACGGCTCGATGGTGCCGGAGCCTGCGAAGAAGATGGCCGACGCCATCAAGGCCAAGATGCTCGCCGGCGGTTTCGACATCTTCGTCGCCGGGCTGAAGAACAACAAGGGCGCGGTCGTGGTGCCCACGACGCTGAAGCAGACCGACCCGGCGCTCGAAGGCATGAACTACCTCGTCGAAGGCGTGATCGGCTCGGTCTAGGCACGCATTTCGCGAGGCCGAGCCATGCACAAGAACATCGTCGACGCCTTGCTTCCGATTGGTGCGCTGATCGGCGCATTGCTGCTGTTCGGCGTATTCGTCTGGCTTGGCGGCGTGAGCCCGGTCGAGACCTGGGTGCTGCTGTTCAAGGGCGCGTTCGGCGACTGGTTCTCGTGGCAGAACACGTTGACGCGTGCCGCGCCGCTGATGCTCACCGCCCTGTGCGTGGCGCTGCCTGCGCGCGCAGGGCTGGTCATCATCGGCGGTGAAGGTGCCTTGGTGCTCGGCGGTCTCGCGGCGGCCGCGGTGCCTTACCTGATGCCGTTGCCCGGCAACCTCATCGGCAGCGTGATCCTGTGTGTCGCCGGCTTCGTGATCGGCGCGGGCTGGATCGCGATGGCCGGCGCCCTGCGGCAGTACCGCGGCGTCAACGAAACCATCAGCAGCCTGCTGCTCGCGTACACCGCCATCGCGATCTTCAAGCAGTTGGTCGAAGGGCCGATGCGCGACCCGGCCACGCTGAACAAGCCCTCCACGCGCACGCTCGAAGAAGCCGTGCGCATCGGCGGCATCGCTGGCTCCGACGTGCACTGGGGTTTCGTGATCGGTGTGCTGGCCTGCATCGCGCTCGGCCTGTGGCTGGCGCTCACCGCGCGTGGCTTCTCGGTGCGCGTGGTCGGCGGCAACCCGCGCACCGCGCAGCTCGTGGGCTTGCCGGCGAGCGGGCTGATCCTGCTGGCGTGTGCACTCGGTGGCGGATGTGCCGGGCTGGCGGGCGCCATCGAAGTGGCGGCGGTGCACACGAACGCCAACGCGTCCTTGATCGCAGGCTATGGCTACGCCGGCATCCTGGTCTCGTTCATCGCGCGGCACTCTCCCTTTGCGGTGATTCCGGTCGCGATCCTCTTCGGAGGCTTCGGCGCGGCGGGCAGCCTGCTGCAGCGCCGGCTCGGTTTGCCCGACGCTTCGGTGCAGGTGCTGCAAGGCATCGCCTTCGTGCTGATTCTTGCGAGCGAAGCCTTGCGTGGGGTCGACTGGAAAGCGGCCGGCGAGCGTTTCCGGCGCTCGATGGCGCCGCGCGAAGTGCCGCTGAACAGCACCGTCAAACCCACCTGACGTTCACTCAAAACGCCATGAACGACGTGCTGCTGCCCTTCTTCGCCGCGATTCTGGGTGGCGCCCTGCGCGTCGGCGTGCCCTTTCTCTTCGTCAGCCTCGGCGAGTGCCTGACCGAAAAATCCGGGCGCATCAACCTCGGGCTGGAAGGCGTGCTGGTGCTGTCGGCGATGGCCGGCTTCGGCGGCTCTTACCTCAGCGGCTCGCCGTGGATCGGCGTGCTGGTGGCCGCCGCAGCCGGTGCCGTGCTCGCGCTGCTGCATGGCCTGCTGTGCTCGTTGCCGCGCGTGAACGACGTGGCCACCGGCATCGCTCTGATGTTGCTCGGCACTGGACTGGCCTTCTACTGGGGCAAGCCGCTGATCCAGCCGCAGGCCACGCAGTTGCCACCCTTGCCGATGGGTGCGTGGAGCAGTTCGCCGCTGTTCCAGTCGGCCTTGCAGATCAACCCCTTGCTGCCGGTCGGCATCGTGCTCGCGGTGGTGATGTATCTCGGGTTCGCGCGCACCCGCTGGGGCTTGCTGGTGCGCCTGGCGGGCGATTCGGCCAGCGCGACCAAAGCCTTGGGTTATTCGGTCAACGGCATCCGCATCGCCGCCACCGCGGCAGGCGGCGCGATCGCCGGGCTCGGCGGTGCGTCGCTGACGCTGTTCTATCCCGGCAGCTGGAACGAAGGCATCTCCAGCGGCCAGGGCCTGATCGCCGTGGCGCTCGTGATCTTCGCGCGCTGGAGCCCGCTGCGCTGCGTGGGTGCGGCGCTGCTGTTCGGCGGTGCCGGGGCCATCGGCCCGGCGCTGCAATCGATCGGCATCAGCTCGGGCTACAACCTGTTCGCCGCGGTGCCCTATGTGCTGACGCTCGTGATCCTCGTGATCAGCTGCCGGCCCGGCAAGGTGGCCGAGGGCAGCCCGGGCGAGTTGTCTTCCGCACGCTGACAAGGACGATTCGATGAGCGGTCTCGGTGGCTTGAACAAATCGCCGAACGGCGTCGTGATCGGCCTCGTGCAACTGCAGTTGCCGGTGGTCGAAACGCCAGCGCAGTTGAAGCAGCAGGCCGCGCGCATCGTCGCGATGGTGGGCAAGGCGCGCCGCAACAACGCCGGGCTCGACTTGGTGGTCTTCCCCGAGTACGCGCTGCACGGCCTGTCGATGAGCACGGCCCCCGAGCTGATGTGCAGCATGGACGGCCCCGAAGTCGCGGCATTCAAGGTCGCCTGCAAGGAGCACAAGCTCTGGGGCTGTTTCTCCCTCATGGAGTTCAACCCGAACGGCAACCCGTACAACACCGGCATCGTGATCGACGACCAGGGTGAGGTCGCGCTCTACTACCGCAAGCTGCACCCGTGGGTGCCGGTCGAAGCCTGGGAGCCCGGCAACCTGGGCATCCCGGTGATCAGCGGGCCGAAGGGCTGCAAGCTGGCGCTGATCATCTGCCACGACGGCATGTTCCCCGAGATGGCGCGCGAGTGCGCGTACAAGGGCGCCGAGATCATGCTGCGCACGGCCGGCTACACCGCGCCGATCCGCCATGCCTGGAAGATCACCAACCAGGCGAACGCGTTCCAGAACCTGATGGTCACGGCGAGCGTGTGCCTGAGCGGCAGCGACGGCACCTTCGACTCGATGGGCGAAGCGATGGTCTGCAACTTCGACGGCACGGTGATGGCCGAAGGCGGCGGCCGCGTCGACGAGATCGTCACCTGCGAAGTGCGGCCCGACCTGGTGCGCGAAGCGCGTGTGCACTGGGGCGTCGAGAACAACCCGTACCAGCTCTGGCACCGCGGCTACAGCGCCGTGAAAGGCGGTGCGATGGACTGCCCCTACACCTTCATGCAGGACATGGTGAAGGGCACGTTCCAGTTGCCGTGGGAGGGTGAGGTCGTGCACACCGACGGCACGTCGTGCGGCTTCGCCCGCCCGACCCGCGCACACGCCCCGCGCAACATGCTGCCCGAGTGAGCGCCAGGAGAACGCCTTGAGCAAAACCTCCACTTTCGTCAACGCCGACCCGTATCCGTGGCCCTACAACGGTGACCTGCGCCCGGCCAACACGGCGTTGATCGTGATCGACATGCAGACCGACTTCTGCGGTGTCGGCGGCTACGTCGACAAGATGGGCTACGACCTGTCGCTCACGCGCGCGCCGATCGGGCCGATCAAGAAGCTGATGGGTCGTTTGCGAACGCTTGGCTTCCACATCATCCACACCCGCGAAGGGCATCGGCCCGACCTGTCGGACCTGCCCGCGAACAAACGCTGGCGCTCGCGCCGCATCGGCACCGAGGGCCGCGGCATCGGCGACGACGGGCCTTGCGGCCGGATCCTGGTGCGCGGTGAACCCGGCTGGAACATCATCGACGAACTCGCGCCGCTGCCGGGCGAGATCGTCATCGACAAGCCCGGCAAGGGCTCGTTCTGCGCGACCGACCTGGAGCTGATCCTGCGCACGCGCGGCATCGAGAACCTGCTGCTCACCGGCATCACGACCGACGTGTGCGTGCACACGACGATGCGCGAAGCCAACGACCGGGGCTTCGAGTGCCTGCTGCTCGAAGACTGCACGGCCGCGACCGACTATGGCAACCACCTGGCTGCGCTGAGCATGGTGAAGATGCAGGGTGGGGTTTTTGGTGCGGTGGCTTCTTCGGGTGCGGTGCTGGAAGGGTTGGCGTGATGGGCGGCAAAGGCGCGTCTGCGCTTGCTCGTCGAGAACCACCACTGGTGCCGCCCGCCGCAACGTGCCCGACTTGACGGAGTTCCAGCCATGACCGCCCCACTCGACCCCAAACCCCCCGCCACCGGCGCCCTCACGCTCGAAACCCTGGAGCTCACCAAACGCTTCGGCAGCTTCACGGCGATGGACGCAGTCAGCATGACGGTGGCTGCCGGTTCGGTACACGCGCTGCTCGGCGAAAACGGTGCCGGCAAGAGCACGCTGGTGAAATGCGTAGCCGGCTCGCAGCGGCCCGAAGGCGGCTCGATCTTGATCGACGGCCGCGAGCACGACATCGCCACGCCGGTGATCGCACGCTCGCTCGGCATCGGCATGGTGTACCAGCACTTCACGCTCGCGCCCGGCATGAACGTGGCCGAGAACCTGCTGCTCGCCGGTGGCCGCACGCCAGCATTGATCGACTGGAAAAAGGAGCGTGCCGCGCTGCAGGACTTCCTGAAATCCACACCCTTCAAGCTCGACCTCGACGCAACTCCCGCCGGCCTGGCCGCTGGTGAAAAACAGAAGCTCGAACTGCTGAAGCAGCTCTACCTGAAGCCGCGACTGTTGATCCTCGACGAGCCCACGTCGGTGCTCACGCCGCAAGAGGCCGACGAAGTGCTGGCCTATGTGCGTGCCGTGGCCCAGCGCGGCGAATGCACGGTGTTGATGATCACGCACAAGTTCCGCGAAGTGATGGCCTATGCCGACGAAGTGACCGTGCTGCGGCGCGGCAAGCGTGTGCATGGCGCTTCGGTGCCGAGCACCACGCCCGAGCAATTGGCGCAGGCGATGATCGGCGACTCGGCCGCGAGCGCATCGGCCATCGTGGCCGAAGGCAGTGCCGCGCCCCGCGCCGCCACCGACGCGGCGGCGCCCATCGCGCTGCAGGTCGAAGGGCTGAGCGCGATGGGTGACCGTGGCACGCTGGCCGTGCAGGGTTTGAATCTGTCGGTGCGCAAGGGCGAGATCCTCGGCATCGCCGGTGTCTCGGGCAACGGCCAGCGCGAGCTGGTGGAAGCGCTCGTCGGGCAACGACCGCGCGTGGCTGGCACGGTGCGGGTGGTGGGCGAACCTTATGCCGCCAAGCGCTCCGAGAACCGCATCCTGCAATTGCGCGCGCTGCCCGAAGAGCCGCTGCGCAACGCCTGCGTCGGTGAACTCTCGGTGGCGCAGAACATGGCGCTGCGTGACTTCGACGAAGCGCCGCTCAAGCGCGGCTGGCTGCGCTTCGGAACATGGCGCGAACGCGCGCGTTCGTGGATCACCGAATACGGCGTGAAGACCCGCGGCGAGAACGCGCCGATCGCCAGCCTCTCGGGCGGCAACGTGCAGCGCGCCGTGCTGGCGCGTGAACTCGCCGGCAGCATCAACGTGTTGATCGCCGCGAACCCGGTGTTCGGCCTCGACTTCGCGGCCGTGGCCGAGATCCACGCCCGCATCCTGCAGGTGCGCGCCAAGGGCGGCGCGGTGCTGCTGATCAGCGAAGACCTCGACGAGTTGCTGGAA
Organism: Rhizobacter sp.; assembly: GCF_032229685.1. GTDB lineage: Bacteria > Pseudomonadota > Gammaproteobacteria > Burkholderiales > Burkholderiaceae_C > LMDS01. The sequence continues at coordinate 234,965 of NZ_JAVTWP010000040.1, read as the reverse complement.
CTCTCGGACCGCATCGCGGTGATGAGCGAAGGCCGCATCGTCTTCGAAACGCCGGCCGCCGGCGCCGACCGCCGCGTGATCGGCTCGCACATGGGCGGCGGCGACCATGGCCATGCCTTGCCGGAGGCCGCATGAACCTGATCGACATCGCCGCGACGCCGTTTCCCTACCCGTTTGCGCCGGGCCGAACGGCGCTCGTCATCATCGACATGCAGCGTGACTTCGTCGAACCCGGTGGCTTCGGTGCATCGCTCGGCAACGACGTGACGCTGCTGCACACGGCGATCGGGCCGATCGCCAGCCTGCTCGCCGCTTGGCGCGCGCGTGGCTGGCCGGTGGTGCACACGCGCGAAGCGCACAAGGCGGATCTGTCGGACTGCCCGCCGGCCAAGCGCCTGCGCGGTTCGCCCACGCAGCGCATCGGCGAACCCGGGCCGATGGGCCGGCTGCTGATCCGCGGGGAGCCGGGCACCTCGATCATTCCGGCGCTCGCGCCGCAGAGCGGCGAACTCGTGATCGACAAGCCCGGCAAGGGCATGTTCTGGTCGACCGGGCTGCACGAGATGCTTCACGCGCAGGGTGTGACCCATCTCGTGTTCACCGGCGTGACGACCGAGGTGTGCGTGCAGACCTCGATGCGCGAAGCCAACGACCGCGGCTACGACTGCCTGCTCATCGAAGATGCGACCGAAAGCTACTTTCCCGAGTTCAAGGCCGCGGCACTGGCGATGATCGCAGCGCAGGGCGCGATCGTCGGCTGGCACGCGCCGTCGGCCACCTTGCTCTCGGCGATCGGCCAGGCGCCCTGATACGCGGCCGGCGCGGGCGGCGCGCCGCGCGTACGATGCGGCCGACTCCACTGCGCCGCCGAGGCCCCGCTTGCCGACAAGAACGCTTCGATTCGCCGCCGCGCTGCTGCTGCTCGTGGCGGGGCTGGCCGCTTGCGCCAGCGCACCGCCCAGCCTCTACGGGCGCCTCGGTGGCCGCGCCGCCATCAGCGCGGTGGTCGCCGACGCGATCCACAACATCTCGGCCGACCCGCGCATCAACCGCCACTTCCTGCATGCCAACGCGCCGGGGCTGGGCAACAACCTCGTCGACCTGATCTGCGAACGCACCGGCGGGCCGTGTGTCTACCGCGGCCTGGACATGTCGGCTTCCCATGAAGGCATGAACATCCGCAACAACGAGTTCGACGCGCTGGTCGAAGACCTGTTCAAGTCGCTCGCCCGGTTCAAGGTGCCGGCGCGCGAGCAGGCCGAGGTGAAGCTCGTGCTCGAACGCATGCGCAACGCGATCGTCGGGCACTGAAGGCGGCTCGCGCCGGCACGCCGAGCACTTCTGCCGCACTGGCACGAAGCTCGCTCCTTCGTCCGCAGCAGGCCACGAACGGGCCACCTTCCCTGGCGGGCGTGACAAACGACCGCGCCTCTGTATCCGGAGTTCACATGACTGACAAACATCGTCACCGCCACGGTGGTGTGCCCCACGGCTCGGCGCCGAACTGGGTGCTGATGCTGCTGTGCCTCGGCGCGATCGCGCTCACCGCTTTTTCCGCGTCGATCGTCTGAGCTCGGGCGGTGCGACCGGCAGCGTACCGAGCTGCTGCAGACGCGCCACCACCGGCGCCAGCGCGCGGCGCGGGCGCAGCGGCGTGAAGAGGTGCATCTCGTAGCGCGGCAAGGCTTCGCGCAGATGCAGGGGCACGATCTGCTCGCCCGACGTGCCGCGCAGCAGCGCCGGGTGGGGCAGCACGGCCAGCAGGTCGGTCTGCGCCACCAGCCGCAGCAGGCTGGCGTAGTCGGGGCACGACACAGCCACACGCGGCACGCGCATTCGGCGCACCGCATGCGCTTCACGCAGCACGTCGACCGGCCCACTCACGCTCGGCCCCACGATGGCCCATGACGCCGCCTGCAAGGCCACCAGCGATTGCGCACCCGCCAACGGGTGGCCCCGCCGCGCATAGGCCAGCGGTGCAATGGCGTACAGCGGCCGCGCCACGAGGCCGAGCACCTCTTGCCCGCGCGGCAAGGGCGCGATCACCAGGTCGAGTTCACCACCCTGCAGCCGCGCCAGCATGCGGCCTTCGTCAGCGCTCGACAGGTCGAGGCGCCGGCGTGGATGCCCCTGGCACCAGGCGTCGTGCAGGGCCGGGCCGCAGACGAGTGCCGCAGACGCCGTGGCGCCGACCCGCAGCGTGTCGCTGCCGCGCCCGGTGGCGCGCGGTGCGGCGAGTGCGCCAATCCGCTCGGCCAGTTCCTGCCCGCCCAGCGCAGCGCGCAAGGCCACGTCGGTGGGCAGCTGCCGTCGCCCAGAGGGTACGAACAGCGGCGAACCGAACCCACGCTGCAGTTGTTTCAAACCCTGGCTGATGGCCGGCTGCGAAACGCCGGCGGCGCGGGCAGCAGCACTGAAACTGCCGTGGTCGATGACGAGCCGCAGGTAGTTCAGGTGGCGCAGATTCATAAGCATCCCTTATCGGTTGCCCGGCATTCTGGCTTGTCGCTGCGACTGAAGCCAAGAACAATCCGGCCCATCGACATGCCAGGAGCTTGCACATGAACACCAATCCGCTCGACACCGTGCGTGCCTATCTGCGCTGCCTGCACACCAGCGACACGGCCGGCCTGGTCGCGAGCTTCGAGCCCGATGGCGTGGTGCATTCGCCCTTCCTGGGCACGATGCCGGCACGCGAGTTCTTCCCGCGGCTGGCGCAGGCGTCGAGCCAGAGCGTGATCACGCTGATCGACCTGTTCGCTTCGGTGCAGCCCACCGACGGCACGGTGCGCGTGGCGGCGTACTTCCGCTACGACTGGACACTCGCCGACGGCCGCCTGGTCGACTTCACCTGCGTCGACGTGTTCGGCTTTCGCGCGGGCAGCGAGCGCATCGCCAGCATGCACATCGTGTACGACACGCACCCGCTGCGCGAGCGGGTGGGCGACAAGTACGCGCCCACCGCGGCCACTGCCTGACCAGCCAGCGCGGCCAGTGTCACACCGGGTCAGGGGCCGGTCGCGAGCGCGAACGCGACGGCGTCGGCAAACGCACGCGGAATGATGCCGGTGTGGCCGCCGTCATAGGCCTGGGCCCTGAACGCCAGTCGGGCATAGCGGCGCTGCTCGATGGCCTGCGAATACCGCAGGTTGGCTTCGTAGTTCCCCCCAGTGGCGTACGACAGGTGCAGCCGCACCGGCAGCTCGCTGTAGCTTGCGGCGTAGCTGCGCTCCCAGCCGTAGGCGGTGTCGGTCATGCAGCTCACCGAAGCATCGCTCGCCAGGTAGGCACTGAAAAGATGCTGGCCCGGCGCTTGCGCGAACATCGCATACAGCACGAAACTGCCGCCATGCGAATGCCCGAGCAACACGCGGCGCGCCGGGTCACCACCGTAAGTGCGTTCGATGTAGGGGATGAGTTCGCTGCCGATGAAGTTCAAGTAGGCCACGTGGCCACCGCCACCGACTGTGCAGAAGTTGCCCGGCACGTAGTCGCGGCCGCGCAAGGCCGGGTTGCCGATGCCGACGATGATCACCCGGGCGTGGGTCGTCTCGGCAATGTTCACGAGCACCTCGAACCACCACTCACCGTCGAGCGCATAGATCACCGGCAACGCGCTTCGCGGGCCGGCACTGGCCGGCGGCAGGTAGACGTTGAGTGGGTAGCTGCTGCCGTTCACTCGAGACGCGATGGTCTGAACATCGCGCGAGCCTTCCATCGGCACGGCTTCGCCCGAGCCGCCGCCCCCGCAGCCAGAAAGCACCAGCAGGCAAACCAGCAACCCCAACCAGGCATCGGAAGTCAGCCACCTCAGAGGCAAACGCCCGCGAGCGTGAAGAGGCAAGGGCAGGCGATCGGTGGCAGGCGTCATGGCGCCAGTCTAAGCGCGCGAGGCACCCCGGCACCCAGCTCATGTAGCATCCACTGAACCAGATCGGAGGGCACATGGCAGACGTGGCGGCGGGTGGCAAATCGGGCAAGGTCGTGATTCGCAACATCGGGTTGCTGCTGTCGGGCGACATCGACCGCCCGGTGCTCGATGCGAACACCATCGTCATCCACGACGGGCTGATCACCGCCGTGGGCAAGGAGGCCGACTGCGACATCGCAGAAGCCGCCACCGTGATCGACGCGCGCCACACCTGCGTGGCGCCGGGCCTGATCGACAGCCACGTGCACCCGGTGTTCGGCGACTGGACGCCACGCCAGAGCCAGCTCGGCTGGATCGACTCGACGATGAACGGCGGCGTGACAACGATGATCTCGGCCGGCGAAGTGCACCTGCCCGGCCGCCCGAAAGACATCGTCGGCCTGAAGGCGCTGGCGATCACGGCGCAACGCGCGTTCGACAACTTCCGCCCCGGCGGCGTGAAGGTGCTGGCCGGCGCGCCCGTCATCGAGAAAGGCATGGTCGAGAGCGACTTCAAGGAGCTGGCCGAAGCCGGCGTGGGCCTGCTCGGCGAGATCGGCCTGGGCTCGGTGAAAGGCGGGACGGAAGCTGCCACGATGGTGAAGTGGGCGCGCAAACATGGCATCCAGAGCACCATCCACACCGGCGGCCCGTCGATCCCCGGCTCGGGCCTGATCGACAAAGACGTGGTGCTCGAGGCCGACGCCGACATCATCGGCCACATCAACGGCGGCCACACCGCGCTGCCCGAAGCGCACGTGTGCGAGCTGTGCGAAAAATCGTCACGCGCGATCGAGATCGTGCACAACGGCAACGAGCGTGTGGCGATCGCCGCGGCGCAGGCGGCGCTGCAGCTCAAGTGCCCGCATCGCGTGATCCTCGGCACCGACGGGCCGGCCGGATCGGGCGTGCAGCCGCTCGGCATCCTGCGCATGGTCGCGTTGCTGTCGAGCCTGGCCAACATCCCGGCCGAGCTGGTGTTCTGCTTCGCCACCGGCAACACCGCGCGCATCCGCCAACTGAACTGCGGCTTGATCGAAGTGGGCCGCGATGCCGACTTCGTCTTCATGGACCGGGCCCAGCACACCGCCGGCCGCACCCTGCTCGAAAGCGTGCAGCTCGGCGACATTCCGGGCGTCGGCATGGTGATGATCGACGGCATCGTGCGCTGCGGCCGCAGCCGCAACACACCGCCTGCCACCGAGGTGCCGGTGGTGGTCGGGGCGCACTGACGTCAGGGTGGCCCCGGCTGGTGCGCCCGCGCCGCCGCACCACAATCGAACGATGCCCCACACCCCGCACGAACCCGATTCCCGCTACGCCTGGACCCGCCTGCTGACCACGCTCGCGCTGATGACGATCGGCAGCGGCGCGATGTACGTGGTCTCGGTGGTGCTGCCGGCCGTGCAGGCCGAGTTCGGCGTGGCGCGCGCCGACGCGTCGCTGCCCTACACGCTCATGATGGTCGGCTTCGGCCTGGGCGGCATCGCGATGGGCAAGGCGGCCGACCGCTTCGGCGTGATGCCGGTGGTGCTGCTCGGTTCGTTCGGCCTGGGCACCGGCTTCATCGCGGCCGGCATGTCGGGCAGCCTGCTCGCCTTCGCGCTCGTGCACGGCGTGTTGCTCGGCGCGCTCGGCAGCGCGGCCACCTTCGCGCCGCTCGTGGCCGACACCTCGTTGTGGTTCGTGCGCCGGCGTGGCATTGCGGTGGCCATCTGCGCCAGCGGCAACTACCTGGCCGGCGCGGTGTGGCCGCCGATCGTGCAGCACTTCGTCGAGACGGCAGGCTGGCGCCACACCTACATCGGCCTCGGCATCTTCTGCATGGCAACGATGCCTTTGCTCGCGTTGATGATGCGGCCGCGGCCGCCCGCCACCGCGGGCGCATCGCCGGCGTCGCGGGCCGGCGGCGTCGTGCCGTCGACACGCCCTTTCGGCCTGAGCCTGAACCAGGCGCAGTTGTTGTTGTGCGTCGCCGGCGTGGCCTGCTGCGTGGCGATGGCGATGCCGCAGGTCCACATCGTGGCCTACTGCAGCGACCTGGGCTTCGGTGCGGCGCGCGGCGCCGAGATGCTCTCGCTGATGCTCGCCTGCGGCATCGTCAGCCGGCTCGTCTCGGGCCTGATCTGCGACCGCATCGGCGGGCTGCGCACGCTCCTGCTCGGCTCGGTGTTGCAGGGCCTGGCGCTGCTGCTGTTCCTGCCTTTCGACGGGCTGATCTCGCTCTACGTGATCTCTGCGCTGTTCGGGCTGTTCCAGGGCGGCATCGTGCCGAGCTACGCGATCATCGTGCGCGAGCACTTCCCGCCGGCCGAAGCCGGCGCGCGCGTGGGCACGGTGATCATGGCCACGCTGTTCGGCATGGCGCTGGGCGGCTGGATGTCGGGCAAGGTGTTCGACCTGACCGGCTCGTACCACGCCGCGTTCGTCAACGGCATCGGCTGGAACCTGCTGAACCTGACGATCGCGCTGTTCCTGCTGAGCCGGGTGCGCGGTCGCGCTCAGGCTCAGCCCGCCTGAACCGGCGCCGGCCGGCGCGCTGAAGGCCCGTCGTCCTACAGCCCGCGAACGGGCGCGGAGCGAAGCTGTGCGCACCCGCAGCACACCGCTGCATCGCCGCAGGGGACCTGCCATGACCCACCGTTGTTTGCCGTTCGCGGCAGCGTTCGCACTCGCCATGTGTGCCTTCAGCGCCGCCGCCCAGCCGGCCTCGGCACCGGAGCTGCCCAGCGCTTCTGCGCCGATCGCAGCCAAGCCTGCGCCGCGGCCGCTGAGCCCGAGCGAACTGCGCGAAAGCGCTTCGACGCCGGGCGATCTGCGGCCCGAAAACCCGGTCACGCCGCAGATCAACATCCCGTTCGGCAAGAAGCCGGCGCCGGTGCTGGCGCCAGAACCACGCGCCCAACGCCGCATCGGCTCGGCCTCGGCGGTGGCCGGCGGCCTGGCCGACGCGCCCGCGCGCTGCGAGGCTGAAGTGGGCGATGCAGCGCGCGCGGCGTGCCGCGGCAAGCTGGCCCAAACCAAACCGTTGCGCTGATCGTGCTGCTTCCTCGCTGCGCCAGCCTGGCTCTGACGGTCATGACCCTGCTGCTCGGCGCCTGCGGGTCGTTGCCGCGCATCGTGCCCGACATGGCGCGCGCCGCACCCGCTGCGCGGGTCGAAACCGCACGTGGCCCGCTGTCGGCAGCGCGCAGCAAGCAGGTGCTCGAAGGCCTGCGCAGTGCCGGCAAGGACACCGACGTGCTCGACCGCCACCTGGCGCTCGAGCAGGCCATCTCCGACAGCCCGCTGCTCACCGGCAACAAGGTCCAGCTGCTGCAGGACGGGCCAGCCACCTACGCCGCGATGTTCGCGGCCATCGCTGCGGCGCGTGACCACATCAACATGGAAACCTACATCCTCGAAGACGACGAGGTCGGCCGGCGCTTTGCCGACGCGCTCATCGCCAGGCAGCGCGCGGGCGTGCAGGTGAACCTGATCCACGACAGCGTGGGCACGATCGGCACGCCGAAAGAATTCTTTCAGCGCCTGGTCGACGCCGGCGTTCAGGTGCTCGAATTCAACCCCGTCAACCCGCTCACCGCCAAGGCCGGCTGGGACGTGAACCAGCGTGACCACCGCAAGCTGCTGGTCGTCGACGGCAAGGTGGCGCTGCTCGGTGGCATCAACATCAGCAGCGTTTATTCGAGCGGCTCGTCGGTGCGCCGCAAGCCGGCGGGCCCCGAGGGCAAACAACCCTGGCGCGACACGCACCTGCAGATCGAAGGCCCGGTGGTGGCCGAGCTGCAGAAGCAGTTTCTCGAGACCTGGAACAAGCAGAAAGGCGACACGCTCGCGCCGCGAAACTACTTTCCGGTGCTCGGGCGCGTGGGTGGCGAAGTGGTGCACGCCATCGGCAGCTCGCCCGACGACGCCTACAGCCTGATCTACGCCACGATGATCTCGGCCATCCAGTCTGCCGAGCGCGAAGTGCTGCTGACCAATGCCTACTTCGTGCCCGACCCGCAGCTCGTGGCGGCCCTCAAAGACGCCGTGGCGCGCGGCGTCGACGTGAAGCTGATCCTGCCGGCGCGCACCGACTCGGCGCTGGTGTTCCATGCGGGGCGCTCGCACTACAGCGAGTTGCTGCAGGCCGGCATCAAGATCTACGAGCGCAAGAACGCGCTGCTGCACGCCAAGACCGCGGTGATCGACGGCGTGTGGTCGACGGTCGGCTCGACCAACCTCGACTGGCGCAGCTTTCTGCACAACCAGGAGCTCAACGCCGTCGTGCTCGGCGCAGAGTTCGGCGAACGCATGCGCAAGGCCTTCGACGAGGACGTGGCGCAGTCGGAGCAGGTCACGCTCGAAGCGTGGCAAGGCCGCGCGCTCGACCTGCGCGTGAAAGAGATGTTCGGTCGTCTGTGGCAGTACTGGCTGTGAACAAGACCCTGCGCCATCTCGCCTCGGTGCTCGCCTGCGTGGCACTGGCCACGCTGGGTGCGTCGCCCGCGTTCCCGCAAGACGCCAGCGCGCTGCGCGCGGTGCACACACAGCTGCGCGAGCGTCTGGCTGCCAGCCCGTTCAAGCGCCCGCTGCTGCTCGAATCAACGCAGGGCGACGCGAGCCTGAAAGGCGACGTCTACGCGGTCGTGGACCAACCCTTCGCCGTGGTCGCGCCGGCGTTGAAAGGCAAGGCGAACTGGTGCGATCTGCTGATCCTTAACCTGAACGTGAAACTCTGCAGCGTTGCCGGCACCGGGCCGAACGACGTGCTCACGCTGGTCGTCGGCCGCAAGGTCGACCAGGAGCTGGCCGACGGCCACCAGCTCGCGTTCCGCTACAGCATGCCGGCGGCCACGGCCGACTATCTGCGGGTGAGCATGGCCGCCGACAGCGGCCCGCTCGGCACGCGCGATTACCGCCTCACGGTGCAGGCCACGCCACTCGACGCGAAACGCAGCTTCATCCACCTGTCGTACGCGTACTCGTACGGTGTGGCGGCGCGCGTCGCGCTTCAGGGCTACCTGTCGACCGTGGCGCGCGACAAGGTCGGCTTCAGTGTCGTCGGCCAGGGCGACAGCGGCCAGCCGGTGCACGTGGGTGGCCTGCGCGGCGTGGCCGAGCGCAACACGATGCGCTACTTCCTGGCCATCGAGGCCTATCTCGGCGCGCTGGGTTCACCAGCGGCCGAGCAGCCCGAGAAGCGCCTGCGCGACTGGTTCAACGCGACCGAACGTTACCCGCTGCAACTGCACGAGATGGAGCGCGACGAATACCTCGAGATGAAGCGCCGCGAACTGCAGCGCCAGCAGTTGCTGGCCGCGGGTGCACCGGCCAAGCTGAACTGAGGGCCGTCAGCTCGCGACCTTGAACACCTGGCGCAGGTAAGCCAGGAAGGTCTCGTCGTCGCACAACAGCTTTCCCGGGCTGTCTGAGAGTTTGGCCACCGGCTGGCGGTTGGCGTGCGTCAGCTTCATCACGATGTGCAGCGTGCGCAGGCCCATGTCGTTCGTGAGGTTGGTGCCGATGCCGAAACCGGTTTGCGTGCGGTCGGCGAAGTGGCGGTACAGCGCGATCGACTTGTCGAAGTCGAGCCCGTCTGAAAAAACCAGCCGCTTGGTCTGCGCGTCGACGCGCAGCTTGGCGTAGTGCGCCAGCGCTTTTTCACCCCAGACGACCGGGTCGCCGGAGTCGTGGCGCAGGCCGTCGAAGAGCTTGGCGAAGTAGAGGTCGAAGTCGCCGAGAAAGGCGTCCATGCCGACCACGTCGGTCAGCGCGGTGCCCAGGTCGCCGCGGTATTCCTGGACCCAGTCTTCGAGCGCCGCCCGTTGAAAGTCGCGCAGCCGCACGCCCAGCGTCTGGTAGGTCTGCAGGTACTCGTGCGCCATGGTGCCGATGGGCACGAGGTCGAGGTCACGCGCGTAGAGCACGTTCGAGCAGCCCTTGAAGAATTGCGGCACCTCGCGCTTGAAGGTGGCCACCACCTCACGCTGCCAGTCGCCCGAAAACCGCCGGCGCACGCCGAAGTCGAAGAACTCGAACGGGTGGCGGCGCTTCGGCTCGCGCTCGAAGTCGCGCAGGCGTGCGATCTTCGCGACCAGCCGCTTGCGCCCTTCCTGCAGCGCCGCGGTCTGGTCGAATCGGCGGAAGTACAACTCGTTGACGATCGCCAGCACGTAGATCTCGAAGGCCATCACGTGCACCTGCGGGCCGTTGGCCACGATCTCGAGCTTGCCGTTCACCACGCTGGCCGTGATGAACTCGCGCTGGAAATGAAAGATGCGCAAAAAGTCGACGAAGTCGGAGCGGATGAAACGCAGGCCGCCCAGGTAGGCCAGGTCTTCGGGGGCGAAGCTCAGGCGGCACAGGTGGTCGAGCTGCTGGTTCACCTCGGGCAAGAGCTCGGCCAGGGGGTAGGCCGGCTCGTTGCGGCACACGAAGGTGTATTCGGCCTGCGTCTGCGGGTGGCGGTGCAGCATGGTCTGCCACATCGTGAACTTGTACAGGTCGGTGTCGAGCAGGCTGTTGATGACGGGTTGCATCGGGTGTGTCCCCATGTGGTTTTGCTGCGGTGCGCCACACCCTCCATGCGTGCACTGCCTGGCCGCATTCTCGCGCCCAATTCCGGAGCCGCCGCGACGGCGCTGTTTGACCCGATGTCCCGAACGCGACAGGTTCCAAGGGTAGCTCCCATCGCATCACCCCGCGCATGAAGACTATTCTCGCTTTCGCACGAGGGACAGATGCGCCGCAGAGCGCCAACGACCAACCCATTGGAGACAAGTCATGAAGTACCACAAACCCCTGCGCCTGACCGCGCTCGCTCTCGCCAGCACGGCGTTCCTGGTGGCCTGCGGCGGCAGCGACGACCCGCCTGCGCCGGAAGAAACCCGCGCCCAGGACACGCGCACCTTCAGCCCCGCCGACCCGACCGCCACCACCTTCACCGCCATGGCCGCCGCGGCCGGCGACGTGACCGACATGAGCACCACCAGCCGCTGGGCCGGCGTGCTGGGCGGCGCGTCTTACCGCGTCGAAGTGCCGGCCAACTGGAACGGCAAGCTCGTGATGTACGCCCACGGTTACGCCGGCACCGGCAACCTGGTCGGCGTGCAGAACCCGTCGATCCGGCGTTACCTGGTGCAGAACGGCTACGCCTGGGCCGCGTCGAGCTACGCCAAGAACTACTACGACGTGCGCGCCGGAGTCGAAGACACGAACGCGCTGGCGCTCGAGTTCACCAAGATCGCCGCCGCCAACGGGCGCACACTCGCTGCACCGACGAAGACCTACATCACCGGCCACTCGATGGGCGGCCACATCACGGCCGCCGCGATCGAAGACGAAGCGGCCTCCACAGCGGTTCACAAGGTGAAGTACGCCGGTGCCGTGCCGATGTGCGGCGTGGTCGGCGACACCGAACTGTTCAACCAGTTCGCCGCGATGCAGGTCACCGCGCAGGCGCTGGCCGGGCTGCCCGCCTACCCGACCGACAAGTTCGCCGACATCGCCGCCGTGGTGACCAGCACGCTGTTCACCACGTTCCCGAGCGCGCCGACCGCGCAAGGCGCGAAGTACCTCGCCGTGCTGCAGAACATCACCGGCGGCCCGCGCCCGATGTTCGACCTGGGCATCGCGTTCGGCGGCAGCTTCCCGTCCGCCTACGGCACCTTCGGCTCCGACGGCACGGTCACCGGCATCCTGAACAAGAACGTGCTCGACACCACGGCCTACACCTACACCATCAACGGTGACACCGCGGGCACGACGGCGTTGAACGCGTCGGTGTTGAAGATCAGCCCCACGGCAGACGCCAACCGCCTGCGCCGCGACGGCCTGCGCTGGATCCCGAAGGTCAACGGCGAGTTCAAGATTCCGGTGGTCTCGATCCACACGCTGGGCGACTTGTTCGTGCCGTTCAGCATGGAGCAGACCTACAGGACCCGCACCAACGCCAAAGGCAACGGCACCTGGCTCGTGCAGCGCGCCATCCGCGGTGTGAGCCATTGCGACTTCACCACGGCCGAGCAGGTCGAGGCCTTCGACGACATGATCAAGTGGGAACGCGACGGCATCAAGCCGACCGGCGACGACGTGGTGACCCCGGCGACCGTGGCCGCCACGACCTACGGCTGCACCTTCACGCGCAACACGCTCGGGCCCGACGAAAGTGGCACGACCCGCGCGCTGCGGCCGGCGACACTCGCCAATTCGGCGCCCTGCCCGGCACCCTGATCGGTTGAAAATCTGAACGAACAAGGGGGCCCTCGGGCCCCCTTTCTGTTGTCACGGTGCGGTTTCGCTCAGATGTCGAAGAACACCGTTTCGCCCTCGCCCTGCAGTCGGATGTCGAAGCGGTAGGTCACGGCACCGTCTTTCACCTCGCGCTGCGCCACCAGCGTCTTGCGGCGCGCTTCCCACTCGATGATGTTCAAGACCGCGTCCTTGGCGTTGGCCTCGGCTTCGTCGCTGAAGTACAGGCGCGTGTTCAGCCCGAGGTTGATGCCACGCGCCACCAGCCACACGTTGATGTGCGGCGCCATGAAGCGGCCGTTGCGGCCCGTCACCACACCGGGCTTGATGGTGTCGAAGGTGTAGACGCCGCTGTCGAAATCGGTGCAGCTGCGGCCCCAGCCACGAAAGTTCGGGTCGACGGCCTTGCCCGGCTGGCGGTCGCCGGGGTGCGCGTACTTGCCGTCGGCGTTGGCCTGCCAGATCTCGATCAGCACGTCTTTCAGCACCGTGCCGATGCCGTCGGTCACGCGGCCTTCGATGCGGATGCGCTCGCCCTTCGTCTGCGCGTTGGTCAACACGCTGCCGAAATTGTTCTCGAAGATGTCGAACCCGGCCGCCTGCGGCGCGAGGCCGATGTGAACGTAAGGCCCGGCGGTCTGCGACGCGGTTTCGCGCATCAGCGGTTTCATTTGCTGCTGGCTCATTTCGCGGCTCCTTGCACGGCGTTCTCGAACAGGGTGGCGCGCTGGCCGCGCAGCACGATGTCGAAACGGTAGGCGCGGCTGTCGAGCTGCACGAAGGCGCTCGTGTCCTGCAGCGCGATCAGGCCGCGGATCTGCTCTTCGCTCGGCACGATGCCCAGGATCGGGCAGGTCTTGATGAGCGGGTCGCCCTCGAAGTACATCTGCGTGATCAGGCGCTGGGCCCAGCCGTCGCCGCTGATCGCGTAGTGGATGTGCGCCGGGCGCCAGTCGTTCACGCGGTTGCGCCACGGGTAGGGGCCGGGGCGGATCGTGCGGTAGGCGTAGTAGCCGTTCTCGTCGGTGAGCACACGCCCGCAACCGCCGAAGTTCGGGTCGAGCGCGCCGATGTACTGGTCTTTCTTGTGGCGGTAGCGGCCGCTCGCGTTGCATTGCCAGACTTCGACGAGGGCGTTCTTCACCGGCCGGCCGAGCTGGTCTTGGACGTAGCCGTGCACGACGATGCGCTCGCCGATCGGCAAGCCGCCTTTCGACGCGTTCATGATCAGGTCGTTGTCGAGCGGGCCCAGTTCATCGGCGCGAAACACCGGCGCAGTCACCTCGGAGAGAGAGTTCTGCAACGAGATCAGCGCCAGCCGCGGGCTGCGCAACACGCTGGTCTTGTAGGCCGGCGCGAGGGCCGGCGGGTGCGACGTGGTGTCGCGCATCATGAATTCGGCGTCGGGCGCGGCCGCTCTTCCCATGGGTGTCTCCGGGGCTGTTGTGGCGCCACTGTAGTTCGCCGACCCGCGCCCGACAATTGATTTGTCGGCGCGGCTTCGATCACCCGATGTTATCGAACGCGGTGCTTCGACGCGGTGCGGCCGGCCGCCGCCTGCGCGCGCACGGCAGCGACGAAAGTCGGCACCGTGGCGCTCGTGCCCGCCTCGGTGCGCAACATCAGGCCGACGGGCTCTTCGGGTGTCAGCGCCACGCCCAGCTGCTGCAGCGCGCCGGAAGCGAGGTCGGGCAGCACGGCGCCAGCCGGCGTGAACCACAGGTTATCGCCCTGCAAGACCAGCGCGCGCGCCAGCGAGGTGTCGAGCGTCTCGACCAGCCCGGCCTGCGCGCCCACGCCGTGGCGGCTGAGAAAACCGTCGGCCACCTGGCGGATCAGCGTGCCGGCGAGCGGCAGCACCAGCGGGTAAGAGCCGATCAGGCCGAGGGCGGGCGTGGCCCGGGCGGCACGCGCTCTGGCTTTGCGCACGGTGGCCAGCGGGTGCCCCGGCCGCAGCACGATCACCATCGGCTCGGCGTAGAGCGACTCGAAGCTCAGGCCCGCCATCAACTCGGGGTCGGAGAGGCGCCCGATCACCGCGTCGAGCTCGCGGCTGCGCAGGTGTTCGATCAGCTGGGCATTGCGCCCCGTCGACACCCGCACCGGCACCAGCGGCCAGCGCGCTGCAAACGCCTGCAGCACGCCGGGCAGGAACGACGGGGCCACCGTGGGCAACACACCGATGCGCAGCGGCGCGGCGTCGGGCTCGCGCAGCACGCTGTCGACCGCCGAGCCGAGCGCGTTGACGCTGTCGCCGGCGTGGCGCATGAAGGCCTCGCCTTCGGCCGTGAGCGTGGCGCCGTGGCGACCGCGCACGAACAGCGGCCGCCCCAGCAGCGCTTCGAGTTCGTTCAGCGTTTTCGTGACCGCCGGCTGCGTGATCGACAAGGCCTGCGCCGCGCGCCTCAGCTTGCCGAACTGCGCCACCGCGAGAAAACACTGCAGGTGGCGCAGCCGGATGCGGGCGAGCGCGGCGTCACGCATGCTTGCGTGCTTTCAATCTACGCATGCTGGCGTGCCTGCAGGTCACGCACCGGTGGCGGAGCTTTAAGCCAGGTCTTTCTGGCGCTCGATGATGCGCGAGACGATGCCGTAGGCCACAGCCTCTTCGGCGTTCATCCAGTGGTCACGTTCCATGTCGGCCATCACGGTCGAGAGCGGCTTGCCGGTCTCGCGCGCCACGATCTTGGCGATGCGCTCGCGCGTGCGCAGGATTTCCTTGGCCTGGATCGCGATGTCGGTCGCCTGGCCGCCCGCGCCGCCGGCCGGCTGGTGGATCATGAAGCGGGTGTTCGGCAGGCACAGGCGGCGCTCTTTCGGCACGGCCAGGAAGATGTGCGCACCGGCACTCGCCACCCAGCCAGTGCCCAGTGCCGTGACCGGCGCACGCACGAAGCGGATCATGTCGTGGATGGCGTCGCCCGATTCCACGTGGCCGCCGGGCGACGAGATCGTGACGGTGATCGGCGCGTCAGACTCTTCCGAGAGCGCGATCAGGCGCTGGCAGGTGGCGCGCGCCAGCTTGTCGTCGATCTCGCCGAAGACGAGCACGTAGCGCGACTTGAAGACGAGCTGGTCTTCGAGACGGTTGTTCTTGTCGGCCTTGGGGGCGGCGGTGTCGGGCGCTTCTGCAAGTCGGTATGTCATGGGCTGCTCCTTGGATCGGAATGTGCGATGCGTCGATTCTGGCAGCACGCGCGGCGCACCGTCAGCGCCCACCCTGTTGCCCGGAAAAGGGGGTAAGGGCAAACCCTATACTCACGCCTTTTTCGCCGAGACCCGCCCCATGCCCACTTTTCCTGCCCAGACGTATCGCGCCCTGGCCCCGCTGATCCTGCTGGCCCTGGGCGGCGCCGCATCGGCGCAGGGCGCAGGCGACACCATGGCCAAGGTGCGCGCCAGCAAGACCATCGTGCTCGGCGTGCGCGAAGCGGCGCGGCCGTTTTCTTACTTGAACGAGCAGAAGCAGCACGTCGGCTACTCGATCGACCTGTGCCTGAACGCGGTCGAAGAGATCAAGAAGGAACTCAAGCTCGGCGAACTCAAGGTCCAGTACAAGCTGGTCAGCGGCGCGGAGCGCATCCCCAAGCTGCTGAGCGGCGAAATCGATCTGGAGTGCGGCTCGACCACGAACACCCGGGCGCGCCAGGAAAAGGTCGACTTCAGCTACACCTTCTTCGTGGCGGCCATGCGCGTGCTCACGCCGAAGACGCGGCAAGTCGATTCGCTGAAAGACCTGAACGGCATGAGCATCGCGCTGAGCAAGGGCACGACCTCCGAGAAGCTCTTCCGGCAACTCGAAGGCGGCGAACTGCAGGCCAAGCTCGAGTCCTACGCCAGCAACACCGACGCCTACAAGGCGCTGAAGGAAGGCAAGGTCGGCGCCTTTCCGCAAGACGACTCGCTGCTGATCGGCCTGGCTTCGAACGACAAGGCGCTCGACACGCTGGGCGTGAGCGCGCTCGCGCTGTCGGTCGAGCCCTATGCCGTGATGATGCGCAAGGGCGACACCGCGCTGCAGGCCGCGGTCGACCGCAGCCTGGCCCGGCTCTATTCCAGCGGCGAGATCAACACGATCTACGGCAAGTGGTTCGCGACCGACACGCTGACCATCAAGATGGGCCGGTTGACGCGCGACAGCTTCACCCGCCCGAACCGCGAAGCCGGCGTGGCGATGCTGCTGGGCTACTCGATCTGAGCGTCACGGCCCTGCGGCCTGGGCGCGGCCGAACCAGTCGGCCCAGTGCTCGATGCAGGCCCTGATCTTCGGCAGGCGCTGGCGCGGGGTGGCGGTCACGGCGTAGACCGGCACCGGTTGCTTGTCGACGAAGCCGGGCAGCACCGGCACGAGCCGCTGCTGCTGCACCAGCGGCTCGGCCACCATGGTGGCGAGCCGGCCGATGCCCAGCCCCTGCAGCACCATGCTGGCGGCCAGGCCAGTATCGTTCGAGCGCCAGAAACCTTCGGCCGGCAGCGCACGCGCTTCGCCCTCGACGACGAAGGGCCAATGGTTCAGGTGCGTCGCCGCGCTGTTGGTGACGAGCCGATGCCGGCGCAGGTCGTCGGGATGCGCCGGCTCGCCGGCACGGGCCAGGTACGCGGGCGCGGCATACAAGGCGCGGCCGAGGCTGCCGATCTGCCGCGCGACCATGGTTTCGGGCAGCGTGCCCGAGGTGCGGATCGCTATGTCGATGCCGTCGCGCGCCATGTCGACCAGCCGGTCGCTCACTTCGAGCTCCACGCGCACCTGCGGGTGGCGCTCGCTCAGGCTCGCCAGGCTCGGCAGCAGCAGGTACTGCGCGATCACGGTGCTGGCCGCCACCCGCACCAGGCCGCTCGCTTCGCCGGCCTGCGCGGCGAACTCGCCTTGCAGTTCTTCGAGCGTGCCGGTCAGGCGCTGGCAGTAGCCGAGAAAAGTCTGGCCTTCCGGCGTGAGCGCCAGCGCGTGGGTGGAACGGTGGATCAAGCGTGCGCCGCAGGCCTTTTCGATGCGCGCCAGCGCACGTGAGATCTGGCTCACCGGCACGTCGCGCTCGCGCGCCACGGCCGACAGTGTGCCGAGCGCGGCCACGCGTGCAAACAGCTTCAGGTCATCAAAGGCGAGCTCGTTCATCGACGCGATGGTAGGGCGGCGGCCTTGCGCCGGGTGCAAGACGGTTTTGCCCGGCCTGCCGTTTCCGGCGAACGCGGGCCTGCCTAGAGTTCGGTCACGCTCTGAGGAAAGGCCAACACCATGAACCACGACAGCTTGAAGTACGACACCTGGCCCGACCGCCGGTCGGTGCTGCAACACAATGCACTGGTCGACGCCGCCAGGCAGCGGGCGCTGGAACTTCGCACCGAAGCGATCGACGCGTTCTGGTCGGGCATCGCCCGTTCAGCGCGCCGTGCGCTGCACGCCTTGCGGCGTGACAGCGCGCCCATCGCGCAGGCCACGGTGGCATCGCCATGCCCACGCTGACACTGAAGCTGGCCGCGCCGCCAGACCCACCACGCGACCAGGCGCTCGCCAGCGCGTTGACGGCCATCACCGCCGCCACGCTCGGCAAGCGCGCGGAGGTCACCGCCGTGATGATCGAAGAGCTGCCCGTGGCGCGCTGGTTCATCGGCGCACGGCCGGTGCAGCGGCCCACCGCGCTGCTGGAGATCAGCATCACGGCGGGCACCAACACGACCGTGCAGAAGGCGGCGTTCATCGAGGCCGCCTTCGCCGAACTGCAAAGCCGGCTCGCACCGGGTGCGTCTCTTGAAGAAGCGAGCTACGTGATCGTTCGCGAAGTGGCCGCCACCGACTGGGGCTACGGCGGCAAGACGCAACAGGCACGGCGCGGGCAGGGCGCGCTGTAGCGGCACCCGGCCTTCGGGCGCGGATGGCGTTTCAGGACGCGGGCAGCGCGCGCCGCGCGGCCTGGCCGGCGAACAACGGGTCGGCCAGCCAGCCCACCACCCAGCAGATCCACGCCGTCCAGAGCGTGTGGCTCATGAAATGGGCGCCGCGCAGCTGTTGCGCCAGGCCGAGCCCCAGGCCGGTGACGAGCGCCACGACGAGCCAGGTGCGCGCCAGCCGCGGCAGGTGCAGGCGCAACGCGAAGTAGCCGCCGACGAAAGCGAACCCGGTGGCGGCATGCCCGGCCGGAAAACAATGCCCGCCGCCGCCGTCGGCCATGAACCAGCCGCTCCAGTGCGACAGGTGCTGTGCCAGACCGCCGAACTCGGCCATGTCCCAGGGGCAACTGGTCGCGCTCAAGCCTTTCAGCAGCGAAACCGCCGCCGAAGCCAGCAAGGCCGTGACGGGCAGTTGCAGCCGGCGCGCGAACGGCAGCGACCGCAAGGGCCCGCGCGGCCAGACCAGGCCCAGGCACAGCAGCAGGGTGAAACCCCAGGCCGACATTTTCACGGCGTCGTGCAGCACGCGGGTCAGCAGCCAGTGGTTGCGCAGCGCGAAGCCGTCGGGCCCGCCGACCCAGCGCGCGAGCGCCATGTCCAGCCCCGAGGCGTCCCAGGCGATGAGCACGAGCAGCAGGGCGAGCGCGAGGAACCCGGTGCGCGCACGGTGAATCGTCATGGCGCGCAGTCTCGACAGCCCGCCTTAAGGAACTCTTAAGCAGAGGCGCACAATCGTTCACATGCGGGTACTGGTGGCGGAAGACGACGAGGGCATCGCGCACGGGCTCAGCCTGGCACTGCGGCAGGAAGGCTGGGCCGTGGACACCGCCCCGAGCATCTCGGCCGCCTGGGCGGCCCTCTGCGCGGAACCTTTCGGCATGGTGCTGCTCGACCTCGGCCTGGCCGACGGTGACGGCCTGCAGGTGCTGCAACGACTGCGTGCCGCGTCGGCAGGTGCGCTGCCCGACCCGGCCACGCCGGTCGTGATCATGACGGCACGCGACCAGGTCGCTTCGCGCATCGCCGGCCTCGACACCGGCGCCGACGACTACGTGACCAAGCCCTTCGACGCCGGCGAACTCGCCGCGCGCATGCGCGCGCTGCGCCGGCGCGTGGCCGGGCGCGCCCAGGCACTGCTGCACTGGGGCGAGCTCGAGATCGACCCGGCGGCGCGCCACGTGCGCCGCGGTGGCGTGGAGGTGGAGTTGTCGGCACGCGAGTTCGGCGTGCTGATCACGCTGATGGAAGCGCGCCCACGGGTGCTCTCGCGGGCCCAGATCGAAGCCAGCCTGTACGGCTTCAACGAGCCGCTCGACAGCAACGCGATCGAGGTGCATGTGCACCACCTGCGCCGCAAGCTCGGCGAGGGCGTGGTGCGCACGTTGCGCGGCGTGGGCTATTTCGTGCCGGCAGAGCCCGCGCCATGAGGTGGCGCCCTTCCTTGCTGCGCCACCTGCTGGGCTGGGCGCTCGCTTCGCTGCTGGTGGTGTGGGCCAGTTTCATGGCGGTGGGCTACAGCACCGGCGTGCACGAAGCCGACGAACTGACCGACGGCCACCTCGCCAGCGTGGCCTCGCTCGTGCTCGCGCAACGGCTCGGCGAGTTCGTACCGCGCCCGGCGGCGAGCGCTTCGGCCCCGCGCGGACGCAGCGAGCTGCGCGCCCACGACTACCAGCCCTCGCTGAGCATCGTGGTCTGGAACAGCCGGGGCGAGGTGCTGTCGCGCACCGGCAAGGCGCCGACCCCACCCTTCACGCAGATCGAAGGCTTCGCCACGCTGCAGCTGGGCCAGCCCGCCACCGAGTGGCGCGCCTTTTCGCGCTGGGACGCCCCCGAGCACGACCGCAGGATCACCGTGCTGCTGAGCCTGGCCGAACGCGACGACCTGGCCGACGACATCGCCTGGCAGGTCGCGGAACCCGGGCTCTGGCTGCTGCCGATCGTGACGCTGGTGCTGGCGTTGGCGATTCGCAGGGGGTTGCGTCCGCTGCACGAGCTGAGCGAGCAGGTGCACGGGCTCGACATCCACCGCGACACCGCTCTGCAAGCACCGCCCCACGAGGAATTCAGGGAGATCGTGCAGGCCATCGAGCTGCTGATCGAACGCTACAACGCGGCCCTGTCGCGCGAGCGCACGCTGGCCAGCGAAGTGGCGCACGAGCTGCGCACACCGTTGGCTTCGCTGGGCCTGCACGCGGCCTCGCTGCGCGGCGCGTTGACGCCCGCCGAGCGCAGCGAAGCCCTGGCGCGCGTCGAACACGAAGCGGCGCGCGCCAGCGCCGTGTTGACCCATGTGCTGGCACTGGCACGGGCGAGCCGGGCCGAGCTGACCGACACGATGCAGCCACTCGACCTGGCCGAGCTCGCGCGCGCCGTGACGGCGGAATACGGCCAACCCGCGCACCTGAGCGGCCACGAGCTCTCGGTCGACGCGCCCGAACACTGCGCGGCGCAAGGCCACCCTGTGTTGCTGGAGATGGCGCTGCGCAACCTGCTCGACAACGCGCTCGCCCACACCCCGCGCGGCACGTCGGTGCAGGTGGTGGTGGCAACGAACCCGCCGGCCCTCGAAGTGCGCGACAACGGCCGCAGCGTCGGCGCGCCGGGCCCGGGCGGCAGCGGGGCGCACCGGAGCCTCGGGCTGGGTCTGGGGCACGAGGTGGTGCAACGGGTCGCTGCCGTGCACGGCGGTCGCTTCGAGCGCACCGAAGGCACAGCGGCCGAACCGGCGCGTTACCGGATCAGCCTCGGCGAGGCCTGAGGCCGCGCGCCTTCTTCAGGGCGCCTCGACCACCGGCGCCGCCGGCGGAACGGCCGCCTTGCGGTGCGTGATGCGGCGCATCCACTGCACCACGTCGTCGACGAAGGTGAACAGCACCGGGATCACGAGCAGGCTCAGGAAGGTCGACGTGATCAGCCCGCCGATCACCACGATGGCCATCGGCGCGCGGAAGCTCGGGTCGGTGCCCAGGCCGAGCGCGATCGGCATCATGCCGGCGCCCATCGCGATGGTCGTCATCACGATCGGGCGGGCGCGTTTGTGGCAGGCGTCGAGCAGCGCTTCCATGCGCGTCATGCCCATGTCGCGCCGCGCCATGATCGCGTATTCGATCAGCAGGATCGAGTTCTTGGTGGCGATGCCCATCAGCATGATCAGGCCGATCATCGACGGCATCGACAGCGCCGTGTGCGTGATGAAGAGTGCGAGGAACGCACCCGGGATCGACAGGATCAGCGCCGAAAGAATCGTCACCGGCTGCACGAAGTCGTGGAACAGCAGCACCAGCACGATGTAGATGCACAGCACGCCGGTCAGCATCGCCAGGCCGAAGCTCGCGAAGAGCTCGCCCATGGCTTCGGCGTCACCCACCGTCGTCTGCGTCACGCCGGCCGGCAGGTTCTGCAGGCTGGGCAACGCGAGCGCGTGTTTTTCGACTTCGCCGAGCGGCTGCTGGTTCAGCTCGATCTCGAAGTTGATGTTGCGCTGGCGGTCGTAGCGGTCGATCTGCGCCGGGCCGCTGTCGATGGCGAGCGTGGCCACGTTGCCGAGCATCACCGGCCCGCGCGCGCCGGGCACGGCCAGGCGCGAGAGCAGCTCGAGGTCGGTGCGCGCGTCGGCCTTGAGCTTGACGACGATCGGCACCTGGCGCTGGCTCAGGTTGAGCTTGGGCAAGGCCTGGTCGTAGTCGCCGGCGGTCGCGATGCGCAGCGTGTCGGCGATGGCCGCGCTTGTCACGCCCAGGTCGGCAGCGCGCGCGAAGTCGGGCCGCACGATCAGCTCGGGGCGCACGAGGCTGCTGGTCGACGTGACGTTGCCGATGCCGGGAATGGTGCGCAGTTCGCGCTCCACCTCGCGCGCGTGGGTCGCGAGCGCGTTGCCGTCTTCACCGGCCAGCACCAGGATGTACTTTTCGGCCGAGCCGCCGAAGCCGACCTTCACGCGCGCCCCCGGCAACACCTCGACCGCGTCGCGGATCTGCGCTTCGATCGACTGCTTGGTCACGCCCTTGCGTTCGTCGCGGGGTGTCATGTTGATCGTGAGCGTGGCCTTGCGCACTTCAGCCGCGCCGCTCGGCGCGAACGGGTCGGCGCCGGTGCTGCCGCCGCCGATCGCGGTGTAGACCAGCTTCACATGCGGGTTCTTCTGCACCAGCTCGCGCGCGGCTTCGGCGGCGGCGAAAGTCTGCTCGAAGGTGGCGCCCGGCGGCAACGAGATCTGCACCTGCGTCTGCGACAGGTCGTCGGGCGGGATGAAGCCGGTGGGCAAGAACGGCACCAGCGCGAACGAGCCGACCAGGAACACCGTGGCCGCGATCGTGGTCCAGATGCGGTGCTTCAGCGCGGCCTTGACCCAGCGCATGTAGATCTCGACCCAGCGCCCTTCCTTGTGCTCCTTCTTCGGCCGCTTCAGGATGTAGGCCGACATCATCGGCGTGAGCAGCCGCGCGACCACGAGCGAAATGAAGACCGAGATCGCCGCCGTCCAGCCGAACTGCACGAAGAACTTGCCCGGCACGCCGCTCATGAACGCGGTCGGCAGAAACACCGCGATCAGCGTGAAGGTGGTGGCGATCACGGCCAGGCCGATCTCGTCGGCGGCCTGCATCGCAGCGTCGAACGGGCTCTTGCCCATGCGCAGGTGGCGCATGATGTTCTCGATCTCGACGATGGCGTCGTCGACCAATATGCCGACCACGAGCGAGAGCGACAGCAGCGTCACGCCGTTGAGCGTGAAGCCGAACAGGTACAGGATCGCGAAGGTCGGGATGATCGAGAGCGGCAGGGCCGTGGCCGACACCAGCGTGGCGCGCCAGTCGCGCAGGAACAGCCACACCACCAGCACGGCGAGCGCGGCACCTTCGAACAGCAGCGTCATCGAGCCGTCGTAGTTCTCCTGCACCGGGTCGACGAAGTTGAAGGCTTCGGTGACCGTGATCTCGGGGTGCGCCGCCTTCAGTGTTTCGAGCTGTGCGCGCACACCGGCCGCCACTTCGGTCTCACCGGCGCCACGCGTGCGCGTGATCTCGAAGCCGACCACCGGCTTGCCGTTGAGCAGCGCGGCCGAGCGTTTTTCGGCCACGGTGTCGGAGACGAGCGCCACCTGGTCGAGCCGGATGCGCCGGCCGTCGCTCAGCGTGACCTCGAGCCGCGCCAGTTCTTCGGCCGACTTCACGGTGGCGATGGTGCGCACCGACTGCTCGGCGCCACCCACGTCGGTGCGACCGCCCGAGGCTTCCTGCTGCACCTGGCGCAGTTGGCGCGAGATGTCGGCAGCCGTGGCGTTCAGCGCCTGCAGGCGCGCCGGGTCGAGTTCGACGCGCACTTCGCGCGTCACGCCGCCCACCCGCGACACCGCGCCGACGCCGCGCACGCTGAGCATGCTCTTGGTGACGGTGTTGTCGACGAACCAGCTCAGCGCTTCGTCGTCCATGCGGCTCGACGCGACGGTGTAGGTCAGGATCGGCGCGCCCGACAGTTCCATCTTCGTGACGACCGGGTCGCGCAGGTCGCCGGGCAGGTCGGAGCGCACGCGCGCGACGGCGGCACGCACGTCGTCGACCGCTTCCTGCGTGGGCTTCTCCAGGCGGAACTCGGCGGTGACGATGGCGCTGCCGTCTTGCACCGTGGTGTAGATGTGCTTCAGTCCCTGCAGCGTGGCGATCGAGTTCTCGAGCTTGCGCGCGACCTCGGTTTCGAGCTGCGCCGGCGAAGCACCCGGCAACGACGCCGACACCGTGACGGTGGGCAGGTCGATGTCGGGAAAGTTCTGGATCTTCATGGCCTTGAACGCCATCAGGCCCACCAGCGTGAGCATGATGAAGAGCAGGACCCCGGGAATCGGGTTGCGGATCGACCAGGCGGAAACGTTCATCGTGCGGCCCTCACTTCGGCGCCGACGCAGGCGCGCCAGCCACCGCCTTCTGCGGTGCCGCTTCGACCACACGCACCGTGTCGCCATCGCCCAGGAAACCACCGCCCGACGCGACAACGCGCGCCGCCGCATCGAGCCCGCCGGTGATCTCGATGCGGTCACCCACACGCCGCCCGACCGAGACCTTGGCCTGCGTGACCTTCGAGTCGGGGCCCACACGCAGCACGTAGCTGAAACCGTCGCGCAGCAGCACCGCGCTCTGCGGCAGCGTCAGGCCCGAGCCGCTGCCGATCTCGAACTCGCCGCGCGCGAACATGCCGGCGCGGGCCGTGCCGCTGCTGGGCAGGTCGACATACACGATGCCGTTGCGGGTCTGCGGGTCGACCGTCGGCGCGACCATGCGCACCGTGCCTTTCAAGCCCGCGCCGTTGGCCGGCGTCACGGTGACCGGCATGCCGGGTTTGAGCGAAGCCATGTCGCTGCTGGCGACTTCGCCGCGCCACTCGAGGCGGCCCTGGCGGATCATGCGGAACAGCTCCTGCCCGGCCGGCAACACCGCGCCCACGGTTGCGCTGCGCGCCGAGATCACGCCGGCGTCGGGCGCCAGCACCTGGGTCTGCTTCAAGCGCAGTTGCTGCATCTGCGCCATCGAGCGCTGCGCTTCGAGGCGCGCCTGCGCGGTGCGCTCGGCGGTGAGGTACTGGTTGATCACCGATTCGCTCAGCGCGCCGGTGGCTTGCAAGCCCCGCGCGCGCTGCGCGTTGGCGGCGGCTTCGGCCAGGGTGGCTTCGGCTTCGGCGACGGCAGCGCGGGTCTGCGCCACGTCGGCGTTCAGCGTGTCGGGCGCGAAGGTCGCGAGCACCTGGCCGCGCTTGACGACATCACCCACATTCACGCGCACATCGGCCAGCCGCAGGCCGTTGGCTTCGGTGCCGACGCTCGCTTCCTGCCAGGCCGCGATGTTGCCGTTGGCGCTCACGCGCAGCGGCAGCGCGGCCGGGCTCGGCTGCGTCACGGTGACGGTGAGCGCGGCCTTGGCCGGCGCCGACGCGGCCGCCTTCTTGTCGTCGGCGGCGTTGACGACGCCGCCGAAGCCGAGCACGAGCACGGTGCAGGCCGCGAGCGCGGCGACGAGCAGGGTGGGGTTGGTTTTCATCGTGGTGAGCGTGCGGATGTGAAGGTTCATTTCGAGGGCGATTGAGCTGCGGCCACCGGCGTGTCGGCGGTCGACCAGCCGCCGCCGAGCGCGCGGTAGAGCGAGATCCAGGCGGTGCTGCGCTCGCGCTGCAGATCGATCAACGCCACCTGCGCCTGCAGCGCCGAGCGGCGCGCGTCTTCGAGTTCGTAGAGACTGGCCAGACCGCCTTTGAAGCGCGCTTCGGTGGCGCGGAACGAGGTGGCAAAACCTTCGGTCGCGACCTGCGCGTCGGCGTCGCGATCGGCCGTGCTCTGCAAGGCGACCAGCGCTTCTTCGACCTCGCGCACCGCCGCGCGCAACTTCGCGCGGTACAACACACCGGCTTCGTCGTAGCGCGCTTGTGCGGCGGCCACGTTGGCGCGGCGCGCCCCGCCGTCGAACAGCGGCAGCGAGACCGTGACCGGCCCGATCGACCACAGCGTGCCGTTCTGCGAGAACGCGCCCGACTCGAATCGGGCCGCGCTGATGCTGCCGTTCAGGCCGATGCGCGGGTAACGCTGGGCCTGCGCCTGCGACACGTCGGCGCTCGCGGCGAGCAGCTCGCGTTCGGCGCCGAGCACATCGGGCCGTTGCGCCAGCACCTGCGCCGGCACGCTGGCCATCACGATCTGCGCCGGCTGCGGCAGCTTCGCCTGCCCGCCGGCGAGCTGGCCACGCAAGCCGGGCTCGTCGATGCCGGTCAGTGCCACCAGGCCCTTGACCAGCAAGTCGCACTGCGCGCGGCGTTGTGTGAGCAGCGCGTTGCCCTGGGCCGCGCTGGCGCGCGCGAGTGCCGCACCGGCCGGGGCTTCGAAGCCGGCTTTCGCGCTCAGCCCGGTGAGGCGCGCGGTTTCGCTGCGCGAGGCGCTGTCGGCGCGGGCCTGTTCGACCTGCGCTTCGCAGGCGCGCAGGCTCGTGTAGGTGGTGGCGACTTCGGCGGCGACCGAGACCCGCGCGTCGTGCCACGCGGCTTCGGCGCCGTCGACCCTGGCCTGCGCCGCGTCGCGCGCGGCGCGGCGGGCACCGAACAGGTCGAGCTCCCAGGCCGCCTGCAGGCCGACGCTGGCACTCGAACCAATGCCGCTCACGAAGTCGGGCTTGGCGCGCACCGCGCTGGCGTTGGCGTCGAGCGTGGGCAGCAGCGCGGCGCCGGCAGCCACGCGCGTGGCGCGCGACTGCTCGATGCGCGAGGTGGCCGACGCGAGCGTCGGGCTCACCGCCTGCGCCGCATCGATCAGCTGCACCAGCAACGGGTCGTTGAACTGCTGCCACCAGGTCTTGAGTTCGCTGAGCTGGCCGATGTGCGGCAGCGGGGCCTGCCACTGCGCGGGGGCCTGCCGGGTGAGTGCATCGGGCGCGGGCGCCGGGCCGGTGCTGCAGGCCGCGAGGGTGAAGAGGCTGGCGGCGATGGGCGCGGCGCGCAGCAGGGGGAACCTGGGCTTCATCACGAATGACTTCCGTTTCACGCTTGTGGGGTGCTCACGCCGCCAGAAGGCGGGCCGAGGCGGATAAGCGCTCGGACTTCGAATGGGCCGACGGGTGAGCCCGGAAATATAACAACGGCGCCCGGCGGGTCGATGAAGATGTGGGTGGTCATGGGCTCGTCGTGTGGGCGGCATGAGGCTGCGGAGTCTCGTGGTGTGCAGAGCCCCACCGGTACGACGATCGAGCAAGGCCGGAATCGACAGTGCAGCCTGTTGCTTCCACTTCAGCCCCGGAAACGATGCTGCCGCAGGGCTGCTGACAACGTGATGTCAGCAGCCCTGCGGCAGCGGGTGTCGCAGCGGGCGGCGCCGGCGCGCCGAATCGGCTTACTTGATGGCCTGCACCCGGTCGTACAGCTCTTTCGGCCACGGCGCGTCGGGCGCGGTCACGGCTTTCTGCACCGCGGCGATGAACGGGCCGCGGTCGACCTTGACGACCGAGACGCCGCGCTTGGCAAAGTCGGTGACGAGCGCGTTCTCGGCTTCGACGATGTCGTTGGTCGAGCGTGTCGAGGCTTCCCACATCACGTCGGAGACGATCTTCCTGTCGGCCTCGGGCAGCTTGCTCCACACACCACCGGCCACGATCGTCACCAGCGACTCGGTGATGTGCCCCGTCAGCATGATGTACTTCTGCACCTCGTAGAACTTCTTCGCGTCGATGGTGGGCAGCGGGTTCTCCTGCGCGTCGACGGTGCCGTTCTGCAGCGCCAGGTAGACCTCGGCGAAGGCGATCGGCGTGGCGTTGGCGCCCACCGCTCTCGGGAACATCAGGAACAGCGGCGCGTCGGGCACGCGGATCTTCAGGCCCTTCATGTCTTCGGGCTTCAAGACCTGCTTGTTCGCCGTCATGTGGCGCTGGCCGTAGTAGGTGTAGCCGACGATGTGGTTGCCGTTGGTCTTGCCTTCGTAGCCGGCCGCCAGTTCCTTGAACACCGGGCCGTTGCGGAAGGCCTGCCAGTGCGCGAAGTCGCGGAAGATGAACGGGCCCGAGGCGATCGACATCGGCGGGAAGGCGCGGCCGGCGAACGCCATGCCGGTGTAGATGATGTCGACGGTGCCCAGGCCGAGGCCCTGGTTGATGTCGCTTTCCTTGCCGAGCATCGACGCCGGATAGACCTCGATGACGACGCGGCCGGCGCTGCGCTTCTTCACTTCGTCGGCCGCCCACAGCGCCTGCTTGTGGTACGACTCGCCGACCTCGTAGACGTGGGCCCACTTGAGCTTGGTCTGGGCGCTGGCGAAGCCGCTGCACAGCGCGAGCGTGGCCAGGGCGGCGAGGGTCTTCAGGGTGTTGCGTTTCATGCTGGTTGTCTCCTTCGTGTGGGGCAGAAGCGGGTTCGGCAGCGCCGCGGGTTCAGGGCTTCAGGTTGAGCTTCGGAATCAGCGCCTTGAAGCCGTCGTTGTCGCGCGCCATCGTGGCCTTGAACGCCGCTTCGTCGCCGTAGGCGTAACCGAGCGCCAGCTTGTCCATCGCCTCGCGCATCTGCGGTTCGTTCATGGTCTTCTGCGCCACGGCCTTGAGCACGTCGATCACTTCCTTCGGCGTGTTCTTCGGCGCACCCAGGCCGCGCCAGGCGCCCAGGCTCACGTCGATGCCACGCTCTTTCAGTGTGGGAACTTTCTCGAAAGCCTTCAGGCGCTGGTCGGCCATGACGGCGAGCATCTTCAGCTTGCCGGTCGCCAGATGCGGCGCCACTTCGGCGGGGCTGACGGCCACCGCGTCGATGTGGCCGCCGAGCAGGCTCAGCACCGCCGGCGCCGCGCCTTGGTAGGGGATGTGGCTGAACTTGGCGCCGGTCTTGTCTTCGACCGAGGCCGCGGCCAGGTGCCAGATGGAGCCGTTGCCGGAGTTGCCCATCTTCATCTCGGCGCCGGGCTTCTTGGCGGCGGCGATGAACTCTTCGACCGTGTTCCAGGGCGCGTCGCCCTTCACGGTGATGGCCGCCGGGTCGGCGTTGAGCCGCGCGATCGGGGTGAACTCTTCGACGCCGAATTTCGACAGGCCGAGGTGCGGCAGGATCGTGAGCTCCACCGTCATCAGCGCGAGCTTGTAGCCGTCGGGCTTGGCGTTGACCACGTCGCTCCAGCCGATCACGCCGCTGGCGCCGGGCTTGTTGTTGACGACGAAGGGTTGCGCCAGGTGCTTGCGCGCGTTGTCGGCAAAAGCGCGAGCGAGCGCGTCGGTGCCGCCGCCGGCGCCGAAGGGCACGATGATCTCGATGGCGTGCGCCGGGTAGTCGGCGGCGCGCGCCGCACCGGCGCCGGCCAGCGTGGCGACGGCGAGGGTCGAGAGGAGAAGGCGTCGGTTGATCATCATCACGGTCTTTCTGGGTCGCTTCGTGGGTGGAATGGAAAGCGTGGCGGTACCGGCTCAGCCCTGCGGCCGCCAGCCCGAGGCAAAGCGCACCTCGGCGTTCTTCATGTGCTTGCGCATCGCGGCGCGCGCGGCCCGCGCGTCACGCGAGGCGATGCCTCGCAGGATCTCGCCGTGCTCGGTGACGGCCTCGCGCCAGATCTGCGCGCCGACAAAATGCGATTCGAGCTGCATGTAGAGCGGGCCGCGCCGCGCGTCCCACAACTGCTGCGTGACCATCACGAGCGCGCTGTTGTGGCTGGCTTCGGCGATGCCGAGGTGAAAACGGTGGTCGGCGTCGAGCGCGGCGGCGTTGTGCGAGGGCGCACTGCGCATGTCGCTCAGCGCGTCGTGCAGGCGCTGCAGTTGGGCCGGCGTGGCATGGGTGGCGGCCAGCGCGGCGGCTTCTGACTCGACGATCCAGCGCGCGCGGATCACGTCGAACGGGCCGGGCGCCGGCACCGCGCTGCGCCGCGGCGCGGTTGAGGCCGGCAGCACGAACACACCCGAGCCACCGCGCACCTCGACCGCCCCTTCGACCTCGAGCGCGATCAGCGCCTCGCGCACCGACGGCCGGCTCACACCGAACTGCAAGGCCAGTTCACGCTCGGCCGGCAGGCGCGTGCCGACCGGGTAGGCGCCGCCCGCAATCAGCTGGCCGAGCTGGTCGGCGATCTGGCGGTAGAGGCGGCGGGCATCGAGCGGGGACGGGGTCGGCATGCGTCAGGTCAGGCAAATTGGTAAGGCAAATTGGTAAGGCCAATGGATGATTGGCCTGTCCAATTGCGGCGTCAAGCGCCGGAAACCCGACCCGGGTTTACGCGGCCTACCAGGCGAACTGGCGCTGCGCGTCGTGCTCGACACGGCCTGCTTGCTGGGTGTGTGGCACATAACCGCGTGTGTCCAGATTCCAGCCGTCGGTGGCGCCGGCCTCGCTGTGCGGCACCACCACGGCTGTCGTCAGCTTGCGCGCAGCGGCGCGCGCCAACAGCGCTTCGCATTGCGGCGCCGTGAGCTGGCTGGCAAAGCTCTTCCAGCGCTGCTGCACCAGCGGCGAGCGCCACGCGTCTTCGACCGCCCAGCGCGCATGCTGGCCTTCGCCCGACAGGCCGGCCTCGATCACGCGCGGCAGCAGCGCCATGAAAAAACTCTTGAAGTCGCGCTTCAGCGGCTTGCCGGGCAACAGGTCTTCGAAGCGGCTGACACGCCCGCTCCAGCCGGGCTTCAACAACTGCTGGCTGACGAAAGCCTGCAGCGCCTGCACCGGGTTGAACAGGCGCAGCCGGTTGGGCGGCAACACCAGCAGGGGCAGCGCGCAGGCTTCGTCGTGAGAAAGCGTCTCGACGAAGCTGCAGAGCACGGCGGTGCGGGCCCACTGCTCGGCGGTCAGGCCGTTCAGGCCGGGCAGCTTGGCCGATTCGATCTGCTGCACGAAGCGCAGCGCGTCGCGAAACCCGTGCGACGCCTTCGCGTGGTTCGCCTTGGTGCTCATCACGGCCAGGTTGCCGGCCGCATAACCCGCGTCGTTGCGCACCCGGTCGACCGAGGCATCGGTGGCTTCGAGCGTGGCGGTGGAGAGTGCCGCGCGTGTGATCGGGCAGTGGCTCACGTCGATCTGCTGCAGGTAGTTGGGCGTGACCTGCACCAGCTCGACGCTGCGCCCGCGCAGCCAGGCGTGCAGCCGCAGCTGCAACCACTTGCGCACGTGGCGCGTGGCCGCCAGGGTGCGCTGCCCGAACGCGGCCTGACCGGCGAGCAGGCCGTTGCGCAGCGGCGAAGGCTCCTGCGCATAGGGCGCGGGCGGGTTGACGCGGTAATGCGCGTAGTCCCAACCCAGCTCGAAGCCGACGTGTTCGTGCGCCGTGACGCTGGCGTGCGGGTGGGGGAAGCCGGTTTGCAGATCGATGAAGTTCAGCGTGGTCATGGGAATGCTCCTGGGGAGTCGCTGCAAACGCTGCAGCGATGGAGCCAGTGTTCCGCCCGGGTAGCTCACAACGTGAGCCAGCAAAACTCGCTGAAAAAAAGCTATGCTGCGCGCCACTGGCTCACCCAGTGAGCCAGTGGGCTGCCACCACACCGGGAATCGATGGACCGCACCGAACGTTTCTACAAGATCGAACTGCTGCTCAAGGGCCGCGGCTGCGTCAGCTTCGCCGCGCTGCAAGGCGAGCTCGGCGTCTCGCCGGCCACGCTCAAGCGAGACCTTCAGTACCTGCGCGACCGCCTGAGCGCGCCGATTGTCTACGACGCCTTCAGCAACGGCTACCGCTTCGCCGCCGCGCCCGCAGGTGCCTCAAGCCATGCCCGCCACGAGCTGCCCGGCCTGTGGTTCAGCGAGAACGAGATCCACGCCCTGCTGACGATGCACCAGTTGCTCGCCGGCCTCGACGACGACGGTGTGTTGGCCCGCCACCTGCAGCCGCTGATGGAAAAGCTGCAGGGCATGCTCGGCACCGACGAAAGCACGGCGCGCGAACTGATGCGCCGCGTGAAAGTGATCGGCACCGCGCGCCGGCGCGTGCCGAGCAAACATTTCGAGCTGTTGGGCAGCGCGCTGCTGCAGCGCCGGCGCCTGACGCTGCGCTACTTCAAGCGGAGCGACCGCAGCACGAGCGAGCGCGAAGTCTCGCCGCAGCGCCTGGTGAACTACCGCAACACCTGGTACCTCGACGCGTGGTGCCACGCCAGCGACGGCCTGCGCCGCTTCGCGCTCGACGCGATCCGCGAGGCCGGGCTGCTCGAATCGAAGGCGAAGAACGTGGCACTGCGCGAACTCGAAGCCGAGCTCGACGCCGGCTACGGCATCTACGGTGGTGGCGGCGCCAAAGTGAAGTGGGCGACGCTCGTGTTCACTGCCGAAGCGGCGCAGTGGGTCGCCAACGAAGAGTGGCACCCGCAGCAGAAGACTCGTTTCCTGCCCGACGGCCGCTACGAACTGCAGGTGCCCTACAGCGACCCGACCGAGCTGGCGATGGACATCCTGCGCCACGGCGACACCGTGTTCGTCACCGGCGACAAAACCCTGTCGGCCATGATCGCGAAGCGCCTGCGCAGCGCCGCGGCGAGATATCCGGGATGATCCGGCATCGAACCACCCGCAGCACGAGGACCCCCGATGAAAGCCACCTGGAACGGCGTGACCCTGGCCGAAAGCGACGACACCGTGATCGTCGAAGGCAACCACTACTTTCCCGAAGCAAGCCTGAAGCGCGAATACGTGACCTTCAGCAACCACCGCAGCAGTTGCCACTGGAAAGGGCAGGCCTACTACTACAGCCTGATGGTCAATGGCGAGATGAACGAGAACGCGGTCTGGTACTACCCCGAGCCGAGCGAAGCCGCTGCCAACATCAAGGGGCGTGTGGCGTTCTGGAAGGGTGTGAAGGTCAGCTGAGACCGCATCAGCCTGCTCTCCTACAGCGCTGAGCCCGGGCGCACGCGATACTGCGCCGCCCCGACTCGCCACCCGTCATGCCAGCAGCGCTGTTCATCGTGTTCAACATCGGCTCGGGCCACGGCGACGCGGCCGAGGCCCGGGCCGCGATCGAGCACGCCTGCGCCGAAGCAGCCCGCGAGCTGCAGTTGCTGGTGGTCGACGAACCCCAACGCATCACCGCCGTGGCGCACGAGGCAGTGCGGCGCGCGCAACAAGTGGGCGGTGTGGTGGTCGCGGCCGGCGGCGACGGCACGATCAACGCGGTGGCGCAGGCCACGCTCGGCAGCGGCTGCCCCTTCGGCGTGCTGCCACAAGGCACTTTCAACTACTTCAGCCGCACCCACGGCATCCCGGCCGACATCGCGCCGGCGATGCAGGTGCTGCTGCACGAGCAGGCCCATCCGGTGCAGGTGGGGCTGGTCAACGAACGGGTGTTCCTCGTCAACGCGAGCCTCGGGCTGTACCCGAAGCTGCTGGAAGACCGCGAAGCGTGGAAGAAAAAGCTCGGCCGCAGCCGGCTCGTGGCTGCCGGCGCCGGCCTGATGACCTTGCTGCGCGGTTACCGCAACCTGCGGCTGCGCATCGGCGTGCATGGCGAGACGCACGACGTGCGCACACCGACGCTCTTCGTCGGCAACAACGCGCTGCAGATGGAGCAGTTCGGCTTTCCCGAAGCGCAGGCCATCGACGCGGGCGCGCTGGCCGGCATCACGCTGCGCCCGGTCGGACGAC
This sequence comes from Rhizobacter sp., assembly GCF_032229685.1. Lineage (GTDB taxonomy): Bacteria > Pseudomonadota > Gammaproteobacteria > Burkholderiales > Burkholderiaceae_C > LMDS01. The sequence continues at coordinate 201,877 of NZ_JAVTWP010000040.1, read as the reverse complement.
TGGCGATGCTCGGGCTGCTGCTGCGCGGCGCACTCGGCCGGCTGGGCGAAGCCGACCAGGTGCTGAACTTTCCGTTCCGCCAGCTCACGGTGCTGCGCGGGTTCGGCCAACGCCGCGTGAAGGTGGCCACCGACGGCGAGGTCACACGCATGAACCTGCCCCTGGTGTTCCGCGTGTCGCCCGAGCCGCTGTGGCTGATCCGCCCCAGCGCGCCCGCACCGGAGCGCGCAGCGCCATGACCGTCGTGCTGCAGGTCTCCGACCCGCACTTCGGAACCGAGCGGCCCGAGGTGGTCGCAGCGCTCGAACGCTTCGCCCACGCGCTGCGACCGGACGTGCTGCTGCTCTCGGGCGACATCACCCAGCGCGCCACCGAGGCGCAGTTCGCCGCGGCGCGCGCTGTTGTCGATCGGCTCGGCGTGCCGGTGGTGCTGGCGATTCCCGGCAACCACGACATCCCCTTGTTCAACCTCGCGGCGCGCCTGTTCTCGCCGTATGCGCACTTCTCGCGGGCTTTCGGCCAGCGCCTGGAACCGGAGTTCGAGAACGACGACCTGCTGGTGCTCGCCCTCAACACGACCCGCTGGTACCGGCACGCCGACGGCGAGGTGTCGGCCGCGCAGGTCGAGCGTGTGGCGCGCCGGCTCGAAGCGGCGCGGCCGGCGCAGACACGCATCGTCGTCGTGCACCAGCCGGTGGCGGTGACGCGCGAGCAGGACCGCCACAACCTGCTGCACGGCCACGCGGCCGCCGTGCGGCGCTGGGCCGCGGCCGGCGCCGACATCGTCGCCGGCGGCCACATCCACCTGCCCTATGTGCTGCCGCTGCGCGAGCGCTGGCCCGAGCTGCCGCGGCCGGTCTGGGCGGTGCAGGCAGGCACCGCCGTCAGCCGGCGGGTGCGCGCCGATGCGGGCAACTCGGTCAACCTGTTCCGGACCGGCGCGTCGGCGAACGAGGCGCACGTCACGGCAACGCGGCGTTGTGCGGTCGAGCGCTGGGACCACGACGCTGCCGCACAGCGCTTCGAGCGGGTCTCGGTTCACGAGCTGGCGAGCGCGCATGCCGGCTGAAAGCTGGGCGGGTGCCGCCACGTTCGTCGGCACTCATGCGCTGGCGGTGTTCTTCGGCCTGCTGGTGCTGTTGCTGCTGCTTGTCGGCGCGCTCGTCTGGCTGCTGCGATCGCAGGTGCTGCCACGAGCGCGCAGCCGGCTCGAGCCGCTGGCGCTGGAACTGGCCAGCGCGGCGATCGGGTTTGGGATCGTGCTCGGCGGCGCGGCGCTGTTCGCCGAGATTGCCGAGGGCCTCGGCCCGGGCGCGGCCATGGCATCGGCCGACGATGCGCTGACGACCGCGATCCGCGACCACGTGCATCCGGCCACGCTGCGTGTCTTCGCCATGCTCACGCACTTTGCCGATGTGATCACGCTCACGCTGCTCGGCGTGGTGGTGGCCGCGCTGCTGTGGTCGCGGGGCCGGCGCGCGCTGGCGCTCGGCTGGGTGCTCGCGGTCGGTGGCAACGCGGTGTTGAACCCCTTGCTGAAGCGGGTGTTCGAGCGCGTGCGGCCGCTGCACGAGCACGGCCTGGTCAACGAGGTCGGCTGGAGCTTCCCGAGCGGCCACACCTCGGGCGCGACCGTCGCCTACGGCATGCTCGCTTACGTGGCGCTGCGCACCTTGCCGCCGGCCTGGCATGTGCCGGCCGTGATGGCGGCGACCGCACTCGCGTTCACCGTCGGCTGCAGCCGCGTGTTCCTGCAGGTGCACTACGCCAGCGATGTGCTGGCTGGTTTCGTGTCGGGCTGCGCCTGGCTGACGGTGTGCATCGTCAGCGTGGAAATGGCCCGCGCCTACCGGCGGCGGGCCTGAGCGGTCGAGCTACTTGGCCGCCTTGAAGGCGGTGAACACACGCGTCTGCACACGCCGGATGTCTTGCGGCAGCGAGTCGGGTGGCGTCATGCGTTTCTTGTCGGCGTCGGACAGGAAGATGGTCTTGTTCTCGGCCACGTCCTTCTTCACGAACTTCAGCGAAGCAGCGTTCGGGTTGGCGTAGAACACCTTGTTGGTCAGCGACGCGTGCACCTCGGGGCGCAGGATGTAGTTGATGAACAGGTGCGCGTTGTTCGGGTGCTTGGCGTCCTTCGGGATCGCCATCGAGTCGAAGAACAGCGTGGCGCCGCCCTTGGGCACGAGCGCTTCAATGGCCGGCGGTGCTTTCGGGTTGGCCTCGATCGCGCGGGCCCGGGCGATGTTGATGTCGCCCGAATAGCCCATCACCGCGCACAGCGCGCCGCTGGCCAGGTCGTTGATGTAACCCGACGACGAGAACCGGCCGACGTAGGGGCGCACGCTCTTGAGCATCTTCGCTGCCGCGTCGTAGTCGGCCGCGGTCTTGCTGTAGGGCGCCTTGCCGACGTAGAGCATCGCGACCGGCAGCACTTCGGAAGCCGAGTCGAGGTAATTGATGCCGCAGCTCTTCAGCTTGGCCGCGTACTTCGGGTCGAAGATCAGGCTCCAGGCGTTGTCGGGCATCGGTAGCGCGTTTGGCAATGCTGCGAGCGCGGCCTTCACCTTCTCGGTGTTGATGCCGACCGTGACGTAACCCCACATCCAGTTCACGAGGTACTGGTTGCCCGGGTCGACCGCCGCCAGCTGCTCGAGCAGGCCCTTGTCGAGGTTGCCCCAGTTCGTGAGCTTGCTGCGGTCGAGCTTCTGCAGCAGGCCGCCTTCGATCTGCGCCTTGGCGAAGTGCGCGCCCGGCACCACGATGTCGTAGCCGGTCTTGCCGGCCACCAGCTTGGCGTGCAGGATCTCGTTGGCGTCGTAATTGTCGTAGTTGACCTTGATGCCGGTTTCTTTCTCGAAATTCCTGATCGTGTCTTCGGCGATGTAGTCGGACCAGTTGTAGATGTTGAGCAGCTTGGGTTCGTCGGCGGCCACGCTGGCGCCGGCGGCCAGCGCGAGGGTGAACAGGGCGGCGATCTTCTTGAGGTTCGACGTCATCGCGTCAGGCTCCTTCGGTGGGTGGGAAGGGAAATTCGTGGCACGGCTCCTGCGAGTGCGTCGTTCGCGCCGAGTTCCCGAGCGCAAATCCTAGCGGCATTTGTGCAGGCGAACCCGTACCATGCATCCACTTTCAACCTTGCCTCAAAGGACCGCCTCCATGCGACCGAACTTCCTGAAGCTGCTCCCCGTCCTCGCGCTGGCCGCCCCCGTGCTGGCAACCGCACAAGCCACCTCCACGCTCGACAAGGTCAAGGCCTCGGGCCAGATCACGCTGGCCTACCGCGAATCGTCGATCCCGTTTTCATACCTCGACGACAAGGCCCAGCCGGTCGGTTTCGGCCACGAGATCTGCCTGAAGATCGTCGACGAAGTGAAGAAGGCCACCGGCCGGGCCGACCTGAAGGTGAACCTGCAGGCCGTGACGTCGGCCAACCGCATTCCGCTGCTGCAGAACGGCACGATCGACATCGAGTGCGGCTCCACCACCAACAACAGCGCGCGTGGCAAGCAGGTGCAGTTCGCCACCAACTACTTCTACACCGGCACCAAGTTCCTGGTGAAGACCGGCACCGCCGTGAAGACGATCGACGACCTGAAGGGCAAGACCATCGTCTCGACCACGGGCACGACCAACTTCCAGATCCTGCGCAACCTGAACGAAGAAAAGAAGCTCGGCATGGAGCTGCTCGGCGCGAAAGACCACTCCGAGTCGGCGCTGATGGTCGAGATGGGCCGGGCCGTCGCCTTCGGCATGGACGACATCCTGCTCTACGGCCTGCGCGCCAGCAGCCAGAACCCGGCCACGCTGGCGGTGGTGGGCGAGCCGATCCAGGTCGAGCCCTACGCGATCATGCTGCGCCTGAACGACCCCGCCTTCAAGAAGCTGGTCGACGACACGCTCGCCGGCCTGATGAAGAGCGGCGAGTTCGCGAAGCTCTACACCAAGTGGTTCCAGTCGCCGATCCCGCCGAAGGGCATCAACCTGAACGCGCCGATGAGCCAGGAGCTGATCGACAACATGAAGGCGCTGAGCGACAAGCCGGCGACTTGAGACACGCGGCGGCATTCCGCCGCCGGGTCTCTGGCGCGTTCAGCCCGAGACCCGCGTGCTCAGCACGCGGCCGTCGCGCGGGTCGATCTCGCAGTCGAAACCGAACAGCGTGAACGGCGAGCCTTGCAGCGGCAGGGCGCGGCCCTGGCCATGCAGTTCGGCTTTCTCGGGGCTGGTTTGCACGAAGCTGCGGGCGCCGCTGTCGAGCCGGATCTCCGAGACGCGCGGCCAGCGCTTCTGCAGCACCGCCGCCACGCTCGCCTCGCAGGCTTGCGGCGACAGGTTGCGCAGGTCGGGCTCCAGCGCCGTGGGTGCGGGTCGGGCCTGCGCAGACGCCGGCGTCGTGTCGCGCAGCACCAGGCCCATGGCCTCGGCCGTGCGCGGGTCCACGTTGCAGCTGTACTCGAAGCGCCGCACGCCCGTGGCGGCGCGCCAGCTCCCTGCCCCTCGGAGCACAAGCTGACCGTCGTTCGAGCGGTCGGTCTGCGACGCGGGCGGGCCGTTGAACCGGAGGTCGGCCGCGGGCGCGCCCTTGCTCGCCAGCGATTGCTGAACCGACTGCTCGCAGGCGGCCACCGCCTCGGCATTCGTGGCGGGCTTGTTGCCAGGCGCTTGCGCATGCGCGCACGGAAGCAGCAGCAAGAAACCGCTGAGAGCGAATCCGAGGTGGAGCGGTGTCGTGCGCATGCCGGCAGTGTGCCGCCAAGCGCAGCGCTTGTCTGTCACGGTTTGCCACCGGCGCCGGGGCGCGCCGTGTCGGCAACCGCTACCAGCCGGTCCAGGCACGACGCCAGCGCGTCGCGGTCGGCAGCATCGAGCCTGAGCGCCAGGCCCGGCCCGGGCCCGTGCTGCGCCACGCAGTGTTCGAAGTACGACCAGTCGGTGGCCGTGTCGCCCAGCGCCACCACGCGCGGCAGCAGGCCGAGGGCGGCGAGCCGGTGCACCTCGTGTGCGGTGCCCTTGCGCTGGTCGGTGAAACCGCGCAGGTCGAGCAGCACCACGTCCGACAAGCCCATCAACTGTTCGACCACACCGCGCCACGAGGTGTCGAAACAGAACACCTCGTTGACGCGGAAGCGGCCTTCGTGGTCGAGCGCCAGGTCGAGGCTGGCTTCCAGCACCTCGGCTGGGGCCTCTCCGGGCTGGAACAGGTCGTGCAGCTTGAAGGTGACGAGGTGGATGAACTCGGTCAGGTCGAGGTTCAGCTTGGCCAGGTCGGGCCCGGCGATCTCGAGCACGGGCCCGGCCAATTGCCAGCGCGACTGGATCGCGTCGAGCAGGCGCTCGGCCTGGCGGTCTTTCGAGAACACCCGCAGCATCAGCAGGCGCCGGTTCGTCTGCGGGCAGGGCTGGTGCTGCAGCATCCAGGCATAGGCGCCGGCGGTCAGGCCCATCCAGCCGGCGTAGATCGCGACGCGCAGGCCGACCGTGGCCCGCGGGTCGTCGACGGCCAGCATCAGCACGCCGGCGATCATCGCCAGACCCGTGAACGCCACCAGCGAGCGGTCGGACAGCCAGCCGCGCCGCACGATCGCCGCCAGTCCGTCGAGCAGCCGTGCGCCGAACCACACGCAGGCCACGAACAGCATCACCGACGCGCCCAGCACGGCGCCGCTCAGCGCCCAGGCCTGCACGCCGGACGGCCCCTCTTCGGGCAGGCAGCTGAGCGGCAGCAGCGCCCACAGGGCCAGGAACGCGCCGACCAATGCCGCGGCACTCAGCACCAGCAGCGGCACGACCAGCGCACGCATCGTGCGGTGCACGCTCGTGAAGTACAGCAGCACAACGATGGCGACCGCGATCAGCGCGTCGTCCAGGCCCACGTCGGCCTCGAACGCCAGCGCACTCGCCGTCACGAGCACGGCGCCGGCCAGCAGCAGGCGCTTGGAGCCTTGCGGCACGACGTTCACGACCGCCGGGCCGGCGGCCAGCACCGCAGTGAACAAGACCATCCCGGCGTGGTCGAGGAGCGTCATGTCGAGCATCCACGGGGCCAGCATCGGGCTGTAGGCCACGCAGGCCAGGTAGGCCGCCCAGGTGGCGCGCCGGATACGGGTTTCGCGTTGTTGTATGGCCTGCGCCAACGGCATCGCCGTGCCGGCCTGTGCGCCGGCCGAAGCGCGGCGGCCGAGCGCACTTTCGCGGCGCCGCCACCAGGCACCGGGTGGCACCGCCACCTCGCGCAACCCCATGAAACGCTGAACGCGGCGGCCGTAGACGGCCTGCCACACGGGAGCCATCAGCACCGCCAGCACCAGGCCGACCATCGGGAAGAGCGCGAGCAACTGGGCCACGCTGAAGTCGGGGTCGGCGAGCACGGCCGCATGGGTGGCGTCGATCGTGGCCCGGCAGGACTGCAGGTTCATGCCGGCCCCGCCGCAGGCAGCTCGGTGGCCGTCATCCGGTAACCGGCGCGCTCGAGCAGGCGCCGGTGCAAGCCGTTGGCCCAGCGGCCCGCCGCGAGCGACCAGCCGATCAGCCAGAACAGCGCCAGCGCGCCCTGCGCGTTCTCACCAGGGACCGCGCCGATCGCCAGATTGGCAATGCCGTGCGCCGCCGTCGTGAGCGGAAACGACGCCAGAAACACCCACCACAGCCGGCGGTGCAGCGCCCACAGCGGCCAGGCCAGCACGGCCAGCCACGAGAAGCCGGTGCGGTGCAGCACGCTTTCACCGCTCGGCCGGATGTAGATGGACAGTCTCGTCATCGCACCACGAGCCTAGGCTGGCCACGGCGTCGCGGTCAATCCCGCAGGGCCGATACCGGGTGGCATCATCGCGGCCACACCCACCACTGGCGCCCGCGCGATGAAATCCTTCGAGACCGACTACCTCGTCATCGGCAGCGGCGCCGCCGGCCTGGCCTTCACCGACACGCTGCTCGACGAGAGCGACGCCCACATCACGATCGTCGACCGCCGCGGCAAACCCGGTGGCCACTGGAACGACGCCTATTCGTTCGTGACGCTGCACCAGCCTTCGGCTTTCTACGGCGTCAACTCGATGGAGCTGGGCAGCCGCCGCAAGGACACCATCGGCCTCAACAAGGGCTTGTACGAGCTGGCATCAGGCCCCGAGATCAGCGGCTACTACGACCGCGTGATGAACCACAAGCTGCTGCCGAGCGGCCGCGTGGCCTACCACCCGATGTGCAACCACCTCGGCGACGGCGAGTTCGAGTCGCTTCTCTCGGGCGAGCGCACGCGGGTGCGGGTGCGCAAGAAGGTGGTCGACGCGACCTGCTTCAGCCCCTCCATCCCGTCGACGCACACACCCCGCTTCGAGGTCGCGCCGGGGGTGCGGCTGGTGCCGCCGAACGCGCTGCCACGGCTCTGGGCCGACCAGCGCGGGGGCAGCCTGCCACGCCGCTTCGTGGTCGTGGGCGCGGGCAAGACGGCGATGGACGCGGCCATCTGGCTGATCCAGGCCGGCGCCAGCCCCGAGGCCATCCAGTGGGTGATGCCGCGCGATTCCTGGCTCGTCAACCGCATCACCACCCAGCCCGCCGAAGAGTTCTTCAACGAGGTGATCGGCGGCCAGGCCGACCAGATGGAAGCCTGCGCGCGCGCCACGTCGACCGCCGACCTGTTCCTTCGCCTCGAAGCCTGCGGCGCCGTGATGCGCATCGACCCCGATCGCACACCCACCATGTTCCACCTGGCCACGATCGCCCCGGGCGAGGCCGAGGTGCTGCGGCGCATCCGTGACGTGGTGCGCCTCGGCCGGGTGCAGCGCATCGACCCCGGCGAGATGGTGCTCGACCAAGGCCGTGTGCCGGTGGCACCGGGCACGCTGTTCATCGATTGCACCGCGTCGGCGGTGGAGCCGCGGCCCGCGCAACCCATCTTCCAGGGCGACGACAAGATCTTCCTTCAGCTCGTGCGCCTGCCCCAGCCCAGCTTCAGCGCGGCCCTCGTCGCCTACGTGGAGGCGCACTACGAGGGCACCGCGAAGAAGAACAGCCTGTGCGGCACCGTGCCGTTCCCGCACACGCTCGACGACTACCCGCGTTCGCTGATGGCCAACATGCTCAACCAGTTTCAGTGGGGGCAGGACAAGGAACTGCGCCAGTGGGTGCGCGCGAGCCGGCTCGACGGCTTCGGCAAGCTGATGACGGGCATCGCGCCCGAAGACAGCGAGAAGCAGGCCATCATGGCGCGCTTCAAGCAAGCGGCGGCAGACGCGATGACGAATCTGCCGAAGCTGCTGCACGCCTGAACGGCGCGCCCCGCCGGCTTCAGGCCCACGCCGGCGCCAGGCCGCGCCGCCAACGTGCGCTCGTGCCGTCGACCACGAGCACCAGCGCAAACATCGCGATCAGCACGGTCGCCGACTGTGCCTGCTGGAACAGGGACAGGTGGTAGTACAGCATCTGCCCGAGCCCGCCGGCACCGACGAAGCCGAGCACGGCGGCCATGCGGATGTTCATTTCCCAGCGGTACAGCGTGTACGACATCCACTGCGGCAGCACCATGGGCAGCGCGCCGTAGGCGAAAGCCGCGGCAGCGCCCGTGCCGGCGCCCTGAAGTGCGCGCTCGGCCTCACGCGGGGCGTTCTCCAGCGCTTCGGCAAACAGGCGGCCGAGCACGCCGCTGGTGTGCAGCGCCAGCGCCAGCGCACCGGCGAACGGGCCGAGGCCGGCGGCCAGCACCATCAGCGCCGCCCACACCAGCTCGGGCACGCCGCGCAGCATGTTGAGCAGCAGCCGCGCGGCGGGGCGCGCAGCGGCGCCGAAGCGGCCCGCCGCGGGCAACGCGAGCGCTGCGCCGAGCAGCACGGCGAGCAGCGTGCCAAGCGCCGAGACGGCGAGCGTCTGCAGTGCGGCCCAGGCGGTTTTCTTGACGAACGCGGAAGAGAGGTCGGGCGGGAAGAACTCGGCGACGAAGCGCCCCATCGAGCGCAGCGAGTCGGCGGCGAACAGGCCACGGTAGTCGATGCCGAGCCCGACGAAACTCGCGACCACGGCCGCGAGCAAGGCCAGCAGCACCACGACGCAGGTGAGGCACGGCCCGGCGGCGGTGGCACGCTCGGCCGCGCTGACGTCGCCAGGGGTCGCGTTCATGCAAGCAACCTGCGCAGCGCAGCACTCAGGCCGTCGGCCAGCAGCACCAGCAGCAGAAACATCAGCAGGATGGTGCTCGCCTCGCCGCCGTTGAGCATCTTCATCGACTGGTCCATCAGCTGGCCCAGCCCGCCGGCGCCGACGAAGCCCATCACGACCGAAGCACGCACCGCACATTCCCAGCGATAGACGGTGTACGACGCGAGCTCTTGCGCCGCGCCGGGCAGCAAGCCGTAGAGCAGCGCATTGATGCGCCCCGAGCCGGCTTCGAGCAACGCACGCGCCGGGCGGGTGTCGCTCGACTCCAGGATCTCGGCGTAGACCTTGCCGAGCATGCCGCCATACGTGATCGCGATGGCCAGCACACCGGCGCCCGGGCCGAGGCCGAGCGCGCGCACCAGCACCAGCGCCCACACGAGTTCTGGAATAGCGCGCAGCGCCAGCAGCAGCCAACGCGCCGCCGCCCGCACGATGCGGCCCAGGCCGCGCCCGCGCCCCGGCCCGATGCGCGAGACCGACAGCGCCTCGGTCATCACGAAGGCCAGCGGCACCGCGAGCAGGAGCGCGAGCGCGATGCCGGCGGTGGCCATCGCCAGCGTCTGCAGCGTCGCTTTCATCAGCAGGCCGAGGAACTCGGCCGAGGTGACCGGCGGCAAAAAGCCCGCCAGAAAATCGCCCATCACGCGCAGGTTGCCGGCCTCGAACAAGGCCCAGGGCTTGAACTCGGCGAGCACGAGCATCGGCCACAGCACGAGCACCGCGACCAGCAGCGCCGTGGCGCGTGGCAGCGCTTGCGGATCACGCTGCAGCGGGCGCGCCACGGCCGCGCTCATCGGCAGCCCGGGTGGGCGAGCGGCACGACGTCGCCTGCGGCTTGCGGCAGCGCCACGCCTTGCGTCGGCAAGGCCGCGCCTTCGGTCGCGTAGAGCTCGTGCAGCATCTGCGGCGTGACGCTGGCGGTGGCGGCATCGAACACCACTTCACCGGCACGCATGCCCACGATGCGCGGGAACCACTTCAGCGCCAGGTCGACGGCGTGCAAAGACGCCACGAGCGTGGCACCCGTGCTCTCGCTCTGCGCCGCGAGCTGCGACAAGGCCAGGTCGGCCAGCGCCGGGTCGAGCGCCGAAACCGGCTCGTCGGCGAGCAGCAGCTCGGGCTGCTGGTACAGCACCCGCGCGATGCCCACACGCTGCAACTGGCCGCCCGACAAGCGGTCGCAGCGCTCGAACAATCGGTCCGACAGGTCGAGCCGCGCGAGCACCGCGCGCGCGCCGGCGATGTCGGCCGGGTACACGAGCGATGCCAGCCCGCGCCGCAGTGACCACACCCCGAGCCGGCCGGCAAGCACGGCGGTCACGACACGCAGCCGCGGCGGGATCGGCGGCGCCTGGTGGATCAACCCGATGCGCGCGCGCAGCCGTTTCAGGCCGCCCGCGCTCAATTGCCACGGGTTCGCGCCAAGCGCTTCGAGGCGGCCTTCGCTCGGCCGCTGCGACGCCGCCGCGAGCCGCAGCAAGCTCGTCTTGCCGGCGCCCGAAGGGCCGATCACCGCCAGGCGCTCGCCAGCCTCGAGCGCCAGGCTCACGTGCTTCAGCGCGCGGTGTCCGTTGGGGTGGACCAGCCCGAGCCGGTCCAGCTGCAAACTCACTTGATCAGGCCGGCCGATCGTGCCGCGGCTTCCACGCCTTCGTAGTTCGCCGCCTTCGTGGCGATGAACTTGCTGGCGCGCTGCAGGCCCATGATCTCCTTGTGCTCCGGCACGTTGGGGTCAAGTTTGAGAAACGCGTCGGTCAGCTTCTTGGTGAGCGCCGGCTCCAGTCCGGGGCGCACGGTCCAGTTGTAGTCGTAGTACGGCGGCGTCGTCAGCAGCACACGCACCTTGGCGGCATTCGGGTTCGCAGTCTCGACCAGCTTGTCCATCACCGAGGCGTTCAGCACGCCGGCTTCGGCACGGCCGGCGGCCACGAACGCGACGGTGGCGTCGTGCGCGCCTGAGAACGCCACGGCCTTGAAGTCGGCTTCGGGGTTGACGCCGGCCTTGAGCAGAAAGTATCGCGGCATCAGGTGGCCCGAGGTCGACGACGGGGCGCCGAATGCGAAGTTCTTGCCCTTCAGGTCGGCCAGAGACTTGGCCGGGCTGTCGATCGGCACGATGAACTTGCTGGTGAACTTTTCGTCTTCGGCACGCTGCACGATCGGCACCGCGCCGCCGTTGGTGCGGATCTTCGCCTGCACGAACGTGAAGCCACCGAGCCAGGCCAGGTCGATCTTGTTGCTGGCCAGGCCTTCGACGACGGCGGCGTAGTCGGTGACCGGCGTGAACTGCACGTCGAGGCCCGTCTCCTTCTTCAGGTAGTCGCCGAGCGGCTTGAACTTGCGCTGCAACTCGGTCGGCGCTTCGTCGGGGATGGCGGAAACGCGCAGCACGGTGGTCTGCGCGAGCGCCAGCGTGGCGCTTGCCAGCAGTGCGGCTGCGGCGGCTTTCAGCAAGGTCTGTTTCATGGGGGAAGTTGCTTTCTTGTCAAAGGGAATCGTTTCAAGGGGTCAGGCCGCGGAAACCGGCAAACGCACCACCGCGCAACCCGCGATGATCGCCGAACCACGGCGCGGAGCCCTCGCGGTACGGGCCGGGGGCTCTGTGCTCGATCCGGCGAACACGCGGCGCGTGCTCGCCAACATGCTGGCGCCGCAGGCCGCGACCGGCGCTGACACAATCCCGAGACCGCAGCAACCGCTGCGCACCGCTCGCGCGCCACCATGAACACCACCCCCACACCCGACAAGCCCGCGCCGCTGCGCCTCACCAGCTTCTCGCACGGCGGCGGCTGCGGCTGCAAGATCGCACCGGGTGTGCTCTCGCAGATCCTGAAGAACAGCGGTGGCGGGCTGATCCCGAAAGAACTGATGGTCGGCATCGAGACCGCCGACGATGCCGCGGTCTACAAGCTCAACGACGAACAGGCCCTGATCGCGACGACCGACTTCTTCATGCCGATCGTCGACGACCCGTTCGACTTCGGCCGCATCGCCGCCACCAACGCGATCAGCGACGTGTACGCCATGGGCGGCCAACCGATCATGGCGCTCGCGCTGGTGGCGATGCCGGTGAACCAGCTGCCGCTCGAAGCCATCGGCCAGATCATCAAAGGTGGCGAGACGATCTGCGGCGAAGCCGGCATCCCGATCGCGGGCGGCCACACCATCGATTCGGTCGAGCCGATCTATGGCCTGGTCGTGCTCGGCCTCGTGCACCCCGACCGGGTGCGGCGCAACGCCGACGCGAAAGCCGGCGACGTGTTGGTCCTCGGCAAGCCGCTCGGTGTGGGCGTGCTCTCGGCCGCGCTGAAGAAGGGCAAGCTCGACGATGCGGGCTACACGCAGCTCGTGAAGACCGCGACGATGCTGAACAAACCGGGCATCGAATTCGCCAGGATGACGGGCGTGAACGCGCTGACCGACGTGACCGGTTTCGGCCTGGCCGGCCACACGCTCGAGCTGGCGCGCGGCGCGAAGCTCACCGCCGTGATCGACTGGCACAAGGTGCCGCTGCTGCCGGGTGTGAACACGATGGCGGCCGACGGTTTCGTGACCGGCGCGTCGGGCCGCAATTGGGATGCGTACGGCCACGAGATCACGCTCGCACCCGGCTTGCCGGCCACGGCACGCGACCTGCTGAGCGACCCGCAGACCTCGGGCGGTTTGCTCGTGAGTTGCCGGCCTGAGGCGGCCGACGAGGTGCTACGTGTGTTCCGCGCCGCGGGCTTCGATCAAGCCGCTGTGATCGGGCGGGTCGAGGCCGGCCCGGCGGGCTTGCGCGTGGAAGGTTGATCGGCGCACGCCGTCATCACTGCAGCCTGATCGCCGAGTCGAAAGACCAGGTCCGCCGAATCTCGATCACGTCGAACTGGCGGGCCAGGGCGGGCTGGAACGCCGGGTAGGGCGCGTGGCTTTCGATGATGCGCCGGATCGCTTCGTCGACTTCGGCCACGCCGCTGGTCACGACGAAGGTCACCGATTCGACCGAGCCGTCACTTCGAACCGCCACCGACACCAAGGGCGGCGCGTGCGCCCGCTGCGCCAGCTCACGAACCTTGTCGACCGCCGTGTTGAACTGGATCTTGCGAGACCACGCTTCCGCGTACTGCACCAGCTCGACATTGGGGTCGCTGCGGCCCCAAAGGCGCACGCGGCGTGCGGTGCTCAGCGAATACGGCAGCGTGTTGGGCGAGGCCGCGGCTTTTGCGGCAGCGTCACGCCGCGCAGCCTCTTCGTCGAGCTGGCGGCCGATGGCGCGGAGCACGGCCTCCTGTTTTGCCGCTTCGGCCTTTTCGGCATCGGCGCGTGCGGTCTCCTGTCGCGCGGCTTCGGCACGGGCCGCTTCCTGGCGAGCCGCCTCGCGCCGCTGGGCCTCCAGCCGGGCGGCATTCAGGCGCTCGGTCTCGATCCGCGCCGCCTCGACACGCGCTGCCTCCTGCCGGGCCGCTTCGGCGCGCAACGCGTCTTGCCGGGTGGCCTCGGCGCGCAACGTTTCCTGTCGCGCGGCTTCTTGTCGTGCAGCTTCCTGTCGGGCCGCGTTCAGACGTTCCGTCTCGAGCCGGGCAGCTTCGAGGCGCGCGGCCTCGGCACGCAAGGCTTCCTGCCGTGCGGTCTCTTGTCGCGCGGCTTCGGCTCGGGCGATCTCCTGACGAGCCGCTTCGGCTCGCAGCGCGTCTTGCCGTGCCGCTTCCTCGCGCGAGGCCGCCAGCTTCGCAGCCGCCGTGCGGTCGGCCTCGATGCGCGCGGTCTCGGCGCGGGCGGCCTCCTGGCGCGCCGCCTCTTCCCGTTGCGCCTGCTGCCGCGCCGTCTGGCGCGCGGCCTCCTGGCGTTCGGCTTCCTGCCGCGAGGCTTCGGCACGCGCCGCTTCGCGGCGATCGGCCTCCAGGCGTTCCTGTTCTTGCCGGGCCGCGGCCAGACGTGCGGCTCGCTCGCGTTCGGCTTCTTGCCGCGCGGCCTCGGCGCGAGCCTGTTCCTGACGCGCGGCTTCCTCACGCTGCGCCTGCTGCCGCGCGGCCTCGCGACGCGCCGCTTCTTCGCGTTCGGCATCACGCCGCGCGGTTTCCTCACGTTCGGCCTCGCGCCTCGCGGCCTCGGCGCGGGCTTCTTCCTGGCGCGCCGCTTCTTCACGCTGCGCCGCGAGCCGCGCTGCGTCGCCGGGGTCTGCAGACGCCGCGGGCGAGGGTTGCGGGCTCGACGCGCTGGGCGCCGCCGCGGCCACGGACGTCGGCGAGACCGGAACGGACAGCACCGGGGGAGCGGCTTCTTCGACGGGCTGGGCAACGATGCGGGCGGGCTCCGGTACCGGCTCGGCAGCCACCCGCTCGGGTTCGACTTGGGGTACGGGTGTTGGCGGCAGGGTCACCTCGGCCACCAGGCCCGGTGGCTCCGCGGGCGGCGGTGCGGCCTCGGGCTCGGGGACAGCCACGACGGCCTGGGTGGGGGCGGGAGCGGGGGGCGTCGGCACCGGCCGCGCGGGGGCCGCAGGAACGGGCCGAACGTCGGTCGCCGCCGGCTTGGCGGGCTCTGCGGCGGGCTGGGTCGCCGCCTCGGCGGGTGCTGGCGGCGGCACGAGAACGACACGCAGGTCGGGCACCTCGCCGCGCCGTTCCTGCCACGGGGCGACGAAGCCCGGCAAGCCGAGCTGGTCGCCGCCGAAGGTCAGGCCCAGCAGCAAACCGTGAATCAGCAGCGACACCGCCATCGCCGGCGCCAGCGGCCGGCGCACACGCCGGCCGTGCCGGAAAGGCTGCGCGGCAGCGTCGGTGTTGCGCGCAAGAGGCACGGGCGCAGAGGTGGCCGACGTTTCCGGGGCAACGACGGGCGGCTCGGGCACAGCGGGCCCGTCACCGACGACGGGCGCTGCCGCCTTGGGCTCGGTGGTGTTCCGCATGTGGGCCATCGGGCCGATTCTCGCGGATTGAACCCGGCCGTCGAGGCGGGGCCGGCCGGCACGGCGCGATGCCGGCGCTGGCGTCGTTCAGCGCCGGTGGACGAGGGGCCTCAGAGCGCCGCGGCCAGGCGCGTGCCCTGGTCGATCGCGCGTTTGGCGTCGAGCTCGCCGGCTTCGTCGGCGCCGCCGATCAGGTGCGTCTTCACGCGCGCCTGGCGCAGCGGCTCCAGCAGCTCGCGCAGCGGCTCCTGGCCAGTGCACAGCACCACCGTGTCGCATTCGATCAGCTGCCCGTCGCTGCGCTTCTCGCCGTAGGTCACGAACAAGCCCTGCGGCGTGATGCGCTCGTAGTTCACGCCACCGATCATCTCGACCTTCTTCATCTGCAAGGCCGCACGGTGGATCCAGCCCGTCGTCTTGCCCAGGCCCTTGCCGAGCTTGCCGCTCTTGCGCTGCAGCAGCGTGACCTGGCGCGCGGCCGGTGCCGGCTGTGGCCGCACCACGCCACCGCGCACCGTGGCGGGGTCGGCCACGCCCCATTCGGCGAGCCACTCGTGCAGGTTCATCGTGGGCGAGTGGCCGGGCGCGGTGACGAGGAATTCGGCCACGTCGAAACCGATGCCGCCAGCGCCGACGATCGCCACACGCTGGCCGACCGGTTTGCCGTGCAACAGCACGTCGACATAACTCAGCACGTTGGCGCCGTCGGAGCCGGGGATCTTCGCGTCGCGTGGCAGCACGCCGGTGGCGAGCACGACGTCGTCGAACTTGCCGGCCAGCAGCTGCGCCGCCGTGACACGCGTGCCCAGGTGCAGCTGCACGCCGGTGAGCGTGATGCGGCGCGCGAAGTAGCGCAGCGTCTCGCTGAACTCTTCCTTGCCTGGAATCAGTTTGGCCATGTTGAACTGGCCGCCGATCTGCGCCGCCGCTTCATACAGATGCACTTCGTGGCCACGCTCGGCCAGCGTGGTCGCGGCCGCCAGCCCTGCCGGCCCGGCGCCGACGACGGCGACGCGCTTCTTCGCCGCCACCGCGCGGATCATCAGCGTGGTCTCGTGACCGGCACGCGGGTTGACCAGGCACGACGCGAGCTGCGACTTGAAGGTGTGGTCGAGGCAGGCCTGGTTGCAGGCGATGCAGGTGTTGATCTGGTCGCGTTCGTTGGCGGCCGCCTTGTTCACGAAGTGCGCGTCGGCGAGCAGCGGCCGCGCCATGCTGACCATGTCGGCGCAGCCTTCTTCGAGAATCGCTTCGGCCACTTCGGGCATGTTGATGCGGTTGCTGGTGATCAGCGGCAAGGTGTAGCCGTCCGCACGCAGCTCCTTGCGCATCTTCTGCGTGACCCACGCGAAAGCACCGCGCGGCACGCTCGTCGCGATGGTGGGCACGCGCGCTTCGTGCCAGCCGATGCCGGTGTTGATGATGGTCGCGCCCGCGTCGGCCACGGCCTTGGCGAGCACGACCACTTCTTCCCAGCTGCTGCCGTCGGGGATCAGGTCGAGCATCGACAGGCGGTAGATGATGATGAAGTCGGCACCCACCGCTTCGCGCACACGGCGCACGATCTCGACCGCCAGGCGCATGCGGTTCGCGTAGCTGCCACCCCATTCGTCGCTGCGGTGGTTGGTGTGGGTGACGAGAAACTGGTTGATGAAATAACCTTCGCTGCCCATCACCTCCACGCCGTCGTAGCCGGCCTCGCGCGCGAGCTTCGCGCAGCGCACGAAAGCGCGGATCTGGCGCTCGATGCCGCGCACGCTCAGCTCGCGCGGCGTGAACGGCGAGATCGGGCTCTGAATGCGCGAAGGCGCCACGCAGAACGGCTGGTAGCCGTAGCGCCCGGTGTGCAATATCTGCAGCGCGATCTTGCCGCCTTCGGCGTGCACCGCGTCGGTCACCAATTTGTGCCGCCTCGCGCCGCCGCTCGTGCTCAGTGTGCCGGCCAGCGGTTTGGCCCAGCCTTCGATGTTGGGCGCGAAGCCGCCGGTCACCATCAGGCCGACACCGCCACGCGCGCGTTCGGCGAAGAACGCGGCCATGGCGGGGAAGTGTTTGCGGCCGTCTTCGAGGCCGGTGTGCATGCTGCCCATCAGCACGCGGTTCTTCAGCGTGGTGAAACCGAGGTCGAGCGGGCTGAGCAGGTGAGGGTACGGCACGGGCATGCTGGGCGCTTTCGGCAACGCCCGGCGGGCGGCGGCGTACCGATCATCGCAGCGAACCGCAGCCGCCGATGCAGAGGCTTTCGCCGCTTGACACTCAGGCGCAGACCAGCGTCATCAGCTTTTCGGGCGTGATGACGACTGGGCCGGCGCGCTCGCCGAGCAGCGCGACGATCGCGTACTCGGGCCGGCTGGTGTCGCGCCGCAGCGGCTCGCTCAACGCGGCGCCACGCGCGGTGGTCACGGTCGCCACCTGCGGCGTGTGCGCGCTGGGCCCGCGCCGCACCACGATGCCGGTCTCGCCCGACGCCAGCTTCACGAAGCAGCCCGGCGGGTACAGGCCGAATTCCTTGATCAGCGCGGCCGTGGTCGGGTCGCCGGGGTGGTCGGCGAACAGGCTGCGCGCCACGCTGTCGGCGCCGAGCGCTTCGCGGCTCTGGCGCGGGCTCAAGCGCGCGGTGTAGACGTCGCACTGGTGCAACACGGCGGCCAGCGGCGTCACGTCGCGCAGGCCCATCGGGTAGCCACTGCCGCTGCTGGTTTCGTGGTGCTGGGCCACGGCCTGCAGCCATTCGGGGTCGGTGATGCCGGCCAGCGCCAGCATGTGCATGCTGCGCTGCGGGTGGCTGTGCACGGCCTCGCGCTGCGCCGCCGTGAGCGGCGTGGCCTGGGCGGCGAGCTGCCCCTGCAGCTCGAGCATCGAGACGTTCATCGTCAACGCGGCCTTGAAAGCACGCTGCATGTCGGGCTTGTTCCAGCTCAGGCGCTGCACCGTGAGAAAGGCGGCGATCGCGCAGTGGATCGAGTGGTTCGCGCCGTATTGCGCGTGGCGGCCGCCGTGCTGGCGCAGCACCTGGAAGATGGCCAGGTCGGGGTCGCGCTCGACCAGCGCCACCAGCGGCGCGGCCACGTCGTCGACCACGACGTCGAGGTTCTTCTTCGGCAGCGCATACAAGGCCTGCGTGGCGGCGTCGATCGATTCGTCCCACAGCGCCGGCAATTGTTCGGGCGGTGCTCTCAGCACGCGGTGGGCGGCGGTTTCGAGCTCGGCCAGGTCGACCAGCATGCCGCGCTCGAACAGCGCCTGCAGTTGCTCCACGCCCACCAGCACCTGGCCGCGCGCCAGCAACAGCGTATGGTCGCTCTGGCGCACGTTGAACGGCAGCGGCACGCCCACCTGCAGGCGGTGCTTGACCGATTCGAGTTCGATGAATCGCATGGCGCTCCGGTAAGCCAGTGTGGGGTGGCCGGCCGGTGCATGCAACACCGCCCGTCAGCGTGTTTTCGGCGTCGCCGGCCCGGGCTTGAGGGCGGCTGCCTGGCGCGGCTACGCTTCGGGGCATGGCCGCGACCCCGCCCCCCGCCCCGATCACCGCGCTGCACCGGCGGCGCCTGCGCGACGTGTACCGTTCCGCCGGCTGGCCATGCCAGGACGCGCTGGAGATCGAGCTGCTCGTGGCCGGTTATCTGGCGCGGGTGCGCAGCGCCGGCGGGCACGAGACGCTGCGCGTCACCGACGCCGGCCTTCAACTCCTGGCCGAGACACAACAGCGAAACCGCGCCCGGCGCGACGCCCACGAAGGCCTGGTGGAACGCGTGGCGCGCGAGATGACCCGCGCCGGGCGCCTCGCCTGGCGGGGCCTGAGCCTGCGCGCCAGAGTCGAGAGTGGCTGGGTGATGGCCATGCCCGACGTGTTTTCGGTGCGGCACACCACGGTCGAGGCCTACCTCGAACCGATCGTCCACGAAATCAAGGTGCAACGCGCCGACCTGCTGTCGGACCTGCGCAGCGCCGCCAAGCGCGCGGCCTACCTGCAGCTCAGCAGCGAATGCTGGTACGTGATCCGCGAAGGCATTGCGCAGCCGCAAGAGATCCCGCCCGAGTGCGGCGTGCTGGTCGCCACCGACACCGGGCTCGACGTGGCGCGCGCCGCGCCCAAGCGGCCGATGCAGATGCCCTTCGGCCTGTGGATGGCATTGGCCCGCGCCACACCACTGGAAGGTTGGCGGCTCGAAGACGCCCAGGCGCATCTCGGCGACACTCAGGGCTCACCTCCGGAACCCTGAACCGCCCGATGCCCGACCCGAACCCCGCCCGCGCCCGCCAGGCCCTGTGGGCCGCGCTCGTGTTGATCGTCATCTGGGGTGCGAACTTCAGTGTGCAGAAGGAAGTGTTCAAGGCGCTCTCGCCGGGCGGCTTCCTGTTCGTGCGTTACCTCATCATGCCGGTGGCGGCCGCGCTGCTGCTGTGCTGGCTGCACGGCGCCCGCTGGCCGAAGGTGCCACGCCCGGAGCTGCTGGCCTTGCTCAAGCTCGGCATTGCCGGGCACTTGCTGCACGTGGGCCTGGTCACCTACGGCATCCACTGGTCGACGGCGTTCTCGAGCTCGCTGATCCTGGCCTGCGGGCCGGTGTTCACCTTGCTCATCTTGCGCTGGCACGGGCTCGAGCAGCTCACGCGCGCGCAACTCGCCGGCGTGGCCGTGGCCTGCGCGGGGGTGCTGCTGTTCCTGTCGGACAAGTTCCTCGGCGGCCACTGGCAGGCCAGCGGTGGTGACCTCACCTTGCTGGTCGCCGCCTCCCTGTTCTCGTACTACACCGTCGCCGCCAAGCCGCTGATCGAGCGCCACGGCGGGGTGACGGTGATGACCTACGCCACGCTGCTGGGCAGCGGCCCGGTCGTGCTGCTGAGCCTGCCGGCGGGTCTGGACGTGGACTGGGCGAAAGTCAGCCCGATGATCTGGCTCGGCACCTTCTATGCAGTGCTGATCTCGGCTTTTCTGGGCTGGATGGTCTGGGGCTGGGTCAACGCGGTGCGCGGCGTGGCCCGCAGCGCGCCGCTGATGTACTTGATGCCGCCGGTGGCCGGGCTGGTGGCCTGGGCCGTGACGGGCGAACGTTACACGGGCATAAAACTGGCCGGCGCTGCCCTCACGCTGGCAGGAGTGGCCGTGGCGCAGTACGCTTCGGCTCGGCCGAACGACCCGGTGCGCGAAGCGCCGGCGCCGGTGGACTGATCGACGAAGGACTCACCATGCACACACCGACCCGACACGCCCTTTCACTGCTCGCGCTGGCCGCGCTGCTCGCCGCCTGCTCGAAGCCGGCCGACGTGCCGCCGCCGGTGGCCGCCGCGCCGAAAGCGACGAACGCGCCCGCGGTCGCCGCCACCGACCACGCCGACGCCGGCATCGCCTGGAAATACGCGAGCAACGACACCGAGGTCGACGCCGCTTTCGCCCAGGCCAAGGCCGAGGGCAAGCCGGTGTTCGTGTACTGGGGAGCGAAGTGGTGCCCGCCTTGCAACCAGGTCAAGGCCACGCTCTTCAACCGGCAGGACTTCATCGAGCGCTCGCGCGCTTTCGTGCCGGTGTACGTCGACGGCGACCGGCCCGGCGCGCAGAAGATCGGCGCGCGCTTCAAGGTCAGCGGCTACCCCACGATGGTGCTGTTCAACCCGCAGGGCACCGAACTCACGCGGCTGCCGGGCGAGGTCGATGCCCAGCAGTACACCGAGGTGCTCACGCTCGGCATGAACGCGCAGCGGCCGGTGAAAGAAGTGCTGGCGATGGTGAAGGCCGGCGGCGCCGGCCTGACCGCGAACGACTGGCGGCTGCTCGCCTACTACTCGTGGGACACCGACGAGAAACAGGTCGTGCCCAAGGACGAGGTGCCGGCGCTGATGAAACAGCTGGCCGCCGCCTGCCCGGCCGACCAGACCGAGGTGGCGACGCGGCTGCAGCTCAAGGCACTGGCCGCCGTCGACGAAAAGGCGCCGGCCCAGCCCGACGCCGCAGCGCAGGCGCGGGTGCTCGCGCTGCTGGCCGACGCCAAGGCCTCGCGCGCCCACATGGACATGCTGGCCAACTACGCGACCGACATCACCCATGCGCTCAGCGCCAAGGGCACGCCGCAACGCGCCGAGCTGCTTGCGGCCTTCGAGGCGGCGCTGAAGCGTTTCGAGGCCGACACCACCTTGTCGCGCGCCGACCGCCTCTCGGCGCTGATGTCGCGGGTGTCGCTGGCGCGCATGGACGCCGCCAAGGGCGAGACCGTGAAACTGCCCGAAGCGCTGGTGGCCGATGCGCGCGCCCACGCCGAGCGTGCCGACCGCGAGATCACCGACGGCTACGAGCGCCAGGCCGTGATCGCGTCGGTGGCCCACCTGCTGACCGACGTGGGGCTGGTGGCCGAGTCCGACACCTTGCTGAAGGCAAGCCTGGCCAAGAGCCACTCGCCCTACTACCTGATGCTCGGCCTGGCCGGCAACGCCAAGAAGCGTGGCGACAAGGCCGATGCGCTCAACTGGTACGAGCAGGCCTTCGACAAGAGCGAAGGCCCGGCCACCCGGCTGCAGTGGGGCGCGAGCTACATCAACGCGCTCGTGGAGATGGGCCCGACTGAAGAAGCACGCATCGAAAAGGCCGCGAGCCAGCTGCTTGCTGAGGCGGCGAAACAGCCCGACGCGTTCTACGAGCGCAGCGGGCGCTCGCTGCAGCGCGTGGGCAGCAAGCTGCAGGCCTGGAACAAGGGCGGCGCTCACGGCGCGGCGATCAAGCGCCTGCAGACCCAGCTCGACGGCGTGTGCGGCGCGCTCGAACCGAACGACCCGAAGCGCACGAACTGCGAAGCGCTGCTGAAGGCGCCGGCGAAGAAAACCGCCTGAGCCCGGCTCTTCGCTGCGCGGGCATTAACAGGCCGCGGCGCAGCATGCCCACCGTGTAAACCAGCGCCGAGTGGCATGGCGCTTGCCTTAGCATCCGCGCCATGCGAAATAAACCTGTTCGCAGCTTGACGCGCCCTTTGCCCTGGCTGCTACCCGCAGCGCTGGTCATCGCGCTGATCGCCGCCACCTCCACCCCCCGGGCCGCACCGGCCACGCCGGCACCGGCCGATCCGCCCGCCGCAGCCTCGTCGCCCGAGGCCGCCGTGCTCGGTGTCTGGACCCACGCCTACGCCGCGTTCGGTCAGCCCAAGTACCCGCGCGACTTCAAGAACTTCGGCTACGTCGACCCGGCCGCGCCGAAGGGAGGCACGCTGTACCTGCGCAACCCCGACCGGCGCTCGAGCTTCGACAAGTTCAACTACTTCACGACGCGCGGTGTGGCCCCGGCCGGCCTGGTGATCTTCATGCTCGAGCCGCTCGCCGTCTTGTCGGGCGACGAGCCGCAGACCATGTACGGGCTGCTCGCCGAAGAGATGCTCGTCGCGCCCGACAAGTCGTCGGTCACCTTCCGCCTGAACCCGAAAGCCCGCTTCTACAACGGCGACCCGGTGACCGCGGCCGACGTGAAGTACAGCTTCGATTCGCTGTCTGGCAAGCAGGCGGCGCCGGCCTACCAGAGTGGCTTCAGCGGCGTCGAGCGTGCGGTGGTGATCGACGAACGCACGATCCGCTTCGACCTGCGCGACCGCTCCAACGACACCGTGTTCACGGTCGGCGCGGGGCTGCGCGTGTTCTCGCCGAAGTGGGCGCTGGGCGCCGACGGCAAGCCCAAGCCCTTCGACCAGATCGTCAACGAGTACCCGATCACGACCGGGCCGTACACGATCGACGTGGTCGACCGGCCGCGGCGCATCGAGTTCAAGCGCAACCCCGACTACTGGGCGCGTGACCTGCCGGCGCGGCGCGGCCACTTCAACTTCGACCGCGTGGTCTACCGCCTGTACAAGGACAACGACGTCGGCCGCGAGGCTTTCAAGGCCGGCGAATTCGACTTCTACAAGGAATACAGCGCGCGCGCCTGGGCCCGCCTGCACAAGGGCCCGAAGTGGGACGACGGGCGCATCAAGAAAGACGCCTTCGACACCTCGTTCGCGCAGGGCCTGCAGTCGTACCAGCTCAACAACCGGCTCGAGAAGTTCAAGGACATCCGGGTGCGCGAGGCGCTGACCTACACCTACGACTTCACGATGTCGGTGAACCGTTACGGCCAGTACAAGCGCGCCAACAGCCTCTTCAACAACTCGATCTTCGCGGCTCAGGGCCTGCCCTCGCCGGCGGAACTGAAGCTGCTGGAGCCGTTCCGCAAAGAGCTGCCGCCGGCCGTGTTCGGCCCGGCCTTCGTGGCCCCGCGCACCGATGGCGACCCGAAACTGCTGCGTCAGAACCTGCTGAAGGCGCGCGAACTGTTCGCCGCCGCCGGCTGGAAGCTCGCCCCCGACGGACGCCTGCGCAACGCCAAGGGCGAGGCCTTCGAAGTCGAGTACCTGATCGCCGGAGACCGCGGTTCGACATTGCCCGAGTGGCGCCTGAACCTCGAAAAGCTCGGCGCCGTGCTGCGCCTGCGCAGTGTCGACTTCGCCTTGTTCAGCCGCCGGCTCGACGAATACGACTTCGACATGGTCACGATCGCCGGCAACAAGTTCACGCTGCCCTCGGCCGCGGAACTGGTCACCGGGCTGAGCAGCAAGTCGGCCGACGAAAAAGGCAACAACAACTACCGCGGCATCAAGAGCGCGGCCGTGGACCACATTCTCGACGTGATGGGCAAGGCCACGACGATGGACGAACTGCGCGACGCCTGCCGGGCGCTCGACCGCGTGGTGATGTGGAGCTACTACCAGGTGCCCGACCTGTACCTCGCAGCCGAGCGCGCCTCGTACTGGGACAAGTTCGGCATGCCCGCCGTGCGCCCGCTGTACTACACCGTCGAGAGCCCCAGCGACGAACAGCCGGCCTGGCCGATCACGACCTGGTGGATCAAGGACCCGGCCAAGCGCTGAACCCGCGCCGGCCCGCTCTGTTCCTTTCTGAAAGTTTCCCGATGCTCGGCTACATCCTCAAACGCCTGCTGCTGATGATCCCGACGCTGCTGGGCGCGCTCACCATCACCTTCATCGTGATCCAGTTCGTGCCCGGCGGCCCGGTCGAAACGCTGATGGCCGAGGCGCGTGCCGGCCAGGGCGAGAGCAGCGGCTACAAGGCCGGCCGCGACAACGACGCCAAGCAGATCGCCGAGCTCAAGAAGCTTTACGGCTTCGACAAGCCGGCCCATGTGCGCTACGTCGAGATGATCGGCAGCTTTCTGCGCTTCGACCTGGGCAAGAGCTTTCTGCAGAACAAGGACGTGTGGTCGCTGATCAAGGAAAAGCTGCCGGTCTCGATCAGCCTGGGTTTGTGGACCTTCTTGCTGTCGTACCTGATCTCGGTGCCGCTCGGGGTGTGGAAGGCGGTGCGCGAAGGCTCGCGCTTCGACGTGCTGAGTTCGCTGTTGGTGCTGATTGGTTATGCGATCCCCGGTTTCGTGCTCGGTCTGTTCCTGATCGTGCTGTTCGCCGGCGGCAGCTTCTACGAGCTGTTCCCGCTGCGTGGCCTGACCTCCGACAACTGGGCCAGCCTGTCGTGGCCGGCGCGCATCACCGACTACCTCTGGCACATCACGCTGCCGCTGATCTGCATGGTGATCGGCAGCTTCGCGATCGTGACCATGCTGACCAAGAACACCTTCGTCGAAGAGATGCGCAAGCAGTACGTGCTGGTGGCGCGCGCCAAGGGCCTGTCGCAAAAGCGCGTGCTCTTCAAGCACATCTTCCGCAACGCGCTGATTCCGCTGATCACCGGCTTTCCGTCGGCCTTCATCGGGGCGTTCTTCGCTGGCTCGGTGCTGATCGAAACGCTGTTCTCGCTCGACGGCCTGGGCCTGCTTTCTTATGAATCGGTGGTGCGGCGCGACTACCCTGTCGTGCTGGGCTCGCTCTACCTCTTCACGTTGATCGGGCTGGTGGTCAAGCTGGTCTCCGACCTGTTGTACGTGGTGGTCGACCCGCGCGTGCAGTTCACCAGCGTGAGCAAGTGACGCCATGAACACGAACACCACCACACTGCCCGCTTCGGCCACCGAACCCCAGGCCATGCCGGCGAGCATGCCGGCTTCGCCGAACCAGCGCGCCTGGGCGCGCTTCAAACGCAACCGGCTCGGCTACGTGTCGCTCTGGATCTTCGGCGTGCTGCTGGTGCTGGCGACCTTTGCAGAACTGATCAGCAACGACCGCCCGCTGGTCGCCCGCTACAACGGCGAGATCCTGTTCCCGCTGTTCGCCAACCAGCCGGAAACACGCTTCGGCGGCGACTTCTCGACGCCGACCGACTGGAAAGACACCTTCATCACCGACCAGTTCGCCAAACCCGGCAATTGGGCCTTCTTCACGCTGAACCCGCACACCGCGCTGTCGCAGAACTACTTTCAGAAGATTCCGAGCCCGTCGCCGCCCGGCAGCGACGGCCTGCTCGGCACCGATGGTGACGGCCACGACATGGTGGCGCGCTTGATCTACGGCTTTCGCGTCAGCATCTGGTTCGCGTTCGCGCTGACGCTCGTGGGCACCGTGATCGGCATCGTGATGGGCGCGCTGCAGGGTTACTTTGGCGGCCGCACCGACCTGTTCCTGCAGCGCATCTTCGAGATCTGGGGCGCCGTGCCCGAGCTCTACCTGCTGATCATCTTCGCCTCGATCTTCGAGCCCTCGCTGCTGCTCTTGCTGGTGCTGCTCTCGTTGTGGGGCTGGCTCGGCCTGTCAGACTACGTGCGCGCCGAGTTTCTGCGCAACCGCAGCCTCGAATTCGTGAAGGCAGCGCGCGCGCTCGGCCTGTCGAACGCGCAGATCATCTGGCGCCACGTGCTGCCGAATTCGCTCACGCCGGTGATCACCTTCCTGCCCTTCCGCATGAGCGGCGCGATCATCGCGCTGACCTCGCTCGACTTTCTGGGCCTCGGCGTGCCGGCCACCACGCCGTCGCTCGGCGACCTGCTGCGCCAGGGCAAGGCCAACCTCGATGCGTGGTGGATCATCTTCCCGACCTTCGCGGTGCTGGTGCTGACGATGCTGCTGCTGACCTTCATCGGCGACGCGCTGCGCGACGCTTTCGACACGCGCAAATCATGAAGCCGCTTCTGGAAATAGACCACCTGACGGTGCGCTTCGGCACGAGCGTCGTCGTGAACGACGTGTCGTTCACGGTCGCGCCGGGCGAAAAGTTCGCGCTCGTCGGCGAGTCGGGTTCGGGCAAGTCGATCACGGCACTGTCGGTGCTGCGGCTCGTCGACGCAGCCACGAGCAGCGGGGTGATCCGCTTCGACGGCGCCGACCTGATGCAGAAGTCGGAACGCGAGATGCGCGGCATCCGCGGTGCCGACATCGCGATGATCTTCCAGGAGCCGATGACGGCGCTGAACCCGCTCTACACCGTGGGCAACCAGATCGGCGAGGTGCTGGAGCTGCACGAAGCGCTGCTCAAGAACCAGGCGCGCGCGCGTGCGATCGAGCTGCTTCAGCGCACCGGCATCCCCGAACCCGAACGCCGCATCGACTTCTACCCGCACCAGCTCTCGGGTGGCCAGCGCCAGCGCGCGATGATCGCGATGGCCTTGGCCTGCAAGCCCAGGCTGCTGATCTGCGACGAGCCGACCACCGCGCTCGACGTGACGATCCAGGCCCAGATTCTGGCGCTGCTCGACGAGCTGCAGGCCGAGATGGGCATGGCTCTGCTCTTCATCACGCACGACCTGAACCTGGTGCGGCGTTTCACCCACCGCGTGGGCGTGATGGAACGCGGCAAGCTGGTCGAGATGGGCGAGACCGCGGCGGTGTTCACGAACCCGCAGCACGCCTACACGAAGAAGCTGCTCGCCAGCCGCCCGCAGCGCGTGGTGCAAGCGGTGCCGGCCGACGCGCAGACCCTGGTCGAAACCAAGGACCTGGGCGTGACCTTCACCATGTCGGAAGGCTGGTTCGGCAAGCGCCACTTCGAAGCGGTGCGCCACGCCACGCTGCAGTTGCGGCGCGGTGAAACGCTCGGCATCGTCGGCGAATCGGGCTCGGGCAAGACCACGCTGGGCATGGCGCTGCTGGCGCTGCAGGGCATTTCTTCGGGCAGCGTGGCAATGGGCGGCGAGCGCATCGACAACGCCGACCGGCGGGTGCTGCGCTCGATGCGCAAGCGCATGCAGGTGGTGTTCCAGGACCCGTTCGCCTCGCTCAGCCCGCGTCTCACGGTCGGCCAGATCGTCGGCGAAGGGCTGGCGCTGCACCGACCCGAACTCTCGGCTTCGGACCGCGAGAAGCTGGTGCTGGCCATGCTCGACGAAGTGGGGCTGAGCGCCGCCAACGGCATCCACAACGTGCTGCAGCGTTACCCGCACGAGTTCTCGGGCGGCCAGCGCCAGCGCATCTCGATCGCGCGCGCCGTGGTGCTGCGCCCCGAGGTGCTGGTGCTCGACGAGCCGACCTCGGCGCTCGACGTGTCTGTGCAGCAGCAGGTGCTCGCGCTGCTGGCGGAACTGCAGCGCCACTACGGCATGAGCTATGTCTTCATCAGCCACGACCTGGCGGTGGTGCGCGCCATGTCGCACCGCGTGATGGTGATGAAAGACGGCGACGTGATCGAAGAAGGCGAAGCGCAGGCGCTGTTCGACGCACCGCGCGAGGCCTACACGAAAGCCTTGCTGGCGGCGGCGCACCTCGGCTGAGGCGGGGCCACAGGGCCAGCGCCAGCGCGGGGGCTACTTCGCTGCCGTCTTGCGTTCGCCGAGCTTCAGCTCGTAGCGGGCGTTCTTGTCGGCATCGACGAACTGCAGCGAGTTGCCGGCCCACTCGTAGACCGCGACGAATTCGTCGACCTGCATCGCACCGTGCATCAGCGCCACCTCGACCTGGCTGCTGTTGAGCTTCAAGCGGTAGACGAAGTCGCTGACGCGCACACGCGCCGCGCCACCGGCCTGCAGCTCGACCTGCGCCGGGCCGCAGCTCGGTGCGGCGCTCGAGGTCGCCACGCACAGCTCGGCGGCGTAGCTGCCAGCCGGTGGCGCCGAGTTCGCTTGCGCGAACGACGCGGCGAGGGCCAGCAGCATGAACAGCGCGGGCGCGCTGCCCGGGCTTGCAGCCCGCGCGGCAGGTGTCACGGCGGGCTGCACGGCGCGGCTTACTTGAGCAGGCCTTCGGCCTTGAGCGCGGCCTGCACGGCCGGCCGGGCGGCCATGCGGGCTTGGAACGCGCTCAGGTTCTTCAGGCCAGAGATGTCGATGCCGGTGTGCGCCGTCCAGTTCGTGACCGTGAACAGGTAAGCGTCGGCGATCGTGAAGGCATCGCCCATCAGGTACTGCTTGCCTTCGAGCTGCCCGTCGACCCACTTCAGCTTGTCAAGGGCACGGGCACGGATCACGGCCTTGCCGTCGTCGTTCATGGCCGGGTTGAACAGGCCACCGATGCCCTTGTGCAGTTCGCTGGTGACGAAGTTCAGCCACTCCTGCACGCGGTAGCGGGCCATCGTGCCGTTGGCCGGCGCAAGCTGTTTGGCAGGCACCTGGTCGGCCAGGTACTGCGTGATCGCCGGACCTTCCGAGAGGCGGTCACCGCTGTCGAGCTCGAGCAGCGGCACCTGGCCCTTGGAGTTGATGGGGTAGTAATCGCTGCCGTCCGCGGCGAGCTTGTGCGTCTTCAGGTCGGCCTTGACCAGGTCGAAGGCAAGACCGGTTTCCTGCAGCACGATGTGGGGGGCGAGAGAACACGCGCCGGGGCTGTAGTAGAGCTTCATGGTGCTTGGTCGGGAGTGAATGGGCTCGTATTACACCCCTTTCGCGCCTTTCCTGCCGGCGCGCGCGTCGTTCAAGCGCTTTCACCAATGAGTGCAAAGAGACGCGCTTCCATTCGCGGGCCGCGGCACTACATTGACTGCATGAACACCACCACGGCACTCCAGAACTTCACGGTGACACGCTCGCGCCAGGTCGAGCGGCAGGTGCGCGGCCAGCCCACCTCGGACGGCGACGGCGTGAAGCTCACGCGGGTGCTGACGCAGCCGCTGCAAAAGCGCCTCGACCCGTTCCTGATGCTCGACGCCTTTGGCAGCGACTCGGCCAGCGACTACATCGGCGGCTTTCCGAGCCACCCGCACCGCGGCTTCGAGACGGTGACGATCATGCTCGAAGGCCGCATGCGGCATAAAGACAGCGTCGGCAACGTCGGCCTGCTCGAGCCTGGCAGCGTGCAGTGGATGACGGCCGGCCGCGGCATCATCCATTCAGAAATGCCCGAACAGGAAGAAGGCCGCATGGCCGGCTTTCAGCTGTGGGTGAACCTGGCCGCCAAGGACAAGATGACGGCGCCCGCCTACCGTGACGTGCCGCCGGCCGATGTGCCCGCGATCACGCTGGGCAGCGGCGTGCAGGTGCGCGTGATCGCCGGTCAGGCGCTCGGCATCGCCGGCGCCGTGAGCCGGCCCACGACGGAGCCGCTGGTGCTCGACATCGCCTTGCCCGCGGGCACCTCGTTCGACGCCGCCGTGCCGCCCGGTCACAACGCTTTCGCCTACGTGTACGGCGGTGGCGCGGCGGATGTGGGCGGGCAGGTGGTCGAGAGCGAGCGCATGGCGATCCTCGCCAACGACGCGGCGGCCGACGGCGTGCGCCTCGCCACCACCGGCCAGGCGGCGCGGGTGCTGCTCGTCGCCGGCGCGCCACTGAACGAGCCGATCGCGCAGTACGGCCCGTTCGTGATGAACACGAGCGAGCAGATCCACCAGGCCCTGGCCGACTTCCAGCGCGGCGCGCTGGCGGTGTGAACAAACGCTGACGCGTGCGGCGCCCGATCGGGCGCCGCGTCGGCTACGCTTGCGTCTTTGTCTTCAGGACGCCTGCATGCCGCGCCAGATTCTCGACGAACCCCGCCTGCACCCCGCCATTCGCGACAAGGTCGCGAACCTGAACGCCGACACCGTGCACAACGTGCAGGCCGCCGCGTCGTCGAACCCGGTGCTGGTGGTGGGCATGGCGCAGAACCCGTACTGCAGGCGCGCCCGCAAGGTGCTCGACGCGGCCAGCGTGCCCTACCACTACCTCGAATACGGCAGCTACCTCAGTGACTGGCGGCGGCGTAATTCGCTGAAGATGTGGACTGGCTGGCCGACGTTCCCGATGGTGTTCGTGAAGGGCTCGCTGATCGGTGGCCACGCCGACCTGCAGAGGCTGATCGAGAGCGGCGAGCTCAAGCGCCTGCTCGGCGAATAAGCCGTGCGCGTGTTTCGCCGTGTCGGGTGGATCGCGGTCGCGGCGCTTTGTGCGCTCGCCAGCCACGCCGCACCCGCCCAGCCGCTGACCGACTGCCGCGTGCCCGGCCTGCGCCACAGCGTGCAGTGCGGCGCGTTGCAACGTGCGCTCGACCCGGCGCGACCCGACGGCCCGAAGATCGACGTCCACTACGTCGTGGCCCCCGCGATGGCGCGGCGCAAACTGCCCGACCCGGTGTTCCTGCTGGCCGGCGGGCCGGGCCAGAGCGCGATCAAGCTGGCGCCGAACATGCTCGCCTTGTTCGCCCGCCTCAACAACCGGCGCGACATCGTGTTCGTGGATCAGCGCGGCACCGGAAAGTCGGCACCACTCGAATGCGCCGACCCGCAGCGCGAAAGTCTGGCCGAGCAGGCCGATGCAGACCGGCCGTTCAAGCGCCTGATGGAATGCAAGGCTGCACTGCTGAAGCTGCCCTACATCCAGGCCCCCAGCGACCTCGGATTCTTCACCACGCCACTGGCGATGCAAGACCTCGACGCGGTTCGCCAGGCGCTCGGCTACGCACGCATCAACCTCGTCGGCGCTTCTTACGGCACACGCGCGGCGCTCGACTACGCACGCCAGTTCCCGCAAGCCGTGCGGCGCAGCGTGATCGATGGCGTGGCGCCGCCCGACATGGTGCTGCCGGCGAGTTTTTCGACCGACGGACAGGCGGCGTTCGACAAGCTGCTGGCCGATTGCGAGCGCGAGCCGGCGTGCACCAAGGCTTTTCCGACGCTGCGTGCCGATTGGTCGGCGCTGCTGGCCGGCTTGCCGCGCACGGTCTCGGCCGCGCACCCGCTCACCGGCTTGCCCGAACGTTTCACGCTGACGCGCGAGATGGTGTTGGCCGCTGTGCGCGGCCCGCTCTACGCGCCGGCGTTCGCGGCCGCGCTGCCGGCGGCCATCGCCGCCGCAGCGCAGGGCCGCTTCGAAGCGCTGGTCGGCATGGGCTCGCTGATGTCGTCGCGCAAAGGTGCGCAGCTTGCGGTCGGCATGCACTTCTCGGTCGTCTGCGCCGAAGACCTGCCCTTGCTCGACAAGGCGAGCGACCAACCCGGTGCCGACTTCGGCAACGACCAGGCCACGCTGTACCGCCGCGCCTGCGCCGAGTGGCCGCGCGGCGTGCTGCCGGCAGCGTTCTATGCCGTGACGGCAGCCGCCTCGCCGACGCTGCTTCTCAGCGGCGGGCTCGACCCCGCCACGCCGCCGCGCCACGGTGAACGGGTGGCGAAGCTGCTCGGCGCCAACGCCTTGCACGTGGTCGTGCCGAACGCCGGCCACGGCGTGATGTCGCTCGGCTGCATGCGCGACGTGATCTACCGCTTCGTCGACGCGGCCGACGACAAGGAAGCGCTGGCGGTCGACGCGGCCTGCGTGAAGAGCATTCCGCGGCCGCCGGCCTTCGTGCCCATTGACGTGGCCACCGGGGTGCTGAAATGATCGGCGTCCGGCACCTCGCCAAACAGTTCGCCGCACCGGCCGCGAAGGGCACGGGCTTCGCCGGCGTGTCGCTGAAACGCCGCGAACCCGCGCGCTTCGTGCAGGCGGTGAAAGACGTGAGCTTCGACGCGCCCGACGGCCACATCACCGGCCTGCTCGGCCCGAACGGCGCCGGCAAGACGACCACGCTGCGCATGCTGGCCGGCCTGATCACGCCCGACGCGGGCAGCATGGCGGTCGACGGCATCGACGTGGCGAGCCGCCCGCGCGAAGCGCTGGCGCGCATGGGCGTGCTCTCGGACGCGCGCGGCCTGTACCCGCGCCTCAGCGCACGCGAGAACATCGTCTACTTCGGGCGGCTGCAGGGCATGAGCGCCGACGCGGCGAACGCACGCGCCGAGAGCCTGTCGCACATGCTGGAGATGACGGCCCTGCTCGACCGCCGCACCGACGGCTTCAGCCAGGGCGAGCGCATGAAGACGGCGCTCGCGCGCGCGCTGGTGCACGACCCGGCCAACATCATCCTCGACGAACCGACCAACGGCCTCGACGTGCTCGCTACCCGCGCGCTGCGCGAGAGCCTGCGCTGGCTGCGCACGCCGGCTGGCGGCTCGAAGTGCATCGTGTTCTCGACCCACATCATGCAAGAGGTGGAACGGCTGTGCGACAGCGTCGTGGTCGTCGCGCACGGCCGCACGGTGGCCGCCGGCACGGTGCCCGGCCTGCTGGCGCAAACCGGCGAGAGCGACTTCGAAGAAGCGTTCGTGAAGCTGGCGTTCGCCGAAGAAATCCATGCCCACGAAGCTTCACCGGAGCCGATGCGATGAAGCCGATGCAATCCGTGCTGACGGTGTTCCGCAAGGAGATCAGCGACGCGCTGCGCGACCGGCGCACGCTGCTCACGGTGCTGGTGTCGTCGGTGCTGCTCGGGCCGCTGGTGCTGGTAGCGATCTCTTCGTTGGTGGCCTCGCTCGAGTCGCGCGCCGAAGCGCGGCAGGTGATCGTGGCCGGCATCGAGCACGCACCGAGCCTGAAGAACTGGTTCGAGCGCCAGACCTACACGGTGAAGGCCGCGCCCGCCGACTACGAAAAACAACTGCGCAACGCGAAGCTGACCGACCCGGTGGTCGTGGTGCCGGAGGGTTTCGAGGCCGCGTTGCAGCGTGGCGAGTCGCCCACCGTCGAGCTCGTCTCCGACAGCGCCAACCAGCGCTCGCAAGCGGGCGCCGGGCCGATCGCGCGGCTGCTGAGCGGCTTCAGCCGCGAGCGCGCGACGCTGAACCTGGCGCTGCGTGGCATCTCGCTGGACTTGCTCGAGCCGATGCAGGTCGAAGACCGAGACCTCGCCAGCACCCAGACACGCGCGACCCAGATCACCGGCATGCTGCCCTACTTCGTGATGATGGCGGTGCTGTACGGCGCGCTCAACGCGGCGCTGGACACGACCGCCGGTGAACGCGAGCGCGGCTCGCTCGAACCGCTGCTGATGAACCCGAGCGAACGCTGGGTGCTGGTGGTGGGCAAATGGGGCGCCGTCGCCAGCGTGGGCATGCTGATCGCGGTGCTGAGTTGCCTGAGCTTCCTGCCCGGCCAATGGGTCTTGCGCAGCGACACGCTGGCCGCGATGTTTCAGTACGGCCCGCGCGAGGCGGCGCTGTTCCTCGTGGTGCTGCTGCCGTTCGCAGCTGCCGTGTCGGCGCTGCTGATGGCGGTGGCGATCCGCTGCAAGAGCTTCAAGGAAGCGCAGGCGAGTTCGACCGTGGTGATGCTCGCGGCATCGCTGCTGCCGCTGGTGAACGTGTTCAGCCTGGGCGGCGATTCGCCCTGGCACCTGTGGGTGCCGGCACTCGCGCAGAACGTGTTGATGACCCGCGTGTTGAAGGGCGAAGCCTTCGACACCGCGCAGGTGCTGGTGCCGCTCGGCGTGTGCGTGCTGCTGGCGACCGTGTGCGTGTGGTTCGTGGCGCGCACGCTGCGCAGCGCGGCGGTTCGCTGACGCAGGTCAGAGCGCGGGCTTCGGCATCCAGCCCAGCGTCTTCGCGTGCAGGCTCTGGATGTAGAGCCGGTCGGCTGTTTCGGTGACGGACGTCGTCTCGGGGTAGGCACCGCTCGGGTCCTGCAGGTCGACGAGCATCTTGCCCGACTCGTCGAACGCGAAGACGTGGCCATAGGCCGGCGGCACCGGCCACAAGGACCGCGGCAGGCGCATCACGAGTTGGCGCAGCCAGGGTTTGCCGGCGTTGTCGTCGATGAAGGCGCCGCGCGGTTTGGTGAGGCCGGTCCAGAGGCGGCCGCCCTCGCCGCGCATCAGGTTGTCGGGGTAGCCGGGCAGGTTGCTCAGCAGCGCCACGGCGCCGGGGCCGGGCCGTTTGGCGCTGAGGTTCTGCGCGCCGACCGCGACCTTCCAGATGCGGTATTCGCCGGTCTCGCTGACGAAGAGTGATTGTTCGTCGGCGGAGAGCGCCACACCGTTGGCAAAACACAGGTCGGCGAGCAGCACGCGCGTGGTTTTGGTGGCCGGGTCGTATTCGAGCAGGCGGCCGGTGGACTGGTGTTCGAGGATGTCGTGCACGCTCGCGATGAACGCGCCCTCGAAAGCCTTGGCGCCGAAGCGGCGCGACGCGTCGGTGAAGTAGACCTTGCCGTTCTTCGCGACGACCACCGCGTCGGCGTATCGGATGGCGTCGCCCTTCAACGGCGAGTCGACGCTGTCGGTGAGCAGCTCGATTTTTGCGGACGCGCCGCTGCCGGTCACCCGCAACAAGCCCCCGTGCGCGCCGTATTCCGGGTCGGCGACGAGCAGCGCGCCTTGTGCGTCGAAGTCGAAGCCGAGCGGCCGGCCGCCGGTGGTGACGACCACTTCTCGGCCCGTGCCGTCGGGCCGCATGCGCACGACGGAGCCGCTCGACACGGCGGCATAGACCCAGCCGTCGCGCACCAGGATGTGCTCGGGGCCGGAATCGGCGCTGAGGTCGATCGACTTCAGCCCGGCCAGTTTCTGGTTCACCGCGTGCGGGCCGACGTAACCCGGTGCCGGAGCGGGGCTCCACACCACCGGCTCGATCGGCACCGGCCACAAAAGCAGATAGGCGACGACGATCGCCAGCAGCGGCAGCAGCAGCCGGTAGAGCAGCTTGGTCAAGACGGGTCTCCTGGGCGCCACGGCGTGGCTGCGCGTTCATGGGCTCTGCGCAACCGGGCGGTTGCATGGGCACGGTAACGCGGCGCCCGCTCCTTCACAATCCGCGATCATCCGAACAAGAGTTTTCGACGTGCGCGAATCTTCATTGCCCGAGTGGCGCTGGTGCCGTTTCGACGAGCTGAACGTCTTCGAACTGGAAGCGATCTACCGCGCCCGACAAACAGTGTTCTCGATCGAACAGGCCTGCGTATATCTCGACGCCGACGGCTTCGACAGCGCGTCGTTTCACCTCGCCGGGTGGTCGGCGGACCGCTCGATGCCCTTGGCGTATGCGCGTGTCGTGCACCCCGGCCAGAAGTACGTCGAACCGTCGATCGGGCGGGTGATCACGATCGATGCAGCGCGTGGCACGGGCCTGGGCCGCGAACTCGTGCGGCGTGCGGTGGCGCATTGCCAGGATGCATTCCCCCGCCAAGGCATTCGCATCTCGGCGCAGACGCGGCTCGAGGCGTTCTACGCCAGCTTCGGCTTTCAGCCCGTCGGCGAGCCCTACATGGAAGACGGCATTCCGCACACCGAGATGCTGCTGCCGGGTTGACTCAGCCGGGCGAAGTGGCGGCCTCCAACCTGGCGAGCCACTGCATCGCGTGCTCGCGGCTGGCGCCGCACATCTCCACCGACGGCTGCAGGCCTGAACAGCACGCCGGGCGCTCGGGCCGGCCGAAGATCAGGCAGCGGTTCTCTGCGTCGAGCTGCACGCAGCGAACACCCGCGGGCTTTCCGCCCGGCATGCCGGGAATCGGGCTCGAGATCGAAGGGGCGGTACAGCACGCGCCGCAGGCGGGTCGGCATTCCATGGCGCGAGCGTAACAAACGGGTCTCGTGCACAACCAGCCGCCCGAACCCTTCGGGTGACTTCCCCAGGCCCGCTGCCTACAATCCCCGTCTGCTCAAAAATCAGGCAATCCGATGTTGTTCCCGAAGCAATTCGACGTGATCGTGGTCGGCGGTGGCCACGCCGGCACCGAGGCCGCGCTCGCCGCTGCGCGCATGGGCGCGGCCACGCTGCTGCTCACGCACAACATCGAGACACTCGGGCAGATGAGCTGCAACCCGTCGATCGGCGGCATCGGCAAGGGTCATCTGGTCAAGGAAGTCGATGCGCTGGGCGGCGCGATGGCCGCCGCTACCGACGAGGCCGGTATCCAGTTCCGCATCCTGAACGGCTCGAAAGGGCCTGCCGTGCGCGCCACGCGAGCGCAGGCCGACCGCATCCTGTACAAGGCGGCGATCCGCAAGCGCCTGGAGAATCAGCCGAACCTGTGGCTGTTTCAAGGCGCGTGCGATGACCTGATTCTGGAAGGTGGCCGAATCGCGGGGGCTGTCACGCAAGTGGGCATACGCTTCATGGCGCGCGCCGTGGTGTTGACCGCCGGTACTTTTCTCGACGGCAAGATCCACGTCGGCCTGGAAAGCCACAGCGCCGGCCGCGCTGGCGACCCGCCGGCGGTGGCGTTGTCTTCGCGGCTGAAGGAGCTGAAGCTGCCACAAGGCCGGCTCAAGACCGGCACGCCGCCGCGGCTCGACGGCCGCTCGATCAACTTCGCTGCCTTGACCGCCCAGCCGGGCGATGGCGTGCCGGGCGCCAATGGCTCACCCGCCGCCGAGCCGATGCCGGTGTTCAGCTTCATGGGCCGAGCCGAGCAGCATCCGCAGCAAGTGCCCTGCTGGATCACGCATACCAACGAGCGCACGCACGCGATCATCCGCTCGGGTTTCGACCGCAGCCCGATGTTCACGGGCTTGATCGACGGCGTGGGGCCACGCTACTGCCCGAGCATCGAAGACAAGGTGAATCGCTTCGCCGACAAGGACTCACACCAGATCTTTCTGGAGCCTGAAGGCCTGACGACGCACGAGTTTTATCCGAACGGCATTTCAACCTCGCTGCCCTTCGACATCCAGCTCGCCGCGGTGCGCAGCATGGTGGGCCTGGAAGAGGCGCACATCCTGCGGCCGGGTTACGCGATCGAGTACGACTACTTCGACCCACGCGAGCTGAAGGCCAGCTTCGAGACGCGCGGCGTCGAAGGTTTGTTTTTTGCCGGCCAGATCAACGGGACGACGGGATACGAAGAGGCTGCAGCGCAAGGGCTGTTCGCCGGCATCAACGCTGCGCTGCAGGTGCGCGGCGACCCGGCGTGGCTGCCGCGCCGCGACCAGGCCTACATCGGCGTGCTGGTCGACGACCTGATCACCAAGGGCGTGACCGAGCCTTACCGCATGTTCACGAGCCGCGCCGAGTTCCGCCTGCAGCTGCGCGAAGACAACGCCGACATGCGGCTGACCGAAGCCGGCCGCGCGATGGGCCTGGTGGACGACGCTCGCTGGTCGGCCTTCAACCGCAAGCGTGATGCGGTGGCGCGCGAAGTCGAACGGCTGAAGCAGACCTGGGTGCGCCCTGCGGTCTTGCCCGACGAGCATGCGCAGCGCTTGCTCGGCACCACCATCGAACACGAGTACAGCCTCGCCGAACTGCTGACACGGCCCGACGTCGGGTTCGATCAAGTCGCCGAGGTAGCGCAGATTGCATCGCCAGACGCTGCTGTTTCACGTGAAACACTGCAGGCGGAATTCGGCGCTGCGCTCGCCGACACGGTGATCGAGCAAGTCCAGATCAGCATCAAGTACGCGGGCTACATCGACAAGCAGAACCGTGACGTGGAGCGCAGCGCGCACTTCGAGAGCTTGCCGCTGCCGGAAAACATCGACTACGGGCTTGTTCAGGCGCTGTCGTTCGAGGCGCGCCAGAAGCTGGCCAAACACCGGCCAGAAACGCTCGGGCAAGCCTCGCGGATCTCGGGCATCACGCCGGCCTCGATTTCGCTGCTGCTCGTGCACCTTAAAAAGGGGCGTTTCAAGGGCTTTGCCCAGCACGACGCGCGCCCGGCAGATGCAACCGCCTGAGGCGCCAGCCGCAGCTCGCCGGGAAGCGCTCGCCGAGATCGGCGACGCCTTGGCGCTCGAGCTGACCACGGCGCAGGCCGACACCCTGCTCGCCTACCTGGCCCTGCTGCAGCGCTGGAATGCCACCTACAACTTGACAGCCGTGCGTGACCCGGCGCAGATGCTGACGCAGCACCTGGCCGACTGCCTGGCCGTCGTCGGCCCGCTGCGCCGGCAGCTCGACGCCAGCCAGGCGCGGCGGATTCTCGACGTGGGCAGCGGCGGCGGCTTGCCCGGTGTCGTGATCGCGGCCCTGAACCCGGGCGTTCAAGTCACCTGCGTCGACACGGTCGGAAAGAAGGCGGCATTCGTACGCCAGACCGCCGGTGAGCTCGGCCTGAAGGACCTGACCGCCGAGCACGCCCGCGTCGAACAACTCAAATCCGCGCCCTTCGACGTGATCGTTTCTCGTGCTTTCGCTTCGCTGAGCGACTTCACGCGCCTGACCGGCGCGCTCCTTGCGCCGGGCGGCGTCTGGATGGCGATGAAAGGCAAGCTGCCCGACGAAGAAATCGCCGCACTCGGACCCGGGCTGGAAGTGTTTCACGTGGAACAGCTGTTGGTCCCAGGCCTGCAAGCGGAGCGTTGCCTGGTCT
Source organism: Rhizobacter sp. (assembly GCF_032229685.1). Lineage (GTDB taxonomy): Bacteria > Pseudomonadota > Gammaproteobacteria > Burkholderiales > Burkholderiaceae_C > LMDS01. The sequence goes on along the minus strand of NZ_JAVTWP010000040.1, from coordinate 163,445 downwards.
GGATTCGGCCACGAACCCCGTCTCTATAATCGCCCTGCCCCCAAGAGCGGAATCCCCGTCCTTGCCTGCTGACCACAGCTCTCGGCCGCTTTCGCGCCACTTTGCCCACCTGTAGCACGCCCATGGCCAGAATTTTCTGCATCGCCAATCAGAAGGGCGGAGTCGGCAAGACCACCACCACGGTCAACCTGGCCGCAGGGCTGAGCAGAATCGGCAAACGCGTTCTGGTGGTCGACCTCGATCCGCAGGGCAATGCCACGATGGGGTCGGGTGTCGACAAACGTGCGCTCGGCTTGAGCGTCTACGACGTGCTCCTCGGAAACGCGTCGATCGCCGAAGCCCGCGTCGCCAGCGAGAAGGCCGGCTACGACGTGCTCGGCGCCAACCGAGAACTGGCGGGTGCCGAGGTGGAACTGGTGCAGCTCGAGCGCCGCGACAAACGCCTGCGCGACGCGCTTCAGGCGGTGCAATCCGACTACGACTTCGTGCTGATCGATTGCCCCCCGTCGCTGAGCATGCTCACGCTCAACGGCTTGTGCAGCGCCCACGGGGTCGTCGTGCCGATGCAATGCGAGTACTTTGCGCTCGAAGGCCTGAGCGACCTCGTGAACACGATCAAGCAGGTGCACGCCAACCTGAACCCCGAGCTCGAAATCATCGGCCTGCTGCGTGTCATGTTCGACCCGCGCATCACCCTGCAGCAGCAGGTGAGTGAGCAGCTCAAGGCCCACTTCGGCGACAAGGTGTTCAACACCGTGATTCCGCGCAACGTGCGCCTGGCCGAAGCGCCGAGCTACGGGATGCCGGGCGTGGTGTTCGACCCGGCCTCCAAGGGTGCGCAGGCGTTTGTCGAGTTCGCCCAGGAAATGTCGCAGCGCCTCGGTGCTGCATGAGCTTGCACGGGCTCAACCCGACAATCGACCCGGCGCTGCTCAGCCGGATCGAAGACGCCGGGCTGAACGCGAGCGCACCCCCGCAACAACGCTGGCTCGACGGTTGGCTGGTGCGTCTCTCGCCCGGCAAGGCCAAGCGCGCTCGCTGCATCAACGCGGTGGCTGCAGGCCGCCTGCCGATCGACGAACGCCTGAAAGCCTGTGATGCGGTGTTCGCCGAGGCCGGCCTGCCGATGATCGTGCGCATCACGCCGTTCACCTTGCCCGAGGGGCTCGACACGTTGCTGGCCCGCCAGGGGCTGAAGCGGTTCGACGACACACGGGTCATGGTTCTGGCCGATCTGGCAAGCCTGGCGGATGCGGCGATTCCGCCCGACGCGGAGTTCCACGCCACCGGTCTGGAAGCCTTCGCGCAACGGGTCGGCAGCCTGCGTGGCTCGCCACTTTCACAGCGCCAGGCGCACGGTCAGCGCTTGCTGAACTCGCCAGTACCGTTTCACGCTGTCGAAATGCACGTGGGCTCGGAACTCGTTGCTTGCGGTCAGTTCGCGATCGAAGGACCGCTGGTGGGTCTTTACGACGTGTTCACCGCAGCGACATCACGCGGCCGCGGATACGCTGGCCACTTGTGCCGGCACCTGCTGCAGCTAGCGCACACTCGCGGCGCACGCCATGCCTACCTTCAGGTCGATGGCGACAACCACGCCGCACGGACGGTGTATGAGCGCCTCGGGTTCACCGACGCCTACGCTTACCACTATCGCGCACGCGATCCTTCGGCGGCGTGAGCTTCGGGCGCTACAGCCCGAGCGATTCGTCCAGGCCCAGGTGCACGTTCATCGACTGCACGGCGGCACCACTGGCACCCTTGCCCAGGTTGTCGAGCCGGGCCATCAGAATCACCTGGCTGTCGTTGGCGAACACGAAGATGTCGACACGGTTGGTGTCGTTGCAGGCCTGCACATCGAAGAAGCCCGCTTCGATCGCCGCCGGGTCGCGCAGCGGCATCACACGGACAAAGCGCTCGCCGGCGTAGCGCTTTTCGAACACGCCTTGAACGTCCTGGGCCGTGCACGCCGAGCCCAACTGTGAAAGGTGTAAGGGCACGCTCACCGACAAACCCTTGTAGAACCTGCCCACGATCGGCATGAAAACCGGCTTGGTGGTCAAACCGGTGTGGGTCATCATCTCTGGAACGTGCTTGTGCGCGAGCGTCAGGCCATACGGCCGGGGCGAGTCGAGCTGCGCGTCACCACCCGCTTCGTACTGCTCGATCATCTTCTTGCCGCCACCGGAGTACCCGGTGATCGAGCTGGCAGAAATCGGTAGCGCCGGCGGCACCAGCCCGGCATCGACCAGTGGCCGCAGCAGCAGGATGAACGCCGAGGCATGGCAGCCGGGGTTCGAAATGCGCTTGCCGGTGCGAATCAGCGCACGCTGCCCTGGCGCCAACTCGGGCAAGCCGTAAGCCCAGCCGGGCGTGGTGCGGTGCGCCGTGCTGGCGTCGATCAGGCAGGTGTTGGGGTTGGTGACCAGCGCGGCCGCCTCTTTGGCCGCCACGTCGGGCAGGCACAGAAAGGCCACGTCGGCGGCGTTCAGCAGGCGCGCGCGTTCGGCCGCGTCCTTGCGCTTGTCGGCGTCGATGCGCAGCACTTCGATGTCGCTGCGCTGCGCGAGATACTCGTGAATGCGCAGGCCGGTGGTGCCCTCCTGGCCATCGACGAACGCGCGGTATTTCATGACTTTCACCCCTGCTTCGAAACTCCAACAAGCATAAACCACCACGATGACACTGCCCGATGTTTCGCCCTTGCGCGTCTTGTTGTTGCCGGGTTGGCAGAACTCGGGGCCGGGCCATTGGCAGACTCGCTGGGAAGAGCTTCACGGCCACCAGCGCGTCGAACAGGACGACTGGCTGTGGCCCAAACGCGGCGACTGGATGGCGCGTCTCGACGACGTGCTGTCGCAGAGCGAGACGCCTGCCGTGCTGGTTGCGCACAGCCTCGGCTGCCAGCTCGTCGCCGCGTGGGCGGCGCACTCGCAGCACACGGCGCGCGTCAAGGCGGCCTTGCTGGTCGCCCCACCCGACCCCGAGCGCGAAGACATGCCGCCGCATCTCTACAACTGGCGACCGGTCGTGCGCGAGCGGCTGCCTTTCGCGAGCCTGGTCGTGAGCAGCAGTGACGACCCGTACTGCAGCCCGAGCCGCGCCGCGGAGATGGCGGCCGACTGGGGCAGCGACTCGGCCACCCTCGGCGCGCGCGGCCACATCAACGGCGACTCGGGTCTCGGTGACTGGCCAGAAGGCCACGCGATGCTGCGGGCGCTGATCGGGCTGGCGGCGTGATCGTCCACAATTGTCGCCATGGTCACCAAGAAACCCAAAGGCCTCGGCCTCGGCCTCGAAGCGCTGCTCGGCCCGCGTGTCAAGGATGCCGATGAGCTCGCGAGCAGCACCCCGAGCGGCGCGCCGCACACGCTGAAGCTCACGCAACTGCAGGCGGGCAAGTACCAGCCGCGCACGCGCATGGACGAAGGCTCGTTGTACGAGCTGGCCGAGAGCATCAAGGCGCAAGGCGTGATGCAGCCGATCCTCGTGCGCCCGGTCGCACCGGGCCGCTACGAGATCATCGCCGGCGAGCGCCGCATGCGCGCGGCAAAGCTCGCGGGGCTCGACGACGTGCCGGTGCTGGTCCGCGAGGTGCCCGACGAAGCCGCGGCCGCGATGGCATTGATCGAGAACATCCAACGCGAAGACCTGAACCCGCTCGAAGAAGCGCAGGGCCTGAAGCGGCTGACCGACGAGTTCGGCCTCACGCACGAGCAGGCCGCGCAGTCGGTCGGGCGCTCGCGCAGCGCCGCGAGCAACCTGCTGCGCTTGTTGAACCTGACCGAGCCGGTGCAGCAGATGCTGATGGCCGGCGACATCGACATGGGCCACGCGCGCGCGCTGTTGCCGCTCGAAGGCGCACAGCAGATCTTGAGCGCGACCGAGATCGTCGCCAGGAAGCTGAGCGTGCGCGAGGCCGAGAGACTGGTCGCGCGCGCCGGCACCACGACCGGCCGGCAGACACCGCTGTTGCGCGCGAAGAACGGAAAGAGCCGCGACCTGCAACGCATCGAACAGGAGTTGTCCGACACCTTGACGGCTGCCGTCGAAGTGCGCGTCAAGAAGCGCACGAAGAAGGGCGAACAAGGCGAAATCGCCATCGCCTTCGGCTCCCTCGAAGAGCTCAATGGCCTGCTCGACAAGCTGGGCTTGGGCGCCCGCTGAGTTCGGCTTCGCGCGCAAGCGCACTGCGCGGAACTTTGGCGAACCAGGCAAGCTCAGCCACACAGGCGGCATGTCAACGCACTCATCTTCGGCACGTTGTTTGCTAATCATTCATGATGCAAACGAATCCCGAATTTGAGCGGTGATGGGCCTTTTACTCCGGGCACCGGCAGGCGCAGAATGAAAGAAGCTTGAGACACACAACCCGCTGATGAACGGAAAGCTCTGATGGCGCCCGCCGGGTGTCATCAGAACTTCCCCAGACGGTGAAGGGCATGCGACGCCCCGATCCGCCTCCTAGTACGCCACAGGAGATCAGCATGGATGTGATCAGCAATTTCGCCGCCCGCTTCGAACGCAGCCGCGAAGAAGAACTCTCGATCGAGGACTACCTCGCCGAGTGCAAGCGCAACCCGGTAGCGTATGCCACCGCCGCCGAGCGCATGCTCAAGGCCATCGGCGACCCGAAGATGGTCGACACGCGCAACGAGCCGCGCTTGTCACGCATCTTCGCCAACAAACTCATCAAGATCTACCCCGCCTTCGCCGAGTTCTACGGCATGGAAGACGCCATCGAGCAGGTGGTCTCGTACTTCCGCCACGCCGCACAAGGCCTCGAAGAAAAGAAGCAGATCCTCTATCTGCTGGGGCCCGTGGGCGGTGGCAAGAGCTCGATCGCCGAACGCCTGAAGCTGCTGATGGAACAGGTGCCGTTCTACGCCATCAAGGGCTCACCGGTGAACGAATCGCCACTCGGCCTGTTCGACCCGGTGGAAGACGGTGCGCTGCTCGAAAAAGAATTCGGCATTCCGCGCCGCTACCTGAACCGCATCATGAGCCCGTGGGCCGTGAAACGGCTCGAAGAGTACGGCGGCGACATCCGCCAATTCAAGGTCGTGAAGCGTTACCCGAGCGTGCTCAAGCAGGTCGGCGTGAGCAAGACCGAACCGGGCGACGAGAACAACCAGGACATCTCGGCGCTCGTCGGCAAGGTCGACATCCGCAAGCTCGAAACCTTTGCGCAAGACGACCCCGACGCCTACAGCTTCTCGGGTGGCCTGTGCCTGGCCAACCAGGGCCTGCTCGAGTTCGTTGAAATGTTCAAGGCGCCGATCAAGGTGCTGCACCCGCTGCTCACGGCCACGCAGGAAGGCAACTTCAAGGGCACCGAAGGTTTCGGCGCCATTCCGTTCGACGGCATCGTGCTCGCGCACAGCAACGAAAGCGAGTGGAAGACCTTCCGCAACAACAAGAACAACGAAGCCTTCCTCGACCGCATCTACATCGTGAAGGTGCCCTATTGCCTGCGCGTGAGTGAAGAGGTCAAGATCTACGAAAAGCTGCTGCGCGGCTCGTCGCTGGCCGAAGCCAAGTGCGCGCCCGGCACGCTGAAGATGATGAGCCAGTTCGCGATGCTCACGCGCCTGAAGGAGCCCGAGAACTCGTCGCTGTATTCGAAAATGCAGATCTACGACGGCGACAACCTGAAAGACACCGACCCGCGCGCCAAGAGCTACCAGGAGTACCGCGACTACGCCGGCGTCGACGAAGGCATGAGCGGCGTGTCGACCCGCTTCGCGTTCAAGATCCTGTCGAAGGTCTTCAACTTCGACAGCGCCGAAGTGGCCGCGAACCCGGTGCACCTGATGTACGTGCTCGAACAGCAGATCGAGCGCGAGCAGTTCCCGGCCGAGACCGAGCAGAAGTACCTCGGCTTCATCAAAGAGCACCTGTCGGCACGCTACGCCGAGTTCATCGGCAAGGAAATCCAGACCGCGTACCTCGAGAGCTACAGCGAGTACGGGCAGAACATCTTCGACCGCTACGTGACCTACGCCGACTACTGGATCCAGGACCAGGAATACCGCGACACCGACACCGGCGAGGTCTTCGACCGCGCTTCGCTGAACGCCGAGCTCGAGAAGATCGAGAAGCCCGCCGGCATCAGCAACCCGAAAGACTTCCGCAACGAGATCGTCAACTTCGTGCTGCGCGCGCGGGCCAACAACGCCGGCCACAACCCGGTGTGGTCGAGCTACGAAAAGCTGCGCACGGTGATCGAGAAGAAGATGTTCTCGAACACCGAAGAGCTGTTGCCGGTGATCAGCTTCAACGCGAAGGCGAGTGCCGACGAAGCCAAGAAGCACGAGAACTTCGTGAACCGCATGGTCGACAAGGGCTACACGGCCAAACAAGTGCGCTTGTTGTGCGAGTGGTATCTGCGCGTGCGCAAGAGCAGCTGATCGCTGACACGCCACCCACGGAGAACGCATGCTCCAGCAGATCATTGATCGGCGCCTGGCGGGCAAGAACAAGTCCATCGGCAACCGCGAGCGCTTCCTGCGCCGCCACCACAACCAGGTGCGCGACGCGGTGCGCCGCGCCGTCGACGCGCGCGGCATTCGCGACATGGAGCGTGGTGAAGACATCCACATCCCGAAGCGCGACATCAGCGAGCCGGTGTTCGGCCACGGCCAGGGCGGCACGCGCGAGATGGTGCACCCCGGCAACCAGGAATACATGACCGGTGACCAGATCGAGCGCCCCAAGGGTGGCGGCGGCAAAGGTGGCGGCAAGGGTGAAGCGAGCGATTCCGGCGAAGGTGACGACGACTTCGTCTTTCACCTGACCAAAGAAGAATTCATGCAGATCTTTTTCGACGACCTGGCGCTGCCCCGGCTGACGCAGACCCAGCTCGCCGAAACGCCGGAATGGAAAAGCCACCGCGCCGGTTTCGTCAGCGATGGCACGCCCAGCAACCTGAGCGTGGTGCGCTCGATGCGCGGCGCGATCGGCCGGCGCCTGGCGATCGGCGCCGGCTCGCGCGGCGAACTTCGTGCGCTCGAAGACGAGCTCGAAGAAGTGCTGGCGCAGCCGGTGAGCGCACTGCGCGACGCCCGCCGTGCCGAGCTGGTAGAGCGCATCGGCGCGCTGAAGAACCGCCTCTCACGCATCCCCTACCTCGACCCGATCGACCTGCGCTTTCGCAGCCGCGTGAAGGTGCCGGTGCCCACCACCAAGGCGGTCATGTTCTGCCTGATGGACGTGTCGGGTTCGATGGACGAAGGCCGCAAGGAATTGTCGAAGCGCTTCTTCATCCTGCTCTACCTTTTTCTCACACGCCACTACGACAAGATCGATCTGGTCTTCATTCGCCACCACACGCAGGCGCAAGAGGTCGACGAAGAAAACTTCTTCCACGCCCGCGAAACCGGCGGCACGGTGGTGTCGAGCGCGCTGGTGCTGATGGACGAGATCATCAAGGCCCGCTACTCGCCGAGCGAATGGAACATCTACGGCGCGCAGGCCAGCGACGGTGACAACTGGCACCACGACAGCGGCCGCTGCCGCGAGCTGCTGACCGAGCAGTTGCTGCCGGCCTGCCGCTACTTCGCCTACGTGCAGGTGGCCGACGAAGAGCAGAACCTCTGGGAAGAGTACACACGCCTGCAGGAAACCCACCCGCACTTCGCGATGCGCAAGGTCACCGAGGCGTCGCAGATCTACCCGGTGTTCCGCGAGCTCTTCAAGAAAGAAGGGGCGGCCTCTTGAACCAGGAGACAGCATGAGCGGCTTCCCCGGCGAACGCAGGATCAACGTCGGCCCGCCGCCGCCCTTCATGGGCGACCGCCGCAAGTCGGAGCGCAAGCCGCTGCTGGCGCCTTTGCCGGCCGGCCCGCGGCCGGCAGCGAAGCTGCCCGACCCGAGCGACTGGAGCTTCGAGCTGATCGAGCAATACCACGAGGTCATCCGCGCCACGGCACGCCGCTTCGGCCTGGACACCTACCCGAACCAGCTCGAGATCATCACCTCCGAGCAGATGATGGACGCCTACGCGTCGGTCGGCATGCCGGTGAACTACCGCCACTGGAGCTACGGCAAGGAGTTCATCGCCAACGAGAAGAACTACAAGCGCGGGCAGATGGGGCTGGCCTACGAGATCGTCATCAATTCCGACCCGTGCATCAGCTACCTGATGGAAGAAAACACCACTGCGATGCAGGCGCTGGTGATCGCGCACGCGGCTTATGGCCACAACAGCTTCTTCAAGGGCAACTACCTCTTCAAGCTCTGGACCGACGCATCGTCGATCATCGACTACCTGGTCTACTCGAAGAACTACATCGCCGAATGCGAAGAGCAGTACGGCCTCGGCCCGGTCGAAGAATTGCTCGACAGCTGCCACGCACTGCAGAACTACGGCGTCGACCGCTACCGCCGGCCCAGCAAACTCTCGTTCGCCGAAGAAACCGCGCGCCGCAAGGACCGTCTCGAGCACGCCCAGTCGCAGGTCAACGACATCTGGCGCACCCTGCCCAGAAAGGCCGAGAAGGCCGAAGACGTGGCCAACACCAAGCGCTTCCCGGCCGAGCTGCAGGAGAACATCCTCTACTTCATCGAAAAGAACGCGCCGCTGCTCGAACCCTGGCAGCGCGAGATCGTGCGCATCGTGCGCAAGATCGCGCAGTACTTCTACCCGCAGCGCCAGACGCAGGTCATGAACGAAGGCTGGGCCACGTTCTGGCACCACCACCTGCTCAACACCATGTACGACGACGGCTACCTCACCGACGGCGTGATGATCGAGTGGCTCAAGTCGCACACCAACGTGGTCTACCAGCCGCCGGTGGGGCACCGCGCCTACAGCGGCATCAACCCGTATGCGCTCGGTTTTGCGATGTACACCGACATCAAGCGCATCTGCGAAAACCCGACCGCCGAAGACCGCGAGTGGTTCCCGAGTTTCGCTGGCGCGCCCTGGCTGCCGACACTCGACCACGCCATGCGCAACTTCAAGGACGAGAGCTTCATCGGCCAGTACCTGTCACCGAAGCTGATGCGCGACATGCGACTGTTCGCGATCCTCGACGACGAAAAATCGGAAACGCTGGCGGTCTCGGCGATCCACGACGACTCGGGTTTCCGGCGCGTGCGCGAAGCGCTCTCGCACCAGTACGACCTGAGCTCGCGCGAACCCGACATCCAGGTCTGGAACGTGAACCTGCGCGGCGACCGCTCGCTCACGCTGCGCCACACGCGCCACAACAACCGGCCGCTGCACGAAGGCTCGCAAGAAGTGCTGAAGCACGTGGCGCGGCTTTGGGGCTTCGGTGTGCACCTTGAAAGTGTGGACGCCGCCGGCACCGTGGCTCAGCACCTCACGGTACCTGCCCCGAACCACTGATGAGGCGCCCGGTGGCGGCAGCCGCCACCGGGTGCGGGTCTCAGAGCGAGAAGATCTTCCCCGGGTTCATGATGTTCTTCGGGTCGAGCGCACGTTTCAGCGTGCGCATCATCTCGACCGTGCCGGCGCCGGTTTCGTCGATCAGGAAGCCCTGCTTGTGCAGGCCGATGCCGTGCTCGCCGGTGCAGGTGCCGTCGAATGCGATGGCCCGCGCCACCACCGCGTCGTTGAGCCGCTCGGCGGTTTCACGCTCCGCGGGAATGGCCGGGTCGACGAGGTAGGCGATGTGGAAGTTGCCGTCACCCACGTGGCCGACGATGTAGTGCTGCAGGCCCGCCGCTTCGGCTTCTTCTGACGCCTGCGTCACGCACGCGGCCAGGTGCGAGATCGGCACGCAGGTGTCGGTGGTGACGGTGCGGCAACCCGGCTTCAGCTGCAGGCCGGCGAAGTAGGCGTGGTGGCGGGCCGTCCAGAGTTTGGTGCGCTCTTCCGGCGTGGTCGCCCACTCGAAGCCGGCGCCACCGAATTCGCTCGCGATCTCTTGCACGCTCGCGGCCTGCTCTTTCACGCTCGCATCGCTGCCGTGAAACTCCATCAGCAGCATCGGCGCTTCAGTCAGCGTGAGCTTGTCGTGCCGGTTCACGGCGCGCACCGCGTGGGCGTCGAGCAGCTCGCAGCGGGCGATCGGTATGCCCATCTGGATGATCTGGATCGTGGTGCGCACGGCCGCGTCGATGCTCGGGAAAGTGCAGGTCGCGGCCGAGATCGCTTCGGGCAGCGGGAACAGGCGCAGCGTGATCTCGGTCATCACGCCGAGCGTGCCTTCGCTGCCCACCATCAGGCGCGTCAGGTCGTAGCCGGCCGACGACTTGCGCGCGCGCGTGCCGGTGTGGATGATCTCGCCGCTGGCGGTCACGACCGTCAGGCCGAGCACGTTCTCGCGCATCGTGCCGTAGCGCACCGCGTTCGTGCCGCTGGCGCGCGTGGCGCTCATACCGCCCAGGCTGGCGTCGGCGCCCGGGTCGATCGGAAAGAACAGGCCGGTGTGGCGGATCTCGTTGTTGAGCTGCATGCGCGTCACACCAGCCTGCACGGTGACGGTCAGGTCTTCGGGCTGGATCGCCACCAGCTTGTTCATGCGCGACAGGTCGATGCTCACGCCGCCCTGCACCGCCAGCAAGTGGCCTTCGAGCGACGAACCGGTGCCGAACGGGATCACCGGCACCCCGTGCCGGGCCGCGAGCTTCACGACCTCGGCCACGTCTTCGGTGCTCTCGCAATACACCACGGCTTCGGGTGGCGGCGCATCGAAGGGTGACTCGTCGCGGCCATGCTGCTCGCGCACCGCCATGGCGGTGGAGCAGCGTGCGCCGAAGCGCGATTGCAGCGCATCGAGCATCGCCGCGGGCATGGGCCGCGGTTCGAGGCGCGGCAACAGGTGGGCGGGCAGGGGTGCATTCATGGTCTTGTCTCCGTGGCCACGCGGCGCTGGCCTGAAGCGCATTGTGCCCATGCTTGATTCGGTGGGCTAGCATCGCTGCCATGGCCAACCGACTCACTCAGATCGCAACCCGCACCGGCGACGACGGCACCACCGGCCTCGGCGACGGCACCCGTGTGCCCAAGGACCACCTGCGCGTGCAGGCCATGGGCGACGTCGACGAACTCAACTCGACGCTCGGCGTGCTGCTCGCCGAACCGCTGCCGGGCGACGTGCGCGAACTGCTGGTCGTGATCCAGCACGAGCTCTTCAACCTCGGCGGCGAGCTGTCGATCCCGGGTTACGAACTGCTCAAAGCCGAAGCGGTGATCCGCCTCGACGAGGCATTGGCGCACTACAACGCCGCCTTGCCGCGCCTGAAGGAATTCATTCTGCCGGCCGGCACGCGCAGCGCGGCCATCGCGCATGTGGGCCGCACGATCGCACGACGCGCCGAGCGGGCCGTGGTCGCGCTCACGGCGGTCGACACCGTGCGCGCCGAACCGCGCCACTACCTGAACCGGCTGAGCGACCTGCTGTTCGTGCTGGCCCGCGTGCTCAACCGCGCCAATCTCGACGGGCTGGGCGGGGACGACGTGTACTGGAAGAGCGAGCGGCTGGCGCGCGACGCTGACTAGCGCGCGGGCGCCGCGGCTCGAAAGCCGCTTACGCCGCCGGCGTGTTCAGCACCGCGCTGAACTCTTCCATGCTGAGAAAGCCGTCCTTGTTGGTGTCGAGATCGTCGAACTTCAGCGCGATCGCGGGCAGGTGGCCGGCTTCTTCACGCGAGAGCCGGCCGTCGTTGTTGGCGTCGGCACGGTTGAACGCCGCCTCGACGGCCAGGCGCGCCCGGGCACTGGGCTCGTTGGCCGCAGGCTGCGACTGTGCAAGAGCAGCCACCGAGGCACCCGCCAGCAAGGCTGCCGCGAAGGCAGCCGGCAGGAACGGGAATCGCTGGTTCATGAAGATCTCCTGAGGCACGGGCTGAACCTGCATTGGACCGTCACCACCTGCCCCGGGGCCAGCACAATTTCCCGGCCTTACCGGGGTTACATCCGGGCGCGTCGTCGTTACCTTGCCTTTCGGCGCGCCAGCACCGCGTCGCTCAGCACGCTCAGAACCTCCAGCGAGTGGTCCCAGCCGATGCAGGCATCGGTGATGCTGCGACCGTACTCGAGCTGGGCCGGGTCGTCCTTGCCCGCGCTGAACTTCTGCGCACCGGCTTGCAGGTGGCTTTCCACCATCACGCCGAAGATGCAGCGGCTGCCGGCCTTGAGCTGCGCCGCCACGTCGCGCGCCACGTCGACCTGCTTTTCGTGCTGCTTGCTGCTGTTGGCGTGGCTGCAGTCGACCATCAAGGTGCATTCGAGCTTGGCCGCCTCGATCTCCTTGCAGGCCGCGGCCACGTGAGCTGCGTCGTAGTTCGGCGCTTTGCCGCCGCGCAGGATCACATGGCAGTCGGTGTTGCCGCGCGTTTCGACGATGGCGACCTGGCCGTTCTTGTGGATCGACAAGAAGTGGTGCGGGCGTGACGCCGCCTGGATGGCGTCGATGGCGATCTTGATGTTGCCGTCGGTGCCGTTCTTGAAACCGATCGGTGCCGAGAGGCCGGACGCCAACTCGCGGTGCACCTGGCTTTCGGTGGTGCGCGCGCCGATCGCGCCCCAGGCGATCAGGTCGCCCAGGTACTGCGGCGAGATCACGTCGAGAAATTCACTGCCCGCCGGCATGCCCAGGCGGTTGATCTCGAGCAGCAGCTGCCGGCCGATGCGCAGGCCTTCGTCGATGCGGTAGCTCTCGTCGAGATACGGGTCGTTGATCAGCCCTTTCCAGCCGACCGTCGTCCGCGGCTTCTCGAAGTAGACCCGCATCACGATCTCGAGCGTGCCGGCGTACTTCTCGCGCATGGTCTTGAGCTTGCGCGCGTACTCGACCGCGGCCACCGGGTCGTGAATCGAGCACGGCCCCATGATCACGAGCAACCGGTCGTCCTTCTTCTGCATGATGCGGCGGATGGCGGCGCGCGTGTCGCCGATCAGCGTCTCGACCGGCGTGCCGGCGATCGGGAAGAAGCGGATCAGGTGTTCCGGCGGCGGCAGCGGCATCACGTCCTTGATCCGCTGGTCGTCGGTCTGGCTGGTGCGTTCGGTCTGCGCATACCAACCCTCGCTGGGGGTGTTGGACTTGCTGGTCATGGCGGTCGGCTCCTGGGCTGTGTATTTGAAGAATGCGCAGATGAAAAAAAACCGCCGGGGGTGAGCCCGGCGGTTTCTGGAGATTCGTTGCGCTGTCTACTTTGCGTATGCGCTTGCCTCTCCGGCCGCCGAGCGGTGCGAGAACCAGAAGTACGCAAAAAAACAGGCGGGGCGGAAAAGCATGGCCGCAAATGTAGCACGCCGAATCAGGGCGAACAGTTTCACGCCGTGCCACCGACGGTCAAGCGATCGATGCGCAGCGTCGGCTGGCCCACGCCCACCGGCACGCTCTGGCCTTCCTTGCCGCACACGCCCACGCCGGTGTCGAGCTTCATGTCGTTGCCGATCATGCTCACGCGCGTGAGCGCGTCGGGCCCGTTGCCGATGATGGTGGCGCCCTTCACCGGGTACTGGATCTTGCCGTTCTCGACCCAGAAGGCCTCGCTCGCAGAGAACACGAACTTGCCGCTCGTGATGTCGACCTGGCCACCGCCGAAGTTGGTGGCGTACAGGCCGCGTTTCAGGCCGGCGATGATCTCTTCCTTGGTCTTGTCGCCACCCAGCATGTAGGTGTTGGTCATGCGCGGCATCGGCACTGCGGCGTAACTTTCACGCCGGCCATTGCCGGTGGGCGCGACACCCATCAGGCGCGCGTTCATCGAGTCCTGGATGTAGCCTTTCAACACACCGTCTTCGATCAGCACGTTGCGCTGCGAGGCGTTGCCTTCGTCGTCGACGTTGAGCGAGCCGCGCCGGTCGGGGATCGTGCCGTCGTCGAGCACGGTCACGCCCTTGGCCGCCACGCGCTGGCCGATGCGGCCGCTGAACGCGCTGCTGCCCTTGCGGTTGAAGTCACCTTCCAGGCCGTGGCCGATGGCTTCGTGCAGCAACACGCCGGGCCAGCCCGGGCCGAGCACCACGCTCATCTCGCCGGCCTTGGCCGGGCGCGATTCGAGGTTCGTCAGCGCGGCCTTGACGGCGTCGTTCACGTAGCTCTCGATCATCTCGTCGTGGAAGTAGCCGAAGCCGAAGCGCCCGCCACCGCCGCCCGAGCCGACTTCGCGGCGTACTTCGCCGTTCACGGTCTGCTCGGCGATCACGGTCACCGACAAACGCACCAGCGGGCGCACGTCGGCCGCCAGCGTGCCGTCGGCGCGCGCGACCATCACCACGTCGTACTCGCCGGCGAGACCGGCCATCACCTGCTTGACACGCGGGTCCTTCGAGCGCGCGAGCTTTTCCACCTTCTCGAGCAGCGCCACCTTCTGGGTGCTGTCGAGCGTGGCGATCGGATCCATCGGTGCGTAGAGCACGCGGCTGCCGGCGACCTTCGGCTTCGTGCCGACCTTCACCTTGCGGCTCTGGCCGGCGGCGGCGATGGTGCGCACCGTCATGGCGGCGTCGAGCAACGCGGCTTCGGAGATGTCGTCGGAATACGCGAACGCGGTCTTCTCACCCGCCACCGCACGCACACCCACGCCCTGGTCGATGCCGAAGCTGCCACTCTTCACGATGCCTTCTTCCAGGCTCCAGCCTTCGCTGCGCGTGTACTGGAAGTACAGGTCGGCGTCGTCGATGCGGTGCGTGGCGATCGTGGCGAGCGCTTTCGACAGCGTGGCGTCGGTCAGCCCGAAAGGTTCGAGCAACAGGGAGCGCGCAACGGCCAGGCGTTCGATCGTGGGTTCGCGGGAAATCATGGCCGGAGTCCTTTGGAAAGCACGCGGCCATTGTAGGAGTCGGCTTGCGCCCAGACGCGTTCACGCTTCTTTACCCCTGCCCGGTCGTCGGCCCGCTCGTGGCCTTCGTTGAAGACCCGGGAAGCGAAACGCTCCGCCCGACAAACCCACCGAAGGAACCACCACCATGTTGAACCTCAAGGCATCGCTCATCGCCACCACGCTGGCATTCGCAACGATCGGCGCATTCGCCCAGGCTGCCACAGCCCCGGCCACGCCGCGCGTCGACCAGCGCGAAGCCAACCAGCAGGCACGCATCGCCAACGGCGCCGCTTCGGGCGAACTGACCGGCAAGGAGACCGTGCGCCTCGAAAAGGAACAAGCCGCGATCAACAAGGCCGAGACGCATGCCAAGGCCGACGGCAAGGTGACGCGCCATGAGCGCAAGCGCCTGCACCGCATGCAGAACGCCGCCAGCAAGGACATCCACGCGCAGAAGCACGACGCGCAGACGGCGAAGTAAGGCGCCCGGCCCGGCGCACCGTGCCTCAGCGCGCCAGCGCCGCGGCCAGTGCCTCGAACACGATCTTCAACCTCGGTGTGCCGCGCAACTCGCGGTGCGCCGTGATCCACAACGGCAGCGGAGCGAGTGGCACGGTCGGCAGCACCCGCACCAGTTCGGGTGCCAGCGCGGCCACTTGCTTCAGGCCCACGCCAATACCCAGGCCGGCGCGAACGGCCTGCCAGGCCACGATCTGGTTGTCGCAGCGAAACGCGAAGAACTCGCGCTTCACCTTGAACCCCTGCGCGTGAAAGCCGCGCAGCAATTGGTCGGAACGGTCGAAGCCGACCCATTGGTGCTGCAACAGGTCCGTGGCGCTCGGCTTGCCGTGCGCCAGCACGTAGTCGCGGTGGGCATAGAAGCCGAGCGGCTGATCGGCCAGGCGCCGCGCCACCAGCGCAGTCTGCGTCGGGCGCAGCATCCGCAGTGCGATGTCGGCTTCACGCTCCAGCAAGTTCTCGAGCGTGTTGCTCGCCACGAGCTCGATCTGGATCTCGGGGTGCGACTCGCGCAGCCCACGCAGCAGGTCCGGCAACACGAAGGCGCTCACGACTTCGCTTGCGGTGATGCGCACCGTGCCCGCGACACCCTGAGTCTGGCCTGCGGCCACCATCGCCAGTTGCTGCGCGTGTTCGCGCATGCGCTCGGCCGGCGCGCGCAGCGCGGCGCCCTTTTCGGTCAGGCGCAGGCCGCGGGTCGTGCGTTCGAAGAGTGATTGCCCCAGCTGAGCTTCGAGCTGCGCGATCTGCCGGCTCAGCGTCGGCTGGCTGCTGCCGAGCACGCTGGCTGCCCGGCTGAGCGAGCCGCTGTTCGCCACTTCGAGGAAAGAGCGCAACAAGGCCCAATCGGGTTCTGTCACCGGAGCCCGGTTCTTGATATTCATGGATGGATACCGGCTATTCAGTCATGCGCATTGTGCGGTTCCGGCAGAGCTCGAACAATGGCGCCATCGACAACCCCACTGGAGACCCCATGCCGTCCACCGTACTGATCCTCGGAGCCGCCGGCCGCATCGGCCAGGTCATGGCACTGGCCTTCGCCAACGCCGGCTGGCAGGTGCGCGCACAGGCCCGCAAGGCGCTGCCCCCCTCGCTGCAAGGCCATGCGCGGGTGCAAGTCGTGAGCTGCGACGCCACCGACCTGGCCGCACTCACTGCCGCGGCCCAGGGCGCGAGCGTGCTCGTGAACGCCCTGAACCCGCCCTACACCGAATGGGAACGGCTTGCCCTGCCGCTCGCCGACGCGGCGCTGGTGGTGGCGCGCGCGAGTGGCGCACTGCTGATGCTGCCGGGCAATGTCTACAACTTCGGCCGCGAGATGCCGGCGTTGCTGACGCCCACGACGCCAGAGGTCGGCAACACACCCAAAGCGCGCATCCGGATCGAGATGGAGCGGCGGCTCGCGGCGGCGGCCGGAGATGGTGTCGACAGCGTCGTGATCCGTGCCGGAGACTTCTTCGGCGGCCCGGGCCGTGGCACCTGGTTCGACATGGGCCTGCTGACGAAGATCGGCCAGGGGCGGTTTGTCTACCCCGGCCAGGACGACGTGGCCCATGCGTGGGCCTACCTGCCCGACCTGGCCCAGGCTTTCGTGCGCGTGGCCGAGCGGCGCGAGCAGCTGCGCGGCCACCACCGCCTTCACTTCGCCGGGCACACGCTCACCGGGCAAACGATGCGCGCGGGCCTCGAACAAGTCGTCGGCAGGCCGCTGCGCCCGGCCGGCCTGCCCTGGGGCCTCATCCGGCTGGCCTCGCCCTTTGTTCCCATGTGGCGCGAGTTGCTCGTCATGCGCTACCTCTGGCAACGGCCTCACGCGCTCGACGACGCGGCATTGCTCGCGCTCATTGGCAGCGTGCCGCAAACGCCGCTGCCGCTCGCTTTGCGCAGCGCCTTGCTCGAGCTGGGCATGCCGGTCGGCACAAACGGCGCGCCGGTACCTGCCTGAGCCCGGCAGACCCTACGCCGTGTCGCCGGCGTTGTTTTTCAGGGCCAGCGCGCGTTCGTAGAGTGCATTGCGTGGTGCGCCTGTGAGCTCGGTGGCGATGGCCACCGCCTGCTTGAGCGGCAGCGCAGCGAGCAAGGTGCGCAGCGTCTTGTCGAACGCCGGGGCGTCGGAAGCATCCACTTCGGTCGGGCATGCATGCAGCACGAGCACGAACTCACCGCGGCTGCGGTACGCATCAGCCGCCAGCCAGGCCGGCCATTCCGAAGCCGGCAGCGTGGTCACGCTCTCGAACTGCTTGGTCAACTCGCGGCACACCGTCAGGCGCCGCGTGCCGCAGGCTTCGGCGAGCGCTGCGGCTAGCGACTCGATGCGGTGCGGCGCTTCGAACAGCACCTGGGCGTGGGGACTCGCGGCGAGCTGTTGAATCGCGCGGCCACGCTCGGCGGCCCTTGCCGGCAGGAAGCCGACGAAAGTGAACGGGCCCGCGACCACATCACCCGCCACGCTCAGCGCTGCGACAGCGCTGCTCGCTCCGGGGATCGGCACACACCGGTAGCCAGCGGCCTGCGCTGCCGCCACGAGCACGGCGCCAGGGTCGCTGACGGCCGGCGTGCCGGCGTCGCTCACGTAGGCCACCCGCTCGCCGCGTGCCAGGCGCGCCAGCACCCCCGAGGCGGCATCGCGCTCGTTGTGTTGGTGCACCGCCAAAAAGGCCTTGCCCTCGATGCCGAGCTGGCGCAGCAATGGCGCGCTGTGGCGCGTGTCTTCGCAGGCGATGGCATCGACCAGCCCGAGCACATGGATGGCCCGCAGCGTCATGTCGGCCAGGTTGCCGATGGGCGTGGCCAACACGTACAGTGCGCCCGCAGGGTAGGTCTGCGCGCCGGCGGCGCTGGCGGCGGCCTGTTGCATCAACGAAGCGTGGGGTGTGGTCACGGGTATGGCAGATGCGAAGCGAGCCACGACCAAGAGCGTGGGCGATGCCGGCGAAGCGCGCGCCCTGGCTCATCTGGAGCGCCAGGGCCTCACGCTCGTGCAGCGCAATTATCGGGTCGCCGCCGGGCCGAGCGCGCGCGGTGGCGAAGTCGATCTGATCCTGCGCGATCGTGACGGCACGCTCGTGTTCGTGGAAGTGCGGGCGCGGCGCAGCGCGGCCTTCGGTGGCGCGGCGGCGAGCGTCACCACCAGCAAACAGCGGCGCCTGGTGTTCGCGGCGCAGCACTTTCTGCGGCGCTACACCACGCTGCCGCCGTGCCGCTTCGATGTGGTCGCGATCGAAGGAGAAAGCGTGCAATGGCTGCGTGGGGCCTTCGATACGTCCTGATTCAAGTGCAAAGAAGCGTGCACTGACTGTGGAACCTCGGTGGTGCATCGGTGTCATATGATCCGAGCCCATGCTTGAACAACGCATTCAACAGCAGTTCTTCGACAGCGCCGACCTCAAGTACGCCGCCGCCGAAGTACTCTCCAAACCCATCGCAGACGCCGTGAGCGCCATCGTCGGTTGCATCACCAGTGGCGGCAAGGTGCTGGCGTGCGGCAACGGAGGTTCGGCTGCCGACGCACAGCATTTCGCTGCCGAGTTCGTCGGCCGCTTCGAACGCGAGCGCCCGGGCCTGGCGGCCGTGGCGCTCACGACCGACACCTCGATCCTCACCGCCGTCGGCAACGACTACAGCTTCGAGCAGATCTACTCGAAGCAGGTGCAGGCGCTCGGCGCGCCGGGTGACGTGCTGCTGGCGATCACCACCAGCGGCAACTCCGGCAACGTGGTCGCGGCCGTGGAAGCCGCCCATGCCAAAGACATGACCGTGATCGCGCTCACCGGCCACAAGGGCGGCAAGATGCGCGAGCTTCTGAGCGAGACCGACGTGCACATCTGTGTGCCACACGACCGAACCGCACGCATTCAAGAAGTGCATCTTCTCGTGTTGCACTGCCTGTGCGATGCGGTCGATCTGCAACTCTTGGGCGAACAGGAAAACACATGACCTCTCTGAACCGAAGCACCGCCACATTGCTGCTGGCCCTGGCCGCCGGCACCACGCTCAGCGCCTGTGCGCCGCTGCTGATCGGCGGCGCGATCTGGGGTGGCACGCTGGTCGTCTCTGACCGCCGCACCTCGGGCGCGCAGATCGACGACCAGGCGATCGAGCTGAAATCGGTGCGCCGCATCGCCGACGTGATCGGCGACCGCGGCCACGTCAACGTCACGAGCTACAACCGGCTCGTGCTGCTGAGCGGCGAGGTGCCGACCGAGGCCGACAAGGCGTCGGTCGAGCAGGCGGTGGCACGCATCGACAACGTGCGCGCGATCGTCAACGAGCTGACACTGGCCGCGCCGAGTTCGCTGTCGGCACGCTCGAACGACACGCTGATGACGAGCAAGGTCAAGGCCAGCATGGTCGATGCCAAAGACATCCAGGCCAACGCCTACAAGGTGGTCACCGAACGCAGCGTGGTCTACCTGATGGGCCGTGTGACCGAGCGTGAAGCGAACCGCGCCGCTGACATTGCACGCGGCGTGAGCGGCGTGCAGAAGGTCGTGAAGGTGTTCGACGTGGTCAGTGAAGGTGAACTCGCCGACACGCAGCCGAGGACGCTCGCCAAGCCCTGACCTGCCCCGGGGGTCGCGCGCTCAGCGCAGGCGCTTCACCAGGCTCGAGGTGTCGAGCCGATTGCCACCGCTCGCCTGCACGTCGGCGTAGAACTGATCGACCAGCGCCGTCACCGGCAAGCGCGCACCATTGCGCTTCGCTTCGTCGAGCACGAGGCCCAGGTCCTTGCGCATCCAGTCGACCGCGAAGCCGAAGTCGAAGCGGTCTTCGAGCATCGTCGGACCACGGTGGTCCATCTGCCAGCTCTGCGCCGCGCCCTTGCCGATCACGCCGAGCACGGCGTTCATGTCGAGCCCGGCCTTCTCGCCGAAGGCGATGGCTTCGGCCAGGCCCTGAACCAGCCCGGCGATCGCGATCTGGTTGACCATCTTCGCGAGCTGGCCGGCGCCGCTGGCGCCGAGCAGCGTCACCGCCTTGGCAAAGGCCATCGCGACCGGCTGGGCCGTGTCGAACGCGGCCTTCTCGCCACCGCACATCACCGTGAGTGTGCCGTTGACGGCGCCGAGGTTGCCGCCCGAGACCGGCGCGTCGATGAAGTGCAGGCCGCGCGCTTGCGCCGCCACACTGAGTTCGCGCGCCACCTCGGCGGAGGCGGTGGTGTGGTCGACGAACACCGCACCGGGTTTCATGCCGGCAAAAGCGCCGTCGTCGTCGAGGACGACCGAACGCAGGTCGTCGTCGTTGCCGACACACGCGAACACGATGTCGGCACCGGCCGCGGCCAGCTTCGGCGTGGTGGCAAACGTGTGGCCGTATTCCGCCACCCAGGCTTGTGACTTGGCTGCGGTGCGGTTGTAGACGGTGACGCTGTGCCCGGCACGCGCGAGGTGGCCGGCCATCGGGTACCCCATCACGCCCAGCCCGAGAAAGGCGACGCGGCGCGCGGCGGTGGGTTCGTAGGTTCTGGTGTTCATTTGAGTTTCAAGAAAAAGACAACGGCCTCGTCAGAGGCCGTTTTGAATCAGCGAAGCGCTCGTCCGCAGTTATACGATGGTCAGGTGCTCCGTGCCGGCAGCCAGATCGGTGCTGCGCGCGCGTGAACTGTGCAGCTTGATCTGCAAGCGCAAGTCGTTGACCGAGTCGGCATTGCGCAGAGCGTCTTCGAAAGTGACGGCCTGGCTTTCGTACAGGTCGAACAAAGACTGGTCGAAGGTCTGCATGCCGAGCTCGCGCGAGCGTTTCATGATCTCCTTGATCTCGGCCACTTCGCCCTTGAAGATCAGGTCGGAAATGAGCGGCGTGTTCAGCATGATCTCGACCGAGGCCACGCGCCCGCGCCCTTCCTGGCGCGGCAGCAGGCGCTGCGAGACCAGCGCCTTCAGGTTCAAAGACAAATCCATCAGCAGCTGCGCGCGCCGCTCTTCGGGGAAGAAGTTGATGATGCGGTCGAGCGCCTGGTTGGCGCTGTTGGCGTGCAGCGTGGCCATGCACAGGTGGCCGGTCTCGGCGAAGGCCACCGCGTGCTCCATGGTCTCGCGGTCGCGGATCTCGCCCATCAGGATCACGTCGGGCGCCTGGCGCAGCGTGTTCTTCAGCGCCTGCTCCCAGCCGTCGGTGTCGATGCCCACTTCACGCTGCGTGATGATGCAGTTCTTGTGCGGGTGCACGAACTCCACCGGGTCTTCGATCGTGATGATGTGGCCGAAGGAGTTTTCGTTGCGGTAGTCGACCATCGCCGCCATCGAGGTGCTCTTGCCCGAGCCGGTCGCGCCCACCAGGATCACGAGGCCGCGCTTGGCCAGCGCCACGTCTTTCAGCACCTGCGGCAGGTTCATCGTGTCGATGGTCGGCAGCGTCTGAGGGATCGTCCGCAAGACCATGCCGATGTGGCTTTGCTGCACGAAGGCATTGCAGCGGAAGCGCCCGATGCCCTGCGGCGCGATCGCGAAGTTGCATTCCTTGGTGCGCTCGAACTCCGCCGCCTGCTTGTCGTTCATCACCGAGCGCGCCAGCGCCAGCGTGTGCTGGCCAGTCAGCGGCTGCGGCGAGACCTTGGTGACTTTGCCGTCGACCTTGATCGCCGGCGGAAAGTCGGCCGTGAGAAACAGGTCGGAGCCATTGCGCGACACCATCAGCCGCAGCAAGTCGTTGACGAATTTGGATGCCTGATCGCGTTCCATGTCTTGGTCCTTCGGGTTCCGGGCTTACCCAGGGAAGTTTTCCGGGAACTTGGCCTTGGCACGCGCCTCGGCCGGCGAAACCACGTTGCGGCGCACCAGGTCAGAGAGGTTCTGGTCCAGCGTCTGCATGCCGAGCGCATTGCCGGTCTGGATCGAAGAGTACATCTGCGCGATCTTGGCTTCGCGGATCAAATTGCGGATGGCCGCGGTGCCGAGCATGATCTCGTGCGCCGCCACGCGGCCCGAGCCGTCTTTCGTCTTGCACAGCGTCTGCGAGATCACGCCGATCAGCGACTCGGAGAGCATCGCGCGCACCATTTCTTTTTCAGCCGCGGGGAACACGTCGACGATCCGGTCGACGGTCTTGGCCGCGCTCGAGGTGTGCAGCGTGCCGAACACCAAATGGCCGGTTTCAGCGGCGGTCAGCGCCAGACGGATCGTTTCCAGGTCGCGCATTTCGCCGACCAGAATCGCGTCCGGGTCTTCACGCAGCGCCGAGCGCAGCGCGTTGCTGAAGCTCAGCGTGTGCGGGCCGACCTCGCGCTGGTTGATCAGGCACTTCTTCGACTCGTGCACGAACTCGATCGGGTCTTCGACCGTGAGCACGTGGCCGAATTCGTTTTCGTTCAGGTGGTTGACCATCGCCGCCAGCGTGGTCGACTTGCCCGAGCCGGTCGGGCCGGTCACGAGCACCATGCCGCGCGGTTTGAGCGCCAGCTCGGCGAAGATCTTCGGCGTGTTGAGCTGCTCGAGCGTCAGGATCTTCGACGGAATCGTCCGGAACACGGCGCCGGCGCCGCGGTTCTGGTTGAAGGCGTTGACGCGAAAGCGCGCCAGGCCCTGGATCTCGAACGAGAAGTCGCACTCCAGCGTTTCTTCGTAGTTCTTGCGCTGCGAGTCGTTCATGATGTCGTACACCATGCTGTGGACCTGCTTGTGGTCGAGCGGGTCCACGTTGATGCGGCGCACATCGCCGTGCACGCGGATCATCGGCGGCAGGCCCGACGACAGGTGCAGGTCAGAAGCCTTGTTCTTGACCGAAAACGCCAGCAGTTGAGTGATGTCCATGGGTGCGGAAGTCGGGTGATTCGGGCCGCGCACGAGAGCGCAGTGGCGCTGCGAGATACTCTCGAAGCATTATGGCGATGATCGCAGACAAGCTTCAACAAGTGCGCGCTCGCATCGCGCAGGCCTGCGCGTCGGCGAGCCGCCCCGTGGAAAGCGTCACGTTGCTCGTGGTAACCAAAACCTACGGCCCCGCGGCGGTGCGCGAAGCCTTCGAGGCCGGTGAACGGCGCTTCGGCGAGAACTACGTGCAGGAAGGCGTCGACAAGATCGCGGCGCTCGCCGACGTGCGCCAGCGCATCGAATGGCACCTGGTCGGCCCGCTGCAATCGAACAAGACACGCGTCGTCGCCGAGCAGTTCGACTGGGTGCATTCGGTCGACCGGCTGAAGATCGCGCAGCGCCTGAGCGAGCAGCGGCCGGCGCACCTGCCGCCGCTGCAGGTCTGCCTGCAGGTCAACATCAGCGGCGAGGCGAGCAAGAGCGGGCTGATGCCGGGCGAGGTGGCCGAAACGGCCCACGCCATCGCGGTGTTGCCGCGCCTGCGGCTGCGTGGGCTGATGGCCATTCCCGAGCCTGCCGGCAGTTTCGACGAGCAACGTGTGCCGCATCGCGCGCTGTGCGCGTTGATGCGCGGCCTGCAGGCCGAGGGCCTGGCGCTCGACACTTTGTCGATGGGCATGAGCGCCGACCTCGAAGCCGCGGTCGCCGAAGGTGCCACGCTCGTGCGCGTGGGCACGGCGATCTTCGGCCAGCGCGGCAGCGGCCCGGCACCGGGCTGAGTGCGGGCAGGTCTCAGCCGCGCGGCAGCACCAGCGTCATGAAGCGGCTGTTCGGGTCGTCGACGTACTTGCCGAACGGCCCGGTTTCTACGAAGCCGGCGCTGGCATACAGCTGCCGCGCCGGCTCGAAGGCAGCTATCGACCCCGTTTCGAGGCTCAGCCGTTCGTAGCCCCGCGAATTCGCCGTTTCGATGATGTGCATGAGCAGCGCCCTGCCCGCGCCGGTGCGGCGCTGCGTTTCGGGCGTGCGCATCGACTTCACCTCGCCATGCGTGCGGCTCAGTTCCATCAGGGCGCCGCACCCCAGCAGCACCGGCCCTTCCCAGGCCGTCCAGAAGGTGATCTCGGGCCGGCGCAACGCGGCGAGGTCGAGCGCGTGCACGCTGCCCGGCGGCGACAGCGCATGCATGCTGCGCAGGTGCTCGCTCAGCAGCGCGTGGATCTCCGGGCGCGTGAGGTCGTCGATCTCGATCTTCATTTCTTGAGGCGTGGTGATTCGACCGCGATCACGACCGCGTAGCGCGCGGGGCTGCGGGTCGGGTTGCGAAATTCGATCGGCCCGTCGATGTGCAACGCGAGGCAGTCGCCGGCGTCGAGGCGGTGCGTGCTGCCGCCTTGGGTCAGTTGCATGCTGCCTTCGAGCACCCACACCTGTTCGTCGAGGGCGGCGCCCGGGCTCGCGCCTTCGAGCACCACCCGCTTGCCGGGTGGGAACTCGACCTCGACGATGCGCACCTGCGAAGGGTGGTCGGGCGGCGACACATTGCGGCGCAGGTAGCCCGACGCCGGGTCGCGCCACTCGGGCTGCTCGGCGCGGCGCACCAGCGGGCCGGGGGCGGCGCGTGGCGCATCGAACAGCGAGGCGAGCGGCACGCCCAGGCCGGAAGCGAGCTTTTCGAGCACGACGGCGGTGGCGCTGGTTTCGCCACGCTCGATCAGCGAGATCGTCGAGCGGCTGACGCCACTGCGTGCTGCGAGCGCTTCGAGCGACAGGGCGCCCCGGGCACGCAAGGCGGCCACGCGGTGGGCGATGCGCAGGTTGATGTCCTCGGTCGTGGCGTCGTCTGCTTCCTTCATGATGGACACATCATCCAACATATTGGAAGCGCTCGTCAAGCGCAAATTCAGATCGCCAGCAGCGTCGTGTTCTTCACCTCCTCCATCACCGCGTAAGTGCGCGTCTCGCGCACGCCGGGCAACCCCCAGATCACCGAGCCGACGAAGCCGCGGTAAGCCTGCATGTCGGCCACGCGGGTCTTGATCAGGTAGTCGAACCCGCCGGCGACAAGATGGCATTCGAGGATCTCGGGCCGCACCTGCACCGCCGCCTTGAAAATGTTCATCGCGTCGTGCGTGGTGCGGTCGAGCACGACCTCAATGAACACCAGCAACCCGGCGCCGAGCTTGTCGGGGTTGAGTTTGGCTTCGTAGCCGAGGATGAAGCCGTCGCGCGTGAGCCGCTTCACACGCTCGAGCACGGCGGTGGGCGACAAGTGCACTTCTTCGGCGAGCTTCAGGTTCGAGATGCGCCCGTCGCTTTGCAACACGCGCAGGATGCGGGCGTCGGTCTTGTCGAGCGGCTGGGTGACGGGGTCGGCAAGCATGATGGATAACTCTCTAGTGATCGCCACAAACTTAGCGATTAACTCTGGCGAGATGAACATAACCTAGCCATTAGTTCTACACAAGAGGTTCACGATGTTCAGCGCACCACCCGTTTCCGCCCGCCTGCCCTACCCGTACCGCCCTGAATTCGACGTGTTGAACTCGCTGATGCAGGGTCTCGCCACCTCGGCCGACTGGCCCGCGGCCGTGCGCAGCGCGCGGCCCTGGGTGCAGGCGGTGCGCGACAACCCGGCGCCGTTCTGGGCCATGGAGTCGTTGTTGCGCGAGTACCCGATCTCGAGCGCCGAAGGCCTGGCGCTGATGCGCCTGGCCGAAGCGCTGCTGCGCGTGCCCGACGCCGAAACCGCCATCGCGCTCACGGCCGACCAGCTCGGCAAGGCCGACTTCGACACCGCTTCCGGTGGGCCGCACAAGATGCTCGCCAACCTGTCGGCCAGCGCCATCGCGCTGTCGAAGAGGTTCCTGCCCGAGAACGACGCCGAGAGCGGCGTGTTGAAGCGACTGGGCGCGCAAACGGTCGTGGCCGCCACGGTGCGCGCGATCCAGCTGCTCGGCCGCCAGTTCGTGCTCGGCCGCTCGATCAAGGAAGCGATGGGCGAAGCGGCCTCTGCACGCAAGTCGCTCAGCGGTCTGCGCTTCAGCTACGACATGCTCGGCGAAGGCGCGCGCACCGAAGCCGATGCGCAGCGTTACTTGGCTTCGTACCTGAACGCCATCCACGCCATCGCCAAAGGCTCGTCGGGCCAAGGCCCTGAGGCCGCCGACGGCATCTCGATCAAGCTCAGCGCGCTGTTCTCGCGCTATGAAGACACGCAGCGCGAGCGGGTGTTCGCCGAACTGCTGCCGCGCGTCTGGCAACTCATCGAGCCGGCCGCGCGCGCCGACATCAACCTGACCATCGACGCCGAAGAGAGCGACCGCCTCGAGCTCTCGCTCGATGTGCTGGACGCGATCGGCGCTCGCATCGCGAGCGAGTTCCCGCAGTGGCGCGGGTTCGGCCTGGCCGTGCAGGCCTACCAGACACGCGCGCTGCAGGTCGTTGAAGAAGTCGCCCGCATCGCGCGCGCCCACGGCCTGCGTTTCATGGTGCGGCTGGTGAAAGGCGCCTACTGGGACGGCGAGATCAAGCGCGCGCAAGAGCAGGGCCTCGCCGGCTACCCGGTGTTCACGCACAAGCACCACACCGACATCTCGTACCTCGCCTGCGCGCGTGCGCTGATCGCCAACCAAGACGTGATCTACCCGCAGTTCGCCACCCACAACGCCGGCACCATCGCCGCGATCATCGGCATGGCCAATGCCCAGGGCGCGAAGTACGAGATGCAGCGCCTGCACGGCATGGGCGAAGGTGTGTACCGCGAGGTGATGCGCGACAGCGCGATTCCGGTGCGTGTGTATGCGCCGGTCGGCGAGCACCGCGACCTGCTCGCCTACCTGGTGCGGCGGCTGCTCGAGAACGGCGCGAACTCGTCGTTCGTGCACCAGCTCTCCGACGAGGCGGTCGACGTGGACGCGCTGCTCGCTTCGCCGCTCGTGCCGGCCGAAGCCGTGGGCATCGAGCCCCCGGTCGCGCTCTACGGCTGGAACCCCGCCACGCAGCGGGGCCGCGCCAATTCCACCGGCGTCGACCTGGCCTGCCTCGCCGAGCGCGCGCCGCTCGACCGCGCGCTGGCCGCCACCCTGCTCGTTCCGGTTCGCGAAGCCACACCACCCGAGGTGAGCGCCACGATGGCGCGCCTGCACACCGGCTTCAACGCGTGGAACATCACGCCGCTCGCGCAGCGCGCCGCCGTCTTGCGCCGCGCCGCCAGCGCGCTCGACGCCCGCCTGCCCGAGTTCTGCGGCCAGCTCGTGAAAGAAGCCCATAAGACGCTCGGCGACTGCGTGGCCGAGGTGCGCGAAGCGGTCGACTTCTGCCGCTACTACGCCGACCAGGCCGAAGCGCGCCTCGCCACACAAACACTGCCCGGCCCGACGGGCGAAAGCAACGAGCTGCACCTGCACGGCCGCGGCGTGTTCGTCTGCATCAGCCCGTGGAACTTCCCGCTCGCGATCTTTGCGGGGCAGGTCGTGGCCGCCCTCGTCGCCGGCAACGCGGTCGCCGCGAAGCCGGCGGAACAGACACCGGCCGTCGCGCAGCGTTTCGTCGAGCTGCTGTTCGCCGCCGGCGTGCCGAACGACGCGCTCGCGCTGCTGCACGGCCCGGGCGAAACCGTCGGCGCCGCGCTCATCGCCGACCCGCGCACGGCGGGCGTGTGTTTCACCGGCTCCACCGCGGTCGCCAAGATCATCAACCGCACGCTCGCCGCGAAAGACGGCGCGATGGTGCCGCTGATCGCCGAGACCGGCGGCATCAACGCGATGATCGTCGACAGCACCGCGCTGCCCGAGCAGGTGGTCGACGCGGTGGTGCAAAGCGCCTTCCGCTCGGCCGGCCAGCGCTGCTCGGCGCTGCGCCTGCTGTGTGTGCACGAAGGCGTGGCCGACGGCGTGATCGAGATGATCCGCGGCGCGTTGAAAGAGCTGAACGTGGGCGACCCGGCGCTGCTCGCCACCGACGTCGGCCCGGTGATCGATGCCGAAGCGTTCGACGGCATCAACGCACACATCACCCGCCTGCGCTCGCAGGCCACACTGATCGGCGAAGCGCCTGTGGCATCAACCTTCCCGCGCCTGATTGCCCCGATCGCGTTCGAGCTGAAGAACATCGGCGACGTGAAGCAGGAAATCTTCGGCCCGGTCCTGCACGTGGTGCGCTGGGGTGGCGACGTCGACTCGGTCATCGCACAGATCAACGCGCTCGGCTACGGCCTGACGCTCGGCATCCAGACCCGCATCGACTCGCGCGCGCTGCGCCTCGCTGCGGCAGCGCGCATCGGCAACGTCTACGTCAACCGCAACATGATCGGCGCCGTGGTCGGCGTGCAGCCTTTCGGCGGCGAAGGCCTTTCGGGCACCGGCCCCAAGGCTGGCGGGCCTCACTACCTGTACCGCTTCTGCGCCGAGCAGACGGTGACGATCAACACGGCGGCCGCCGGCGGCAACGCGGCCTTGCTGGCCGGGTTGCACTGATCGATCAGCGCGCTTCGTACACTCGCGCCATGGACAACATCGTTTTCATCGGCGGCGGCAACATGGCCAGCGCCATCGTCGGCGGGCTGGTGCGCAGCGGCCGGGCAGCCACGTCGATCATCGTCGTCGACCCCGGCGAAGCGCAGCGCGCAAAGCTGGCCGCCGAGTTCGGCGTGCGCACGCTGGCCGCTGCCGACGCCACGCTCGTAGGCGCCGCGCTGGTCGTCTGGGCCGTGAAGCCGCAACTCTTCGGCGCCGCGGCCGCGCCCTGCGCGCCTTTCTTCGGCCAGGCGCTGCACCTGAGCGTGATGGCCGGCATCCGCAGCGTGGGCATTGCCAACGCCACGGGCGCAACGCGCATCGTGCGCAGCATGCCGAACACGCCCGCGCTGATCGGCGAAGGCATCGCCGGCCTGTACGCGAGCGCAGCGGTCACCGCCGCCGACCGTGCCGAGGTGGAGGCCGTGCTGGCGCCGACCGGCCAGACCGTGTGGGTCGACCGCGAAGAAGACCTCGACGCCGTGACCGCGCTGTCGGGTTCGGGCCCTGCCTATGTGTTCTATTTTGTCGAAGCGATGGTGCAGGCCGCGCGCGAGATGGGCCTGAGCGAAGCGCAGGGCAAGCAGCTCGCACTCGCCACCTTCGCCGGCGCCACCTCGCTGGCCCAGGCGTCGAGCGAGCCGCCCGAGGTGCTGCGCGAGCGGGTCACCTCGAAAGGCGGCACGACCTACGCGGCCCTGATGTCGCTTGAAGCCAGCGGCGTGAAGCCGGCGATCGTGCAGGCGCTTCTCGCGGCCCGGCAGCGCGCCCGCGAACTCGGCGACGAGTTCGGCTCGTAAAAGCGCGCCTGCGCCTGCGGCCGATGCCGCGCGCGTGTCACGTCATGCAAACCCTGCATGGCGCCGCGGCAGCTTTTGCGGCGCCGTGCGCCTACAGTCTCGCCCCATGCGGGCCGCGCGCCACGAGCGGGTCGAGCCAGAGCATGACACTCAAACCAGAGACAACCTCATGAGCTACCTTTCCTACGTCAGCCAGAAGGGCGACACCGCCTGGGACACCTACATCTCGCAGGTCGACCGCGTGTTGCCCTACCTCGGCAACCTCGCGCGCTGGTCGGAAACGCTGAAGCGCCCGAAGCGCGCCCTGATCGTCGACGTGCCGATCGAACTCGACAACGGCGACGTGGCGCACTTCGAGGGTTACCGCGTGCAGCACAACCTCTCGCGCGGCCCCGGCAAGGGCGGTGTGCGCTACCACCCCGAAGTGACGCTCGAAGAAGTGATGGCACTGAGCGCGTGGATGACGGTGAAGTGCGCGGCGGTGAACCTGCCCTACGGCGGCGCCAAGGGTGGCATCCGCGTCGATCCGAAGCTGCTCTCGCTGAAAGAGCTCGAGCGCATGACGCGCCGCTACACCAGCGAGATCGGCATCATCATCGGCCCGCAGCGTGACATCCCTGCGCCCGACGTGAACACCAACGGCCAGATCATGGCCTGGATGATGGACACGTATTCGATGAACACCGGCACCACCGCCACCGGCGTCGTCACCGGCAAGCCGCTGCACCTGGGCGGCTCGCTCGGGCGTGTGAAGGCCACCGGCCGCGGCGTGTTCGTGACGGGCCGTGAAGCCGCCCGGCGCATCGGCCTCGACCTGAACGGCGCGCGCATCGCGGTGCAGGGCATGGGCAACGTGGGCGGCTCGGCCGCCGAGCTGTTCGTGCAGGCCGGCGCCAAGCTCGTGGCAGTGCAAGACCACACCGGCACGCTCGTCAACAAGAACGGTTTCGACATCGCCGACACGATGGAGGTGCTCAAGCGCGACGGCGGCATCGGCCACTACAAGAACGCCGAACGCATCGACAACGAGAGCTTCTGGGACGTGGACTGCGACATCCTGATCCCCGCGGCTCTCGAATCTCAGATCACCGCAGCACGCGCCAACCGCATCAAGGCCAGGCTGGTGCTCGAAGGTGCGAACGGCCCGACGCTGCCCGACGCCGACGACGCGCTCACCAGCCGCGGCGTGCTCGTCGTGCCCGACGTGATCTGCAATGCCGGTGGCGTGACGGTGAGCTACTTCGAGTGGGTGCAGGACTTTTCCAGCTTCTTCTGGAGCGAAGACGAGATCAACCTGCGGCTCGACAAGATCATGGTCGACGCGCTGAAGAAGATCTGGGACACGGCCGACCGCCACAAGATCAGCCTGCGCACCGCCACCTTCGCGGTGGCCTGCGAGCGCATCCTGATCGCACGCGAAGAGCGCGGCCTCTACCCGTGACCGCCAGGCGGCGCCGGGCTACTGCGGCCCGAGCGCCTTCAGCCGGCCTAGCTTGGCGGCGTAGAGGTCGTGGTCCTTGCGCGTGGTGCTCACT
This sequence comes from Rhizobacter sp., assembly GCF_032229685.1. Taxonomy (GTDB): domain Bacteria; phylum Pseudomonadota; class Gammaproteobacteria; order Burkholderiales; family Burkholderiaceae_C; genus LMDS01. Next base: position 132,579 of record NZ_JAVTWP010000040.1, on the reverse strand, counting down.
TCCATCGCCTTCGTCAGGTGTTCGGTCGCGCGCGCCGCGTCGTGCAGCTCGAGGTAGGTGATCGCGAGCCAGAACTGGAACTCGTGGTGGTAGGGCGCACGGTCCACTTCCTTGGTGAACAAACCCTTGGCCGCCTCGAAGCGGCGCTCGCGCAACGCCGTCATGCCGGCGTTGAAGTAGCTGAACGGCGGGTGCGGGTCGAGCCGCTCGAGCTGGCGCACCAGCGCGTCGGCTTCGGCCTGGCGGCCGAGGTCACGCAGCACCAGCGCGCGGTTCGACATCGCCTTGGTGTTGTCGGGCTCGCGTTGCACCACCCGCTGCAGCACCTCTTCGGCCAGCTCGGGGCGCTGCCGGTTTCGGTAGATCACACCGAGGGTGATGTAGGCGCTCAGCAGCTCCGGGTCTTTGGCGATCGCCTCGCGCGCCCACCAGTAGGCGTCGTCGGTCTGGCCCTGCGTCAGCGCTTCGACGGACCGGTTGTTCAGGAACATCGCGATCAAAGTGTGCTCCTGGATCACGCGCGTGCGCTGCCGGCTGACATTGCTCGGCGCCAGGAAGTCGATCGTCAGCTGCCCGGTGTCCATGATGCCGATGCCGTTCTGCGGCGGCTTGTCAGACAGCGTCAGGTTGACGTGGCCGACCGAGACGACGATGTCACCGGAGCGGTCCCACGCGTCGTCGCCCAGCACCGACTGGTAGCGGACCGACAGGCCCAGCTCGCGCGCGAAGGCCGAAGTCATCAGCACCAGCGCCAGGCAGTTGCCCGAGCGGGCGTCGAAGGCCTGAGCCGCGGTGCGGGTGACGGCGGCGTCGTATTCGATCAGCAACTCGTCCTTGCGGTAAAGCGCGTCGATCAGTTGCTGCTTGCGGTCGAGAAAACGCGGGCCCGAGAGGATCCTCTCGGCCAGGTACTGGCGCATCGCCGGGCTGACCGCCATGGCCTCGGCGGGGCGGATCGGTGCCGACGGCGCGGCGAACAACTCGTCGTGGAAGAGCCCGGCGGCGGGCGGCATCGGCGGTGCGCTGGCACAAGCGGCGAGCATGAGAGACAGCAAGAGGACGGCGGCAGATTTCATCGGGCGCTCCCACAAGGCAGCCGCCGGTTGCCGGCGGCTGCCTGATCCTAGCCCTGAACCCCGAAGGCCAGCAACACGCCGGCAAACACCACGAAGCCGACCCAGTGGTTGAGCCGGAAGGCGCGGAAACAACCGTCGCGCGAGCGGTCGCGAATGAGCGTGTAATGCCATCCGGCGATGCCGGCCGCAACCGTCAGCCCGGCAAAAAAGGGCCAGCGCAAACCGAGCCCTGCGCCGAGCACGGCCCAGGTGGTCAGAAAGGCCGCGTAGAACAGCATCACCGCGGCCACGTCGAGGCGGCCGAGCGTGATGGCCGAGGTCTGGATGCCGATCTTCAGGTCGTCGTCGCGGTCGACCATCGCGTACTCGGTGTCGTAGGCCAGCACCCAGAACAGGTTGCCGAGCAGGAGCCACCAGGCCAGCGCCGGCACCTCGCCACGCACGGCCGCAAAGGCCATCGGTATGCCGAAGCTGAACGCCACGCCGAGCACCGCCTGCGGCATCGAGAAAAACCGCTTGGTGAACGGGTAGACGATGCTGATCGCCAATGCGGCGAAGCTCCACACGACGGTGGCGGTGTTGGTCGTGAGCACGAGCGCGAACGCCAGCAGCGCCAGCACCGCGCCGAGCGCCAGCGCTTCTTTCGTGCTGACCGCACCGCTCGTCACCGGGCGGTTCGCGGTGCGCTTCACGTGCTTGTCGAAGTCGCGGTCGGCGACGTCGTTGACGGCGCAGCCGGCGCTGCGCATCAGAAAGGTGCCGAGCGTGAAGACGATCAACAAGTGCCAGCCTGGGAACCCACCGGCCGCGAGCCACAAGGCCGACAGCGTGGGCCACAGCAGCAGGTAACTGCCCGCTGGCCGGTTCCAGCGGATCAGGTCGAGGTAGAGCGACAGGCGGTGCGGGGCGGGCGCGTCGGACGGCATGCCGCGATTGTCGCGGCTTCGTCGTACGCCGATTCGGGCCGTGCCGCGTTAAGGTCGCACCCACCCACGCACAGGAGACCGTCATGTCCATCGACCGCCGCAAGATCATCGGCCTGTTCGCCGCCACAGCGGCCACCACGCTGGCCGGCTGCGGCGGCGGAGGCAGCGACGGTTCGGGCCTGCAGCGGGTGTGGGTGATGAACGTGAACCCGGAGTTCCCGTCGGCCGACATCTCGGTCGGCTCAAGTTTCATCGGCACCGGCGTGCCCTTCCCCGGCTTGACGAGCCCGGTCGACTTCGACAGCGGCTACTACACGGTGCGCGTGCGGCGCTCGGGCGGCGGGGCCTTCTTCGACTTCGACAACGTGCTCATCGACGCCCGCTCGTCGCTGCCGAGCCTGTTCGTGTATTACCGCCACTTTGCCTCGGCCCGCCTGGTGCCGGCGCCACGCGGCATCGAGAACTACTTCGACTCCACGGTGAACCTCGACTACGACCTGTTCGACGGTGACGGCACCGGCTCCAGCTTCGTTCAGTCGCAGATCCTGCCGTTCGAGGGCGGCGGGCCCCAGGCCTCGAACAGCCGCACCTGCCGGCTGCGGCTCTACGCCGAAGGCAGCAGCACGCTGATCTACGACTCGGGTGTGCAGAACCGGACCGATTCGATCCTGATCCACCCGCGCTTCCCGGCCTCGTCGACACGCAGCGGCGAGGTGGCCGTCACGGCCCTGAACTACGGCTTCGTGAATGCCAGCGCGGTGATCTGGCCGAACCTGCTCGACTCGGGCCTCAGCCTTCCAGCTGTTTCTGGAACACCAGACCCGCGTGTTCGCGGAGTGCGTGGAACCTGATCTTCGGCCAGTTGGCTTCGATCGCGCGCAGCTCGGGCGCGTATTCCACCAGCACCGTCGGCGCGTCGACCGCATCGAAGGCCACGCGGTGCGCGTTGCCGTCGATGAACCGCTGAAGTTCTTTCGCGCCGCCGTCTTCGGGCGCGCAGGTGACCCAGCGCGCCACCTGGTAGCGGCTCGAGGTGATGCGCGCCTTCACGCCGTATTCGTGTTCGAGCCGGTGCGCCACCACCTCGAACTGCAGCTGGCCCACGGCACCCAGCAACAGCAGTGAACTTGCGACCGGGCGAAACACCTGGATCGCGCCTTCTTCGCCGAGCTGCGTGAGCCCGGCCTTGAGCTGCTTGGTGCGCAGCGGGTCGGCCACCTCGACGGTGCGGAACATCTCTGGCGCAAAAAACGGCAGGCCCGTGTACTGGAGCGACTCGCCCTCGGTGAGCGTGTCGCCGAGCTGCAGCACGCCGTGGTTCGGGATGCCGATGATGTCGCCGGCATAGGCTTCGTCGAGCAGCTCGCGGCGCTGGCTCAGAAAGCTGACCACGGTGTTCGGCCGCATCTCCTTGCCCGAGCGCGCCACCTTGATGCGCATGCCGCGGTTGAAGTGGCCGCTCGCCACACGCACGAACGCGATGCGGTCGCGGTGCGCCGGGTCCATGTTGGCCTGGATCTTGAACACCACGCCGGTGAGCTTGGGCTCGTCGGGCTGCACCACCCGCTGGATCGCGGCGCGCGGGCCGGGCGCCGGCGCCAGGTCGACCAGCGCGTCGAGCACTTCCTGCACGCCGAAGTTGTTGACCGCCGAGCCGAAGAACATCGGCGTCTGGTGGCCGCTCAGGAAAGCCTGGCGGTCAAAGGCCGGCGCGGCGTCCTGCAGCAGTTCGATCTCTTCTTTCGACTGCGCGTACTGCATGCCGAAGCGCTCGGGGTAGACCGGGTTGTCCAGGCCGTCGAGAAACTCCGCTCCACCTTCTTCACCGCCGAACACCCGCATGCGCTTCTCGCGCAGGTCCATCACGCCGTGGAAAGCCTTGCCCATGCCGACCGGCCAGGTGAAAGGCACCACTTCCATGCCGAGCTCGCGCTCGATCTCGTCCATCAGCGCCATCGGCTCCTGCACCTCGCGGTCCATCTTGTTCACGAAGGTGAGGATGGGCGTGTTGCGGGCGCGGCAGACCTGCAGCAGCCGGCGTGTCTGCGGCTCCACGCCGTTGGCAGCGTCGATCACCATCAGCGCCGCGTCCACGGCCGTCAGCACGCGGTAGGTGTCTTCCGAGAAGTCCTGGTGGCCCGGCGTGTCGAGCAGGTTGATGACGCAGTCGCGGTATTCCATCTGCATCACGCTCGAGGCGACCGAGATGCCGCGCTGCTTCTCGATTTCCATCCAGTCGCTGGTGGCGTGGCGCGTGGCCTTGCGTGCCTTCACCGAACCCGCGATCTGGATCGCGCCAGAAAACAGCAGCAGCTTTTCCGTCAGCGTGGTCTTGCCGGCGTCGGGGTGGGAAATGATGGCGAAGGTGCGGCGGCGGCGCACTTGCGCGGCCAGGGCCGTGGGGGTCGGGTCAGACATGCATGTGCGGCCGCACGGGGCGGGCCGCCTCGAAGAGACAACCCTCGATTATCGCGGGCTTGGCGTGATGAACGGCCGCACCACGGCGAGCAGGCGCTCGACGTAAGCCTCTTTTTCGCCGACCGGTGCGGCGTAGTGCAACGCCTGCTTCGCGGCGGCCTCGCCGGCGCCGCGCAGCATGAGCCACGCCGCCAGATATTGCGAAGCGAGGCAACCGCCCGCCGTGGCGATCGGCCCACGGGCGTGGAACGGCGCCTCTTCGACACGCACCCCGGCTTCGACGAGCCAGGGCCGGGTGGTCAGGTCGGTGCAGGCGGGCATGTCGGCCAGCAGCCCGAGCCGCGCCATCAGCAAGGCACCCGAACACTGCGCGCCGATCATCTGGCGCAGCGGGTCGAGCTGCAGTCGGTCGAGGAGGGCGCCGGCCTTGCCGTGGTCTTCGGCAATCGCGCGGGTGTAGATGCCGCTGCCGAAGAGCACCACGTCGGCCTCGTTGGCGAACTCGAGCGGCTGTTGCGCCTGCACGGTCACGCCGTTCATCGACGTGACGTGCTGGCTCGGGCTCGTGATCTGCGCTTTCCAGCCTTGCGCGCTCAGCCGGTTCAGCAGCCCGAGCGCGATGAACGAGTCGAGCTCGTTGAACCCGTCGAAGGTGAGGATCGCGATGCGCACGAACGGGGCGCGATCAGGTTTCCAGCAGCGACCTCAGCATCCACGCCGTCTGTTCGTGCACCGTGAGGCGCTGCGTCAGCAAGTCGGCGGTGGGCTCGTCGCCGGCCTTGTCGGCCAGCGGGAAGATGCTGCGGGCGGTGCGCGCCACGGCCTCGTGGCCGGCGACCAGGATCGCCACCATCTCGAGCGCTTTCGGCGGCACCGCCGGCGCGTCCTTGATCGAGCTCAGCTTGCCGAACTGCGCGTACGAGCCCGGCGCCGGATGGCCGAGCGAACGAATGCGTTCGGCCACCGGGTCGACCGCGTTCCACAGCTCGGTGTACTGCGCCATGAACATCAGGTGCAGCGTGTTGAACATCGGCCCGGTCACGTTCCAGTGGAAGTTGTGGGTCGTGAGGTAGAGCGTGTAGGTGTCGGCCAGCAGCTTGGCCAGGCCACCGGCGATCGCCGCGCGGTCTTTTTCGCTGATGCCGATGTTGATGCTCATGCCGGCGGGGGCTTTGCTCTTGGCCATGCTCGAATGCTCCGGGTTGAAAGGGGTTGAAGTCACTTTAACAACAAAGCACGGCGCGCCGCCGTGGCGGGTCAGCCCGGCCCTTCCTGGCGCAGGCTGTTGCCCAAGGCCGTCTTGCGCACGATCACGGCGAACGACTGCACCGGCGCCGCCTTCTCGCCTTCGAGCCGCCACAGGATGCCCGGCGTGCGGATCGGCGTGGGGCTCTCGATCGGGATCATCTGCAGCCCGGTCATGCCCGCCGGCACCGCGTTGATCGCGACGATGGCGCCGACCTCCGAGCGCAGCACCAACCCGAGCATGGGTGCGATCGTCGACATCTCGGCCACCACCAGCGGCTCGGCGCCGCTCGCCTTGAAACACTCTTCGAGCAGCATGCGCGTGGAGAAGTAGTCGGGCAGCAGAACCAGCCGCTGCTGGTGCAGCTCGACCATGCGGATGCGCTTGCGCCCGGCCAGCGGGTGGGCGTCGGAAACCACCAGCACCATCTCTTCGTTGTAGAGCGGCTCGAACCACAGGTCGGTCGGGCCATTGGGCCGGTAGGCGATGCCGATGTCGAGCTCGCCGGCGTGCAGCTTGGTGCCGATCTGGTCGGCCGCCAGTTCTTCCACGCGCACCTGCACCGTCGGGTGGCGCCCCAGGAATTGCGCCACGCACTCCGGGATCAGGCCGATGTTGAAGGTGTGCGTGGCGCCTATGCGCACCTGGCCCGTCAGACCGCCGGCACCGGGCTTGAGCATCGCCATGCCCAGGTCCACCTCTTTGAGCGCGCGCCCGGCGAAGCCGAGAAAAAGCTCGCCGGCCTCGGTCGTCACGACCTTCTTGCCGATGCGGTCGAAGAGTGGCTGGCCCACCTCTTCCTCGAGCTGGCGGATCTGGTGCGACAGCGTCGACTGCGTCACATGCACACGCTCCGCAGCGCGCGTGAAGCTGAGCGTTTCGGCCAAAGCCGTGAAGTAACGAAGATGCCTCAGCTCCATACAAACCCTCATCAATGATCGACGCCATCGATCATATCGATCCAAATATTTCACTTTGCGGAAGGGTGGCGCTTTCCTATCCTTGCGCAGCCAGCACCGGGGCGCCCGGTGCACACAGACCGCTTCAGCGGCGCTCGACGGAGACACCATGCACACACTTTCAACCAGCCCGGCGCGCCGGGTCATGCGGCTGGCGTTCGCACTGGCGCTGGCACTGACCGGCGCCGTCGGCCATGCCCACGACGACGACTCACGCGGCCGCGATCGGGATCGCGACCGTGACCGCAGCTGCCCCGAAGGCCGAGAGACCACGCTGATCAACGGCCGCATCCACACGATGGACAGCGCCAACCGCGTCGTCTCGACCGTCACGATGCGCAACGGCAAGTTCACCGCGGTCGGCCGCGACGACGGAAGCTTCGCGCCGCACGGCTGCCGCCAGATCATCAACCTCGAAGGCCGCACCGTCACCCCGGGCCTCGTCGACAACCACAACCACATCGTGCTGCTCGGGCTGCGCCCGGGTCACCACACGCCGCTCGAATCGGCGGCGTCGTTCGGCGACATCCGCACGATCTACCAGAAGCGCATCCGCTCGGCACCGACAGCGGCCTTCATCACCTCGATCGGCGGGTTCAACCCGGCGCAGTTCACCGAAAAACGCCTGCCCAATCTGGCCGAGCTCGACGCCATCGCGCCGGGCAACCCGGTGTACCTGCAGGTCGGGTTCACCGGGCCCTCGAGCACCAACTCGGCTGGCCGCATATTCTTCGCGAGCCGCGGCATCGTGGTCGGCGCCGACGGTTCGATCGCGGCCAATGCACCCACGGTCGCGGCCCTGAACGCACTGCGCTCGGTGCAGACCTTCGACGACAAGAAGCGCGGCACCATGGACGCCATGACGTACGCGGCCTCGCTCGGCGTCACCTCGAACTTCGACATGGGCGGCTTTCTCATCCCGGGCTCGCCCGATCACGAAGACGAATTCGTGTTCGACGGCGCCGCCAGCTGGGACCCCTACACCGCCTACGACCCGCTGCTCGAGCTGCACCGCAGCGACGACATGAAGGTCCGGGTGCGCATCTTCTTCCTGAGCATGGACAACGCGCAGGCGATCCCGATCCTTTCGCGCCGGCTGCAGAATTCTTTCCGCGACTTCGGCGACGACTGGCTGCGCGTCAGCGGTCTCGGCGAGTTCATCACCAACTGGCCGCTGTTCGGTCAGGTCGTGCCGCCGTCCAATTATCCCGCGGCCGTGCGCAAGGCGGCCGAACGCGGCTGGATCTACCAGCAGCACACCCTCAGTGCGGCCGAGGACAGTGTGGCGATCGATGCCTGGGAAGCCCTGAACGCGAGCGTGCCGATCGCGCCACTGCACTGGTCGGTGGCCCATGCCATGACGATCACGCCGGCCAGCCTCGCACGGCTCAAGAAGCTCGGCGCCGGCGTCGCGTTGCACGGCTTCCGCTACCTGGCCGGCACACCCGCCGCTGCCGGGCCGCCCTACCGCACCGTCGTCGACAGCGGCGTCAAGGTCGGCGCCGGTTCCGACTCGGCCCAGATCTCCGCGCTCAATCCCTGGCTGATGCTCTACTACATGACGACCGGCCGGAACAGCTCGGGCGTCCTCATCAATGCCGGGCAGACCCTGACTCGTCAGGAAGCCTTGCGGCTGTATACCCGTGAGAACGGCTGGTTCAGCAAGGAAGAAGACAAACTCGGGTCGATCGAGGTGGGCAAGCTGGCCGACTTGACGGTGCTCAATGCCGACTACTTCAGCGTTCCCGAAGAATCACTCAAGCGGCTCGGTTCGGTGCTGACGATCGTGGGCGGGCGCGTCGTCCACAACACCGGCGCCGTCAACATCTACGACCGCTGATCCGGCGATTCGCCACCCGCTCGACCCACGGCAAGGAGCCGCGACGATGTCTGAATACAACCAGGAAAAGCTCACGAACGACGTGTTGGCGGCGTTCAACGGCACGCCGGAACCGCGTCTGCGCGAATTGATGACGGCACTGGTCAAGCACGTGCACGCCTTCGCGCGCGAAGTCGACCTGAAGCCCGACGAGTGGCTGGCGGGCCTGAACTTCCTGAACGCCGTGGGCCAGATCTCGACCGAGCGGCGGCCGGAATTCATTCTGCTCTCCGACACGCTGGGCTTGTCGATGATGGTCGTCTCGCTGGCCCAGGCCCGCGCCAGCGGCAACGTGAAAGGCGCGACCGAAGCGACCGAAGCCACCGTCGAAGGCCCGTTCTTCTGGCCCGGCGCGCCCGACCTGCCGCTGGGCGCCGACATCGGCGAAGGCGTGCCCGGCGAACCCGCGTTCTACATGGGCCGCGTGACCGACGTGAACGGCCAACCGCTGGCCGGCGCGTTGCTCGACGTGTGGTCGGGCGACGGCGACGGCAAGTACGACGTGCAGCTGTCCGACACGCCGACGATGCGTGCCCGCGGGCGCTTTCGCACCGACGCCGAAGGCCGCTACTGGTTCTGGTCGATCCTGCCCGCGTACTACCCGATCCCCGACGACGGGCCGGTCGGCCAGATGATGCGCGCCACCGGCCGCAGCATCTACCGCCCGGGGCACATCCACATGCAGGTCTCGGCCCCCGGGCACGTGATGCTGACGACGCACATCTTCGTCGCGGGCAGCCCCTACATCAACGAAGACGCGGTGTTCGGCAAACGCGACAGCCTGGTCGTCGACTTCGACAAGCACCCGGCGGGCAAGGCCGTCGATGGCCGCGAGATGAAGAAGCCCTACCACTCGGCGAGCTTCGACTTCCGCCTCGCGCCCACACCGGCCTGAGCCGACCCACTCCGGCGCGGCCTGCGCGCCACGCCCCACCCAACGCCCAAGGTTCCCATGAAGATCGGCAAGGTCACCGTGCCCCGCACGTCCATCACCACGTCGGACGCACACACCATCGTCGTGCGCGGGCGCGATCTCTCGAAAGACCTGATCGGCAAGGTCTCGTTCGTCGAACACTTCTGCCTGCTGCTCAACGGCCGGCTGCCCACGGCTGGCGAAGCGGCGGTGCTCAACGCCACGCTGGTGGCGATCGCCGACCACGGCCTGGTGCCCAGCGTGCAGGCCGCGCGCATGACCTTCGCGGCCGCGCCCGACGCGATGCAGGGCGCGGTGGCGGCCGGCATCCTGGGCTGCGGCTCGGTGGTGCTCGGTTCGTCGGAAACGGCGGGGCGCCTGTATGTCGAGATCGACGCACAAGTGCAGGCCGGCACCGCTGTCGACGCGGCGGCGCTCGCAGTGATGCAGGCCTGGCGTGCGGCCGGCAAGACGATCCCGGGTTACGGCCACCCATTGCACAAGGAACGTGACGAACGTGTCGGCGCGCTGTTCGACGTCGCGCGTGCCGCCGGCACCGACCTGCGTTTCGTCGCGATCGCCGAAGCGGTCGAAGCGCTGATGCCGCAGGTGCTCAAGAAAGACCTGAAGCTCAATGTCTCGGGCGCCATCCCCGCCGTGCTGCTCGGCGCCGGCTTCCCGGTGCAGGCGCTCAAAGGCGTGCCGATCCTGGCCCGCACGGCCGGGCTGATCGCCCACCTGCTCGAAGAAATCTCGCAGCCGATCGGTTTTGCGCTGTCGTACCAGGCGACGCGCGAGATGGTCTACGACGGCGAAGTTCCTGCCGGATTCGGTGCCCACGAATGATCAAGGTCCTGCAAGGCCTGAAGGTCGTCGAACAAGGCACGTTCATCACGGGCCCGGCCGCCGGCATGCTGCTCGGCGACCTGGGCGCCGACGTGGTCAAGGTCGAGATGCCGAAGACCGGCGACCCGTTCCGCGCCTTCAAGGACGGCCTGTACAGCCCGCACTTCCAGACCTACAACCGCAACAAGCGCAGCATCACGCTCGACACGAAAGACGCGGCGGACCGCGACGTGTTCGACGCGCTGATCGCCGATGCCGATGTCTACATCCAGAACTTCCGTCCCGGCGTGGCCGACAAGCTCGGCGCCGGCGAAGCGCGCTTGCGGGCCTTGAACCCGAAGTTGATCTACTGCTCGATCAGCGGCTTCGGCGCCACCGGGCCGGCCGCCAACCGCCCCGCCTACGACACCGTGGCGCAGGCCGCGAGCGGTTTTCTGAACCTGCTCGTGAACCCGCAGAACCCGCGTGTCGTGGGCCCGGCGATCGCCGATTCGCTGACCGGCTTCTATGCCGCCTACGGTGTGATGGGCGCGCTGTTCGAGCGCGGCCGCACCGGCGTCGGCCGCACCGTGGAAGTCTCGATGCTCGAGGCGATGGCGCACTTCAACCTCGACGCCTTCACGCACTTCTTTCAGGTCAACGAAGTGATGGGCCCTTACAGCCGGCCGAGTGTGTCGCAGTCTTATGTGCTCGAGTGCAGCGACGGCAAGTGGATCGCACTGCACATGTCGTCGCCCGAGAAATTCTGGCAAGGCCTGGCGGTGACGATCGAACAACCCGACCTGTTCAAGGACGCACGGTTCGCCACACGCGACGCGCGCATCGCCAACCAGGAAACGCTGATCGAACTGCTCGGCGAACGTTTCAAGCACCGAACGCGTGACGAGTGGTGCCAGCGCCTGCAGGCGCAAGACGTGCCACACGCGCCGATGTACGACACCAGCGAAGCACTCGCCGACCCGCAGGCCGTGCACCTGGAACTCACGGCCTCGGCCGAGCACCCGGTGATGGGCCTGTTCCGCACCGTGCGCTCGCCGGTTTCGTTCGACGGCCAGCGTGCGCTCGACGTCCGCCCCCCGCCCACGCTCGGCGAACACAACGAAGAAATCCGCGCTGCCGTGAAGGCCCGCACCACGAAAGCCGACGCATGACCCCGACCACCCGCCGCCATGTGCTCGCTGCCAGCCTGCTGGCATTTGCCGGCATCGCCCACGCGCAAGACAACGGCGCCATCAAGATGGTCGTGCCCTTCGGCCCCGGCACCACGACCGACACCGTGAGCCGGGTCGTGGCCGAAGGCCTGGGCAAACAACTCGCCCAGACCGTGATCGTCGACAACCGCGCCGGGGCCGGCGGCTCGGTCGGCAGCGACCAGGTCGCCAAGTCGGCACCCGACGGCAAGACGCTGGTGATGGGCACCGTCGGCACCCACGCCATCAACGCCGCGCTGTTCCGCAAGCTGCCCTACGACACGCTGCGCGACTTTGCGCCCGTCGCATTCATCGGCTACACGCCGACCCTGCTGGTCGTGGCCGCGAACTCGCCCGCCAAGACGCTGAAAGACCTGGCCACGCTGGCCGCACGCCCCGAAGGCGTGACCTTCGCCTCGGCCGGCAACGGCACCTCGGGCCACCTGGCCGGCGAGCTGCTCGCACAGCGCCTCGGCGGCAAGATGATCCACGTGCCCTACAAGGAAGGCGCGGTCGCGATGACGAGCGTGATCGCAGCGCAGGTCGATTTCCTGTTCTACCACCCGGCCGCGGTGATGCCGCAGATCAAGGCCGGCAAGCTGCGTGCGCTCGGCGCGAGCGGCGCCGTGCGCAGTGCTGCAGCGAGCGACGTGCCCACGCTGATGGAGCAAGGCGTGGCCGATTTCGACCTCGTTGCCTGGTTCATGCTGTACGCGCCCGCGGCCACGCCGCCGGCCACGCTCGGCACGCTGCGCACGGCCGCCGCGAGCGCACTCGCCCAGCCCGACGTGGCGAACAGGCTGCGCGAGCAGGGCATCGAACAGCGTGCCATGCGCGTTGAGGAAATGCTGCCGTTCAACAAGACCGAGCTCGTGAAATGGGCCGAACTGGTAAAGCGCTCCGGCGCACAAGTCGATTGATCAACAAGGAGACAAGCCTGATGAACACCCTGAACCTTTCACGCCGCAGCGCCGTCGCGGCCACGCTGCTCGGCCTCTCGGGCCTGGCCTTCGCCCAAGCCGGTACGCCGGTGCGTGTGGGCAGCACGCTCGCGCTGACCGGCCCGCTCTCGGCCACCGCCCAGGTCCACAAGCTGGTCGGCGACATCTACATCGAGCAGGCCAACAAGCGCGGCGGCTGGCTCGGCCGCCCGATCGAGTGGGTCGTGAAAGACGACCAGTCCAAGCCCGACCTGGCGCGCACGCTGTACGAGCAGCTCGTCACCGCCGACAAGGTCGACCTGCTGATGGGCCCGTATGCCACCGGCGCGATCCTCTCGGCCATGGGCGTGGCGCAGCGCTACAACAAGGTGCTGGTGCACCACACGCTGGGCATTCCGTCGCTCGCCAAGTACGACATGCAGTTCCCGGCCTGGTCGCTCGGCAGCGACCCGGCCGTCACCGTGCCGAACACGGTGTTCGACGCGCTCGCCGCCGGCCCCAAGCCGCCGAAGACCGTGGCCGTGGTGACGAGCAAGTTCCCGTCGATCCAGTTCATGTCGGCCGGCGCGCGCGAGGTGATGAAGAAGCGCGGCCTCAATGAAGTGCTGTTCCTCGAGTGGGACTTCGGCAACCGCGACTTCGGCCCGATCGCCAACCGCATCAAGGACGCCAAGCCCGACTTCGTGTGGGTCGGTGCGATCGGCCTCGACGGCAACCTGCTGCTCGACGCGATGAAGAAGATCGACTACGCCCCGCCGCAGCACTTCTACCTGTACCCGTCGCCGGGGCCGCTGGTGTCGCTGCCCGAAGCGAAGAACGCCTTGTCGGTCACGATCTTCGAAGAGCAGCCGCCCTTCACCGCGAACACCGGCGCAGCCGAGTTCGTGGCGATCTACCGCGACCGCGCCACCAAGGCCGGCCTGGCCGACCCGTCGGTCGAAACCCAGGCCGCGGCGTCGTACACCGCCTGGCAGATTCTCGAAGCCGGCGTCGTGGCCACGAAGAGCCTGGACGACAAGAAGATCGCCGACTGGATCAAGGCCAACCGCGTCGACACGCTGCAAGGCAAGCTGCGCTTCAACGGCACCGGCAACTTCGGTGACGACCTGATGCGCGTGAAGCAGGTGCAGAACGGCAAGTGGGTCGTGGTCTGGCCGAAGGAAGTCACCTCTGGCGGCGCCAAGCTGCTCGCGCCGTAAGCACCTTCACATGTCGGGTTTCACGCTGCCCAGCCTCTCGCTGCTGTCGCAAAGCATCCTCTCGGGCGTTTTCGTCGGGGCGCTGTACGGTTTGATGGGCCTGGGCCTCAGCCTGAGCTGGGGCCTGCTCAAGCTCATCAACCTCGCGCACTTCGCGTTCGCGTTCCTCGCCGCCTACGTCTGCTACCAGATGGCGTCGAAGGGCGTGGACCCGTTGCTGACGCTCGGCGTGATCGTGCCCGCGTTCTTCGCGCTCGGCGCGGGCCTGCACTGGGTGATGGCGCGTTTCAAGGTCACGCCTTTCAACTCGCTGCTGCTGACCTTCGGGCTGATGGGCATCATCGAAGCGGTCATCCAGACCATCTGGACGGCCGACTTCCGCAAGCTCGAATCGAGCTACGGCGAGCACAAGTTCAAGCTGGCCGGGCTCTACATGCCGGTGCCCGAGCTGATCACGCTGGTGCTCGCGGTCGCCATCTCGCTCGCGGTGTGGGCCGTGTTGCGCTACACCGACCTCGGCCGCGCGATGCGTGCCGCTGCCGAAGACGCGCCCATCGCGTCGGCCTTCGGTGTGAACCAGAAACGCAACGCGCTGCTGCTGGCCGGCACCTGCTCGGCCCTGGTCAGCATCGCCGGCGTGTGCCTGGCGCTGAGCTTCACGCTCGCACCCTCGCAAATGTACGCGTGGGTCGGCGTCGTGTTCGCGGCCGTGATGCTGGGCGGCCTGGGCCGCGCGCTCGGGCCGCTGATCGCCGGCACCGTGATCGGTGTCAGCGAAGCCATCACGATGGCCGTGACCGCGCCGTCGTGGGCGCCGATCGTCTCGTTCACGCTGCTGATCCTGATCCTGGTGCTGCGCCCGGGAAAGGCCTCGTGATGAAGCGCACACCGCTGATCATCGTTGCCGCCGCCGTCGCGCTGGCCTTCGTGCCGCAGCTCGGCCTGCCGGCGTTCTACGACTCGCTGCTGTACCTGATGCTGCACTGGATCGTGCTCGCGACCTCGTGGAACATTCTCTCGGGTTACACCGGCTACTTCTCGTTCGGCCACGGCGCCTTCTTCGGCGCCGGCCTGTACACCACGAGCACGCTGCTGGCACGCTACGAATGGCCGTTCCTGTGGACGCTGCCGGCCGCCGCGCTGGTGGCCGCGGTGCTCGGCGTGGCGCTCGGCGCGGTCGTGTTCCGCGTCAAGGGCGTGCGTGGCGAACTGTTCGCGCTGCTCACGCTGGCGATCACCTTCGTGATCGGCACCATCGTCGTCAACACGCCGATCGACGGTGGCAACGGCGTGCCGCTCAGCGGCGTGCCGGTGCCGAAGATCGGGCCGACGCAATCGTCCACCTTCTACCTGCTGGCGCTGGCCGCGGCCACGGTGACGATGCTGGTCGCGTGGGCGATCTTCGTCTCGAAGTTCGGCGCCGGCCTGTTCGCGATCCACGACGACGAAGACGCCGCCGAAGTGATGGGCGTGCCGACCTACCGCTACAAACTGATCGCGCTCGCCATCTCTTGCGCCTTGGCCGGCGCGGCCGGCGGCATCCACGCGCTGTTCCTGTCGTACGTGACGGCGGGCGACGTGTTCACGATCACCGTGCCGCTCACGGTCGTGCTGATGAGCGTGCTCGGCGGCACACGCCACTGGGCCGGCCCGGCCGTCGGCGCCGTCGCGATCACGGCGCTGCTCTACAGCTTCACCGCCGCCGACCACGCGATCGCCGGCAAGGCGATGATCGGCGTGGTGCTGATCGCCGCGATCCTGTTCATGCCCGACGGCATCCTGCTGCGGCTGAAGAAGCTGTTCGGCAAGCCGGCCGCGGCGCCGGGGGCAGCGCACGCGCCTTCGTCGCTGGCCGCCGCGGCGCCCGCACCCGCCAGCGCTGCCACCAGCACGCCCGCGAACCACGGCGAAGTGCTGCTGCGTGTGCGCGGCCTGCAGAAGTCGTTCAAGGGCGTGCGTGCGCTGGCCGGGGTCGACGTGGAGGTGCGGCGCGGCGAGATCCTCGGCCTGCTCGGCCCGAACGGCTCGGGCAAGTCGACCTTCATCAACGTCGTCAGCGGCCACTACACACCGACCGCCGGCGAGATCGTTTTCGAAGGCCGCAACCTCACGGGCCTGCCGGCGCACCGCATCGCCGCGGCCGGCATCGCGCGCACGTACCAGATCCCGCGCCCGTTCCCGCACATGACGGTGCTCGACAACGTGGCGCTGGCCACGATGTTCGGCGGCTCCGTGCCCGACCCCGCCGACGCGCGCCGGCAGGCCATGGACTGGCTCGAATTCACCGGCCTGGCCGAGAAGGCGAACGCGCACCCCGACGACCTCAACCTGCACCAGCGCAAGTTCCTCGAACTCGCGCGCGCACTCGCCTCGCGCCCGCGCCTGGTGCTGCTCGACGAAGTGCTGTGCGGCCTCACGCCGAGCGAGATCGACGACGCGGTGGCGCTGATCCGGCGCATCCGCGACCAGGGTTCGACCATCGTGTTCGTCGAACACGTGATGCGTGCCGTGATGGCGCTGACCGACCGCATCGTCGTCTTCAACCACGGCGAGCTGCTGGCCGAAGGCAGCGCCACCGACGTGATGCAACGCCCCGAAGTGATGACCGCCTACCTGGGCAAACCGCACGCGCCGCCGGCGCCACCGATGGAGCCGGCCCATGCTTGAAGTCCACGACCTGCAGGTGGCCTACGGCGCGGCACCGGCGCTCTGGGGTGTGTCGCTCGAAGTGCGCAGCGGCGAACTGCTGTGCGTCGTCGGCCCGAACGGCGCCGGCAAGACCACGCTGATCAACACGCTGGCCGGCATCTTGCGCGCGCGCGCCGGGCGCATCGTGTTCGAAGGCCACGACATCACGCAACTCGCACCGCACCGCTTCTGCGAAGCCGGCATCGCGATCGTGCCCGAAGGCCGGCGTTTGTTCACCGGCATGAGCGTGCTCGAGAACCTGGAGCTCGGCAGCTACTTGCCGGCCGCGAAAGCGCAGCGCAAGCAGTCGCTCGAAGCAGCGATCGAGCTGTTCCCGGTCTTGAAGGAAAAGCTCGCGGCCCCGGCCGGCGAGCTCTCGGGCGGGCAGCAGCAGATGGTCGCGATCGCCCGCGCCTTGATGGCGCGGCCCCGGCTCCTGCTGCTCGACGAACCTTCGCTCGGCCTGTCGCCACTCATCGTGCACGACATGTTCGCGGCGATCCGGCGCATCAACGCCGAAGGCATGTCGGTCTTGATGGTCGAGCAGAACGTCGTGATGGCGATGGGCGTCTCGACCCGCGCCTACGTGCTCGAAGAAGGCCGCATCGTCGCCGACGGTGCGCCCGACGAACTGCTCGCCCGCCCAGAAATCCAGCGCGCCTACCTGGGCGTGTGAACACCACGACAACGGAGACGACCTCATCATGCTGTTCCCCACCACCATCGTCGGCAGCTTCCCGCAACCCGACTGGCTGATCGACCGCGAAAAGCTGGCAGGGCGCTTCCCGCCGCGCACCCGGGCGCGCGAGCTGTGGCGCATTCCGCCCCAATACCTTGAAGAGGCGCAAGACGACGCCACGCTGATCGCGATCCGCGCGCAGGAAGAAGCGGGCCTCGACATCGTGACCGACGGCGAGATCCGGCGCGAGAGTTACTCGAACCGCTTCGCGACCGCGCTCGAAGGCGTGGACCTCGACAACCCCGGCACCGCGCTCGACCGCTCGGGCCACCCGAACCCGGTGCCGCGCATCGTCGGCAAGATCCGCCGCAAGCACGCGGTCGAGGTCGACGACCTGAAGTTCCTGCGCGCCAACACCGACCGCATGGTGAAGATCACCGTGCCCGGCCCGTTCACGATGCTGCAACAGGCTCAGAACGACTATTACAAGAGCGAAGAAGAAGCGGCGATGGACTACGCCGCCGCCGTGAACGCCGAGATCCGCGACCTGTTCGCGGCCGGCGCCGACGTGGTGCAGATCGACGAGCCCTACATGCAGGCGCGCCCCGAGAAGGCACGGCAATACGGCCTGGCCGCGCTGAACCGCGCGCTCGAAGGCATCACCGGCACGACCGCGGTGCACATCTGCTTCGGCTACGCCGCGATCATCCACGCGCGACCGAGCGGCTATTCCTTTCTGCCCGAACTGGCGCAGTGCAGCTGCAAGCAGGTGTCGATCGAGACCGCGCAATCGCACCTCGACTGCTCGGCCTTGCAGGCGCTCGACGGCAAGCGGGTGATGGTGGGTTGCATCGACCTCTCCGACCCGGCCGTCGAGACGGTCGACACCATCGTGCAGCGCATCGAGCGTGCACTGCCCTACGTGAAGGCAGAAAACGTGATCCTCGCGCCCGACTGCGGCATGAAGTACCTGCCGCGCGAAACCGCCATCGGCAAACTGCGCGCGATGGTCGAAGCGGCCAAAGTGCTGCGGAGTCGGCACGGCGGCTGAGTGCCATGCTGTTCGCTTTCCACCTGACCGACCGCGCGGATGCCGGTGACCTGCGCCAGCGCGTGCGGCCCGAGCACAAGGCGTATCTCGCCCAGGTGGCCAATCGCATCGCGTTCGCTGGCCCGCTGCTCGCCGAAGACGGCCAGACGATGCGCGGCAGCCTGCTCGTGATCGACTTCGCCGACCGTGCTTCGGCGCTCGCGTGGCTGACGCAAGAGCCGTTCACGCGCGCCGGCCTCTACGGTGCATCGCAGGTGCACGCTTTCACCAACCTCTGGCCACAACGCGCGGGGTTCGTCGACACACCGATCTGAGTTCGAATCACCCAGCACTGCGTGAGCAGACAAACCAACAACGGGTCATGGCTGGGCGTGACTCACTTTGCAGGAGACAAGGCCATGTGCAGACTCTGTGACGAAGGGAAACCCCAGAACCATTTCGGCTCGCGAAGAAACTTCTTCAAGACCGCGGCCGCGACGGGTGCGGCAGCCACCGCGTTCAACCTGCTCGCGGCCGGCCCGGCCGCGGCGCACGAAGACCGCGAGCCCGAAGAGAGCGGCCGGCATGGCCGGCGCTACGTGATCCGCGGCGGCGCCGTGATGTCGATGGACCCGAAGGTCGGTGACTTCGCGCAGGCCGACGTGCTGGTCGAAGGCAAGAAGATCGTGGCCATCGGGCGCAGCCTGCACGCCGGCGGCGCGGCCGAGATCGACGCGCGCGGCCGCATCGTGATGCCGGGTTTCATCGACACCCACCACCACCTGTTCGAGACCGCGCTGCGCAGCTTTCTGGCCGACGGCATCCTGATCAACGACGGCTCGGGCTCGCGCAGCGCCGACCCGACCTACTTCGAGTACATCCTGCTCAAGTTCGCGCCGGTCTACCGCCCGCAAGACGTCTACATCAACCAGCTGTTCGGCTCGCTCAGCCAGCTCGACGCGGGCGTGACGACGGTGCACGACATCTCGCAGATCCACCACTCGCCGCAGCACTCCGACGCCGCGATCAAGGGCATCATGGACTCGGGCCGGCGCGCCGTGTTCGGCTATTTCGAGAGCGCGGGCGCTGCGATCCTCGGCACCAACCCGGGCAACAAGTACCCGGGCGACGCGGCCCGCATCAAGAAGCAGTGGTTCTCGTCGAACGACCAGCTGATGACGATGGTGATGGGCGGCGAGCTCTACCTGCCGGGTTACGAGCAGGCCTGGAAGATCGGGCGCGAGCTCGGCCTGCAGGTGGCCTGCCATGTGCTGTCGCCGTTCGGCATCCGCCCGATCTTCGACCTGCTCGCACAGGGCAAGGGCGGCGACAGCGGCACGCTCGGCCTCGGGCCCGACAACCTGTTCGTGCACATGACTGGCATGTCCGACATGGGCTGGCAGCGCGCGAAGGACGCCGGCGCCCACGTGTCGCTCGCGGTGCCGATCGAGATGAACATGCGCCACGGCATGCCGCCGATCCTGAAGATGCAGAGCCTGGGCATGGAGCCGTCGCTCAGCACCGACGTGGAGTGCACGCTCACGGCCGACTTCTTCACCCAGATGCGCTCTACCATGAACGTGCAGCGTGCGCTGGTGAACCAGATAGTGCTCGAGCAAGGCACGCTGTCGCCACCCACGCAGTACCCGACGCCGGCTGCCGGCGTGCCCAACCTGCTGACCACGCGCGACGTGCTGCGCTACGCCACGCTGAACGGTGCCAAGGGGTTGAGGCTCGACCACAAGGTCGGCTCGCTCACACCGGGCAAGGAAGCCGACATCATCATCCTCGACGCGGAAGCGATCAACGTGGCGCCGCTCAACAGCGTGCCCGGCGCGGTGGTCTCGCTGATGGAACGCTCCAACGTCGAAACCGTCATCGTCGCCGGCAAGGTGCGCAAGTGGAAAGGGCGTCTGCTCGACACCAACCTCAACCGGTTGCGCAACCAGCTCGAAGACTCGCGCGACTACCTGTTCAGTGCGGCCGGCATCGCGAAGGACGTGTTCCGCTGACGGGCCGGGTGAGGGGGTGGCAAGCGGGCTTTCCCGGTTCGGGTAACTGACATCCCGTATTCGCGGGGGTGTGCAATTCACGAATGTGACGAGATGATTCATTCATGAACAAGCCCGCCGCCACCCTCAAGAAGACCCGGTCCTCTTCGGACTTTCTCGGAGCGTTCTGCTTCGTCGTGCTCGTGCTGACCGTGCTCTACGCCACGCTCACGACCGGCTGATCGGCCCGCCGGTCAAGAGAGCCGCTTCACGCCTTCGAGCGGGCAGGCGTAGATCGCGTTGCGCAGCGCCGCGATCGCTTCGTAGCGCGTGAAGGTGCGGCGCCACACCAGCACCACGCGGCGCGTGGGCACCGGCTTCGTGAACGGGATGTACTTGATGTGCGGCTGCGCGTCTTTGGGCACGCTGAGCTGCGGCACCACCGTGACACCCATGCCCGAGGCCACCATGTACTTGATGGTCTCGAGCGACGAACCCTCGAAGCTCTTGCGGATGCCTTCGGCCTCGCTGCTGGCGAAGCGTGCGTACTCGGGGCAGACCTCGAGCACGTGGTCACGAAAGCAGTGGCCGGTGCCGAGCAGCAGCATGGTCTCGCTCTTCAGCTCTTCGGTGCTCAGGTTCTTGCGCTTGGCCAGCGCGTGGGTCTTGGGCACCGCCGCCATGAAGGGCTCGTCGTAGAGCGGCGCCACCGCGAGGCCGGTGTCGGGGAAAGGCTCGGCCATGATCGCGCAGTCGAGCTCGCCGACGCGAAGCATCTCGAGCAGCTTGGCGGTGAAGTTCTCCTGCAGCATCAGCGGCATCTGCGGCACGTGCTCGATCGCCTGGCGCACCAGGTCGGGCAGCAGGTAGGGGCCGATCGTGTAGATCACGCCCAGCCGCAGCGGGCCCGAGACCGGGTCTTTGCCACGCTTGGCGATCTCCTTGATCGCCGCGGCCTGCTCGATCACGGTCTGCGCCTGGCGCACGATCTCTTCGCCCAGCGGCGTGACTGTCACCTCGTTCGCACCGCGCTCGAAGACCTTCACGTCGAGCTCTTCCTCGAGCTTCTTGATCGAGACGCTGAGCGTCGGTTGCGACACGAAGCAGGCTTCGGCAGCACGCCCGAAGTGGCGCTCGCGGGCCACGGCAACGATGTAGCGGAGTTCGGTGAGGGTCATTTGATGGCTGCGAGATGGCAAGGCGCAGGGTGTCGATCGTATCCGGCGGCCGGCCATGAGTGCACGAACTAGGGGTGCCCGCCTGCGCCACCCTAGAACGTGGTCTGCCGAAGCCGCGGCCGGTTCCTAAACTGGATTGCAGTCTCTCGAACCCGCACTGCCGTGCCATCCAAACCATCGGATCGTCATCATGAAACTCTCTCCCGAAGCCCGTCTCTTCATCGCGATCGCCTACGTGGGCCTCACGGTCTGGTTGTTCGACGCGGTCGCCTCGCTGGCCCGCCCGGCGCAGGTCGAGTCTCAAGCGCCGCTGTCTTCAGCACCGGTCATCGTCGCCAAGGCGGCCGTGCCGCAGCGTTGACAGGCCCTAGAACCTTTCAAGCACCTTGACTCCCGGTCGGGGCCGGCTCACGTAGCCCACCGCGCCGGGGGTCGTGCGAACGAACTCCACGACCTCGGCATCGCTGCCCTTGCGCGCCGGGGCAGCCAGGCCCTCGCGGAAAGTCTTCTTGGTCCATCGGGCAGCGTACTTTTGTGCATCGGTCTGCAGCACCCCCGACAGGAATTCAGTCTGGATCGCCGTGTTGTCCACGGGCACCAGCTTGAGCGTCCCGGCGAACTGCTTTTCACCCAGAAAGACATCGCGGATCTCTTCGCTGCTGAGGCTCACGCTCGGGTGCGCGATCACTTCGCCTGCGATCGCACTGCCATGAGCCAGCATGGCGATCGACAGGCACGCGAAGACAAAGCGTTTCATCGCCCGCCGCTCAGAAGGCGATCGAGTACTGCAGCGAAGCGCGCCGGAAGCTGGCACCCGGCCACGAGGTCGACACTCCGTTCTCGTCGAGCAGCAGCGCTGGCGCCTCCTTGGTGTGGCTCAGCTCGAACTTCAGCGACGACCGGGAGCCCAGTGCATAGCGCGCCCCGACCACACTTCGCCGGTAGGACTTGCCTGCAAGCTGGGTCCGGAAGTAGTTGTCCTGAGAGTCCAGCGACGCCTGCTCGTAGCGCACGAATGGCGTCAGCGAACCGTAGGTGCGGCCGACATGAACGAACCAGGCCCGGCTCGACCGAGCGGCACCGCCCGCCTGCTCGGTGTTCCTGAAGCCGTAGTACTCGCCGATGGCTTCCCAGTCGTCGGCGTCATAGCCGAAGTAGGCACCACCCATGCGCAGACGGGTCTGGCCGAGCGTGGCACCGGAATTCGCATTCGCGGTCACGGTGGAGCCGAAGCCGTGTAGGCCGGTCGTCAGCCCGCCGAGAGGCCCGGCCAGTTGGTACCCCAGGTTGAAGCCGAGCATCTTGCCGCTGCTGTCGTCGGTGAACGTGTTCGGGTCGAGGCGGCCGTTGTTGATGCGCGGCCCGTTGCTCAGGTAGCTGTCATAGGTGAGCTTTCCGCCACCGAGCCGGGTCTTGCCACTGGCCCAGAGGCCGACGGAGTGCGCCGGGATGATGCCGCCCTTGTCTTCGAATTCCACGAACCGGGGGCGGTAGATCGATGTCTGCAGGTTGGCCCCGTGGTGGTACGAGGTGTTCCACAGCCCGATGGGCGTGTGGAAGCGCCCGGCCCACACCGTGAGAGCGTCGCTCACGGTGTAGCCCAGTTGAAGGCGCTCTATCTCGACTTCGCCCTTGCCGTCGCGCTCGAACTCGAAGGCAATCTCTGCCAGGGCCTTGACGCGGTCGCCGAACTGCGGCGTCAGATACAGGTCCAGCGTTCCGACGCTGAACCCGCGCAGCTTCTGCGTGTCGGCGCCGCTCGACCAGCCGGCGCCAACGTCGGCAAAACCGTGCAGCGGCAAGCCGGTGTCCTGCTCACGCTTGCTCAGGCCCGCGGATATCTGCGTGACACTTTCCTGCAGGAGCACGATGTCCTTGGACTGCTCGACGTGTGCTGCGATGGGCTCGCGTTCGGCGGTGGTCGCTGCCTGGCTCTTTGCGCGACGCTCGAGTTCGGCCACGCGCGCGGCCAGCGTCTCGATCAGCTGCACGCTGCGCTCCAGGCGCTTCTCGAGCGCCTTGATCTTGTCGGCCTGGTCGTCGGCGTGTGCGGGCGGTGCCAGCAGAAGACAAGCGGCGGCCACTGCACCTGTCGGCACCAGGAGTCTGGTGAACCAGTGTCTGCTCATCATCGCAAGTCCCCTTCGGAGTCGATCCGGGCCGAACGGCGGTCGGCGTGGCCCGACAAGTCTAGCGAGACCGTCTTGATTTCGGGGCACCGAAACCCGCGGGCGGGGCTGTTCGAGCGGAGCAGCTTGCCGTATCTTTCACGCGTTCGCGCTCGCGTCGCTTGCCGCCGATGCGGCGTCACTCGCCAATTGCGTTAGGCTTTGTCAAGAACCCGCCCTGCCGTCATGCACCCGATTCGCCTGCTTTGCGCCGCAGCCGCCATCGTCATCATTGGTGGCTGGTCGGACAGCGCGCGTGCGCAGGATCTCTACCGCACCGAGGGGCGCTGGCTCGATGACCAGTCGCATTCCTTCAGGCTCGAGCAACTGCGCGGAACGCCCACGGTGGTGACGATGGCGTACGGCGCCTGTCGGCGAGTCTGTTCGACCAGCCTGCGCGTGCTCGAGCAATTGCAGGCGCTGGCCGACGAGCGCCATGCCACGATCAACGTCGTCGTCATCGGGCTCGACCCCAGCCAGGACCGGCCTGCCGACTGGGCCGGGTACCGCGCCGCGCGAAAACTGAACCGCGCGAACTGGCAGTTTCTCTCTGGCGACGAAGCGTCGACGCGCCGCATCGCGAACCGGCTCGGCGTGCGCTACTGGCGCTATGGCGAGCACACCATGCACGATTTCAAGGTCGTGCTGCTGTCGGCCGAAGGCGCGCCCGTTCGAAGCATCGACAGCTTCGATCAGGAACTGGCCGTGCTCTTGCCCTGAGGCGCTCACCATGATCGACCGGGTCTACTCGTGGTCTCTGCGCTGGCGCATGGCGCTGATCGCCGCTTTTGCGATGCTCGCTTCGCTGCTGTTCGGCGGCGTGGCGATCTACTCGGCTGCCAGCATCCAGGAAAACCAGATGCTCGATTCGCGGCTCGAACATCTGGCCGCGACCGTGCTGTCTTTCGTCGAAGAAGAGCTGAACGAAGAAGACGCCTCCGGGGCGATGAAGTACCACAACCTCAAGACGCGGCCGACCGCCGCGCTGCTGTACCGCTACCAGGTGTGGTCACGCGACGGTGCGCTGCTGATGCGCACCCACGAAGCCGCTTCAGACAGGCCGCTGATGTCGCTGTCGCGGCTGGGCTTCGACACCGTCGAGCTCAAGGGTGAGGAATACCGCGCTTTCTCGCTGCCCACGAAAGACCGCAAGTTCGTGATCCAGGTGGCCGAGAACATCGAAGAACGCTGGTCGCAGACCGGGCTCATGACAGCGTACTACGTGGGCTTCCTGCTCATCCCCTTCGCACTGGTGTTCGGCGCCACGTGGGTGCTGTTGCGTCGCTCGCTCGGATCGATCGACACCATGGCCAACCAGCTGCGGCACCGCAACC
Source organism: Rhizobacter sp. (assembly GCF_032229685.1). Classification (GTDB taxonomy): domain Bacteria; phylum Pseudomonadota; class Gammaproteobacteria; order Burkholderiales; family Burkholderiaceae_C; genus LMDS01. The sequence continues at coordinate 107,918 of NZ_JAVTWP010000040.1, read as the reverse complement.
CGCTCGACCTGACCCCGCTGAGACTCGACGCCCCCCCGAAAGAGCTGATGCCGATCCTGGGGTCGATCGACACCTTGTTCCTGCGCGTCGGCCATGCACTGTCGGCCGAGCGCCGCTTCACGTCGGTGGCCGCGCACGAGATGCGCACGCCGCTGGCCGGCCTGCGGGCCTGGGCGCAGCTGGCCAGCTCGGCACGCAACGACGACGAGTTGCAGGAAGCGCTGCAAATGCTGCGTACCGGTGTCGACCGCGCCTCGCACATGCTCGATCAGCTGCTCGATCTGGCGCGCATCGAGGGCGTGCCCACCGACTCTGGCTTCGTCGCGGAGCTCGTGAACATCCCCGACACCTACCAGAAGGTGATGCAGGACCTGGGGCCACGGTTGGCGGCCAAGGCGGTCATGCTCGGCACGCGCTTTTCAGTAACGAGCCTGTCCGGGCACGGCTTTGCGTTCTCGGTCCTGATGCGCAACCTGGTCGCCAACGCCGTGCTCTACAGCCCCGCCGGTGGCCTGGTCGAGGTCCAGACCTGGTCGCAGGGCCACAGCATCGTGTTGACCGTCGACGATGCCGGCCCGGGCATTCCGGCCGCCGACCGCGAGCGCGCTTTCGAGCGCTTCAATCGGCTGGGCCAGACCCACACCCAGAGCGAAGGCGTGGGTCTGGGCTTGTCGATCGTGCTCTCGGTGGTCGAACTGCACGGCGCGAAGATCCGACTTCTGGAGTCGCCGCTCGGCGGGCTCCGCGTCGAGGTGCTGTTCCGCGCCCTGCCTGCGCGCAGCGTGCAGGCGCCGGCCGAAACGCCCGAGCTCTCTACTCGGTCGGCGGTTCGGCCCCCAGCTGATAACCCAAGCCCCGCACGGTCCTGATCAGCGTCGGATCGAACTTGCGCCGCAGGTGGTGGATGTACACCTCGACCGCATTGCTCTCGATCTCGTCGCCCCAGCCGTAGAGCGTCTCTTCGAGGCGCTCGCGCGACAGGATCTGGTTCTTCTTACGCACCAGCGTCTCGAGCAGCCAGAACTCGCGGTTCGTGAGGGGCACCAGCTGGCCCTTCCAGGTGGCGGTGCGGCGCGCCGGCTGCAGCCGCAGCGGCCCATGCGACAACACGTCGCTGCCGCTCTGCGCCTGCTGCACCCGACGCATGATCGCGCGCAGCCGGGCGTTGACTTCGTCGAGATCGACCGGCTTGACGAGATAGTCGTCGGCGCCCAGTTCAAGCAGGCGCAGCCGGTCCAGAAGGCCGCCGCTGGCGGTGATCACCACCACCGAGAGGCCGGCACTGCGATCGCGGATCTGGGCCAGGCAGGCCTCGCCGCTGCCGCCCGGCAGGTTCAGGTCGAGCAGCACGCAGTCGTATTCGGCCGAGCGCATCGAGCCCACGAGCTCGGTGGCGGTCTGGATCCAGTCGACGGCATAGCCAGCGCGCAGCAGTGATTTCTGCAGCGCGCCACCGAACAGAACGTCGTCTTCAACCAGGAGCAGTCGCATGGTGTGGGGCCGGGGTGCAAGACCCGGCGCTGGAATGGCCCGGGCTTCTGGCACCGGTTCGTGGCGCCTCGACAAGGCAATTGTCCAAGGCCAGGGCGAGCGTACCTTCGCCACGATTAAGGACCGATAAGACGCGCGGGTTACAGCCTGTTGCAGCACCCCGCGACTCGGGGGGCATGGGGTGGCTCCCTACCGTTTGATGCGGGTCAGCGCCCCGATTCCTCGCGCTGTCGCCTTTCTAAAGTGGCGCCGAAGGTAAAGAAGCCGGCCGCCCTTTGGCCCGGCTGCTCCGGGGCTACAGGGGGAATCATGGAATCACCGACCGTTCGTGGAATTTGGAACCGCACCTGCACCGGCCTCGTCGCCCGCGTGTTGATGGCTGTGGCCGGTGCCGGGTTGGCGACGGCCGCCGAGGCCGTCGAGATCAAGGTCAAGGGACCAGGCGCCACGGAGTGGGTCAGTGGCTTCCGGTACACGATCCAGGAAGATCCGACCTTCGAGGTTGTGCCCGACGTGACCGGACTGTCGGGCAACCCGGACACCGACCCGACCCTCGCGCTGGCCTTCCACCGCAGCCACGCCAAGATCGTCAAGGTCGGCCATGCGATTGGCGACACGGTCAACGTAACCGACCTCGACTCCAGCAAGCGCTACTTCGTCACGGTGATGCCCGACAACCCCGGGTTCAACGATCCCAACAACCCGCCGACCGGCTACACGATGAACGGTGTGCCGATACGCGCCGGTGCCGGCACGGTCATCGTGCCCGTCAACAAGCTGCCTTTCAAGACCGCACAGATCTCGGTCTTCGTGTTCGAGGACAACTCTCCCGTCAACGGCGCAGCCGATTCCCCCGGCGAGCAGGAGCCGGCGTTGTGCGGCTGGGAAGTGCAGCTGTTCGAAGCCGGCGGCACCTATGGCGCATCGGGTGGCCGCGTGGGCACCGACACCTTCGGCAACTGGCTGGGCACCGAATACGCGTTCGAGTCCGGCACCGGCGCCCCCATCTACGACAGCAACGGGGCGCTGGCGATCGCGAAGCCCGGCTCCAACCAGCTCTGGACCGACCGCAACGGCGTGGTGCGGATCAAGAACCTCTCTCCGGCCAAGTACACGATCTATTCGGTGGCACCGCGCGAGATGCCGAGCGCCAAGCGCTGCAACTTTGCCGATGCCAACGGGCGCGACACCAACATCCCGATCTGGGTTCGCACGGCCAGCCAGCGCACCCACCGCAATGCGAACGGCGACCTGGACCAGATGGTCTGGGACAGCGCCTATGAGATCCCGGTCGGCCCGCTCGTGCCCGACCAGTCCAAGTGGCACCAGACCACCACGATCGAAGGCACCTGGGGCGTCGACGCGTGGGTGAAGGCCGGCGAGCCGACGTTCTTCAAGGAATTCGGGCCCCCGGGCCACCACGTCTGGCACGGCTTCATCCGCCGTTTCAAGGACACATCGGCGACGGGCCTGCTGGACAGCGGCGGAGCGACCGTCACCGGCAAGGTGGTCAGCACGCACATGTCACGCCCGCCCGGCATCAAGTTCTTCTCGGGGGCCCCGATGACGGCATGCTGGGTGGCGATCAACGAGATCGTCACCGGCACGGGCCTGGGTCGCACGCTCTATGCCAATGCGTGCTCGGAAACGCCCGACACGAGCGCCGGCAACACCGACGGCACGTTCAGGATCTCCGGCCTGCGGCGAGGGCAACGCTATCAGCTGTCGGTGTGGGACGAACCGCTCGACAACGTGATCGCGAACTACGAGTTCTCGGTGCCCGCGAGCGGTGACGTGGCCCTCGGTGACGTGCCTGTCTTCAGCTGGTTCAGCAAGCTCGAAGGCAAGGTCTTCTACGACAAGGACGCTACAGGCTTCCCGTTCACCTCTGACGGAATAGCCAAGCCGGGCATTCCGGGCTCGGTCGTCAACATCCGCTTCCGCGACGGCTCGATCTACCAGAGCACCGCCACGGACGACGAAGGCCACTACGAGTTCCCGGAGTTCTTCCCGTTCTTCAACTGGATGGTCGCGGAGACCGACTTCACGCGCTTCAAGGCGACGGGCGCGACCATCATTGCCGACAACGGTGGCGCGGTCGTGAACCCCGCCGCGCTCGGCATGCCCGAAGGCCTGTGGCCCAACTCCACCCTGACGCCACAAGCCCAGCCCGAGAACAGCAATCTGCCCTACCGCATCTTCGGCGGCACGACCGACCCGCTCGCGCCGAGCTCGGCCAATCTGCTGCAGAACCTGCAAGGTTTCCTCGGCCAGACCAACGTCATCCACTGGGGCAAGAAGGAATACGCACCTGGCGTGGCCAACGATCACGGCGGCATCACCGGGGTCATTCACTACGCGTCGACACGCTCCGAGTTCGACCCCAAGTTCGCCACGGCCGAGAACAACGAGCCGGGGATCCCGAGCGTCGAAGTGCGCTTGTACCAGCTCAACGCGGCGAACAAGGTGGTCTCGCCGACACGCGGTGTGATCGAACCCTCTGAAGCCGGCGAGGGCGATGCCATCCAGGTCGTCGTCTCCGACAGCTTCGACAAGTCGATGCCCGAAGACTGCGTCGACCCCAAGCCCTACACCGACCGTGCCGGCTACTCCTTCGCCACGAAGGCGGGCCACAGCAAGTGCTACGACGGCATGCGCATCTGGAACCAGGTGCGTGACGGCGTGTTCGACGGTGGCTGGGCCTTCGTCGACCGTTGCCCGGTCGGCGCCAAGGTGGTCGTGCTGCGAGACGCCGCCGGCGAATACGCGGGCACGAGCTGCGAAGCGGTCAATGGCAGCGCCGAGGTGGCTGCGATTGCACTGCCGCCCGGCCGCTACATGACCGAAGGTGTCGCGCCCTATGGCTACGAGCACCAGAAAGAAGAAGACAAGAACGTCGACTTCGGCGACCTGCTTTCGCCCGGCACGCTGGCCAATCCGGCGGAATGCCTCGGCTCGCGCAGCGAGGGCATCACGTACGACGACGCGGGCAACCCGGTGCCGATCCCGCTGCTCGTGCCGTCCGAGCTCGACACCTTCCCCGGCGTCGAGATCCCCGAGCGCTTCCGCGACGGCGCCAGGCCGCGCCCCTATTGCAACAAGAAGCTGGTGGTCGTGGCCCCGGGCATGAACCCGTATTCCGACTTCCACATGTTCGCCAAGGCGCCGATCGCCGGCCACATCGTCGGCATGATCCTGGACGACCTCGCCAACGAGTTCGACCCGTACGCACCGAGTTTCGGCGAGAAGTACGCGCCGCCCTTCATGCCGATCTCGATCCGCGACTACGCCGGCAACGAGATCAACCGCGTCTACTCCGACCGCTACGGCACCTACAACGCGATGGTCCCGTCGACCTTCGCCTACAACGTGCCGCTGCCTTCGGGCGTGGCCCCGAACATGGTCAACGTGTGCCTGAACGCACCGACCATGAAGGACCCTGTCACTGGCGCCACCGTGCTCGACCCGCACTACAACCCGCAGTACAGCCAGTACTGCTACACCTTCCAGTACCTGCCGGGCAAGACCACCTACCTCGACACCCCGGTGCTGCCGATCGCGGCTTTCGCCGGCCCGTCGCAGTACGCGCTGGACTGCGAAGCCCCGGACGTGACGCCCGGCATTAAGATGGTGACCGGCACCACGCTGATCAACGGCATCGAACCCGGCCCCTGGGTACCCTCTGCAGGCAGCACGGTGCGCGTCGTCTCGCAAGGCCCGACGCTGGTGAGCAACCCGGCCTACGACCAGACCAACCTCGGCACGCCGGGCACGGCCGACGTGGCACCGAAGACCTTCACCCGCAACTTCGGCTTCGGCGACACCAAGGGCTTCGGCAAGCTGCTGGTCAACGGCGTTGAAGTTCCGACGCTGAGCTGGAACAACACCGAGATCACGTTCGCGGCCCCTGCGGCCGGCGGCACGATCGAGGTCGTCCACAACAACCAGAACAAGAGCGCGCGCGGTGTCACCTTGCACGTTGGAGCGCCCCGGCCGGGCATGTCCCAGCCGATCACCGTGGGGCAGTCGGCGGGCTACGCGTACCAGACCATCCAGTCGGCCATCGACGCGGCGGCCGACGGCGACCTGATCACCGTCGCTCCCGGCGTGTACGAAGAGTCGCCTATCGTCTGGAAGCGCGTGCGTGTGCAGGGCTACGGCGCCCCGGTGTCCATCGTCAACGCCTCTACCGGCGCCGAGTACCTGCGCCAGCAGGCCTGGCGCGAGAAGGTCTGCAACCTCGTCTTCGTCCAGGGCATGCGCGACGCGCTGGTCGAAGGCCAGACCCTGCCGGCCGACCTGGCAGCCTGCCTCTCCGGCGACTCCGTCGACAACGCCCCGCTGCTGTTCGCCACCGAGGAATCTTCTGGCTTCTTCGTGCTGCAACATGCGGCCGCAGCGGCCGCCAACAACCGCGCTTTCGCAGCCACGACATTGAAGCCGCTGCAGATCGACGGCTTCACTGTGACCGGCGCCGACACCGGCGGCGGCATCGTCGCCAACGGCCACGCGGTGCAACTCCAGATCTCGAACAACCGCATCACGGGCAACCAGGGCCTCTACAACGGCGGCATCCGCATCGGCCACGCCGACCTGTTGGTCAACGTGCCTGCCGGCAACGGCGACACGATGGATGCCCCCGGTGGCTCCAACAGCCCGCTGGTCAACATCCACCACAACGAGATCTTCAAGAACGGCAACCTCGCAGGCGAAAACGCCGGCGGCGGCGGTGGCATCTCGATCTACACCGGCACGCCGGGCTATCGGGTCGCGCAGAACCAGGTCTGCGGCAACTTCTCCACGGGCGACGGTGGCGGCATGGTGCACTACGGCCGCAGCGGCACGCTGAGCGTCACGACCAACGTCAACAACCCGCCGGCGAACTTCGTCTCGCAGGACAACCGCACCCAGAACGGCAACACGCTGAACTACGCGGCCATGGTCTACGACAACCAGTTCCGCTTCAACCAGTCGTTCTCCCAAGCCAAGACCGTGCAGGGTGGCGGGCTGGCGATCGTCGGTGTCCCCGACCCGGTGGCCAACAACGGCCTGTCGTCGGGAACGGGCAACGTCGTCGTGGCCAACAACACCTTCCAGGGCAACCTCGCTGGCGCCGGCGACGGCGGTGGCATCGCCCTGGTGGGCGTGAACGGCACCGAGGTGCAGAACGCCAACGGCAACGTTCCCGGCAACACGAACAACTGGTTCCGCGTCGACATCGTCAACAACCTGATCGTCAACAACGGCGCGGGCGTGGCGGGTGGCGGCATCTCGCTGCTCGACTCGGGCAACGTGTTCATCACCAACAACACCATCGCGCTGAACGACAGCTACGCCACCGCGGCACGCGCCTTCGGCAACCAGGGCGACCCGACACAAGCCGCCAATGGCACCACGCCGCTGAGCCGCATCGCGTTGTCGTCGTTGCAGCCCGGCGCCGGCATCGCGGCCTACGGGCACTCGGCGCCGCTGCGCGCGGTGCTCGGAAGCAGCGGGCCGCAGGCGCAGCGCTACTTCTCGAACGCGACCATCCTCGACACCGTCGTGTTGGCGAACCACCGCTTCCAGTGGCGCGTCAACTACAACGAGCCGCAAGACCAGGGCGCTTGCCAGTACGACGCATCGACGGGCATCAACCCCTGCTTCGGTCTCGGGCACATGGTGGGCACGACGCTGACCGCGGGACCGGCACCGATCACCGATGTCGGCAACGACATCGCGGTCATCGGCAGCACGCAGCCCAACTCGAAGCTGGCGCCGAGATATTCCGTGTTCACTTCGCTGAACAGTACCAACGGCGGCGACGGCACGAGCTTCGCAAACGGTCACAACAATCGCCAGGGTACAGCCTCTGACTTCGCGAGCTGGTACGTCAACGGCCAGAACGGCGCCCTGAAACAACTGGTGTTCGCGGTCGAGCAATCGATCGTGAAGGGCGCGCCCATCGGCGAGGTGCAAGAGCCGACGACCGCCACGACGGCCGCAGCCTTCGACGAAGGTGGCAACTTCATCGATGTGCGCTTCGGCCCGCTGACCCGCGGCACCTGCACCGGCATCACCACCTTCAACAGTGCGGCGTGCACCCAGGCGTGGACCGACTTCGGGATCTACAACCCGACCGCCGCCACCACCGGGCCGTTCCGGCTCGGCCAGGCGGTCGCGAACAGCACGAGCAACCTGGTGAATGCACTGCTGCAGCGCGACCGCAACGGTGTGCAGCGCCTGGGAAGCAACTGGATTCGTGGCGCGCTCGCGCAGTAACCGGCAGGGAGAAACAGCATCATGAAACTCGACAAGTTCATCGCCGCCCTGGCCCTGGCACTGGGCACCCCCGCCGCGATGGCCGGCGTCTTTGCGCAGTGCCCGTTCAACACCAGCGTTGCCGGTGGCGCGAACGGATACCAGGGCATCGACACCGACCCCGGCACGGGCCTGAAGCACTACTGGCGCAACGTCGGCACCGGTGCCACGCTGCACCGCCAGGTGTGTCTGCACGTGGTCGCCGGCGACGGTTGGATGGTGCTGGGCAACGGCGACCAGGCCTACGGGTTCGGTTTCTCACCGGCCATCGGCACCGACGAAGAGGTCATGGTCAACGGCACGTCCAATGCGAAGTTCTCGGCGCCGTCGATCACCTTCAAGCAAGGTGACGAGATCTGGTTCTCGCTCACCAACGCCGGCATGATCATCCGGCCCGACCTGTTCGACCAGCACTCGGTCCACTGGCACGGTTACCCGAACGCATCGACCATCTTCGACGGCGTGCCCAACGCCTCGGCCACCGTCAACATGGGGTCGACCTTCACCTACTACTACAAGGCCAACGATCCAGGCACCTACATGTGGCACTGCCACGTCGAGGCGACCGAGCACATGGAAATGGGCATGTACGGTGTGCTCAACGTGCTGCCGAAGCAGAACGCCGGCCCGCCCATCGGCGGGTACTCGACCTTCGCCTACAACGACGGCGACGGCTCCACCGGCTACAACCGCGAGTTCTCGTTGCAGCTCGGCGCGGTCGACTCCAACTTCCACAAGCTGCACGAGCTGGTGCAGCCGCTGCCCTTCCTCGAGCTGAAAGGTGACTTCACCCAGCTGAACGGGCGGGGCTACCCGATGACCACCTTCGAAGGCGCGCTCACGCCGAGCGGCGCGATGCCGAAAGCGCCCGATGCGCCCGACCTCTCGCAGCAACAGCACTCGGTGGTGCGTGCCAGGGTGGGCGACCGCGTGCTCCTGCGTGTCACAAACCTCGCCGTCGACGGCTACTACACCCTCACCGCACTGGGCCTGCCCATGAAGCTGGTCGGCAGCGGCGCGCAGATCGCACGCGGGCCTTCGGGTCTGGCAACCGACAGCTGGGCGCACGGTACGGCGTCGGTCACGCTCGGTGGCGGCGACGGTGTCGACCTGCTGGTCGACACCGCCGGTCTCGCGCCCGGCACCTACTACCTGTACACGAGCAACCTGAACTTCCTGAGCAACGGGGCCAACGAGGACCGTGGCGGTCTGATGACCACCTTCGTGCTGCAGGCAGCGAACTGAGCCAAACGGGAGAACCAACATCATGAGGCCGAACCATCACTTGCACCGCGCCTTGCGCTGGCTGGCGGGCGCTTCCCTATCGCTGGGCGCGCTGGGCGCGCACGCGGCGATCGAAGGCCTGAGCGGGGCTTCTGCCGGCAGCACGCGCACGTTCACGCTGTTCGCTGCCGACGGGTACGTGGTCGCCGCCGACGGTGTGCAGATCTACAACTGGGGCTACGGCGCGCCGGTGGCCAATGGCGGCACCGGGCTGATGCAGTACAGCGGCCCGACCCTCAAGGTGCAGCAGGGCGAAACGGTGACGGTGATCTTCACCAACAACCTGCCCACCAAGACCTCCATTCTCTTTCCAGGGCAGACCGTGACCGCCGCGGGCGGCAGCGCCGGCGTGCTGGCCCAGGAGGCCGGGCCGGGCCAATCGGTGACCTACACCTTCACCGCCAGCCAGCCCGGCACGTATCAATACCAGAGCGGCACCCAGCCGGGCCTGCAGGCCGAAATGGGTCTGGTCGGCGCACTGATCGTGTACCCGACCGGCCCCGGCGCACCCACCAGCGGCGCCACGAAGTGGGCCTACAACCACGTCGGCACGGCCTACCAGCGCGAGTCGCTGTTCGTGGTCACCGAGATCGACAGCGACATCCACGCTGCCGTCGACGAACAGATCAAGACGCGCCGCGCGGCCGGCGATGCGTGCTTCAACGAAAGCGCCGGCTGTGTGTTCAGTGCCGACATGTCGGCACGCTTCCCGAAGTACTGGTTCATCAACGGCCGCACCTCACCCGACGTGTTCGCGAAGAACTTTGTCGGCGAGCTGCCGCACCAGCCCTACAACTCGGTACCGCGCCTGCACCCGGGCGAGAAGATCCTGTTGCGCATGGTCGGCGCAGGCAGCGACCTGCACCCGATGCACCACCACGGCAACAACTCGTGGGGGATCGCGCGTGATGGCCGCATGCTGTCGAGCGACCCGCTGACGAAGGGGCCGGACCTGGCGCTCTCGGACTACACCATCAAGGTGGTGCCGGGCCAGACGCAAGACGCGATCTGGACCTGGACCGGCGCCGGCCTGGGCTGGGACATCTATGGCCAGGTGTGCGGCGGCGCGGGCCAGCCGACCTGCGCGTCGATCTACACCGACCCGCGCCTGCTGCACCAGACCGCAGCCGACCGCGGCAAGAAGATCCCGGTGTCGCTGCCCTCGGAGTTCGAGCTCGCGTTCGGCGAGTTCTACAGCGGCAGCCCCTATCTCGGTGACTTCGGTGCGCGGCCGGTGGGCACGGGCCAGGCCAACACCACCGGGGGCTTCTTTCACATGTTCCATTCGCACAACGAGCGCGAGATCGTCAACGGTGGCGTCTTCCCTGGCGGAATGATGACCATGCTGGTGATCGAGCCCTTCTCGGTGACGATTGAATCGGGTCAGCCTTGATCGGGCGGCAGGGAGTGTTCATGAACATCACTAATACGTCCCGCAGCCACCCGACGGTGCTGCTGCAATCCGCCGCGGCAGTGCTGCTGGCCCTCGGTGCTGCACAGGCCACGGCGCACAGCGTGGTGCTCTGCGCCGAGCCCTACACGCAAGCCGTGCCCGGAAATGCACTGCTTCCGATGTGGGGCTACCGGCAAGTGGGCAGCGTGGCGGCTTGCGACACCGGGACCGGCGTAGCAACAGCGTCGCCCGGGCCGTTGATCACGGTCCCGGCCGGCGACAGCACGCTGGCCATCACGGTGGTCAACCGGCTGAGCGTGCCGACCTCGATCGTGCTGGCGGCCCAGTCGTTGCCGTCCGACGGTGGCCCGGCCGTGATGGCCGCCGATGTCGTCGGCCCCACCTGCGTTCCAACGCCGACAGCAGCGTCAACGGCGGCGGCCCACCCGCAGAACTGCCGCGTGCGTTCATTCACGGGCGAAACCGACCCGGGTGCGAACCGCACCTACACCTTCATCAACATCCGCCCCGGCACCTACCTCTACCAGAGCGGAACCCATCCGCAGGTGCAGGTGCAGATGGGCCTGTTCGGCATGGCCCGACAAGACGCGACGGTGCTCGGCGCCAGCGGGCGCCAGCTGTTCGCCGGTGCCAATGCGGGCTTCGACGTCGACGTGCCGGTGGTGTTGTCTGAAATCGACCCCGAGCAGCACATCCGCATCGCGGCCACGCTCGGCAGTGCCGACCCGACGAGCTGGAAATCAGGCAACAACAGCACGCTCAACTACGTGCCGAAGTTCTTCCTGATCAACGGCAAGATGTTCGATGCGGCCAACCCGGACGCCAGCGATCTGCCCGTGACCAACGCGGCCAGCGGCGCACGGGTGGTGCTGCGCATTGCCAACGCCGGCCTGCAGTCGCGCAGCCTCGTGCTCAACAGCGGCACCTGGAAGCTGCAGACCGAAGACGGCTACCCCTACCGTGTGCCCCGTGAACAGGCCACCGTGCTCCTGCCTGCAGGCAAGACCACCGATGCACTGCTGATCTCGAGCGCCCCGGCCAGCGGCATCGGCCGCAGCATCGCCATCTTCGACCGCCGCGGCGGCACCGACAACGGTGATGGTTCTGCGCTCGGCGGGCAGGTGGCACGACTCGCGCAGTCCGCGCCGGTCGGGCCGCAATTGCAGGCGGTCGCCAACCAAGTGGCGAACGAAGGCAGCAACTGGACCCTGCAGCTGGTGGGCACCGGTGCGACCTCGTACGCACTCACCGGTGCGCCGACCGACTCGGCGTGGAGTTTCAACCCGGTCACCGGCGCCCTGGCATGGACGCCGGTACCCACGGGGACACCTGCGAACACCAGCTACGCGCTGAGCGCCGCCGCGTCTGATGGCACCTTGACCTCACCGGCACAGAATTTCTCGCTGCGCATCAACCATGCACCGCTGCTCACGCCGCCGGCAGCGCAGGCGGTCAACACGAGCAGTGTGAACATCGCCTTGCTCGCCACGGCCACCGACATCGACCTCGACACGCTGACGCCTGTGCTCACCTCGTCGCCCGCCGCCGGCACGGCGGTCATGAACGCGAACGGAACGCTGACCTACACACGCCCAGCGTCCACGGCAACCACGCCGAACGCCGCAGGCACCTACAGCTACAGCTACCGCGTGGGCGATCCCTTCGGGCTGAGCTCACCGGTCGTTTCGGGCAGCTTGAACGTGGCGGCCAACATGCGGCCGCTGGCGAACAACCTTGGCACGCCGGCCACCGCGGGTTACTCGATCATCCTGAAGACGGGTCTGGGTCAGGCATTGGTCGCGTTCCAGCTGGCCGACCCGTCGCCGTTGAAGATTCCCTACGGCAGCCTGGTCACGGCGAGCGATGCCGATGGCAACGTGCTGCCCGCGTCGTTCACGGTCACTGGCGTCACGAAAGTCGACCCCGTCAGCGGCGTAGTCGTCGCTCGCACCGGCGCGCTGGGCGCCGGGCTGGGGGGCGCCGAGGCAACCGCCGTGTTGTCGGCCGACGCTTCGACGATCACGTTCACGCCGCGCCGCTCGGTGCTCCAGACCCTGGTGTTCACGGGCGGCATCGACAGCAGCACCAACTCGCGCGGTACCTACCGCATCAGCTACACGGTGCGCGACAACGAAGGGCTGACCTCGACACCGGGGAACATCTTCGTCCGGGTGCCCTGATCGATGCGCGTGCGCTGCGGTTGGCCGCGGCCCGCGCTCGACCTTAATGGCCGGTAAGCGAACACACCCGAGAGACGTTCACCCACGGGATCGTCGATGGGCCTTGGCGGTGCCACCATCACTGCGAAGGAGTTCAAGACGATGATCGATCCTCTGCAGCAAGGCCAACGCCGGCAAGCGCTTCGAGCAGGTCTCGTGCTCGGCCTGGCGAGCATCGGCATCGATGCAGTGGCCCAGACCGCGGCGCCGGCCGAGAGCGCAGCACCGGCCCCCGGCATCGTCGCCGAGCCCGTCGTGCGCACGCTCGGTGAACTGGGGGTGGAGCTCGTCGGTGTGCGCCTCTCGGGTTCCGATTTCCTGATCGACCTGCGGTACCGCATCAAGGACGTGAGCAAGGCGCAGGCCCTGGTCGAACGAAAGGTGCAACCGGTGCTCGTGAACGAGGCGACCGGCGACCGCTTCTACATTCCGCAGGCACCCAAGGTCGGTGCCCTCAAGCAGTCCGCCACGTCCAAGCAGCCGGCGATCCTCGACCGGGTGTATTTCATGTTGTTCGCAAATCCGGACCGCAAGCTCAAGTCCGGGGAAAAGGTGACCTTGTATGCAGGCGATTCGGTGGTCAAGGGCATCGTGGTCCAGTAGAACGAGGCTGGCATTCGCTGCCGCACTGTTGTGCGGTGGCGCGCAGGCGGCGACGGTCGAGCCCGAGCTGGCGGCGCGCCTGGCGCGCGACGCCGGCGTGCAGCGCTACCCGGTGATCCTGCGGCTGGTTCAGCAGCCTGACGCCGCGGCCCTGTCGCAGCGTGTGGCCTCGATGCCGCAGGGGCAACGCGGTGGCACGCTGCTCGAAGCACTGAAGGCATTTGCCGCGCCTCAACAGGCCGCATTGCTGCGTGAGCTGAGTGCCCGCAAGGCCGAGAACGTGGTGCCGCTGGTCACGGTCAATGCCGTGGCGGCGCACCTGCCGGCACGAGACATCCGCGAGCTGTCGCAACGCAGCGACGTGGCATCGATCCGCTACGACCTGGGCCTGCTCGCGCCCTCGCGTCGCGTGATCGCCGACCCGTGCCGGCCCGAGCGTCCGACACCTCGCCAGCGCCTGCCGAAGTCTTGCCGCGACGAACCCCGTGCGGCCGAGGTGGCCCGTGCGGCTGCGTTCGATTCGAAGCTGCCGGCCTCGGCGACGGTGAATGCGCTCGGGGCGGTGGGCGCCTGGCAGAGCGGCATCACCGGCAAGGGCGTGACGGTGGCAGTCGTCGACACCGGCGTCGACCCGGGCCACCCCGACCTGGCGGCAAGTTTTCGCGGTGGTGGGTCTGACTGGTTCGATCCGCACGGCGAGTACAAACGCCCGCTGGATCGGCAGGGTCATGGCACGCAGATCACCGGCCTGGTGGTCGGCACCGGCGCCAGCGGGCAGACGCTCGGCGTCGCACCGCAAGCCAAGTGGATCGCCGCCCGCCTCTACAACAACCGCAACGTCGGCCGGCTCTCCGAAGTGCATCGCGTGATGGCCTGGCTGCTCGACCCCGACGGCAACCCGGCCACCGCTGACGCGCCGCAGGTGGTGCTCAATGCCTGGGGGCTGGGCGACAGACCCGGAACATGCGACCCCGAATTCGTGCCCGATCTGCGCTGGCTTCGGGCCGCGGGCATGCACGTGGTGTTCGCTGCCGGCAACGGCGGCCCGACCGACAACTCGAGCGTGAGCCCGGCCAACAACGCGGGCGTGCTGTCGGTGGGCGCGCTCGATGCCGCGGGGCAGCAGTCCCTCTTCACGAGCCGCGGCGTTTCGGCCTGCGATGCGCGGCCCTACCCCGACGTCGCTGCGCCCGGTGAATCGGTGCGCACCACCGACCTGTCGGCGGGTGGCATCGCCACCACCACGCTGGGCACGGGCACCTCGTTCTCGGCGGCGCTGGTGGCAGGCCAGTTGGCGCTGCTGGTGCAGGCCCGCCCCGAAATGACCGTGGCCGACCGCGAGGCGCTGCTGCGGCAGGCCCCGGGCGATGCGCAGCCGCCCCTGGCGCGTGCGCTGGGCACGTCGGCAGGACCGGCACGTGACCGCCTTCCTTGATCGGCCAATGCAGAGCGCACAGCACGACCCCGGCCGCCGCAGTGCGCTGCGCGCGCTGATCGCCGGCCAGCTCTGCGTCGCCGGCGTGTGGCTGCGGCCGGCACGCGCCCGTGCCGCGACTGAACAGCTGCAGGTGCTGCGTCCGAAACTCGCGCCACTGCCCGCGGTCGCGATCACCACGATGCAGGGCCAGGCGCGCTCGCTCGAGACCGAGCTGGCCAACGTGGTGCCGCTGGTGCTCAACTTCGTCTTCACGACCTGCTCGTCTTCGTGCTCGGTTCAGACGGCCATGCTCGCGCAGGTGCAGCGCACCCTGACCGCGCGCGGGCGAAAGCTGCAGCTCGCCAGCATCACCATCGACCCCGACAACGACACGCCGGAACAACTGCGCCGCTTTGCAAGCCAGTTCAACGTGACCGACGGGTGGCAGTTCTACACCGGGCGCTTCGACAACCTGCTGCGGGTCCAGAAACACTTCGACGTGTACCGCGGCAGCAAGGCCTCGCACCCGCCCGTGCTGTTGCTGCGCCGCCATGCGCGAGCGCCGTGGGTGCGTGTCGAAGGGTTCCCGGAACCCGCGGAGCTGGTCACGCTGATCGAAGCCCTGCCCACGGGCGCGTGAGCATGGCCGCGCCGGGCACGTGGTGGCGCTGGCTTGCGCTTGCGCTGGCCGGCCTGGCCTCGGCCGCGCAGGGGGCCGACGCACAACGTGGGCGCGATCTCTACGAAGGCCGCTTGCCTCTGGCCGTGACGGCGACGGGCGCCACGCCCCGAAGCGCCTGCGCTGCGTGTCATCGACCCAGCGGCATGGGCACGTTCGAAGGGGGCCTCGCCGTGCCGCCGGTCACCGGCCCGACGCTGTTCAAGGCGTTCGACCCCGACACCGCTCGCTTCTTCGCTGCCTCTGCCCGGCTTCGGGTTCGCCCGGCCTACGACGAGGCCGCACTCGGCCGGCTCCTGCGAACCGGCGTCACGCCCGATGGCATGACGCTGGCGGCGGCCATGCCCCGCTATGCCATCGGCGAAGCAGACCTGGCGGATCTCGCGGCGCACCTGGCCGGGTTGTCGAGCCGGCCGCCGGCCGGCATCGACGACGAGACCATTCGCCTGGCCACCGTCACCACACCCGATGCCGACCCGGCGCGCCGCGCCGCGATGCTGGCCACGCTGCAGCGCTTTGTCGAAAAGAAGAACGGCCAATCGCGACACGAAGCCGAGCGCGTCGAACAGTCCCATCGCACGCGCGAGATGATCATGGCGCGCAAGTTTCGGCGCTGGCACCTCGAACACTGGGCGCTGCAGGGTGCGCCCGACACCTGGCCCGCCCAACTCGATGCGTGGCAGGCCAGGAGCCCCGTGTATGCGCTCGTGGGCGGGGCCGGCCGCGCGCAGTGGGAGCCGGTCGACCGCTTCTGCGAACGCCAGCGCCTGCCCTGCCTGCTGCCGCTCGTGGACGGACCGGGCAGCGCCGGCGCGGACGGGTTCTACAACCTGCACTTTCATGCCGGCATCGAGCTCGATGCCTCGCTGGCGGCACGCGCCCTGAAGGCCCAAGGGGTGGACCAGTTCGAACTTCTTGCACGCGATGCCGATGCGGCGCTCGCCGCGCGCGTACGCCAATCCCTCGCGAAAGCCGGCCTGCGCGAGTCGGCACCGGGCGCGGCGCGCGGTGCGGCCCTCGTGTCGCTGCTCGCCCCCTCAGCACATGCGGCGTGGCTGCGCGCAACGCGGCCGGCCGCGCCGGTGGTCTGGCTGGCCGGCAGCCACGCGCTCGGCGTCGCCGAGCTCGACGCGGCCCTGCCCCTCACCGCGCAAGGCCTGGTCGTCACGCCGATGCAGACGGGCGCGAGGCTCGACCGGCAGTTGCAGCGCGCACGCGGCTGGCTGCGCGCCCAGGGCCTGGGCGAGTTGCCGATCGACGTGGCCGGCAGCACGCTGCAGGCCGCCATGGTGCTCGGCGAAGGCCTGGCCCACGCCGACTTCAACTTCACGCAGGAGTACCTGCTCGAGCTGCTCGAGCATTCGCTCGAAAACATGGTGCCCTGGAGCCCGTTCCCGCGGCTGGCCCTCGGGCCCGGACAACGCGTCGCTTCGAAAGGGAGCTGGGTCGGCGTCGTCCGCCAGGGCCAGATCGACTGGCAGTGGCAACCCGGGCCGTGAGGCGGGCCTCGTTCAGGCCGCCATGTCGGATTCGAGCGCGGTCATTCCGCGCACCTGGCTGGACGGTCGCCGCACCAGACCGAGGTCGACAGCCAGCAGCGCCAGTTCTACCGCAGAGTTCAGCTTGAGCTTTCGCATCAGGTTGGCACGGTGCTTCTCGACCGTCTTGGCGCTCAGGTTCAGGTAGGCGGCGGCCGACCGGTTGGTGCCACCTTCGGCGATGAGCTTGAAGATGGTGCGCTCACGGCTCGACAGCGTGTCCCAGGGGTCGGTCTCGCGCCCCGCCTTGCCCGGGTTCAACACGCCGTCGAGCAACAGGCTGGCGAGTTCCTGGCCGAGGAAGCGCCGGCCGGCCAGCACCGTCTTGACGGCCAGCATCATCTCTTCGGGGGCGCAGTCTTTTTTCAGGCAACCGACGCAGCCGGCGCGCAGGGCCTCGCCGGCGTAGATCTCCGATTCGTACTCGCTGAACGCCAGCACCTTCTGCTGCGGCAGGCGGCGCCGGATCTGCGCGGTGGCATCGATGCCGCTGGTGCCGGGCAACGACAGGTCCATCAGCACCAGGTCGGGCTGCAACTGAATGGTCATGAGCACGGCTTCACGGCCTTCACAGGCCTCGCCGACGACGCTGTAGTCCGGGTTCGCTGCGAGCAGCGCACGCAGGCCGTGCCGCAGCAAGGGGTGGTCTTCGGCGATCAGGATGCGGTATGTCATGGCGATGCGGAGTGGGTTGAGGCCGGTGGCGCCGCTGGGCGAGTGGGTGCCGGCACGGCAGGGCCGGGCCCGGCGCGTGGCACGAACATGAAGCGCCAGTCGGAATACTGGTTGGCGCCTTCGAACGATTCGAGCCCGGCGGCGAAGCCGCTGCGCTGCAGCGGCGCGGTTCCGGACTGGCTGTACACGCCGGTGATCTGGTTGCCGCGCCGCAGCGTGCCCCACGGCACCTCGGGTTGTGTCGGGTCGGGATAGAGCCGCCGCAGGTGCCGCACCGGCTGCGGGAAGCGCGAGTCCCGCAGCAACTCTGCGAGCGAGACTGGCAAGTGTTTGACGGGCCCGGGTGATGCGCGGTAGTAAGACTCGAGGGCTTGGCGATACTGCTGGCCCACCCACAACAACTCGGCTTCGCGCTCGCGCTGGCTCACTCTCGCAGCCGACTCCGCGAACTGGGTCGCCGCCGCGCCCCCGAGCGCGAGCAACACCACCAGGCCCATCAGCACGACGCCGCGCGAGTGCGCCTGCCGCTGCGGTGTTCGCTTCATCGTGCTGGCTCCGGCGCCGAGGCGGCTGCGGTCGCGCTGCTCACGCTCTGCACACCACCTTCCTGCGCGACCATGTTGGGCAAGGTGTCGACGGGTTCCGTCGCCCCGGGCAGCCGCCGCGGCTCGCCGCGGGAATCGGTCTGCGTGCTCTGGACGTCGATCACACCGCCCTTGGCAGAGTCTTTCGGCGCCACCACGACCCAGTTCGGCGCTTCGGTGAACGGATCGACCGGGATCGCGCGCAGGTACCGCTGCGTGACGAGGTCTTCGAGCGTGTCGGGGTAGCGCCCCCGATCGCCGTAGAACTTGTCGAGCGCCTCGCGCATCGTCGCCAGGTTCTGCTGCAGCACCTGCTCGCGGCCACGCTCCAGCGTGGCCATGTACTGCGGCAACGCCAGCGAGAGCAGCAGGCCGAGCATGGCCATCACGATCACGAGCTCGATCATGGTGAACCCGCGTGAAGCGGTGCGGTGCGGGGTGGGCATGGTGTTCACCATTCGCGGTAGGCGATGCCGTTCATGCCGGTGCCCGGGGCGAGCGAATACACGTCGAACACGTCGTCACCCTCGCGCGGGTCGTCGCCCGCACTGGCGTAGCTGCGCCGGCCCCAGGTGGCCTCGGCAGGTGCCGCACGGTCCTGGAACATCGGGTCGCGTGGCAGGCGGCGCAGGAAGTAGATGCGGCCGCCTTTCGGGTCCTGCGCGTTGGGCACGCCCGTCACGAGCAGCTCAAGCGTCGGCGGGTAACCCGAGTCGCCGGCACGGCGCGCGATCTGCCCGGTTTCGACAGCGCGGCGGTATTGGTCGAGGCCGTCGCGTATGTCGCGCAGCGCACGGTGCAGTGCCTGCTCGCGGCTGCGCTGCACCGCGGTCTCGGCGACCGGCGCGGCCAGCAAGGCGAGCAGCCCCAGCAACGCGAGCGTCACCACGAGCTCGATCAGCGTGAAGCCGCGTTCGTGTGGGTGCATCTCGATCGCCTCAACCCTGGTCGGCCACGGGCGCCGGCGGCGGCGGTGCCGTGCCCGGAGGAGCGCTCGGCGTCGCCGGTGACATCGCCCGACCGGGCTGGATCGATGCCGGCGCGACGCCGCGGCGTGGCGAAGGCGTCGGGGCCGGCGCCGTGCCCGTGCCCGCGCCGCCCGCCACCGACGGTGCAGCGCCACCCGGCGCGCTGCCGGTGCCACTCACATCGGCGCCGAGGCCCGTGCCGCCTGCGGCCCCTGGCGTGCCGGTCGAGACCTTCGGGTCCGGAAGATCCATGGGCGGGCGCCCGGAATTCAGGATCGAGCTGCCACCCGCGCCACCCGCCTTGGGCCCGGTGGCCGGCGCGGGTGCAGGCCCGGCCGCCGTTGCGCCGTTGGGCGAAGCCGGTGCCAGTGCGGGCATCTCGGTGCCCGCGCCGCCGCGCGCTGCACCGATCGGGTCGAGCCGCAGCGGCTTCTCGCGCACCACGCTTTCGGTACCCGACCACACCTCGCCGATACGCGCCTCGGGCAGGGTCTGCGGGCGGATGATGCGCGGCGTGATCGACAACACGATCTCGCTCTTGGTCGAAGCGCCGTTGTTCGACGAGAACAGGCGCCCCGCGATCGGCACCTGGCCGAGGCCGGGCACCTTGCTCGCGGTGCTGCGGTCCTGGTCGTTGATGAGCCCGGCCAGCACCTGGGTCTCGCCGTCCTTCAGGCGCAATGAGGTCTGCGCGCTGCGCGTGCCGATCTGGTAGGCCACACCCGATTCGGTGGTGATGGTCTTGGCGATGTTGCTGACTTCGAGGTTGATCTTGATGCCCACGTCGCCGTCGGCATAGACCTGCGGCTCGACCTCCAGCTTGATGCCGACATCGATGTACTGGATCGAGCCGGTGATCACCGAGTTCTGCCCCGCCTGCTGAGGCGAGATGAGGTTGGTGATGACGGGCACCTTGTCGCCGACCAGGATCTTGGCCTTCTCCTTGTTGCGGGCGCGGATGCGCGGGCTGGCCAGGATGTTGGTCTCGGTGTCCTGCAGCATCAGGTTCAGGCTGATGCCCAGCGGCGAAGCCAGCAGGTCGTTGCGCGTGATGCCTTTCAGGTCGCCGAGCGTGAGCGCGTTCTTCGGCGTGGCCAGCCCGAACGCTTCGGGCCACTTGATGCCAAGGTTCGAGAGCCGGTCGGCAGACACTTCGAGCACCTGCACCTCGAGCATCACCTCGGGGTCGGGCACGTCGTTCGCGGCCACCAGTTTCTCGGCCACCGCGATCGCGTCGGCCGTGTCGCGCATCACCAGGGTGTTGCTGCGCGCATCGGTGACGATGTCCTTGGTCTTGAGCAGCGACTTGATCATGTTCGCCACGTAGGCGGCGTCGATGTTGCTGAGCTGAAAGCTGCGCACTTTCAGTTCGTTGTATTCCTTCTGCTTCGCCGCCGTCGAGGGGTAGACGAACAGCGTGTTCTGGTTGAGCACGCGCTTCTCCAGCTGGTTCTGCAGCAGGATCAGGTCGATCGTGTCTTCGACCGAAGCGTCCTTCACGTAGATGGTCGTCTTCAGGTCGCTCTTCACGTCGCGGTCGAGGATGATGTTGACGCTGGCCGTGCGCGAGAGCGCCTCGAACACCATCTTCAGGTTGGCATCGCGGAACTGCAGGGTCACGGGCCGGCGGAACGCGCTCGTGGCCATCTGCTGGCGCTCGCGCGCCGCGCGCTCGGCCTCGTTGCGCTCCTCGAGCGTTCGCAGCTGTGCAGCCAAGGCCGCGTTGCCAGGCATGTCTTTCAAGCCCCGGCGCAGCAGGTCGAGTGCGGATTCGGTCTGGCCCGCCTTCTGGCTGCGCTCGGCCTGCTGGAGCACGCTGTCGGCACGGCGCTGCTCCTGCACCAGCTGGGCGCCGCGCTGGGCCCGTTCGTTGGCGTCGTCGAGCGCCAGGGCCTCGCGGT
Organism: Rhizobacter sp.; assembly: GCF_032229685.1. GTDB lineage: Bacteria > Pseudomonadota > Gammaproteobacteria > Burkholderiales > Burkholderiaceae_C > LMDS01. The sequence continues at coordinate 86,845 of NZ_JAVTWP010000040.1, read as the reverse complement.
AGCGCTGCGCCGCCTCGTCGAGCCGGCCGGCGGCGCGCGCATCGTCGGCCTTGTTCAGCACGCCCTGCGTTGCCAGCGCCCGCTGGGTCAGAAAGTCGATGCGGTAGCGTGCATTGCCCGGGTCCATCTCGGCCGCCTTGCGCAGGCTCTGCAGCGCCGGCCCGACTTTGCCTTCGGTGATCTGCTGCATGCCGTCGTCGTGCAGTTTCTGCGCCGCGCAGCCGGCGAGCAGCAGCGCGGCGGCGAGGGCCAACCAGCGGTGGCGCGGGCGCCGGAGTTCGAAGCTGATCACGATTTGCCTCCCTGCACGTCGAGCCGCAGCGTGACGTTGTTCTGGATGTGGGTGAAGATCAGTTCCTGCGCCGAGATGGCGTCAAGACGGAAGCCGCCTTCGAGGACGTCGCCGGCGCTGGCGATCAACAGCTTGTCGCCGATCGAGAGAAAGACACGCGGCTTCACGGCACCCTTGTCGTCGAGCAGCCCGACGAAGCGGTAAGGCAGCACCGGCGGTGGTGGCGGTGGCGGCGGCGCGGGCGGGGGCGGCGCCATCACCGGCGGCGGCGGTGGTGGCGGCGGGGGCGGGGGTTCCCAATCGCGCGGCGCGAAAGCGTCGGTCCCCGGCTCGCCGTCGAGCTTGGGCCGCAGTGTCGTCCGTGACTCGGTCGTGCGGGTCTCGGCCGTTCTCGGCGCCGGGGCGCCGGGCGCCGCGTCCGCTCGCGGGCGGGGCGCTGGTGTGCGCGCTGCGGTCTTCGCCAACTCCACGCCGCCCTGCGCCGAAGCCGGGTTGCGCAGCACGATCCACGCCGACCACAATCCCACGGCGGCGGCGCTTCCAAACAGGATCGGGCGGCGCTTCACGGCTGGCCCTGGCGGTAGAAGAGAACGAGCCGCGCCGTCGCCTGCAGCTGTGTCGACTTGGCATTCGGCCGCTCGATCTGCAGGCTCTCCAATGCCGAATGCGGCAACTCGTTCAACACCTCGGCCACGTACCGGCGCAGAGCCGAGTAGCTGCCGGTCAGGGGCAAGGTGGCGCTCAGTCGGGTGACCTCGCTGCCGCCGGCGCCGGCCTGCGTGTAGTCGGCCCGTTCGAGCCCGAGACCGATTCGCTGCGCGGTTTCGACCAGCATCGCGACATCGCGGCCCCGCTGGCGTTCGCTCGGCAATTCCTGCAGCGCAGGAATGCCCAGGGCCGCCGGATCGATGGCCGGGCCTGCGGCCGCAGCGGCCGCGAGCGCCTGCTGGCGTGTGGCAAGGCGTTGCTGCTCACCCGCCAGGACCGGGTCGACCTGCCAGCGCACGAGGGCGACGAGGGCGAGCAGCGCCAGGGCCACGAATGCCGGGCGCCCGAGGTGACGGTGCCAGAACACGGCCAGCTGGTTGCGCCGGGGGGCCTGGCTCGACCACCAGGCGGCGCCGCGCAGTCGAAGTTCTTTCACGACAACTCCTTCAGGGCGCCGGCGGCCTTGCGCCAGCCCGCCTGCACGGTGAATCGCAAGGGTTGGCCGGGCGCATCGCGCTCGGCCTGGTGCGCGGTGAGCAACACCTGCGTCAGCCGCGGGTCGGCCTCGAGCGTCTGCACGTAGTCGAACAGGGCCTTGGTGTTGCGTGCCTGCCCGGTCACCCGCACCAGGCCCGCGCGTGCGTCGGGCTCGAGCTTGAGCAGGGCCACGTCGACACCGCCATGCTCTTCGAAACTCGCCAGCAAGTCGGACCAGGGCGCCCTCAGTTCGGCCGCGACCGACTGAACTTGCGAGACGCGCAGCCGCTCCGCTTCGGTCAACTTGCGGGGCGGCGGCGGCACAAGGCGCGCCGCGCGCTGGTTCAGCAGTGCCGTCTCTTGCCGATTGGCCTGCTCGACCCGCCAGCTCGACGCTGCGGACACGAGCAGCGCAGCCGAGGCGAGCAGCACCAGCACCACGCCCGCCCAGGGCCAGGGCTTCGTGGACAGGAAGTTCACCTGCGCGATCGGCTTCATGCGGGCACCGCGTCGGTGGGGTTGCGGGGCGACAGCAGCGTCCAGCGGTGGGCAGCGGCGAGCCGCAACCAATCGTCGTGCTGGGCCTGCGATTGGCACAGCATCAACAGGCGGTCGGTCTTGCGCGCCTCGCCCGCGCCCTGGAACGCCAGCAGCCGCTGTTCGATGCAGCTCTGCGCATGCGGGTCGCAGCGCTCCCAGGCCAGCTCGACCGGCGCGCCGTGTGCGACGCGAAGCAGCGTCACGCCTTCCTCGCGCAACACCGCCACGACACCGTGGTCGGCCACGCGCTGCGCAATCGCGGCCAGGTCGTCGAGCAGCGCCAGGCCCACCTGGTGCAGCACCAGACCGGCGCTGCCGAGCTGCTGCCGCCATGCGGTGAGGTCGCGGGTCTCGATCGCCGCAGCCAGCCACCACTGGCCGCCCGGCAAGGCAACCACCTGCACCTCGAGATCCTGCCGGCCGAGGGCGGCTGCGAAATGGTCCGCACCACGCTCGCGCGCGCGCTGCCAGGTGGTGTCGGCGGGCAGCAGGGCCAGGTAGGCGTGCTCGTCCGGCACCAGAAGGCGCACGTGTTTCGGCGGCTCGGCCAGCCCCTGATCACGAAGGGCCTGCAGCAGCGCCGGCACGGCTTCGGCCAGCGGAGCCCGCGCGCTGGCACGCGCCGTCACCTGCCGGCGCCAGGCACCGAGCACCTGCGCGGTGCTTTGCTCGCGGCCGAGCCGGATCACGAGTTCACTCTTCCACAGCGGTGACACGGTTGGCCTCCTCCAGCGTTGTCTTTCCGGCGGCCACGAGGTCGAGTGCGGCGTCGCGCAGCGTGCGCAAGCCACGCTCGCGTGCGGCCTGGCGCAACACCGAAGGGCTCGCGCGCTCGGCGATCAGGCTGCGCAGGCCGACGTCCATGGCCAGTGCCTGCGCGATCGCGCGACGGCCCTTGTAGCCGGTGCCCCGGCAATGCGCGCAGCCCACACCCTTGCAAAAGTTCCAGGCCGACGCTTCGGGTGGGAGGCTGCTCGCCTCGAGCAGGTCGGCGTCGGGCTGCTGCGGCTGGCTGCACTGCGGGCAGATGATGCGCAGCAGCCGCTGCGCGACCACGCCATTCAGCGCGGAGACGAGGTTGTACGGGTCGATGCCCATCGTCGACAGCCGCCCGATCACGTCGAACACGTTGTTGGCGTGCACGGTGGCAAAGACCTGGTGGCCTGTGAGCGCGGCCTGGATCGCGATCTGCGCGGTTTCGGCGTCGCGCATCTCGCCGACCATGATCTTGTCGGGGTCGTGGCGCAGGATCGAACGCAGGCCCCGCGCGAAGGTCAGCCCCTTCGCTTCGTTGACCGGAATCTGCAGCACATCGGGCAACTGGTATTCGACCGGGTCTTCGATCGTGATGATCTTGTCGAGCCCGGTGTTCACCTCGGAGATCACGGCGTAGAGCGTGGTCGTCTTGCCGCTGCCGGTCGGGCCGGTGACGAGCAACAGGCCGTAGGGCATCTTGCCGAGCCGGCGAATGAAACGTGCGTTGTCGGCATCGAAGCCCAGGTGCTCGATGCCGAGCGATTCTTCGGCCGAGATCTGGTAGCGGTCGAGCACGCGCAGCACCGCGTCTTCACCGTACAGGTTGGGCATGATCGACACGCGCACGTCGATCGCACGGCCATTCAGCGCGAGCTTCAGGCGGCCGTCCTGCGGCACACGGCGCTCGGAGATGTCGAGGTCGGCCAGCACCTTGATGCGCGAGACGACGCGGTCGGCGAACTCGCGGCCTTCGGGCCGCGCCACCGCCTGCAGCACCCCGTCGAGCCGGTACTTCACCGCCAGGCCCTTGGCGGTGCATTCGAGGTGGATGTCGCTCGCCTGTGCCTTGAGCGCGTCGTAGAGCGTGCTGTTGACGAAGCGCACCACCGGGCTCTCGTCGTTGCTGATGCCGGCGAGCGAGAGCTTGAGCACGTCGTTCGCCGCATCGGCGTCGAGCTCCGCGCCGCCCGCCACGGCCGACGCGCCGTCGAGCGCGCGGGTCTCGCGTTCGAGCCGCGCGTAGAACGCGGTCACGTCGTTGGCGCCGGCCACGTGCCAGCTCGTGGCCGGGTGGCCCGCAGCACGGATGCGCGACTCGAGCCACAGGCGCGTGGCGTTGTCGAAAGGGTCGGCCAGGACCACGTGGCGGATGTCGGCCACGTCTCGCAGCACCACGCACAGGCGCTGCTGACCGGCGGCGAAAGAAACGATGTCGAGGTCGGCCTGCGCCGGCGACCAGCGCGTCAGGTCGCACAGCGACATGCCGCTGCCCTCGCTGAGCCAGCGCTTGAGCGCCACGTCTCGCACTTCGGGCCTTTCGTGCGCGAGCAGTTTGCGTGCCGCTGCAAAACGCGCGCCGAGGCGCTCGATCATCGCGCTCGCCTGACGTGCCGAATCGTGGTCGACCTCGTCGAGTTCGGGTGGTGGCAGTGTTTGTTCGCTCATGGCCGGTGACTGCCCTTCAGTGAATGCTGCTGGCCATCTGGAAGATCGGCACGTACATCAGCACGACGATGCCGCCGACGACGCCACCGATCGCCAGCATCAGCACCGGTTCGATCAAACGACCCAGCCGCTCCAGCCCGCGTTCGAGCAACGCGTCGTGCACGTCGCCGATGCGGTCGAGCGCGGCGTGCAGCTGGCCGGTCTCTTCGGCCACGCGCAGCACGCGCCAGCCGAGCGTGTCGATCAGGCCGGAATCGTGCAGCGACTGCGCCAGCGCCGCACCGGCCGTGGCCGACGCGAGTGCGCGATCGAGGCGCGCGCGGTCGACGGGGATCACGAGCTCGCGGCACATGCCGAGCGCCTTCAGTGCCGGCACGCCGGAGCGCACCAGCATCGCCGCGCTGCGGGCCAGCTGCGACAGCCCGAAGCTGCGCACGTACGGCCGCATCCAGGGCAGGCGCACGGCCTGCTGCAGCGCCCAGGGGCCGAGCTGGCCGAGGCGCGCGTGGCGCCAGACCACGAAAGCAAGTGCTGCGAGCGCCGCAGCCACGCCGAGCCACAGCGGCAACTGCACACCGTTGAGCGCCAGGCCCAGCGTGATCAGCAGGCGCGACATCGGAGCGATGTCCTGGGTCGAATTCTCGAGGACGATCGCGAAACGCGGCACCACGTAGACCAGCAGGAACAGCACGACCACGGCCGTCACGCCCACCAGCAGTGTCGGGTACACGCAGGCCGAGACGAGCCGGCCGCGCAGCGTGCGCAAGCGCGCGGCGTTGGCGGCATAACGCTGCAGGCTGTCGCCCAGATCGCCGGTGAGCTCGCTGGCGCGCGCACAGGCCAGCAGCGGCACGCCGAAAGCGCCGGTGGCCTGCATCGAACGCGACAGGGTCTCGCCCTGCTCGAGCGACTTCAGCATCGCGCGCACCGGCTCGGCAGAAGCACCTGCGCCGGTTTCCGAGAGCGTGCGCAGCGACTCGAGCAGGCTGAGGCCCGAGCGCAGCATCAGGCTCAGGTCGTGCGCGAACTGCTCTTCGTCGATGCGGCGCACGGCCGGCACGCCCGCCGTCGACGATGAAGTCGCAGCAGTCGGCGCGGCCCGCGCTGCGGAGGTCTGGGTGCTCATGCCGGCTTACCAGGAAGTCACGTCGGCGGACTCGCCTTCGCCGCCGGGCTGCCCATCGGCACCCAGGCTCACGAGGTCATAGTCACCGTGGGCGCCAGGGCGCAGGTAGACGTAGGGGTGGCCCCAGGGGTCGGGCGGGATGTCCCGCTTCAGGTACGGCCCCTGCCAGCGCGCCTCTTGCTGCGGCAGCTTGCGCAGCGCGGCCAAGCCCTGTTCGGTGCTCGGGTAGTGGCCGTTATCGAGCCGGTACTGGTCGAGCGCTTGCCCGAACGATTCGATCTGGGCCCGCGCGACCTTGGCGTTCGACTTGCCGATCTGCGCGAAGTACTGCGGCGCGACGATGCCCGCGAGCAAGCCGATGATCACCAGCACCACCAGCAGTTCGAGCAGCGTGAAACCGCGCGACCCGACGCCTGTGTTTCGTGACCTGGCCAGACGCGCGACAGCGCCTGCCCTTCCCGACGACCCGCCCATGGATTACCCCTTGTGAGCGCCGACATCACGCGCTCGCAGCACGCTTTGTCGGCTGCAATCGATTCTTGGGGTAGGGCTTAACCGTCGCTTAAGGTTGGTGCACCCTTCCGGCGATAGGGCCCCCCCGAACCGGGGTGAGTGACGCGCCGCGACGCGGGCTGCTCAGCGCTCGGCCGCGCGGCCGGCGTAGGCGAGCACCTTCGCCACGTACTGTTGCGTCTCGGGATAGGCCGGTATGCGGCGCCCCGCGCGAAGCACTGCACCTTCGCCTGCGTTGTAAGCCGCCAGTGCGAGCGAGCGGTCGTTCTCGAACAGGGCCATCAGCTGGCTCAGGTACGCGGCGCCACCGTGCAGGTTGTCTTGCACCGCGAAGACATCGCCCACACCGAAGCGTCTGGCGGTGTCGGGCATGAGTTGCATGAGCCCCTTAGCGCCTTTCGGCGACACCGCGCGCGGGTCGAAGCCGGACTCGACCGCCACCACTGCCGTCAGCAGCGCTGGCGACACCGAATGCCGGCGCGCCGCTTCGAGAATGGCAGCTTCGAGCGCCTTGGGTGTGGGCAACGGCCGCTGCGTGGATGCGCCGGCGATGGCCGGGCGCGCCGGTGCGTCGGGCGGGTCGCCGGCGATCAGCAGCACCGGGCTGCTGTCGGACGAAAAGTTGGTGAGCACCGTGGTGCCTGAGGCGTCGGTGCCGGCATAGATCTGGGCGTGCGCCGCCAAGCACGTCGCCATCGCGGCGATCGCCGCGCAGGCGGCGGCGCGGCGCGGCGAGACCCCGGGAAGCGGCGAAACTCGAAGATGCTTCATGATGCGCGTCAATTTGAAAGCAAGCGGCGCTGAAGCCCAACGGGGAACGATCCCCGCTGCAAAGGTAGGGTGCTTCCGATACGTGGCGGTGTGGCGGCGGGTGAAGCCATCGCCCGCGCTGCGCGCTCGATCCGCCGCACACGGGTTTGAACAAGGGAGAACGGATGCGTTTGCTGCTCGCCGAGGACGATGCTGCGCTCGGTCGCGCCACGTGCCTGTACATGATGCGCGACGGTCACCCGGTCGACTGGGTCACGACCGGCAACCAGCTGCTGGAACTGAGCGGCAAGTTCGAGTACGACTGCGTGATCCTCGACCTCGGCCTGCCCGAGTTGAGCGGCAACGATTGCCTGGCCAACATGCGCGCCCACAACAACGCCACACCGGTGATCGTGACCACCGCGCAGGGCGCGCGCGATCACCGCGTCAAGCTGCTCGACATCGGCGCCGACGACTACCTCGTGAAACCCTACGACCTGGCCGAACTCTCGGCGCGCATCAAGGCGATCGTGCGGCGCAGCCGACCCATCGAAGCCATCGGTGAAGCCAGCCGCACCTTCGGCCCGCTCACGCTGATGCCGGCCAGCAACTCGGTGCTCTGGCACGGCGCACCGGTGGTCTTGATGGCCAAGGAATTCCGCGTTCTCGAAGCGCTGTTGCGGCGGCACGGCCGGGTGGTGACGCGTCAGCAGCTCGAAGCCGAGGTCTACGGCTGGAACGAGAGCGTGGGCAGCAACTCGGTCGAAGTGCACATTCATCACCTGCGACGCAAGCTCTCGGCCGAACTGATCACGACGGTGCGCGGGGTCGGCTACCAGATCAATTCGGTCTGAGCGCGCCACCCCACGCTTGCGGGCCCGCTTGCCGACCCTTCCGGCGCACAAGTTCACACCCCGCAGCGTGGCCGGCACGCCGCATTAAGCCTTGCGCAAGCTGCCCGGGCCAAAGTGGAGCCTTGTGAAAAAACATGGCCCTGGCCTCCGCAGGTGTTCCGATGATCGACGCCGTCATGCGCCTGCTCCGGCCCGCCAACGCGGGCAAGCCGATGCGCGCACCGCTCACCGACAGCGACCGGGTGATGCTCAGTGCCACCCATCTCTGGCTGCGTCGTGTGCCGCCCCGCATCCACCCCAAGCACCTGTGCCGCTACCACCCGCGTCTTGCGAACCGCCTGGCCGAGTGCTGGGGCGACCGCGGCCGGGTCGGCCAATTCATGGACGACCTGCTGACAGACCGGCGGGGTGGCCGCAAGGGCTTGTCGACGCGAGTGAAGACCGAACTGTTGTGTCTGGAGCGGTTCCACTCGCAGCACACGACCCCGCGGGCAATCCTGAACCGCGGACGCGGGCTCGCCCAGCCGCTCAGGGCGGCCCGCCCGGCGCCAGCGGGCTGCGTGGCTCCGCTCGCGCGGCCGGATGAGCGCGTGTGACGATCAGGTTCGACACGAGGTAGAGCGCGTTCAGCAGCCGGATGCCGCGCTCGATGTCCATGCCGGGCCAGGTGGCGAGGGCCCGCAATGAACTCGGTTCCCGGCGCAGGCGTTCGCTGGCGGCGCCGAGCGCACCGGGCGCCACGAGGTTCTCGGTGCGCAAGCTGCGGGCAACCCGGTAGGCCGCCGTGCCGGCGATGGCTGGCAACAGGGCGTGGCGCGAGGGCCCGTTCAGCGCGACGGCCCACAACATCGGGGCCAATGGCCGGAACAGGCTGGCGTCGCCGACGCGCTCATGCATGGTGTGCCCCGGCGGCCGAATCGCCGCAGGCTCGACCGCGAGCACGCGCAGCTGCTGAAACTGGGCCTCTGTGCAGCCGAGCAGGTCGGCGGGTGAGTGGTACAGCATGTCCGCCGGAAACACCGTCAGCGGCCACACCAGACCCTGGTGGCCCAGGCAGACCAGCGCAGGTTCGGCGTGGCGCCGGCACGCGGCCAGCACGTCGATCAATTGGGTGCTGTCGCTCTGCCGTCGCGAATCGCGGAGTTCCGCGAGCAGCGTCGGCGAGAGCACCGTCTGCCGCCCGAGCACGCCGCCTTCGGCCAAGGCCATCTGTTCGCGCATGCGGCGGTAGTCGTCGAGGGGCAACAGTCTGGAAGCGTCCATGTCGGTCGTCCTTTTTCTTCAGCTTCTGAGCCGCCGCAGCCTTGCAGCAGGGCTCAGCACATGTAACAAGTGCACATTTGAATGTACAAACCCGGCGTCAATGGCGGCTGCCCGAATCGGTCGAACGGCTGTTTCCAAAGCCGGTGCTGGTGCCGCTCTCGCGAAACCGGCTCGAGTCCCAGCCGCTGGCGCGCAGCATGCGAATGAGCTTTTCGCCACTGACGACATCGAGGCCGTGTGTGGCTGCGAGAGACGCCGCGCCGCGCGTCAGGCGACCGAAGGTCAGCAGTTGCCCGGAGTGCGCGGAGCGCTCGGCGATCTCGTCGACGAAAGCCTGCACGATCTCGTAGCCGACCTCGACCGTTTTCCATTCCGTGTAGTGAACCAGCGTGGTGGCATCCTTCGAGTCGACCACCGCCAGGCGCGGCGGCAAGCCAGGCTGGCCCCTCAGGAGCACGGTTCGCAATCCACGGTGTGTGTAGTGGCCCTCGACCAGCTGTTCGAACTGCAGCCAGCCCAGGCGACGAATCCACGCCTCTTCGTCGCTGTTCCGATCGACGCTGCCCGTGGCGAGAACAGCGAGTGCCCGGATCGCGAACCACACCGAGAGCACGGCGCAGGCGGCCGACAAGGCCCACGGCAACAACTCCTGCACAAGCGGCGCCGCGCGCGTCTGCCGAACCAGGTCGCTGACAGGCGACTCGGCTGCGAGCCAACGGCCGGCCCAGTAGCCTGGCAGCATCAGGACAAGCCACAGCAGCGACCATTGCCCGCTGCGAATCATTCGCCGCGCGGCACCCGATCGAATAGTCATTGCAACATGTTGCTGCCGCGGTCTTAAGTCACGCTTAGGCGGCGCCTCTACGCACTCAGCCCGGCCTGCTGCGCAAAGCGCGCCATACGCAACGCGTCTGAAACAAATTCGGCGTGCGGCTTAAGGTTGGCAAAAGGCGACGCTGCCTACGATGCCTGTCATGTGGCAAGGCTTCGACAGTGACAGTGGCACGACGCAGGTGCGTGCAGTGGCGCCGGCCGACGACGCTCCCTGGGGCCACGCTTCGGGCTGGGCGCAGTTGTACGGTCAGCGGCGCACCGTGTCGTGCGTCGTGCTGGGGCTGGAGCAGGCCACGGGATTGGCCGAGACCTTCAACTCGTTGAGCGACGCGCTCACCGAGGCCGGCTACCCGTGGGAAGTGCTGATGATGGATCCGATGACCAGCCTGCGCCTCTCGGGCCTGCTGGTGGATTGGAGCAGGAGGCCGGGCTTCCACAGAGTCGCCCTACCGGCGGCGACGACGCCCGCCAGCGCCCTGACGCAAGCCCTCACGTGGGCGCGCGGCGACGCGGTGTTGCTGATGGAAGCACTGGGCGGTGAGCTGTCGGTGCCCATCCCCGAGATGGTCTCGCGCTGGTCCGACGGCCTGGAGGTGGTTCGCTCCCGATGGACCGGCATCGACCACCTGCGCAGCCGGCGCAGGGAAAGCACCGTGCTTTCGCAGGCAAGTTCCGCCGAGCAGGTGCTCGGCGAAGAAGCGCTGCTGCTCGACCGGCGCTTGGTCGACAGCCTGCTCGGCAGCGCGGCGTCAACGCCAGCGCGCCCCTGAAAAGCGCGCGCCGGCCGGCGCGCAAGGCAAACGCATCGAAACAAATATGAAGCACTTCTAAGGATGCTTGCGGTTAAAGTTCTGTGCAACTTGCACATTTCTGGAATGCTCCCTCCATCCTTCACTGCCGCGCTCGCCGCGCCCCGCTCGACCAGTGCCCGCCGCGCGACGGCAGGCCTGGTGGCGATCACGCTCGCCGGCGCCTGGGCCATGGCCCCGACCGACGCGGTGTGGTTGTTGGTGGTCGCGCCGGTGCTCGAAGAGACCGTCTTTCGCGCCGGCCTGCAGGAAGAGCTGTTGCGCAGCGCACGCCTGCGTGCCGCTGCGGGTGCGGTCTCGGCCAACGTGTTCACGGCGTTCGCGTTCGCATCAGTTCATCTGGCGCTGCAGCCGGGCCTTCTGGCTGCGCTGACCGTGCTGCCGGCCTTGTTCATCGGCGCGGTCTACCAGCGCCAGCGCCGACTCGTGCCGTGCATCGCGATGCACGCCCTCTTCAACGCGCTCTGGCTCCTGTGGGCCGGCCTGGCGCACTGACCCCACTTCCGACGACCCACACCGCCATGAAACTCATTGCACTCAAACGACTGATCGGCGCGGCCCTGCTGGGGTTTCTGGCGTCGTTCGGCGCGCACGCCGACAACCCCGTGACGGGGGCCACCCTGTTCAGCAACTGCACCGGATCGGGTTGCCACAACACCTCGACGCCGCTGACCAGCAACGCCTCCAAGATCTACAACGCCAGAAACGCCCGCAACTGGATCCAGAGCAACATCAACAGCAACAACAGCGGCATGGGCCGGTTGAACACGCTGACGGCCCAGCAGGTGGCAGACATCGCCGCCTACCTCGGCAACTGGCCTTCGACACTGACCTTCCCGTCGACCGCGGTGGGCAGCACCGCCGCCACCCAGACCGTCACCATTGCCGCGAGCCTGAAGAGCGGCTATGCCATCAGCGCCCTGAGCGTGGCCACCTCGGGTGACTTCGCTCGCGCGGGCGGCACTTGCGGCACGGCGGTCACGGTCGGCACCACCTGCACCGTGATCGTGTCGTTCACGCCCACAGCGGCGGGCGCACGCTCCGGTACCCTGAGCCTCACCCACGCCACCACGCTCACGCCGATCACCATCGCGTTGAGCGGCACCGGCTCCGGCACGGCCACGCCCGCCCCGGTGGCCAGCATCACGCCGGCCTCCTTGACCTTGGCGTCGACCGCCATCGGTGCCACCAGCGCAGCGCAGAACGTGACCGTGAGCAACACGGGCACGGCCGCGCTGGCGTTGTCGGCCATCACTTCGAGCAACACCGCCGACTTCATCATCGCCGGCGGCACCTGCGCGGCCGGCGGCAGCGTGGCGGCTGGTGCCAGTTGCACCGTCTCGGTCGCCTTCAAACCCGCAGCCGGCACAGCCGGTGCGCGCAGCGGCACGCTGTCGATCACGCACGACGCCGCCGGCAGCCCCGGCAGCGTGAGCCTGAGCGGCACGGCCACGGCCGCCGCAGCACCCGTCGCCTCGCTGACCGGCTCGCTCGCCTTCGGCAGTGTCAACGTGGGCACGGCGAGCACCGCGCAGACGGCGACCCTGTCGAACACCGGCACCGCCGCCTTGACCCTGGGCACGCTGAGCACCGGGAGCACCGAATTCACCGTCACCGGCGGCACCTGCGCTGCCGGCGGCACCGTCGCGGCGGCGGGCAGCTGCACAGTGATCATCGGCTTCACCCCGTCCGCTGCCGGTGCGCGCAGCGCCACACTGGTCGTGACGCACAACGCCAACGGCGCACAGAGCAGCACGGCGCTCTCGGGCACCGGCGTCGCGCTGAGCCCGGTGATCGGCGTGTCGCCCACCACGCTGAGCTTCAGCCAGACCATCGCGACCACCTCGACGGCGCAGACCATCACGGTCAGCAACAGCGGCAACGCACCGCTGGCAATCAGCGCCCTGACGCTCGCGGGGGCTCAGGCGGCCGAGTTCCAGATCGCCACCGGCACCACCTGCACCGCCGGTGGCAGCGTGGCAGCCAACGCGTCGTGCGTGGTGAAACTCACCTTCACACCCACGGTGGCCGGTGCGCGAAGCGCCAGCCTGTCGATCGCCCACAACGCTTCGGGCTCGCCGAGCACCGTCACGCTCAACGGCACTGGCACCGCCACCGCGCAGCCGGCGATATCGCTCAACGCCGCAACGCTGGCCTTCGCGTCGCAGACGCTCGGCAGCAGCAGTGCAGCGCAAAGCGTCGTCGTGAGCAACAGCGGCGCTGCAGCCCTGACCTTCAGCAGCCTCACGCTGACCGGCACGGCCGCGGCCGACTTCACCCGCGCCGGCACCTGCACGCCCACCGGCACGCTCGCGGCCGGTGCCACCTGCACGGTCAGCTTCGTCTTCACGCCGGGTGCCGTTGGCGCGCGCAGCGCCACCCTGACGCTGGCCTCGAACGCCAGCAACGGCAGCGCCGTGCTGAGTCTGAGTGGCACCGGCGCCGCCGTGGCGACCCCGAGCATCGGCCTGGCACCCGGTTCACTCGCCTTCGGCAATCAGACGGTCTCGGCCGCCTCGACCGCACGCACCGTGACGCTGAGCAACAGTGGCTCGGGGTCGCTCTCGCTCACGTCCATCACGGCCAGCAGCGGCTTCGGGGTGACGCACAACTGCGGCAGCAGCGTGGCGGCGGGCGCAAGCTGCACGCTGTCGGTCACGTTCACGCCGTCGGCCACAGGCGCCGCGACCGGTACCGTCAGCGTGGCGTCGAACGCCACCGGGTCGCCGAACGTCGTGAGCCTGAGCGGAACCGGCGTCGCGGCATCGCCGGTGCTCGCGTGGTCGCCCGTGTCCACGGCCCTCTCGTTCGCCGATACCAGCGTGGGCGGCAGCCCGGCCACGCAATCGCTGACGTTGACCAACCAGGGCCCGGGTTCGGTCACCCTGCAGCAACTCACACTGGCCGGCGCACAGGCGGCCGACTTCTCGCTGGGCACCGGCACCTGCGCGATCAACACCACGATCGCTCAAGGTGCCAGCTGCAGCATTGGCATCGCCTTCCAGCCGGGCGCCGTCGGTGCCCGTGGCGCGACCCTGCAGGTGGCGTCTTCGGGCACCAACCCGCCCGACGTGTCCTTGTCGGGCAACGGCACCGCCATGGCACAACCGGCGATCGGCGTCGTGCCGGGCACCTTGAACTTCGTGGTCTCGGCCACCGGCACGGCCGTTTCTTCGCAAACCCTGACGCTGCAGAACACCGGCAGCGCCGTGCTGCAGGTGACCAGCGTGGCCGTGGCCTCGGGCTCGTTCACGTTGAGCCCGGCCGCAACCAACGGCTGCGCCACTGCACCGTTCGACCTGATGCCCGGGCAGAGCTGCATGCTGGCCGTCGGCTGGTCGAGTTCGGCGGCCGGAACGGAAACCGGCACGGTCGAGATCACCACCACGGCCGCCACCGCGCCCATGCAGGTCGCCCTGCAAGCGGTGCGCGAAGCGCCCGCAGCCAGCTTGACGGTGAGCAATGCCGGCGAAGGCGGCTGCTCGATCTCGCGCGGCCACACGCTCACCGACCCCACCCTCTGGTTTCTGGCACTCACCGCCGCCGGCGTTCTGTGGCGGCGCCGCGCGCGCGCCGCCGTGGTCGTCGCATCGAACAACTGAACCATCACCTCGCTCGACTTTCATGAAGGACACGATGAACACCTCCCGTTTGCTCACTTCCCTGCGCGTGACCGCTTTGTGCGTCGCCACGCTCGCCGCACCCGCCGCGTGGTCGGTCGAGACCGGCGCACCCGCTCCCGACCTGAACCTGCCGGGCCTCAAAGAGGCCGTCGACCTGGCCAAGCTCAAGGGCAAGGTCGTCTACGTCGACTTCTGGGCTTCGTGGTGCGGGCCTTGCAAACAGTCGTTCCCGTGGATGAACGACATGCAGGCCAAGTACGAGAGCCAGGGCCTGCAGATCGTCGGTGTGAACCTCGACGCCAAGCGTGACGACGCCGACAAGTTCCTGGCCCTCACCCCCGCCAAGTTCACCCTGGCGTTCGACGCCAAGGCCGAGAGCGCCAAACGCTACGGCGTGAAAAGCATGCCGACTTCGGTGCTGATCGGCCGCGACGGCAAGGTGCTGGCCGTGCACAACGGCTTCAAGGAAGAAGAGCGCAAAGAGCTCGAAGGCCGCTTCAGCGCCGCGCTGGCCGCGAAGTGAAGCGCGCCCCGTCCCACTCGACTCCAAGGACACACCGATGAAACCACTCCGCTCTGCGCTGCGTACCGGCGCGGCCCTGCTCGTGATCGCCAGCGTCACGGGTTGCGCTTTCGCTCCGCCGCAGCCCTGGGAAAAGGGCCTGCTCGCCAAGCCCGAAATGACGATGTCGGCCGACCCGCTCGACCAGCGCTTCGTGCAGCACATCTACGGCAGCAAGGAAAACGCCTCGGGCGGCTACGGCGTGGGCGGAGGTGGCTGTGGCTGCAACTGACATCCAACCCGCTGCACAGCAGGCGGGCGCTAGCCCGAAGCGCATCGGCGCGATCGTGGCTGCGGCGCTGGCGCTGCCGGGCGTGGTCGGAACCGCGCACGCCGAGAACGCGCCCGAGCACGGCCAGGTCAGCGTCAAGTACCTGGAATACAAGGATTCGCAACCCGGTCTCGATCGCATCAAGGTCAAGGCGCCGTCGATCTACATCCTCGCCCCCGTCAACTCGCAGTGGTCGATCGAAGGTTCGGCCGTGGCCGATGCGGTTTCGGGCGCCTCGCCGCGCTATCACACGGCCGTGTCGGGGGCCTCGAAGATGAGCGACGAACGCACGGCTGCCGATGTGAAGATCACGCACTACGCCGAGCGCAGTGCCTACTCGGTCGGCCTAAGCGGTTCGAAGGAACACGACTACCGCTCCAACGCGCTGTCGTTCGACGCGAGCTTCGCGAGCGACGACAACAACCGCACCTGGAACATCGGCCTGGGCTATGCCAGCGACCGAGTCGGTTCCAGCAATGACGCGACCCGCAACCAGCGCAAGCGGACCGCGGAATTGATGGTCGGCGTGACGCAGGCCCTGAGCTCGACCGACATCGTCCAGTTCAACCTCACGTTCTCGAGCGGCCGCTGCGTCGACGACCCGGTGGGCGTGTCGAGCTGCTATTCCGACCCGTACAAGGAACCCGATCTGCGGCCCCACAAGCGCGACCAGTCGATCCTGCTGGCGCGCTGGAACCACCACTTCGAAGACCTCGGCGCAACGCTGCGATCGAGCTACCGCTACTACAGCGACACCTACGGCATCAAGGCGCACACGCTGGGCGCCGAGTGGGTGCAGCCGGTCGGCTCGATGCTGACCGTGACACCGTCGGTGCGCTTGTACAGCCAGAGCTCCGCCAAGTTCTACTTCGACCCGGTCTACGACCCTGACGTCGGGGCGCCCTACCCGCCGGGCTTCTTCACCAACCCGCCGGAGTTCGCTTCTGCCGACCAGCGGCTCTCCGCATTCGGTGGCGTGACGGTGGGCCTGAAGCTGGGCGTGCAGTTCACCCCCGACTGGTCGGCCGACCTGAAGGCCGAGCGCTACGAGCAGCGCTCGAAATGGCGCGTCGGCGGCGCCGGCTCGCCGGGGCTCGACCCGTTCAGCGCGAGCTTCTTCCAGGTCGGCATCAACAAGCGTTTCTGACCGATGTTCCTGTCGCCCGCACTCCGCCCGAAGCTCGCCGTGCCGAAAGCCCCGTCGCCACCCTCGGACAGCTTTCGCTTCGAAGCGATGGCGAGCGCTTGCGAGGTGCACCTGGCCGGCGCGGCGCCGCGGCAGATGCGTGAGGCTGCGCAGGCAGCCATCGACGAAGTGCGCCGCATCGAACACAAGTACTCGCGCTACCGCGCCGACAGTGTCGTCTCGCAAATCAATGCGTCCGCGGGCAGCGACGCCTTGCTCGAGGTCGACGACGAGACGGCGCATCTGCTGGGCTTTGCGGCGCAGTTGTTCGAAGCGAGCGGTGGCTTGTTCGACATCACCTCGGGTGTGTTGCGCCGGGCCTGGAACTTTCGCAGCGGCGGTGTGCCCTCGCCCGAGGCGGTGAGTGCCGTGCTGGGCCTGGTCGGCTGGCAGCGGGTCGTCTGGACAGGCCACACGCTGACATTGCCGAACCCCGGCATGGAGATCGACTTCGGCGGCTTTGGCAAGGAATATGCGGCCGATCGCGCCCACGCCGTGCTGGCCGAGCACGGCGCGCGCCATGGCTACGTGAACCTCGGTGGCGACATTCGCGTGCTCGGTGCGCAGCCCGACGGCTCGCCATGGCGCATCGGCATCCAGCACCCGCGCGCCGCCGACCGCCTGATCGCCAGCCTCGAAGTGAGCGAAGGCGCGCTGGCCACCAGCGGTGACTACGAACGCTTCTTCGAGCAGGGCGGCCGCCGCTACTGCCACATCCTCGACCCCCGCAGCGGCTGGCCGGTCGACACCTGGCAGTCGATCAGTGTGTTCGCGCCGGTGTGCCTGGCCGCCGGCGCGATGAGCACGATCGCGATGCTCAAGCGTGAAGCTGCCCTCGAATTCCTGCGCGAGCAGGGTGCCGCCTTTCTGGCGATCGATGCCCAAGGGCAGCGGTTCCAGGAAGTCGCATGACCTTTTTCCGTTTTCAGGAGCCTTTCCGGTGAACCTCTTCTCTTTCAAACACGGCTCGTCCTTCTGGCGGCGCGCCTTCGCAGGCGCCGCGCTGGCCGCCCTCGGCGCGTTTGCGCACGCCGGCGACAAGGACTATCTCGAACCCGAGCAAGCCTTCAGGGGCAGCACGCGAACGGTCGACGACAAAGCGCTCGAGCTTCGCTTCGAAGTCGCACCCGGCTACCACCTCTACCGCGAACGCATCACGATCGAGTTGGAGTCGGGATCGGCCAAGCTCGCGCCGGTGGTGTTGCCGGCCGGCAAGGTCGAGTTCGATGAAACCTTCCAGAAGAACGTCGAGACCCTGCGCGACGCCGTCGTCGTTACGCTGCCCATGGCGTCGGTGAGCGGTGACTTCCGCGTGCGCGTCGACTACCAGGGCTGCGCCGACAAGGGCCTGTGCTACTCGCCCCAGACCTCGTACATCGACGCCAACGTGGCCAACGGCAAGATCGAACGCACCGTGTGGCGCGTCGACGAAAGCGTGCTGGCCACGGCCAACCCCGCCGTCACCACGACGCCGGCTATCGCGACCGTCGCGGTCGCTGCCCCCGCCGTGGCGGCACCGGTCTCCGAGAGCGCGCGTGTCGAGTCGGCGCTGAAGTCGGGCAGCCTGCTCACCATCGGCGGCGTGTTCCTGCTGGCTGGCCTGCTGCTGGCGTTCACCCCCTGTGTGCTGCCGATGGTGCCGATCCTGTCGTCGATCATCGTCGGCCAGGGCGCGCCCGTGTCGCGCATGCGGGGCTTCACAATGGCGCTGGCCTATTCGCTGGGGATGGCGCTGGTCTACACCGCCTTCGGCGTGGTCGCGGGCCTGCTCGGCGAAGGCCTGGCTGCCGCGCTGCAGAACCCCTGGGTGCTAGGCGCCTTTGCGCTGATGCTCGCCACGCTGTCGCTGTCGATGTTCGGCGTGTTCGAGTTGCAGATGCCGAGCTTCATCCAGAGCCGGGTCACCGAAACCTCGGGGCGGCTGCCGGGCGGCAAGTTCGCTGGCGTGTTCGTGATGGGCGGCCTGTCGGCACTCATCGTCGGCCCCTGCGTGGCGGCGCCGCTGGCGGGTGCGCTGGTGTTCATCAGCCAGACCAAGGACGTGGTGATCGGCGGCCTCGCGCTCTTCAGCCTGGCCATGGGCATGAGCGTGCCGCTGTTGCTGGTCGGGCTGTCGGCCGGTTCGCTGCTGCCCAAGGCCGGCGGCTGGATGGAAGGCGTGAAGACCTTCTTCGGCGTGATGCTGCTAGGCGTGGCGCTGTGGATCGTCTCTCCGGTGCTGCCCGGCTGGGCGCTGATGATCATCATCGGCGCCGGCCTGCTGGTCGGCGCGGTATACCTGAAGTTGTTCGACCGGGTGGGCGAGAGCGCCCCGGGTCGACAACGGCTCTCCCAAGGCCTGGCGCTGGTGCTGGCCGTGCTGGGCACGACGCAGGTGGTGGGCGCGCTCTCTGGCGGCGACAACCCGCTGCAGCCGCTGCGTCACTTTGCGCGCGGCGGTGAAGCCACCGCGGTGGCTGCGGCCAAGACCAGCGACTTCCGCCGGGTGCGCAGCGTCGCAGAGCTCGACTCGATCCTCAAGACCGCGGGCCGCCCTGTGCTGCTCGACTTCTACGCCGACTGGTGTGTTTCGTGCAAGGAGATGGAGCACATGACCTTCAGCGACCCCGAAGTGCGCAAGCGCATGGCCGGTGCCGTGATGCTGCAGGCCGACGTGACTGCCAACACGGCCGACGACAAGGCACTGCTCAAGCGCTTCGGCCTGTTCGGGCCACCCGGGATCCTGTTCTTCGACGCCAGCAGCAAGGAACTCGCCGAAGCGCGCGTCATCGGCTTCCTGCCGCCCAAACGATTTGCCGCTTCGCTGACGGTGGCCGGGCTGTGACGGCCCGCCACGCGCAAGTCCTCATCCTCGGTTCTGGCCCAGCCGGTTACTCGGCTGCGGTGTATGCCGCCCGCGCCAACCTCAAACCGGTGCTGATCACCGGCATCGCGCAGGGCGGGCAACTGATGACGACCACCGAGGTCGACAACTGGCCTGCCGACGTCGACGGCGTGCAAGGCCCCGAGCTGATGCAGCGCTTTCAGAAGCACGCCGAACGGTTCAACACGGAAATCATCTTCGACCACATCAACGCGGTCGACTTCAGCCGCCGCCCGTTCACGCTGAAAGGCGACTCGGGCCAGTACACCTGCGACGCGCTGATCCTCGCCACCGGCGCCAGCGCCCAGTACCTCGGCCTGCCCTCCGAAGAAGCCTTCATGGGTCGAGGCGTGAGCGGCTGCGCCACCTGCGACGGGTTCTTCTACCGTGACGCCGTGGTCTGCGTCGTCGGCGGGGGCAACACCGCGGTCGAAGAGGCGCTGTACTTGTCGAACATCGCCAGCAAGGTGCACCTGGTGCACCGGCGCGACAAGTTCCGCGCCGAGCCGATCATGGTCGACAAGCTGCACGAGCGCGTGGCGGCCGGCAAGATGGAATTGCACCTGTGGCACACCCTCGACGAGGTCCTGGGTGACGCCTCCGGTGTGACCGGGGTGAGACTCAAAAGCGCGCAGGGCGGCGGCGCGAAAGAGCTCGCGCTGAAGGGCTGTTTCATCGCCATCGGCCACAAGCCCAACACCGACATCTTCAAGGGCCAGCTGGAGATGAAGGACGGCTACATCGTCACCAAGAGCGGCCTGGCCGGCATGGCCACGATGACCAGCGTGCCGGGCGTCTTCGCCGCCGGCGACGTGCAGGACCACGTGTATCGCCAGGCCATCACGAGCGCCGGCACCGGATGCATGGCGGCGCTCGACGCGCAGCGCTTCCTGGAGCAGTAGGCGGGGCAGCGTCGCGCTGCTCCCTCACCCGCGTCGACGCGGCAGCCCGGCGATGAGCGCACTCACTCCACGTTCCCACCGTACGAGCGTCTTCGCCAAGACGCTCGCGAGCGCGGCTTCGTTCGCTTCCGGCACAAGCGGCCAGCCGGCCGACGTGCCGATCAGCACCTACAGCTCGACGCTGAGCCCTTCCCTGCGGTCCGACCTTCAACGCTTCGCCGACGACCCCGCACAGAATGGTCTGCTCGCAGCCCTGGCCGCCAGCGTGCGGCATGCGCGACCGCTGTCATTGCATGTCCGCAGCGGCGGTGGCGAGGGCCTGTTGTCGGTGTTTCCGCGCGAGCAGCTGTTTCGCAGCTTCATGGATCTGAGTGCGATGCCGCTGCATGAGTTCGTCAGCTTGCGTCTGCAGCATGTCGATCCGGCCGCGCCACTCGACCCCCTTGCTTCGGGCTCGCTGCGCGTGCGCCGGCTCGAACCGCTCGGCCCGCTGCTGTGGCGTGTGGCGACGGGCGGGCCCACGGCCGAGCTGTTGCCCGAGATCGCGGGCCCGGCACGCTACCGCCTGTCGCTCGGCTTCTCGCCCAGGGGCTTGCCCATCGACCCGGTGGCGCTGCCGATTCTCCGGTGTCTGCGCGAGCAGCCTGCGACGCTGCAGGAACTGGCGGATGCCACGGCCCTCGGGCCCGACGGCGCGCGCCGTTTGCTGAACGCGCTCTACCTGCAGTCGGGCCTGATGATCACGCGTTCACTGCCGACGCGCCGGTTCGGACGCCACTGAGCCTCACGCTCGTTGGCGGTGCGAACGAGCGCGCCCGCTCAACGCTCGACGTGGATCGATGTGGCCGCGAGCTGCGTGCCGTCGGCCGACGTCGTGCCTTTGACCGACACCTTCCGCCCAGCCACGATGTCGGCGGCCGTGCTGCTGTCGAATCGGGTGGTAGCCGAGTAGACGACGGTGACACCGCGGACCACGAATGTCTTGTTGGCGGCGTCGGGCGCGCTGATCAGCCCTTCAACTTCGAAGTCGCCGCGCTCTTCGTCGCCTTCGAGTTCCACCTTGGTGGCAACGAGCACGCCGTTGCGGATGCTGCCATGGACCTCGACACGCGCGCCGAGCACGATGCCGCTCCTGCCGTTCGGGAAGCTGGCGTTGGCAGCGTCGACCGGCAGCCCGTTCAGCGAGAAGTCGCTGCTCGAGGTGATGGCCGTGATCCGGCCGTCGACTTCGGCGGCTTCGCGGTCGGCGGGGCGCACGATGTCGGTCGTCAGCGATGTGGCCTGCCACACGTCGGCGGTGCGGGTCGGTTTGAGCACCACGCGAACCTGCGCGCCGGGGGCGAGCGCCGTCTCGGGGTTGGCGGGCGCCACGCCGGCATAGCTGATCGTTGCACCGCCGATGGTGATGGTGCGCGCGGCCACCGACAGCGCGCCCACCACACCCCGCAGCTTGTAGTTGCTCGCTACCGCCTTGCGCTCGATGCGCGTAGCCACGTAGGCCCGTGCATTCGCGTCGAACTGCGCATAGACCTCGACCAGCGTGCCGGCGGCAAGCGTCGCGAGCCCGCCAGACCAACCCAGGTCGAACACCGTCGTCGCGGTCACACGAACCGATTGCCCAAGCACCACCAGCCTAGAGTTCTGAACATCGGTGCTGTCGACCAGCCCGATGATCTGGCTGCCGTAGCGCACCGTCTGCGCGGTGGCCGTGGGCACGGCACCCGAGGTGACCACGGTGGAAGCCACGACTTCAGCCAGCATGCCCAGCCGCAGGTCGTCACGGCTGTGCGTGAAGCCCTCATCGTCGACGATCGTCGCCGCACTTTCGTCGTAGTGCACGCCGTTGACCACGATCGAGCCGAAGCCGGTGATGGGGCCGGAGGAATACGTGGCCTGAGCCGAATACCCGTTGCCGGTGCCTCCACTGTCGACGCCCCCGCATGAGGCCAGCAGCAGCACGACGGCGGCGGAGAGCCATGCCGCGGATCGCTTTTCGAGTTGGAGCAGAAGGTCAACAAGCATGTCAGGGCTCCGCGGGCGCGGCCGGGGCTTCCGGCATCGCCTCGCTGTAGGAATAGAGGCCGATGCGCAAACGCTTGTCGGCGCGGCGCTTCTCAGCCTGGTCTCGTTCGATCAAGGACTCGAGCTCGGGTACCACGGCCGCCATCAGGGCGCGCCATTGCCCGTTGATCAGCCGAATCGCGGCCGCGAGCGACTCGTCGGAGAGTTCATCGGCAAAGATCGCCTGCTCGAAGTGGCGGCGTTCGTCGCCGAGCACATTGGCCACCGCGCCGCTGAGGTGGTCACCCACGTTCTCGCCGAGAAAGCCGAACAGCCTGCGCTCATCGTCGCGCGGCACGAACGTGTCTTGCTCGAGATGCACCATGTCGGTGTCCGGGTCGACCCGCGCCAGGCGCAGGCGGCACAGTTCATCAAGCATGCTGCGCGGGTGCACGTCGCGCGTGACCGACTGGGCCAGCGCCTCGAAACTGGGGGCTGGGCCCTGGCGCCGCAGCGGCCGCGGCTTGCCGCTCTTGTCGTGGTACTTCCGGCTGCCGACCCAGCGGGTGAAGATGGTGGTGGCGGGTGAGCGGCGCGTCGCGGCGGCGGCCGGCTCGTGCTGCGACAGGCGCGTCACTTCGCGCCGCGTGAGCCCGGTGGTGGTGCTGATGCGACTGATGTCGCGTGAACTGCCCGAGCCGGCGTGGGCGGCACGCGCCGCTTCCACGAAGACACGCTTGAAGAGTTCATCGGCCACGGCGAAGCGCATGCCACGCGCCACGGCCAGCCGCGCCAGCGGCGCGAGCAGGGCCTCGAACGCACCGCTCAACAGCGCTTCGCTCTCGGGCGTCGGCAGGCTCGCCGGGGCCTTCACTGGAGGTGGGTTGTTGGACAAGGTTCGAGCCATAGGACAGGCCTGGATAATAACTGTGCAAATCGCCCATGTGGGGCGGTTGAACCCTGCAAATTGGGGGGCTTCGACACGATTCTGCGTGAACCGGCATGCCCATGGATGCCGGGCGGCGCGTGCTCGCGCCTTCGCTTCAGGCCTTCAAGTATTCCGCCCGCCCGCCCAGCCAGCGCGACACGACCGCGAGTGCAGCCTGAGGGTGCCGGTCGAGCAGCAGCGACGCCGCAGCGCGTGCCTGGTGCACCAGCGCCTCGTCGGTCGCCAGGTCGGCAAACCGCAGCAAGGGCGCACCCGATTGCCGCGCGCCGAGAAACTCGCCCGGGCCGCGGATGTCGAGGTCGCGCCGCGCGATCTCGAAGCCGTCGTTCGTCTCCAGCATCGCCTTCAGGCGCGCTTTCGCGGTGTCGGACAAAGGCGAGGTGAAAAGCAGCACGCACACGCTCGCCGCCGTGCCACGCCCGACACGGCCGCGCAGCTGGTGAAGCTGCGACAGGCCGAAGCGCTCGGCGTGTTCGATCACCATCAGCGACGCGTTCGGCACGTCCACGCCCACCTCGATCACCGTGGTCGAGACCAGCACCGCCATCTCGCCGGCGTTGAACAGCGCCATCACCGCCGCCTTCTCGGCCGCCGGCATGCGCCCGTGCAGCAAGCCGACCAGGCGCCCGGGCAGCGCTTCGCTCAAGTGCGCGTGCGCGGCGGTGGCGTTCTGCAGGTCGAGCGTTTCCGATTCTTCGATCAGCGGGCAGACCCAGTACACCTGCTGCCCCTGCGCCGTGGCATCGCGGATGCGCCCGATCACCTCTTCGCGTTTCGCGTCGGAGAACAGTTTGGTGACGATCGGCGTGCGGCCCGGCGGCAGCTCGTCGATCGTGCTCACGTCGAGGTCGGCGAAGAGTGTCATCGCCAGCGTGCGCGGGATCGGCGTGGCGCTCATCATCAAGGTGTGCGGCTCGATCCCCGACGCCGCGAGCTTGGCGCGCAGCGCCAGCCGCTGCTGCACGCCGAAGCGGTGCTGCTCGTCGATGACCGCCAGGCCGAGTTTCCTGAACACCACCTGGTCCTGAATGACCGCGTGCGTGCCGACCACCAGCGCCGCCTCGCCCGAGGCCACCTGCTCGAGCATCTTCTGCCGCGCCTTGCCTTTGCGGCTGCCGGTCAGCCACGCCACCGTGATGCCCAGCGGCGCGAGCCAGCCGACGAGTTTGCGCAAGTGCTGCTCGGCGAGTATTTCGGTCGGCGCCATCAGCGCGCATTGCCAGCCGGCCTGGATGGTGATGGCCGCCGCGAGCGCGGCCACCACCGTCTTGCCCGAGCCGACATCGCCTTGCAGCAGGCGGTGCATGGGCACCTCGCGTTGCAGGTCGGTCGCGATCTCCTGGCCGACGCGGCGCTGCGCTTCGGTGAGTGAAAACGGCAAGGCCGCGAGCAGCCTGTCCTGCAGCCCGCGCGGCTGCACCTCGAAGCGCGGCGCACGCTGCAGCTCACGCTCACGCTTGGCCTGCAGTTGCGACAACTGCTGCGCCAGCAGCTCCTCGAACTTGAGCCGCTGCCAGGCCGGGTGGCTGCGGTCTTCGAGCGTGGCCAGGCTCACGTTCGGCGCCGGGTGGTGCAAGAAATCGAGCGCGGCACGCAGGCTCAGCATGCCTTCGGGCACGGCATGCACTGGCAACAGCTCGGCCAGATCGGCACGCGACAGGCCAGCGGCCACGGCTTTGCGCAGGTAGGCCTGCGGCAGTTGCGCGCTGGTCGAATAGACCGGCGTGAGCGCGGCCGGCAAGGGCGTGCCTTCCGCCACCACCTTCACGACCGGGTGCACCATCTCCAGCCCGAAGAAGCCACCACGCGCTTCGCCGCGCACACGCACGCGGGTGCCGATCGCAAGTGCCTTCTGCTGCGACGGGTAGAAGTTCAGGAAGCGCAGCACCAGGTCGTCGATGCCGTCGTGAACGCGCACGACGAGCTGGCGCCGGCCGCGTTGCTGCACTTCGTTGTGGCTCACCACGCCTTCGACTTGTGCGGTGCTGCCGTCGCGCAAGCTGCCGATCGGCACGATGGTGGTCTCGTCTTCGTAGCGGATCGGCAGGTGCAATGCCAGGTCGATGGGGCGCACCAGGCCAAGCTTTTCGAGCGCCCGCTGCGGGCCCGACTTGGGCTTGGCCGCGACACTCGGCGAGGCATTGGGAGTGGCGGTCACCATGGGAGAATTCTGCCTCCCTTGTTGGCACGGGCCGGTCCAGCCCTCAACCCATGACGCGCACCCACACCCTGAGCGATTTCGACTTCGCTCTGCCCCCCGAACTGATCGCCCAGCACCCTGCACCCGAACGCAGCGGCTCGCGTTTGCTCGACGGCACCGGGCTCTTGCCGGTGGACCGGGTTTTCCGCGACCTGCCGGGCCTGCTGCGCAGCGGCGACCTGCTGGTGTTCAACGACACGCGCGTCATCAAGGCCCGCCTGCTCGGTGCAAAGGCAAGCGGCGGCTCGGTCGAAGCGCTGGTTGAACGGGTGTTGCCCGGGTTCGAAGTGCTGATGCATCTGCGCGCCAGCAAGTCACCCAAGCCAGGCAGCAGTGTGCGCTTCGCGGATGCATTCGACGCCGAAGTGCTGGGGCGCGGCGGGCCGCAAGACGCGCTGTTCCACCTGCGTTTTCCGTCGGACCCGTTCGCCTTGCTCGAACAATACGGCCATGTGCCGCTGCCGCCCTACATCACGCACACCGACACGGCCGACGACGAAAGCCGCTACCAGACCGTGTTCGCCGCGAAGCCGGGCGCCGTGGCGGCGCCCACGGCGGCGTTGCACTTCGATGCGGCACTGCTCGCGCAGTTGGGCGAGCGCGGCGTCGGCACCGCGAACGTCACGCTGCACGTGGGCGCCGGCACCTTCCAGCCGGTGCGCACCGAGAATCTCGCCGAGCACACGATGCACAGCGAGTGGTTCGAGGTGAGTGAAAGCACGGTGCAGGCGATCGAGCGCTCCCGCGCGGCCGGCGGGCGCATCGTGGCCGTGGGCACGACCACGCTGCGGGCGCTCGAATCCGCAGCGCTCGGTGGTGCGCTGCAAAGCGGCAGCCGCGACACCGACATCTTCATCATGCCCGGCTTCGAGTTCCGCGTCGTCGACGTGCTCGTCACCAACTTTCACCTGCCCAAGAGCACGCTGATGATGCTGGTGAGCGCCTTCGCCGGCCACGCGCACGTGCGATCGCTCTACGCGCACGCGATCGCCGAGCGCTACCGCTTCTTCAGCTATGGCGACGCGATGCTGCTGGCACGACAGCGCTGAACCCGGCTGCGACAATTCAGACCATGCTCAGCTTCGAACTCCTCAAGACCGACGGCCTTGCGCGCCGTGGCCGCCTCACGCTCAACCACGGCGTGGTCGAAACGCCCATCTTCATGCCGGTGGGCACCTACGGCACCGTCAAGGGCGTGATGCCGTCGTCGCTCGAGGCGATGGGTGCGCAGATCATCCTGGGCAACACCTTTCACCTGTGGCTGCGGCCCGGGCTCGACGTCTTGCGCCAGTTCGGCGGGCTGCATCGCTTCGAAGCCTGGAACCGGCCGATCCTCACCGACAGCGGCGGCTTCCAGGTCTGGTCGCTCGGCGAGATGCGCAAGATCAGCGAAGAGGGCGTGAAGTTCGCGTCGCCCGTGAATGGCGACAAGCTCTTTCTCACGCCCGAGATCAGCATGCAGATCCAGCACGTGCTGAACAGCGACATCGTGATGCAGTTCGACGAGTGCACACCGTACGACGTGCAAGGCCACATCACGACCGAGAAGGAAGCGCGCGTCTCGATGGAACTGAGCCTGCGCTGGGCTGCGCGCTGCCTGGCCGAGCACACGACGCTCGAGAACCGGAACGCGCTGTTCGGCATCGTGCAGGGCGGCATGTTCGAGAACCTGCGCGAAGAGTCGCTGAACGCGCTCGTGGCGCTCGACCTGCCGGGTTACGCGATCGGCGGCGTCAGCGTGGGCGAGCCCAAGGCCGAGATGCAGCGCATCGTCGCCCACACACCGCACCGCCTGCCGGCGCACAAGCCGCGTTACCTGATGGGCGTGGGCACGCCCGAAGACCTGGTCGAAGGCGTGGCCGCGGGCGTCGACATGTTCGACTGCGTGATGCCCACGCGCAACGCGCGCAACGGCCACCTGTTCACCCGCTTCGGCGACCTGAAGATCCGCAACGCACGCCACAAGACCGACGAGCAGCCGCTCGATTCGACCTGCACGTGCCACACCTGCGGAAGTTTTTCGCGGGCTTACCTGCACCACCTCGACCGCTGCGGCGAGATGCTGGGGCCGATGCTTGCGAGCATCCACAACCTGCACTACTACGTGAACCTGATGCGCGAGGTGCGCGAGGCACTCGACGCGGGCACGTTCGAGGCCTTCGTGGCGCGGTTCCGGGCCGACCGCGCGCGCGGCGTGTAGCGGCCGCACGTCGGAGCTTTCTTACGCCCGGGGCAGCCGTCTCCCGATGGTGGGCGCGGGACCTGAATCGGTAGGCTCCAGCGTCACCAAACCCCGGAGCCCACCATGACCACGATCCACGACATCATGACGCGCAGCGTTGCCGTCGCGCAGCTCGACGAAACGCTTCAGATCGCGGCGCAGCGCATGCAAGACCTCGACGTGGGCGCTTTGCCGGTGCGCGACGGCGAAGCGATCGTCGGCATGGTCACCGACCGCGACATCACCGTGCGCGGCGTGGCTGCCGGCATGGCGCCGCGCGAAGCGCTCGTCGCCGATGTGATGACGCCCGAGCTGCGCTGGTGCAACGACACCGACTCGGTCGAAGACGTGATGGATCAGATGGGCAAAGCCCAGGTGCGCCGCCTCGCGGTGTTCGACGCCCGGCGCCAGATCGTCGGCATCGTCGCGCTGGGTGACCTGGCCACACGCCAGCCCACGCCGACCGACGACACGCTGCGCGAGATTTCGGAGCCCAACCTGCTCTGACCGGCGCCTGCGCCGGCATCGAAATCTCGCAGGTGGCGCTGCGCCTGACACGTCACGAAGTCAGCAGGCTCCCCACCCGTTCGCGCAAGGCAACCGGCGTGACCGCGGCCGGTGCGATCGCATCGCCCGCCACCAGCCCGACGCTGCTGAACAGCCCGCGGCGAAATGGTTTCGTCATGGCGGCACCATCGACACGCGAGAAGAACGAACCCCACAGGTTCTGCAGCGCGAGCGGCACCACGGGCACCGGGTGGGTCTCGAGCAGCTTCATCACGCCACCCTTGAATTCGCCGAGCGTGCCGTCTCGGGTGATCGCGCCCTCGGGGAAGATGCACAGCAGTTCGCCGTCGGCCAACACCGCGCGCGCCTTCTCGAACGCCAGCTCGTAAGTGCCGGCGTCTTCGCGCTGCGGCGCAATCGGGATCGCCTTGGCGAGCTTGAAGAACCAGCCGAGCAGCGGCATGCGGAAGATGTTGTGGTCCATGATGAAGCGGATCGGCCGCGGGCTCGCCGCCATCAGCAAGATGGGGTCGACGAAGCTCACGTGGTTGCACACCAGCAGTGCCGCACCTTGCGTGGGGATGTGTTCGTCGCCACGCACCTTGAAGCGGTAGACCACCCGCGTGACGATGAAAGCCACGAAGCGCAGCAGGTATTCAGGCACCAGCATGAAGATGTAGAACGCCACCACCGCGTTGAGCAGCCCGGTGATCAGGAACACCTGCGGAATCGTGAAGTTCGCGCTCAGCAGCGCGCCCACACCCAGCGAGCTCACGATCATGAACAGCGCGTTCAGGATGTTGTTGGCCGCGATGATGCGCGCGCGGTGGCTCGGCTGCGAGCGCAGCTGGATCAGCGCGTACATCGGCACGCTGTACAGGCCTGCGAACAGCGACAGCAGCGCCAGGTCGGCCATCACGCGCCAATGTGCCGGCGCCGCGAGGAACGCGCTCAGCGTGTAGCCGGCCGACGGGGCCAGGCCGCGCGACGCGAAGTAGAGGTCGATCGCGAACACGCTCATGCCGATCGCGCCCATCGGCACGAGGCCGATCTCGACATGGCGCTTGCTGAGCATCTCGCACAGCAGCGAGCCGATGCCGATGCCGATCGAGAACACCACCAGCAGCAGCGAAGCCACCTGCTCGTTGCCGTGCAGCACTTCCTTGGCGAAGGCCGGGAACAGCGACAGGAACACGGCACCGAAGAACCACATCCACGAGATGCCGAGCAGCGAACGGAACACCACGATGTTCTCGCGCGCCAGCTTGAGGTTGCGCCAGGTTTCGGTGATCGGGTTCCAGTTGATGCGCAAGCCCGGGTCGCTCGAAGGCGAGGCGGGGATGGCCTGCGCCGTGGCGCGGCCGATCAGGGCGACCACCACGCAGCCGATCGCCACGTAGTGCCGGCCGACGTCGGGGATCGCGACCAGCAGGCCGCCCGCCACCTGGCCCAGCAGGATCGCCACGAAGGTGCCCATCTCGACCATGCCGTTGCCACCGGTCAGCTCGCGCTCGCCCAGGTGCTGCGGCAGGTAGGCGAACTTCACCGGGCCGAAGATCGTGGAGTGCAGGCCCATCAGGAACACGCAGCCCAAGAGCACGATCACGTCGCTGGTCCAGAAGCCGTAGGCCGCGAGCAGCATGATCGCGATCTCGAGGTTCTTGACGAAGCGGATCACCTGCACCTTGTCGTACTTGTCGGTCGCCTGCCCCGAGGTGGCCGAGAACAGCAGAAACGGCAGGATGAAAAGCGCACCGATCACCAGACCCGCCAGGTTCGCCGGCAACCAGCTCACCTGCAGCTGGTAGGTGATCATCACCGTGAAGGCGAACTTGAACAGGTTGTCGTTACCGGCGCCGAGAAACTGGGTCCAGAAGAACGGGGCGAACCGGCGTTGTTTCAACAACGCGAACTGGTTCGGGTGAGCGTGCTCGTTCATGTCGTCCCTTGGTGTTTGTCTTGTGAGCCGAGGCGCAATTTAACGGATCACCTGCACCGGCCCGCCCAGGCCGCTGCGATTCAACCACGCGAACACCGAATCGACCGTGACCGTTTCGATGCGATCGCTGAAACGTTTGTCGTTCGGGTGGTCGTCGAAGGCCACGTTGGCGGTGCCCACGCGCGCGCCCAGCCGCTTGAAGGGCGAGATGTGCAAGGTGGTCGGCTGGTAACCCTGCAGCTTCAGCCAGGCCTGCGCGCGTTCGCGGGTGGAGGCCGCGGGCTCCTGCGTCATCGCCAGCGTTTCGATCGCCCACTGGTTCGACTGCTGGTAGGTCACGGCCCACGGGTAGGCGACCACGCTGTAGGCCGGCGTGTTGAGCTGCGCGACGCGGGCGTTGTCGGCCAAGGCCGGCAGCAGGCGCGCCTGCACCTCGGGCGTGGGCACGACGAGTGCGGCTTCAAAGCGGTACAGGTCGTCCATGAAGAATTCGCCCAGCCCCTGGCGGTAGACCGATGCGCGCGCGCTGCCGCACTGGTTGAGCTTGTGCA
Organism: Rhizobacter sp.; assembly: GCF_032229685.1. Classification (GTDB taxonomy): domain Bacteria; phylum Pseudomonadota; class Gammaproteobacteria; order Burkholderiales; family Burkholderiaceae_C; genus LMDS01. The sequence continues at coordinate 56,483 of NZ_JAVTWP010000040.1, read as the reverse complement.
CGACGCGCCAGCCGGCCGCCTCGCGGTACGCGAAACCGAGGTGCGAATAGCGCAGGCCGTATTCGTTGAGGTTCTGGCCGGCGCGTGCGAGCACCACCACCTGCGCGCCGCTCGCGTCGAGCTTTCTCAAGGTGCGCTCGGCCAGCGCCATCGAGCGTTCGACCGCGTCGGCCGTGGGCGGCTTGCTTTCGCAGCTGCGGCCGGCGTGGGCCGCCAGGCTGGCTGCCGAAAACGCCACGCACAACAGCACACGCAACGTCTTCACCGCGTCACCCGTTCGTTGTAGAGCAGGGCGGCGCCGATCTCGTTCGGAATGAAGGCGATCGCGGCGCCGGCGGCCGACAGCACCCAGCCGGTGCTCAGCACCGTGACCACGACGGCGGTGCCCGCGACCACCGACACGCCACCCGCCGCCTGCGCGCTCAAACGCAGCGTGCTGCGCGCGCCGTCGGAAGCGCGCTCGAGCACCCACACCGCACCGGTGGCCGAGGCCTCCACGGCCACGACCGTGAGCACCGCGCCGGCCGAGAGCACCACGGGGGCAGCGACCGACACCGCCACCGGCAGCGTCGAGAGCATGCTCGCTTCGACCGACTGCGCTTGCGCGGCGGTGAGGTTCAGCGCCAGCAGCGCGGCCAGGGTGGTGCTGGCAAGACAGTGGCGGACAAAGGTCGCTTTCATTTCAGTTCTCCTTGGGAAAATTGCAGTGCTTCGTGTGCATCACGCAGCGTCTTGGCCAGCGTGAACACCGCCGAGATCAGGAACAGCCAGCTCACGGCCAGAAAGGCCTTGTAGGTCGGGTTCACGTCCATGCGCCACAGGCCCCAGGCGGTGAGCGCCATCGCCAGCGCGAAGCCGCCCCACACGACCAGGCCCCACATCGGCGTGTCTGTCTTGTGCGTCTCGTTGTCACGCACGTACTTGGCCAGCGCGAACGCGGTCGAGAGGCAGAACATGTAGCCCATCACCATGAACGCGCGGTCGAGGTCTTGGCCGGGCAACCAGGCCAGGCCGCTGCCGCACAGCGTGACGGCGAGACCGAACGAGACCCACACCTGCAGCTTCCAGGCGCGGGTGTCTTGGCGGATCGGGGTGGAGTGCATGAAATCCTCGGTGAGTGGTTGGTTGAACACGGTTGAATCTTCGGCGCTGCCTAGCCGCCGCACCATCGCCCTGAGGAGCGTGGCAGCGCGCGCTGCCGGCGGTATCTCTGCGCAGTACCGTTTGCGATACTCGGTCGCCGCTCCGGGGAGACACATGAGCACCACACAAGACCTGATCACCGCGCTGAAGGCCGAGCTGAAAGCGGCCGACATCACCTATGCCGACCTGGCCGACGCACTCGGCATGTCGGAGTCGAGCATCAAGCGCATCCTGGCCAAGGGCGACATGCCGCTGTCACGCATCGACGAGATGCTGCGCGTGCTGAAGATGGACTTCGCCGAACTCGCGCGCAAGGTGGCCGACACGCAGCCGCTGCGCCGCGAACTCAGCGCCGAACAAGAAGCCGCCGTCGTGGCCGACCGCAAGCTGCTGCTGCTCGCCATCTGCGCTTTCAGCCAGTGGAGCTTCGAGCAGATCACGAGCACTTACGCGATCTCGGAAGCGGAATGCGTGAAGTACATGGTGCAGCTCGACCGGCTCGGCATCATCGAGCTGCGGCCGCTGAACCGCTACCGGCTCAAGGTGGCGAAGGGTTTTCGCTGGCGGCCCAACGGGCCGGTGATGCGGTATTTCCGCGAGCACGTGGTCGGCGACTACTACAGCGCCGGCTTCGACGGCGAAGGCGAGTTGTTGATGCTCGTACACGGCCAGGTGAGCGCGTCGCAGGCCACCAGCTTCGTCGAGCGGCTGCAGCGCGTCGGGCAAGACTTTGCGCAGCAGCACCTGACCGAACAGAAGCTGCCCGCCGAGCAGAAGCGCTCTTACACGCTGGTGGTGGGCATGCGCTCGTGGTTCTTCGGCGCCTTCACCGACCTGAAACGCGCGGCCGGCTGAGCCCGCGCCCGACGATCACGCGGCGCGCTGCTCCAGCAGGTAGTTGGCACCGTCGTACTGGCCCAGCACCTCGGTGAGGTAAGGCAGGATCGTCAGCAGCTCGTCGTGCAAGGTGAACGGCGGGTTGAAGATGAACACGCCGCTGCCGGCCAGGCCGAAACCCTGCTGGTCGGGCTGCTGCACCGTGAGCCGCGCGTGCAGCCAGCCTTTGGGCGCCAGCGCTTCGAGGCGCTTCGGCAGTTGCGCCGCTTCGAGCTTGCTGACCTGCGGGTACCAGACCATGTAGACGCCTTCGGCGAAGCGTTGCACGGCTTCGCGCAGCGAGGTGATCACGCGGCCGTAGTCCTTGTGGCCTTCGTAGCTCGGGTCCATCAACACCAGCGCGCGGCGGGTCGAGGGCGGCACCTGGCCCTTGAGCCCATCGAAGCCGTCGGTGTCATACACCTCGGCACCCTTCACGGCGCCGATGTACGAAGCGAGGATGCGGTGGTCGGTGGGGTGCAGCTCGAACAGGCGCAACTGGTCTTGCGCGCGCAAGAGCATTTGCGCGAAGGCCGGGGAGCCGGGGTATTGCTCGAGCCGGCCGTCGGCGTTGAACTGGCGCACCAGCGCCACGTAGTCGGCCACGGCGGGAGGCAGGTCGGTGCGGTCCCAGAGGCGAAGAATGCCTTGCTCGAATTCGCCCTTCTTCTGCGCGTAGCGGCCTTCGAGCGAATAACCACCGGCACCGGCGTGGGTGTCGATCACGCGGTAGGGCTTGTCCTTGCCGTTCATGTAGCGCAGCACGAGCGTGAGCACGGTGTGCTTGAGCACGTCGGCGTGGTTGCCCGCGTGAAAGGCGTGTCGGTAGGCGAGCATGGTGTTTCCAGGAATCCGGAGCGGACTGTATCGCGCCCGCCTTCGCGCGAGGCGTCTATAGCCGGTTTGCGTCAACTCCGTTGCCGGCAATGTTGTTGTCGCCGGCCCTAGCATCGGCTCATTCAACTTCAACACCAAAGCATGACCAGCCTCTTCGAACCCACCCGCTTCGGCGACATCGCTACTGCCAACCGCATCGTGATGGCGCCGCTGACGCGCGACCGCGCCGGCCCCGGCCAGGTGCCTACGCCGATGATGGCGACCTACTATGAGCAGCGTGCGAGCGCCGGGCTGATCGTCACAGAAGCGACGCAGATCTCGGCCGAAGGCCAGGGTTACCTCGACACGCCCGGCATCTACAGCGCCGAGCAGGTGGCCGGCTGGCGCCGCGTGACCGACGCCGTGCACGCGAAGGGCGGCAAGATCGTGGTGCAGCTCTGGCACGTGGGGCGCATCTCGCACGTGTCGCTCCAGCCGAACGGGCAGCCGCCGGTCTCGAGCACGGCGCGGCGTGCGGTCGGCAAGACCTTCACGGCCAAGGGCTTCGAAGACGTGTCGGAGCCGCGCGCCTTGCGGCTCGACGAGCTGCCGCGCATCGTGGCCGAATACCGGCAGGCGGCGCGCAACGCGATCGATGCCGGCTTCGACGGTGTCGAGGTGCACAGCGCCAACGGCTACCTGCTGGAGCAGTTCCTGCGCGACAGCGTCAACGACCGCACCGATGCGTACGGCGGCCCGAAAGAGAACCGGGCGCGTCTGCTGATCGAAGTGATGACGGCTATCGTCGCCGAGATTGGCGCCGGCCGCACCGGCGTGCGCCTGTCACCGGTCACACCGGCCAACGATGCGAAGCAGGACAGCGACGCGCAGGGTCTGTTCAACCACGTGGTCGAGCAGTTGGCACCGTTGAAGCTCGCGTTCATCCACGTCGTCGAAGGCGCAACCGGCGGCGCGCGCGACGTGGCGCCGTTCGACTACGCCGCGCTGCGCAGCCGCTTCAAGAGCGGCAACGAACACGGCGCGTGGATGGTCAACAACGGCTACACACGCGCCATGTCGCTCGACGTGGTGGCCAGCGGTGCGGCCGACCTCGTGGCTTTCGGCAAGCCTTTCATCAGCAACCCGGATCTCGTGCGCCGGCTGCGTGAAGACGCGCCGCTCGCGCCGCTGAACCGCGACACGCTGTACGGCGGCGGCGCGGCGGGTTACATCGACTACCCGCCGCTGGAGATGGTGCCCCTCGCCTGACGGTTACGTCAGGCGATCCCCCGAGGGGATGCGGGCCGGCTTGGGGCGGCCCGGCGCTCGGCCCGCCACCGCCGCGCATGTTCAGGCGGGGATGCGCAGCAGCTGCCCCGGATAGATCTTGTCCGGGTGGCTCAGCATCGGCTTGTTGGCCTCGAAGATCTTCGGGTACTGGTTGGCGTTGCCGTACATGGCTTTCGCGATGGCCGAGAGCGTGTCGCCGCGCACCACGGTGTAGTAGCGCGACTCGTCGGCCGGCTCGCGCACCACCAGCATGTCGTTGACCTGGGCCACGCCGTGCACGTTGCCGCAGCACAGCACGACCTTCTCTTTTGTCGCCTGATCGGCGGTTTCGCCCGACACGGTCACGGCGCCGCTGGCGCCGTCGAAACTCACGTCGAGCCCGTCGACTTTCAGGCCTTGCGTGTTGATGTAGCCGGCGATCGCGGTGGCCGCAGTCTGGTTCGCGGCATCGGCCTGGGCCTGCAGCGCGGCGGCATCAGGCGCAGCGGCGGCGGCCGGCTTGCTGCCGAAGAGTTTTTCGCCGGCGTCCTTGAAGAAACTGATGAGGCTCATGGCATTCTTTCGTGGTGAGGTGGATCGAAGGGCGAGCGATAGCAGCGGCGGGAGCCGCAACAGCGCTACCGGCAATGTAATTGCGGGCTGAATCAGGGCGTGTAGGACGCCGCCGTTGATGCCACAAGCGGCGCGCAAGTTGCCGTCAGCGTCGCCCACCCGAGACACGCGCGCGGAACAGTTCCGTGATGCCGACTTCGCGCGGGCCCGGTATCACCTCGAAGCTCTCTCCGGCGCGCAGCGTGCCCGCGACCCGCACCGCCAGGTAGAAGCCGCACCACGCGTTTGCGACCATGAGTTTCGAGGCCTGGTTGAAGCCCATCACGGCGTTGAACTTGAAACACGGGTAGCGCGGTTCGCTGACGGCGAGCTCGCAGTCGGCGAAGCGCAGCACGTCGCCGATCCACACGCCGGTTTCGAGCAGGCCTTGCAGCGTGAGGTTCTCTCCCATCGAACCGGGCGGCAGCACCGCTTCCCAGGCCGCCACTTTCGCCTGCGCGCGCACCGTCTGCCAGAAACCGTAGTGTTCGACCGGGTAGGCATAGACGGCCTTGCTCAGGCCGCCGTGCACCGACAGGTCGGCCTGCTCGTCGCCCGCCAGGCCCAGGGCCCGCACCTCGACCGGGCCGGCGACCGCGCGCTTGACGATGCCGCTCATCACTTCGCGGCCGTCGATGACGAGCGGGTGGGCGGCGGCGATGTTCAGGCTGACGACGGAAGCCGGCATGGCTCAGGCCGCAGCCGCCTTGTAGCCACGGTGCCCGGCCGCCACGCGCCGCCCCTTCGGCCCGCCGACCCAGTCGACGAACAGCTTGCCCGCGGGGTGGTTGGCGCGGAAGGGGCGCATCACGTGCACCGGCTCGGCCAGCAGCGGGTCGGCGTCGACCAGCACGGCCAGCGGCGCGCCGCCATACGCCGCCCACACGCCGCGTTCGACCAGCGCATAGGCGTTGAGCGCACGCGCCTGCGCCGCCAGGCCGATCGCCGGTTCGGCCATCGTGTACCAAGGCGCGGCAGGCGTGGCCTTGGCCGCGCGCCACAGCGCCTGTTCGGCCAGGTGGGTGCCCGAGCCGTCGTTGGCCGACAGGAAACTCAGCGACCCCGGCGTCGCGGCCACGGCCTCGCGGAGCTGGGTCAACGCCTGCGCCACGTCCTTGCCACCGGCAATGCCGGCCGGGTCGCGCACCTTGCCTTTGACCGCCGGCCCGACGATCACGTACTCGCCCCGGGCAACCAGGCGACGGTCGTGCACCAGCGTCTGCTTTTCGAGCCTGGCCTCGGCCTCGGGTGCGTTGCAGAGAACGGCATCGATCTCGCCCCGCTCGACGGCCGCCAGCAGCGCCTGCGCCGGGCTGCGCACCAGCTCGACGGGCACGCCGGTGTCGCGGCCGAAACCCTGGCGCAGCGCCTGCGCCAGGCCCGAATCCACGAGTGCGTTGTCCGCGCCGAAGCGCAAGGGGTCGGACAGCGCTCGGCGCTGTTGGCCCCAGGCAGAAGTCAGGGGCGCAGCCAAGCTGCCCAGCAGGAAGATTCGGCGCGAAGTCATGGCGCCGATTATTGCTTCGCAGCAAAAAAAGCGCGGGGGCCGCTCGGACCTGAAGCTGGATGGGAGAGGCCCGCATGAACCCATGCCGGAATTGCATGACCCCCCGAATATCGGTGGTTACGACGACATTACACTCGCCCGACAATTCTTCGACCGAGCTGGCCCACAGACGCACGCGCCCTCACCCGGGCCCAGCGTGAAACTCGCCGTAACCCACCCGTTGCGGCGAGGGGCCCAGCTTCCCCTTTTGCCCGCAGCGGCATTGGGCAAGTCGCTCCAGGCCTGTGCCCCGCAGGCTGCGCCGGTTTGCCCAATCCCGCTTTTTTTGACTTCAATGATTGGACTTCCGATGAACCGTCCCGTGCTGGAAGGCTTGCGCCTGAACGTTCCCGCCTACGTGCGCCACGCCAAGCTGATCGACTGGGTGGCCAGCATGGCGGCGCTGACCGAAGCGAAAGAGGTTTACTGGTGCGACGGCAGCACCGCCGAATACGACCGCCTGTGCGCCCAGCTCGTCGCCGCCGGCACGTTCAAGAAGCTCAACCCCGAACTGCGCCCCAACAGCTACCTCGCCTGCAGCAGCCCGAGCGACGTGGCGCGTGTCGAAGACCGCACCTTCATCTGCTCGGCCAAACAGGAAGACGCCGGCCCGACCAACCACTGGATGGCGCCCGAGCAGATGCGCGCGCTGCTTCAGACCGGCCAGGCCGACGGCACGCCGGCGCTCTTCAAGGGCAGCATGCGCGGCCGCACGATGTATGTGGTGCCGTTCTCGATGGGCCCGCTGGGCTCGCCGATCGCCCACATCGGCGTCGAGCTTTCCGACAGCGCCTATGTCGCCGTCAACATGCAGATCATGACCCGCATGGGCCGCAAGGTGCTCGACGTGCTCGGCACCGACGGCCATTTCGTGCCTTGCATCCACACCGTCGGCGCGCCGCTCGAAGCCGGCCAGAAAGACGTGGCCTGGCCGTGCAACGACACCAAGTACATCGTGCACTACCCCGAAACGCAGGAAATCTGGAGCTACGGCTCGGGTTATGGCGGCAACGCGCTGCTCGGCAAGAAGTGCTTCGCGCTGCGCATCGCGTCGACCATGGGCCGCGAGCAGGGCTGGCTCGCCGAGCACATGCTGATCCTGGGCGTGACCTCGCCCGAAGGCAAGAAGCACCACGTGGCCGCCGCGTTCCCCAGCGCCTGCGGCAAGACCAACTTCGCGATGCTGATCCCGCCGGCCGGCCTGTCGGGCTGGAAGGTCACGACCATCGGCGACGACATCGCCTGGATCAAGCCCAACGCCGACGGCCGCATGTACGCCATCAACCCCGAAGCCGGTTATTTCGGCGTGGCCCCGGGCACCAACGACAAGACCAACTTCAACTGCATGGCCAGCCTGAAGCGCGACGTGATCTTCACCAACGTGGCGCTCACCGACGACGGCGACGTGTGGTGGGAAGGCATGACCGAGCAGCCGCCCGCCCACCTGATCGACTGGCAGGGTAAGGACTGGACACCGGCCATCGCGAAAGAAACCGGCGCCAAGGCAGCCCACCCGAACTCGCGCTTCACCGTGGCCGCCGCCAACAACCCGGCACTCGACCCGGAGTGGGACAACCCCGCCGGCGTGCCGATCGACGCTTTCATCTTCGGCGGCCGCCGCTCGACCACCGTGCCGCTCGTGACCGAAGCCCGCAACTGGGTCGAAGGCGTGTACATGGCCGCGACCATGGGCTCGGAGACGACCGCCGCGATGGCCGGCGGCAACGGCGCCGTGCGCCGCGACCCGTTCGCGATGCTGCCGTTCATCGGCTACAACATGAGCGACTACTTCCAGCACTGGCTCGACATCGGCGCGAAGCTCGCCGCCAGCGGTGCCACGCTGCCGAAGATCTACTGCGTGAACTGGTTCCGCAAAGGCGCCGACGGCCAGTTCGTCTGGCCGGGCTACGGCGAGAACATGCGCGTGCTGCAGTGGATGATGGAGCGCGTGGCGGGCACGGCCGGTGGCGTCGAAAACGCTTTCGGCACCACGCCGAGCTACGCCGACCTGAACTGGTCCGGGCTCGACTTCAGCCGCGCCCAGTACGACACCGTCACAAGTTTCGACCGCGATGCCTGGAAGACCGAGCTGGGCCTGCACGAAACCTTGTTCCAGCAGCTGGCGTATCACCTGCCGGCAGACATCCTGGCCAACAAGGCCCGCTTCGAAGAGCGCTTGGCCGCCTGAGTCGCCAGTCGCCTACGCAAAAGGCCGACATTGCCGGCCTTTTGTCTTTCAGCGCGAGGGCGCTCGGTCGCGGTAGACCGACGCGACAGCGCGCAGCAATTGAACCATCACTGCAGCGGCGGCGAGAGCGCCTCGCGGCGTTTGAACCCGGGCTGGAACACGAATTTGCAAGGTGGTCATGACGAGATCCTCTATGGGGTGGATCGGCCGGCACGATCAGCCGTGCAGCCCTTCGTGGCGCGCCGCGGCGGCGTACAGGTCAGAAGCGAAACCCGGGTCGGTCTTCGAGTACGAATAGGCCAGGTCGCGCACCTTCTGGGCTTCTTGCGAGGCCTTGTCGGCCGCCGTCAGCACCAGCGGTGCCGAGGTGAACCAGCTGCGCAGCGCCGCCGGGGCGAGGCCGGCCAGTGCCGACAGGGCGTGGTGGCTGAAACGGCTGCGTTGCACTTTCAGGTGCAGGGTGGTGGTGTTCATGGTGTGTTTCCTTGGGTTCTGGTGGGGCCGGCGTGCGGCGTTCGCACGATCTGGCCGATGATTGTTGGTAGTTGCCGCGTTAGCGAGTGCTTGCTCAATAAGAGCGTTCGCAAGCCGCGCGCAGTTCCTTGGCGAGTTCGGGCTGGTTGACCTCGTACTGGTTGGCCAGCACCCGCAATTCGCGGCGGGCCCGGGCGCGGCCGACTTCCTCGAGCCACTTCCACAGCGAGGCGCCGACCCGTGCGGCGAAGCCCGGGGCTTCGGCACGCGCCGGCAGCGAAGTCATCGGCACAGGCGTGATCAAAGTGTTCATTCGGATTCCCTTCAGCAGCAGCACGGACTCTCCGCGCTTCGATGGCAGTACATTAGGGTTAACCCGCAAATTGCACCAGACAATGTTGTGAATCTTCGATATTCGCGCCGCTTATGCCTTCCACCGCCGCCCTGAACTTCCGCACGCTCGACCTGAACCTGCTCCGCGTCTTCGACGTGGTGATGGCGGAACGCAACCTCACGCGCGCCGCCGAACGCCTCTCGCTCACGCAGCCTGCGGTGAGCAACGCCTTGAAGCGCCTGAAAGAATCGGTAGGTGAAGACTTGCTCACACGCGCGGCGTTCGGCGTCAAGCCGACCCCGCGTGCCGAAGCCTTGTGGCCGGAAGTGCGGGCCGCGCTGGGCAACCTGCGTGACGCGCTCGCACCCGACGCGTTCGACCCGCAGGCCGACGCCACCAGCTTTCGCCTCGCGATGGCCGACGCCACCGCCGCCGCTTTCATGCCGACGCTGGTCGGCGAGATCGAGAATTCCAGCGCGCTGGTCGACCTGCGCATCCTGCCGCTGACCAGCCGCGACCCGCGCCCCGTGCTCGAGCGCGGCGACGCCGACGTGGCGATCGGCTCGTTCCCCGAAGTGCTCTCGGAATTGCGCGCACTCGGCGGCGAAGCCCGCTTCCACCACGAACGACTGAGCCAGAGCGACTACGTGTGCGTCATGCGCCAGGGCCACCCCCTCGCCAAGGGCCGCCTGTCGCTCGACGCCTACTGCAGCGCGCACCACCTGCTCGTCAGCCTGTCGGGCCGCGCTCATGGCCTGGCCGACCAGGCCTTGGCTGCGCTGAACCGCGAACGCCGCATCGTGCTGACCGTGAACCAGTACTTCACGGCCGGCCGGGTGGTCGCCAACAGCAACTTGCTGACAGTGTTGCCGGCGTTCTTCGTCGAGTCGACCGGCTTCCGCGAGAAAGTTGTCACCCGGCCCCTGCCGTTCGGCCTGCCCAGCCTCTTCGTCGACATGCTGTGGCACCAGCGCCACGACCGCACGAGCAGCCACCAGTGGCTGCGCCAGCGCCTGACCGACGCGGCGCGCTCCGCGCCGGGCTGACCGGGCCGCGAACGGCGCCGGCGTGCGGCGCGGTTGACGGCGCCGCCGACTTCTTGCATGCTCGCGGCAAAGTGGTCTAGACCACTTTGCCCACCGCCTGCCTGAAAGCCGCCGCCCATGAACTCCAGCACCGACCTGAACTCCATCGCCGACGCCGCCGCGCGCGGCGCCCGCTCTGCCCCGGGCCGCGTGGTACGCGCGCCGCGCGGAACCACACTGTCGTGCAAATCGTGGCTCACCGAGGCGGCCTACCGCATGCTGCAGAACAACCTCGACCCCGACGTGGCCGAGCGCCCCGAAGAGCTGGTGGTCTACGGTGGCATCGGCCGCGCCGCACGCGACTGGGCCTGCTTCGACAAGATCCTCGAGTGCCTGCGCACGCTCGAAGGCGACGAGTCGCTGCTGATCCAGTCGGGCAAGCCGGTCGGTGTGTTCAAGACGCACGCCGACGCGCCGCGGGTGCTGCTCGCCAATTCGAACCTGGTGCCGAAGTGGGCCACGTGGGAGCACTTCCACGAGCTCGACCGCCAGGGCCTGTTCATGTACGGGCAGATGACGGCCGGGTCTTGGATCTACATCGGCACCCAGGGCATCGTGCAAGGCACCTACGAAACCTTCGCCGAAGCCGGCCGCCAGCATTACGGTGGCAGCCTCGCCGGGCAATGGATCCTGACCGCCGGCCTCGGCGGCATGGGCGGCGCGCAACCGCTGGCCGCCACCTTCGCCGGTGCGGTGTCGCTGAACATCGAGTGCCGGCAGTCAAGCATCGACTTCCGTCTGCGCACACGCTACGTCGACGAGCAGGCCACCGACCTCGACGACGCGCTCGCCCGCATCGCGAAGTACACCGCCGAGAAGAAGGCCGTCTCGATCGCGCTGCTCGGCAACGCCGCGCGCATCGTGCCGGCGCTGGCAGAGCTCTTCAAGAACGGGGCCGTCGGCCTCACACCACGCCCGGCGCTGGTGACCGACCAGACCTCGGCGCACGACCTGATCCACGGTTACCTGCCGTCTGGCTGGTCGGTCGACGAGTGGCTGGCCGCGCAGGCCGACTCGTCGCGCCATGCCGAGCTGAAGGCCGCCGCAGCGAAGAGTTGCGCCGAGCATGTGAAGGCCATGTTGCAGTTCCAGGCGATGGGCGTGCCCACGGTCGACTACGGCAACAACATCCGCCAGGTGGCCTTCGACGAAGGGCTGAAGAACGCGTTCGACTTTCCCGGCTTCGTGCCCGCCTACATCCGACCGCTGTTCTGCGAAGGCAAGGGCCCGTTCCGCTGGGTTGCGCTGTCGGGCGACCCCGAAGACATCCACAAGACCGACCGCAAGATCAAGGAGCTGTTCCCGAACAACCAGCACGTGCACCGCTGGCTCGACATGGCGGGCGAACGCATCGCGTTCCAGGGCCTGCCGGCGCGCATCTGCTGGCTCGGCCTGGGCGAACGCCACCTGGCCGGCCTGGCCTTCAACGAAATGGTGAAAAGCGGCGAGTTGAAAGCGCCGATCGTGATCGGCCGCGACCACCTCGACACCGGTTCCGTCGCGAGCCCGAACCGAGAAACCGAGTCGATGAAAGACGGCACCGACGCCGTGTCCGACTGGCCGCTGCTGAACGCGCTGCTCAACTGCGCCGGCGGCGCCACCTGGGTGTCGCTGCACCACGGCGGCGGCGTGGGCATGGGCTACTCGCAGCACTCGGGCATGGTGATCGTGGCCGACGGCAGCGACGACGCCGCGAAGCGCCTGGCGCGCGTGCTCGTGAACGACAGCGGCTCGGGCGTGATGCGCCACGCCGACGCCGGCTACGAGCTGGCGGCGCAGACGGCGCGTGCGCAAGGCTTGAAGCTGCCGATGCTCGGCGCGTGAGTTCGTCGCCCGAGCGCTTCGACCTGCGCCGCATCGAACCGCAGCCGTGGAAGAACGGCGCGGGCATCACGCGCGAGATCGCGGTCGGGCCGAAGGGTGCCGGCGCGAACGACTTCGAGTGGCGAATCAGCCTGGCCGAAGTCGAACGTGACGCTCCGTTCTCGGCGTTCCCCGGCATCGACCGCTGCATCGTGTTGCTGCGCGGCGCCGGCATGCGGCTGCGTTCAGAGCAGGGCGATCTCGACCACCCGCTAGACCAGCCGCTCGTGCCGTTTCACTTCAGCGGCGACACGCCGCTGTCGGCCACGCTCGTCAGTGGCCCGAGCAGCGACTTCAACGTGATGACGCGACGCGGCGCGTGGGTTGCGGAGCTGACGACGCACCACGCTGCCTTCGAGCCGGCACGAGCCGGTGCCTTGCTGCTGCTGTGCTGCGAAGGCGAATGGCGTGTCGACGCCGCATCACGCGAAACACTGGGGCCGATGCAGGCCTTGCTGTGGCGCGAACCCACGCCCCGAATCCGCGCGTCACCGCCACCCGGCGGCGCGCTGTTGCTCGTGCGTTTGTGCCACGATCAAGCCCCATGACCGCGCCCCCCGACCCGCAGCGTTCGCTCTTCGCCGCCCACGCCCTGTTGCCGCAAGGCTGGGCCAGCGATGTGCTGCTCGGCTGGGACGCGAGCGGCACACTGACCGAGGTGCGCAGCGTCGATGCTTCGGCCGCAGCGCCGCTGCCGCGTGCCCGCGGGCCGGTCGTCGCGGGCATGCCCAACCTGCATTCGCACGCTTTCCAGCGGGCCTTCGCCGGCCTGTCGGAATACCGCAGCGCGGGCAGCGACAACGACAGCTTCTGGACCTGGCGTGACCTGATGTACCGCTTCGCACGCTCGCTCTCGCCCGAGCAGCTCGAAGACATCGCGACCCACCTGTACATCGAGATGCTGCAGGCCGGCTACACCTCGGTCTGCGAGTTCCAGTACCTGCACCACAGCGCCTCTGGCCAGCCCTACGGCGACCCGGCAGAAATGTCGCTTCGCCTGCTCACCGCCGCGCGGCGCGCCGGCATCGATATCACGCTGCTGCCGGTGCTGTACCAGAACGCCGGCTTCGGCGGCCTGCCACCGCGCGCCGACCAGCGGCGTTTCATCAACAGCGTCGACGGCTTGTTGCGCATCGTCGAGCGCAGCCGCGCGCAGGGCGCACGCACCGGCGTGGCGCCGCACTCGATTCGCGCCGTGACGCCGCCAGCGCTCGCCGAACTGGTCTCGGGCTTGAACTCGATCGACCCCAGCGCACCGATCCACATCCACATCGCCGAGCAGGCGCAGGAGGTGCAGGACTGCCTTGCCTGGAGCGGCCAGCGCCCGGTGCAATGGCTGCTCGATCATGCGGCCGTCGATGCCCGCTGGTGCCTGGTGCACGCGACCCACATGAACGCCGCCGAAACACGCGCTGCCGCCGCCAGCGGCGCAACGGCCGGCGTCTGCCCGAGCACCGAAGCGAACCTCGGCGACGGTGTGTTCGACGCGGTCGGCTGGGCAGCAGCCAGCGGCTACTGGGGTGTCGGTTCCGACAGCCACGCCAGCGTCGATGCGGCCGAAGAACTGCGGCTGCTCGAATACTCGCAGCGCCTCACGCGCCAGCAACGCAACGTGCTCGCGAGTGCTCGCCACCCGCAGGTGGCCGACCACCTCTGGCTCGCCGGCGCCAGCGGCGGCGCGCGCGCCAGTGGCCGCCCGGTCGGCACGCTCGCGGTCGGCGCGCAGGCCGACTTCGTCGTGCTCGACACCTCGCAGGCGCTCGCCGGCCTGAGCCCGTCGCAGACGCTGGCGAACCACGTCTTCGCCAGCCAGGGCCGCAACACCGTGCGCGACGTGTGGGTGGGTGGCCAGCAGCGCATCATCCATGGGCAGCATGCGCTCGAAGGCCCATCGTGCGAACGTTTCGTCGCCGCACGAAGCCAATTGCTGCGCGAGGTCTGAATCGCCATGACGAACACCCAGCCGCCCCACATCGACCTGCTGATCCGCAATGCGCGCGTGGTCACCTGCGCCGACGACGCCTGCAGCGTTTCGGCGGCCGGCATCGTGGCCGTCACGGGTGGCCGCATCGTCGGCGTCGGCCGCGCCGACCAGCTGAACGCGGCTGTGCCGGTGCACACCGAACTCGACGCCGAAGGCGCGCTGCTCACGCCCGGCCTGATCGACTGCCACACCCACCTCGTGTACGCCGGCGACCGCGCGCGCGAGTTCGAGATGCGCTTGCAGGGCGCCAGCTACGAAGACATCGCCAAGGCCGGCGGCGGCATCCTCTCCACTTTGCGCCAGACGCGCGACGCGCAAAGCGCCGATCTGCTCGCGCAGTCGGCACGCCGGCTGCGCAGCCTGATGCAGCACGGCGTGACCACGGTCGAGATCAAGTCGGGCTACGGGCTGTCGCAGAAGGCCGAGCTGAAGTGCCTGCACGTGGCGCGCGAACTCGGTGAGCACTTTCCCGTCGACGTGCGCACCACGCTGCTCGCCGCCCACGCGGTGCCGCCCGAATTCACGGGCCGGCCCGACGCCTACATCGACGAGATCGTCGAACACATCCTGCCCGAAGCGGCCAGGCTGAAGCTCGCCGACGCGGTCGATGCCTTCTGCGAAACCATCGGCTTCACGCCAGCGCAGACACGCCGCGTGTTCGAGGCGGCGCGCGCGCAGGGCTTGCCGGTCAAGCTGCACGCCGAGCAGCTCTCGAACCAGGGTGGCGCGGCGCTCGCGGCCGAGTTCGGCGCTTTGTCGGCCGACCATCTCGAGCACCTCGACGAAGCCGGCGTGATCGCGATGGCGCGTGCCGGCACCGTGGCGGTGATGCTGCCCGGCGCGTACTACTTCCTGCGCGACACCCAGCCCCCGCCGATCGCGCTGCTGCGCCAGCACGGCGTGCCGATGGCCGTGTCGACCGACTGCAACCCCGGCACGAGCCCGAGCACCCACCTGCCGCTGATGATGAACATGGCGTGCACGCTGTTCCGGCTGACCCCGGCCGAGACACTGCTCGGCGTCACCCGCCACGCGGCCACCGCACTCGGGCTGTCGGCCACGCACGGCAGCGTCGAAGTGGGCAAGCAGGCCGACCTGTGCCTGTGGAATGTCGACCACCCGGCCGAGCTGTCTTACGCGATCGGCGCGAGCCCGCTGCGCGCGCGCATCCACCGCGGTGTGCAGACGGCGCTGCTCTGAAGCAGCCGCGCCGTTCGATCAGCCGGCGCGCGCTTTCATCACCGCGTCGAGCATGCCCTGAAGCAGCGGCTGCACCTGGGCCGCCAGGTCGGGCCGGTAGGCGAACGGCGCCGTTTCGTCCATGTAGGTGCTCTGGCACATCTCGAGCTGCAGCGCGTGCACGCCGCTTTTCGGCGCGCCGTAGTGCCGCGTGATGTGGCCGCCCTTGAAGCGGCCGTTGCTCACAAACGTGAACGCCGGCTGCCCTTGCAGAACCGCCTCGACCGCCGCCTGCAGATGCGGCGCGCAGGACTGCCCGTCGGCCGTGCCGAGGTTCATGTCGGGCAGCTTTCCGTCGAAGAAACGGGGCAGCCGGCTGGCGATGGAATGCGCGTCCCACAGCACCACCGAACCGTGCGCGGCGCGCAGGCGATCGAGCTCGGCACGCAGCGCGTCGTGGTACGGCTGCCAGTAGCGCCCGCGGCGCTCTTCGACTTCGGCCGCCAGGGGCACCTGGCCGGGCAGGTACAGCGGCTCCTTGCGAAAAGTGTCGAGCGGCAGCAGCCCGGTCACGTCCTGGCCCGGGTACAGGCTCGTGCCTTCGGGCGGGCGGTTCAGGTCGATCACGTGGCGAGCGAAGCGGGCGGCGAGCAGGCTCGCGCCCATCTCTCTGGCAAAGGCGTAGAGCTGCGGCAGATGCCAGTCGACGTCGGCGAGCTGCAGCGCCTGGGGCGTCATGCGCGCCGCCAGCGCGTCGGGGATCTGCGTTCCGGCGTGCGGAAACGACACCAGCAAGGGCAGGGTGCCGCGGTGCAGCGTGTAGAGCGTCGAATCCATGGGCGGCGGGCTCCGAAGTGGTCTAGACAAGTCAGGGCCAAAGTGTAGACTCCGGCACGCGCCTTGCATCAGGCAGCGCACCCCACCCCACGCCCAGGAGAGATGATGACCTTCAAGCTTGCCCAGCTCGCTGCCCTAGCCGGCCTGATCGCCGCCGCGCCCGCTTTCGCCCAGGACACCAAGGTCACGATCGCCATGTCGGGCTGGACCGGCTTCGCCCCTCTCACGCTCGCCAAGGAGGCAGGCCTGTTCAAGAAGTTCGGCCTAGACGTGTCGATCAAGAAGATCCCGCAGAAAGACCGCCACCTCGCCATCGCTTCGGGCGACGTGCAATGCGCCGCCACCACGGTCGAAACCTGGGTCGTCTGGAACGCCAACGGCGTGGCCACCACGCAGATCTTCCAGCTCGACAAGAGTTACGGCGCCGACGGCATGGTCACGCGCAACAGCACCGCCAAGATCGCCGACCTGAAAGGCAAGACCATTGCCGCGTCGGCCCCCGGCACCGCCCCGTACTTCACGCTGGCCTGGATGCTGAAGAAGAACGGCCTGTCGGTCAAAGACGTGAAGGTCGTGACGCTCGAGCCGCAGGCCGCCGCCAACGCTTTCGTGGCCAACGCCGGCGACCTCGACGCCGCCATGACCTACGAGCCCTACCTGTCGACCGTGCGCGCCAAGCCCGAAGCCGGCAAGATCATCGCGACCACGCTCGACTACCCGATGATCATGGACACCTTCGGCTGCACGCCGAAGTTCCTGCAAGAGAACCCGAAGGCCGCCAAGGCGCTGGCCGACGGTTATTTCGCCGCGCTCGACATGATCAAGAGCGACCCGAAGAAGTCGTTCGAGATCATGGGCGCCGACGTCAAGCAGAGTGGCGAAGCCTTCGAGAAATCGCAGGCCTACCTGCGCTGGCAAGACCGCGCGGCGAACCAGAAGTTCTTCGCCAGCGAACACGCCACGTTCAGCAAGGAAGCGGCCGACCTGCTGCTCGAGATCGGCAGCATCAAGGCGCTGCCCGACATGAAGGCGCTGGCCGACACCAGCTTCATCAAGTAAGACCGGCAGCGACCGCTTGAAGCCGCTGCGCGAGGTCAGCCCGGGCCGCCGAACGGCCCTGGGCGTCCTCTTCTTCGTGCTCTTCTTCGCCGTGTGGGGTGTGGCCACGCTCGGCGGCTTCGTGCCGAAGACCTTTCTGGCCGACCCGATCATGATGGTCAAGTCGGGCTGGGTGCTGCTCACCGAGCAGGGCTTCGCGAAAGACATCGGCTACACGATCTGGCGCGTGCTCGGTGGCTTCATCCTCGCGGCGCTCGTCGCCGTGCCGCTCGGCGTGTTGATGGGCGCCTACAAGGGCATCGAGGCCTTCTTCGAGCCCTTCGTGTCGTTTGCGCGTTACCTGCCGGCGTCGGCGTTCATTCCGCTGCTGATCCTGTGGGCCGGCATCGGCGAAGCGCAGAAACTATGGCTGATCTTCATCGGCTCGTTCTTCCAGCTCGTGCTGATGATCGCCATGCAGGTCGGCGGCACACGGCGTGACCTGGTCGAGGCGGCCTACACGCTCGGCGCGAGCGACTTCGGCATCGTGAAAAGGGTGTTGATCCCGGCCGCCGCGCCGCAGATCGCCGAAACGCTGCGCCTCGTGCTCGGCTGGGCCTGGACGTACGTGATCGTGGCCGAGTTGATCGGCGCGTCCAACGGCATCGGCCACATGATCACCGACAGCCAGGCCTTGCTGGCCACCGACCAGATCATCTTCGGCATCATCACGATCGGCGTGATCGGGCTCGTGTCCGACGTGGCCTTCAAGCGCGCCAACCGCGCGATGTTTCGCTGGGCGGCGCTGTGAGCTCGCTGGGCCGCCCCAAGAGCGAACACCGGAATGCGTAGCATGCAGGTTTCCTCATGAGCAAGCTGTCGATTCAAGGCGTGGGCCGAACCTTCCCCGGTGTGAACGGCGGCCAGCCTACGCTGGCGCTGCAACCCACGAGTCTCGAAGTCGCGAACAACGACTTCATCACCGTGCTCGGCCCGTCGGGTTGTGGCAAGTCGACGCTGCTGCGCATCGTTGCCGGGCTCGACACACCGACGGTCGGCCAGGTGCTGCTCGACGGCCAGGCCGTGACCGGCCCGGGCGCCGACCGCGGCATGGTGTTCCAGAGCTACACGCTCTTTCCGTGGCTCACCGTGCGCGAGAACATCTGCTTCGGGCTGCGCGAGAAAGGCATGTTGCCGGCGGCGCAGGCTGAGATCGCACAACGGTTCATCGCCGAGGTCGGACTCACCGGTTTCGAAGCGCACTTTCCCAAGCAGCTGTCAGGCGGCATGCAGCAACGTGTGGCGCTGGCGCGGGCGCTGGCCAACGACCCGAAGATCCTGCTGCTCGACGAACCTTTCGGCGCGCTCGACAACCAGACCCGCGCATTGATGCAGGAGCTGCTGCTGTCGATCTGGGAACTGCACAAGAAGACCGTATTGTTCGTGACGCACGACATCGACGAAGCGATCTTCATGGCCAACCGCTGCGCCGTGTTCAGCGCGCGGCCAGGGCGCATCAAGAACGAACTCGCGATCGACCTGCCGTACCCGCGCCACTACACCGTGAAGACGACGCCGCGCTTCTCGGAGCTGAAGGCAATCGTCACCGAAGACATCCGCGTCGAGAGCCTCAAGGCGGTGTTGATGGAGCACTGACGCGCCGCGTCAGCGCGGCGCCGTCACCCCTTGCTCGACGAGCACGGTGGCCGCTTCGATGTCGGGCGCGATCAGCCGGTCCACGCTCAGGCGCGGCACCTTCACGCGCAGGCGCGCCAGCAGCGCCTCGATCGCGTCGGACGACTTCAGCGGCCGGTGAAACTCCAGCGCCTGCGCCGCGCACAACCACTCGATGCCGACCACGCCAGCCGTGTTGTCGAGCATCGTGTGCAGGCGCCGCGCCGCGAAGGTGGCCATCGAGACATGGTCTTCCTGGTTGGCCGAGGTCGGCAGCGAGTCCACGCTTGCCGGGTGCGCGAGCGACTTGTTCTCGGAAGCGAGCGCGGCCGAGGTCACCTGCGCGATCATGAAGCCCGAGTTGAGCCCGCCGTGTTCGACCAGGAAGGCCGGCAGGCCCGAGAGCACCGGGTCCATCAGCATGGCGGTGCGGCGCTCTGCCAGCGCGCCGATCTCGGCGATCGCCAACGCCAGGTTGTCGGCGGCGAACGCCACCGGCTCGGCGTGGAAGTTGCCGCCCGACAAGGCCTGCAGCGAGTCGGCGAAGACGAGCGGGTTGTCAGAGACGCCGTTGGCTTCGATCAACAAGATCTTCCACGCGTGTTCGGCCTGGTCGAGGCAGGCGCCCATCACCTGCGGCTGGCAGCGGAGGCAGTACGGGTCTTGCACGCGGTCGCAGTCGAGGTGCGAGACCCGCAAGGCGCTGCCTGCGAGCCAGGCGCGGTAGCGCGCCGCCACCTCACGCTGGCCGAGCTGGCCGCGCGCGGCGTGGATGCGGTCGTCGAACGGGGTGTCGGAGCCTTTGGCCGCGTCGACCGTCATCGCGCCCACGGCCACCGCCGCGTCGAACACGCGCCCGAGGCGTTGTGCGGCGTGGATGGCGAGCGCCGTCGAGGCCTGCGTGCCGTTCAGCAGCGCCAGCCCCTCTTTGGGGCCGAGCTCGATCGCGCTCAGCCCGGCGTGGGCCAGCGCCTGCGCGGCCGGCACGCGCGCGCCGTTCACGAAACCTTCACCGACCCCGATCAGAAGCGAACTCATGTGTGCCAGCGGCGCCAGGTCGCCCGAGGCGCCGACCGAGCCCTTTTCGGGCACGACCGGCAGCACGTCGGCGTTCAGCAGCGCGAGCAGCGCATCAATGACCTCGGGCCGCACGCCCGACACACCGTGCGCGAGGCTCGCCGCCTTCAGCAGCAGCATCAGGCGCACCACCGGCGCACTCATCGGCTTGCCCACGCCGGCGCAGTGCGACAGCACCAGGTTCTTCTGCAATTGCGCCAGGTCGGCGTCGGCGATGCGGGTCTGCGCCAGTTTGCCGAAGCCGGTGTTGATGCCGTAGACCGGTGCGTTGCGCGCCACCAGCTCGCGCACCGCAGCCACGCTGGCCTCGATCGCCGGCCGGGCCGAAGCCGCGATCGACCAGCGCGCACCACCGCGGGCCGCCTGTTCGAGCAAGGCCCTGTCGAGATGCCCCGGGGTGATGGTGTGCTGCGGAGTGGTCATCGAAGGCGCCCTCAAGTGGTCTAGACAACTTTAGCACGCACCTGACTAGAATGGCTCGATGCAAGCCACCCGCACCCTGCCCTACGCCACCGTCAAGGCCTCGCTGCGTGAACGCATCGCGCGCGGCGGCTGGCAGCCGGGCGTGCGCCTGCCGTCGGAGCGTGAGCTGGTGCAGGAATTCGGCTGCGCCCGAATGACCGTGCACCGCGCGCTGCGCGAGCTCGAGGAAGAAGGCCTGATCGAGCGCCGCCAGGGCTCGGGCTCGTTCGTCGCCGAGCTGCACCCGATCTCGAACCTGCTGCGCGTTCGCGACATCGCCGAAGAGATTCGCGAACGTGGCCACAGCCACAGCACCCGCGTGCTCGGCGTCGCACGCGAGAAGGCCGACGCCGCCACCAGCGCGGCGATGCGCCTGCCCCGTGGCGCGGTGGTGGTCCATGTGCGGCTCGTGCACCTGGAGAGCGGCGTGCCGATCCAGCTCGAAGACCGGCACGTGAACCCGATGCTCGCGCCCGACCTGATGAACTGCGATTTCACGCAAGTCACGCCCTCGCACGTGCTGTTCGAACACGCGCCGCTGACCGAAGCCGAGCAGGTGGTCGAAGCGGTGCTGGCGACGAAAGAACAGGCCCGGTTGCTCGACGTGGCCGAGGGCAGCGCGCTGCTGATGGTCTCGCGGCGCACCGTGTCGCAGGGGGCGGTGGCTTCGATCGCGCGGCTTTACCACCCTGGTGCGCGCTACCGGCTGATCGGGCAGTTCTCGGTATGAGCACAATGGCGGACGCATCTCACCGAACGTCACCCGAAAGCCACCATGCCGCCGAACCCCCTGCCCACCAACGCCACCCGCGCGCATGACCTGACCGACGCCGAGTTCGCCGAGCTCGACGACCTGCTCGCCGCCACCCCCGAACCGCTGGAGCCGCTCGACGCGGTGATGCTCGACGGTTACCTGTGCGGCGTGATCGTGCAGCCGGTGTTGCTCGAATCGGCCACCTGGCTCGCGCACGTGTTCGACTTCGACGGCACGCCGCTGCCCGACGATGTCGACGCGACCTGGCTCGCCCGCACCACCACGCTGATCCTGCGCCGGCACGCGGCGCTGAACCGCGCGATCGAAGAAGACGGCTGGTTCGACCCGCTGGTGCTGGAATTCGACGACGAACATCCGCGAGAGCCGGTGCCCGAAGGCGAGGCCGATCCGATGGCCGGCCTGAGCCCGGTGTCGCAGTCGCTGATGCCCTGGGCCGCCGGTTTCCAGCACGCGACCGTCGTGTTCCCCGACCTGGCCGAGATGCCAGATGACGCGGTGATGGCCGCACTCGCCCGCATCTACAGGCACCTGCCGGCCGAAACGCCGGAAGAGATCGAGGTGGTTGCCACGCTCGACCGCGAGCACCCGCTGGCCACGCTCGACGAGGCGATGGAAGACATGGTCGTCGCGATCGCCGACCTGCAAGACCTGACGCGCGAGCAGCGCTACAAGGTCGAGACCGTGAAGCGCGAAACGCCGAAGGTCGGCCGCAACGACCCATGCCCTTGCGGCAGCGGAAAGAAGTTCAAAGTCTGCCACGGCGCGACTTGAGTCTTGCGCTTTCAGCTTCTCTCTGACCTGCACCTCGAAACCGAGGTCTACGAGCCCGAGCCGGCGCGAGATGCCGAGCTGCTCGTGCTGGCAGGTGACATCGACAGCAGCTGGGCCGCGCTCGAGAAGTTTCGCGGCTGGCCGGTGCCGGTGTTGATGATCGCCGGCAACCACGAGTTCGACGAGCGAGAGCTCACGCAGGCCTGGCCGGCGCTGCGCGAGCGCTGTGCGCATCTGTCGATCACCCTTCTCGAATGCGAACGCCTCGTGCTCACCGACCGCGAAGGCCAGCGCATCCGCTTCGTCGGCACCACGCGCTGGTCGGACTTCGACCTGTTCGGAGCGAAGAATCGCGAACGCGCCATGCGCGCCGCCGGCTACTTCGTGAAGATCATGCGCGCCACGCGCCGCGGCGCCGTGCTCGACGCGGCCGGCGTGCGTGAAGAATCATTGGCCTGCCGCGCCTGGCTCGAGGCCGAACTCTCGCAACCGGCGAGCGGCTGGGACAAGACCGTCGTCGTCACCCACTTCGCGCCCAGCTTCAGGAGCGCCGACCCGCGCTACGGCGCGCAGCCCGGCACCGCGAGCTTCTGCAATGCCGACGACGATTTGCTGCCGCATGCCGACCTCTGGATCCACGGCCATCTGCATTGCCAGCACGACTATCTGGTGCCACACGCGGGCGGGCAGACGCGGGTCGTCTGCAACGCGCGAGGGCACGCGGTGAAGGGTGAACCGCAAGGGCACCAGCCGCAGCTGGTCGTGCAGGTCTGAGTTGGCGCTGAAAGAGCGCGTCAGGCCGCCTGCGCCGTGGCGTGGCCACGGGCAGCCTTCGCGGGCGTGCCCACGGCCGCCAGCCCCTGGAAACAGGTCACCAGCAGCATCTCGATGATCTGATCGTTGGCGTAGTTGCCACCGGCCTTCAGCAAACCGAGAACCGGGTCGCAGGCGCGCGCGAAGATCGTGTAGAGCACCAGCTCGGGCGGCAGCGCTGCGTTGAGGCTGCCGTTCTTCTGCGCCGCTGTGATCCACACGCCGAGCAGGTCGCTGACCTGCATCAGGCGGTCGAGGTAGGCCTTGTTGCCCATCAACGCACCGCGCAGCGCCGAGTTCTGTGCCGGCAGCGAAGGCATCTCGCCGGCCAGCTGCACCTGCATGGTCCAGCGGGTGGCGGCCTTGAGCTGGTCGAGCGGCGTGGCGCGGACGTCGGTCTGCTGGGTTTCGAGCTGCGCCACGGCGCGGTCGAGCACCCGGATCATCGCCGCCGCCGCCAGCTCTTCTTTCGAGGCGAAGTGTTTGTACAGGCTCGCCTTGGCAATGCCGACATCGGCCGCGACTTCATCGACGGTCATCACGTCGAAGCCCTTTTCGGCGAGCAACCGGTTCACCGAAACGAGGATCGCCTCCTCGCGTGCACGCAGCACCTGCTCTCGAAAAGAAATCCTGCCCATCAGCCAAGTGTAAACCGCCTTGTAAATGTCTGTACGGGCCGGTCGATCAGAAACCGATCAGTATCCAAAAAGACCGTTCGGTTGCAATGGAATACCGAGTAGTTCACATTCTGCACCTCGCCGAACGTGACGCAGGTCACAAGGCGCCCTCGGCGCACCGAGCGCCCCACTTCATTCAACCTGTTCCAGGAGACCCGATCATGTTGTTTTGGCTCAAAA
Source organism: Rhizobacter sp. (assembly GCF_032229685.1). Lineage (GTDB taxonomy): Bacteria > Pseudomonadota > Gammaproteobacteria > Burkholderiales > Burkholderiaceae_C > LMDS01. The sequence continues at coordinate 32,810 of NZ_JAVTWP010000040.1, read as the reverse complement.
GACTGGCTGCCGTCTCCGCGGTGGCTTTCGTGGCGGCTTGCGGTGGCAACGACGACGACGTGGCGGCGCCGCCGGCACCGCTGAAGAACATCGTGGAAACGGCGCAGGCCAACCCCGACCTGAGCATCCTCGTCGAAGCCGTGGTGGCCGCCGATCTGGCCGGCACGCTGTCAGCGCCCGGCGGCACCTTCACGGTGTTTGCGCCCACCAACGCCGCGTTCGCCGCACTGCTCACCGAGCTCGGCGTGACCAAGGCCCAATTGCTGGCCGACAAGCCGCTGTTGACCGCCGTGCTCACCTACCACGTGCTGCCGAGCCGTGTGTTCAAGGCTGGCGTGCCGCTGGGCGCGCCGATCACCACCGTCGAAGGCGGCTATTTCAAGATCGACGAGGTCGGCAGCGACCTCGTGATCACCGACGGCCGCAACCGCACGTCGACCATCACCGCCACCGACATCAAGGCCAACAACGGCATCATCCACCTCGTCGACAAGGTGCTGCTGCCGGCCGACAAGAACATCGTGCAGACCGCGCAGGCCTTGCCCGACTTCAGCATCCTGGTCGAAGCGGTGGTCGCAGCCAACCTCGCAGACACCCTCAGCGGCGCCGGCCCGTTCACGGTGTTCGCGCCGACCAACGCCGCTTTCGCGTCGCTGCTCGCAGAGCTCGGCATCACCAAGGCGGCCCTGCTCGCCGACACCGCGCTGCTGACGAAGGTCTTGACGTACCACGTCGTGCCCGGTCTCGTGCTGAAGGCCGAGGTGCCGGTGGCCACGCCCATCACCACCGTGCAGGGCGACACCTTCACGGTGAACGCCGCGCTCGCCATCACCGACCAGCGCGCCCGCGTCTCCAACATCGTCGCGACCGACGTGCTCACCAGCAATGGCGTGATTCACGCCATCGACAAGGTGATCTTGCCGGCACCCTGATTTTCAGTTTCCCCGTTCCAACCTCAACCCCCACTGGAGTTCACCATGAAGAAGCTGTTCGTTGTTTCCGCCCTGGCGCTGGCCGCACTCTCCGCGCAAGCCAAGGACATCGTCGACACCGCCGTCGGCGCTGGCAATTTCAAGACGCTGGCCGCCGCGCTGCAAGCGGCCGGCCTGGTCGACACGCTGAAGGGCAAAGGCCCGTTCACCGTCTTCGCGCCGACCGACGCGGCCTTCGCCAAGATCCCGAAAGCCGACCTCGACGCGCTGCTGGCCGACAAGGCCAAGCTGACCGCAGTGCTGACCTACCACGTCGTTGCCGGCAAGGTGATGGCCAAGGACGTGAAGGCCGGCAAGGTCAAGACGGTTCAGGGTTCGGAGCTGACCGTGGCCACCTCCGGCGGCGTGATGGTCGACAACGCCAAGGTCACGGCCACCGACATCGTGGCCGACAACGGCGTCATCCACGTCATCGACACGGTCGTGATCCCCAAGTAAGCAGGCGGTACCGCCGGGCGGCTCACGAGGCCGCGCGGCGCTGGACGAAGGGCGCCGCCGTCTCGGGGCGCCCTTTTCCTATCTGGCGATCACTGCGCCACGACCTTGTTGCCGTTGGCCTTGTAGCGCGCGATCGACTTCTTCAGGTCGGCGTATTCCTCGCACGCGGCTTTGCAGGCCTTGTCGAGCGTGGCCAGGCGTTCTTCGGCCTTCGGCAGGTTGCCCGTCATCAGGTACAGCTCGCCCGAGTACTCGAGCGCGCCGCGGTGCGCCGGGTCGATGCGCAGCGCAGCGTCGTAGTACTTTTCGGCCGCGGCATAGTCGGGCGTCTTCGCCTTGCGCTGGCTGTAACCCATGAGGTTGTTCCAGTCGGCACTGCCGGTGTCGTTGACCTTCTTCAGCTCGTCGATGGCCGCGGCCCAGTTCTTCGCGGCGATCTGCGTGCGCGCTGCGGCGAGCTTGTCGGCCGCCGGCGCGGGGCTGGGGCTGGACACGTCGGCGGCATGGCCCGGCAGCGAGGCCAGCGCAAACAACAGGCTGGCGCCCGCAAGGCGGAGGTGGCGAGACAGGTTTTGCATGGGAGTCACTCGAGGGCCTGGCGCAAATGCCGATCGCGAGCATACGGCTTTCGTTGCGGCGGGTCAGTAGAATCGCGCCCCCGCCCCCTCGGCTGCACAGCCTGGCCCCGCCGGCCCCCCACCATGTACTGCGCCATCGACTTCGGCACCTCGAACTCGGCCATCGCCGTTCCCGACGCAAGCTCGGGCATGCGCCTGGTCGAACTCGAACCCGGCCACACGACGATGCCGACCGCCGTGTTCTATTTTGTCGAGGGCCCCGAACTCGACGGCCCGCCGCGTGCTTTCGGCCGCGCGGCCGTGGAGGCTTACGTGGACGGGCTCGACGGCCGGTTGATGCGCTCGATGAAAAGCATCCTCGGCAGCAGCCTGATCGAGCAGACCACCGACGTGGGCGGCGGCCGCGGCGTGAAGTACCTCGACATCGTTGCCGGTTACCTCAAGCACCTGAAGAACCGTGCCGAAACGCAGGCCAAGGCGCCGATCCGCCGCGCGATGCTCGGCCGCCCGGTGTTTTTTGTCGACGACGACCCGGTGCGCGACGCACAGGCACAGGCTGCTCTGGAAGCTGCTGCGGCGCTGGTCGGCTTCGACGAAGTGCATTTCCAGTACGAGCCGATCGCTGCCGCGTTCGACTACGAAACCGGCATCGACAGCGAGCAGGTCGTGCTGGTGGCCGACATCGGCGGCGGCACGTCGGACTTCTCGGTCGTGCGCGTCGGCCCGGATCGCGCCAAGCGGCTCGAACGCAAGAGCGACATCCTCGCCAACCACGGCGTGCACATCGCCGGCACCGACTTCGACCGCCGCGTCGAACTCGCCGCGATCCTGCCCGAGTACGGCTTCGGCGCCTACGGCCCGGTCATCGCCGGCGCACCGGCGCGCGAGGTGCCGAGCGGCGTGTACTTCGATCTGGCGACCTGGCACCTGATCAACACCGTCTACAGCCCCGGCCGCGTGGCCGAGTTGCGTGCCATGCGCGTGAACTACGCCAACCCGGCGCACCACGAGCGGCTGATGGTCGTGGTCGAAGAGCGCCTCGGCCACGAGCTGGCAGCGCGCGCCGAACAAGCCAAGATCGACGTGGCCGAAGGTGGCAACACGCGCATCGACCTGAGCCACACCGAACGCGCGCTGGGTGTCGACCTGAGCGAAGCGCAGGCGGTGCAGGCGCTCGACGCCGACATCGAACGCATCGTCACGGCGGCGCGAGAAGCGGCAGCGCAGGCCGGGCTGAAGCCGGCGCAGATCGACGCGCTCTACTTCACCGGCGGCTCGACCGGCCTGCGCCTGCTGGCGAGCCGGCTGGCCGGGGCTTTCCCGTCAGCGAAGGCCGTGCGCGGCGACCGATTCGCCAGTGTGGCGACCGGCCTGGGCCTGCACGCGCGGCGCTGGTTCGAGCGCTAGAGAACGGCGGCGATCGCGACCGCCGTCGCTTCAACGTTCGACGAGTTGAGACCGGCCACGCAGATGCGCCCCGAGCGCACCATGTAGAGCGCGTGCTGTTCACGAAGCGTGTCGACCTGCGCCGCACTGAGGCCGGTGTAGCTGAACATGCCACGCTGGGTCAGGAAGTACTCGAAGTCACGCCCGGGCACCTTGGCCTTCAGCACCGCGTAGAGCTTCTTGCGCATCGCCAGGATGCGCTCGCGCATCGCGCCGAGCTCGGCTTCCCACTCGCGCCGCAGCTCGGGGTCGGAGAGCACGGTCGCGACCAGCTGGCCGCCGTGGATCGGCGGGCTCGAATAGTTGCGGCGCACCGTGAACTTCATCTGCCCGAGCACGTTCACGGCCTGCGCCGCGTCGGGGCACACCACGCTGAGCGCGCCGCAGCGTTCGCCGTAGACGCTCATGCTCTTCGAGAACGAGTTGGCGATAAAGAAGCTCACGCCGGCGCTGGCCAGCGCGCGCACGGCAAAGGCATCGGCCTCGATGCCATCGCCGAAGCCCTGGTAAGCGAGGTCGAGGTAAGGGATCAGCTCGCGTTCGCGCAGCACCGGGATCAGCGTTTCCCATTGCGCGCGTGTCAGGTCCACACCGGTCGGGTTGTGGCAGCAGGCGTGCAGCAGCACCACGCTCTTGGCCGGCAGGCCACGCAAGGTGGCCAGCATGCCGTCGAAGTTCAGGCCGCCGGTGACGGCGTCGTAGTACGGGTAGGTGTTGACCGTGAGGCCCGCGCCTTCGAACATCGAACGGTGGTTGTCCCAGGTCGGGTCGCTCACCCACACCTGGCTGCCCGGGAAGTAACGCGCAATGAAGTCGGCGCCCACCTTCAGCCCGCCGCTCGAGCCGACCGACTGGATCGTCGCCACCCGATTCGAGGTGATGGCTTCGTGCCCGGCGCCGAACAGCAACTGCTGCACCGCACTGCGAAAGTTCGCCGCGCCTTCGATCGGCAGGTAGGGCTTGGGCCCGCCCTTGGCCACCACCAGCGCTTCGGCCCGCTTGACCGAACTCATCACCGGAATGCGGCCGGCGTCGTCGAAGTAGATGCCGATCGACAGGTTGATCTTGTTCGGCCGCGGGTCTTTCTGGAAGTCCTCGTTCAGGCTCAGGATCGGGTCGCCGGCGAACGGGGGGATGTGCTTGAACATGGGGCTCTCGTGAAACGGTCAGGCCGCGAGCGCGGCTTCGATGTCCTTGGTGATCGACTCGGGTTTGTCGGTCGGCGCATAACGCTTGATCACCCGGCCGTCGCGGCCGACCAGGAACTTGGTGAAGTTCCACTTGATGCCGGTGGTGCCCAGCACGCCAGGCGCTTCGTTCGTGAGCCACTTGAAGAGCGGGTGGGCTTGCGCGCCATTGACCTCGATCTTCTCCATCATCGGAAAGCTCACGCCGTAGTTCATCTCGCAGAACGAGGCGATCTCGTCGTTGCTGCCCGGGTCCTGCTTGCCGAACTCGTTGCTCGGAAAGCCCAGCACCACCAGCCCGCGGTCGCGGTAGGTTTTCCACAAGGTTTCGAGGCCACCGAACTGCGGTGTGAAACCGCAGGCGCTGGCGGTGTTCACGATCAGCAGCACCTTGCCACGCTGCGTGGAAAGGCTCGCCGTCTTGCCCTCGATCGACACGGCCTCGAAGTCGTAGACGCTGCTCGGTGCGGAAGTGGAGGCCATGGCTGTCTCGTCGAAGTGGCGGGGGTGTGCAATCCTAACGCCGCGCGTGCGCGCCCGGCGCCGCGTTCTTGACGCCGCTGCGGCCAGCGCTGAACATGCTCCGGCTCTCTGCCCTACCCATGCCCGCCGACACCCAGCCACCCTACCAGGTCGCCCTCGAAGGTTTCAGTGCCTTCGAGCGCGCTGCGATGGCGTCGTTCTTCAGGCTCGCCGACCAGCGCCTGACGGTCTACGTGCAGGCCGCCAGCCTCGACCACTGCGACCTGCTGGTGGCCGACGCCGACCAGCCCGAGGTGCTGGCCGCAGTGCTGGCCGCGGGGCGCCTCGACGACACCGTGTTCGTGGGCGCGAACCCGCCACCCGGCAGCATGGGCAGCCTGCCCCGGCCCGTCGACCCCGTGCAGATCGTGCGTGAACTCGACGCGCTGGTGGCCTGGCGGCACCACGCACAGGCCGCGCCCGACAGCGGCCCCGTTTCCCCGTTACCGGAAGAAGACATCGTGCCCGACGACCTCGATCTCGACCTCACCCTGGCCGCCGGCCCCGAGGCGCCGCTCAAACGCGGCCGCGCGCGCGTGCCGACCACCACGCAGTTCAGCGGCGGCGGGCGCGACGTGCTGGTGGTCGACGACAGCAACATCGCGCGCAAGTTCCTGAAGCAGCGCCTGGAGCATCTCGGCTACCGCGTGCAGCAGGCCAACGACGGCGAAAGCGCGCTCGAGATGATCACGCACCACCCCTTCACGCTGGTGGTCGTCGACATGGTGCTCGGGCCCCCGAACAGCGTCGACGGTCTGCAGGTCTGCCAGTTCGCCAAACAACGCCCGGCCTTCGGCACGCGCAACACACCGGCCGTGCTGGTCGTGACCGGCCAGTCGGGCTCGAGCCACCGGGTGCGCGCGTCGCTCGCCGGCTGCGACGCCTTTCTGGCCAAACCGCTGATCGAGGCCGACTTTCTCGACACGCTCGACAAGCTCGACCCGCTGTTCCGCACCGAGCAGCCCACCGGGTTCGGCTGAAAGCGCAGCGCGCGCCGCCTCAGTGCGGCTCGCGGGCCGCGAGCAGGGCAGCCAGCAGGATCAGGCTGCCGCCCAGCAGCGCCTGCAGCGTCCACTGCGCGCTGCCCAGCGCAAGCGCTGAAGCCGAAGCGAAGACCACTTCGGTCAGCATCACGATAGCAGTCACGTTCGCCGGCAAACGCGCGGCACCGTATTGCAGTGCCAGGTTGCCCAGCCCGAACAGCACGGCCATCACGAGCACCGGCAGCGCCCAGGCCAGCGCCGGCGCAGGCGGCAAGGGCACGCTGCCTTGCAGGGCCAATGCGATCACGGCCGACACCACCGCCCCGCCGACGAACATCGCCAGCGCGCGGCCTTCTTCGGGCCGGTGCGCTTCGCGCTTGAGCATCACGTTGTTGAGCGCGAAGGAAAAACCGCCAATCACCCCGAGCCAGTCGGCGAGCGTGCGCGGCAGCGGCAGTGCTTCCAGCCCGGCACCGCTGGGCCACAACACGACCGCTGCACCCGCCACGCCGAGCGCGACCCGCCAGGCCGCGCCGCGCGTGATCGGCTCGTGCAGCAGCAGCCGCGCCAGCAGCACCGCCCACACCGGCATCAGGTAGAACAGCAGGATCACGCGCACCACGTCGCCGATCACCATCGCCCAGTTGAAGGTGGCGTTGGTCGTGCCGGCCGCCAGCACCAGCAGCCAGAGCGCCGGCGCCCGCAGCACCTGCTGCACGGCGCGTGGCCGCAGCAGCACGATGACCATCACCACGGCGGTGTAGACCAGCGCGGTGGTCCAGAGCGGGTGCAGGCCGAGCGTCTCGAAGTACCGAAGCGGCCACCACGAGGTGCCCCAGACGAGCGCGTTGAGGCAGAGTGCCAGCGCGGGCAAGGAGCGCTTCGCGCTCAATGTTTGTCGCTGCGCGCGATCGCCAGCAGGTGGTCGACTTCTTCGCGGTGCTTCACGCAGTTCGACTTGTGCCAGCGCTGCACCAGCCACATCGTGAAGGCGACGACGCCGCCGAACATCGCAATCGCGGTGTAGGCCGAGAGGCCGAACTTGGTCATGCCGGTGTAGAAGGCGCCCAGGCCGAGGATGCAGGCCTGCTCGTTGAAGTTCTGTACCGCGATCGAGCGCCCCGCGCCCATCAGGTTGGCTCCGCGGTGCTGCAGCAGCGCGTTCATCGGCACCACCATGTAGCCGCCGATCGCGCCGAGCAAGATGAGGAACGGCGCCGCGACCCAGGCGTTGGTGATCAGGTTGAGGCCGATCACCAGCAGGCCGAGCGCGATGCCCAGCGGGATCACCGTGGTCGCCTGGTCGAGACGCATGCGCAGCGAGGCGACGATCGCGCCGGCCGCCGTGCCCACCACCACCACCGCGACCAGCGAGGTGGCTTGCGTGGTCGTGTAGCCGAGCGCGGCCGTGGCCCAGGCGAAGACGATGATGCGCAGGTTGCCCGACACGCCCCAGAACAGCGTGGTCGTGGCCAGCGAGATCTGGCCGAGCTTGTCGGTCCAGAGCCGCGCGTTGCAGCTGGAGAAGTCGCGCACCAGACCGGCCACGCCGTGGCCGAGCGGTTGCAGTGGCGCCTCGGTGCGCGGAATGCGCAGGTTGAAGAGCGCCGCCACGATGTAGAGGAACACGATCACCGAGATCGCCGATTCGGGCGCCGTGGTGATGCCGGTGTCGATCATCGGCAGGTCGAAGCCGAGCAGCTGGCGCGAAATGACCGGCCCGATCAGTTGCCCGCCGAGCGCGATGCCGAGAATGATCGACATGATCGTCAGGCCTTCGATCCAGCCGTTGGCCTTGACGAGCTGCGAGTTCGGCAACAACTCGGTCAGGATGCCGTACTTCGCCGGCGAGTAGGCCGCCGCACCGAGCCCGACGATCGCGTAGGCCACCAGCGGGTGGCCGCCGAAGAGCATCAGAACGCAGCCGACGACCTTGATGCCGTTCGAATAGAACATCACCTTGCCCTTGGGCACGGCGTCGGCAAAAGCGCCGAGGAAGGGCGCCAGGATCACGTAGAACAACGCGAACATCGGCCCGAGTGCCGGGATGTGCCACGACGGCGCATTCGTCGTCTTGAGCATCTCGATCGCGGCCACGAGCAGCGCGTTGTCAGCCAGCGAGCTGAAGAACTGCGCCGACATGATGGTGTAGAAACCTTTTTTCATTCTCTCCAACGGCGGCGGTTCGAGCGCGGCGTTCTATGTGTCCGCTTGTGTCTCCTGGCGGCGGCGTTATAGCACGCGCCCTCCTGGCACAGCCTGTCGAAACACCCCGGGAACGGGTGGCGGCGCAACTGCGGCTGGCAGAATTGCTCACCATGCCACGCCCCGTCGAAGCCCTGATCCACACCGAGGCACTGGCGCACAACCTGCGCCGTGCACGCACGGCGGCACCCGACGCCAAGGTCTGGGCCGTCGTCAAGGCCAATGCCTACGGCCACGGCATCGAGCGCGCGTTCGCCGGGCTGAAGGGTGCCGACGGCTTCGCGCTGCTCGACCTGAACGAAGCCGAACGCGTGCGTGCGCTCGGCTGGCGCGGCCCGATCCTGCTGCTCGAAGGCTGCTTCGAAGCGCGCGACCTCGAAGCCTGCTCGCGCCTGAACCTGTGGCACACCGTGCACCACGAAGCGCAGATCGACATGCTGGCCGCGCACAAGACGCACACGCCGCACCAGGTGTACCTGAAGATGAACAGCGGCATGAACCGGCTCGGGTTCCGGCCGGCGGCCTACCAGCATGCCTGGCGCCGCTTGAGCGGCCTGACGCAGGTCGAGAGCATCGTGCTGATGACGCACCTGTCCGACGCCGACGGCGCGCGCGGCATCGCGCACCAGCTCGCCGTGTTCGAGTCCACGACCCAAGGCCTGCCCGGCGAACGCACACTCGCCAACAGCGCCGCCACGCTGCGCTTCGCGGCGCAGCAAGACACGGTGCGCGCCGACTGGGTGCGCCCCGGCATCATGGTCTACGGTTCTTCGCCCGATTACCCGGAGCGTGGCATCGGCGACTGGGGCCTGCAGCCCACGATGAGCCTGCGCGCGCAGATCATCGCGGTGCAGGACTTGAAGGCCGGCGAACAGGTCGGCTATGGCAGCCGCTTCACCGCCGAACGCGACATGCGGCTCGGCGTCGTTGCCTGCGGCTATGCCGACGCTTACCCACGCGTCGTGCCCGACGGCACGCCGGTGCTCGTGAACGAGGTGCGCACGCGGCTCGTCGGTCGCGTGTCGATGGACATGATCACGGTTGATTTGACGCCGGTGCCCGAAGCCGGCGTGGGCAGCGTGGCCACGCTGTGGGGCGCGAGCCCGGGCGGCGCGGTCTTGCCCATCGACGAGATCGCGCTCGCCGCCGGCACGGTGGGCTACGAGCTGATGTGCGCGCTGGCGCCGCGGGTGCCAACACGCGCGGTCTGAGCTTTCGATGAGCCTGCGCGACCTCAATTCGCGCACCCGCAGCCGCCTGCGCTTCCACGGCTGGGTGCTGACGCTCTGGTGCCTGGCGCTGGGCATGCTGGCGAGTTGGCTGCTGCTGCACGTGCTGGGCTTGCGTTCGCCGGCGGCGCGGTATGCCAGCAGTGCCGTGGTGATGTATTCGCTCGGCCTCGTCGTCGGCACGCGTTACTGGCTCAGCCACTTCAGCGAATCGGTGCGCGAAGAAGCCGGCGCCCTCGGCGCCGCCGATGCCACCGAGCGGGCTCGGTTTGATGCCGAGCAGATGAGCCATAAGCCACTCGAAGGCAGCAGGAAGGCTTTCGACTGGAGCGACTTGCTTGGCGGCTTGGCCGACCTGTGCAGCTTCGAAGAGCTGTCGATCGTGCTGCTGATTCCAGCGCTGGTGCTGGCGGCGTTCGGCCTGCTGATGCTGACCGGCACCCTGCCGATGCTGCTGGTCGATGGCCTGGCCGCCCTGCTCGCCGAAATGGCGGTGCAGTTCGTGTTCGGCGCGCTGCTGGTGCGCGGCGTGATGCGCCCGCAGCACCATGACGCCGCGTTCATGCACATCGTCGGCAAGACCTGGGCGGTGGGTGTGCTGCTGGTGGTGGTGAGCGCGGCAGCCGGCTGGGGTTTGACCCAACTGGCTCCCGGCGCGGCTTCGATCGGCGACCTGTTCCGCGGCGCGCGGCCGTAGCAGCGCGCCGTGCCGAGTGCCATGCCGACCGTTGCGGAAAACGAAGTCGAGTTCAGCGCGATCCGCGCGCAGGGCGCGGGTGGGCAGAACGTCAACAAGGTGTCGAGCGCCGTTCACCTGCGCTTCGACATTCGCGCCTCTTCCCTGCCTGAGCCGATCAAACAGCGCCTGCTGGCGATGAGCGACCAGCGCATCACCGCCGACGGCGTGGTCGTGATCAAGGCGCAGACCAGCCGCAGCCAGGACATGAACCGTGCCGATGCACTGCAACGCTTGCAGACGCTGGTCGACAGCGTGGCGGTGCCGCCGAAAACTCGCCGCGCCACAAAGCCGACCTACGGTTCGAAGCAGCGTCGCCTCGAAGGCAAGAGCCAGCGTTCGGCCGTGAAGGCCGGGCGCGGCAAGGTCGGCAGCGAGTGAAGGCGCGTGACGATCAGGCGCGCTTGAACATCGCCAGCAGAAAACCGGCCGCCACGAACAGGCTGCCGAACGTGCGGTTCAGCGTCCGAATCTGGCGCGGCGACTTCAGCAAGCGCAGCAGCCGCGCGGCGAGCGCCGTGTAACCCGCCATCACGATCAGGTCGGTGAAAGCCAGCGTGGCCGCGATCACCCCGTACTGCGGCGCGAGCGCTCGAGACAGGTCGAGGAACTGCGGCACCACGGCGAGCAGGAACACCGTGCCCTTCGGGTTGGCGGCATTGATCATCCAGCCACGCAGGATCAGCGCGCGTGGCGACACGGCCGACGCTTCCGCGCTTTCGCTCACCATCGGCACGGCCGGGGCGCGCCACTGCTTGATGCCCAGCCACACGAGGTAGGCCACGCCCAGCCACTTGACGAGCGCGAAGCCGAAGCTCGACGCCGCGATCAGCGCACCCAGCCCCAGGCCGACCACCAGCACCTGCGTCCAGATGCCCAGCACCAGCCCGAAGCTCATCACGTAGCCGCGCCCGAAGCCGTGGTTCAGGCCGGCGCTCATCGCGGCCACGGCACCGGCGCCGGGCGACAGGCTGATGGCCCAGGCGGCGGCAAAAAAGGCGAACCAGGTCGAGAGTTCCATGGGCGTCATGCGCTGTGTGCGGGGCGGCGATTATCGGCCACGTGCTTGCCGCGACAATCGGCCATGGCCAAAGACAAGTCGATCTACACCTGCACCGAATGTGGTGGCACTTCGCCCAAGTGGCTGGGCAAGTGCCCGAACTGCGAGGCCTGGAACACGCTGGTCGAGTCGGTGGCCGAGGGCGCGCCGAAGAACCGCTACGCCACCGGCGCGCGCGGGCTGGTGGCGAGCCAACCGGTCGCCACGCTGTCGGAGATCGAAGCCAGCGATGTCGACCGCCAGCCCACCGGCATCGACGAGCTCGACCGCGTGCTCGGTGGTGGCATCGTGGCCGGCGGCGTGGTGCTGATCGGCGGCGACCCGGGCATCGGCAAGTCGACACTGCTGCTGCAGGCGCTCGATTCGCTTTCGCGCAACATGAAGACGCTGTACGTCACCGGCGAAGAGAGCGGCGCGCAGGTGGCCTTGCGCTCGCGCCGGCTCGGCCTGGGGGCATCGCAGGTGCGGGTGCTGGCAGAAATTCAGCTGGAGAAGATCAGCGCCACGCTCGAAGCCGAGCAGCCTTCGGTCTGCGTGATCGATTCGATCCAGACGATGTACAGCGATCAACTCTCGTCGGCGCCCGGCTCGGTGGCGCAGGTGCGCGAGTGCGCGGCGCAGCTGACACGGCTGGCGAAGAGCAGCGGCATCACGATCGTGCTGGTCGGCCATGTCACGAAAGAAGGCGCGCTCGCTGGCCCGCGCGTGCTCGAGCACATCGTCGACACGGTGTTGTACTTCGAGGGCGACACGCATTCGAGCTTTCGCCTCGTGCGCGCCATCAAGAACCGCTTCGGCGCGGTCAACGAGATCGGCGTGTTCGCGATGACCGAGAAGGGGCTGAAGGGCGTGTCGAACCCGAGCGCGATCTTCCTGTCCACACACGGCGAGCCGGTGGCCGGGGCGTGTGTGCTGGTCACGCTCGAAGGCACACGCCCGCTGCTCGTCGAGGTGCAGGCGCTGGTCGATTCCGGCGGGCCGAGCCCGCGCCGCCTGAGCGTGGGCATCGAGCGCGACCGCCTGGCCATGATGCTGGCGGTGTTGCACCGCCACGCCGGCATCGCCTCGAACGACCAGGACGTGTTCGTCAACGCCGTGGGCGGTGTGCGCATCAGCGAGCCGGCGGCCGACCTGGCCGTGATGCTCGCGATCCAGAGCAGCCTGCGCGGCAAGCCGCTGCCGCGCGGCTTCATCGCCTTCGGTGAAGTGGGGCTCGCCGGCGAAGTGCGGCCGGCACCGCGCGGCCAGGAACGTTTGAAAGAGGCCGCCAAGCTCGGCTTTTCGGTCGCCGTGGTGCCCAAGGCCAATGCGCCCAAGAAGCCGATCGAAGGGCTGACCATCCACGCCGTGGAACGCATCGAACAAGCCATCGATCTGGCAAGGAGCCTGTAGAAGAATGAATCCGATTCTGGGATGGGGAATGGCCGCGGCAGCCGTCGTGGCTGGTTGGTTGGGTTACGGCTGGCCGGGCGTGGCGCTGGCCGTGAGCGTGATCGCGTTCTGGTTGCTGATGCAGTTCAACCGCTCGCTGCGCGTGCTGCGCAATGCCGGCAGCGCGCCGGTGGGCCACATCGACAGCGCGGTGATGCTGAACGCGAAGCTGCAAGCCGGCATGCCGATGATCAAGGTGGTGGCACTCACGAAGAGCCTGGGCCGGCGCGTGTCGGAAGAGCCCGAGCGCTGGGCCTGGGCCGACGCGGGCGGCTCCGAGGTGGTGCTCAGTTTCGACAAGGGCCTCTGCAGAAGCTGGGTGCTGAATCGGCCGGCCACGGCCTCCCCAGAGTGATGCTGTTCATCGACGCCGAGACCACGCGCCGCCACCTCGGCGCGGCCCCGCTGATCGAGGCGTTGCGGCAGATGTTCATCACCGGCTGCGAAGTGCCGCTGCGGCACACGCACACGGTCGGCGAAGGCACTTTGCTGCTGATGCCGGCCTGGCGCGGCGGGCAGCGGCTCGGCATCAAGACGGTGACGATCTTCCCCGGCAACACGGCCCACGGCCAGCCCGGCCTGCACTCGACTTACCTGCTGTTCGACGCGGCCACCGGTGTGCCGCTGGCGCAGCTCGACGGCGACCAGATCACCTCGCGCCGCACGGCGGCTGCGGCGGCGCTGGCCGCTTCGTTTCTGGCGCGTGCCGATGCGCGCCGCTTGTTGATCGTCGGCACGGGCCGGGTCGCTTCGTTGCTGGCCGAGGCGATGAATGTGGTGCGCCCGCTCACCGAGGTGGTGGTCTGGAACCACCGCGCGGCGTCGGCCGAGGCGCTGGCGGGTCGGCTGCGTGAACAAGGTTTCAACGCCCGCGCCAGCACCGACCTGGCTGCGGCCGTGGCCGCGGCCGACATCGTCAGCTGCGCCACGCTCTCGACCAACGCCTTGATCCGCGGCGAGTGGCTGCAGCCCGGCACGCACCTCGACCTGATCGGCAGCTTCACGCCGGCCATGTGCGAGGCCGACGCGGCGTGTTTCGGGCGCAGCCGCGTGTATGTGGACACGCCCGAAGCGCTCGCGAAGTCGGGCGACGTGCTGCGCGCCGTCGACGCCGGTGCTTTCAAGCCCGACCAGCTCGCCGGCACGCTGGCCGAGCTCTGCCGGGGCAGCCGGCCGGGCCGTGACAGCCCAACGCAGATCACGCTGTTCAAAGCCGTCGGCAGCGCGCTCGAAGACCTGGCCGCGGCCGAGCTCGTGTGGGGCGGCGTGCAGGCCGACTCGGTATCCTTGGCGCCTGCCCCTCACAGCGACCCCAACTCATGACTGACACCCCGCGCGAGATCCTTCTGTACTGGGAAGACTTTCCCGCCGGCAACGTGCGCGAGTTCGGCAACATGCCGGTCACCCGCGAAGCCGTGCTGGCCTTCGCGCAGCAGTTCGACACCCAACCTTTCCACATGGACGACGCGGCCGCCGAAGCCTCGCACTTCGGCCGGCTCGCGGCGAGCGGCTGGCACACCTGCTCGATGGCGATGCGCATGTTGTGCGACGACTATCTTCTGGTGTCGAGCAGCATGGGTTCGCCTGGCATCGACAACCTGCGCTGGATCAAACCCGTGTACCCCGGCGACACGCTGCGCGTGCGGCTCACCGTGCTCGCGTCGCGGCCGATGGCAAGCCGTGCCACGGTCGGGCTCACGCAGTTCGGCTGGGAAGTGCTGAACCAGGACGGGGTCGTTGTCTTGACGATGCAAGGCTGGAACATGTTCGGCCGCCGCGAGGCCGCCGCGGCCTGACACCGCCATGAGCGCCGGCAACGACGACAGCGAGCGCACCGTCACCGGCCCCGTGGCGCGCGATGGCGCGGCGTCGGATTTCGCGCAGAGTTCGTCGATGTCGGTGCACACGCTGCCCGAAGGCACGCGCATCCGCGACTACAAGATCACCGGGCTGATCGGTGAAGGCGGCTTCGGCATCGTCTACCTCGCCTACGACGTGTCTTTGCAGCGCCGCGTGGCGATCAAGGAATACCTGCCGTCTTCGATGGCTTCGCGCGCGAACGCCTCGATGGCGGTGGTGGTGAAGTCGGCGCGCCACCAGGAAACGTTTGCGCTCGGCCTGAAGAGCTTTCTGAACGAAGCGCGGCTGCTCGCGCGCTTCGACCACCCGTCGCTGGTGAAGGTCTACCGTTTCTGGGAAGAGAACAACACCGCCTACATGGTGATGCCTTTCTATGAAGGGCCGACGCTGAAGAAGGTGCTCGCCGATCTGGGCCACGCGCCCGACGAGGCAGCCCTGCGCACCTGGCTGCGCCCGCTGCTCGACGCGCTCGCGGTGATGCACGAGGCGCATTGTTTTCACCGCGACATCGCGCCCGACAACATTCTGCTCACCGCCAGCGGCCCGCTGCTGCTCGACTTCGGCGCGGCACGCCGCGTGATCGGCGACATGACGCACGCGCTCACGGTGGTGCTCAAGCCCGGCTTCGCACCGATCGAGCAGTACGGCGAAAGCTCGGCCATGACCCAGGGCGCGTGGACCGACCTGTACGCGCTGGCCAGCGTGGTCTATGCGGCCGTGACCGGGCACGCGCCGGTGTCGTCGGTCGAGCGGCTGATGGACGACCGGCTGCGGCCCTTGTCGGAACTGGCGGCCGGGCGCTACAGCGAGCCTTTCCTGACCGCCATCGACGCGGCACTGGCCTTGCGCCCGGCCGACCGGCCGCAGACCGTGGCCGCGTTCCGCGCCCTGCTCGACGGGCGCGAGGCGCAGCTGGAGCCTTCGGTCGGCTTCGCGTCGACCTTCGCGGCGTCGCTCGACTCGGCCTTGCCCGAAGCCACGCTGCCGCCAGGGCGCGTGACGGCGCCCGACATCTCGCTGGACAGCGTGCCACCGGCGCCCGCTTCAGCCGGGCAAGGCGCGGCACGGCCGGGCCGCGGGCGTGGGCTTGCGCTGCTCGGTGCGGCCGCGCTGCTCGTGCTGGCGGGCGCGGGCTACTACTTCGGCGGCGCGCGTGAGGCCGGGCCGGTGGCCCAACCTGCGGTGGAAGCCGCGGCACCCACCGCTTCGGTCTCCGCCGCTTCAGCGCCTGCGGCAACGGCGCTCACACCCACGGCGGTGCCGGCGCCGATCGTCGCCGCGCCCGCACCCGCGCCGGTGGTCGAAACCCCGGCGCCGCCGTCGCAGGCGTCCCCGGCATCGACCAGCGCCGCGCCCGCCGTGAGCGCCGCGCCGAGCAAACCGAAGCGCGAAACGCGCGTCGTGGAACCCCGCGTCGTCGAGCCGCGCCCGGCCGCCGCCGAGCCCGCGCCGAAACCAGCCCCCACGAACGCAGCGGTCAACAAGGCGAGGTGCAGTGATATTCTGCAAAAGGCCTCTCTGGAGCCGCTCACGGCCAGCGAGGCCGAGTACCTGAAGAAGGAATGCCGATGATGCTCACCTCCTTGCTGCGCCATCGCGGCGTGTCCGCTCTGCTGGCTGCCGGCTGTGCCCTGTTGATCGCCGGCTGCGCCGCACCGCAAGCCACCTCGTCGAGCACTGAGCTGCCGTTCGAAGAGGCCGTCGCACAAGCCACCGACGGGCTCGTGTCGCAAACCCAGAAGTTGCCCGCGTTCCTGGCCAAGGTCGAAGCCAGGATCGCCAAACGCGGCGTCGTGCTCGACCCGATGCTCGACGCCAGCAGCGGCCAGCAGACCAACGCCACGCAGTTGCTCGAAAAGCGCGTCACCGAGCGCATGGGCTCGAAGTTCGATTCGATCGAGATCCTGCCGTTCCAGAGCGCCAACCTCGGCAAGGCGCAATACCTGCTTACCGGCACGATGACACGCGTGCAGGCCGGCAAGGGCAAAGGCCCGCTGCAGATCAACCTCGCGCTCACCGAACTGAAGAGTGGCAACGTGGTCGCGCAAGCGTCGGCACTGGCGCGCGACGAAGGCCTGAACCACACGCCGCTGCCTTATTACCAGGACAGCCCGGTGCTCGTGAAAGACCAGGTGATCGACGGTTACGTGAAGACCTCGGCCACGCCGCCCGGGCAGCGCGCCGACGCTTACTACATCGAGCGGGTGGCCGTGGCCACCGTCATCAGCGACGCGACCGCGCTCTACAACGCCGAGAAGTACCAGGAAGCACTGGCCCAGTACCGCGCTGCCGGCGGCGCGCCGGGTGGCGAACAGCTGCGCGTGCTCAACGGCATCTACCTCGCCAACACCAAGCTCGGCCGCACCGCAGAAGCAGAACTCGCGTTCGGCAAGGTCGTGGCCTACGGCATCAGCTACAACCAGCTCGGTGTGAAGTTCCTGTTCAACCCGGGCAGCACGGTGTTCTGGTCCGACCCCAAGGTGAGCGGCCCCTACACGATGTGGCTGCGCCAGATCGCCAAGGAAGGCACGGCCGCGAAAGCCTGCATGAACATCGTCGGCCACACCAGCCGCACAGGTTCGGAAGCGACCAACGACACGCTCTCGATGCAACGCGCCAGCTACATCCGCCAGCGCCTGAGCGCCGAAGCCGCGCCGCTGGGCGAGCGCGCCAAACCGAGCGGCATGGGCTTTCGCGAGAACATCGTCGGCAGCGGTACCGACAACTCGGTCGACGCGCTCGACCGCCGGGTCGAATTCAAGATCGTGCCCTGCGGCTGAGCAGGCGCTCAAACCACCCGGGCCCGCCTTCGCCGCGGGCCTTTTTCATGGGCGCTCGCCGATCGCTCAGCGCAGGCGTTAAGGGTTTGTACGTGTGTACAACAATGTTGTACAAGCGTGCAATGCCGACATGGGTTCCACCGCCGTCGCCGCCAAACCGGCTCGCAGCCACCGCATGGCCGAGCCGCGTGCCGACCGCAAGGCCGCGATCCTGCTGGCCGCTGAAAAGCTCTTTGCCCAGCGCGGCTACCACGCCGTCACGATCCGCCAGATTGCCGACGCGGCCGCGGTGCCGCTCGCGCTGGTGGGTTATTACTACGGCCAGAAACACGAGCTGTTCCACGCCATCTTCGCGCACTGGAACCGCACGATCGAAGAGCGGCTCGATCGTTTGCGCAGCGTGGCCGCCGACGCACCCGCCGACGATGCGCTGCGACTCATCATCGAAGCCTTCACCGGCCCGGTGTTGCGCTTGCGATCGAGCAGCGAAGGCGAGTACTACGCACTGCTGGTGGCGCGCGAGCTGTACCACGCGCTCGAAGAAACCGACCGTGTGCTGCGTGCCTACTTCGACCCGATGGCGCACGCGTTCATCGACGCCCTGCACCAGCGCCTGCCGCACGCCAGCCGCGCGCAGGTGGCCTGGGCCTACCAGTTCTCGCTCGGCGCGCTGCTGCACCACCTGAGCGACGAGCGCATCGTGCGTCTGTCCAAAGGCGCGTGCGACCCGCGCGACCCGGCGGGCGGGCAGATGCTCGTGAACTTCATCGTCGGCGGCATCCGCGCCGCGCTGCCTGCACCCGCGCCCACAACCACACCCAAGACCAGAAGGAGACAAGGAACATGAAACGCCGCACCCTCGTGACCGGCCTGGCCGCTGCCGCCGCCGGCACCTTCACCCTGCCCGCCTGGAGCCAGGCCACGACGAAGATCGTCTTCGGCTACACCGCCGTCAGCGATTTCGCGTCGGTCTTCGTGGCGGCCGAGCAAGGCTACTTCGCCAAACGAAAGCTCGACGTCGAGCTGAAGTTCATCCCGCTCAATTCGACCATTCCGGCCGCGCTGCAGTCCGACTCGCTGCAGATCGGCGGCCCCACGCCTTCGGTCTTCCTGCAGGCGGTCGACGGCGGGCTCGACCTCGTGGTGCTGGCCGGTGGCGGGGTCACGTCGAAAACGATGACCGGCTTCGGGCTCGTGGCGCGCGCCGGCGCCGGCATCCGCACGGCGCAAGACTGCGTGGGCAAGAAGATCGGCGTGCCGGGCCTCGGCGCCTTCTTGCACGTGACCTTCCGCGCCTGGCTCAAGCAGAGCGGCGTCGACTACAAGAAGGTGACCTTCATCGAGGCTTCGTTCCCGCAGCATGCCGATCTGCTGCGCGGCGGCTCGATCGACGCCGTGGTCACCGCAGACCCGTTCATGAGCCGCATCACCGAGAGTGGTGCGGGTTATGTGGCCTCGTACTACTCGACCTTCCTCAGCGAGGGCAACCACACGATCGTGCACGCGGCCAAGCGCGAATGGGCGCAGAAGAACCCGGCAGCGGCCAAGGCCTTCCGCGAATCGGTGCAGGAGGCCGCGGCCTTCATGCAGCAGCCGAAGAACAGCGATGCCGTGCGCGCCGCGATCGGCAAGTACATCAAGCTGCCGCCCGAGGTGATCGCGAAGATGCAGATCTCGCCACCCGGCCCGCTGGTGAACGAAAAGCAGCTCAGCTACTGGGTCACGATGATGAAGGACCAGGAGATGCTCAAGAGCGAACTCAAGGTCGCGCAGCTGCTGAACCCGTGAGCCTTCCTTTCCTCAGCTTCGACCGCGTCACCATCCACCTGGGTGGCCGCGAAATCCTCTCGCCGACGTCGTTCGAGGTGGCGCGCGGCGAATTCGTCTGCATCGTCGGCCCGAGCGGCTGCGGCAAGACGACGCTGCTGCGCGCCGCCAGCGGGCTGGTGGCCGCCAGTGGTGGTGAAGTGCGCCGCAACGGCGCGCTGGTGACGCAGCCTTCGCGTGAAGTCGCTTTCGTGTTCCAGGACTACGGCCGCGCGTTGTTGCCGTGGCGCACGGTCGAAGGCAACGTGAGCCTGGCGCTCGAGGCCGCGGCCATCGCGGCCGACCAGCGCCCGCCCCGCATCGCCGACGTGTTGGGCAAGGTCGGCCTCGCGAAACACGCCCACAAGTTCCCGGTGCAACTCTCGGGCGGCATGCAACAGCGTGCGCAGATCGCGCGCTGCCTCGCACAGAAGCCCGAGCTGTTGATGATGGACGAGCCCTTCGGCGCCCTGGACGCGCTGACGCGCCAGAGCCTGCAGGACGAAGTGGCGCGCCTGGTGCGCGACGACGGCCTGACGGTGCTCTTCGTCACCCACGACCTCGACGAAGCGATCTACCTCGGCGACCGCGTGATCGCGCTGCAGGCCAACCCCGGGCCGGGCCGACCGAGCCTGGCGAAGATGATCGACGTGAAGATCCCGCGGCCTCGCGACCAGCTTGCTACCCGCGAGCATCCCGAATTCCTGAACCTGCGGCGCGAGCTGTTCGCTTTCATCGAGCAGGGGCATGACTAAGCTGATCTCGCTGCTGCGCCCATGGTGCTTCCCGCTCGCTGCGCTGGCGCTGTTCGAGCTCTACGTGCGCACGGCTGCAGCGGGCAGCGATTCGATCGCGCCGCCGAGCGCTGCGCTGCTCGCGTTCGGCAAGGCGGCCGCAGACGGCTCGCTGCTGCAGGCCACCACCTTCACGCTGGTGTCGGCAGCGGTCGGGCTGCTGGTCGGCGGCTCGCTCGGCGTGTTGCTCGGCATCGCGCTCGGTCTGTCGAAACGGGCCGCGCAGATGAGCTCGCTGTCGATCGAGATGCTGCGGCCGGTGCCTTCGGTCGCGCTCATTCCGCTGGCGATGCTGGTGTTCGGCTTCGGCTACCGCATGGAGTTTTCGGTGGTCGCATTCGCCTCGTTCTGGCCGATGCTGGTGCTCACGCAGGCCGCGGTCGCACAGGTCGAGCCACGCCTGCTCGAAGTGAGCCACGTGCTCGGCCTGAGCGCCACGCAACGCTGCTTCAAGATCGTGCTGCCGGCCATCGTGCCGCGCCTGTTCGTGGCTTTGCGGCTCGGTGTCGCGGTCGCGCTGGTGGTGGCCGTCACCGTCGAGATCGCAGCCAACCCGAACGGCATGGGCTACGCGATGATGATCGCGCAGCAAAGCCTCGACCCGGCGCTGATGCTCGCGTGGCTGGGCTGGATCGGCGTGGTCGGCTTCGTCATCAACGCGGCGGCCGTGTGGCTGCAGCGGCGCGTGGCGCTGCGCATGGGTGTTCAGCCATGAACACCAACCGTTCGTCGACATGGTTCGGCTCTTTGGCCGTGCTGCTGTCGTTGATCGCACTGTGGTGGGCCGCCAGCCACGCCGGCTGGATCAGCCGCGTGTTCCTGCCCACGCCGGAAGCCACGCTCGCGAGCCTGCGCGAAGGCTTGATGGGCGGTGAACTCGCCGCGTTCACCCTCGCCACGGTGCAACGCATGTTCCAGGGCTGGCTGCTCGCGTCGTTGATCGGCATCGCGCTCGGTGCGTTGATCGGCATCTCACCCGCGGCGCGCGCCTGGCTGCAACCCACGCTCGAATTCGTGCGCCCGCTGCCGGCCTCGGCCCTGTTGCCGCTGGCGATCTCGCTGTTCGGCCTGAACCCGGCGATGGTGCTCTTCGTCGTGGCCTTCGGCGCGATGTGGCCGGTGCTGCTGGCCACGGTGCACGGTTTCGCGAACGTCGAACCGCGCCTGCTCGAAGTGGCACGCTGCCTGCAACTCGGGCGGGCCGCGTTCGTGTGGAAGGTGGGCTTGCCGAACGCCTTGCCCGACATCCTGGCCGGCATGCGGCTGTCGCTCACGGTGTCGCTGATCGTCGCCGTGGTGGGCGAGATGATCGCGTCGCAGGCGGGCCTGGGCCAGGCGATTCTTCTGGCGGCGCGCGCGTTCCGCGCCAGCGAGCTCTTCGCCGGCATCGTGCTGCTCGGCCTGATCGGATACGTGAGCAATGCCTTGCTGAGCTTCGGCGAACGCAGGCTGTTGAAATGGCAAACGCCCTGAACGGGCCTGAAAGGAACAAGATGCCCCGCACCTTCGTCGACCTGTCGATCTATCTCGAGAACGACGTGCTCTCCGACCCGCCGGCCTTCGCGCCCAAGATCGAGTACTTCACGCACGACAACACCTATGCGCAGATCGAGCCCTTCTTCCCCGGGCTGAAGAAAGAAGACCTGCCCGACGGCGAAGGCTGGGCCGTCGAGCTGGTGCACTTGTCCACGCACAACGGCACGCACCTCGACGCGCCGTATCACTTTCATTCCACGATGAACAAGGCGCTCGGTGAGAAAGAGCGTGCGATCGCGATCCACGAGGTGCCGCTGGAATGGTGCTTCCAGCCTGGTGTGAAGCTCGACTTCAGGCATTTCGCCGACGGTTATGTGGTGACTGCGGCCGACGTCGAAGCCGAGCTCGCGCGCATCGGCCACACGATCACGCCGCTCGAGATCGTGGTCGTCAACACCCGCGCCGGCTCGCGCTACGGTTCGCCCGACTACGTGTCGTCGGGCTGCGGCATGGGTTACGAAGCGACCATGTACCTGCTCGAACGCGGCGTGCGCCTCACCGGCACCGACGCCTGGAGCTGGGACGCACCCTTCGTGCACACCGCGAAGAAGTACGGCGAGAGCCACGACGCGTCGCTGATCTGGGAAGGCCACAAGGCCGGGCGCGACATCGGCTACTGCCACCTCGAGAAACTGCACAACCTCGAAGCGCTGCCGCCGAGCGGCTTCTACATCTCGTGCTTCCCGCACAAGATCCGCGGCGCTTCGGCGGGCTGGACGCGCGCCGTGGCGATCTTCGACGACAAGCTGATGGCGGCCTGACCATGGAACTCAACCACACGCACGACGCCCGTCGCAGCAGCTGGCTCGCTTCGGCCAACGTGGCCGGCAACGACTTCCCGATCCAGAACCTGCCCTTCTCGGTGTTTCGCCGCCAGGGCACGAGCGAAGCTTTTCGCGGCGGCGTGGCGATCGGCGATCAGGTGATCGACCTGGCCGCGGTGACTCGCGCCGCGTGCCTGCAAGGCCCGGCGGCACAAGCCGCAGCGGCGTGCGCCCAGCCGGCGCTGAACGACTTCTTCGCGCTCGGCCCTGCGGCCTGGAGCGCACTGCGCCACGGCTTGTTCGCGCTGCTGGAAAGCTCGGCCACCGGCGCGCACGTCGACGCCTTGCGCGCCTGCCTCGTGCCGCAAGCCGATGTGCAATACAGCGTGCCGGCGCGCATCGGCGACTACACCGACTTCTACACCTCGGTGCACCACGCCGCCAACATCGGCAAGCTGTTCCGCGGCGGCGACGACGTGCTCACGCCGAACTTCCGCTGGATCCCGATCGGCTACCACGGGCGCGTGTCGAGCATCGGCGTCAGTGGCCAGACCTTCCGCCGGCCGATGGGTCAGGCCCTGCCGCTGAACGGCACCACCCCCGTCTACGGCCCCTGCGCGCGGCTCGACTACGAGCTCGAACTCGGCATCTTCATCGGCCAGGGCAACGCGGCCGGCGAACAGATCGCGCTCGATGCGACGGTGAACCACGTCTTCGGCATCTGCCTGCTCAACGACTGGTCGGCACGCGACATCCAGGCCTGGGAGTACCAGCCGCTCGGGCCGTTTCTGGCGAAGAACTTCGCGACCACGATCTCACCCTGGATCGTGACGATGGAAGCGCTGGCGCCGTACCGGCAAGCCTGGGACCGCCCGGCGAACGAACCGCAGCCGCTGGCCTATCTCGACTCGGCCGCCACGCGTGCCGAAGGCGCGCTCGACATCCAGCTCGAAGTCTGGCTCGAGAGCGCCACGCGCCGCGCCGCCGGCATCGGTGCCACACGCCTCACGCACACGAGCTTCAAGCACCAGTACTGGACGGTCTCGCAGATGGTGGCGCACCACACGGTCGGCGGCTGCAACCTGCAGCCGGGCGACCTGCTCGGCAGCGGCACCATCTCGGGCCCCACGCTCGACCAGGCCGGCGCGATGATCGAACTCACCGCCTCGGGCCGCAACCCGCTGACGCTCGACGCCGGCCATGGCGCGACCGAGCAGCGCGGCTTTCTGCAAGACGGTGACGCGGTGATCCTGAAAGGCTGGTGCGAAAAGCCCGGCCACGCCCGCATCGGTTTCGGCGAGAACCGCGGCACGGTGTTGCCCGCGCTCGGCAGCTGATCAGGCCGCGACGCTGCTTTCGCTGCGCTGCTTCAGCAGCGTTTCCAGGCAGTGCTCGCGCACGCCGTAGTACGACTTGATCTCCTCGACCTGGCGCCAGGCCTCGCCGGCGTTGCCGGCCGCCTGGCGCTTCACTGCCAAGATCATCTTGTTCTTGTTGGTGTGTTCCAGCGCGATGAACTCGAACACCTGCGTGTCGTAGCCGCAGGCGTCGAGCATCAGAGCGCGCAGGCCATCGGTCAACATCTCGGCTTCCTGGGCCTGGTGGATGCCGTGTTTCAGGATCGGCCGCAGCGGGTGCGGGCTCAGCAGCTGCGGGCGCAGCTCCTTGTGGCAGCACGGCGAGCACATGATGATCGAGGCACCGGCGCGGATGCCGGTGTGGATCGCGTGGTCGGTGGCGGTGTCGCAGGCGTGCAGCGCGATCATGATGTCGGCCGGTTCGGGCGCGCGACTGCGCACGTCGCCCTGTTCGAAGCGCAGGCCGTCGAGCCCCAGGCGCTGCGCGGCGCCGCTGCACAAGGCCACCATGTCGTCGCGCAACTCCACGCCGGTCACACGCGCCGGCAGGCCGAGCGAGTGGCGCAGGTAGTCGTGCATGGCGAAGGTGAGGTAGCCCTTGCCGCTGCCGAAGTCGAGCACCTCGAGGCGCGCGGCGCGCTTCAAAGCCGACGATTCCAGCGCGTTGTCGAGCACCTCGATGAACTTGTTGATCTGCTTCCACTTGCGCGCCATCGCCGGCACGAGCTGGTGCTGCGTGTTGGTCACGCCCAGCTCAGTGAGGAAGGCGCGGTCGAGGTCGAGAAAGCGGTGCTTTTGGCGGTCGTGGGCGGCGGGCGCGACGCTCGCGCTCGACTTGCCGCGCATCAGCGTCTGGCGACCCTTCTTGCTGACCATCAACTGCACTTCTTCGGTGGTGGTGAACAGGTGGGCGTGGCTGAACGTGGTGTCGAGCAGCTCGCGCAGCTGGCGCACGGCGTCGGGCGCGGGCAGGTTCTTCGTGATGTCGCGGGTCTTGTGCGTGAACACGAACGACACGACCGCTTCACCCTTCAGCAGCACCGGCCGCGCCGACACGCGCACCAGGTCGCCGGCGGCAGCGCGCGGTTTGCCGAGCACGAGCTTGACGAACGCCCCCGCGGCGATCGCCTGTTCGAACAGCGCGGCCAGGGCGGTGGTGGGTTCTTCGGTCATGGCCTGCTAGTGTAGGCACCCATGGCCACGCGCAAGACCACGCCCCGATCGCACCACTACAGCGTCTACGTGATCGAGCTGTCGGACCGGGTCTGGAACGTGGCGCGGTTTCGCGAGGCGAACCCCGGCTACCAGCTCGGCAAACCTTTTGTCTACGTCGGCATGACCGGGCTCGACCCCGACCTGCGTTTCGACCGCCACATGGCCGGCGTCCAGTCGAACCGCTTCGTGCGCGAGTACGGCGTGCGCCTGCTGCCGCAGCTGTACGAGGTCTACAACCCCATGCCTTACCGCGGCGCCTGCGAGATGGAAGTCGAGCTCGGCATCGCATTGCGCGAACGCGGTTTCGGGGTCTGGCAGGCTTGAGCGATCATCGCTGAATGGAGCACGCGAACTTCGCCCTGTTCGACACCGCGGTCGGCCCGTGCGGGCTGGTGTGGGGCGCGCGCGGCCTGGCCGGTGTGCTGCTGCCCGAGGCCAACGCCGCCGCCACCCGGGCGCGTGCACGCCAACGCTACGGCGGCGCAACCGAAGCCGATGCGCCGCCCGAGATCCGAAAGGTGATGCGGCGCATCGTCGGCTTGTTGAGCGGCGAGGCTGATGCGCTGCAAGACATCGCGCTCGACACCTCGGCGCTGCCACCTTTCAATCTGCGCGTCTACGAACTCGCGCGAGGCATCCTGCCCGGCCAGACCCTCACTTACGGCGAAGTCGCGGCCCGGCTCGGTGACCCGCTGCTGGCGCGTGCGGTCGGCCAGGCGCTCGGCGCCAACCCGTTCCCGATCATCGTGCCGTGCCACCGTGTGCTGGCCGCGGGCAACAAGTCGGGCGGCTTTTCGGCGCCAGGCGGTGCGCGAACCAAGCTGCGCCTGCTGGAAATCGAAGGCGCGCCGCTGGGTGCGGGGCCGGGCCTGTTCGACAGCGTGTGAGGCTCAGGCCGCGAGCGCGGCGCTCTGCCGTTCGCTCGCGCCGAACGCACGCACCAGTTGCGCGAGGTCGAGCTTGTCGCCCAGCACCTGGGCCATCTTCGGCGTGCACAAGGCGGCCACGCGCGAGAAGCTGAACCAGCCGAAGCCGTCCATCTCGGGCAGCTGCTTGCCCGAATAACGCTCGGAGAAGTGGCTTTCGCAGCGCAGGGTGGCGATGTCGAACCGCGCCGTGCGCGTGGCGAAGAGATGCAGGTCTTTCTTGTTGGTGTACGCGAAGCGGCCCAAGTCGATCAGCTCGGCAGCGGCCAGGCGCAGCCCGGTTTCTTCACGCGTTTCGCGCAGGGCGGCCTGCAGCGGGTTTTCGCCGTCGTCGATGCCCCCTTTGGGCAAGTCCCAGTGGTTCTGGCCGGTGACGTGGCACAACAGCAGCTCGTGGTCGTCGTTGACGATCACGACACCACAACTCAGGCGCTTGGGGGCGAAGAACTCCATGGACAACATCTTTGGCGGGTCAAACAGGCAGATACGCAGGATCTGCGCCCGAGTCTGACACCGCCACGCGGAGGTGGTTCGCGCAAAAGCGGGGCAAATTTCTCGCTGATCGTATTTGGCTGGCACGGCGCAGGTGAGCGCATGCCTTCAGCCACCGCCGCGGGTGGCCTTGGCGGCAGGCTTTGTCGCGGCAGGCGCGGCGACACGGATCCGACGGATCGACTCGAAGCCGCGCAACAAAGGCTCGGTGGGCGCCTTCGCCGCGCGCGCCGCGGCGCCACGCAGCGCTGCGCCCGCCACGAAGCCCGTGGCCAGAACCTCCAGCGCCCGCGCGTGGTACTTCTGCCGGTCGGCCAAGCCGTTCGTGCCGCCGTTGATGCGGCGGGTGATCTTGAGAAAGTCGCCTGCGTCGGCGAGTTCGTTCAGGCCGTTCGACTTCCAGTACAAGCCCGCCGTGGCGAAAGCGATCGCGGGTGTGGCCGCGAGCTCGGGCTGGGCCGCCAGGTCGACGCCGAGCAGCGCGCCGTACTTCGTGTAGTTGAAGCGGCCGGTGATCTGGATCGGACCTCGCCCCTTGAAGCGCTTGCCATCGCCTGCTTGCGTATTGCCCAGGCGCGCGGCCAGCGTGCCGGGCGGTTCATATCGGCGCTGCGCGTCGGTCGGGCCCCAGATCTCTTCCATCCACCGGAACTCGCCCGATTCGTGCGCCAGCTGCGCGATGAACGCGGCCGTGCGTGCCATCGTGTCGACACCATAGGCCTGCATCGCGCGGTTCAGGTGCGGCAGCAAGAGTTGCAGCTTCGCCGCCGCGAGCCGGGGCATGATCTGCTGAAGCTGGGTGTCGGTGAGCATGGTCGTCTCCTGCGGCGGCGCGCCGGCCGGGGCACGGCGATCTGACCACAAGCCTTGCCGCGCTCGTATCCCTAGAGGCGGCGCACCGGCCCCGCCTGTTGTGGGCCGCGCGCGCGGCGGATAGACTGAATTCAGACCATCAGAAAGCCGAGGGGGCTCGCATGTTCAAGACCATCGCCATCGTTGTCGTCGTGTTGATCGCCGGCGTGCTTGCGTTCGCAGCAACGCGGCCCGACGCCTTTCGCGTCGAACGCTCGGTGACGATCAAGGCACCGCCCGAGAAGATCTACCCGTACATCGACGACTTCAACCGATGGTCGGTCTGGTCACCGTGGGAGAAGCTCGACCCCGCGATGAAGCGCACGTTCAGCGGCGCGCCGGCCGGGAAGGGCGCGGTCTATGCCTGGCAGGGCAACGGCAAGGTCGGCGAAGGCCGCATGGAGATCCTGGAGTCGTCGCCTTCGAGCAAGCTGCTGATCAAGCTCGATTTCATCAAGCCTTTCGAAGGCCACAACACCGCCGAGTACACGCTCGTTCCTGCAGGCGATTCGACCCGGGTCACCTGGGCGATGTACGGCCCCGCGCCCTACATCAGCAAGCTGATGGGCGTGTTCGTCAGCATGGACAGCATGATCGGCAAGGACTTCGAGGCCGGGCTCGCGAACCTGAAAGCGGCGGCCGAGAAGTGAGGCGGCGGGCCGTTGATCGGCATCGACAAGCGGCTCGCTGCGATGCCTTGAATGCATTGCATCGAC
Source organism: Rhizobacter sp. (assembly GCF_032229685.1). Classification (GTDB taxonomy): domain Bacteria; phylum Pseudomonadota; class Gammaproteobacteria; order Burkholderiales; family Burkholderiaceae_C; genus LMDS01. Next base: position 4,904 of record NZ_JAVTWP010000040.1, on the reverse strand, counting down.
GGGGTCGATGACACGTGCGGGTTAGTGCGGTGAGGTGGTGCAAAGCGAGAGACCAACCAGCGTTTTGCTGAGCGCAGCGGTGATGGATTTCCCTCGCCGTCGTTGACGCTGGCGATGGCCGCCGCCGACACTCGATCGATGGAACTGCGCCACCTTCGCTACCTTGTCGCTCTGGCCGAATGCCTCAACTTCACGCGCGCGGCCGAGCGGATGCACGTGACTCAGTCGACGCTCTCGCACCAGATCCGCAAGCTCGAAGACGAGATCGGTCGCGTGTTGATCGACCGCAACCCGACCGGCTTGTCGATGACCGAGGACGGCGAAACCTTTCTCGAATACGCCATCAACGCACTGCGTGAAGTCGACCGCGGTGTGGGAGCGCTGCGACAGGGCGGCGGCGCCATCGACGACGAATTGCGCATCGGCGCAACCAACACGTTCAACTTCGGCTTCATTCCGAAATGCGTGGCCACGTTCCTGGAACGGCACCCCGATGCCCGGGTCGTGGTCGAGGAGCTGTCGGCCGACGAGATCAGGCGCAAGGTCGGCTCCGGCGAACTTCACCTTGGCATCGCGTACCGGCCCGGAGAGCCCAGCGAGCTGGTGTTCGAGCCGCTGCACAACGAAGAAATGGTGCTGGTGGTCGGCCGCGACCATCCGTTCGTGCGCCGCAAGCGGGTGCGCCTGGTCGAGCTGCATCGGCAACGCCTCGTCTTGCTGCCGAAGTCTTTCGCGACGCGCATCATGTTGCAAGAGTGCCTGTTGGCCGCCGGCGCCGAGCCGATCGTGTGTGTCGAGATGAACACCATCGCGCCCATGCTCGAACTCGTTGCGGCCACGCGCATCGGCGCCATCGTCGCTGCGCATGCCGTTCGCGGCCACCCTGATTTGCGCTGCGTGCCCATCGAAAGCCCCACGCCGATCCGCGTGCCAGGGATTCTTCGACGACGCGAAGAAAGGCAGTTGCCGCCCGTGCGCGCCTTCTCTTCGATCGTGCGCAAACTCGCGCGCAGCCGTGAGCACATCGGAGGCAAGCGATAAGGCTGCGGTGCCCTGCAGATGGGCCTGCTCGCGCGTCAGGGTAAGAACCTACATCGACGCGATCGATGGCGCCCATGGAGATTCATCATTTCAGCGCAGGCACACAAACTCTTATTCTGAAGTCGCTGAACAAGCGATGACACGCACCCGATGCGTGCCGTCCCACACGACATCAGGAGACAAACTTGGACAAGAAAACACTGAAGCCAGCGGACATGTCGCGCCGTGGCATGTTGAAGGTCGGCACCCTCTCGGGTGTCGCGGCATTCGCAGCGGGCTGCGGCGCCGGCGCCTCGGGGCCCGCCAACGGTGACTGCACCACGCCGCCGGCGGCCGTCACCGACAACGCAGCCGACTTCGTCCTGGTGAACGGGCGCATTCACACGATGGACGACGCAGGCACGATCGCCACGGCCGTGGCGATCAAGAACGGCAAGTTCAGCGCGGTGGGTGCCAGCGCGCGCGCAGACAACCCGCGCGCGAAAGTGATCGACCTCGGTGGGCGCACCGTGATCCCGGGTGTGATCGAGGCGCACGACCACATCGTGAGTCTGGCGAACCGCCCCGGTTACCACACGCCGATCGAAAGCGCCGCATCGATCGCCGAGCTGCAAGCCATCTTCGCGGCCCGCCGGCCATTCGTGCCCGAAGGTCAGTTCATGACGGCGATGGGTGGCTGGAACCCGGTGCAGTTTGCCGACGTGCGCCGCAACCCGACACGTGCCGAGCTCGACGCCGCGGTCTCCGATCGGCCGGTGATGATCTTCCGCCAGTTCACCGGGCCGGTCATCGTCAACAGCATGGCCAAGGCCTTCTTCGAGAGCGTGACATCACCGCTCGCCGGGCCGGTGGTCGTTTCCGACGACGGGCTGATCGCTGCCGGCCTGCCTTCGACCACGGCGCTCTACCACCTGCGTGTGCGCCAGACCTTCGAAGACAAGAAGCGCAGCACGATCGATGCGATGGCTTTCTCGGCCGCCGTGGGCGTGACCGCGCACCTCGACGAGACCCTGTTCCCGACGCCAGGCCCGCTCGCGCCGACACAATCGCTCTCGAATCTCGACCAGTACCGCATGTACGACTCGTGGTTGGCGCTGCATCGCGAAGGGCGCGCCTTCGTTCGTTTGCAGATGAACTTTCTGCAGAACCAGAACGACCCGGCGTTGCCTGAACTGAAAGAGCGCCTGCGCAACCAGTTCCAGTTCTTCGGCGACCCGATGATGATGACCGGCTCCATCGGCGAGTGGGCGGCACCCATCGGTTCAGGCGCGGTGTGGCAAGAAGCGCAACGCCTGGTGGCCCAGGCCCAGTGGCGAAACGAGAACGCCGTGTCGTCGCTGGCGCAACTGCAGCAGGTCGTCGAAGCCTACGAGGCCGTCGACGCCGAGTTCGGCATTCGCGACCTTCGCTGGATGGTGCACCATGTGCCCTTCGTGAGCGCCGACCTGCTCACGCGGCTGAAGAACATGTCGTGCGGTGTACAGATCGGCGCGTTCCGCTGGACCGGGTCGGGGCCGAACGACACGGCCGTCGGGCCGCTGTTCAGGACGATCCTCGATCACGGCATTCAGACCGGCATTCACGGCGACGGCGTCCACATCGCCCCACTCAACCCCTTCACGCACATCTACTACGCGGTCACGGGTCTGAACTCGTATGGTGTGCAGGTCAATCCCGGGCAGCACCTGACGCGCCAGGAAGCCCTGCGGCTCTTCACCCGCGGCAACAGTTGGTTCCTTCGCCTGGAAGACAAGATCGGGTCGATCGAAAGCGGCAAGCTCGCCGACCTGCTGGTGCTCGATCGTGACTATTTCAGCGTGCCGGACGAAGAGATCAAGAAGGTGCGCCCCGTGTTGACGGTGGTGAACGGCGTGGTCGCGCACGACACCGGCGTGCTGGGCGCCCACGGCGCGCCGCAACGCGACTACACGGGGCAGGACGATCGCCGCGGGCGTTGGGACAGGCCGTGATACGCGGGGTCACCGACGCAGAGGCCTGAGCGGCTCACTCAAACGTCGATGTTCCCCGCCCGCAGCGCGTTCGTCTCGATGAAGTTGCGGCGGGGTTCGACCTCGTCGCCCATCAGCATCGTGAACACACGGTCGGCTTCGAGCGCGTCGTCGATCTGCACGCGCAGCAGGCGCCGCACGGCTGGGTCCATCGTGGTCTCCCAGAGCTGCGACGGGTTCATCTCGCCCAGACCCTTGTAGCGCTGGCGGCCGACCGCGCCTTCGGCCTGCTGCAGCAGCCAGCTCATCGCTTCGCGGAAGTCGCCGACCCGGGCCTCTTTCTGGCGTTCGCCTTCGCCGCGGCGCACCACCGCATCGGCGCTCACCAGCCCGCGGAAGGTCTGGCCAGCCTGGCTCAGCGCTTCGTAGTCGGCGCCGTGCACGAAGTCGGCGCTGATCACGCTGCTCTTCACGTTGCCGTGGTGCATGCGGCTGACGCGCAGGATGTGCTTGTCCATGCGCGCATCGAATTCGGCGCTGACTTCGGCATCGTGCAGCGCGGCTTTCAGGGCCACGGCCGAGGCTTCGGCCGCTTCGAGCGTGTCGATGTCGAGTGCCAGGCCATTGGCCATCGCGCGCAGCGCTTCCACGTCCATCCAGTTCGACAGGCGCTCGACCACGTTCTTGGCCAGCACGTACTGGCGCGCCAGCGCTTCGAGCGTGTCGCCTTGCAACACGGCCGCGCCGGGCACGCCGGTGTCGAGCTTGGCGTCCTTGAGCGCCACCTTGAGCAGGTAGGCGTCGAGCTCGTGACCGTCTTTCAGGTACTGCTCGTCCTTGCCGAGCTTGACCTTGTAGAGCGGCGGCTGCGCGATGTAGACGTGGCCACGCTCGACCAGCTCGGGCATCTGCCGGAACAGGAACGTGAGCAGCAAGGTGCGGATGTGCGCGCCGTCCACATCGGCATCGGTCATGATGATGATGCGGTGGTAGCGCAGCTTGTCGGGGTTGAAGTCGTCGCCACCCATGCCCTTGCCGATGCCGGTGCCCAGGGCGGTGATCAGCGTCAGGATTTCATTGCTGGTCAGCAGCTTTTCATAGCGTGCCTTCTCGACGTTCAGGATCTTGCCGCGCAAGGGCAGGATCGCCTGGAACTTGCGGTCGCGGCCCTGCTTCGCGCTGCCACCGGCCGAGTCGCCCTCGACGATGTAGATCTCGCACAGCGCCGGGTCTTTTTCCTGGCAATCGGCCAGTTTGCCGGGCAGGCCCATGCCGTCGAGCACGCCTTTGCGGCGAGTCATCTCGCGGGCCTTGCGCGCAGCTTCGCGGCCGCGCGCGGCGTCGATGATCTTGCCGCAGATCAGCTTGGCGTCGGCGGGGTTCTCTTGCAGGTAATCGGTCAGCGCCTTGCTGACCGAGTCTTCGACCGGGCCGCGCACTTCGCTGCTGACGAGCTTGTCTTTTGTCTGGCTGCTGAACTTCGGCTCGGGCACCTTCACGCTGAGCACGCAGCACAGGCCTTCGCGCATGTCGTCGCCCGTGACTTCGACCTTGGCCTTCTTGGCCAGTTCGTTGTCGTCGATGTACTTGTTGATGACCCGCGTCATCGCGGCGCGCAGGCCGGTCAGGTGGGTGCCGCCGTCACGCTGCGGAATGTTGTTGGTGAAGCACAGCACGTTCTCGCTGTAGCCGTCGTTCCATTGCATCGCCACGTCGGTGGTGATGGTCGTGCCCTGTTCGCTCTGCTTCTCGCCCGACGCGCCGAACACGGTCGGGTGCAGCACCTTCTTGCCGGTGTTGATGAATTCGACGAAACCGCGCACGCCACCCGCATAGGCAAACGTGTCTTCCTTGTTGTTGCGCTCGTCGACGAGGCGGATCTTCACGCCGTTGTTCAGGAAGCTCAGCTCGCGC